>NZ_JAMDHK010000028.1 GCF_024721115.1 Salipiger pentaromativorans | reverse complement strand
GGAACCATCCTCGACCGCTTTACGCCAGAAGAATGCTCAAACTACTTCAAAAGTGCAGGCTACGCTTCCATAAAACCATGAACCGATCTAGCTTCGGAGATTGAAAGAGTCGGGTTCGCCGGTTTGGGCTTGGTCATGGGGATTTTCCTTTGGATCAGGGTCTGAGTTCCAAAGGAGAAAAAGCCCACTTTCGCTTTTCGGGGTGATGAGGTCAGACCGCGCTGACCTTCAAGGCTTGGTCAGGGCTTGGATTGGCCCTGGCGCTTCGTATCAATCAAAGCCTGCGCGGCCTGCATTACTTGAACCTGTGAAGTTCCAGCGCGCGCATCCTCAAGCGCGGCCTGTAACTGCGCGCGAAACCACGCGTCATACGAATTGACATCAGCCGCCACGGAAATGTTCCTCGAGACCGAAGTGCGGCTGTTCCTAACCCGTTGGGTCCATTGCGCTTTCTCCGACTATGCTATGGGCCGATGCTACATCACCCACAGTGGTGCCGTAAACGGGAAGACCGTTAGGTTCACAGCTAACCGGGCCACTTACCGATCGGGCGCCGCTTCAAGAGACGTCTCGAACCGCTTGTCCGCCTCCGCCGCCTCTTTCAAGAGCGCGTCGAAATTGTCAGGTGGGTTGCCATCTTCCAGCATCCCTTTGAAGGTCGCATAGGCATCCGTCTTGCTGCCATAGGCGCGCAGAGTCTTGTCGTCGTTCACCCAGGCCACCACGATGACCTTCGCATCGCTGTTGAACCGGTAGAACAACCGATACTGCTGGAAGAATTTCGCCCGGAACCAGTGCTTGCGGTGATCGCCGAGTGTGCCGCCTTGCCGGAAGGCTGCGGCACTCGGATCTGCCGGTATGGCCTCGGTGACCAGCTTGAAGATGGCGGCCAGCCGTTTCGTCGGGTTTTTCTTGCGCCAGGTCTTTGGATCGCGTGCCTTACGCGCTTCAACTTCCTCGATCAGCCCTTCGAGCTGTTCCAGAAAGAGCGGATGCGCATAAATCGACCATCCGTTTACGACAAGGGACGCTTGGGCGTGCACGCTATCGCCGCTCATTCATCCTCGAGCGATAGCGGTGCATCGAGATCGACGTCAACGTCTCCGACCAGTGCTGCAAGACGGCCATGCAAAGCCCCATCGAACGCTCGAATGCGATCCGGATGCGCCTTGATATCGGCCTCGACAAAATCGAGAAAGGCGCCGAGCGCGGGATCATCCTCTTCGGCCCGCACGGGCTCGATATAGACCCTGCCACTCGGCTCGGTACAGTAGCGAATCTGGTCGCCCTTGCCCAGCTTGAGCTGCTTGCGCACACCCGCCGGCACGGTCGTCTGATACCGATCCGTGAGTTTCGAGACATCTTGTGCGAGCGCGGTCATGGCAGTCTCCTGAAAGAAAATGGTCTTTGCTGTCCGCGATAGGTAATGCATTTGCATTGCCTTGTCAAGATAAGCCGCAGGATCTGCTGTCGCCGGCAGGTCGATCAACGGTTCGGCGCAGCACCTATTCCCGCCCCGCGAGATACTCCGCCAGCACAGGACTGACCTCGCCCTTAACGGAGCCGATCAGCTCCGAGCCCGCGAGGGTCGCTTTCGAGAGCCGCACCAGCCCGCCGGTTTCCTCGATGCGGTAGCAGCGGCGTTTTTGCCGACCCCGCCTGTAGTGCGTCGCGGTGACGATCTGGCAGGTGCTGCCATCGGTGAGCGTCACGGGCGCGGCGAGCCTGATCTTGTCGCCTTCCTCGTAGTCCGGGATCGACGCCCAGTCCCGGCAACGCTGACGCCAGGCGTGGGCGTAGCTGTCGGGATCTTTCAGGTCGGAGAGGAGTTCGATCAAACCTAGAGGAGCGCGAGCCTCATTCGGGCCAGCGCTTTCCTCCATGTCCTTGTAGCCCCAGCAGCCGTCATCGTATCGGGTGAGGAAGACGGCACCGAAGGTGATCGAGCCGTCGGGATCCGTGACATAGGTCGCGTCCTCGATAGGGGTGCCGTCGAGATTGGTGACCCTTGCCGCCGCATACCAGGTGGAGGCGACCTTGCAGGCCTTGGCCAGTTCGGTTTCGCCAGCGCCTCCTGCGCGCGGTCTTTGGGGGCGAGGTGACGGGTCACGATGGTGAGCATATCGACGATCTGCTGCAGACGCCGGCTCTGCCCTATGTCGTGGTGATGAACCCGCCCTTCGCCTCCTCGGTCGATCGGTCGCGGGACAAACACATCGCCGCCAAGCATCTCATCGCGGCTGCCAAGCGTCTCGCGCCCGGCGGGCGGCTGGTGGCTATCATGCCGCCACGGTTCAGCCCGGAGCGCGATGCCGCGCATTGGTCGCGCGCCTGCGGATTGCTGACGCCGCGACTGGCGCTGACGCTGCCGGGGCAGGTCTACCGCAAGCTCGGTACCTCTGTGGAAACCCAGCTCATGATCTTCGACAAGGTGCAGGTGGACGGCGAGATGACCCGCGCCACGGTTCAGGATCTGGAGGAAGCCCTTCCTTTTGTCGACGCCGTGGCTGCAAACCGGCCTGAACCGCGCCCCGCCCAACGGGCGGCGATAAACCCTCATGCGCGATCGGTCGGTTCAGTACCTGTCACGCGCAAGCGCCCAGTTGCCAGAGTTGCGGCGTCCAACGCTCAGACCAACGCCGCCACGCGGCTGAGCCAGATCCTCGACTGGATGGGCAACGACTTCGATGGCGTGCTGACCTTTGACGAGGCCCATGCCATGCAGAACGCGGCCGGGTCCGAGCAGGGCAGGGGGGTCAAACCCTCGCAGCAGGGCCTCGCGGGCCTCCGCCTACAACTGGCAGCACCCCGTGCTCGCGTCTTCTACATCTCGGCCACGGGCGCCACGAGCGTCCACAACCTCGCCTATGCCGCTCGGCTGGGGCTCTGGGGACAAGGCCCCGAATATCCCTTCCCGAGCCGCGAGAGCTTCGTGTCGGCGATGGAAGCCGGTGGTGTTGCCGCCATGGAGGTGGTTGCCCGCGATCTGAAGACGCTCGGGCTTTACACGGCGCGCGCCCTCAGCTTCGATGGGGTGAAGTATGACGTGCTCGAACACGCGATCACCCCGGCTCAGATCGAGATCTACGACGCCTATGCGGGCGCGTTTCGGACGATCCACCACAATCTCGAGGCGGCACTGACGGCAACCGGTGTCAACGATGCCTCGGGGGAGACCAATGCCTCGGCCGCACGCGCCTCGGCCAAGTCCCGGTTTGAAAGCACCAAGCAGCGCTTCTTCAACCATCTCCTGAAGGGCATGAAAGCCCCGACCGTCATCCGCGCCATCGAGGATGACCTCGCGGCGGGCAACGCCTGCGTCATCCAGGTGGTCTCGACGGGTGAGAGCCTGCTGAAGCGCCGGCTTGAGATGATGGATCGGGAAGATGAGCTGGTTGAAGGCGCGCTAACGCCGCGCGACTATGTTCTGGGCTATCTCGAACAGGCCTTCCCGATTCATGCGCAAAAGCTGGTCGAGATCGACGGGAACATGGTGGCCGAACCCTTGCGGGATGAGACCGGCGCGCTGGTCGTCTCGCGCGAGGCGCTCGCCCTGCGTGATGCGGCCATGATGGAGTTGATGACGCTGGCCCCGATCCCCTCGGCGCTGGATCAGATCCTCTGGGCCTTTGGCGACGAGGCCGTGGCAGAAGTTACGGGTCGATCGATCCGGCCCCTCAAGGCCCAACAGGCCCAAGGGTGCATATTTGATCAAATGACGGAACAAAGCGCGATCATTGCAGCCATTATTTGATGGTACGTTGTTGCGGCGAAGGCGCCGTTTCATGCTTCTGACTGCTGCAGATACATGACGACGTTGTCGGCTGGCATCTTGAACCCGCGGCCATCCGAGACGCGTTCGGTACTGATCGGATATTTTGGTCTGTTGGGGTTTATCCCGACGATCCGATGGAGATCTCCTCCGGTCTTGAATGTCCGCCCGTAGTCGGAAGGTTCAAGTCCAAAATGGGGTGCAAGCACCTCGAACATGGCTTTGTCGGGGGAATAGAGCGTACCGTCTGCTTGCGGGATGCCGACACGGAAGCCAATGTTGAAACTGTGCCGCAGATCGATGTCGCTCAGGTCTCCGCTTTCGACCGTCAGCCCATGGGTTTGCGCAACCTCTAGGCAGGCTTTCGTCATGTCCCGGCGCAAACTCTCGCAAAGCTCCGGTGTCAGGTTGCGTGGCGGCGGAATAGTGGCCTGCGCCTGCATCGGTGGCTTGTGCGTTGTGCGCTTTTGCTTACGGGTGTTCTTTTTCATGCGCCTTGTCCCTCACTAGCCTCGCGATCAGCAGGCATTTGGGCCTTTGCTTTATAGACGGTTCCGCGCGAGATCCCCATCTCGCGGGCAATTTCTGTGGGGGACTGGCCCGCGGCCAGTCTGGCCTGAATGGATGACATATCAATCTTTGCCGGCCGGCCACGATAGACACCGCGACCCTTGGCGGCCTTGATGCCTTCGGCCTGGCGTTCGCGGCGCAGGTTGGTCTCGAACTCGGCAAAGACGCCGAGCATGTCGAAGAACGCCTTGCCGACGGCCGTGGACGTATCCACCGGCTGTTCGGTGGCGGCGAGATGGGCGCTCTTCTCGCGCAAACGCTCCACGATGATCTGCAGATCGTGCAGGGACCGCGCAAGGCGGTCGATGCGGGTGACCACCAGTGTCTCGCCGGGGTGGATGAAGTCGAGGATGGTCTTCAGTTCGGTGCGGTCCTCGAGACTGGCGCCACTTTTCTGCTCCCGACGCACCATGCCGCACCCTGCGGCTGTGAGCGCGGCGATCTGGGCATCGAGGTTCTGATCGACAGTCGATGTTCGGGCATAGCCGATTTTGGGGCTCGATTTGTTCATTTTGGGTGTGCCTGTGACGATAGGCGTTCAATATATCAAAACAGGCCCAAAATGAACAGGTATTCCACGGCGGTTGGTGTTCATATGCCGCGCCGCTTTGGGTATATCCATAATAACGATCAAGCCGCGATACGCTCGTAGTCGATCCGGGTCGCCAAATCTATATCGTAGCGGCCATAGGGTGTGATGTGGGCGTAGATCAGCGGGGTCAGGCCGCGATAATCGTCGGGCGAGAGGCGGCTCTGCCAATCCGGGTCCGACAGGACCGATTGAACCATGCGTGTATTCACATAGACCATCGACGCCTGGACCAGTTGCAGCGCCAGCGCGGAGATTTCCTGATCGGCGATCCGGTTTGAAGCTATCTCGCCACCCTTGCCGAAGAACACGAAGCCGTTCGCGCTGTTCCAGTTCTCGACAACGTTCAGGCCTTCGTGGATTTCCCGACGAAGGGCCTCCGACCGCAGATAGCGGCACAGGAAGATCGTCTTGATGGCACGACCCAGCTCAGCCAGCGCCCTATAGGTCGGGTGCATCACGTCGGTCCGGGCAAATCGGCGCAGGATCGCTTCGGGGTCGGCGGTGCCATGTTGCATGGCGGCGGCGTATTTGACCATCTCGTCGTATTGCTGCTCGATCTCGGCCCAATCGACCACATTCGACAAGATCGGCGCCAGATGCGGCAGGCGCGCCCGCATGCCCGCGGCGGGAAGAACCAGCTCTTGACGGGCGATCGCTTTCAGACGTGGCGCCAATTCGAACCCAAGCAGATGGCAGAAGGCGAAGCCAACAGCGGTCTGACCATGGCTATCGACGTACTGGCGCTGAATTTCCATGTCAGTGCAGTGCCGGAGCACGCCTTCGATCATGGCAGCCACTTCAGATGACGAGCAGCGTTTCAGCTGCGAAGAGATACAGGTCGCCTGGCGCTCAACATGCCAGTAGACCATCACCCCACGACCGCCATAGCGCGCGTGCCATTCCGTCATAAGGTTGCGGTCCCAGGCCCCGAACTTGGTGGAATCCGATCCGCAAGCTGTGCCCGCTTCACCCCAGATCACGGGATTGCGGACTGCCAGTGTCGCATCGGCCACGCGTGCCGCTGCGGCCCGCAGCGCGTTCGGGTCAACATAGCGACGGTGAATATGGAGCAACTCGTCATAGCTGACGTCGCCGACACCGGCGGCGACGCGTTTGATCCCGGCATTGGTCCCCGCCGCATAGAGCGTCAGAAGTAGCCGCCGGTCCCGGTCTCCGCACGGCAGGGCTTCGCGGCTGGCGGAGGTCTCGAAGCAATCCAGAAACCCCGTGTCCAAGGCCGTTTCCTTCAGGACATCGAGCAGGCCGGTCATCGGCCAGACGCGTTCGACCTCGCGCTTGAGAGCTCCCAGACCCGGTGGTTCCGGCACCGGGGCAAAGGGTGACCTGCCCCCAAAAAACCGGGCCATTCAAAATGAGAGTTTGTTCTCGTAACGTTCAAAATGACGAGGAGAACAGACGATGCGCAAATCACGTTTCACCGAAGAACAGATTGTCGGGATCCTGCAGGAGTATGCGGCCGGGGCGAAGGTTTCGGAGCTGTGCCGTAAGCACGGTATGTCGGATGCGACGCTCTATAAGTGGAAGGCCAAGTATGGCGGCATGACGGTTTCCGAGCTGCGCCGCCTGAAGGGTCTGGAAGCTGAGAATGCCGAGCTGAAGCGGCTTCTGGCCGATGCCATGCTCGACAACGCCGGTCTCAAGGGGCTGCTGGCAAAAAACTCCTGACGGTTCGCCATGAAGGCCGCCATCGGTTCGAGGCCCATGGCGGACGCACCGCCGGGCCGCAGTGAGGAAGCTGATGGACGAGCATCAGTTCACGGAACGGCGGGCGTGCAGGCTGGTCGGGATTTCGCGGTCGAGCCTGGTCTATCAGGCCCGACCGGACCGCCATGCGCGGTTGAGGGAACGCCTGATTACCTTGTCAGGCAAGCACCGGAGGTATGGCTATCGCATGTTGCATGCCAAACTCGTCCGCGAGGGCTTCAGGGTGAACGTCAAGGTCGTCGAGCGCCTCTACCGCGAAGAACGGCTGTGGCTGCGCCGCACCAAGCGCAAGAAGATCCCCAAGGAAGGTCGTGAGGGCGCCTGGTGCCCGATTGCGCCCAACCAGCGTTGGTCGCTCGATTTCACCAGCGATGCTCTGGCCCCCTCTCGTGACATTGCCTTCGGCAATGCACTGCCGGGCAATGAATGGCCGCAAGTTCCGCACTGCCAACCTCAAGGACGACTGCACCCGAGAGTGCCCGGCGATCGAGGCGGATTTCTCGTTGCCGGGAGAACGGGTGGTCGAGATGCTGGAACGCGTGGCCCGTGAGAGAGGATACCCCGATATCCTGGTCGTTGATAACGGCCCGGAACTGCGCGGGCGAGCGCTGGATGGATGGGCCGATGATCACGGCGTCCAGCTGTATTTCATCGATCCGGGCAAGCCGACGCAGAACGCCTACATCGAAAGTTTCAATGGCCGATACCGCGAGGAATGCCTGAACCAGCACTGGTTCACCAGCATCGGCGAGGCTCGCGAGATCATCGAGGACTGGAGGTTCGATTACAACACGGAGCGTCCACACAGCAGCCTGAAGTATCAGACCCCGGAGGAGTTCGCAGCCGCGCGCCCCTTCGACAAGACGCAATGGGCGCAGCCGCTTGAACTACCTGATGGCTCCGCGCCTGCGCCCATTGCTCATGCCGCCGAATGATGGCACACAAAAGGGGAACAAGCTCGACTTACGAGTGGCCCTGAAAAAAGGGGCAGGTCAGGGACCTTGTTGCGCACAGAAGGTGAAGGTCGGTGTTCCCCTTTCCCTAGACGCACTTATCCAACGGGCTCGGTGACAGGGATGCCGAGCGCGGTGTCGCCGTTCAGCACGGCGACGTGGACCCGGAGTTCGGCGACTTGGCGATCAAAGTCGCGTGCCATTCGCCATTCTCCTTCGCCCGCGGCCTTGATGCCGGTGCTGTCGACCAGCAGGTTCAACGGGCCTTTTGAGCCGCGACAGGGGGTGGTCACTGCCAAAGTCCTTTGGCGCTGGCTCAGCGTGCTGAAGTCCGGCACGGCCCCGGTCGAGGCCGATCGGCCGCAGCAGGCTCTCGACGAACCCGGTCGTCTGCCGGAGGGCCATGCCGTACAGGGCTTTCAACGTCAGGCACGTCTGGATTGCGGCATCGCTATATTGAGGCGGTCGGCTTCGCTTGCCGGTTGGCGGCGGCACCCACACCATGTCCGGATCGAACCAGATCGTAAGGGAGCCACGGTGCTTCAGCGCGTTGTTGTAGGCTGGCCAGTTTCTGGTCTTGCAGGTCGGCGGGATGGGCCTGCTCATGCAGACCAGCTGCCATGCCGGATTCACGAGATAAAACCCCCCTCGGCTCTGCACAACAAAGCCCTATAGTATGCGCAAGATCAGCAGCCCCGCGCGATCCTGTCTCGCGCAAGGCGGATGTTCTCTGGTCAGCCCATCCAGATGTTCAACGCCTGGTTGCGGGGGGTCGGCGCGGCGCCAAGCGCGACCTCTTTGCGGCGCGAGGGCCTGCCGATCTCAATATCCAGAAGCGGCTTGACAGGTACCATTTGCAGTTAGTAAGCATGCGTAGGTCATCCAGGGGGAGGGATGTTCGCCTAGTTTCGCGACGCATCGTATGCGCGCTTTACATTCTTTATGCTCTCCGAAAATTTACTGAGCTGCGTGAAGATGTCGCGCACAATCAAACGAGGTGGCGAAATGTCCGCGAAGAGAACTCTGCTTACTGTAGACGATGTAACTGGCTGTTGGGCAATTATGCCGACCCCGGCCAAGGACGACGCAAGCGACTGGCGCACCGAGTTTTCCGTGGATCTGGACGAAACGGCGCGTGTCGCAAATGCTCTGGTGGAATCCGGGGTGGACGGCATTCTTGCCTTGGGTACATTTGGCGAAGGCGCCACGCTGACCTGGGAAGAAAAAGAAGCGTATGTGCGCACGGTAGTGGATGCAGTGGCCGGGCGGGTTCCCTTTTTCGCCGGCACTACCAGCCTGAACACCCGTGAGACCATTCGCCAGATGCGTATCGTGCGTGACATCGGCGTTGATGGCGTGATGCTGGGCATTCCGATGTGGGTGGAAGCCGACACCGCAACCGCGGTTCAGTTTTACCGCGATGTAACCGAAGCATGTCCCGATGTGGCAATCTGTGCCTACGCCAATCCCGAGGCGTTCAAGTACGAGTTCGGTCGTGCCTTCTGGGCCCAGGTTTCCGATCTGCCGCAGATCGTCTCGGCGAAATATCTCAATATCGGCGGGCTGTACCCAGATCTTAACCTGTCGAAGCGTCGCATTCGCCTGATGCCCCTCGATGTGGATTACTATGCCGCAGCGCGTATCGACCCCGATCACTGCACCGCCTTCTGGACAAGTGGCGCAGTGTGCGGCCCTGAGCCTGCGATCCTGCTGCGCGATCTTATGGAGAAGGCGCGCAAGTCCGGAGACTGGGCCGAGGCGAAAGCACTGACCGACCGAATCGGCATGACCTACAAGACGCTGTTCCCGAACGGGTCGTTCAAGGAATTCTCGCGTTACAATATCTCGATTGAGAAGATCCGGATGGACGCTGCGGGTTGGATGAAGGCGGGTCCTTGCCGTCCCCCCTATCATGTCACGCCGGAGCCGATCCTTGAGGGTGGGCGCATTGCGGGTCAGAAGTGGGCCGAACTCGCTGAAAGCCTGCGGGGGGGCAATTGATGCGAAAGCTGGACTTCTACTTCGATTTCATGAGTCCATTCGCTTATCTGGCCTTTCAGAAGTTGCCTGAGATCGTGCAGGATCATGGGATTTCCGTCGTCCTGCACCCGGTCGATCTGCCTCGTCTGAAAGTCCTCGCCGGCAACACCGGCCCGGCGAATGTCAGCATACCGATCAAGATCGCCTATCTGCGCGAAGATCTCGACCGCTGGGCGCTTCGCTATGGTGTGCCTTTGGCATTTCCGGCCTCGCTCAAGACCGCGCAGGCGAATGCCGCAGCAGCGCGCGTGATCGAGACGGTTTCGGCAGAGCAGTCTCAGCGCTTTGTGAAACTCGTCTGGGATGAAATCTGGGGGCGTGGGGGCGATCCGGAGGATCCGGGGATCATTGAACGCGCCAGCGCTGAAATCGGAGCAGACCCCGCTCCGCTACTGAACTTCGCCCGCTCCGGCGACGCTGCGACAAAGTTGGAGAGCTTGACGCAGCAGGCCAGCGAGGCTGGCGTATTCGGTGCGCCAACCATGGTTCTTGGTGACAAGATGTGGTGGGGGAATGATCGCCTCGATTTTTTAGCCGAAGCTCTGAAATCGGGCGTATAAGACAAACAAAGGAGATATCGATTTGGCTTTACAGAAACTTTCGCACGCGACTCTGCGGGTCCCGGATCTTGAAAAATCGGTTGAGTACCACAAGTCGGTGCTGTGCCTCGAAGAGGTCACGCGCGCCGATGGCACGGTCTATCTTACTTGCGGCATCGACGGGATGTTCGATGTTGCGCTGACCGCGGGCGGCACGGGCTGTGAGAGCCTGGCAATCGCGGCGGACGATGAGGAAGATCTGACCCGGATCCGCAAGGCGGTCGAGACCGCGGGTGTCGCAGTCCGCGACATGAGCGATTGCGAACCCGGTGTCGCTCGCGCCATCGAGTTCGATCTTCCGCCCCAGGGGCAGAAGATGCAGATCGTCTTGATCGACGAGTCCCATCGTCAACATTACTACTCTCCGGGCGCGCGTCAGAAGAACCTGCGCGGCGGACTGGCACCGCAAGATCTGGACCACATTACCCTGCGCGTCGGATCGGACGTCACGACGACGATGAACTTCCTGTGCGACGTCATCGGCTTCCGCGCTTCGGATGTCGTCGAATTCCCCGGTGGACAAGGTCGTATGGCCGCTTGGCTCCATGTGGGCGACTATCATCACGACGTGGCTATGTTTGCCGGTGCGCCGCATGAAACGCTGGATCACCTGGCCTGGACGTTCCCGAATATCGAGCACATGAAGATGATGCTTGACCAGATGGCGAACTCGGACGTTGAGACCGAAGCCGGGCCTGGGCGTCATGGTGTCGGCAACAACCTTTACTCCTATTTCATCACGCCGGATGGAAATCGCTACGAACTTTCCGGAGAGATGCCGCGCTGCGTTGATCGCAAAGCTGGCCCGAAGCTCTGGCGGGCCGACGATCCCGGTATTTTCAGTGCATGGGGCGCCCCGTTCCCCGAAAGCTTCAAAACCGGCTCCTGATCCTTGGTATCAGGAAAGCGGCGGCCCAGCTGCGCCTAGGTTCAAAATTGCCGAGAGGTACTGCTACCTCTCGGCTCTAGACGGAAAAACGGAAAAGACATGAGTACGGACTCCGCCATCAATCACATCGTCATTCTCGGCGCAGGACAGTCAGCCGCATCCGCAGCGAAGACGCTGCGAAATGGAGGATATACAGGTGATCTGACGCTAATAGGTGAAGAAAATCAACTACCTTACGAGCGGCCGCCGCTGTCCAAGGCGTTTTTGACGGGGACAGCAACAGAAGAAAGTGTCTGCCTGCTTACGCAAAGTTTTGTCGAGCAGCATGATATCGACTTCCGAAGAAATGTCAGTGCCAAAAGTATTGATAGGGAAGCGCAGCACGTCATTCTCTCGGATGGCGCTCAAGTGCCTTATGATCGGCTTCTGATTGCAACGGGAAGTCATCCGCGTCATTTGGGCAATGACCTGGACTCCAAATCGAACGTTTTTTATCTGCGAACGATTGAGGATGCCAGGGCGATCCGTTCCGCGCTTGTGCCTGGCGGCACGCTTCTGGCACTCGGTGCCGGTTGGATCGGCCTGGAAGTGGCGGCTACCGCCCGCCGACTTGGCATGGATGTCGTCGTCGTCGAAATGGCGGATCGGGCCTGCGGTCGAAGCTTGCCGAACGAGGTCGGTGAAGCCTTGATCAAGTTGCACGAGGGGCACGGGACGCGTGTACTACTGGCGACGCAGGTCTCGACGATCGAAGGGACCGACAAAGTCGAACGCGTCACGCTGAACAACGGAGAAGTTCTCGATATCTCGGCAGTGATCGTGGGCATCGGTGCAGTGGCAAATGATGATCTTGCACGCGCGGCCGGGCTTGAGGTGGTGGACACCGGCGGTATCGTCGTGGATCGGTTCACCCGCACATCCGATCCGCACATCTACGCGAGCGGCGATGTCGCTGTCGTCAAGGCAGGTGCGAATCTTGTCCGTTTTGAATCTTGGGCGAATGCACAGGATCAAGGCGTTGCAGCAGCCAAAAACATGCTGGGTCAGGACATTTCCTATGAACCGAATACATGGTTCTGGTCGGATCAATACGACATCAACATTCAGATGATCGGCCGTATTACCGACCCCGGAGCGACCGTTCACACGCGTCCTGGTGAGGACGGTAGGTTCACGAATTTTTATGTCATGAACGGCCGGATCGAGGGAGTCATCACATTTGGACAGCCGCGCGACATGTCCTTTGCGCGCAAATTGATCCAAAAAGGCTATGCAGTCAAGGGCGACGAGTTGGTGACAACAGAGAACTTGAGGAAACTCATCTGAAGTGTTCAGGTTGCCGTAGCTGGGAGATCTGTCAATCTGTCTGAAAGGTTTTCTAGACAGAGATCTTATTGGTGCTGATCGGGAGGATAAACCATGGCGAATAACGTATATACAAAGTCGGCCCTAGCGGCCATAGTTTTCGTAACTCAGGGAGGATGGGCTGTCGCAGGGGAACAGTCCATTGAAGGATGGTATCTTCGGACAGGTCCCGTAGGTGTGTTTTTCTCGCCAAGTGTCGACCTTTCCATGGGCGGAGCGCCTGTGCCCGGGGCGGACGTCGAGGTCGATGAAAACTTCGCCATTTCGCTGGATATAGGCTATCGTTTTAGTGAACAGTGGTCTGCTACCTTGACGATAGGAACCCCGCCGGAAGCGGAGTTGATCGGGGCCGGTAGCCTGCCTCCGGTCGCTCTTGGAAAATTACGCTATGGTCCTGGGATCCTGGCCGGTCAGTACCGTTTCAAGTCAAACAATCCGCGCTTTCAGCCATATATCGGGGCCGGCTTGAACTATGTAGTCAACCTTGGAGAAAGCGATGGGGCGGCATCGGACCTGAAAATCAAAACCAAGGTTGGTCCGATGGTGCAGATCGGCTTTGAATCGATGGTCACTGAAGACGTCGGTCTTTACTTTGATGTGAAGAAACTCTGGGCCGAAGCCGATGTCTCCGGATCTATCGGTGGCGCACCATTCGATGCGGAGGTCACGCTCGACCCGCTCATCGTTGGTACTGGAATAATCTGGCGGTTTTAGGATTGCGCACGAAGTGCATTCCAACCGCAATTAGACCCTAAAGGAGCCGCGTATGAAACTCTACTATATCCCTGGTGCTTGCTCGATGGCGGCGCATATTGTCGCACTCGAGACAGGCATTCCGCTCTCGTTCCACAAAGTTGACATGTCCGAGAAAGGCAAGTTCGTTGATGGGGAGGACTATGCCAACATCAGCCCGACGTCGCTGGTGCCGACCCTTATTCTCGATGACGACACCAAGCTGACCGAAGCGGCCGTCATCATGCAATATCTGGCAGCGCAGGTTCCCGAAAAGAACCTTGCGCCGGATGAAGGGATGTTGCACTGGCGACTTCTGGAAGTTCTCAATTTCCTGTCGACGGAAGTTCACAAAAATTTCACGCCGTTGTTCAATCCTTCTCTTCAGGCCGACGCCCGGCAGCTGTTTGAAGATCTGTTGAAAAAGCGTCTGAGCTATCTTGCGGAAAACATGATCGGTCAATCGGGGTATCTCGTCGGCGACGATTATACGATCGCGGACGCTTACCTCTTCACGCTTCTGGGCTGGGCGCAATTCCAGAAAATTGACCTGGGTTTTGCTCCGGCGCTGGGAGAATATGCCGGTCGTATCAGTTCTCGTCCCGCAGTGATCCAGGCATTGAAAGACGAAGGCTTAGCGTAAAACAACAAAGAGCGTGGCCCTCGTCGCGCCGGACTTTGACCAGTGTTCGCAGGGAGAAACCAAATGACACGCATACGACATACCCTATTTGCAGCGCTCATCGCGCTATCGTCGCCGGTGGCAGCACAAACTGTCTCGTTCGCGACGCCACCGCAAGGTTCTGTGTGGAATACCATGGCAGGGGCCATCTCGAACGCCGCGCGCGGCGAGGGCCTAAACATCATCGTGCAGCCTTTCGGCGGGAATGCCATCACCATGGAGGCGCTCGACAGCGGTATTGCCGAATTCACGCTCAATGACATCAACGATGTCTATACAGCGCTCACCGGAACTGGCGAGTATACTAGGGAAATGCCAAAACTTCGGATCGTCGCGCGGATCAATACCTTCCCCGTTGGGCTTTTTGTGCGCGACGACTCCGACATCAAATCGCTTGAGGATCTGCGGGGCAAGCGCTTTCCGGTTGGCTGGAATGCCTTCCCCCTCAACATTCCGTTGACGCAAGCGATCATCGCGACCGCCGGGCTATCGCTCGACGATGTCACGCCTGTTCTGGTTCCCGAATTGATCAGGGGAGCGGATGAGTTCATTGCCGGAAGGGTAGATACCGCGTTCTTCGCGGTCGGCGCACCAAAGGTTGCCGAAGCCAACGCCGCATTGGGGGGCATCCGATACCTGGGTATTGATGCCAACGAAGAAACCCTTGCTGTGGTGCGCAAATACCGGCCCTTCTACTACTTCACCGAAGTTTCACCCAGTCCGGTGCGGGTTGGTATCACCGAGCCGATCCAGATGATTGCCTGGGACAATGTGCTCGTCGCAGGGGAACATGTCTCCGATGAAAGCGTGACGGCGATGCTGACCACAGTCTTTGATCGCAAGGAAGATATCGTCGCAAGCTATCCCCCGCTCGCGTCCATATCGCTTGAAACCGCCTACCGTGAGTATTCCGGACTCGAATACCATCCCGCTGCGGTTGCCTTCTTCGAAAGCCGCGGCGTCGAGCAGGTGGCTCAGAAATAGGTCCGGCCGTTTAGGCTCGCTTTTATAGGACACGGACAAGACGTCTTCCATGGACCAGACTATCATGACTCCCGCAGAACGGGTTCGGCGCCTTGTCGTGCCCGTTCTCGCCGCGCTTCTGACATTGGCGGCGTTAGTGCAAGTTGCGAATGTACCGTCAATGTTGGGATACCTGTTCTATACCGAACAGTTCCTTGCTGTGGTCCTTGCCCTTGGACTGCCCGTGGTATTTCTTGGCAAGAGCCGCGATGGCAATCGGACGATACCGCGCATACTGCTCATAGCCGCTGACTGGATCTTTGCGGCGCTGAGTTTCGGCGCGGCGCTTTACCTCGCGCTGCGCTATCCCGAACTCGGAAGCGCTTGGCTCGCGAAACCGGTTGAAGCGATGGTGGTGGCCGCGCTTCTGTTGCCGCTGGTCCTGGAAGCGTTACGTCGCACTACGGGCTGGACGCTTGTAATCCTCGTGATGCTGATGCTCGCGATCGGGCTGTTTGGGCATAATCTGCAAGGCACCCTGCAAACCCGTCAAGTCGATGCGGATCGGCTGTTTCTCTATCTCATCTTTGACGCAAACGGCCTCCTTGGCCTTACGTTGAATGTCGCGGCGACAATCGTGATCGCTTTTGTGTTCTTTGGCGCGCTGCTGATGCGTTCGGGTGGGGGAGAGTTTTTCAACGATCTCGCCAGTTCTTCCATGGGCAGCCGTCGGGGCGGTGCGGCAAAAGTGTCTATCATCGGTTCCATGTTGTTTGGAACAATTTCGGGCGTGGTGGTTTCAAACATCGTCGCCACCGGGGTCGTAACGATCAAATTGATGATCAATTCCGGGTTTTCGCGCGCCCGTGCCGCAGCGATTGAGGCCGTCGCTTCGACGGGCGGGCAGATAGTCCCCCCCGTGATGGGCGCGGTTGCATTCCTTATGGCTGACATCCTTCAGCGGCCTTATTCCGAGATCGTCATTGCCGCCATTGTTCCCGCCTTTCTCTATTATCTCGCATTGTTCATTCAGGTGGACATTTCTGCGGCGCGCGACGGAATCAAACCTCTTGACCGCAGCCAATTGAAATCCCTGGGCGAGGTTATGCGCAAGGGCTGGCCCTTTACCCTTCCATTTGCCGCCATCATACTTGCGATATTCCAGTTCAATCAGCGAGCGGAACTTGCGGCATTGATCGGTTCGGGACTGGCATTGCTGGTCGGTATCTATCCCGGCTATGGAGGGCATCGGATCAGGTTGCGTCAATTTGCCAGTGCGCTAAGTGAAACCGGACGCTCATTGACTGACATTCTGATGATTTCCGCCGCAGCGGGTCTGATAATCGGCATGCTCAACGTCAGTGGGTTTGGATTTGCGATGACGGCATCTCTGGTCACCCTGGGCGGCGAAAGTTTGTTTGCGCTGTTGCTTATAGCTGCCGTCGCCAGTCTAATTCTCGGAATGGGTATGCCGACGATCGGCGTTTATCTGCTGCTTGCTGTGCTGATCGCGCCGGCATTGGTGGGAACGGGTATTGATCCGATCGCCGCGCATCTCTTCATATTCTATCTCGGTATGATGTCGATGGTAACACCGCCAATCGGTATTGGCGCGTTCTTTGCCGCCGTCATCGCCAAGGCGCCGCCAATGAAAACCTCACTGGAAGCGGTACGGCTGGGATGGACAGCTTACATTGTACCCTTCATTTTCGTTTTCTCACCGGCACTGCTGCTCAATGGTGATCCGGTCGAGGTCGTCATTGCGGTCGTAACGGCCAGTCTGGGCGTCTATGCAGTGTCTGCCGCCTTTGTAGGCTGGATGGCGGGGCGGCTGAGCATCGGCATCCGCCTGCTTCTCGGATGTGCGGGGGCGGCGCTACTCATCCCCGCTGCGCCGGGTGACAACATGACGGTCGCACTAAACGCAAGCGGCTTCCTGCTGCTCAGTGGGCTGTTCCTGACATTTCGGGCGCGATCGCGTCATTCAGTGAACATCCCTGCCAATGTAACTTCGCATGAGGAATAATATGGCTTTCGTCTTTGATCCAATGCCCCAACCTTCAGTTGCCGTGGCGGGGAGCGATGATCGGCTGCCAGTGCGCCGCGTCTTCTGCGTCGGCCGCAACTACGCCGCGCATGCAAGAGAAATGGGCAAGGATCCTGACCGTGATCCGCCGTTCTTTTTCACCAAACCCGCTGACGCTGTCGTGGATTCCGGTGTCGCGGTGGCTTATCCTGCCGAGACCTTGAATTTTCACTACGAGGCCGAGCTGGTGGTTGCCATCGGGAAAGCTGGCCGGGACATTCCGACCCAGCACGCCTTGGACCATGTCTGGGGCTACGCTGTCGGAAATGATTTGACGCGCCGCGACCTTCAGCTTGCCGCACGCGAGCAGGGTCGGCCGTGGGATTGGGGCAAGGCCTTCGACTTTTCGGCAGTGATTGGTCCCGTTCATCCTGTCGCACAGGTTGGCCATCTCGGGCGTGGGCGTATCTCGCTGTCCGTCAACGATGTGCTGAAACAGGACTCGGATTTGGCAAATCTGATCTGGTCCGTTCCAGAGATCATCTCGATCCTATCGCAGTCGATGGAGATGAAGCCAGGCGATATCATCATGACCGGAACACCGGAGGGGGTTGGGCCGCTGGTTCCCGGCGATCATTGCGTGATCGAGATCGAGGGACTTGGCAAGATCGAAACGCCCATCACCGAACGCGTGAAAGGACAGGCATGACACTTCGTCTGCACAATTTCTTTCGTTCGTCCACGTCGACCCGTCTCAGGGCAGCTCTGAACCTGAAGGGACTGGCATACGATTACGTTCCCTATGCGTTGCGGAAGGGAGAGACTCGCACGCCCGAGTTCTTGCGCCGTAATCCGCAGGGTCTGGTACCCGTCCTCGAACTCGAGGACGGTCAACACCTGACCCAGTCCCTCGCCATCATCGAATGGCTTGATGAAACCCATCCGCAGCCGGCGCTACTGCCCCGTGATCCAGAGGCCCGCGCCCGCGTTCGCGCGCTGAGCTACATGATTGCCATGGAAATCCATCCCCTGAACAACTTGCGGGTGCTGATGCGCGTTGGTGAGCAGTTCGGGGCTGACGAAAACGCGCAGAAGGCATGGTTCACCCATTGGGTGAATCTGGGCTTTGACGCACTGGAGGCCGAGCTTTCACAAAACCCTGAAACCGGCCGTTTCTGCTGTGGTGATGAACCGGGAATGGCGGATATCTGTCTGTATGCGCAGGTCTGGAACAACCGGCGTTTCGACATTCCACTGGACGCCTGGCCGACCATCGCACGTATCTATGCTGCGTGCGACACCCTGCCCGCCTTCAGCGACGCCGCGCCATCAAGGCAACCCGACGCCCAGTGACTGGACCAGACATGACCTCCGGATAACTCCGGAGGTCATGCACAGCCGGCGAGAGCTTTGCGAACGCGACCGCCGGCAGACGCGCCGGGGATGCACGCGCCGTCTTTTGCAATCTCGATCAACGCGGACAAATCCACATTCGTCTGGATTCCACGCCGCTCGAACATCCAAACAACATCTTCGGTTGCAACATTGCCGCTTGCGCCAGGGGCAAAGGGACAGCCGCCAAGTCCGGCAAAGGCCGCATCCACGACGCGCACGCCAGCCTCCCAAGCAGCGTGGACATTGGCCAGGCCAAGTCCGTAAGTGTCATGGGTGTGCACAGCCCAAGAGCCCACTTCCGGAAATCGAGAGATCACCGCGTCGAATACCTCCCCGACTTGATCGGGAACCGCTTTGCCGGTCGTATCACACAGCGCGATCTCCGCTGTCGGAGCGAGCGGAATCAGTTGATCGAGCAACGTCAACACCTGTTCTGTTCCGATCCTCCCCTCAAACGGGCAGTCGAACGCTGTCGCTATATTAAGGCGCAGTGAAATGCCCGGAGGCAGGTCAGCGATCATCGCTGCATAATCGGACACCGACTCTTCCGGCGTACGACGCACATTGCTCCGATTATGGCTTTCAGATACAGACAGCACATAGGCAAGCGATCGAGCTCCAAAGGCCAGTGCCTGCCCCGCCCGAGACGCCGTGGGAATGAGAACCTGCCCGAGAACACCCGGCACGCCTTGGCTTGCGGCAATAACGTCCTTGGCATCGGCCAGTTGTGGCACTGCCTTGTCGCTGACGCAGGACGTGATTTCGAACCGTTCCAGTCCGGTCGCAGCAAGCCGCTCTATGAACTGGATCTTGCGCTCTGTCGGGATAAGAGGAACAATTCCCTGAAACCCATCTCGGGGGCCTACTTCGACGATGGTGACCGGTCGCGCCGTCATGTGATGACCTTTTCCGACCGTAGCCGACCGATTTCCTGCGCCGTCATGTGGGCAAACTCGCGGAGGACATCATCAGTGTCTTGCCCAAGGTTTTGGCCGGCAAAACGAATGGCTCCGGGGCAATCCGGTAGGTGCGGCACGATTCCGGGGTGGAGGACCGTGCCCTGTTCGGCATCCGTGACCTTGCGGATCATACCGCGCGCCTGGAATTGCGGGTCCGCGACAATTTCGGCGGCGGTGTAAATCAGGGTCGAAGGAATGTCCGCTTCGGCGACTATGCGCGCCGCGTCGTTTGCGTCGTGCCGTCGGGTCCATTCCGCTATGGCTGAATCCAGCCGGTCAGCCTGCGCCACGCGACCGGAATTGGTGGACAGTTCTGGATCGGAGGCGAAGTCATCGCGACCGATCAAAGTCATCAGGCGACCAAAGAGAAGGTCGGAATTGGCAGCGATCAAGAGCCAGCGATCATCCCGCGTCGGATAGGCGCTGGTCGGTGCGGCGGTCGAAATGCGCGCGCCCGTCGGTTTCTTGATCTGGCCAAGCGCACCGTAAGCAGGCAGCATATCCTCCATCAGGCTCAGCACACTCTCGGTGAGAGCCACATCGACCACATGACAGGACGAGGATTTGTTCTCTGCGCGGCCCAGCAACTGGGCCAGCACGCCGATTGCAGCATAAAGCCCGGCAACCGAATCCCCCAACGAGACCCCCACCCTGACCGGCGGCAAATCGCTTGTCCCCTGAGGATGGTCTGTCAGGTAGCGAAGACCGCCGATTGCCTCGCCAATAACGCCAAATGCGGCGCGATCCCGTTCGGGACCGTTTTGCCCGTAACCCGAGATATGGGCGACCACAAGACCCGGGCGCAGCGTTTCGAGAACCTCGTAAGAAAGGCCAAGTCGCGCAAGCGCTCCGGGGCGGAGATTTTCGACCAATGCATCGCAAGACGCGATGACTTTTTGGACGGCCTCCAGCCCCTCAGGGGACTTGATGTCGATCGCGACGGAACGCTTGTTGCGAGCGTGTACGCTCCACCATAGCGAGCGATCGTTCTGTTTCGCTCCCCAGTCTCGCGCGGGGTCTCCAGCGGGCGGCTCGATTTTTATGATCTCCGCGCCAAGGTCGCCTAGGATGCGCGTGCAAAATGGCGCCGCGATGTAATGCCCGATTTCCAGAATTCGAATACCGGAAAGCGGGCCGAAAGAATTGGGTTTCGGAGTCAACTTACGTCCTCGGGAAACTGTATCAGGAAACTTGTATCGACATTGAGCCGATGCCCTCGATCCACGCGTCGATGGAGTTGCCAGGAGTGACTGGCCCAACGCCTTCGGGTGTGCCCGTATAGATCACGTCGCCCGGATGAAGGGTGTAGAAACTCGAAGCCATTTCGATTAGTTCGGGAATACTCAGAACGAGATCACGCGTATTGGCCTTTTGCCGTACCTCGCCATCTACAGACAATTCCATGTCGAGATTTCCCGAATCGTTGATCTCATCCGCAGTCACAAGCCACGGGCCGAGCACCGAGTATGTATCAATCGACTTGCGCATACTGCGTTCTTCGGACCCGCGAACCGTCATGTCGAGACCGATCGCGTAGGCGGCGACATGATCAAGCGCCTGTTCTGCTGTGACGCGGTCCGCGGTGCGCCCGATGATCACGGCAAGTTCAAGCTCGTGGTCCGTGCGTCTTTCGGGGAAGCGCACAGCAACCGCGTCCGAAGCGCCAATCAGGCTGCTGGTCGCCTTCAGAAAAAGCCCGACCTCCTGAATGACACGCACCTGCGCTGCATTGTTTTGATGGATTTCTTCCTGCTCGCGCGCTTCTTGCAGATGTTTGGTGTAGTTTACAGGCGCAGCTACCAGCTTGCCGGGATTGGCGACCGGCGGGTGCAAACGAACATCGGAAAGCGGCTTGCGCGCGCCGGACTGGCTTGCTGTTTCAATCGGCGTTTTCAGTTCGGACAAATGCGAAATGAGCCGGTCCTGCCGTGGCAGCGGATACCGCAGTGGGGCAAGTTCGTCGAGTGCCGACGTGACATCGATGACAGTTTCACCGTCGACAAGACCGATCCGGTCCTCATCAAAAATGCAGAGTTTCATGTAGTTATCTTTCAGCCAGCGGCTTTCGATGGCGCTTCGGTGTTCGCGTCACGCGAGGCGCAGCGGCAGGTCGGCGAGACCACGGAACCGCGTGTTGTGATTGAAATGCGCAGGTCCCGTCCGCTCTATGGTCTTGAACCGCCGCAGAACTGCCGGCACAGCAACAGATGCCTCAAGCCGCGCGAGGGGACGGCCAATGCAAACATGAATGCCTGCACCGAAACCCATATGATTGTTGGGCTTGCGCGCAAGGTTGAGCTTTTCAGGATTGTCGAACACCCGTTCATCCCGATTTGCAGAGGCCTGGCAAATTATCACCTCGGTGCCTTTCGGGATTGTGCCGTTTCCACTGTCGAGTTCGATGTCGCGCGTCACGCGGCGGCCTTGAAGCTGGAGAGGCGTGATAAACCGGACCAGTTCTTCAATCGCAACGTTGACGGGGACGTCGCCGTTGCGCATTTGCGCCATGGCTTCGGGGTCATCCAGAAGATAGTGGATCGATTGCGAAATCAGGTTGGTGGTGGTTTCGTGACCGCCGTTCAGTGTGACGATGCACATATGCAGAATTTCATCGTCGCTAACCGTGACGCCATTCCGCTGAGCAGCGACCATCGCGCTTAGCACATCGCTCATCGGGTCGATGTCAGTGCTGCGCTGGCGTTTTTCGAGGAAGGGACGCAGGTACGACTTGAATTCGGCAGTGGCCTCGTGCCCTTCCGTGATCGCGTCGGCCGGGACTGCGGGGTTCAGCGGGAAAAGAACCTTGCGTCCGACGCCCTGGATATAGTCCGCATCTTCTACAGGGACGCCAATCAACTTGCAGATAACGGCAACCGGCAGCCGAAAGGCGAAGTCCGAAACGAAGTCGACATCCCGTTTTTCGGCGACAACATCGAGATGTTTCTCAACCGTCTCTTCGATAAAGCCCTTCACGGATTGAATGGACGCCTGCGAAAAAAACGGGTTGACGATGTTGCGCAGCCGATCGTGATCCGGTTGATCGCGGAAAAGCATCGTGGATGTGTGATGCTCGAGAAGTGGGCCTTCGCCAAACCGTTGGCGAAATTGTTCGCCTTTGAACACCTCTCCGCTGATGTCGCGCCAGACCTGCCGGACATCGGCATACTGTGTCAGTAGAACACTGCCGTCAGAATTCAGATGAACGGGATCGTCGTTGCGTAACATCCGAAAATATGGATACGGATTATCGAAATACTCCTCGGGTACGTTGTGCAAGTCGAAAGATCGTGCAGCTTCTGTGTCCGCTGTTCTTGTTTTCAGGGTCATTATTCAACTTTCCTGCCGTTACTTTGGCAATCTAAGATGGTGTGTGGAGCGCCCCAAAAAGCGCTCCACGTCAGTGTTAACTGAAGGGATACTGCTGTTTGGGTGACTCAATCGTCAGCCACTTAAGCTCGGTAAACTCGTCGATCATCGCGCGGCCATCGAAACGACCCCAACCGCTATTGCGGGTTCCTCCGTAAGGTGCCTGCGCTTCATTGCCGACAGTCGCGCCGTTGACGTGCACCGCTCCGGTTTGGACCCGCATAGCAACGTCAAGTGTTGCGGTGATATCGTTCCCGTGGACCGCCGCCGAAAGACCGTAGTTGGGATCGTTGGCTACCTTCACCGCTTCATCGTTGTCTTTCACGCGAATGACTTGTAGGACAGGGCCAAAGGATTCCTCGCTGTAAATCTCCATGTCTGGTGTGACATGGTCCAGAATTGTCGCGGGTATGAGTGTGTTCGCAGCGCGGTTACCGGCTTTGATCATGGCACCTTTTGCGATGGCGTCGTCAAGCAGGGCGTTGATACGGTTCGAGGCACCCTGATTTATGACCGGACCGAGTGCGCAGGCACCTTGGGTGCGCTGGTCACCGGTCACAAATTGCGAGACGCGGTCGGCAAGCTTGGCGACAAATTCGTCCGCAATCGTCTCGTGCACGATGGCGCGTTCGGTGCTCATACAGATCTGGCCCTGATATAGGAAGCCACCGAAAATCGCAGCGGTTACGGCTTCGTCTACATCCGCATCGGCCAGAACGATCAGTGGAGACTTGTCGCCGAGTTCCATTAGGCTGCGCTTGAGATGCTTGCCGCAGCTGGCGGCAATGATCCTTCCAACGCGTGTCGAACCGGTGAAGTTCACCCGACGCACGCGCGGATCGGCGATCATCGCCTCGACCAGTTCAGGCGCTTCCTCGGGCTGGTTAATGATCATGTTGACCGAGCCGGCTGGGAAACCGGCGGCTTGCACCGCTTCGGTAATTAGAAAATGGACCCGCGGGGATGTTTCCGAAGCACGGAATACCACCGTGTTGCCGCAGACGAGCGGATATGCGATGGCGCGGGCCGCCAAAACGATCGGACCGTTCCAAGGCACAATCGACAGGATCACGCCAACCGGCTGCCGGACGGTCATGGACATCGTGCCGGGCTTGTCGGATGGAATGGTCTCCCCCTGTATCTGTGTTGCCATAGAAGCGGCTTCACGAAAGACGTTGGCGGCGGCCATGACATTGAAACGGGCCCAAAGTTCGCCTGAGCCGACTTCATCCTTCATTGCTGCCACAAAGTCGTCGCCGCGTTTCTCAATCTCGTCGGCCGCCCGCAACAGGAGCCCGCGGCGTTCGCTGGGGCCGGTTTGTGACCAAGCTTGGAACGTACGATCCGCCGAGGCGATTGCGGCGTCCACATCCTCACGCGTCGCGGCGGCGTATCGCGTGACCGTCACTCCATCAGCGGGAGAGGCCCGCTCAAACGTGCGATCTTCGCTAGCCGGTGCTTCTTTGCCGTCGATTTGAAGCAAAACATCCGTCATAGTATCCTCCATTCTGTTTCTTTTGCGCGATCGCCCAGTTCCATCCCGGGTGTCGGGCATTTATCATCAGGCAGCGCCCCGGACCTCAGACTTATCCGAACTTCTCCACCAGTTCTGCGCCCATATTGGGAGACATGAAGCCCCGCATTCCGATCCCGCCGTCGAAGTTCAGGACCGCGCCCGTCGCTGGGCCATTGTCGTTGCGGTCGGCAAAGAAGACATAGGCGCCGGCGTATTCATCTGCATAAAACGCTTTTTCCAGGGGCAGGATCTGCTTCATCAAATCATCGAGAGGCAAGTCGGAAAAGCGGTTGTCCTCTTGGGACAGGCTGGAAAGCCCTGCCAGATTAGATCCTCCAATGCCGCCGGGCGCGACACCGTTTACCCGAATGTGTGGGGCCCATTCATGTGCCATCTGTTTAATCATGCCGACGACACCGTGCTTGGCAGCCGTGTAGAGAACTCCTCCTCCGCCAGGATAGAATCCAGCGTTTGACACGGTAAAAATCGCATTACCTTTGCTCTTGTAGAGTTCGGGCAATGCGGCCTTGGCGGCAAGAATGTAACCATTAAGGTTAATTCCGATGAGCTCATCAATCGCGTCCGCAATCTGGTCGTCGTCGGCGCTAGCAAGCGTCGCGTTATAATCCCACACGCCAGCGTTTCCGATAAGCGTATCGAGTTTTCCAAACGCTTTCACACATTCGGCAACAGCATTTTTGTTGTCGTCCATGCTTCGAACATCGCCTGCGACGCCGACCACGGCTCCCTGATGGGCGGAGACCACCTCTTCAATACGCTCGTGAGAGCGATCAAGGATAGCGACACGCGCTCCTTCTTTCACGAACCGTTCGACGATCGCCTTGCCGAGTCCCGACCCGCCACCGGTCACGAGCGCGACCTGATCCTTCATACGCATAGTTTATTCCCCCTCCGTGACTTTTTCTTCTTGACATTCTATATAGATGTTTTCGTCCTCGATCTTGACAGGAAACACCTTCAACGCCTTGCAAGCGGGAAGTGCTGTTACTTCACCGTTACGAACGTCGAATTTCGCCATGTGCAAAGAGCACTCGACGATATGTCCTTCGAGATAGCCGTCGCATAAAGACCAGGTGTCGTGCGTACAGGTGTCTTGAACGGCGTACACCGTCCCGGACACCTGACATACCAAGATCGGCTCCGAGCAGCCGGTGTATTGGACCATTTCACCCTCTGGCACTTCTGCCAGAGGGAACGTTTTGTGCCATGCCATTTATTTACCTTTCAGCTTAGAAAAAGAAGCTGATGTTATTCGACAGCACGGTGCTTTGATCCAGCAGAATCTTGCGCTTCACAACTTCGAACCCGCGCTCGTCGTCCACCCGGCGGATTTTATCCTGTCGTTCTGCCGAGAAAATATCAGCCTGGCGTTCCTGACGGTTGCGATAGGTTATGACCGATGTGCTTACGTCGTACTCGCCTTCTTCCGCACCTTTCCAGATCAGGACGTTGCTGACGATATGCCGCAACCGAGAAGCGGGGTTCTCAGACCAACCCACATCCGACATGATTTTGCGGATACGTCCCTCAAGCATGTTCCAGTCGTCGAAGAAATGGGCGAAACCGTTTTTGTCGGTGTATTCCTTTTCCGTTTCTCGCATGATTCTCGTCGTGCGGATTGGCGCCCAGTATTCAATTTCCTTCGACATCAGAGTGAACCAGCTCTCCCAGTTCCTGTCTCCCATCAGCTTTGCTTCCCAGAAGTAAAACTGTTCAATTTCTTGTTGAAGTTCGACTGAAACCGGTGCGGGTTTCACCGAGAAGTCGTTCTTGGTAATGATGTCAAGCATTGTGCCCTCCCTTCAGCTTGCCAGCAGACCCATCTTTGGGCCTGCCGTTTGCTTTCCATGTCACTCAGCTGCCTTCAAAGTAGGCACAGAGTCGAGAAACGAAAAATCCGAGGTCGTCAACATCCGCGCCCAATGAGCGTAGATATTCCGCGCGGCTTCCTCGCCATATGTGTCGGCGAAGCTCTTTCCGGGGTAGCCGGGTTCCGCATCGCGTACCGTATGATCCGACATCTCGATGTTGAATTTTTGCTGTTTGGCAACATGACCGCGCAGTACGTGCTGGATGTCATTCCAGTTTTCGCCGTCATCCTGTTCGAACACACCGCCAGCCGAGAAGGTCCGAACATTATTACGAGACCATTCCTGCTTGATGGCGTCGGGCGCCTTTTTGTCAACAAGCGTAAAGGACCAGATTTCCATCTCGTGAGGCCCCCTCGGCTGCCACATCCGCACTGTGTTAATTCCGGTCAGGAAAGACAGGTTCGGGAAGACATTCATGTGACACAGATTGATGTCGGCTCTCTCTTTGCCGATACGCTCCACAGCTTCCGGGTAGCTTGTTTGTGTGAGATACTCGGTGACTGCGGGCCCAACGATGACCTGATAGAACATCGGGTTGCGGAGGAAGAGTCCGCACGCATGACCATTACCGATATAGACATTCAATCCGTCAGTTGGCGGCTGCACCTGGCTCAAGTCGGTACCGGCCGGCACCCCCGCCATAATGCCCGAAATGTGCGATGTGGTGCCAGCGTGATAGGCGTCGCTTCCAAACTGCTCGGCAGCGAATTTCCAGTTGGCGGGAATAACCCACTTCTGGATACCCTCAATCACCTCTGTTCCGCCTTCAACACGATCCAGCATGGTGTCCATGTAGAACTTGGCGTCGCCGAGATAGGTATCGAGATCGGGTGCGCTCTCATCCCAGTTGGCAAAGATAAGGCCCTTGTAGGTCTCGACCCGTGCCTGTTTCGGACCCCATTCATCCTTTTTCAGGGCGTCGTTGAAGGCCTCTGTCTCCATCGGCACACTGACGAGATTTCCCGCCGAGTCATACGCCCACCCGTGATAAGGGCAAGTGAACGCACGCGCGTTACCGGCGTCGACACGGCAGATGCGCATGCCACGATGCCGGCACTGGTTGAGGAAAACGCGGATCGAATTGTCTTTTTGCCTCACGACAACGACAGGGTCTTCACCAATGTATGCCGATTGAAAATCGCCGTAATTCGGAAGCTGCGACTCGTGTCCGACGCAAATCCAGGTACGAGCAAAAATCTTCTCAAGCTCAAGCTGATACAGCTCTTCGCTGGTGTAGATCTCGGGGCTGTATTTTCCGGTTTTGGTGTCGACGAGGTTTTTGATGTCCTCGTCGGTATACGTCTTGCTCGAAGCCGTATGGGGCGCGTTTGTCATGTCTTTCCTCCCTTGGCGATAACTTTGTGATCCGCCCCTCCAACAAGACGGATATGTGACCTACGATTTAGTATACATGTGGATGCGTCCCGCATCTCGGTGAAGCGATCATTTCTGATTTCCGCGATCCTCCCTCCACAGACCAAGCTTTTCTTGTGCCACACGATCGGAGTAGGTGAAGAACACCGCTTCTCCGTCGGGCATGTGTTTGATCCATTTCCAGCTCGGCGCGACAAAGACGTCCTTGGGACCCCATTCCAGCACTTCGTCGCCGATCTGCGACTTGCCCTGACCTTCCATCACGACAAACACGGTTGCGTCCGTCGAGCGGTAGGGCGCGGTTTCGAACCCCTTCGGCAGAAGCTGGAGACCGGGGGCGATTGTCGGCATGGCCCATCCGCCGTCCAGCGGGTTCACATAGCGCATGCGAAATCCGTGGCAGCGGTCGGCATCTTCGGCCGACTTCAGCTTTTCTAGGGCCTCGCGCGAGCGATCATAGGGGTAGTTGAAGATCGGGGATGCCAAGCCCTTACGCTCATAGTCATAAGGCAGCATGTTCGCGGCGAAACGCGCGGTGCTGTCGCCGAGTGGGCGCGTGATGGGCTGCTCGTCTTCGCCATGCTCTTCGGCGAACGACGCGTCGAACAGTGACACCACCGCTATATCGAGACCATCAAGCCAGATCATCGGCTCATCGGAACTGTTGCCATGGTCATGCCAGCCCCAAGGCGGCGTGATGACGAAGTCACCGAAAGACATCATGGTGCGCTCGCCGTTCACGGCGGTGTGCGCCCCCTCACCGTCAAGCACCAGGCGAAGTGCCGACTGGCTGTGCCGGTGGGCCGGGGCGACTTCTCCGGGCATGACGATCTGAAGGCCGGCGTAGAGTGACGTGGTGATCCGTGATTGACCACGCAGGCCGGGGTTTTCCAGGATAAGCACGCGCCTCTCAGCTTCTTTCGCCGTGATCAGCCCGCCCGCTTCCAGCAGATAGTCCTTTGCAACCTGGAACCGCCAGACATGGGGAACGCAGTCGCTCTTCGGCTCGGGTGTAATGATGCTATTCAACACAGCCCAGAGCGGGGTGTAGGAATTGCTGTCGATCTTCTCGTAGAACGCTTTGCGTTCCGCCGTTTCTTCGGGTGCCTCTGTCAGCGACATTGGAGCCTCCTTCTTAGCCTAAAAGCGCAAGCCGCCTCAGAACTGAAATTCCGGTGTCGTCAACTCAATCCCCGAGATTTTGGGGCTCAGCTTTATCTGACATGACAGACGACTGTTCTCCTGCCTGTTGGCGGCGAATTCGAGCATCGAAAGCTCGTTATCCGACGGCGGATCAAGCTCGTTGATCCACTCTTCGCCCACATAAACGTGACAGGTTGCACAGGCGCATGCCCCGCCGCACTCGGCATCGATTCCCGGCACGCCGTTATTCGAGGCGACCTCCATTGCCGAAGAGCCTTCCTGGCCATCAATCTCCCGACGTGTCCCGTCGTATTCGATGAATACTACAGATACAGTCATATCCGCCTCCCTTTCCTCTCAGCCATGAGTGATGCCCAAGCTTGGGCAGAACCCTCACGGCACCAATTCACTGCATATTTCCTTCAGGTATTCGGAGTACCTGAAGCCCCCTGGTTCGAATTAGTATGCATAGTCACTAAAGTCCGTTGAAACTCTTGTCAAGGCACTTGAACCGGCCCTGTTTTCGCCCGGGCACGCGGCCCGAACCATGACGGCGCGGGGCTCTCCTCAGACGGGAGATTTCAGCAGAACGGTGGTCGATCTTTCCCAAAAAGTGATGGTGACTGGCAGCTCCAGCCACGTCGGAATGGATCGTATGAACATCCACGAAATGCCGGAATGACGCTGCTCGGCTGCCACCCGGTCTTGCGGGCCTTACAGATCGGTAATGGTCCCCTCAGACACCTCTGCGGCCAGCCCCAGGGTTTCCGAAAGGGTCGGATGCGGATGGATCGTCAGCGCCAGATCTTCGGCATCGGCACCCATTTCGATCGCAAGCACAGCCTCGGCCAGAAGGTCTCCGGCATTTGGCCCGGTGATCCCAGCGCCGATGATTCGTTTGGTATCGGGGTCGAACAACAGCTTGGTGACCCCCTCATTGCGGCCTAGCGACAAAGACCGCCCCGAGGCCGCCCAAGGGAATGCGCCTTTCCGGACCTTCACACCCTTTGACTTCGCTTCGGCCTCGGTCATGCCGACCCAGGCAATTTCCGGATCGGTATAGGCCACGGACGGGATAACCCGCGCATCGAACACAGATTTTTCGCCGCAGGCCACTTCGGCCGCAACCTTGGCTTCATGCACGGCCTTATGCGCAAGCATCGGCTGGCCAACCACATCGCCGATGGCAAAGATATGCGGCTGATTGGTGCGCATCTGCGTGTCCACCGGGATAAACCCGCGCTCATCCACGGTTACGCCTGCCGCGTCGGCAGCCACCAGCGCTCCGTTGGGCTTGCGGCCAACGGCGACAAGAACTTTGTCAAATTCAGCTTCAAAGATGCCGTTCGGTCCGTCGAATGTGGCCACAAGACCTGCATCAGTGGCCTCGACCTTGGTGACCTTGGTCTTCAGAAGGACGCGTTCATAGCGTTTCTCGATCCGCTTCATCAGCGGCATTACCAGATCGCGATCCGCTTCGGGGATGATCTGATCCATCAGTTCAACAATGGTGATTTTCGATCCAAGAGCATCATAGACCTGCGCCATTTCGAGCCCGATGATCCCGCCGCCCACCACCAGCATCCGTTCAGGGATATCGGCAAGCGCCAGCGCGCCGGTGCTGTCGATCACGCGCGAATCGTCGGGCAGGAACGGCAGGCGCACGGGTTCCGACCCGCAGGCGATGACCGCATGATCAAAGCTGACGGTCTGCGTGCCCTCGGCAGTCTCTACACGAATGACATTGGGGCCCGCGAACCGCCCGGTGCCCCTGACGACGGTGACCTTACGCTTGCGCGCCAGACCATTCAGTCCGCCGGTGAGCTTGCCGACCACCCCATCCTTGAAGCTGCGAACGCCGTCCAGGTCGACCGTCGGGGCGGCGAAACTGACCCCGTGGGCGGATAACGCCTGCGCTTCGTCCATGGCCTTGGCCACATGCAGCAGTGCCTTGGACGGGATACACCCCACGTTCAGGCAGACGCCCCCCAGCCTGTCCCAGCGTTCGATCAGCGTGACCTTGAGTCCGAGATCGGCGGCGCGGAAGGCGGCTGTATAGCCACCCGGTCCAGCGCCAAGCACCAGGAATTCCGCGTGGCTGTCTGCGCCGCTGGCAGAGGCGGCGGTCTGCAGGGCCGGCACGGGCTGCCGTGCGGGCGCAGCCTCGGGGGGCGCTTCTGCGGTCGCTTCGCCTTCGGCGTCAAGCGTCATCACCAGACTGCCCTTGCTGACCGTGTCGCCTTCGGACACATGGATAGCGGTGACCTTGCCTGCCGCAGGCGCGGGAATATCCAGCGTCGCCTTGTCGCTTTCCAGCATCAGGATCGGATCATCCTCGGCGACGATATCGCCCAATGCCACGGTGACTTCGATCACCGGCACATCGGTGAAATCACCGATATCGGGCACGAGAAGCTCGATTTTTCCAGTAAGGGCCGCACCTTCGGCGGGTGCGGCGGCAGAGGCGCTCAGCTCTGGAACCGCATCGGCGGCCTCGCGCACATCAGGCCGGGTGGTGTCAGCTTCGGGGACTTCGCCCGCGGCCTCCAGTGTCATCACGAGGCTGCCCTCGCTGAGCTTGTCACCCTCGACCACATGGATGGCGGCGATCTTACCGCCGGTCGGTGCGGGAATATCCAGGGTTGCCTTGTCGCTTTCCAGCATCAAGATCGGGTCGTCCTTTGCGACGATATCGCCTACAGAGACGTTGATCTCGATCACGAGCACATTGGAAAAATCGCCAATATCAGGCACTTTCACGTCAATGGTGTTGGTCATGTTGCCTCCCCCTCTCATACGGTCCAGGGCGCCGGTGCCGAAGCGTCCAGGCTGAATGCGTCCAGAGCCTTCGCCAGCGTGGCCGGTTCTTCGTCGCCTGCGCGCACCAGAGCCTCGATCACCGCCAGCGCGATGTTCTTGCGGTCCACCTCGAAGAAGGCGCGCAGGTCGGCCCGGTTGGCCGAACGGCCGAAGCCATCGGTGCCGAGCGCGATGAACCTTGCATCGACGTAGGGTCAGGACTTCGGTAACGGGTCTCTCTTAGTCAAGAGATTTCGGCCAAGCGATTTGGCCCCGCCGACGGGCTATTCCTGCTCAGTC
>NZ_JAMDHK010000027.1 GCF_024721115.1 Salipiger pentaromativorans | reverse complement strand
CCAGACGAGCGGGGTGACCGATGCGGATGCGTCGGTGGCGCTGGATCTTGCGGCGGACGGGGTTGTTGCGATGCTGTCGAGCTTCGGCGGCGCGGATCCGGCCTGGGCGCGGGGCTCGGGGATCAGCGGCACGACGTTTGAGGTCTACGCGCAGGAGGATACCAGCCTCGACGCTGAAATCGGCCATGGGGCCGAGACCGTCGATTATTTCGCCTTCGATGGGTTCGGCGTGGTCTACGGCTACGACGCCAGCCTGTTTGTCTGATGGAAGACAGTGCCGCCGCATTTGCGGCGGCACTTTCGCCGGGCGCTGACCCTGATCATATTACATAATCTTCATTATGGGATTTTCTTGCCTGGCCGGGATGGTTCACATCCATCCCGAGCACCGCAAGCGTTGTGCCTCGCGCCGCCGTCAGATTGGGCCCATCTTTGATCGGCAGAACCTGTCCAACCCGCCCGAGCGGGTCGCAATTTGCGCCGAGCTGCGGACGGATCACGTTCCTTGCGATGCATGAAACGGCCCATGTGACGCCCCTTCCGGGCGTGTTAGCCTGACACCAGCACAGAAATTGAGGTGGACCGCGGAACAGGCCCGCTTGAGCGGGCGGTTTCGCCGCTTGTCCCGACCGGCGATCCAGGGATGGCTGGGCGGGTCTCCTGCGTCCTCAAGCGGGTACAAGGCGCCGCGCGGTTGAACGCGCGGGGGCTCGTATCGAGCCGCATCACGCGCGGATTCGAAAGCCGGGCATGCCGGATCGGACCCAGCCTGTTCCAGATCAATCAATACATATTGAGTTTTGGATCGTTTCAAGCGCCATATCTGGATTTTCAGGCCGGGAGATAGTCTCGTGTCTGCTCATGTCTCTCATATAATGAGATGTCATCTCAGTATTTGACGAGTCAAATTTCCAGCACTATTGAGGATCTGGCCGCAACAGGCAGCCTGAGGAGGTCGGCCGTTCGCGCTCTACAAAGCCTTGGAGGAGTTCAGATAATGAAGATTTGGAACAGGTTTGGCCTGCTCGCGGCGGCTGTTACGGCAGCTTCCGGCATGTCGGTCTCGGTGGCCCTTGCGGAACCGGAAACGCTGCTCAAATTCGGCCATGCGGCCTCGACATCGACCCCCGCACATGTCGCGCTGGAGAAGGTCGATGCCCTGATCCGCGAAAACACCGACGGTCGCGTCGGGCTGGAACTGTTTCCCAACTCGCAGCTCGGCGGCGAACGCGAGCTGATCGAGAGCATTCAGCTTGGCAATATCGACATGGCCTTCGTCTCGACCGCCCCGCTGGCCGCGTTCGACAGCGATTTCTACGTGTTCGACATGCCCTTCCTGTTCACCGACCATGCCGCGGTCTACAGCGTGCTCGACGGCCCGATCGGGCAGGAAATGCTGGACGGTCTCCAGCGGGTCGGCATCATGGGCGTCAGCTACTGGGAAAACGGGTTCCGCCAGTTCGAGAATGCCAGCCGCGTCGTCAAGACGGCCGACGACCTCAAGGGTCTGAAGATGCGGACCATGGAGAACGAGGTCCATATCGCGGCCTGGCGCGAGGCGGGGGCAAACCCCGCGCCGCTGGCCTTCGGCGAGCTGTTCACGGCGCTGCAACAGGGCACCTTCGATGCGATGGAAGGGCCGATCAACCTGTTCTACTCGATGAAGTTCAACGAGGTTCAGAAGAACATCTCGCTGACCAACCACATCTATTCGCCGCTGGTGATCATGATGAACCCGGACAGCGCGTCGATGCTGTCCGACGAGGATCTGGCGGCGCTGAAAGCGGCCTTTGCAGAGATCGCGCCGCTTCAGCGCGAGATGACGCAGCAGGCCGACAAGGATGCCATCGCGGCCATGCCTTCGGTCGCCGTGACCGAGCTGTCGCCGGAAGATCTGGCCACCTTCTCGGAAAAGATGGGGCCGGTCTATGACCTGGTGAAGCAGAAGGTCGGCGGCGATCTCGTCGACCGGATCGTCGCGACGGTCAAGTGACGCGCAGGCGGGTGCGGCGCGCGCCAAGCGTGCCGCACCCGCCGGGCCAGCCTTGGAAACACACCATGAAATGGATTGATGAGAACCTCGAAGAGGCTGTGGTCGTCTTTCTGATGACCCTGATCACCGGGCTGATCGGCCTGCAGATTTTCATGCGCTACGTGATGGGCGCCTCGCTGTCCTGGTCCGAGGAGCTGGCCCGCTACTGCTTCATCTGGATGAGCTATATCGGGGTCGCCTATGCGGTGCGGCGCAATGTCAGCATCGCGACGACGGTCTTGGCGGATGCGCTGCCCTCGCGGGGCCTGCGGCTGGCGGTCAGCCTGTTCGCCCATATCGTCTTTGCCGCTTTTGCGCTGCTGGTCGTGAGCCAGGGGATCACGCTGGTGCAGAAGATCAGCGGGTTCGGTCAGAAATCGGCCTCTCTCGGACTGCCCATGGCCTATGTCTACGCGGCGCCGGTCGTCGGGTTCGCCCTGACGCTGATCCGCCTGATGCAACGCATCGTGCTTGATCTGCGCGCCTATCAAGCGGGAGATCCGGCATGATCGCGGCAATCCTTTTCGGACTCTTCTGCGTCCTGCTGCTGATGAGCGTGCCGATCGCGGTCGCCCTGGGCTCGGCCTCGGCCATTGCGCTGTTCGTCGCGGGCAAGGTGTCCAACACCTATATCCCGCAGGCGCTGGTCACCTCGATCGACAGCTTTCCGCTTATGGCGGTGCCGTTCTTCATCCTCGCCGGGGACATCATGGCGCGCGGCGGGCTGTCGGAGCGGTTGCTCAAGGTGGGCGGTGTGCTGTTCGGCCGGTTCCGCGGCGGCATGGCGATCATCGCGGTCGTGACCTGCATGTTCTTTGCCGCGATCTCGGGATCCGGGCCCGCAACCGTCGCTGCGGTCGGCAGCATCCTGCTGCCGGTGATGGCGCGCGAGGGCTACCGTCCGGCCTTTTCGACCGGGCTCGTCGCCTCGTCCGGGTGTCTCGGTGTCATCATCCCGCCCTCGGTGCCGATGATCATCTACGCCGCCTCGGCGAATGTGTCGGTGTCGGGGATGTTTCTGGCGGGCATCGTTCCGGGGCTTCTGATCGCCTTCGGCCTGATTGCCTATGCGCTCTGGCAGGCCCGCCGCGACGGTATCCGCGCAACCGGAGAGGATCAGACGGCGCGCGACGTCTTCGCCGCGATCTGGGAGGCGAAATGGGCCCTGTTGGCGCCGGGCATCATTCTGGGCGGCATCTATGGCGGGATCTTCACGCCGACCGAGGCGGCGGCCGTCGGGGTGATCTACGGCCTTGTCGTGTCGATGCTGATCTACCGGGAACTGTCGTTTGCCGACCTCTACCGGTCCATCGCGCAATCGGCGCTGACCACCGGCACGGTGATGGTGATCGTGGGAACCGCAACGATCTTTGGCCGTGTCCTGACCATCGAGCGGATTCCGGTGATCCTGGCCGAGAGCATGACCACGATCGTCGAGAATCCGATCGTGCTGCTGCTGCTGATCAACCTGTTGCTGCTTGTCGTCGGCACATTCCTGGAAACGCTGGCGGCCATCATCATCCTGACGCCGATCCTGCTGCCCGTGGCGCTGGCCATCGGCGTGGACCCGACGCATTTCGGCATCGTGATGATCGTCAACCTCGCCATCGGCATGATCACCCCGCCGCTCGGGCTCAACCTCTTCATCGGGGCGCGGGTCGGGAAAGTGCCGATCGAGAAGCTGATCCCGGCCATGCCGCCCTTCGTGCTGACCATGGTGCTGATCCTGCTGGCGCTCACCTACATCCCCGCCCTGTCCCTGGCCCTGCCGTCCTGGGCCTCCAATTGACCGGGTTCGCCGGTCCCCAACCGAAAGACATTGCCATGACCAAAATCAAATGCGCCCTCATCGGCTCGGGCAACATCGGGACCGATCTGATCTACAAGCTGCAACGCAGCCCGGTGCTGGAACCGGTCTGGATGGTCGGGATCGACCCGGAATCGGAAGGGCTGCGGCGCGCCGCGGACATGGGTCTGAAAACCACGTCCGAGGGCGTCGACGGGCTGTTGCCGCATGTGAAGGCGGACGGCGTACAGATGGCCTTCGATGCGACCTCGGCCTATGTCCATGCCGAGAACAGCCGCAAGCTGAACGAGCTGGGGGTGATGATGATCGACCTCACGCCCGCCGCCATCGGGCCGCTTTGCGTGCCGCCGGTGAACCTGTCCTCCTATGCGGAGGGCGGCGTGACGAACCTCAATATGATTTCCTGCGCCGGTCAGGCGACGATTCCGATCGTCAATGCGGTGTCCCGCGTGCAGCCTGTCGATTACGCCGAGATCGTCGCCAGCCTCAGCTCGAAATCGGTGGGGCCCGGGACGCGGGCGAACCTTGACGAATTCACCTATACGACCTCCTCGGCCATCGAAAAGATCGGCGGGGCGAAACGCGGCAAGGCGCTGGCGATCATCAACCCGGCCGAGCCGCCGATGATCATGCGCAACACGATCTATTGCCAGACGGCGGAGGCCCCGGACGAAGCGGCCATCATCGCCTCGGTCCTCGAGATGATCGGGGAAGTCCAGAAATACGTTCCGGGCTATCGCCTGGTGAACGGCCCGACCTTCGACGGCACCACCGTCGCGGTCTTCATGGAGGTCGCCGGGCTTGGCGATTACCTTCCGAAATACGCCGGCAACCTCGACATCATGACCGCCGCGGCCACCCGTACCGCCGAGATGATCGCGGAAAAGATGATTGCCGGAACCTTCAAACTCGAAGCCCCGGAGGTGCTGGCATGAAAAGCGCACTCGACGGCCGCAAGGTCACCCTTCACGATATGAGCCTGCGCGACGGCATGCATGCGAAGCGCGAACAGATCAGCATCGAAAAGATGGTCGAGATCGCCACCGCGCTCGACGATGCGAATGTGCCCTATCTTCAGGTCACCCACGGGGCCGGGCTGGGCGGCAACTCGATTCAGCATGGGTTCGCGCTGGCCTCGAACCCCGAATATATCCACGCGGTCGCCTCGCGCATGAAGAAGGCCGTCGTGTCGGTGCTTCTGATTCCCGGGCTGGGCACGATGAAGGAACTGAAAGAAGCGCACGAGGCCGGGGCCCGGTCGGTGCATGTGGCGACCCATTGCACCGAGGCCGATACCTCGCCGCAGCACATCGCCTATGCGCGGGAGCTGGGGTTCGACACCACCGGGTTCCTGATGATGGCGCATCTGAACGATGCCAAGGGGCTGGCCGAGCAGGGCAAGCTGATGGAGAGCTACGGGGCGCAGACGATCTATGTCACCGATTCCGCGGGCTATATGCTTGGCCAGGATGTCACCGAGGCCATCTCGCGCCTGCGGGACGTGCTGAACCCCGAGACCGAGCTCGGGTTCCATGGCCATCACAACCTTGGTCTGGGCGTGTCGAACTCCATTGCGGCCATCGCGGCGGGCGCCAACCGGATCGACGCTTCGCTGGCGGGGCTTGGCGCCGGGGCGGGGAATTGCCCGATCGAGGTGCTGGCGGCGGTGCTCGACCGCATGGGCGTCGAAACCGGCGTCGATCTGTTCAAGCTGATGGATGCGGCCGAGGACATCGTCGTGCCCATGATGGATCAGATCGTGCGGGCCGACCGCGAGGCGCTGACGCTTGGTTATGCCGGTGTCTATTCGACCTTCCTTCTGCATGCCAAGCGGGCGGCGAAGCGCTTTGGGGTTCCGGCGCGGGACATCCTGGTCGAACTGGGCGCGCGGAAGATGATCGCGGGCCAGGAAGACATGATCATCGACACGGCGATGACGATGGCAAAGGCGCGCGGGCTGCTTGAAAGCGTAGACTGACACATGTTGACCGACCAGCAACGGGACGCCCTTCTCGCAGATCTCGCCGACGCGCTTGCCGGCGGGATCACACCGGGCGAGGAGGTGTCCGCCGCGGCCCTGCGCGACTGGAGCCCCGAGACCGCCGGGCGCCCGCTTGCCCATGTCCGTCCCAGGACGACCGAAGAGGTCTCGGCCATCCTGCGCATCTGCAACGCGGCGGGCTGTCCGGTTGTGCCGCAGGGCGGCATGACCGGTCTTGCGGGAGGCGCGACCGCGTCGGACGGGGCGGTTCTGCTGTCTCTGGCGCGGCTTTCGGGGGTCGAAAAGCTCGATACCGACGGCGCGCTGATGGTCGTCGGCGCGGGCACCACGCTGGACGCGGTGCAGACCGCTGCGGCGGAGGCGGGCCTGTTCTTTGCCCTGGATCTCGGCGCGCGGGGCAGTTGCCAGATCGGCGGCAATATTTCCACGAATGCCGGCGGCAACCGGGTTCTCAAATACGGCATGATGCGCGATCTCGTGCTCGGGCTCGAGGTCGTTCTCGCCGATGGCACGGTGCTGACGATGATGAACGAATGCCCCAAGAACAACGCGGGCCCCGACCTGAAGCCGCTGTTCATCGGCAGCGAAGGCACGCTCGGGGTCATCACCCGCGCCGTGCTGAAGCTGCACCCCGGTGTGGCGCGTGCGGATGTCGCGCTGCTGGCCGTGCCGAGCTTTGAGGCGGCGCTTGCCATCCTGAGGCTTGGACAGGCCCAGAGCGCCGGTGCCATTTCGGCGTTCGAGGCGATGTGGCCCGAGTTTCTTCGGGGTCTCGCGCCGCATATGTCGCGCCCGCTGCCGCTGCCCGAGGATGCGCCGCTTTATATCCTGATCGAGATGCAGGGCGGCGCGCTGGCCAGTGACGATGCGCTTGCCGAAATCCTGGCCGCCGCGATGGAGGACGGGCTGATCCTGGACGCGGTTCTGGCCACCACGCAGCGCGACGCGGACGATCTGTGGCGGCTGCGGGACATGATCGCGGAGCTGCAAAGGGACATCGAGCCGGTGGTCAATTTCGACGTCTCGGTTCCGGTCGCGAGGATCGGCGAGGCGGCAGAGCGGATCCGCAGCGGGCTCGCAAAGGGTTTCCCCGACAAAGAGGCGATCTTTTTCGGGCATGTGGGGGACGGAAATCTTCATGTGGTGGCCGGGCCGGTCACCCCCGGCGGCAGCGACGAGCGCGAGATCGAACGCTGCGTCTACGAGATCGTGCGGACGCTGTCCGGGTCGATTTCGGCGGAACACGGGATCGGCATGCACAAGTTGCGCTGGTTGCCCTACAGCCGCACCCCGCAGGAGCTGGCGCTTCTGCGGCAGTTGAAACGCAGCATGGACCCGAAGGGCATTCTCAATCCCGGAAAGGTCATCGAGATTGCCGGCGCAGACTGACGCCCGACCGGGCGGGCCCTGGGGCAATGTCAGGGGGCAGGCCGGGTGATCAGCCTCCCGTGGCGTCTCTCGTCCAAGGCTGCACGGGCGACAGGATCGTGGATCGTGCCGGGATCGTTTGACACTGGCCGCATGTTGCGAGGCATGACGGCAAGATGCTAAGTTACCGGGCCGACCGGCCGAAATACGCGCCGCCTTGCGGGAGTCCGCGCCTGCTTTCGGCTTTGTTTGATCGTTTCATTTTGCGGTCTGAAGCACCGCAAACCGAATAGGACTGGTGATGACCGCGCCATCGACCCCTCTCCGTACCGGATCGGCGAAAAGCCAGACGCTGGAGCGCGGGCTGGATATTCTGGAAACGGTCATGGCCAACCCGCAATCGACGGTGAGCGACATCGCGCGGCTGCGCGGCCTGTCCTACAGCACGACGCACCGGATTGTCTCGGTTCTGGTCGCACGCGGTTACCTCAGCACGACGGATCGCAATGCCCTGTCTCTGGGGCCCCGGCTGCTGGAGGCGGGGTTCGTGGCGCAACGGGCGCTCGACATCGTCAAGATCGCCCGGCCCAAGCTGGAGGCGCTTGCGGCCGCCACCGGCGATACGGTGCATCTGGCGCGGCTCGAAGGGCAGAATGTCGTCTATCTCGACAAGCTGTCCAGCCGGCGCCCGATGGAGATCAGAACCTCGGTCGGCAGTATCCGGCCTGCGGTCACCACCGGCGTCGGCAAGGCGCTCTTGCTCGACTGGGCGGATGCCGATCTGCGGGCGCTTTACGACAGCGAGCGCGACAAGATCGCCCGCACGGTCGATTGGCCGGAATGGCTCTCGGAAATGCGGAAATTCTCGGATGCGGGGGTGGCGCTCGACCTGGGCGATGCCGAACCCGAGATCCGCTGTGTCGCCGCGCCGATCCGGGACGGTGCGAATGTCATTGTGGCGGCCATCAGCGTTACGAGCCTGCAAACCTATCTTCGGCCCGAGCGGGTCGAGGAATTGATTCCGATGGTGAAAGCCGTCGCACGCGAGATCGGTCATATTCTCGGCAACCGGAGCTGAGGAGCCGCCCTTGCGCCGGGCTTGACGATGCGCGCGCCGCGCCTGTGCAATCCTCCGTTCACCGCAGCCGCACCCCGTGCCAGCCCCCTGCCCCGACCAGATCGGCGACAACGTCTTTCAGGAGGCTCTCGACCGCCATGGTCTGGACGCTTCTTGCCTTTGTGGTCGGTGTCACGATGCTTGCGACGCGGGTCATGGGCGGGTCGCCGAAGGCCACCGCCCGCAGACGGCCCTCGGACAGCTCGCGCGCGACCGCGTGTCGTGGCAGGATCGACGCGCCGAAGCCCGCAATCGTGAAATCCACGATGTTCTGATACGAGGCCACCTCGAACGCCGCATCGACCGACAGGCCCAGACGGCTCAGACAGTTGTCGATGGTCTGGCGCAGCCCATGCGCCTGCCCGGGCAGGATGAAGGGCCGGCTTGCGGCCAGCTCGCCAAAGCTCCGCGCCGGGTCGTCCGGCGCGGTGAGGGCGACGAGCTCTTCGACGAACAGCCGTTCGGAAGCGAGCCCCTTCAGGTCGCGGTCGCCGTAGATGACCCCGAGGTCGATCCGGCCGCCTGCCGCCCAGTCCTGCACGAAGCCGCTCATCGCCTCGGAAATCACGATTTGCAACAACGGAAAGCGGTCCCGCGCCGCTGTCATCAGCGGCACCGCGAGGGCGCCGTTGATCGTGCCCGTCAGCCCGAGATGCACCTTGCCCGAAAGGCTGCTCGACACCGTGCGCAGCTCGGCAACCGCCTGATCGACCGAGGCCAGGATCTCCTGCGCCCGCTGGTAAAGAACCATGCCCGCCTCGGTCGGGCGGATGCCACGCGGCAGGCGGTCGAAAAGCGCGGCCTCCAGCTCTTCCTCCATCCGGGCAATATGGGCGGAAAGCGACGGCTGCGCGATGCAGAGCACCTCCGCCGCCCGCGTCATCGAACCGGCATCCACGATGCCGATGAAATACCGCAATTGTCGAAGCTCCATGCCCCCTCCCCCGTCCGCTATCGGAAATCCGGATCGCTCCGAGACCGAAACGCTATTTGTCCGGTGCTGTGTCTGTCCATATAACAGACAAATGATCGTAATGCGAACATTTGGGAGGAGATAGAGCCATGGACCCGTCAGCCCATGAAGACATCCGCGAGGCCGTGCGCGCCCTCTGCCGCCAGTTCCCGGACGAGTACCACCGCGAGGTGGACGACAGCCGCGCCTATCCCGACGCCTTTGTCGAGGCGCTGACAAAGGCCGGCTGGATGGCCGCGCTGATCCCCGAGGAGTATGGCGGATCGGGGCTCGGGCTGACCGAAGCCTCGGTCATCATGGAAGAGATCAACCGCGCGGGCGGCAATTCCGGCGCCTGCCACGGCCAGATGTACAATATGAACACGCTGGTGCGGCACGGGTCCGAAGAGCAGCGCCAGCGCATCCTGCCGAAACTGGCCAGCGGCGAGCTGCGCCTGCAATCCATGGGCGTCACCGAGCCGACCACCGGCACCGACACCACCCGGATCAAGACCACCGCCGTCAAGAAGGGCGACCGCTACGTCATCAATGGCCAGAAGGTCTGGATCAGCCGGATCCAGCATTCCGACCTGATGATCCTGCTGGCCCGGACCACGCCGCTGGCCGAGGTGTCTAAGAAATCCGAGGGGCTGTCGATCTTCCTGGTCGATATTCAAGAGGCGATGGCCTCGGGGATGACCGTCCGCCCGATCCGCAACATGGTGAACCACGAAACCAACGAGCTGTTCTTCGACAACCTCGAAATCCCCGAGGAGAACCTCATCGGCGAAGAGGGAAAGGGGTTCAGATACATCCTCACCGGGCTCAACGCCGAACGCACGCTGATCGCGGCGGAATGCATCGGCGACGGCTACTGGTTCACCGACCGCGTGACGAAATACGTGTCGGAGCGCGAGGTCTTCGGACGGCCGATCGGCCAGAACCAGGGGGTGCAGTTCCCCATCGCCGAGGCCTATATCGAGATCGAGGCCGCCAACCTGATGCGCTACCGGGCCTGCGCGCTTTACGACGCGGGCAAGCCCTGCGGGGCCGAGGCGAATATGGCCAAATACCTTGCCGCCAAGGCGAGCTGGGAGGCCGCCAACGCCTGTCTCCAGTCGCATGGCGGCTTTGGCTTCGCGGCGGAATACGATATCGAACGGAAATTCCGCGAGACCCGGCTCTATCAGGTGGCGCCGATCTCGACCAACCTCATCCTTTCCTTTGTCGCCGAGCATGTGCTGGGCATGCCGAGGTCCTTCTGATGCTCACGCAAGACGACATCGACCATCTGCGCGGCTGGATCGGGCGCGGCGAAACGCTTTCCGGCACTCTGAGCCAGGAGCTTGTGGACCGCTTCCGCGCGAGTTTCGACATGCCCGTGCCGGAGGGCGAGGCCCTGCCGCAGCTCCTGCATTTCTGCCTCGCGCAGCCGGTCGCGCCCACCGCCGCGCTGGCGGTGGACGGTCACCCGGAGAAGGGCGGCTTTCTGCCGCCCGTGCCGCTGCCCCGGCGGATGTGGGCGGGGGGCGAGATCCTGTTTCACGCGCCCCTCGTGGTCGGCGCGCCGGTAAGGCGCCACTCCGAGATCGCGGATGTGCAGGTGAAGCAGGGGCGCAGCGGCACGCTCTGCTTCGTCACCGTCCGGCACCGGATCGAAAGCGGCGGGGAACTGGCGATCACCGAACGGCAGGACATCGTCTACCGCGCGGCGCGCGGCGGCACCCCCGCCGTGCCCGACGATCCGCAGCCCCGCCCGGCGGATCGCAGGCGCAGCGTCACGCCGTCCGAAACCCTGCTCTTCCGCTACTCCGCCCTGACCTTCAACGCGCATCGGATCCACTACGACCACCCCTACACAACCGGCACCGAGGGCTATGCGGGCCTTGTGGTGCACGGGCCGATGCAGGCAACGCTGCTCTGCCAGTTCGCGGCCGATCTCGCGAGCGCGCCGCTGACGCGGTTCTCGTTCCGCAGCACCGCGCCGATCCTCGGCACCGCGCCCTTCGATCTTTGCGCCGATCTGAGCGAGGGCGTGGCGCGCCTGTGGACGGCACGGCCGGGCGGCCCTGTGGCGATGGCGGCGGAAGCCCGATGGTGAGCCTTTGCACACCGTTGTTTGCGTCAACTTTGCGGGACGGAGCAGACCTTCTGACTTTGACTTGCAATGTCAGCTTCGCTACGCCCTGAGCCCCAACTTTCTGTCATCTTGATGTGCTAAAGGGCGAGGATACACTTGTTCCTGAGGTTGATGTGAAACCAGCCAATCTTGATATTGGATACGCAGAAGCGCTACTTTCCAACTACGCGCCGGACTGGGCGCTCAAATCTGTTGAAGCCATAGAATCTTCAGGAACGGACAACGCGCTTTTCCTGCTGGACGATGATTGTGTCCTAAGGATTCCCACCAGGCCATCAGCAGTGGATCCCTTGACGAAGGAGCTCATGTGGCTGCCAAGTCTGGCGGGGCTGCCCCTTGAAGTTCCGAAGGTTCTCTTTCACGGGCGCACGAAATCCCAACTTGGCTTCGATTTTGGAATACTCACTTGGATTAAAGGCTCTGTCGCCACCGAAGACAGGATTGATGACCCAATCGTGGCAGCAGGCGCCTTGGGAGATTGCCTTTCCAAATTGCATCAAAAGCCCATTGATAATGCGCCGCACGCCGGGCCGGGAAACAACAACCGTGGCGTGGACTTGACCGAGCTGACGGAAAAGACCCTGGCCAGCATCAAGGTGCTTGCGGATGAGATTCATGCAAATGATGCGCGCGATCTTTGGCGGCAAGCCTGTTCAATGCCCTTCCGAGATTCGCCTGTCTGGGTCCATGGAGACTTGAAAGCGGACAACATGCTCGCGCAGGATGGCCGGCTGACCGCGGTAATAGACTGGGGCCTTTCGGCTGTTGGCGATCCTGCGGTCGATATCGCCGCTGCGTGGACTTGGGTTGCACCCGAAGCGCGTGCCGTATTTCAGTCCGCTTCCGGTGCAGATGACGCCTCTTGGAAAAGAGCGCAAGGCTGGGCTCTTTACTGCGCAACCATTGCTTTGAGCTTTTACCGCGGCCGGTCCCATGAAACGCTCTGCGATCAATCGAGGCGAACGCTTCAGATGCTGGGTTTGCAGCGAAGCTGACATTGGCACGCCTTGCAGCATCGGTGCCTATGGGCTCGATCCAGACCTTCGCTGCCCTCGGCATAAACGACCGCTTGCGTTTTTGCACGGGTGATCTGGGTCAACCATGTGGCAGGACAGTCGGTTCTGACTGACGCCTGACAGACGTCACAAGCTCGGAGAGCATCTGCGCCACCTCCTGCGGGGCGTGATCGGCCACGTGATGCCCGGCATCGAGATCGCGCACCTGCGCGCCCGGCGTGCGCGCGGCAAGATCGCGCACATAACCCGGCGGACGCAGCAGGTCGTGCAGCCCCGACCCGTACCAGACCGGGCAGCGCATCCGCGCCAGCTCGGGCCGCAGGTCCGAGGCCGCGAGCATGCGGAAGAAATGCGCGAAAGACACCGGGTCGTTGGCGTACCAGCGCCCCCGGACCTCGGCGAAATGGCCGGGATGGCGCCGCCGGTAGCGCTCGGGATAGGTCCGGTCGAGCAGGATCGGCTCCATCGGCGTCATGCCCTTGGCCTCCATCTGGTCGGCCAGCGCCAGAATGCCCGCCTCTCCGCCCTCGGCCACGTTCAGCGCCGGGTCGAGCGGCGCGACGGCAAGGCAGCGCGCGGGATGATCGAGCGCGAAGCGCAGGGCGACCGCGCCGCCGATGGCGCAGCCCGAGATCACCACCGGATCGGCGATCTCCAGATGGTCGAGCAGCGCCGCCACATCCGCCGCGATCTGTCCGAAGGAGCTGGTTTCGCGGATCTTCTGCGACTGACCCATGCCGCGCATCTCGGGCAGCACGACGCCTTGCTCGGGCGGCAGATGGGTCAGAACCCGGTCCCAGCTTTCGATCGAGCCGCCCATTTCATGCACCAGCACGAGGTACGGGCCTTTCCCGTGGCGCACAGCGTAGCGCAGCACGACGCCATCCGTTTCAAACCAGCGCATGACTCTCCCCCCTTGGTATGTCCGTATAACGAACTATTGTCCAAACAATGCACGGAACAGATCGACGACGCAAGCGGGAGCCTGCCCCGCCCGCGAAAAGACCCCGAGAACCGGGGTTACCAGCCCATGGTGCCGGACAGCTTCTCTGCGGCGTCGCGCAGTTCGGGCAGGAAATCCTGCCGCAGATCGTCGACCGTGTGACGCGCCGAAATCGTCGAGGCGTTGAGCGCCGCCATGGTCCGCCCGTTCGGGCTCCGGATCGGCACCGAGATCGACCGGATGCCGATCTCCAGCTCCTCGTCGATGATCGCATAGCCCTGTTCGCGGATCGCGCGGATCTCCTCCCAGAAGCGTTCCGGGTCGGTGATCGTCTTTTCGGTCATCTGGCGCGGCGGATAGGCCCGCAGCCAGTTGTGCAGATCGCTGTCCGACAGCGCCGCCAGCAGCACCCGCCCGATGGAGGAGCAGGCGGCGGGCAGCCGCGTGCCGTTCACGATGCGCGAGGAATAGATCCGCCGCACCTCGACCCGCTCGATATAGACGATGTCCTCGCCGTCGAGGATCCCCACCGAGGCGGATTCGTCCAGCTTCGAGGTCAGCGCCTTGAGGATCGCCGCCGAACCCTCGCCGACACCCAGCGGCATCAGAAACCCGCGCGACAGGTTGACCAGCTTCGGAGTGAGCCAGAAGAACTTGCCGTCGGTATCGACATAGTGAATTTCGGCCAGCGTCAGCAACAGGCGCCGCGCCGTGCCCCGGCTGAGATCGGTGAGCCGTGCCGCGTCGGTCAGGGTCAGGCGCCCCCGCTGCGCGACGGCCTCGTCGGAGGTGAAGCATTCCAGGATCGACATCGCGCGCCCCACCGCGCTGACGAAATCCGACCGGCGCAGGTCGGAGCCGGTCTCTGCGTCTTCATGTTTCGCTGACATCGCCACCCTTTCCGTAACGCGAACGCCTGTCCGTTTTTCACATAATCGCAGGTTCCGCGCGGCTCGCCACAGGAAAGTTCAAAAATGGACAATCGTTCGCATAGCCGACCGATACTTGACACATCTTTGCAAGCGGTGCAATTTGCGAACATCTGTCCGCAATACGGACATCGAACAGGGAGGAGCCGCCGCCCGCGCTGGCGTCGCAGCTTCGGAACAACCGAAGAACGAGGATCTTTTTGGAATGATAGACAAATTTTCCCCGGACATCGCGGAGGCGCTCGACGGCATCCCGGATGCGGCCACGATCCTGCTGGGCGGGTTCGGGGCGGTCGGACAGGCGAATCTGCTGATCGAGGGCGTGCTGGAGACCGGCGTGCGCAACCTGACCATCGTCGCCAACAATGCCGGCTACGGCAAGGTCGGGCTGGCGCGGCTGCTCAAGGAAGGCCGCGTCCGCAAGCTGATCTGCAGCTATCCCCGGATCGTCGGATCGACGATCTTCGAAGAGCTCTACAGCTCCGGCAAGCTGGAGCTGGAGCTTGTCCCGCAGGGCACATTGGCCGAACGGATGCGCGCCGCAGGCGCGGGCATCCCGGCCTTCTTCACCCCCACCGGCGCCAACACGCTGCTGTCGCAGGGCAAGGAGATGCGCGATTACAACGGCCTGCCGCATGTGCTCGAACAGGCGCTTTACGGCGATGTGGCGCTGGTCGAGGCCTGGGAGGCCGACCGCTGGGGCAACCTGACCTACCGCGACGCGGGGCGGAACTTCAATCCGGTCTGCGCCATGGCCGCGAAACTCACCATCGCCCAGACCCAGCATGTCCGCGAGCTGGGCGCGCTGAACCCCGAACATATCGTGACGCCCGGCATCTTCGTGGACCGGGTCGTGCATATCCCCTGCGGCGATCCCGTCGGCTGAAAAGGCGCATAGAATGACCCAAAAGAACTGGACCCCGCTCGACCGCAACGCCATCGCGAAACGCGTCGCAAAGGACATTCCCGAAGGCTGGTACGTCAATCTCGGGATCGGCGTGCCGACGCTGGTCGCCGACAACGTGCCCGCAGACCGCGAGGTCATCTTCCACGCGGAAAACGGCATCCTCGGCATCGGCCCCGCCCCCGAACCCGGCAAGGTGAACCCCTGGCTGATCAACGCGGGCAAGCAATACATCACGCTGATGAAGGGCGGCTCGTATTTCCACCATGCGGACAGCTTCTCGATGATCCGCGGGCGGCACCTCGATCTTTGCGTTCTGGGCGCCTACGAGGTCTCGGCCTCAGGCGATCTGGCGAACTGGGCGCGTTCCTCGACCGACACCGCCCCGGCGGTGGGCGGCGCGATGGACCTGGCCATCGGCGCCAAGCGCGTCTGGGTGGCGATGCAGCATGTGACCAAGGACGGCGCCCCGCGCCTTGTCGAAAGCTGCGCCTATCCGCTGACCTCCATGGCCTGCGTCAAACGCATCTTTACCGATCTTGCCGTCATCGACGTAACCCCCCAAGGTTTCGCCGTGCGCGAGATCATCGACGGGCTGAGCTTCGACGAGCTGCAGGCAATGACCGGCGCGCCGCTGATCCGGCAGGACGCGGCCTGATCCGGGCGGCAGAGGAAATAGGGAGGCAAGACCAATGAGCGACGACATCGAGGCCCGGCTGAAGGCGCTGGAGGACCGCGCCGAAATCGCCGAGCTGCGAGCAAGCTACTGCCATGTGCTCGACCATCGCGACTGGGACGCGCTGGCGCAGATGTTCACCGAGGACGGCGAGTTCAACGGGCTGGCCCATGCCAGGGGCCGCGCCGAGATTCACCGCTTCTTTTCGGGCTTTGTCGACGGCATGGCGGAAGGTTTCTGGCATTTCTGCACCAACCCGACGATCCAGCTGGATGGAGACCGGGCGACGGGCCGTATCTCGATGCAGTATCTCTCGGTCAAGAAAGGCGTCAGCTACGTCTCGGCGGGCCATTACGACGACCGGCTGGAGCGGGTGGACGGGGCGTGGAAATTCCGCGAACGCAAGATCACCTTCTATTACCATGCGCCCCTGTCCGAAGGGTTCGTGGGCAAGCCCACCTACATCCACATCGACGGCACGCCGCGCGTGCCGCAACCGGCCTGAGACCGGCAGACGACCCAAGGGAGGACCACCATGATCCAAACCAGACAGATCGGGCGCGCCCGCGTCACCCGCGTGCTGGAATATTCCGCGCCGACCCACGATCCGGCGTTCCTGTTCCCGGACCTCGCGCAGAGCGATCTGGACGCGATGGCGGACAAGCTGGCGCCGCATCACTACGTGCCCGCGATGAACCGGCTGGTGATCACCATCCAGATGTGGGTGGTGCAGATCGACGGCAAGGTGATCGTCATCGACACCGGCGTCGGCAACGGCAAGCCCCGCACCGCGCCGCGAATGAAGAATCTCAATATCCGCGTCGGCGAATGGCTCGAAGCGGCGGGCGCGGGCTTCGACAAGGTCACCCATGTGGTGCAGACTCATCTGCACGCCGATCACACCGGCTGGAACACGGTGCTTGCGGACGGCAAGTGGGTGCCTGCCTTCCCCAACGCCCGTTACCTCATGCCGAGGAAAGACTACGACTACTGGACCGACGCCATCGCCAAGGCGCCGGACATCGCCATGGACAATAGCTGGGAGGACAGCGTCCTGCCGGTGATCGAGGCCGGGCAAGTCGATTTCATCGACGAGGACGCGGGAGAGATCCTCGGCTGCCTGACGGTGGAGCCGGTGCCGGGCCACACGCCGGGGATGCTCTCCTACCGCCTGCAATCCGAGGGGGAGGAAGGGCTCTTCTGCGCCGATGTGTTCCATTCGCCGGTGCAGATCTACCGGCCCGACATCAACACCGCCTATTGCGTGTTGCAGGACACCGCGCGCGAGACCCGCGCCCGCGTTCTGGCCGAAGCGGCAGAGCGGGGCACGCTGATCATGCCGATGCATTTCGGCGTGCCTTACTGCGGCTATATCCGGCGCGAGGGCGACGGCTACCGGCTGGAACCGGCCGACTGGCCGGAGCTGACGCTGCCCGCATGACGCCTGCATGAAAAAGGCCCCGGAGCAAAATCCGGGGCCTCTTCTTTTTTGGGGAGGCGACAAGCAGCTCAATCCGCTGGGCGCGGGTCGTCCCGGAATTCGGTGGCCACGACCGACGGGCGCGCGGCAAAGCCCTCGTGCCAGGCCGCGAGCGCCTCGCGCCCCTTGCGCCATTCCAGATCGCCGAAGCGGAAATCGAGATAGCAAAGCGCCACGCCGACCGACAGGTGCCCGGCGTCGAACGCCCGCGCCTCAAGCCGCGCGGCATGGCCTTCGAGATAATCCAGCGTCGCGGTGAACTTGGTTGTGCACACGTCGAAGACCCTCGGGTCCTGCCGCTTGCTGTCGCGCAGATGGCGCTCGATCAGCAGCGCCATGCCGACCTCGATCATGCCCGTACCAAGCGCCTCGTCGGTCAGCGCCTGCAGCCGGGTCTCGGGATCGGCGGGGAAGAGCCGCGGCCCGGTCTCCGACGTGAGGTCGGCCCATTCCATCACCACGCGGGAATCCCAGATCGGCGGCGCGCCCTCGCGCTCCAGCGTCGGGATCTTGGCCAGCGGGTTGGTGGCGAAGAAATCCTTCGGCGGGACCATCGGGTCGGCCAGCGTGCGGACCGTCTCGACTTCATCCGTCAGCCCCTTCTCATGGATCGCCACCATGACCTTGCGGACATAGGGCGACCGGGGCGACCAGTGCAGAATGTTCATCCTCTCTCCTCCTCAAGATGCCGGGGCGCTCAGCGCCACGCCGCCGTCCCGGTAATATCGCGCCCGTGGATCAGCGCCAGAATCCCCTGCGTGCCGTCCGGCACCTGGAACACCCGCGCATCGGCCCAGAGCTGCGCAAGACCCAGCTCCTCGGTGATCCCCATGCCGCCGCAAAGCTGCATCGCCAGATGGATCACCTTGTTCGCGTTCTCGGTCGCCAGACGTTTGGCCATGGCCGACAGCCCGTTCGACCGCGCCCCGGTGTCCAGCGTCGCCAGCGCCATCAGGCAGGTCAGGCGCGCCGAGGTGATCGCGGCCTCCATGTCCGACAGATCCTGTTGCACCAGCTGCCGGGCCGCAAGCGGCGCGCCGAACTGCTTGCGCTCCATGACATGCAGAAGCGCGGCCTCATAGGCCCGGCGCGCGATGTTCAGCGCCATAAGGCCGATCAGCGGGCGGTTGGCGTTCCAGACGATGGTCATGTATTTGCCCGCGTCGCCGGGGCTGCCGATCAGATGGCTGAGCGGCACCTCGGTACGGTCGAAGGTGACCTCGCAAAGATGGCCCTGCTTGAGCCCCGCCAGCGGTGTCTCGGCCAGCCCGACCTCGGATTTCGAGAGGTCCACCAGCACGCGCTGCGGCACCGGGCGCCCCCGGTCGTCATTGCCCGCCGAGCAGGACACAATCATGCAATCGCAAACCGAGGCGTTGGTGATCCACATCTTGGTGCCGGTGATAAAGGCCCGGTCGCCCTGGATTTCGAGCTTCGTCGAGATGGTGTTGGAATCCGACCCGGCATTGGGTTCGGAATTCGCCGTGCAGACGATCTTTCTCCCCTCGCGGAACTCCGCCAGATAGGCCGCGCGCACCGCCTCGTCCGCGCCGGCGTTGAACCGCACGGTCGAGCCGTCATGCGAGAGCAGCGACAGGGCGATCGCAGGCGGCAGCTGCTCCATGATCAAGCCATAGTCGAGCATCGACAGGCCGGAGCCGCCGAAATCCTCGTGCAGCCGCGCGGCGGTGATGCCGAACGCGGCCAGATGGCCGTAGATCTCCAGCATCACGGGTTTCGACAGCGGTTTGTCGCCCGGTTCGCGGGCGAGGATCGGCATCAGCGTTTCCTCGGACAGACGCTTCGCCGACTCCGCCAGCATGGTCTGGTCGCCGTTCAGTTCGAATATCATGGGTTCCTCCTCCTTGGGCCGGAGTTCCCGGTCAGTTGCCGGTGTAATTGGGTTTGCGTTTCTCACCAAAGGCCGCACGGCCCTCGATCCGGTCGGCACTGTCGCGCAGCAGCCCCCAGGCGGTGTTCGACTGCGCGATGAACGCGGCGGGGGCGAGATGCGCGGTCTCCAGGCTGAGCTTCTTGACCATCTGCACCGCCAGCGGGCCGTTCCCGGCGATGCGCGCCGCGATGGCGCGGGCCTCGGGCAGCAGCGCCTCGGGGGTGGTCACGTCGCTGACAAGGCCGATGGCCAGCGCGGTTTCCGCGTCGATGCGGTCGCCGGTCAGCGCCAGTTTCATGGCATGGGCAGCAGGGATCGCGCGCAACAGCGCCTGCACACCGCCCACCGCCGGGATGCTCGCCACCCGGACCTCGGGCAAGGCAAAGGAGGCGCTGGCCGAGGCGATCCGCAGATCGCATTGCAGCGCCAGCTCCAGCCCGCCGCCCAGACAATAGCCGTTCACGGCGGCGATCAGCGGCTTCCAGATCTGCAAATCGCTGAGGTCGAGCAGCCGTGTATAGCCGCCCTCCCGCGCCTCGGCCTCGCGCCCGAGCAGCGCGTTGCGGGCAAAACCGCTCTTTGGCGGGAAGGTCTTTTTCAGGTTTGCCCCGGTGCAGAAGGCGCGGTCCCCCGCCCCGGTCAGAATGATCACCCGTACCGCGTCGTCGTCCTGCGCTGCGCGCAGGGCCTCGCGCAGCGCGGTCAGGCCTTCGGGTGTCAGCGCGTTCAGCGCGGCGGGGTCATCGAGCTCGATAACCCGGACATGATCGGCGGTGGAAACATTGATGGTCATGGTCTGCCCTCACACGCTGGGCGAGGAGAGCGACCGCCCCCCGCAGACATAAAGAAGCTGGCCGGTGACATAGGCGTTGGCCTCATCGGCAAAGAAGGCGACCGCCTGGGCGATGTCGCCGGACTGGCCCATGCGGCCCATGGGCACGGTCTTTTCCAGCCGCGCGCGCTGCTCGTCGGTATAGCTCGCCATCAGCGGCGTCTCGACGATGCCCGGCGCCACCGCGTTCACGGTGATCCCCTTGCGGGCGTATTCGATGGCCAGCGTCCGGGTCAGGCTGACCACCCCGCCCTTGGAGGCCGAATAGTTCACCTGCCCGAACCCGCCCAGCCAGGCGCGGGACGAGATATTGACGATGCGCCCGAACCCCGCCTCGACCATGGCGGGGATCACCGCCTTGCAGCACAGGAACTGCGACTTGAGGTTGACGTTCAGGACAACGTCCCAATCCGTCTCCTCCATGTTCACGATGCGCTTGTCGCGGGCGATGCCGGCGTTGTTGACCAGAATGTCCGGCGCTTTCCACTCTGCGGCGAGCGCGTCGAACGCCCCGGTCACAGCCTTGCCGTCGGTGACATCCACCTCCTGCCCCAGAACGCTGGCGGCCCCGGCCCCGAGCAGGTCCGGCAGCGCGGCGAGCGCCGCCGGATCCCGGTCCCAGACAGCGACCCGGTGGCCCTTGTCCAGCAGCGCGCGGGTGATGCCGAGGCCGATGCCCTGCGCGCCGCCGGTGACAATGGCTATCCTCTGCGTCATGGTCCCCTCCTCACAGCGACAGGATGGTGACGACGGCCACGGCAGAATCGCCCGCGAGCTGACCGCCGTTGTTCTCGGCCAGCGCGACCTTCGCGCCTTCCGTCTGGCGGGCACCCGCCGTGCCGCGCAGGTGGTGCACCAGCTCGATGATCTGCCCCGCCCCGGTCGCGCCGATCGGATGGCCGCGCGACAGCAGCCCGCCGCTCGGGTTCACCGGAATGCGCCCGCCGATACTGGTGTCGCCGTTGCGGATCAGCGCGATGGCCCCGCCCGGCCCGCAGAGACCGAGGTTCTCATAGTGGATCAGCTCCGCCGGGGCCGAGGCGTCGTGCAGCTCGACCACGTCGAGATCCTCCGGCCCGATGCCCGACATCTCATAGGCCTTGCGCGAGGCGGTCACCGCCACGAGCTCGCGCTCGCCATGCGCCTTGGCCGACACCACCGCCGAGGCGCGGACCCGGATCCTGGGCGTGTCCAGCGTCTTGGCAAGCTCGGGCGAGGTCAGCACGATGGCCGCCGCGCCGTCGCCGATGGAGGAGCACATGAACAGCGTCAGCGGATCGCTGACCATGCGGCTGCCCATCACCTCGTCGAGCGTGGTTTCCTTGCGGAACTGCGCGAAGGGGTTGAGGCTGCCCGCATGGCGGCTCTTCACCACGACGCGGCCGAAATCCTCGGGCGCGCCGCCGGTCTTCTCCAGCCATTTGCGCGCCTTGACCGCGTAAAGATCCATGAAGAGCGAGCCGGACCCGGCCTGATAGCCCTCGGGCAGCGGCTCTTCCAGATCGACCGCGCGCGAGAAGGCGCCGAAGGACACCGCCTTGTCCTCATGGGTCAGTTTCTCGGACCCCATCACCAGCACACACTCCGCCTGCCCGCTGGCGATCATCAGCCAGCCGAGGTGGAAGGCGCTCGACGATGAGGCGCAGGCGTTCTCGACGTTGAACATTGGCACGCCGTCGAGCCCGGTGTTGCGCAGCGAGGACTGGGCGCGGATCATCTCCTGCCCGGTGACCACACCGGCGGCGGCATTGCCGAAAATGACCTGATCGACCTGCGCCGGGGCGATGCCCGCATCGGCCAGGGCCAGCGATACCGCCTCTTCGGACAGGGATTTGAGATTGCGGTCCATGAACTTGCCAAAGGCGGTCATGCCGATCCCGGAAATGATGACGTCTCTCATGAGCTCTCCTTGAAGGTCTGATCCGGCTGAGCCGGACGCAGGCGTTTGAAACTGCCGGTCGCCGTGGCGACGAGGCTGCCGTCGAGGTCGCGGACCTCGCCCTCGCTGAAGACCACGCTCCGGCCCCCGCCGGTCACCCGGCCCGTGGCCCGGACACGCGGACCCTTGGGCGCGGCGATGTAGCTGATGGACAGGGTGAGGGTGACGGCGCGGACAAGGTCGGTGCCCTCGGCGATGAACCGGACCGGCAGGCCGCAGGCGGCGTCGAGCATCGAGGCGATCACCCCGCCATGCATCCGCTTTTCGGCGTTGCTGTGCCGGGGGGCGATGGCCAGCTCGAAAACCGCGCCGCTGCTGTCGAGCGACAGGAATTCCAGCCCCAGATCCGCGAGGAACGGGCTTTCCGCCAGCAGCGCGTCAAGGTCCAGCGGGACGCGGTAGGAGGACGGAACGCTCATGGCCGCTCGAACACCGCGGCCAGCCCCATGCCGCCGCCGATGCACATGGTTTCCAGCCCGAACCTCGCCTCGCGCCGCGCCATCTCATGCAGCAGCGTCGCAAGGATACGGACCCCGGTCGCGCCGATGGGATGGCCGAGCGAGATCCCCGAGCCGTTCACGTTCACCCGCTCCAGATCCTCGGCGCCCAGCCCCTTGAGCGCGGCCAGCGCCTGCGCGGCAAAAGCCTCGTTCAGCTCGATCAGGTCCATCTGCTCCAGCGTCAGCCCGCATTTCGCCAGCGCCTTCTGCGTCGCCGGAACCGGGCCGATGCCCATGCGGGCGGGGTCGCAGCCCGCGACACCCCAGCCTTTCAGCCGCCCCATGGGCGTCAGCCCGTGCCTTTCGAGATAGGCACCCGAGACCACGAGGCAGCCCGCCGCCGCGTCGTTCTGCTGGCTGGAGTTGCCCGCCGTGCAAACGCCGCCCTCGCGGATAACCCTCAGGCCTGACAGCGTCTCCATCGTGGTCTCCGGGCGGATCCCCTCGTCGCGTGTCACGCGGGTGACGGCGCCTTTCCGGCCCGGCACCTCGACCGGCACCACCTCCTTGTCGAAAAGCCCCGCCTCCCAGGCCGCATGGGCCCTGGCATGGCTGCGCACGGCAAAGGCGTCGGCCTCGGTCCGGGTGATGTCATACTCGCGGGCCAGCGTGTCGGCGGTCTCGGGCATGCCCGAGATCACGCCGAAGCGCTCTTGCGGCTGCGACCGCACCCGGCCCCGGTCGAGCCGGTCATGCAGGGTGACACTGCCCGCGCGGCTGCCCCACCGCATGTCGGTGGAGTAATACTCGATATTGCTCATGCTCTCGACGCCGACGACCATGACGGCCTCGGCCTGCCCGGTCTGCACGCACATCGCGGCGTTGATCACCGCCTGAAGCCCCGAGCCACAGCGCCGGTCGAGCGTATAGCCCGGCACCTCGATGGGCAGCCCGGCGGCCAGCGCGCCATAGCGGCCCAGACAGGGCGCCTCGCTCGACGCGTAGGATTGCGAAACGATCACGTCGTCCAGCGTGTCGCCCGGAATGCCGGTGCGCGCCATCAGCTCGGTGACGATGCGCACCATCAGGGCATCGGCCGTCAGCGGCCGCAAGGCACCGCCGAACTTGCCGATCGGCGTGCGAAGCGGAGCGACGATATAGGCGTCGGTCAGATCGGTCATGGGTCGGTCCTCCTTCGGCGGATCCGGCCTGGCCGGTCCCGCCGCTCAATTGTCCGTATTGCGGACTTAAGTTCGTAAAATGAACTCCGCGCAGATGTGAGTCAAGCTGCAGGAGCCTCGAAAATCGCGGAATCTGGTGATTTTCTTGCTGCCATTTCAGGCAGGAACGCCAACAGGATCAGAGGGTTACACCCTCTGATCCGAGATGCGGCGAGGCTGGCGCCCGAAGAGCTACAGCACGCTGGGCAACCAGGTCACGATCCCCGGCACGAAGGTCATCAGCAACATGGCAAGCAGGAAGATCACCAGCACCGGATAGCTCGCCCGGAACACCTGCCCGACCGAGATATTGGGCGCCGCCGCCGACAGGGCAAAGAGCGTGTAGCCGAAGGGCGGTGTGACCCCCCCGACCGTCAGGTTGATCAGGAAGATCGTCCAGAACCAGATCGGATCGTAGCCAAGGGCCGCCACGAGAGGCTCGTACAGGGGCACCGCCATCAGCAGAAAGGCGATCTGGTCGATGAACATGCACAGCACCAGCGGCAGCGCCATCAGGATGAAGAACATCACCATCGGCGACAGCCCCAGCTCGGTCGCCCAGGCCACCAGCGCCCGCGATGCCCCGGTAAAGGCCACAAGTTGGCTGAACAGGGTCGACGAGGCGACGATGACCATGATCATCACGCTCAGCCGCGTGGCCGAGGTCAGGGCGGCCAGCAGCATCCCGGCGCTGGCGCGCTTGTAAAGCATCGCCACCAGCACCGACCCGACCACGCCGGTCGCGGCGGATTCGCCCGGCGTCGCGATCCCCAGCATGATCATCCCCATCACCATGAAGATGATGAACATGAAGGGCACCATCCGCAGCAGCGCCCCAAGGACACTGCCCCGATCCTGCTCCTCCTCCTCGCTGTCGTCGGGAGCAAGGCCGGGGTTCCGCATCACGCTTGTCGTCACATAGACCCCGGTCATGATCGAAATGACGATGCCCGGAATGATCCCGGCGATCAGCAGACCGGCGATGGAGACATCCGCCAGCGATCCGATGATGATCGCCAGCAGCGACGGCGGAATGATCGGCGCCAGCGACGCACCGGCAAGGATGACCGTCGCCGACAGGCGCGGCGAATAGCCCCGCGCCTCCATCGTCGGCATGGCCGAGCGGCCCAGCATCGCCGACACCGCCACCGCCGCGCCCGACAGCGCGCCGAAGATCGTCGCAATCACGATGACCACCGCGTAAAGCCGCCCGCGCACCTTGCCCACCAGCCGGTCGACGGAGTCGAACAGCACATCCACGCTGCCCGAGCGGAACAGGATCTCGCCCATCAGGATAAACAGCGGGATCGTGGCATAGCTGCCGTTCGAGATGCTGTCGGTCACGCTGTTGACGAAGAGGCCAAAGCCGCGCTCGCCGATCAGCAGCGCCGTCGCGGTCAGGTTCACCGCCAGAAAGGCGATGAAGACATTGATCCCCGTCAGCATCAGCAGCAGCAGCGCGCTGAAGAAGGACAGAAGAATGAGGGCCCAGTCCATAAATGGTCACTCTCTTGATTTCGGCCCGAGCGCGAGCGCGGCAAAGGCCAGCGCCGCCACCCCGAACCCGATTGCGACACTGCCGGTGATCCAGACGCGCGGGATCCGCCAGGTGCCTTGCGTGTGCAGGTTCCGTGCGAACTGGGTCAGGGCGATGTCGACGGCCAGATAGGTGACAAAGACGCAGACGCAGGCACTGACGAGAAACAGCAGCCGCCGGACGATATGGTCTTTGCGGAACCTGTCGAGGAACAGGCTGATCGAGACATGTTCGTTGCGGCGCGTCACCTCCGGCAGGCCAAGCATGATCATGAAGGCCAGAAGATACCGCACGCTGTCCGACACCCATTTTGTCGGGCTGTCGAAGAAGTAGCGCATGGAGATCTCAAAGATCGTGATGACCAGGATGATCACCAAAGACGCGCAGGAGATCAGGAAACAGAGCCTGACGAGCAGATCGGCCAAAGAGCCGACCTGCCGCGGGATGACGAGACGCCGTGTCACTGGAGGAGGCCTGCCTCTTCGGCCTGCTGGTGCATCTTCTCGGCAAAGTCTCCGCCGGTGATGCGCGCGGTCGCCCAGGCACCATCGGAAAAGATCTGCTCGACCTTGTCGGCATCTTCCTTGGCGAACTCGGTCAGCTCCATGCCCTGCTCGATCAGAAATGCCTCTTCCTCGGCGGCGAGCGTGTCGAACCGTTCGGTCGAGTCCATCTCGATCGCCATGGCGGCCTTGGTGATGATCTCCTGTTCCTCGGGCGTCAGGCTGTCCCAGCTGTCGAGGTTCATGAAGACGAACAGGCCCACGGTGCCGAACTTGGGCCGCGACAGGTAGTTGGAGACCTCGTACCACTTCTTCTCGGCGATCCCGATCAGCGTCGTGCCCGCGCCGTCGATCACGCCGGTCTGGAGCGAGGAATAAATGTCGGTCATCGGCAGGATCACCGGCGAGGCCCCCGCCCCTTCGATCACCGGATTATAGGTCTGCGTCCCGCGGATCTTGCGGCCCTCCAGCGAGGGGTAACCGGTGATCGGATCCCGGAGGATGAAGTTGAACGCCACCGATCCGACCGGGGCCACCGCGATCGCCTTCAGCCCGAGCGTCTGATAATATGCGTCCAGCGTGTCGATGACCCCCGAAGACCGGCGCAGCGCGGGGTCGGCGCGCGTCCCCTCGACGCCGAGACCGATAGAGGCCGTGCCGATGTGATAGGCCGGATGGGTAAAGAGCAGATCGAAGACACCGGCCTGAACGGGTTCGAGCTGCTCGAAGGCCGGCACCACATCGGGGCCCGAGACGGTGATGGAGATCTCGCCGCCCGACAGTTCCTTTATCTTTTCGATGAGCGGGGTCACCACATTCGCGGTATAGGCCTGATTTTCCGGCCAGCTCGAAAGCATCCGCAGATCGGCCGCCGTTGCGGGCAGCGCGGACAGGGCCGTCGCCGCGCAGGCGAAAGCAAAGGCTTTGAAGTTCATGTTATCCTCCCGTTTCATGAATTCGCCTGCCGGATCGGCCTCCCTGGCGCCTTGTCCGTATAGCGAACTAATGTCCATTAAACGGAGCATGGCCCGCGCTGTCAACCCGCTTCATGGGTCAGCCTGCCGTCAGGATTGACAGGCCAAAGTCGGGCACGGCATATACTCTTCATAAAATGGACAATTGTTCGCAATACGATCAAAGCGGGAGGCCACCAGTTTTGACCATCGCCAGAGACACGCCACCGCCGGACCCGCTGCCCGATCTGTCGCGCTGGATTCGCCCCGGCGATTCGATTGTCTGGGGACAGGCGGGCGGCGAACCCGAGGCGCTGACCCGCGCTCTCGTGGCGCAGCGCGCCGTGCTGGGTCCGCTCACCGTCACCGTCGGCTACAGCCTGACGGAGACCCTCGCGCCGGCACATGCCGACCACATCCGGGTTCGTTCCTATTGCGCCAGCGGCACCAACCGCCTCCTCGCGCGCGCGGGCGCGCTGGACATTCTGCCGGTGCCCTATTCCTGGTTGCCCAAGGTTCTGGGCGACATCGACGTGCTGATGCTGCACCTGCCCCCTGCCCGGCCCGACGGCCGGCACGATCTGGGGCTGATGCAGGAATATATCGCGCCGCTGATCCCCCGCGCGCGGGTCATCCTGGCCGAAGTCAACGACCGGATGCCCAGCGTTCCCGGCCTGCTCGACATCGGCCCCGATCAGATCGACCACATCGTCGAAACCTCGCGCCCGCTGCGGGAGCTGCGCCTGCCGCCCCCCGGCAAGACCGAACGCCGGATCGCGGCCCATATCGCCGGGCGGATCGAGGACGGCTCGGTGCTTCAGATGGGGCTCGGCCAATTGCCCGAGGCGGTGCTGGGCGCGCTCAGCCAGCACCGCGATCTCGGCATTCATTCCGGGGTGATCGGCGACGGCGTGGCGGATCTGACCGAAGCGGGGGTCATCACCAACGCCCGCAAGACCCGCGACCGTGGCGTGACGGTCACAGGCTGGCTGCTGGGCAGCCGCCGGGTCTATGATTTCGCGCATCGCGACGCGGGCCTGCGGCTCTGCCCCTGCACCTACACCCACGATCCGGCGGTTCTGTCCGGGCACGACCGTTTCGTCGCGCTCAACTCGGCGGTGGAGGTGGATCTGACGGGGCAGGTCAACGCCGAGGTGGCCGGGGGCCGCTATATCGGCTCGGTCGGCGGCGCCGCCGAATTCCTGCGCGGGGCACATGGATCGCGCGGCGGGCTGCCGATCATCGCCCTGCCCGCCACCGTGGCGCGCAGCGGCGCCAGCCGGATCGTCGCAAAGCTCGGCGGTCCCGTCAGCACACCGCGCAGTGAGGCAGGGCTCATCGTCACCGAACACGGCATCGCCGATCTGCGCGGGCGCTCTCTGGCCGAGCGGCGCAGGCTGATGATCGACATCGCGGCACCAGAGCACAGGGCCGCGCTGGACGCGGCAGAGCCCTGAGCGTCAGGCGGCGGTTCGGGCAGAGGTCTCGGGACGGCGGTAGCGCGCCAGCTTGGCCTCGTCGATCTCGACACCCAGGCCCGGCCCGTCATTCAGAAGCCGCGCGCCATCCTGCATCCGGAGCCCAGAGGTGGTGATCCGGTCGGCGGCAAGGTCGGGACCGAAAAGTTCGCAGCCAAGCGGCATCTGTTCGACCGCGCAGAACAGATGCAGCGAGGCGGCCGTGCCGATCACGCCTTCGAGCATGGTCCCGCCATAGGGCGACATGCCCGCGCAGATCGCCATTTCCGCCATGCGGCGCGCGGGACGCAGACCGCCGCATTTCGCGACCTTGATGGCAAGGGCATCGACCCCGCCGAGGCGGATCAACTCTAGCAGATCATGCTCTGTCATAACGCTTTCATCGGCCATGACCGGCACACGGCATTTGTCTTGCAGCGATACGAGCCCGCGCGTGTCGGTGGCGCGGATCGGCTGTTCGATCAGCGCGCATCCGGCATTATCCAGAGCCGGCACCCATTTCCGCGCGGTGCGCAGATCCCAGGCCTGATTCACATCGACACGCACCTCCGCCTCCTGGCCGAGCGCGGCGCACATCCGCCCGATGCGCGCGACATCCGCGCCGGGGTCGTCCCGCCCGATCTTGACCTTGAAGACCGAATAGCTCCCCGCGTCCTTCAGCCGCTTCGCCTCGGCGATGTCCGCCTCGGCGTCGCCGGTCGCCACGCCCCAGGCACATGCGATCCGGTCCCGCACGGCGCCGCCCAGCAGCGCGTGCACTGGAATGTCCTGCGCCCGCGCGGCCACATCGTGCAGCGCCATCTCAAGCGCGGATTTCGCGAATTCGTTGTTGCGGACACGGTGCGCGACCTGAAGATAGGTGGCAAAGCTGCGTGGATCCGTCCCGATCAGCGCGGGCGCGAGATAGAGGTCGATGACCGCCTTCATCGTCTCGACGCTTTCCGCCGCCCAGGACGGGCCGCCGATGGCCGTCGCCTCGCCCAGCCCGGTCACGCCGCGATCGGTGCGGATCCGCACGATCACGCTCGACATCTTGTCGATGGCGACAAAGGACAGCTTGTGCGGGCGGATCAGCGGAATATCCACGATGATGGTTTCGATGCTTTCGATTTTCATGGTGTCCTCCGGGGATTACTGAACCGACTGCGGGCCGAACAACGCGTTCGGCAGAGCGGTGGAAAGCGCGGGTACATAGGTGACGATGACGAGGAAGATCAGCAGCACCGCCAGCCAGGGAAGCGCCGCCTTGGCCACCTTGAAGACCGGCATGCCGGTGATCCCCGAGGTGACGAAAAGATTGAACCCGAGCGGCGGCGTGATCATCCCGATTTCCATGTTCACCACCATGACGATGCCGAGGTGAATGGGGTCGATCCCCAGCGCCATCGCAATCGGAAAGAGGATCGGCGCCACGATCAGGATCAGGCCCGAGGGCTCCATGAAATTGCCGGCGATCAGCAGAAGCACGTTGATCATGATCAGAAAGGTCCAGCGGTTCAGACCGATCGAGGTCACGGTCTGGGCGATCTGGTCGGGCACCCGCAGGTCGGTCAGGACGTGGCTGAAAATGGTGGCATTCGCCACGATGAACATCAGCATGGCCGTGGTCTGCGCCGCCCCCAGCACCGTCGTGCCAAAGGCGCCCCGATGGAAGGCAAAGACCCTGCGCAGGTCGAGCGGCACATCGCGGTAGACCACCATCGCCACGAAGATCGCATAGACCCCGGCGACCGCCGCCGCTTCGGTCGGGGTGAAGATACCGCCATAGATCCCGCCGAGGATGATGACGATGAGGAACAGGCCCCAGCTTGCCTCTTTCGCCGCGTGGGCCCGGATGCGCCAGGGCGCCTTGTCCTCGCGCGGCAGGTTCCGCCGGTGAGCGATGACCAGAATGGTGCCGATCAGCATCCCGCCCGCCAGCAGGCCGGGAAAGACGCCCGCCATGAACATCCGCCCGACGGAAACCTCGGTCGCGGCGGCATAGACCACCATGATGATCGACGGCGGGATCAGGATGCCGAGCGTGCCCGCGTTCGCGATCAGCCCCGCCGCGAATTCCTTGGAATAGCCCATCCGCACCATGCCCGCGATGGTGATCGAGCCGATGGCCACCACGGTTGCGGGCGACGATCCCGACACGGCGGCGAACAGCATGCAGGCCAGCACCGAGGCGATGGCGAGCCCGCCGCGAAAATGCCCCACCATCGTGACGGCAAGGTCGATCAGCCGCCGCGACACGCCCCCGTTGGTCATGAACGCCGACGCGAGCAGGAAGAACGGGATGGCGAGCAGCGTGTAATGCTCCATCGCGTTGAAGATCTTGAGCGCGACCGACGCGAGGCTGTCGTTCGAGAAAAGCTGCATGGTCAGCAGCGCGGAGAGCCCCATGCAGACCGCGATCGGCGTGCCGATGGCCAGAAGCAGCAGGAGCGAGCCGAACAGAAACAGGCTTTCCATCTCAGCGATCTTTCCCCGGTGCTGCGGTTTCGTCACGCTGGCCGGCTTGCGCGGCATTCAGCTCGGCCACCAGTTCCTTGTCCTCGAGCGAGGACATCATCGAGTCGAGACGGTCCGTCAGGATCTGAAGGAAGGTGGCCCCGAACCGGACAACGAGGATGAGGAAACTCAGCGGCAGCACGCTCACCACGACCCAGCTTGGCACCGGCAGCTCAGCCGCAGAGATCTTCAGGCGATAGAGCTTGGAGAAATAGGTCCAGGACCCCGACAGCATCAGGACCGCGTAGCCCACACAGGCCGCCGATGCGGCCAGACCGCAGAGCTTGCGCGGACCGCGTCCGATGACCGAGATCAGCGCGTCGATCCCGATATGCCGCCCTTCGCGCGCCAGGTGCGCGGCCCCCAGAAGGACCAGCCACGCGAAGAGGAAGACCGTCAGTTCCAGCGCCCAGACGGCGCCCGCGTTGAAGACATATCGCGCGATGACCTGGACAAAGGTCACCCCCGCCATCGCCAGCAACAGGACAATGAGCAGGGCCTTTTCGACCCCGTGAACGAATTTGAGCATACCGCCCTCCGCAGGTTTCGAAATCTGCCCGGTGCACAGGCACCGGGCAGTCGCAGCCGTCACTCCGGGGAGGCGGCGGAGGCGGCGGCGATCAGATCGGCTCCGATCTCGTCCTCGAATGCGTCCCAGACGGGTTTCATCGCCGTGACCCAGGCCTGCCGCTGATCGGGCGTCAATTCCCGGATCGTCGATCCGGCGGCGGCGATCTTGTCGCGCGCGCCGGCATTCATGCTGGCGGCCAGGTCGCGTTCCCGAAGGGTCACCTCGTCGATGATGGCGCGCAGCTCGGCCCGGATGTCGTCGGGCAGCCCGTCCCAGAATTCCGAGGAGGTCACCAGCACATAGCCCATGGCGCCGTGGTTGGTTTCGGTGATCCCGTCCTGAACCTCGTAGAACTTGGCCGACCAGATATTGGCCCAGGGGTTCTCGGCCCCGTCGACAACGCCGCTCTGAAGCGCGTTATAGGCCTCGGCATAGGCCAGAACCTGCGGGTTGGCGCCAAGCGCCTTCATCTGGGCTTCGATGATGTCGGCGGGCTGGACCCGGAATTTCAGACCCTTGGCGTCGTCGGGCGAGACCAGCGGCCGATTGGCGGAGAGCTGCTTCATCCCGAGGCTCCAGTAATCGAGCCCGACAAAACCGGCCTTCTCCATTTCCGACAGGATGCTGCGGCCCGCATCGCTGGCCTGAAAGGCTTCCGCATGGGCGGTGTCCCGGAACAGGAACGGCAGGTCGAAGATCTGGAACGCCTTGGTAAAGCGCTCGAACTTGGCCAGCGACGGGGCCGCCATCTGAACGTCGCCCAGCTGCATTGCCTCCAGCACCTTGTCGTCGCCGTAAAGCGACCCGCTGGGATACACCTCCAGCGCCACCTTGCCGGCCAGACGCTCGTCGACGAGCTGCTTGAAATACGCGACCGCCTCGCCCTTCGGATGGCCGCTCGCCGCGACGACATGCGCAAACTTGATGGTGATCGGAGCGGCAAAAGCCGCGCTGCAACCGATCGACATGGCGGTGAGCGCCGCAAGCCCGCTACGGATGAAAGTCATGATGTCCTCCCTGAATTCGGTGACGGCATTGCCGTGGAAACCGGCGCCTCCTCGCGCGCTGCCTCCTGCCGTTCCCCGACTTTAGAGATGAACTTCCATAAAGAAACAGGTATCACTTTATCATATGCATTACCAAAACTAATGGTTTTGAAGGGCCGGCCGCATGGACATCACCCAGCTGAAATACTTCAAAGCCATCGAGGAAGAGCGCAGTTTTACCCGCGCCGCCAAGAAGATCGGCGTGACGCAGCCGGCCCTGTCGCATCAGATCCGCAATCTCGAACACGAACTCGGCGGCCCCGTCCTGGAGCGGAGCGGACGGACCGTGACCCTCACCCCGCTGGGCGATGTGCTGCTGCCCCATGCCCGCGCCCTGATTGCGCAGCTCGATCAGGCGCGCAACGAGACGCTGGCGCATGTGAACGCCCAGACCGGAACATTGCGGATCGGGACGACCCAGAGCTTCAATGCCGTCTATCTCCGCGAGATCATAGCCGCGTTTTCGCGGGCTTATCCGAACACCACCTTCAATGTGCAGGAGCTGCTGGTGCCCGAGATGGAGGATCAGCTTCTGGAAGGGTCGCTCGATCTGGGGTTTTCCTATTTCCCCGCGAAACACTCCGGCATCGAGGAAACCGTGCTTTATGACGAGGCCCTTGTCGCGGCGGCGCCGCGCGGTCTGGTCCGCGACAGCCCCATCACCTTTGCGGCGCTTTGTGCCTATCCGATGGCTCTGCCGACGCCGAATACCCAGACCCGCAGGATCATCGACGAACATGCCAGACAGACGGGCAGCACGCTTAAGGAACGTCTGATCTACCGTTTTGGCTGTGCCGATTTCCATGCAATCGGGCTTTGATTTAGCATACAGGGACCGATTTTGGGCTCGTA
>NZ_JAMDHK010000026.1 GCF_024721115.1 Salipiger pentaromativorans | reverse complement strand
GCTGGCCTCCCTCACCAGTATGAAGCCTGAATCACAATCGCCACCAAATGGGAATCCCAATTCGATTCAGAGAAAAACTGAGCCGCTCTAGCCGGTCAGCGGCGCGGCGGAACACAGCGCCAGCGGCTCTCCCAGAACGTTGATGGCGGGCGCTTTCTCGATCATCGCATGGTCTCTCCCGGGGCTAGCGTCGCTCAGAGCGGCGCGGCTGTCCAGTCCACCCAGCGGCCATGGAAATCCGCGCGGCCCAGAGCGATCTGGCGATCGCCCGGCCAAAGCCGCAGGCTCAGCCCCGCCCCGGGGCTGCGCCCGTCGGCCTCCATACCCAGCCAGGCCACCGGCGCCTCCTCGGTCGCCGCCGCCCCCGCCGCCTCGATGGCGCGGCGGACGCGGGCCTGCGTCTCCTCGGGGAAATACTGCCACGCCACGGTTGTATAGATCATCTGCGCAACACCCTGCGCGTTGCCCGCCATGCGCGTTTCGATCCAGGCGGCAGCATCGCCCCGGTCCACCTGCGCCGAAGCCACCGCCATCGCGCGCCGGGTGCGGGCGATCCGCTCGGCCTGATCCGCCCAGAGATAGGCCGTCAGCCGAAGCGCGTCGCTGGGATCGGCCGGGTCGAGCGGATTCAGGTCGACGCCGCGGCGGTCGATCACCGAAAGCGTCTCCTGCGGCGGCAGCGGGCCGGTCCAGCCCGGCGTCAGCGTCAGCACCGGATCGGCGGGACCGAAGTTCTGCCCGTCGAGGCAGAGCCCGTAGCGGTCGAACATCAGGTTGAGCCCGCCGCTCGCCCCCATCTCGGACAGGCGCAGCGGTAGGCCGAACCGTCGTGTCAGCCAAAGCGCCACCGGGATCAGCGCCGCGCTGCGGCGCAGCTCGTTGGTTTGCGGCGGCAGGCGCATCCAGTCGTCGAGAAACGCTTCGTGACGCGCCATCGCTTCCTGCACCCCGGCGATCAGCGCCGCGTCGGAACTCTCATGCGGCGGGTAAAGCGCCGCAAGCTCGGGGTCGCGCCCGCTCAGCACCAGCGCGTGCAGCCCTCCCGCCAGCCGCAGCGACACCGATTGCCCCGAAGACCCGATGTCGCCCGGCCAGTCGGCCAGTCTCCGGGCCAGCGGCAGGTCGGGCCAATCCGCAGCCAGCCCCGACAACAGCCGCGCCATGAAGGGCGAGTCCAGCCGGGCGCAGCTTTGCGCCTGCCCGAGAAGCGCGTCGGCGATCCGGCTCATCGGAACTTGTCCGCGAGCTTTTGCAGCGCCGAGCGCGAATCCACCGCCTCGTTCGGAGCCGTCTCTGCCGCCGCCGCATCGCCGGAGACCGGTTTCGGCTTCGCCGTGGTCGAGGAGCGCGGCGGATTCACCCGCAGGGCGACCGCGTTCTGGAACCCGCCGGCATCCCCTTGCGCCAGCGCCCCGGCACCGTCCGAGATGCCGCGCAGCAGATCGTCGAGCCAGTCGGCATCGGCGCGGGCGAAATCATGCAGCACATAGCCCGCCACAAGCTCTTTGCGGCCGGGATGCCCGATCCCCAGCCGCACCCGGCGATACGCGTCGCCGATATGCTGATGAATCGAGCGCAGCCCGTTGTGGCCCGCGTGACCGCCGCTCATCTTGACCCGGCATTTTCCGGGCGCCAGGTCCAGCTCGTCATGGAACACGGTCACGTCGCCCGGCTCCAGCTTGAAGAACCGCATCGCCTCGCCGATCGACTGGCCCGAGAGGTTCATGAAAGTGCCCGGCTTCAGCAGCAGAACCTTTTCGCTGCCCAGCCGCCCCTCGCTCACCTCGCCCTGGAAGCGCGCGCGCCACGGGCCGAACCCGTGATCCTCGGCGATCCGGTCGACGGCCATGAACCCGATATTGTGGCGGTTTTTTGCGTATTTGCCCCCGGGATTGCCCAGGCCCACGAAAATCTGCAAGGCTCGCCTCCGATCCGCTGTGTTTCGTCCTTAGATAGAGCGGAGCGGCAGGAAATCACAACCGGCAAGAGGAGAGGCGCATGTATCTGACCATGAACCGTTTCAAGGTGGTGCCCGAGCAGGCGGAGGCGTTCGAAGCGATGTGGGAGGCGCGCGACAGCCATCTCAAGCAAGTGCCGGGCTTTCGCAGCTTCGCCCTGATGAAAGGGCCCGCGCAGGCGGACCACATCCTTTATGCCTCGCACACGATCTGGGAGAACGAGGCGAGCTTTCAGGCCTGGACGAAAAGCGCCGCCTTCCGCGCGGCGCACAAAGGCGCCAAATCCTCGGAAGGCATGTATCTCGGCCCGCCCGAGCTGGAGATCTTCGAGGCCGTGCAGGTGCTGGCGTAGCACCCTGACGAAAGTATGCGGCAGGCCCGGATCCGGGCCTGCCGCCTGCATTTATGCCTTGTGGGTCTCCGCCGAAACCGCGCCTTCCAGCCCGGTCGAGCCATAGAGCCAGTCGACGATGTCGTACCAGTTCTCGGGCGATTTCGCCCGCATCACCGCGTTGCGCAGCTCTGCATGCGCCCCGGCGGGATGATAGACATGCTGGCCGATCTCGCGCGACTGAAGCTGCACCCGCGCGGTGCGCAGCTCGCGCAGATCCTGATACTGGCGGAACGCCGTGCCCAGATCGTCATAGGCTTCCATGCAATGGGCAAGCGCCACAGCGTCCTCCATCGCCATGCAGGCGCCCTGCGCGAAATATTGCAGCATCGGATGCGCCGCATCGCCCAAGAGCACCACGCGGCCGTCGACCCAGTTCGACACCGGATCGCGGTCGCAGAGCACCCAGCGTTTCCAGTTCTGACCCCGGTCGATGATCTGCTTGGCCACCGGCGCCACGTGTTCGAAGCCCAGCTTCACCTCTTCATGGGTGACGCTGACACCGGCCTCGGGCGAGGGCGCGTCGTTGTGATAGGTCACCACGAGGTTGAACTGCTTCCAGCCCTTCAGCGGGTAATGCACGATATGGCATTTCGGCCCGGCCCAGAGCGTCGCGGCGTTCCAGCGCAGATCCTCGGGCATCTCCTCGGTGGGGATCACCGAGCGGTAGGTGGTGTGGCCCGAAACGCGCGGCGCGCCGTCGCCCACCACCCGCTTGCGGATGTTCGACCAGAGCCCGTCGGCCCCCACCAGCATATGGCCGGTGACCTTTTCGCCGCTGGCAAGGATCGCCGTCACGCTGCTGCCGTCCTGCTCGTAATCCGCAACCTCGGAGGAGGTGCGCAGCTCGACCAGCGGATGTGCCTCGCAGGCGCGCAGGAAGACCGCGTGCAGATCTCCGCGATGGATCACCGCGTAAGGGTTCTTGAACCGCGCGCGAAATTTGTCGTCGAGCGGGATGCGGGTGATTTCGGTGCCGTCGATGGCATCCATCAGGCGCAGGTTGTCGACATAGACCGCCATGGCGCGCGCCTCGTCACCCACACCCAGATAGTCGAAGGCATGAAAGGCGTTGGGGCCGAGCTGGATGCCCGCGCCGATCTCGCCCAGCTCGGGCGCACGCTCCAGCACCAGCGAGCGGAAGCCCTTCTGCGCGAGGCCGATGGCGGTGGCGAGCCCGCCGATGCCGCCGCCGGCGATCAGGATGGGAAGGTCTTGGGTCATGGCAAATCTCCTCTGTTCGGCCGGGACGGGTCCGGGCCGGAGTTTCTTCGGTCAGGGGGTTTGGGGTGGCCCGCCCTAGAACGGGTGGACCAGCCAGGGGATCAGGATCACGGACAGGATGACGACGATGGTCGCCAGCACATAGGGCATCACCAGCCGCGACAGGGTAAGGATCGGCACGTTCGACAGCGCCGCAGCGATATAGAGCCCGGTGCCCACGGGCGGGGTCAGCAGGCCCAGCACCAGCGTCAGGCTCATCATCACGCCGAACTGGATCGGGTCGATGCCGTATTGCCCGACAGCCACCGGCAGCAGGATCGGCGTCAGGATGATCAGAGCCGCGATGCCGTCGAGGAACATGCCCACGGCGGTCAGCGCCACCATGATCAGCAGCATGAAGATAATGGGATCGTCCGACAGCGAGGTGATGAAGGCCGCCACCGCCTGCGGGATCTGGTTATAGGTCAGCACCCAGCCGAAAACCTTGGCTGCCATGATCAGGAACAGCACGATGGCCGAGTTGATCACGGTGCGGTCGATGATCGCGGGGATGGATCTCAGCGGCAGCTCGCGGAAGATCAGCCCGCCGAAGATCAGCGCCACCACGATGGCCGCAGCCGCACTTTCGGTGGGGGTGAAGATGCCCGCCGAGATGCCGCCCACGATGGTCAGCGGGATCAGCATGGTGGCCAGCCCCGGCAGCGTGGCCTTCCAGCGCGGGATGTCGGGAATTCCCGCCCCCGCCGCCAGCGGGTTGTGGTTGCGCCCCGCCTGCCACATGGCGATCGACACCATGAAGACGAAGAGCATCAGCCCCGGCATGATGCCCGCCGTGAACATCTCGGCAATCGAGACCTGCGCGATCACGCCATAGATGATGAAGACCATCGAGGGTGGAATGATCGGCCCCAGGAGGCCCGCCGAGGCCGTAAGCCCCGCCGCATAGCCGCGCTTGTAGCCGTCGCGCTCCATCTCGGGCACCACGACGCGGCTCATCACCGCCATCTGCGCGGTGGCCGAGCCCATGATCGCCGCCAGCGCCAGGTTCGAGATCAGGTTCACGATCACCAGGTTGTGCGGCACCCGCGTCAGCCAGACCCGCACGGCAAGGATGATCCGCCGCGTCAGCCCGCTTTCGTTCATGATCTCGCCCAGAAGGACAAAGAGCGGGATCGCCAGCAGGTCGAAATTCTCGACCGAGCCGAAGGCGATCTGCGGGATCGCCGACAGGATCGCCACATTGCCGGTGATGGCCACAAAGGCCAGGGTCGCGCCGATCAGCACAAAGGCAATCGGCATGCCGATGAGCATCAGCCCGAGAAAGACACCGCCGGTCACACCAGCCTCCCCGTCAGCTTGCCGATGGACTCCGCCAGATGGCCCAGCACATGGATGAGCGCGGTGGCACAGAAAATCGGGAAAATGTAAAAGAACGGCGCCTTGGGCCAGCCGGTGGTGATGATCTGCTCGAACTCGACGGCGGGCGAGCGCACCCAGCCGATGCCTGCGTTCAGCAAAATCGCCAGCATGCCCGCGATCAGCGCCCAGACCAGCGCGTCGATCCAGGGCTGCGCCACGCGGGGCAGCTTGTCGACCAGCAGCGTCACGCCGATCTGCGCCTTGTCGCGGATCGAGATCGACACCGCCACCAGCGTCAGCCAGACCAGCAGGATCGCCGCCAGCTCCTCGGCATAGACGATGGGTTTGCCGGCGAGATAGCGCATCGCCACATTGGTCACGATCAGCCCCACAAAGAGGATGACAAGGGCCCGGCTGGCCCAGCGTTCCAGCCGGACCAGCCCGCCCGAAAGAGCGGGAAGGTATCTCACTCGCCCTGCTCCGCTTTCACTTCGCTCTGGAATTCGGCGATGAGCGGATATTGCGCAAAGCTCGCCTGCACCGCTGCGTCGGCACCGGCAAAGGCGGTCTCGCCGTCTTCGAGATGCAGGATCTCCAGCTTGCCTTCCAGCGAGGCGAGGTTGCTTTCTTCCGCCGTCACCTGGCTCTCCGAGCCCCAGGCCAGCGCCTCGTCCACGACCGCCTGGAACGCCGCTTTCTGCTCGTCGCTGAGGCTCATCCAGGTCGGGTTCGACACCATCATTACCGAGGGGAAAGCCATGTGGTTGGTGATCGTCAGCCCCTTGGCCACCTCGTCGAACTTGAGGCCGACAAGCGCGTCGAGGTCGATGTCGATGCCGTCGAGCAGGCCGGTTTGCAGCGCCTGATAAACTTGCGTGAGATTCACCGGGGTCGGCACCGCGCCGACCTCGCCCCACCAGACTTTCATCGCCGGGAAGGGCACGATGCGGATCTTTTTATCCGCGAGGTCTTCGACCGACCCGGCGGGCGCGCCCTGCATCAGAATGTGGCGCATCCCGGCGAAGGTATAGCCCATGCCATGCAGGTTGGCGCGCTGAAGCTCTTCCAGCATCTTCTGCGCGGCGGGCAGCTCGGCGGCGGCCTGCGCCTCGGTCACGTCGGCAAAGAGATGCGGCGTGAACCAGCCCTGCATCGAGGGCGCGCGCAGGCTGGTGATCGCGGCGGTCATGAGGCCCGCGTCCAGAAGCCCGGCGGAGAGCTGCTGGAACATCTCCTGTTCCGAGCCGAGCTGGCCCGCCGGAAACACCGCGACGGTCAGCTCGCCATCGGTGGCTTCGGGCAGCTTCTCGGCGATGCGGTTGGCGACCTTGGTCCAGACGTGGCTGGGGGGCGTGATCAGCCCCATGCGCAGCTCGCGCGCCTGAGCGGCGCCTGCGGCCACGGTGGCCATCAGCGCGCCGACAAGCGCGGATTTGGTGAATTTGGCAAAGGTCATGGCGTTTCCTCCCTGTTCATGACGAAGTGACGGCGCGGCCTGAACTCAGGCCTCGCTGTCGGGTTGGGTCTTGGGATGCGCATCGGCGAAGGCCGGCAGCGCGTTACACGCCTCGGCGATGCGGTTGACGTTGCTCAGCCCCGAGATGTCGACCTTGAAGCGCGCGGCAGAGAACACCTGCGGCACAAGGCAGATGTCGGCCAGCGAGGGCGTCTCGCCAAAGCAGAAGGTGCTTTGCGGGCGGCCCGCCAGCAGCGCCTCGCAGGCGTTGAGCCCGTCGGCGATCCAGCGTCCGCACCAGGCATCCAGCGCGTCCTGATCCGCACCGAACTCGGCCTTGAGGTAATCGAGCACGCGCAGGTTCTGCAGCGGGTGCACATCGCAGGCGATGACCTGGGAAAAGGCCCGGACCAGCGCGCGCAGGTCCGGGTCTTCGGGGATCAGCTTGGCGCCCGGCTTGGTCTCGTCCAGCCATTCGATGATCGCAAGCGACTGGGTGAGGCGGAAATCGCCCTCCTCCAGCGCCGGAACCAGCGCCTGCGGGTTCAGCGCGCGGAATGCGGGCGTCTTCTGCTGCCCGCCGTCCTTGCGCAGATGCACCGAGGTGAAATCGTACTCGATCCCCTTCAGATTGAAGGCGATGCGGCAGCGATAGGCGCTCGAAGACCGGAAGTAGCCGTGGAAGTGGATCATTCCGCCGCCCCGATGGTCAGCTTGATCGGGTCGAGCCCGTCGATGCCGCCGGTGATCACGTCGCCCGCCACCACGGCGCCCACGCCCGCGGGCGTGCCGGTCATGATCAGGTCGCCCGGCTGAAGGTGGTAGAAGCCCGAAAGGTGCGACACGATCTCGTCGATTTTCCAGATCAGATCGTCAAGCTTGGCGTCCTGCTTGGTCTCGCCGTTCACTTCCAGATGGATGCTCTGCGGACCGATGGCGTCGAAATCGGCGGCCTTGGTGATGGCGGCGAAGACGGCGGACTGCTCCACATCCTTGCCCAGATCCCACGGGCGCTGCTTGGCGCGGGCGGCGAGTTGCAGGTCGCGGCGGGTCATGTCGAGACCGCAGGCAAAGCCATAGATCGCCTTGGCGGCCTCGGCGGTGTCGGCCTTGAAGACGGGCGCGCCGATGGCGATCACCAGTTCCATCTCATAGTGGAAGTTCTCGGTGCCCGGCGGATAGGGGATCGTGGTGTCGGTCGCCTGGGTCATCAGCGCCGATTTGGTGAAATAGAACGGCGCCTCGCGGTCGACCTCGACGCCCATCTCGGCGGCATGGGCGGCGTAGTTGCGGCCCACGCAGAAAATGCGGTGCACGGGGTATTCGGCGCTTTCTCCCTTGACCGGAACGGTGGGCCAGGCAGGAGAGGGGAAGAGATTGGTCATGCGTCGTTTCCTTTTGAATTCAGATATTTGTCCGGGTCACACCGGGCGCAGAACGGGCGGCAGGTCGCGTTCCCGCGCGCCATTGCCCAGTTCGAGCGCACTCTGCCAGAGCATCCCGGCACGTTCCATCGCCGTAGCGCGCAACGGGCGCGGCGTGCCATCGGCCCCGGCGCCCATCAGGTCCCAGCCCGCGCCGGGAAGATCGCGCCAGACCACATCCAGATGCACGGCGGAATGATCGAAAAGATGGCGCAGCGCACGCGGCGGCAGGGTCGCCCCCAGGTCGAGATCCTCAAGCGCGTCCCATTCGGGATCGCGCAGCGGCGGGATCTGCGCGCCGGCGGTGGCGGCCTCGGCCTGACGCGCGATCGCCCGCGCCTGGTAAGAGACCGCGCAGACCACATGCGCCCGCGTCATGCCCGCCACCCGCGACGGCGCGTAAAGCGCCGCGTCGTCCAGCTCGTTGAGCTTGCGGGCGAAATAGGCGGTGCCGCTGCGGGCCAGCGCGAGATCCTGCGCCGGCGCCTCGGGCGCGTCGTAACGCGCGCCAAGGCCCTGACGCTGGCGCAGGGCGTCCCGCGCCTCGTCGAGCGTGCTCATGCTTACCCCGCGTCTTCGATCTGCGTGCGATCGAAATGCAGCCGCTCCATGATCGGCGCATCCGAGAAGCGGAACAGGTCGAAGGAGGTCTCCGCCTGAAGCGACCACGGCACCCAGGACGGGATGACGAAGATGTCGCCCTTCTCGACCTTGTGCTCGGTGCCGCCCATGACGATGGCGCCCTTGCCCTCGAAGACCTGGAAGACCGTCGAGCCGACCTCGCGCCGCAGCGCCGTTTCGGTGCCCGCGCGCAGGCGGTGGAATTCGGCCCGGATGGTCGGCATCACGTCGCCGCCGGTGGTCGGGTTCACATAGCGGATCGCCGCGTGGCCCTGCTCGACCGTGGCGGGATGCCCCTCCTCTTCCAGCAGAAGCTGCTGGGTGAGCGCCGCGTCGGTGTAGTCCCAGCGATAGGCGCCGATGGGCGAGGACACGGTGTTCTGAAGCTGCGACAGCGGGCGCAGGCCCGGATGGCACCAGAGCCGCTCGCCGCGCGAATAGTTCGGCGTGGCGTAATCGGTGACCCGGTCGGAGCCGAACTCGAAAAAGCCCACATCCATCTGGTAGGAGAACGGGATGTCGAGCCCGTCGATCCAGGCCATCGGCGCATCCAGCTCGTTGTGGTGGCCGTGGAAGTTCCAGCCCGGCGTCAGCAGGAAATCGCCGCGCGACATGCGCACCGGATCGCCGTTGACCACGGTCCAGACGCCCTCGCCCTCGACGACGAAGCGGAAGGCGTTCTGCGAATGGCGGTGTTCGGGGGCGGTTTCCTTGGGTCCGAGATACTGGATCGCACACCACAGCGTCGGCGAGATATAGGCCTCGCCGCCGAGCCCGGGGTTGGCGAGCCCGATGGCGCGGCGCTCGCCGCCACGGCCCACCGGCACCAGATCGCCCGAAGCCTGCGCCAGCGGATAGAGATCGGACCATTTCCAGACATGGGCCACCGCCTTGGGGCGCGGATGGCGCGGCATCAGATCGCCGGTCTGGGTCCAGAGCGGGTTCAGATGCTGGGCTTTGAAATCGGCGTAGAGCTTGCGCAGCTCCGGGCTGTCGACAGGCTGCATGGCGTCGGCGTCCATCGGTTCCTCCCCTCGAGTGACTCGCGTTCATTAATAGGTAGTATGCGTATCATATTGCCACTGTCAATAATGATAAGTATGCTTCTCATATTAACTCCCTCACACCCGCGTGACCCGGCGCTGTCGCTTGTCTGGTTTTGCGGGTTCGGCTAGGCACGACGATATGGCCCATGTTTACGATTTGCCCGGACACCTGATCCGCCGCCTGCATCAGATTTCCGTTTCCGCCTTTGCCGGTGAGGCAAACGCGGCGGGACTCGACCTGACCCCGGTGCAGTTCGCTGCGCTGAGCATGCTGAACGATCATCCCGACATCGACCAGGCAACGCTGGCCGGGCTGATCGCCTATGACCGGGTGACGCTGGGCGGCGTGGTGAACCGGCTGGCGGCGCGCGGGCTTATCGAGCGCAAGGTCAGCGCCACCGACCGCCGCGCCCGGCAATTGCGCCTGACCGACGCGGGCGCGGCGCTGCTGAAAAACGCGCTCCCGGTCATCGACCGGATTCAGGAAACGATCCTGAAGGATCTGAACGCCCAGGAGCGCGACAGCCTGCTTGGGCTGCTGCGCAAGATGACCGCGGAAAGCAACGCGATGAGCCGCGCCCCGCTGCGCCCCGCGCCGGAACGTCCCTCGGAGCATCCGCCGCAGGAGTGACGGGAAACCGTCCGGCTCAGCCCGTCAGGAGTCCGGATGCCGGGGCGCGAGGGCTGTCAGGGGCGCCCCCGCCACCATCCGGGGCGCCGATGTCTGCCGCCGCGCTTCGGCGATCCAGGCAACCGCCAGCATCGCCAAGATCCCAAGTGGAATGAGCCCCCAGGCCGCAGCGTCGGGCGCCGGCAGCGCAGCCAGCGCGACCTGCATCAGAAGCGACAGTAAGGTGCCCACCGAAAAGACCAGCAGACCATGCCGCCCGAGCAGCCGCAGCGGCGCGGCGGCGACATGGCCGGCGGCCCGCCGGACGGTCGCGCTACAGGACAGCACATAGACCAGCGCCAGCGCGTGCAGCAGGCGCGGCAGCGCCAGAAAGGTCTTGTCGTGAGAGATCAGATGGAACGGCGCGCCCAGCGCCCCGAGCCGGGCCATCTGGTGGTTGAGCAAAGCCGCCAGATCGGGGCTCAGCCGCCAGGCCAGCACCAGCAGCAGCCACATCCCGGCGATCCAGAGCAGGACCGGCCGCTTCGGCACAAACCGCGCGCCCTGCCGCATGCGAACGCCTGTGAGCAGCCCGAGAACGAAGACGAGCTGCCAGGAAAACGGGTTGAAGAACCAGCCGCCGGGGTTCGGGTAGTTGGGAAAGTTGAGCCGCCAGAGCCCCGCTGCGAACCAGAGCGCCACCGCCCCCCCGGCAAGCCACCAGGGATTCGTCCGGCCAACGCGGATCGCGAAGGGCGTACAGAGCAGAAGCACGCTGTAGACGGGCAGGATGTTCACATAGCCGAGCTGATGCAGTAGCAGCGGCAGCCCGACCAGCGCCTCGCCGGTCTTCTGGAACACCGCGCCCAGATTGTTCTTTTCCAGCAGTGCCGGCAGGCCGAAGACATCCGCGCCGGCGGCAAAGATCGCTATGGCCCAGAGGCTCAGGCACAGATGGACCAGATAGAGCAGCCAGGCGCGCCGCCAGACCGGCTTGGCCCCGGCCCAGAACGGGCCCGAGGCCAAGGCGCCGGAATAGGCCAGCCCCGCAGCGATGCCCGACATGATGAAGAAGGCTTCGGCGGCGTCGGAAAACCCCCAGTTCCGCAGGGTGACCTGCTCGTAGGGATTGCCCGGCACATGATCGACAAAGATCGTGACAAGCGCGAGCCCGCGAAACGCGTCGATCCGCGGATCGCGCGGACGCCGCGTGCCCGCTGAGGGCGCCAGGGTCTGCGGATCAGGCCGTTGCATCTGCGCCCAACTCTGCGGGGGCCGGCTGGCGGTCCGCCAGCGCGGCGGCTTTCCGGCGCATCAGCGCGTGATACCGCGCGACCACCGGGGCGGGCGCGATCTCGTCCGGCACGCGGAACAGCGCATGCGTCAGCGGGCGCGATGTCCAGGCGATCAGCGCCGGCGCGACGATCATCGGCAGACAGACCGGCAGCATCCAGACAACCAGATCCGACGAAAGCTGATAGACCAGCCCGAGCCCGACCGCGCCGGTCGCCGCGATCCAGCCGCTCGCCCGCAGCGCCTCGCCAAGCCGCAGCAGCCCCTCGCCCCGCGCATGCGCCGGCCAGCCGCCGTCGCGGCCCGACAGGACCTGAAGCACCGCCCGAAGCTGGAACATCATCATCACCGGCGCCAGCAGCGAGCTGAGCAGGATCTCGGTCGCCAGAGAGGCGAGCGCCGCGCCGGTCCCGCCAAAGCTCTGGACCCGCCCGCTGCGCGCCGCTTCGGCGAGGATCGCCAGCTTCGGCAGGATCAGCAGGCCGATGATGCCCAGCGCCAGCGCGGTGATCTCCTTGGTGCGGTCGCTGGGAAAGACCGGGAACAGCATATGCGGTTCGGGGAAGTAATCCGGCGGCGGCGCCAGCACCGTCGCGGCGACCGAGACCAGCAGGAACGCCGCCCAGAGCAGCGACACGACATAGGCGAGAATGCCTTGCAGAAAGACGAACCGGCTCCACCCGGCCAGACCCGGCGCCCAGAGCAGGCGCACATGTTGCAGGTTGCCCTGACACCAGCGCCGGTCACGCTTGGCGAAGGACAGCAGGTTCTCCGGACCCTCCTCGAACGACCCGCCGATCGTGCCATCGACCTGCACCTTCCAGCCGGCCCGCGCCAGCAGCGCCGCCTCGACATAATCATGGCTGAGGATATGGCCCCCGAAGGGCGGCGGACCCGAGAGTTCAGGCAGCGCGCAGCTTTCGGCGAAGGCGCGGACCCGGACGATGGCGTTGTGGCCCCAGAACGGACCCGTGCCGCCCTGCATGCGCGCCAGACCGCGCGTGAAGACCGGACCGTGAAACGCCGCAGCGAACTGCACTGCCCGGCCGAACAGCGAATGCGCGGAGACGATGCGCGGCAGCGTCTGCAACAGGCCCAGCCCCGGATCCTGCTGCATCCGGGCGATCAGCGTGCGGATCGTCGCGCCTTCCATCAGGCTGTCGGCGTCGAGGATCACCGCGAAGTCATAGGCGCCGCCCGACTCGCGGATGAACGACTCGATGTTGCCGGCCTTGCGTCCGCGATTGTCGCGGCGGCGGCGGTAAAAGATCCGCCCCGCCCCGCCGGTTTCGGCCAGCAGAACGGCAAAGGCGGCCTCTTCGCGCGCCGCCGCAGCGGCATCCTGCGTGTCGGACAGCACCGCCACATCGAGCCGCAACCCTGCCTCGTCCGCCGAGGCGTCCATCGCCTGAATGCGGGCGAAGGTGCTGATCGGATCCTCGTTGCAGATCGGCACGAGCACGACCGTCCTCGGCTGCGGCGCTTGCAACTCCGGCACCGCCGGCTGCGGCGCCCGGGGCAGCCCGACAAAGGCCAGCATCGCGCCCCAGGCCAGCCAGCCGGTGGTCACGAAGATCAGCGCCGTGCGCAGCGCGTCCCAAAGGCCGAAGCCATCGGACAACCCGGCCTCGGCCACAAGCGCTGCGGCGATGGCGGCCATCAGCAGCGCACCCGAGATCGCGCCGAGGCGCACGAGTCGCGTGCCCAGGTCGAGCGCTGGGATCGTTCGCGTCATGAACGGCTCAGACACCGCTGCGCGTCCAGGGGCGCCGCAGCACCGCCAGCCAGTCCAGCGACCGGACCTCGCGCTCCAGCACCTGACGGGGCATGTCGAGCGGCGCCGAGGGCGGCTCCCAGCCTGCGCCGGAACGCAGCACGGCATTGGTGTCAGACGGGTTCAGCTCGGTAAGATCGTTCATTCCTTGACCCATTGATACAGCCACGTCTCGCTCAGCGTCCGGCCGAAACCGGACAGGGATGCTTTCAGTTCCACGGTGGTCTCGGGCTCTCCCTCGACGTCGATCACCAGCCGCCAGATGTCGGTACCGCTGACCAGGGACAGGGCCGATTGCACGACCGATCCGTTCTGCACGGCGATCTCGGCTTCAACGTCGGCATCTGCCGGAAGGTTCCGCAGCAGGCCACCCTGAAAGTCGATCACGAACTTGCGGTGGTCGGTTTCCTTGCGCACGCCGGACACTCCGCCCTCGCCGCTGCGGGTGCGCAGCACCTGCGCCAGCGCCTCGGCCCGGTCTCCGGGCGGCGACATGCCCCAATGCAGCCGGTAGGCGAACTCCAGCGCATCGCCGGCCCGCGCCGGCGCTTCCGGCACCCAATAGGCGACAATATTGTCGTTGGCTTCGAGATCCGAGGGGATCTCGAGCAGCCGCACCGTGCCCCGGCCCCAGTCGCCCAGAGGCTCGACCATGAGCGACGGGCGGCGTTCGTAATGCGCCTGCGCGTCCAGATACTGGTCGAACGCGCGCTCCCGCTGCACCAGCCCGAAAGACCGCGGGCTCTGCGCGCCCAGATAAGAGGCGGCCAGACGGGGCGGGTTGTTCAGCGGGCGGAAGAAGGTGGTCTCGCCCATATTGAGAACAAGCGCCGAGCTGTCATGCACCGCAGCGCGGTAATCGTAGAACGGCCCCGGGTCAGCCCCGTCGAAGAGGAACATCGAGGTCAGCGGCGAAATGCCGAGCTGCGCGATGTCCCGGCGCAGATAGAGCCGCGCGGTCACATCCATGGCGGTGGTCGGCCCGGGCGTGATCACGAAGCGGTAGGCGCCGGTGACCGAACGGCTTTGCAGCGCCGCATATAGCGTGATGCTGGCCGCGCCGGGCGCGGGGCGCTCGATCCAGAACTCGGTGAAGCGGGGGAATTCCTCGCCCTCGGCCATGCCGGTATTGACGGCAAGGCCGCGCGCGCTCAGACCATAGGTGTTGCCCTTGCCCAGCGCACGGAAATAGCTGGCGCCCAGAAAGGCCACAAGCTCGTCATAGATGTCGGCCCGGTTGAGCTGGTTGTGCAGCCGGAATCCCGCCACCCCCGGAAGATCGAGGTTCTCCGGCACCTCCTGCGTGACCGAGTCGTATTCGAAATCCCGGGTCGAGAAGATCATCGGCACGGCCTGGCCATCGACAATCTCGCTGACGGTCACCGGCTGCTTGAAGAGCCAGCCCAGATGAAAGGCTTGCAGGCGGAACCGCCCGTCCGTTTCCTCGGACCAGCGGGCCCGGTCGCCGCGAAAACGGATGCGCTGATAATCGTCATATCCAAGCCCGGCGAGAAAGCCGTCTATCTCGGTCGCGGCGGCGGGCGCCGAGCGGCTCTCACGCTGCATGCGCTCGGAGAGCGCTTCGAAGGAAAACGGCGTTCCCGGGGCCGCCTCCGCCGCATCCTGAGCGAGTGCGGCGCCGGGCAAGAGACCGGTCGACAGCGCCGCGCCGAGGCGCGTGAGAGCGGCACGGCGAGACAAAGCGCGGTGCCCGGAACGGGTTGGTTTTTGTAGGTAATCTGGGATCGGAGGGTACATCTTCGCGTCCATGTGTTCGCCCTCTATAAGTAGGAGCTTCAGGGAGAAAGCCATCCGTCCCGAGCAGGATGCGCGCTCTTTTGCCGATTCCTCGGCAGGTTTTTGACCGGCGCCTCCGTTCGAACGGATTTCCCCTGCCCCGGCGCCGCCCCGAACGGAGGCACGGGCCGTAAAAACGCAGGTCTCAGAGGCAGTTGTGCCTTCTTTGCAGGCAATCCCGGCAACCGCGAATCGGCGTTCTCCCGCGCATCGCGAATCGCGGCACCGGCGGCGAGCCCCGATTCCCCGTCGCATTGGCAGGGAATCGCCCGCCAGATGCCGCGCATAAACCTCTCTACTGGACCATTCGCGGCTGACGGGCCTGCCCAAACCGTCAGCAACAGAGGTTCAATCCGCCCGCGGCCAAAGATCAATCCGCAGGCACCGACACCGTGAATGCGGAAGCGAACCGCGATTTTCCCGCCTGCCCCCTTGACGCGCGGGGGGAAGTCGCTGCTCAAGTTGGTTAATCGTTTAATCGAAGCGAAAGCGACTCGGGTCATGAATCCCAAGCTGGAAGACATCGCGCGCGCCATGGGGGTCTCGACGGCCACCGTGTCGAATGCGCTGTCCGGCAAGGGCCGCGTCTCGGAGGCGCTGAAGGACCGCATCCGGCAAGAGGCCACCCGGCTGGGCTATGTCCCGTCGGTCCAGGCGCGGGCGCTGCGGACCGGGCGCAGCGGCGTGATCGGGCTGGTGCTGCCCGACATCGCAAACCCGCTCTTTCCCGCGCTGGCGCAATCCGTCGAGGCGGCGGCGCAGGCGCGCGGGCTCGGCGTGCTCATCGCCGACAGCCGGGGCACCCGCGAGGCACAGGCACAGGCATTGCAGCGGCTGGTGCGGCAGGGCGCGGACGGGCTGGTCGTCGTTCCCCGGCGCGGCACGCAGATGCCGCCGCTCGGCGTTCCCGTCGCGATGATCGACGCCGCCTCGACCCCCGGCAATACGATCTGCGCCGACCACCGTCAGGGCGGCGCGCTGATCGTCGAACACCTGCGCCTGCGCGGTCATCGCAAGATCCTGATCGTCGGCCAGAGCAGCGCCTCGCGCGTGCAGACCGACCGTGTCGCTGGCATGACCGAGGCGCTTTCCGGCGACATGACGGGCCGTGTACTCTGGCTGGAAGACGCGCCCCTGCCCGCTCCTTACGATCTCCTCGCCGATGGCTTCACCGCGCTGGCCGCCACGTCGGACCTGATCGCCTTGCCGCTGCTGACCCGGCTTCAGGCGGCGGGGCTGCGCGTCCCGCGCGACATTGCCGTCACCGGCTTCGACAACCACGCCTTTTCCGCGCTGGTCGCGCCGGGGCTGACCACCGTCGCCCAGGACCTGCCCGCCATCGCCGAAGGCGCGCTGGAAAGCGTGCTGGCCCAGCTCGACGCCCATCCCGCGCCACCGCCGCGCACCGTGCCGGTCGAGCTGCTGGTGCGGGGAACAACCACAAGCACAAACCAAACCGACAAGGAGACCTGCCCATGACCCGACTTCCCGCCAAGACCCGCCTTCTGGCGGCAGCGAGCCTGAGCGCGCTCGCCCTCGCCCCGGCGGCCCATGCCGCCGACAAGACGCTGACCATCTCGGTCTACAGCTTCGCCCAGGACGAGTTCAAAGAGATCGTCTACGACCCGTTCGAGGAGATCTGCGGCTGCGACATCGTGGTCGAGACCGGCAATTCGGTCGAGCGGATGGCCAAGATCGAGGCCAACAAGGACGATCCGGTCATCGACATGGCGGTGCTCTCCACCCATGACGCCATGGGCGCCGCGCGCAAAGGTCTGCTCCAGCCCGTCGATGTGTCGAAACTGTCGAACTACGACAAGCTCTACGACATCGCCAAGGATCCGCTCGGCGACCATCTGGGCATCGGCTACACCTTCTACGCCACCTCCATCGTCTATCGCTCGGACAAGGTGACGGTGGAAAGCTGGGCCGATCTGATGTCGCCCGAACTGGCCGGCAACGTGGCCTTTCCCGATGTCACCACCAACCAGGGCCCGCCCGCGCTGTATATGCTGGGGCAGGCGGCGGGTGTCGAAGGCTATGACCTTTCGAAACCCATCGAAGAGGTCGCAGCCCATGTCGATGACATCGTGACCTTCTATGTCCGCTCCTCGCAGCTTGCCCAGCTCATGGCGCAGGAAGAGATCTGGGCCGCTCCGGTGGGCCGCTTCTCCTGGGGCGCCTTCAAGGACAACGGTTTTCCGATGGCCTGGGCCACGCCCAAGGAAGGCCAGACCGGCGGCATGAACGTCATGGTGATGACCGCGAACAACGGCAACGAGGATCTGGCGCTGCAATTCATGGATTTCTGGCTTTCGACCGAGATCCAGACAAAGCTGGCCGAAGCGCTGGTCGACAGCCCCGCGAATGCCGAGGTCACCGTCTCGGACGAGATCGCCGAGAACCTGACCTATGGCGCCGAGACCGTCGCCTCGCTCAAGCTGCTGCCGCCGGAAGTGATCCTCGACAACCGCGAAAGCTGGCTCGAGGACTGGAACGCCAAGGTGCTGAAGTAATCCCATGTTCGAGGACAGACGCATAGGTCTTGCCCTGGCCTTGCCCGCGGCGATTTTCGCCGCGGCGCTCTTCCTGCTGCCGGTGGGCATCCTGCTGTCGGAAGGGTTCCGAGCCGATGGCGGCTGGTCGCTCTCGGCCTATACCGATTTCTTCGCCAGCGGGCGCAACCGCGTGGTGTTCCTGCGCACGCTGAAGTTGGCCGCGCTGGTGGCCGGGGTGTCGGCGGTGATCGGCTATGCCACCGCCTTTGCCATCGTCAGCCTGCCGCCCTCGTCCCGGGGCCGGGTCTTTGCGCTGGTCACCCTGCCGCTGATGATCTCGCCCGTGGCACGCACCTATGCCTGGCTGGTGATCCTCGGGCGGACCGGTTTCGTGAATCAGATGCTGGTGGGGACGGGCCTGCTCGACACGCCGCTGCGGCTGCTCTTCACCGAGACCGCCGTGTTCATCGGCCTGCTGCAACTCTTCCTGCCGCTGATGATCATCAGCCTCGTCTCGGCGATGGAGAACATGCCGCGCGACGCGGTGCCCGCCGCGCGGGTGCTGGGCGCCAACTGGCTCCAGGTCTTTGCCAAGGTCATCCTGCCGCTCACCCGCGAAGGGCTGGTGGTCGGCGGCACGCTGGTCTTCACCGGCTCGATGACCGCCTATATCACCCCCGCGATCCTCGGCGGTTCCAAGGTTCTGATGCTGGAGACGCTGCTGTATCAGCGCGTCACCGTGGCCAGCGACTTTGCCTCGGCCAGCGTCATCGCGATGATCCTCATGGTCATGGCCTTCTCGGCGAACCTGCTGCTGAAACGCCTCGCCAGCGCCCGGAGGGCCAAATGAACCGCCTGCCCACCTGGCTCATCCTGACGCTGACGCTCACCTTCCTGATCGGGCCCTTCCTGATCATCATCGCCGCCGCGCTCTCGGCCGGCAATTCGCTGGCCTTCCCGCCGCAGGGCCTGTCGCTCAAATGGTTCATCAAGGTCTTCACCATCGAGAGCTTCCGCGCCTCTTTCGCGGTGTCGATGGGGCTTGCCGTCTTCGGCACGCTGGCGGCGCTGGCCCTGGGCATTCCGGCCAGCTACGCCATGACCCGCTACCGCGTGCCGGGCGCCGAAGCGGTAAAGCTCATCGTGTCCTCGCCGATCATCGTGCCGGGCATCATCGTCGGCCTCGCGCTGCTGCGCTATCTGGTGTTGCCCACCGGGCTGGGCATGCTGACGGCGCTGTTCCTCGCCCATACGGCGCTGGTGCTGCCCTATGCGGTGCGCGTGGTCTCGGCCTCGATGGAAAACCTGCGCACCGACATGGAAGAGGCGGCGCTGATCCTCGGCTGCACGCGGATGCAGGCGGTGACCAAGGTGGTGCTGCCGAACATCCGCGGCGGCATTCTCGCCGCCTTCATCCTCGGCTTCGTGACCAGCTTCAACCAGGTCCCGGTGTCGCTGTTCCTGTCCGGGCCGGGGGTGCGCACCCTGCCCATCGACATGATCGCCTATATGGAAATCAACTACGATCCGTCCGTGGCGGCGCTTTCGGCGCTGCTCGCCTTTCTCTCCATCGGCATCATCCTTGCCGCGGAACGGTTTCTGGGGTTCTCGAAATATGTCTGACTACGTCTCGCTCGAGGGTCTGACCCTCGCCTATGGGAAAACCGTTGCCGTCGAGGGGCTCGACCTGTCGATTGCCAAGGGAGAACTGATCGCGCTGCTCGGCCCCTCGGGCTGCGGCAAATCCACCACGATGCGCGCCATTGCCGGGCTGATGACGCCGAAGGCCGGGCGCATCGTGATCGACGGCCGCGACGTCACCCGCCTGCCGCCCTCGAAACGCGAGATCGGGCTGGTGTTCCAGAGCTACGCGCTGTTCCCGCATCTGACGGTCTACGAGAACGTGGCCTTCGGGCTGCGGCTGAAATCCGCGCCCGATCTCGACGCCAAGGTGCGCGACGGGCTGGCCACCGTCGGGCTGTCGGATTTCGCCGACCGCGCGCCGCGCGATCTCTCGGGCGGGCAGCAGCAGCGGGTGGCGCTGGCCCGCAGCCTGGTGATGGAGCCCAAGGTGCTGCTGCTCGACGAGCCACTCTCCAATCTCGACGCGCGGCTACGGCTGGAAATGCGGATGGAGCTGCAACGGGTGCAGAAGGAAACCGGGATCACCATGGTCTTCGTCACCCACGATCAGGCCGAGGCGCTGGCGCTGGCCGACCGCATCGTGCTGATGCGCAACGGCGCCATCGAGCAGATGGGCACGCCGGAAGAGATCTATTCCGCGCCGGTCTCGGGCTTTGCCGCCGATTTCGTCGGCTTCGAGACGATCCTGCCCGATGGCGCCGGCGGTGGTCTGGCCTGGCGCCCCGGCGCGGTGGTGCTGGGCAGCGGCCCCAACGAGGGCACGGTGCGCGGCACCGCCTTTGCCGGCGAGCGGCGTGAATATATCCTCGAAAGCCCGCTCGGCACGATCAAGGCCGACACCCCCGCCGGCGCCGCGCCGCTGGAGATCGGCCAGAGCGTCGCCTTCGACCTGCCGCGCGAGCGCGCCGCGCATCTGGCGCGGCTCGACTGATGGGGATCTGGATCGACACCGATATGGGGGTCGATGACCTCTTTGCGGTGCTGATGCTCGACCGCACGCTGCCCATCGACGGCATGTCGCTGGTCTTCGGCTGCGCCGAGCTGGCCACGGTGCGGGCCAATGCGCTCGATGCCGCAGTGGCCTATGGCTGGACTTTCCCGGTGACCGAAGGCGCCGACCGCGCGCTTTGCGGCACGGTCGAGACCGCCGCGCGGATCCTCGGCCCCAGCGGCCAGCCAAGCCGCGGGCTGCGCCTGCCCCGTGCCGTGGACCGTTCGCTGACCCGCGCCCTGACCGGGCTTGCCGCCTGGCTGGAACGGCGCGAGGCGGCACAGATCCTGGCGCTGGGGCCGCTGACCAATCTCGCCAATCTGGCGCTGGCCCGACCCGACCTGCTGCCCCGCATCGGCCGCATCGTCTGGATGGGCGGCTCGGTCGGGCGCGGCAACCACACGCCCTATGCCGAGTTCAACGCCATCGCCGATCCGGAAGCGCTGGCGCTGCTGCTCGCCCGCGAGGTGCCGATGGTGATGGTCGATCTCGAAGCCTGCCGCAAGGTGCAGGTAACCGAGCCCGACCTCGCGCCGCTGCCGCCGATCCTGCACGACCTGATGGGCGGCTATCTCGATATCGGACTCAGCCGGGGCCGCCCCGGCATGGCGCTCTACGATCCGGTTGCCGCAGCACTGCTGCGCGCGCCAGAGCTCTTCACCCTGAGCCCTGTCGAGCTGACGACCGAGCTCGCCGACCCCGAGCGCCGGGGCCAGACCCGCGTCGCCCCCGCCACAGGCACGCCCTGGCAGATCGTCTCCGATCTCGACGCGGAAGCGGTGCGCGACCTCTGCCTCTCCGCCCTGAGGGATCCGTCATGAGCCTTTCCGAACCGCAGGATCTCAACGCTGCCGCGCTGCGCGACCGCGCCATCGCCGCCGCACGCGGAGACACGCCCTTCGATCTGCTGATCCTCGGCGGAAAGGTCGCCGATACCGCGCTGGGAGAGATCCGAGCGGCGGATATCGGCATCACCGGCGCGCTCATCGCCTCGGTCCACGCGCCCGGCACGCGGGCGGATGCGGCACAGACGCTTGACGCACGCGGCATGATCGTCGCGCCGGGGCTGATCGACGCGCATATGCATGTGGAAAGCTCCATGGTCACGCCCGAGACCTATGCCGCCCATGTGCTGCCGCGCGGGGTGACGACGCTGGTCTGGGATCCGCATGAATTCGCCAATGTCGCCGGCGTCGAGGGGTTGGACTATGCGGCGAGCGCCGCCGCCAATGCCAGCGCCCGCATCCTGCCGCTGGTGCCCTCCTGCGTGCCCTCGGCGCCCGGCTACGAGACGGCGGGGGCGGATTTCGACGGCACCACCATCGGCGCGCTGATCGACCGGCCCGACATGCATGGGCTGGCCGAGGTCATGGATATGGGCGCGGTGATCGCGCGCGCACCCCGGATGCGCGGGATCCTCCAGGCGGCGCTGGCCTCGGGCAAACCGCTCTGCGGCCATGCGCGCGGGCTGACCGGGGCCGAGCTTCAGGCCTTTGTCGCGGCGGGGATCTCGTCGGATCACGAGCTGACCTCTGCCGACGACCTGATGGAAAAGCTGCGCGCCGGGCTGTGGATCGAACTGCGCGGCTCGCACGATCACCTGCTGCCGGAGATCGCGACGCGACTGGCGGGCCTGCCGCACTGCCCGCCGACGCTGACGCTCTGCACCGACGACACCTTCCCCGACGATCTGGCGCGGGACGGCGGGCTCGACGATATGCTGCGGCGGATGATCCGCTATGGCTGGCAGCCGATTCGAGCGCTTCAGGCCGCGACCCTGAACGCGGCGCTGCGGCTGGGCCGGCATGACCTGGGGCGCGTGGCGCCGGGCAAGCGTGCCGATCTGGTGCTGACCCGCTCGCTGGAGGATTTCCGCGCCGAACATGTGCTGTTCAACGGCACCGCCCCTGCCCCCACCGCGCCCCTGCCGCTGCCCGAACGGCTGCGCGGCAGCATGCGGCTGTCGCCCGTCACGCCGGAGGATTTCGAGATCGCGGCGGAGGGCGCCGAGACGCGGCTCGCCACCATCGACCGACCGCGCTTTACCCAATGGGGAGAGATCGCAGCACCGGTACACGCAGGCAAGGTCGTGCTGCCGCAGGGCGCCACGCGGATCGCCGTGCTGCATCGTCACGGGAATGCCGATCCCACGCCCAAGGTCGGGCTGCTGACCGGCTGGGGCGACTGGCGCGGCGCCTTTGCCACCACCGTCAGCCATGACAGCCACAACCTCACGGTCTTCGGCGCCGATCCGCGCGACATGGCCGCCGCCGCAAATGCGCTCATCGCCTGCGGAGGCGGCATGGCCGTGGCGCAGAACGGCGCGGTCACGGCGCTGCTGCCGCTGCCGGTGGCGGGGCTGGTCTCCGACGCGCCGCTGGACGAGGTGGCCGAGGGGCTGATCGCGCTGCGAAAGGCCATGGACAAGGTGGTCGACTGGCAGCCGCCCTATCTGGTCTTCAAGGCGCTGGTGGGCGCGACACTGGCCTGCAACAAGGGCCCGCACCAGACCGATCTCGGCATTGCCGACCCGCAGGCGGGCAAGCTGCTGGCCTCGCCGGTGCTGGGCTGAGCGCTCAGCCGCGCCGCCTCGCGCACCAGTTCCACCCAGAACGCCACGCCGGTGGGCAGCGCCGCGTCGTTGAAATCGTAGCCGGTATTATGGTGCAGCGCGCCGTCGCGCGCCGGCCCGTTGCCGAGCCAGACATAGGCCCCCGGCGCCGCCTGACCGAAAAACGCAAAATCGTCGCCCGCCGTGGAGGGCGGAAACACCGTGCGCACATTGCCCGACACCCGCTGCGCGGCGGCCAGCGCCACCTCGGTCGCCCCCGGGTCGTTCACCACCGGCGGGATGCGGCGGATGAACGTATACTCCGCCTCCAGCCCATGCGCCTCGGCGATGCCGCGCGCCAGCCGTCCGATGCCCGCTTCGAGCTGGCCGCGCACCTCTTCGGTATAGGCCCGCGCGGTGCCGCCGATCTCGACGACATCGGGGATCACGTTCAGCGCGCGCGGATCGCCCGCCTGCACCGAGCAGGCGCTCACCACCGCCGGCTGCAACGGATCGACGATGCGCCCGGTCACCGTTTGCAGGCTGGCAAGGAACTGCCCCGCCGCCGGCAGCGGATCGCGGCCCAGATGCGGCTTGGCACCATGGGTGCCCTCGCCCACCAGCCGCAACGTCCAGCTGTCGGAACTGGCAAGCTGCGGCCCGGCCACCACCGCCATCTCATCGACCGCAAGCCCCGGCATATTGTGCAGCCCGAAAACCATGTCGCAGGGATAACGCGCGAAAAGCCCCGCCTCGACCATGGCCTTCGCCCCGCCGCGCCCCTCTTCGGCGGGCTGGAAGATCAGATGCACCGTCACGCCCTCGGGCGGCGCCTTGGCCAGCACCTCCGCCGCGCCGAGCAGCATCGAGGTATGGCCGTCATGGCCGCAGGCATGCATCTTGCCCGGCACGGTTGACGCCCAGTCGCGCCCCGAGGTCTCGGGCATCGCCAGCGCATCCATATCGGCGCGCAGCCCCACCGCCTTGCCGCCGCCGCGCAGCGTGCCGACGACGCCGGTGCCGGCAATGCCGGTCTCGGTCTCGTAGCCCAGCGCGCGCAGGCGCTCGGCCACCAGCGCGGCGGTGCGGTGCTCCTCGAAGCCAAGTTCGGGATGGGCGTGCAGATCGCGGCGCAGCGCGGTCAGGGCGGCAAGATCGAAATCGGGTGGCATCATCATGGGCACCATGCTAGCCTCAGCCTAGCCTCTTGAAAAGACGTAAGAATGCAGCCTCATCATTTCTGGCAGGATTTCCAGCCCGGCCCGCCGCCGCCGCCGCCCTGGCACCACCGGTTTCCGGCCTCTCTGCCCGACGGGCGGGTGCTCTGGCTGCCGATCCGGCCGCTGGGCGACAGTGGCACCGGCATTGCCTCGCTGATCCTGAATCAAGCGAGCTTTGAGGTCGAGGACGCTCTGGCGGACCATCTCGCAACAAGGCTCGCGCCCCATGCACCGGATGTCGTGATCGGCCTGCCCACACTCGGGCTGGGCCTGGCCCGCGCGGTGGCCGCGCGGCTGGGGCATGCGAGGATGATCCCGCTCGGGACCTCGCGCAAGTTCTGGTACGACGAGGCCCTGTCGGTGCCGCTCAGCTCGATCACCAGCCCGGGGGCGCAGAAACGACTGTATCTCGACCCGCGCATGATCCCGCTGCTCGACGGTGCCCGGATCGCGCTGATCGACGATGTGGTCAGCTCCGGTGCGTCGATGCGGGCGGGGCTGGCGTTGCTGGCGCTGACCGGTTTGCAGCCGGTGGTGATGGGCGTCGCGATGCGCCAGACCGCGCGCTGGCGGGAGGGTCTTGCCAGCGCTCCTGTCGAAGGCGTCTTCGACACCCCGCTGCTGCGCCGCACCGAGGCGGGTTGGGCGCCCGAGGCACCCGGACCCTAGGCCGACATCACCGGTCGATTTCGAGATGCGGGCGCCCGTCCGAGGTGCATTCCCGCGAATGCCCCCTGGGTCCGACCGTTCCCCGGATCCGCTTGCGCAGGCTGGAAAACCGCGACGAGGCGACCACATCCACCGGCACGTCCAGCGACAGCTCGAGCCGATACCAGCCGGGCCGGAGCATTTCGACGCTCACCACCGTCGCCTCGAACGGGTGAGAGAGGTAGCGGCCCCGCACGCGCCCGCCCGGCACGAAGCCGTCGGGCGGGCTGTCGCCGAGGACGGCGCGCAGGGCGTTCCAGTCGCGCGCGCCATGGCGGCGGGCGATCTCTTCCAGCGCCTGGCCATGGCCGATGTCGATGCCCTGCGCCTTCATCTCCGCGCGCAGAAGCCGCGCCTCGGCCTTGACCGTTTCGAGCGTGGGACGCGCCGGTGTCATGCCCCGCCTCCCGCCGACGTGTCGAACAGACCCCAGCGCAGCGCGTGCCGCCTTGCGCGCCGCGACAGGACAAGCGCCGTCAGGCCCAGCAGCAGCAGTTCGGCGCAGGGGCCCGTCCACCAGATGGCCGGTTCCCCGAAGCTCAGCGGCAAGAGGAAGGTCAGCGGCAGGATGAACAGATAGGGTTTCGCCAGCCCCAGCACCGCCGCCCGCGGCGCGTCTCCGATCGCCTGGAAATGCGCCGAGACCATCATCTGCGGCCCGGAAAGCACGAAGAGCGCCACCATCGCCGGCAGGATGACCCCGACCTTGGCCACCACCAGCGGATCCGCAACGAAGGCCTGGCCGATCTGCGGCGCGAACAGGGTCACCACCGCCTGCGCGCCGGCGCAAAAGACCAGCGCCGCCCCCGCAGCGACGCGGAAACTGCCGTCTCGGCGCCGCCAGAGACCCGCCCCGTGGTTGTTGCCGGTGATCGTCTGCATCGCCTGCGACAGCCCCAGCAGCGGCAGGAAGGCAAAGGTCATCACCCGCGTGGCGATGCCATAGGCCGACACGCTCACCGCGTAATCCGGACTGGCGATCATTTGCAGCGCGGTCAGCAGCGCTGTCGAGGCCAGCGCGATGCCGACGAAGTTCAGGCTCTGCGGCGCGCCCAGCGCCAGGATGCCGCCCCAGCCCTCGACGCTGATGTGGCGCAGCACCACCCCCGGCGTCAGCAGCGTGCGGCCCCGGGCGCTATACGCCAGAACGATGCCCAGCGCCACGGCCTGCGCCAGAATCGTGCCATAGGCCGAGCCCGCGATCCCCAGGCGGAAGACCCCGATCAGCAGATAATCGAACCCGATATTCCCGAAGGAGACGAGCAGGCTCATCGCCGCCATAAACCCCACATGCCCTTCGTTGCGCAGCGCGTCGGCATTCACCGACAGCACGAAGAAGACCGGCGAAAACAGGACGAGGATTTGCAGATAGACGCCCGTCATCGCGGCCAGCGTCGCATCGCCCCCCGCCGCCAGCCGGACCACCGCGCCGCCGGAAAGGGCATAGAACACGATCAGTGCCGCGCCCGCCGCCAGCGCCAGCCAATGGGCGCTGGCATAGAGACGCCGTGCCGCATCGAGCTGCCGGGCCCCCAGATGACGCGCCAGCAGGCTCGACATACCCCCGGCGACCAGCGTGGAAAGGGCGACGATCAGCATGTAGAGCGGAAAGGCCAGCGTCACGGCGGCCAGCGCCTGCGGGCCGACATAATGCCCCAGAAAGACCGCATCGACGACGGTCAGCAGCCCGTTCATGCCCATCACGAAGATGATCGGCAGGGCGGTTCGGGCGTAGAGCCCCGCAAGGGGGGCATCGAGATAGCGGTTGCGGGAAAGGTCCGGCATCGCTCTCACTCCTTCAACGGTCTCGCATGTGGAGGATGGGACCCGCATTGCCACCCGCGCGAGACGCGGAAAGGGTATCAGAGAGAAGACCGAGGCAGAACTTCACCAAGACGGAACCGTCGCGGGTGGCAGGCGTCTGCAGCCGAGGCCCTCTCTAGAAACCCGCACGGCGCGGGTCAAGCGTCTTGCGGCGGCAGCGCCCCGGTATTGGCGGCCGCCGGCGTCGCGTGGGCCCGGGCCGATGTCGTGTTGCGGCCCACGATGGCCGGCGCCTCGCGGCTCAGGGCCGGATCCGTCAGGGCATGCACCATGAACAACGCAAAATCGCTGCGCCGGGTCCGGTTCGACGCCAGCTCCGGGGCACCCACATGGCGCGCCCAGACCGGCAGCCCCTCGCCCGGCCCCTCTTCCAGATCCGACCCGCGCACCACCGTCCAGTCGCGTTCCGAGGCGAAGATCCGCCGCGTCGCCTCGACCTGATCGTCGAGATCCGCAAACCGCAGCCAGCGCGCGACAAGGCCAAACACCGCAACCAGCGCGCGCAGCCTCCAAGTGTAGCGGTCCTTGCCATCCCGCGAGATATGCCAGCCGCAGGAAAACACCAGCCGCGCGCCCGGCTCGGCAAGATCGAGCACCGCCTGCGCGGTGCCGGTGGCATAGCCCTCGACCCCCCAGGGCACCAGAACGGTGAGCACCCCGTCGCAGCCTTTGACCGCCTCGGCGATAACCGCACGGTCGTTGGTGCGGCCCGGGAAAAGCCGGATCCGGTCGCCGAAGCGCGCGAGTTTCGCCACGCTCTCGGGTCGGCAGACTCCGGTCACCTCATAGCCGCGCGCCAGCGCGTGTTCGGCCATGTACTGGCCGAGCTTTCCCGAAATTCCGATGATGCAGATGCGTTTCATAAGCTGGATCCTGTCCATACATTGCGGGTTGCGGCTGCTCTAGCCGAGGCTCGATCTATTGAAAATTGACTGGACTTCTCGATCTGATATGCAGATATGCATGGATTGGCGTTCGGTGACATTCGACTGGAACCGCGCGCGGGCCTTCCTCGTCACCGCCGAGGAAGGCTCGCTGTCGGCGGCTGCGCGGGCGCTGGGTCTGGCCCAGCCGACGCTTGGACGGCAGGTCGATGCGCTTGAGAAAGACCTTGGCGTGGTGCTGTTCGAACGCTTCGGGCGCGGCTTGCAACTAACCCCGGCGGGGCACGAGCTGCTGGCCCATGTCCGCGCCATGGGAGAGGCCGCGCGCGGCCTGTCGCTCGCCGCTGTCGGACAAAGCGACGAGATGGCGGGCGAGGTGACGATTTCCGCCTCCGATCTCTATGCCGGGCTGCTGCTGCCGCCGATCCTCGCCCGGCTGCGCGCAGCGGAGCCCGAGATCGTGGTGACGGTGATCGCCGAGAACACCGCCGCCGATCTGATGCGGCGCGAGGCCGACATCGCGATCCGCAACTTCCGCCCCCGTGAACCCGAGCTTGTCGCCCGCAAGATCCGCGAGACCGACGCCCGGTTCTACGGCAGCCCCGCCTATCTGGAGCGGATCGGGCCCCTGCGCCTGCCGCAAGACCTGTCCCGGGCAAGCATCATCTCGCCGGGCGATCCCGGTCGCTTCCTGGCGCATCTGAGCCATTTCGGCCTTGGGCTCACGCCGCGCAACTTTCCCGTTCGCTGCGCCAGCTACCTCGCGGCCTGGGCGATGGTGAAACAGGATCTCGGGCTGGCGGTGATCGACGCCCGCCTGGGCGATGCCGATCCCGGGGTCGTCCGCGCGCTGCCCGAGTTCGTCCCGGTCACCTTCCCGATCTGGCTGGTGGCCCATCGCGAAATTCACCGCAACCGGCGCCTGCGCGTCGTGTTCGATTTCCTCGCCGACGCGCTCGCCTGAGCAGGCACGACCGGCGCCCGAGACTTGACTCTTGCGCCCCCGCCCGCCCTTCTCTCGTCAAAAGATGAGAGGCGCCCGATGCAAAACCCGTTCGACCAGGAACTCGAAGACCGTCTTGTCCGCTATGCGGCAATCGACAGCCAGAGCGACGAAGACTCGCCCAGTTCTCCCAGCACCGAGAGTCAGTTCGGCATGCTGCGCCTGCTTGAGACAGAGCTTGGCGAAATCGGCGCGCAGGACGTGCGGCTGACCGAATACGGGGTTGTTCTGGCAACGATTCCCGGCACGGCCCCCGGCCCGACCATCGGCCTTCTGGCGCATGTGGATACCGCGCCGCAGTTCCATGCCAGCGGTGTGAAGCCCCGGGTCGTGCGCGGCTATAACGGCGGCGAGATCACCTTTCCCGACGATCCCTCGCTGGTGCTCTCGCCCAAGGAGTTTCCCTATCTCGCCGAGAAGCAGGGCCATGACCTCGTCACCGCCTCGGGCAGCACGCTGCTGGGGGCAGACGACAAGGCCGGCGTGGCGATCATCATGACCGCCGCCCGCCACCTGCTGGCGCATCCCGAAATCGCGCATGGCCCCATCCGCATCGCCTTTACCCCGGACGAAGAGATCGGCCGGGGCGTGGCCAAGGCGCTGCCCGGCGATCTTGCCGCCGACTTTGCCTATACGTTCGACGGCGGACGGGTCGGCGAGATCGAATACGAGACCTTCTCGGCGGACGGCGCCGAGGTCACGGTCACCGGCGTGTCGATCCATCCGGGCTTTGCCAAGGGCAAGATGGTGAACGCGATCCATCTCGCCTCGAAGATCGTCGAGATGCTGCCGCAAGCCACCATGACCCCCGAGGTCACCGACGGGCTGGAGGGCTTCGTCCACGCCACCGAGATGACCGGCGGATCCTCGCAGATGAAGCTCAAGTTCATCCTGCGGGATTTCGAGCGCGACGGGCTGGCGGCCAAGGGCGAGATGCTGCGGCAGGTCTGCGCGGCGGTACAGGCGACCGAGCCGCGCGCGACGATCACCTGCGAGATCCGGCCGCAATACCGCAACATGCGCTACTGGCTGGAAGAGGACATGACGCCGGTCGATCTGGCCCGCGACGCCTGCCGCAAGCTGGGCATGGAGCCGGTGTCGGTGCCGATCCGGGGGGGCACGGACGGGTCCCGCCTGACCGAGATGGGGGTGCCGACGCCGAACCTCTTCACCGGGATGCAGAACATCCACGGGCCGCTCGAATGGATTTCCGTGCAGGACATGGCGGTCGCCACCGATCTGTGTCTGACCCTCGTCGGGCTGGCGGCGGAGACCGGCGAATAGACCGCTTCGGGTCGCCCTAGCCCAGCTGCGTCGCCCGCCGCGTCCTCCAGAGCCGGCGGGCGAAGGCCAGTGCGAAGAGCGCGGTCAGGATCAGCACGATGGTGGGCGCCGGGGCGCTGTCGAGAAACACGCTCAGATAGGTTCCGCCCAGCATCGAGAACAGGCATGCGGCGCAGGCGACCGCCATCATCCGCCCGAACCGCCGGGTCACGAGAAACCCGATGGCCCCCGGCGCGATCAGCAGCCCCACCGCCAGGATCAGCCCGGTCGCGGTCAGCGTGGCCACGATGGTCAGCGACAGCAGCGCCAGCAGCCCGTAATGCAACCAAGCCACCGGCAGGCCCGAAACCCGCGCCTGCGCCGGATCGAAGGCATGCAACCGCAGGTCCTTCCAGCTCAGCAACAGCGCCACCGTGACGGCCAGAGAGATCAGCCCCGCGGTCCAGAGATCCCCAGGCCCCACCCCCAGCATATTGCCGAACAGGATGTGATCGAGATGCAGGTCGCTTTCGATCTGCGTGTAAAGCACGATCCCCAGCCCGAACATGCCCGAGAACACGATGCCCATGACCGTGTCCTGCTTGACCCGGCTGTTCTCGGCCAGAAAGCCGGTGGCCAGCGCCGTGATCATGCCCGCCCCGAAAGCCCCGAGGATCAGCGGTAACCCCGCCACATAGGCCAGCACCACCCCGGGCAGAATGGCATGGCTCACCGCATCGCCCATCAGCGCCCAGCCCTTGAGCACCAGAAAGCACGACAGCAGCGCCGTGGGGATCGCCACGATGGCGCAGATCAGGAAAGCGTTCTGCATGAAGGCGAACTGGAAGGGCATCAGAAGCTCGCTCATGCCGCGTCCTCCCGCAACGCCTCGACCGCCCGGCGCCGCGCCGCCAACATCCCATGCCGTGGCGCAAAGACGAAGGCTGTGAGGAAGAGCAGCGTTTGCAGCACCACGATTACCCCGCCGGTCGCACCATCCAGGAAAAAGCTGAGATAGGCGCCGAAAAAGGCGGTCAGCGCGCCGATGGCGACGGAGGTCACGATCAGCCGGGGAAAGCGGTCGCAGAGCAGATAGGCGGTGGCGCCGGGCGTCACCACCATGGCGACCACCAGAAACGCCCCCACCGTCTGCATCGCCGCCACCACCGAGGCCGAGAGCAGCGTAAAGAACACCGCCTTGAGCAGCCCGGGCCGCAGCCCGATGCTCTGCGCGTGCGCCTCGTCGAAAAACACCGCCATGAGGTCGCGCCACTTGGCCAGCAGCACCGCCAGCGACACCAATCCGATGATCGCCAGTTGCAGCGCGTCCCCCGGCGAGATCGCGAGGATATTGCCCATGGTGATGGTCTGCACAGAAACCGCCATCGGATTGACCGAGACCATGAACAGCCCCAGCCCGAAAAAGCTGGTGAAGATGATGCCGATGATCACGTCCACCTTGAGGCCCGAGCGCTCGGACAGCATCAGCATCGCCGCCGCCGCCAGCCCGCCCGAGAGGAACGCGCCCAGCGCGAAGGGCAGGCCCAGCATATAGGCGCCGGCGACCCCGGGCACGACCGAATGCGAAAGCGCGTCGCCGATCAGCGACCAGCCCTTGAGCATCAGATAGGAGGAGAGAAAGGCACAGACCGCCCCCACCAGCGCCGAGACCCACATGGCGTTGGACATGTAGCCATAGGCAAAGGGCTCCAGCAGCACGCTCACTGCTCCTCTCCCCGCAGCCGGGTCTCGTCGCCATATTGCACCAGCGGGCGCTCGTCGTCGGAAAGGATCGTCACGCGGCGCGCATCCTCGTCCTCATGCAGATCGCCGCCGCCCAGGGTGAAATGCCGCAGCACCCCGCCAAAGGCGCGTTCGAGGTTCTCGCGGTTGAACACCCGCGCGGTCGGGCCATGGTCGAGCACCGTGCCCTTGACCAGAACCGTGCGGTCGCAGAATTCCGGCACCGAGCCGAGATTGTGCGTCGAGACCAGCATCACCCGCCCCTCCTCGCGCAGCTCGCGCAACAGCGCGATGATCTGTTCCTCGGTGGTCACGTCGACGCCGGTAAAGGGCTCGTCGAGCAGGATGATCTGCCCGTCCTGCGCCAGCGCCCGCGCCAGGAAGACGCGCTTTTTCTGCCCACCCGACAGCTCGCCGATCTGGCGGTGACGGAACTCCAGCATATTGACCCGGCGCAGCGCGGTCTCGACGGCGTCGCGGTCGGCCCGGCTCGGCCGGCGCAGAAAGCCCATATGGCCGTAGCGCCCCATCATCACCACATCCTCGACCAGCACCGGAAAGGACCAGTCCACCTCTTCGGCCTGCGGAACATAGGCGACGAGATTGCGCTTCAGCGCCTGTTTGACGGTGTAGCCCAGCAGCCGGATCTCGCCCTGCGCGACGGGCACAAACCCCATGATCGCCTTGAAGAGCGTCGATTTCCCGGCGCCGTTCACGCCGACCAGCGCGGTCACGCTGCCGCGCGGCACCGCAAAGCTGGCGCGGCGCAGCGCGGTATGGCCGTTGCGGTAGGTCACCGTCACGTCGCGGGCCCACAGCCCCTCGTCGGGCGCTTGTGCGGGATCGGCGGGATCGGATCGCTGGATCATCTCTGGCATCCTTCCGGCAAGGGTCATGGCGCGGTCACCCGCCGGTTCCGGTCAGGCCGCGCGCGATGGTCTCGGAGGTCACCCGCAGCAGGTCGAGATAGCTGGGCACCGGGCCGCCGGGTTCCGACAGCGAATCGACATAGAGCACCCCGCCATAGGCCGCGCCGGTCTCGCGGGCGACCTGTTCGGCGGGCGCCGTGTTCACCGTGCTTTCGCAGAACACCGCCGGTATGTCATGCGCCTCGACGCTGTCGATCACCGTCTGCACCTGCCGGGGCGTACCCATCTGGTCGGCATTCATCGGCCAGAGGTAAAGCTCCCGCATGCCGAAATCCCGCGCCAGATAGCTGAACGCGCCCTCGCAGGTCACCAGCCAGCGCTGCGGCTCGGGGATCTGCGCGATCTCGTCACGCAGCGGCTCCAGCGTGTCGCGCAGGGCCTGTTTGTAGTCTTCGGCGTTCCGGGCGTAGGTCGCGGCGTTTTCCGGGTCGTGCTCGGCAAAGGCGGCTGCGATATTGTCGATGTAGATCAGCGCATTATCCAGCCCCATCCAGGCGTGGGGATTGGGCTTGCCCTCATAGCTGCCCGAGCCGATGGCGATCGGGTCGATGCCCTCGGACAGCGTCACCGAGGGGATATCGCCGAGATTGTCGAGAAACTGCGCGAACCAGAGCTCCAGATTGAGCCCGTTCCACAGGATCAGATCGGCGCCATGGGCGCGGAACAGATCGCGCGGCGTCGGCTCGTAGCCGTGGATCTCCGCCCCCGGCTTGGTGATCGAGACCACCTCTGCCGCGTCGCCCGCCACATTCTGCGCCATATCGGCAAGCACGGTGAAGGTGGTCACGACCTTCATCTTCTCCACCGCCAGCGCTGCCTGCGCGGAGCAGAGGCCGAGAAGGACGGCGGCAAGGCCTGTCGGGATGGCGTGCATGAAGTCTCCTTTCAGCATTTCTTCATGTAAATGCGACCCATTCTCATCTGTCAAGCGCGTAAATGAGACGCAGTCGCAGGTTCAATTTCTTGCAAGCATCGCGCGACGGCGATACGAAAGAGCCTACTTCACGGAACGGACGGATCGCATGACCGCGGAAACGACGGAATTTGCCGACGCGCTGCGCGCGGCCGGGCTGAGGGTGACCCAGCAACGCATGAGCGTTCTGTCGATTCTGATGGAGGCACAGGACCACCCGAATGCCGACGAGGTCTTTACCCGTGCCAAGGAGATCGACGGCTCGGTGTCGTTCGCGACGGTCTACCGGACGCTCGCGGCGCTGGAAGAGGCGGGGCTCATCCAGCGGCTGAATTTCGAGAACGAACCCGCGCGGTTCGAGATCACCCCGGTGGCCGAACACGACCATATGGTCGATATCGACACCGGCGAGGTGATCGAGATCGCCAGCGAAGAGATCAACCGGCTGCGTCAGGAACTGGTGGCACGGCTGGGATACGAGATCGTCAACCAGCACACGCTGATCCGCGCCCGCAAGAAACCCGGACGCTGAGCCGCCCCGAGGATACGCCATGACAGCGCTGATGATTCAGGGCACGGGCTCGAATGTGGGCAAATCGCTGCTGGTGGCGGGGCTGTGCCGCGCGGCGCGGCGGCGCGGGCTGTCGGTGGCGCCGTTCAAGCCGCAAAACATGTCCAACAACGCCGCCGTCACCGACGATGGCGGCGAGATCGGGCGCGCGCAGGCGTTGCAGGCGCTCGCCTGCGGACTGCCGCCGCACACGGATATGAACCCGGTGCTGCTGAAGCCGGAAACCGATACCGGCGCGCAGGTGGTGGTGCAGGGCAAGCGCCTGACCTCGACCAAGGCGCGCGAGTATCCGCAGCTGAAACCCCGTTTGATGGAGGCGGTTCAGGAGAGTTTCACCCGGCTGCGCGCCGCCCATGATCTGGTGATCGTGGAGGGCGCCGGCAGCCCCGCCGAGGTGAACCTGCGCAAGAACGACATCGCCAATATGGGCTTTGCCCGCAGGGCGGATGTGCCGGTGGTGCTGGCCGGCGACATCGACCGGGGCGGGGTGATCGCGCAGATCGTCGGCACGCAGGCGGTGCTCGACCCGGCGGACAACGCGATGATCGCCGGCTTCCTGATCAACCGGTTCCGCGGAGACCCGCGCCTTTTCGACGACGGCTATACGCTGATTGCCGAGCGCACCGGCTGGCCCGGCTTCGGGGTGCTTCCCTGGTTCGCCGACGCCTGGAAACTGCCCGCCGAGGATGCGCTCGATATCGACACGCCGATGCGCAGCGGCGGGCTGCATGTGGTCTGCCTCGCGCTGTCGCGGATCGCGAATTTCGACGATCTCGACCCGCTGGCCCAGGAAGAGGGCGTGCGGCTCACCATGCTTGGCCCGGGCCGGGCCATTCCCGGCGATGCGGATGTGGTGATCCTGCCCGGCAGCAAATCCACCCGGGGCGATCTGGCCTTTCTGCGCGCGCAGGGCTGGGACGTCGATCTCGCCGCGCATCTGCGGCGCGGCGGCCATGTGCTTGGGATCTGCGGCGGCTATCAGATGCTGGGGCAGAGCATAGCCGATCCCGACGGCATCGAGGGCGCCCCCGGCGCCGATCCGGGACTGGGGCTCTTGCAGATCGACACGGTGATGACGGGCGACAAGCGCCTGACCGAAACCCGGGCGCACCACGCGGCATCGCAAATCCCGTTTCATGGCTACGAGATCCATATCGGCCGCAGCGACGGACCGGACCGCGCCCGCCCCTTCGCTTGGGTCGGAGAACGCGCCGAAGGGGCGGTCAGCGCCGACGGACGGGTCTCCGGCAGCTATCTGCACGGCATGTTCCGCGACGATGCCTTTCGCGCCGCCTGGCTGGCCGGGTTCGGTGTCGTGGCCTCGGCGCGCTACGACGCGACCGTCGATCAGGTGCTGGACGCCCTGGCCGACCATATGGAACAACATCTCGACATCGGCGCCCTGCTCGGCCTCGCCCGCTGAGCGGGCCCGTCCGTGCCAGCCCCCTGCAACGCATTGACCCGAGTTTTTTACTAAGGTATCTGCGGATCAAGCCGGACATCCGAAGCCAGAAAGCCGTCCCCCCTCATGACGCGCCATCCAGCGACTGCGGCACATCACGATTGGGGACATTCCGATGAACGACACGACACGGGGGCTGTTGCTCCTGACCACGGCGCTATGCGCCGGCACCAGCCTCAGCGCGCAGGAAACAGACCCGCTGTTTCTGGGCACGCTGCGCATCGAGGGCGCCGCGGCGCAGAACCTGCTCGGCAATGACGAGATCACCGAAGAAGAGCTGGAAGACCGCAACCCCGCCACGGTGAAGGATGTCTTCGCCGGCGAATCCTCGGTCACCGTCAGCGGCGGCTCGGCCATGGCGCAGAAGGTCATGGTGAACGGCATCGAGGAATCGCTGCTTTCGGTCACCATCGACGGTGCGCGGCAGAACAAGGGCGCCTTTCACCATACCGGCAACGTGCTGCTCGACCCGTCGCTGCTGAAAGCGGTCGAGGTGAGCGAGGGGCTTGCGCCCGCCGATGCCGGCCCCGGCGCACTTGGCGGCGCGCTGGCCTATACCACCAAGGACGCGCGCGACCTGCTCGAGCCCGGCGATCCCTTCGGCGGCATCCTGACCCTCAGCGGCGGCGACAATGGCTCGGGCCTGCGCAGCACGCTGTCGCTGTTCGGCCAGCAGGGCGGGTTCGAGTGGCTTCTCAGCGCCACCGACCACGCGGGCGACGAGTATGAGGACGGCGACGGCACGCGCATCGACGGCACCGCCCCGGAACTGAGTGACTACCTGCTCAAGCTGGCCTTCACCTCGGACAGCGGCAAGCGGCTGTCCTTCTCGGCCTCGCAGACCGAAGACACCGGGCCGCGCGCCTCGCAGGGCGGTTTTATCCGCGCCGATTTCGCCGGGCTGACCAGCCCCGCGCGCCCGACCGAGATCATCGACGGCTATGCGCGGCGCAGCTCCTATACGCTGACCTACACCGACGAGGCGCCTCAGGGCTGGTTCGCCCCCACCCTGCAACTCAGCTACAACGAGCAGGAGGTGGATGTCGGCAACAACTCCGGGCTCAACACCAGCCTTTCGGGCACCGCCAAGAACGACTGGCAGCTCGGCAATGGCATGCTGAGCGCCGGGCTCGACTTCTTCGACGAAAGCGCCGAAGCGACCGAGGGCGCCTCGGGCAAGGAGAGCCGCAGCAATATCGGTCTCTTCGCGCAGGCGCGGCAGGACCTGACCGACCGGCTCTCGGTCAGCTACGGTCTTCGCTACGATTATCAGTGGTTCGACGGCGCCGACGGCAGCAAGTTCGAGGATGGCGGGTTCAGCGTCAACGGCGCGCTCGACTACGTGCTGACCGACACGCTGACACTGAATGCCGGGCTCGCCTCCACCTGGGGCGGTTTCGCGCTTGGCGAGGCGGCGCTGGTCAACTACCGCACCGACTGGATCTATGACGGCTTCACCCCGGCGCGGTCGAACGCGGCGCGGCTCGGGCTGCGCTACGAAAACGGCCCCTGGGCGGTCAGCGGCGCGCTGTTCCACACCGAGGTCAGCGACATCACCGCCGTGCTGCCCACCGCCGGTGCAAGAGGCGAACAGGCGGATATGGTCTCGCGCGGGTTCGACGGGTCGGTCAGCTATACCGGCACGCGCGGCTACGCCAAGCTGAACTACACCCACGCCAATGTGGAGATGGACGGCAGCACCGTCGGCACCACCGCCTATTACATCGGCCGTCCGGTGGGCAGCCTCATGGCGCTGGAAGCCGGGTATGACATTCGTGACAACTGGCGCGTCGGCGGCACCGCCGAAATCGCGTTTGAAAACGATGCCACCGATCCCGACCTGCCCGGTTACGAGGTGCTGAACCTCTTCACCTCCTACACCCCGCGCGGCTTCGATAATCTGGAACTGCGGCTCGATGTCCGGAACGTGTTCGACCAGACCTATTCCAGCCGCAGCTCGGACGGGCTCGACTTCACCGGTTCCGTGGTGCCGCTGACCGAGCCGGGCCGGACCTTTCTGGTGACCGCGACGATGCGGTTCTGAGACAGCTTCCTTGGACCAAAAGAAAAGAGCGGGCATCACTGCCCGCTCTTTTTTGTTCGGCCAGGCTGGCCCGGGCGCGATCAGGCCGCCGTCCAGGTCATCCCGCTGAACTCTTCGCGAAAGGCGAAGCGCTCCAGGTGCTTGTCGATGATGCCCCGCGCGCGCAGAAGACCTTCGTTGTCCTCGGCACTGATTTCCGCATGCAGCGTCTCGTCCGAAGCGTTCAGCGTCGCCGGCCCCGTGGGCAGAGCCATGCGGGCCGAGGTGGCATCATACTCCACCTCGATCTTGTGAGCGAAATGCTTGCAAAGCTGTTGCAGGTATTTCGAGGCGTTGGGGGTCTGGAAAGTTCCGGTTTCTTGCAGGGACATGGCCGCGCTCCAAAAGTTGATCGTTTATGTCAGATTATGCATTGCGGCTCGGAATAACAATCCGGTATCCTGCATCACATCTCTGCGAAGCCGGCTCACCGCCATGCCACGCGCCCCCTTTTCTCCGACCGGGAGCCACCACATGCGCACTCTCCTGCTCGCAGGGCTCATCGCCTGCGCCTCTTCCGCCTTTGCCGAGACCGTGACGGTCGAAACCGCCACCGGCACCGCCGATGTCCCTGCCGCGCCGGACACCGTCGTCGCCTTCGATGTCGCCGCCATCGACACGATTTCCGCCCTCGGCCAGCCGATCGCGGGCGTGCCGCAGCCGCTGTACCTGCAAAGCCTCGACGCAGTCGAGGCGGCGGCCCAGCCGGTCGGCACGCTGTTCGAACCCGATTTCGAGGCACTGGCCGTCATGCAGCCCGATCTGATCGTGGTCGGCGGACGGTCCTCGGCCCAGGCCGAGGCGCTGGCGCAGATCGCGCCGGTGATCGACATGACGATCTGGGGCGACGGCATGGTCGAGCAGGCCAAGGCCCGCATCGCCGCCTATGCCACGATCTTCGGCAAGCAAGAGGCCGCCGCCGCGCTCTCGGCCCGGCTCGACGCGCGGCTCGACGCCGCGCGCGAGGCGGTCGCTGGAAAGGGTAACGCGCTGATCGTGCTGACCAATGGCGGCAAGATCTCGGCCTATGGCGCCAACAGCCGGTTCGGCTGGCTGCATGGCGCGCTGGAGCTGCCCGAGGCCCATCCCGGCCTGACCGCAGAAGCGCATGGTCACGCCATTTCCTTCGAGTTCCTCGCCGAGACCGATCCCGACTGGCTGCTGGTCATCGACCGGGGCGCCGCCATCGGCGCCGAGGGCGAGGCCGCCGCCGCCACGCTCGACAATCCCATCGTCGCGCGGACCAAGGCCGCGCAGCAGGGCCATATCGTCTATCTCGATGCCGGTCCGCTTTATATCGCCGGCGGCGGAGCCGGGTCGATGATCCACACGCTCGACGAGATCGTCGCGGCGTTCTCGAAAAGCGAAAGCTGATCGCCCATGCGCCGCCGGCTGTTGCCCCTGGTCGCCCTTGCCGGGCTGATCGCCCTCAGCCTGTCGCTGGGAGCGGCGAGCTTTGGCGACGATGCGGGCTGGCTGCTGATGGTCAGCCGGCTGCCGCGCACCGCGGCGGCGCTGCTGGCCGGGGCCGGGCTGGCGCTGGCCGGCGTGGTGGTACAGCAGGTGGTGCAGAACCGGCTGGTCGAGCCCTCGCTCACCGGCGCCCCGGAAGCGGCGATGCTGGGGCTTCTGGCGGTGACGCTGCTGGCGCCCGGGCTGGCCGTGGCGGGCAAGATGCTGATCGCCGCGACGGCGGCGCTGGCGGGCATGGCCGGCTATCTGGCGCTGGCCGCAAGGCTGCCGCGCGAAGACCCGATGCTGCTGCCCATCGTGGGCATGGTCTATGGCGGGATCCTGGGCGCCGCCGGGGTCTGGGGCGCCTGGGCCACCGATCTCATGCAATATCTCGGCGCCTGGCGGCTGGGCGAGTTTTCGGGCGTCATGATGGGGCGGTACGAGTGGCTCTGGGCCATCGCCGCGCTGGCGGCCCTGCTTTATGTGATCGCCGACCGGATCACCCTTTTGGGGCTGGGCGAGGCGCAGGCCCGCAGCCTCGGGCTCGATTACGCGCAGACCCGGGCGCTGGGCCTGGTGGTGGTCTCGGTCATCACGGCGCTGGTGCTGGTGACCGTGGGGGCTTTTCCTTTCGTCGGGCTGGTAGCGCCCAATCTCGTGGCGCGCTGGCGCGGCGACAACCTGCGGGCGAACCTGCCGTTGATCGCGCTTGGAGGCGGCGGGCTGCTGCTGGCGGCCGATGTCATCGGGCGGCTCATCCGCTACCCGTTCGAGATTCCCGCCGCGACCGTGGTTGCGGTCTTTGGCGCCGGGGTCTTCCTCTGGCTGCTGCACGCCGCCCCGGGGCGCCGTCATGGCTGAACGCCGCGTCCTCTGGCTGGCCCTGGCGCTGCTGGCGCTGAGCGCGGCCTTTCTCGCCTGGCATCTGCGCGCGCCCATGGGGTTCATCCTGGGCCTGCGCGCCGCCAAGCTGGGCGCGCTGATCTGCGTCGGCGCCGCCACCGGCGCCGCCACGATCCTGTTCCAGACCGTCGCCGCGAACCGGCTGCTCACCCCCGGGCTGGTGGGATTCGACGCGCTGTTCATCCTGATGCAGACGCTGCTTGTGCTGATTCTGGGTGGCGTTGGCGCGGCGCAGATCCCCGGAGGGCTGCGCTTTGCCTTCGAGGTGCTGGCCCTTGGCCTGGCCTCGGCCGCGCTTTTCGGCCTGCTGCTGCGGCGGGACGCGCGGGATGTGACGCGGATGATCCTCACCGGCATCATTCTGGGGGTGCTGCTGCGCGGGCTCAGCGAGATGGTGCAGCGGCTCATGGATCCGTCCGATTACGCCGTCGTTCAGCAGGCGATGTTCGCCAGCTTCGGCCGGATCGATCCGCAGCAGCTTGCGGTCGCCGCCGTGGTGCTGCTGGCCGCGCTCGCCGCCGCGCTGCGGATGGCGCCGGCGCTGGACGTGGCCGGGCTGGGGCGCGGCACCGCGCGCGGTCTGGGGCTCGATCACGACCGGCTGGTGCTTGTGGCGCTGCTGTTGATGGCCGCCATGGTCTCGGTCTCGACCGCTCTGGTGGGGCCCATCACCTTTCTGGGGCTGCTGACCGCAAGCCTCGCCCGGCAACTCACCGGCACCCATCGCCACGCGGTGCTGTTGCCCGCTGCCGCGCTGCTGGGCGCGCTGATTCTCGTGGCCGGCCAATTCGTCTTCGAACGCCTGCTAGGCAGCCCTTCGGCGCTGGCGGTGATCGTCGAACTGTTCGGCGGGCTGCTCTTCCTCGCCCTCGTCCTGAAACGGAGACGCCCATGATCGAGATTTCCGATCTCAGCTATGCGGTGGGCCAGACCCCCATCCTGCACGGTATCACCACGACGCTCGAACGCGGCGGGATCACCGCGCTTATCGGGCCGAACGGCGCGGGAAAATCGACCCTTCTTCACTGTCTCGCCGGGCTGGAACGGCCCGCCTCGGGGCGCGTCCGGATCGACGGGCTCGACCCGTTCACCGCACCGCACCGGCAGCGCGCGCGGGCGGTGGCGCTGCTACAGCAATCCCCCGCTCTGGTCAGCCGGTTGAAAGTGCGGGAACTGGTGGGTTTCGGACGCTGGCCGCATCATCAGGGCCGCCCCGGTCCGGAGGATCGGGCCCAGATCGACCGGGCGCTGACCGCGTTCGCACTCACAGAGTTGCAGGACCGCGCGCTCGATACGCTGTCCGGCGGGCAGCGTCAGCGGGCCTTCATCGCCATGACCTATGCCCAGGACACGCCCTGGATGCTGCTCGACGAACCGCTGAATGCGCTCGATCCACGCCACGCGCGCGATCTGATGGCCCGGCTGCACGGGCTGTCGCGCGACGGCGCGCGCAGCATCGTGATCGTGCTGCACGACATCAACGCGGCGGCGGGCTGGGCCGATCACATCGTCGCCATGAAGGACGGGCGCATTCTGGCGCAGGATCACAGCGCCGCGCTGCTGACACCGGAGGTGCTGCGCGACCTGTACGACACCCCGTTTGAGCTGTTGCAGCACAAGGGGCGCCCGGTGGTGGTGGCGCGCTAAACCCGCCGAGCTCAGTCGGTCGCGTCAGGCAGCGCCGCCGCTTCGGTCGCACCGATTTCCGGCGTGGCGACGGAATTGTCCTTCAGCATGACTCCCGAAAGCCGGCGGCGGAACGCCTCCTGCAACAGATAGCCGGCCCGGTAGGCGGCATCGGCAAAGGACAGCCCGCCCTCGCGGATGTTCGAAATGCAGTTGCGATCCGCGTCGGTGCTCTCGAGGCTCGGCGCCCAGGTCAGATAGAGGCCGAGACTGTCGGCGGCCGACAGCCCGGGCCGCTCGCCGATCAGGACGATGACACATCTGGCGCCGAGGCAGCCGGCGATGTCGTCGCCAATCGCGACACGACCCTGAAGCGCAATCGACGCCGGCGCCAGCGTGAGCCCGCTCTGCGCCACATAGGGCAGGAAGGCGCGCAAGAAGGGAGGCGCGGATTGCTGCACCGCTAGCGCAGAAAGACCGTCCGCGATGACGATGGCCAGATCCGCGGGCTCTGCGGGCGCAAGCGCCCGCAGCCGGTCGGCATCCGCCGCGTTCAGCCGCCTGCCGAGATCGGGGCGGCGGAGATATTCCGAACGGTCGCCGACCTGGCTGTGTACCGTGTGCAGATCGAGCGGCAGTTCCGACAGATCGGAGGTCAGCGCCGGAACGTCGAGCGCCGAATGCACCGCCGTCCTGGCGGCGGCATGGGCCGCCTGAAACTCGAGCTGCCGGGCAACCGGCAGCGATACGCCGCTGCGCCCCAGCGCGATGCGGGCATTGGTGAAGCGCCGCAGATCCTGCCAGAGATCCCCGTCGGCCGAGGCGGAAGAGGGCGAGTCCGTCATGCTTGATCCAGGAGCAACATAGTGTTCGCAAAGGCTTTCGGCGGCACGGCATTGGGCGAGAAGCACCCGTCGTCGGGCAGGATGCCGGTCTCGTCCAGCCAGCGCTCGAACTCGGGCGCGGGGCGCAGCTTCAGCACGCGGCGGGCATAAAGCGCATCGTGGAAGGAGGTGGTCTGATAGTTCAGCATCACATCGTCCGAGCCGGGAATACCCATGATAAAGGACACCCCCGCAACCCCCAGCAGGGTCAGAAGCTGATCCATGTCGTTCTGATCCGCTTCCATATGGTTGGTATAGCAGATGTCGCACCCCATCGGCAGGCCGAGGAGCTTGCCGCAGAAATGGTCTTCGAGCCCGGCGCGGATGACCTGCTTGCCGTCATAAAGATATTCCGGCCCGATGAACCCCACCACCGTGTTGACCAGCAACGGCTCATAGGCGCGTGCCACCGCATAGGCGCGGGCCTCCAGCGTTTGCTGGTCGATCCCGTGATGGGCATTGGCCGACAGGCAGGATCCCTGGCCGGTTTCGAAATACATGACATTGTTGCCGACCGTTCCCCGGTTCAGCCCCCGCGTGGCCTCCAGCGCCTCCTGCAAGACACCCAGCGACACCCCGAACGAGCGGTTGGCCGCTTCGGTGCCGGCAATCGACTGAAAGGCCAGATCCACCGGCGCGCCCGCCTCGATCACCTCGAGGGTCGTGGTCACATGGCTCAACACGCAGGATTGCGTGGGAATGCCGTTCTCCGAAATCACCTCGTCGAGCATATGCAGCAGTGCCGTGACAGCGGCAGTGTTGTCCGAGGCCGGGTTGATCCCGATGACGGCATCACCGGAGCCATACATCAGCCCGTCAAAGGTCGATGCGGCCACGCCGCGCACATCGTCGGTCGCGTGGTTCGGCTGCAACCGCGTCGATAGCCGGCCTTCAAGACCGATTGTGTTGCGGAATCGGGTCACCACGCGGCATTTCCGCGCCACGAGGATCAGATCCTGTACCCGGCAGAGCTTGGAGACAGCGGCGACCATCTCGGGCGTGAACCCGGGCGCCGCGCGTTCGAGGGCGGCACTGTCTGCCGCGTCCGACACCAGCCAGTCGCGCAGATCCCCGACGGTCATATGCGCGAAAGGCGCAAAAGCCGCGCGATCATGGCTGTCGAGGATCAGCCGCGTGACCTCGTCGGTCTCGTAGGGCACCAGCGCTTCCGTGAGAAAGAGCTTGAGCGGCACCTCGGCCAGTGCGAGTTGCGCCGCAACACGCTCCACATCCGTGGCAGCGGCCAGACCGGCAAGCTGATCCCCCGAGCGCAGCGGCGTGGCGCGGGCCATCAGCGTCGCCAGATCGCCGAAGCGGAAGGTCTCTCCGCCGATGGCGTGACGAAAAACGGGCATTTCGGTGCAGTTCCCCAACATCTTGATCTTGTGCCAAGGCATCAGGCCGCTTGCCTGGTCCCATGCTTGCGCAAGACCATCGCAACTGCGGTCAAAATGGCAAGAAATCAGAGGGAGATTGGGGCAGATTTTCCGCACGGCCCTACAGATTGTGCGATATTTTTTTGCGTTATGAAGTTTGGAGATTTATCGTATTGAGAGATATATTTTGGTTTTTACTAGGTTTGGCGGTGACCTACT
>NZ_JAMDHK010000025.1:7500-52782 GCF_024721115.1 Salipiger pentaromativorans | reverse complement strand
ATGGCAAAGGAAAAGTTTGAGCGCGGCAAACCGCACTGCAACATCGGCACGATCGGTCACGTTGACCACGGGAAGACGACGCTGACGGCGGCGATCACGAAGTATTTCGGCGAGTTCAAAGCCTACGACCAGATCGACGGCGCGCCGGAAGAAAAGGCCCGCGGCATCACGATCTCGACCGCCCACGTCGAATACGAGACCGAGAACCGTCACTACGCTCACGTGGACTGCCCCGGCCACGCCGACTATGTGAAGAACATGATCACCGGTGCCGCCCAGATGGACGGCGCGATCCTGGTTGTGAACGCCGCTGACGGCCCGATGCCGCAGACCCGCGAGCACATCCTGCTGGGCCGCCAGGTGGGCATCCCCGCCATGGTGGTGTTCCTGAACAAGGTCGACCAGGTGGACGACGAGGAACTGCTCGAGCTGGTGGAAATGGAAGTCCGCGAGCTGCTGTCCGAGTACGATTTCCCGGGCGACGATATTCCGATCATCGCCGGCTCGGCGCTGGCCGCGCTGGAAGGCCGCGACCCGGAAATCGGCGAAAACAAGATCCGTGAGCTGATGGCCGCCGTGGACGAGTACATCCCGCAGCCGGAGCGTGCGATCGACCAGCCGTTCCTGATGCCGATCGAAGACGTGTTCTCGATCTCGGGCCGCGGCACCGTTGTGACCGGCCGTGTCGAGCGTGGCGTGATCAATGTCGGCGACACGATCGAGATCGTGGGGATCAAGGACACGCAGACCACGACCTGTACCGGTGTGGAAATGTTCCGCAAGCTGCTGGACCGCGGTGAAGCGGGCGACAACATCGGCGCGCTGCTGCGCGGCATCGACCGTGAAGCGGTTGAGCGCGGTCAGGTTCTGTGCAAGCCGGGTTCGGTGACGCCGCACACCAAGTTCGAGTGCGAGGTCTACATCCTGACGAAGGAAGAGGGTGGCCGTCACACGCCGTTCTTTGCGAACTACCGTCCGCAGTTCTACTTCCGCACGACGGACGTGACCGGGACCGTGACGCTGCCCGAGGGCACCGAGATGGTGATGCCGGGCGACAACCTGAAGTTCGTGGTCGAGCTGATCGCGCCGATCGCCATGGAAGACGGCCTGCGCTTCGCCATCCGCGAAGGCGGCCGCACCGTCGGNCAACCTGAAGTTCGTGGTCGAGCTGATCGCGCCGATCGCCATGGAAGACGGCCTGCGCTTCGCCATCCGCGAAGGCGGCCGCACCGTCGGTTCCGGCGTCGTCTCCAAGATCCTCGAGTGATCTTGACAGATGGCGCGGCGGGCTCTAATCGGCCCGCCAGCCTGACATTCTGATGGGTGCTTCGGCACCCATCATCTCTTAGGGCAGAGGCTTTCGCCGCGCCCGAACGGGTTCGATGAGGGGGCAGGGTGGTCCTGCTTCCTCCTCTCAACTCTCACGCCTATGAAAAGGCATACCGAACATGCAAAGCCAGAACATTCGCATCCGGCTCAAGGCGTTCGATTACCGCGTCCTCGATGCATCGACGCAGGAGATCGTGAACACCGCCAAGCGGACGGGCGCGCAGGTGCGCGGGCCGATCCCGCTGCCGAACAAGATCGAGAAATTCACCGTTCTGCGTGGCCCCCACGTGAACAAGAAATCCCGCGACCAGTTCGAGATCCGCACCCACAAGCGGCTCCTGGACATCGTCGATCCGACCCCGCAGACGGTGGACGCGCTGATGAAGCTCGACCTCGCCGCCGGCGTGGATGTCGAGATCAAGGTGTAAGGAGGGCAAACGGATGCGCTCTGGAGTTATCGCAAAGAAAGTCGGTATGACCCGGCTGTTCATGGAAGACGGCAAGCAGATCCCTGTGACCGTCCTCCAGCTCGAAGGTTGCCAGGTGGTCGCTCAGCGGACCGCCGAGAAAGACGGCTACACCGCCGTTCAGCTCGGTTCCGGTTCGGTGAAGGCCAAGAACGTGACCAAAGCCATGCGCGGCCATTTCGCCGTTGCCAAGGTGGAACCGAAGCGGAAGATCGCGGAATTCCGCGTGGCCCCGGAAAACATGATCGGTGTGGGTGAGGAAATCACCGCCGACCATTATTTCGAAGGCCAGTTCGTCGACGTTGCCGGCACGACCATCGGTAAGGGCTTTGCCGGTGCCATGAAGCGGCACAATTTCGGCGGTCTGCGCGCCTCGCACGGCGTGTCGATCTCGCACCGTTCGCACGGCTCGACCGGCCAGTGTCAGGATCCGGGCAAGGTCTTCAAAGGTAAGAAGATGGCCGGCCACATGGGTGCCGTCCGCGTCACCACGCAGAACCTTCAGGTCGTCAAGACCGATGCCGACCGTGGCCTGATCATGATCAAGGGCGCGGTTCCGGGTTCGAAGGGCGGCTGGGTGACCATCAAGGACGCCGTCAAGAAGCCGACCCCCGACAACCTGGTTCTGCCGGCGGCTCTGAAATCGGCCCAGGCACCTGCCGCGGCTGAAGAGGCCCCCACTGAAGAAGGAGGCGAGGCATGAAACTCGACGTGATCAAGCTTGACGGCGCGACCGCAGGCGAGGTCGAGCTGACGGACGCGATCTTTGATCTCGAGCCGCGCGCCGACATCCTGCACCGTGTGGTCCGCTGGCAGCGCAACAAGGCGCAGGCCGGCACGCACAAGGTCAAGACCCGCTCGGAAGTGAGCTACTCGACCAAGAAGATCTATCGCCAGAAGGGCACCGGCGGCGCACGCCACGGCTCCCGCAAGGCGCCGATCTTCCGCAAGGGTGGCATCTACAAGGGCCCGACCCCGCGGTCGCACGCCCATGACCTGCCCAAGAAGGTCCGTGCCCTCGGTCTGAAGCTGGCGCTCTCCGCCAAAGCCAAGACCGGGTCGCTGGTGATCATCGACACGGCGGAGACGGACGGCAAGACCAAGACGCTGGCGGCACAGGTGAAAAGCCTGGGCTGGAAGCGCGCGCTGGTCATCGACGGTGCCTCGGTCAACGAGAACTTCGCTCGTGCCGCGGCCAATATCGAGGGCCTGGACGTGCTGCCCAGCATGGGTGCAAACGTGTACGACATCCTCAAGCGTGACACTCTGGTGCTCACCAAGGCGGGTGTCGAAGCTCTGGAGGCTCGACTGAAATGAGTGCCAAGGCAGAACATTACGATGTGATCCGCAAGCCGATCATCACCGAGAAATCCACCATGGCGTCCGAGAACGGCGCGGTGGTCTTCGAAGTGGCGATCGACGCGACGAAACCCCAGGTGAAAGAGGCCGTCGAGGCGCTCTTCGGTGTCAAGGTCAAGGCCGTGAACACCACCATCACCAAGGGCAAGGTCAAGCGCTTCCGCGGCCAGCTCGGCAAGCGGAACGACGTAAAGAAGGCCTATGTGACCCTCGAAGAGGGCAACACGATCGACGTGTCGACCGGCCTTTGATCGTGGTGGGCAGCATTGCCCACCCTACGGAACCGGAGAGGCCCTCGCAGCGATGCGGGGGCCTTTTTTAATTTTTGGATGTCATTGGCAGTTATAGGAACGTTTGAGCCTGCATGCTGAAATGCTTTGCCAGCTTGAAAGTTCATGCCGGCGTCTCGTTGCTGGTGAATGCAGAAATTCGGCTGTTCCTAGACAGAACAAAACGCGTAACGTTGTCTCTGTATGCTCTATATTCAGTGACGTTTCTTGGGGTGGGGGACCCCTCAAAGCCTCTGAATGGAAGAAAGAATTTTATGTCTTGGGTGCCTTCCTGAATTAAGTCCTGCAGTAGAAAGAATTGAGTGTAGCGTTCGAAGGAGCTGAAGAGGTCAAAGAAATCAGCATATCGCTGTAGCGTTGCAGATAACGGGCTGGGTGCACCAACATAGTGAAGACGAATGCATTCGAGCGTAAGATCGAACCGGTCTTTTATACGGCTGTTGGTTCCGCGAGCCATATTGATATTTTGTTGCCTGTTGATCATCTTGGTTGGGAAAATGATGTAGGCGCCTATGGTGCTGCAAACGCGAAGAAATGCTTCCATCTCTGTTGGAGGTATCTCGGAAACGATGTGCTGCATAGATTTCCAGTATCGGTATGTGTGTCCCAGCGCATCGCTTGACAGAAAAAACTCCCCAGCGCTTGAAGAGTGGTATAGGTAAGTTTTTGAATGACTATCCGAAAGTAAAAAGCGAATGCCATTAGGTAAAGGTTTGCTCCACAGACATCGGTGATATTGTCGCAGGGTAGGGCTTCGACTATCGGGATCTCTCCCGACGGGGGTGTCAGAATAAAAGTCAAAAGTTGTATCAATGAAGGTGGTCACACCAAACTCCCTCTACCTCTTCAACTGAATTGACTTTCGAACGTTACGGGCACACCGGCAAGGCCTTGACCCGGCATCTCTCCTCCCCTATGAGATCCCATCCGCAACAGCCCCGGATTCGTCCGGGGCTTCGCGTTTGTCTTGTGACACCCGTCCCGGGCCTGATCCGGGACCTCATGCCAGAGGCCACGGACTACATCCGGGGCAGGGGATCACGGGACGCTAAGAACCGGGCACCTTCGGGGGCCTACAAACCGGCCACCTGCGGACGACCAGTCGAGGGGGCTATCACATAGGGCGGAGCCTTCCGCCCGTCTGTAAACGGAAGACAGAAAGCATGGCACTCAAGTCGTACAAGCCGACGACGCCGGGCCAGCGCGGGCTGGTGCTGATCGACCGTTCGGAGCTGTATAAAGGACGTCCCGTCAAAGCCCTCACCGAGGGTCTGACGAAATCGGGCGGCCGGAACAACACCGGACGGATCACTGCACGCCGCCGCGGCGGTGGCGCAAAGCGTCTCTACCGGATCGTCGATTTCAAGCGGAACAAGTTCGACGTCAACGGCATCGTTGCACGGATCGAATACGATCCCAACCGCACCGCCTTCATCGCGCTGATCCAGTATGATGACGGCGAGCAGGCCTATATCCTCGCCCCCCAGCGTCTCGCCATCGGCGACAAGGTGGTGGCCAGCGCCAAGGCCGACATCAAGCCCGGCAACGCAATGCCCTTCTCGGGCCTGCCGATCGGGACGATCGTCCACAACATCGAGCTGAAGCCCGGCAAGGGTGGCCAGATCGCACGCGCCGCGGGCACCTATGCCCAGTTCGTCGGCCGTGACGGCGGCTACGCCCAGATCCGCCTCAGCTCGGGCGAGCTGCGCATGGTGCGTCAGGAATGCATGGCCACCGTCGGTGCCGTGTCGAACCCCGACAACTCCAACCAGAACCTCGGTAAAGCCGGCCGCGTCCGCCACATGGGCAAGCGTCCGAGCGTCCGCGGCGTCGTGATGAACCCGATCGACCACCCGCACGGCGGTGGTGAAGGCCGGACCTCCGGTGGCCGTCACCCGGTGACGCCCTGGGGCAAGCCGACCAAGGGCAAGCGGACCCGCGACACCAACAAGGCGTCGCAGAAGCTTATCATCCGCTCGCGTCACGCCAAGAAGAAGGGTCGCTAACATATGTCGCGCTCTGTTTGGAAAGGCCCTTTCGTTGATGCCTACGTCCTGAAGAAGGCCGAGAAGGTTCGCGAAAGCGGCAAGAACGAAGTTATCAAGATCTGGTCGCGCCGCTCGACGATCCTGCCCCAGTTCGTGGGCCTGACGTTTGGCGTCTACAACGGCCAGAAACATATCCCCGTGAACGTCTCCGAAGACATGATCGGTCAGAAGTTCGGCGAATACGCACCGACCCGTACCTATTACGGGCATGCGGCCGACAAGAAAGCCAAGAGGAAGTAAGCCATGGGCAAGGATAAGAATCCCCGCCGCGTGGCGGACAACGAGGCGATGGCGAAGCTCCGCATGCTGCGCACCTCGCCGCAGAAGCTGAACCTGGTGGCCGCGCTGATCCGTGGCAAGAAGGTGGAAAAGGCCCTCACGGACCTGACCTTCTCGAAAAAGCGGATCGCCGTGGACGTGAAGAAATGCCTTCAGTCCGCTATCGCGAACGCCGAGAACAACCACGGTCTGGACGTCGATGAGCTCATCGTCGCCGAGGCCTATGTGGGCAAGAACCTTGTGATGAAGCGCGGCCGTCCCCGTGCCCGTGGCCGCTTTGGCCGCATCAACAAGCCGTTCTCGGAACTCACCATCAAGGTGCGTCAGATCGAGGAGCAAGCCTAATGGGTAACAAGACCAATCCGATCGGCATGCGCCTCCAGGTCAACCGCACCTGGGACAGCCGCTGGTACGCCGACACCAAGGACTATGGTGACCTGCTTCTGGAAGATCTCGCGATCCGCGATTTCATCCACGAAGAGTGCAAGCAGGCCGGTGTGGCGCGCGTCATCATCGAGCGTCCGCACAAGAAGTGCCGCGTGACCATCCACACCGCCCGTCCGGGCGTCATCATCGGCAAGAAAGGCGCGGACATCGAAACCCTGCGCAAGAAGCTGGCGAAGATGACCGACAGCGAGCTGCACCTCAACATCGTCGAGGTCCGCAAGCCCGAGCTGGACGCCCGCCTTGTGGGGGAAAGCATCGCGCAGCAGCTCGAGCGCCGCGTTTCGTTCCGTCGCGCCATGAAGCGCGCGGTGCAGAACGCCATGCGCATGGGCGCCCTGGGCATCCGGGTGAACGTCGCGGGCCGTCTCGGCGGTGCCGAGATCGCACGGACCGAATGGTATCGCGAAGGCCGTGTGCCGCTGCACACCCTGCGCGCCGATATCGACTATGCGCACGTCGAAGCCACGACCCCCTATGGCATCATCGGGATCAAGGTCTGGATCTTCAAAGGCGAAATCATGGAGCACGACCCGGCTGCCCGCGACCGCAAGTCGCAGGAAATCCAGGACGGTCCGGCTCCGCGCGGCGCCATGGGCGGCCGTCGCTGAGGGAGTTTGAGACATGCTGCAACCGAAACGCACCAAGTTCCGGAAGATGTTCAAGGGCCGCATCAAGGGTGAGGCCAAGGGCGGTTCCGACCTGAACTTCGGCCATTACGGCCTGAAGGCTCTGCAACCCGAGCGCGTCACCGCGCGCCAGATCGAGGCCGCCCGTCGTGCCATGACGCGTCACATGAAGCGTCAGGGCCGCGTCTGGATCCGGATCTTCCCGGATACCCCGGTGACCTCGAAACCCACCGAGGTTCGGATGGGTAAAGGTAAGGGCTCGGTCGATTACTGGGCCTGCAAGGTCAAGCCGGGCCGCGTGATGTTCGAGATCGACGGTGTTGCCGAAGACGTCGCCCGCGAGGCGCTGCGTCTGGCCGCGATGAAGCTGCCGATCAAGACCCGCGTGGTGGTCCGCGAGGACTGGTAACCGGCCGGTGGGCAGATTGCCCACCCTACGAGATGGACCCCCGCTGTGCGAACGGCGGGGGTTTTCTTTTTCTCTGGGCGGGGGGCTTTCAGGATGGGCATGTCAAACCGGCGCAACGGGATGCTGCTGCTTGCTTTGGCTGTGCTGGCCTTCTGGCTGGGGATGCTCTGGCAACGCCATCTTTATGAAGACCGCTGTCTCGATCTGGGCGGCGGACGGGAGCCCGGCGGCTATCCGGTCTGCGTGGTGGTGAAAGAGCCCGCGTCCTGAGACATGGGAGCGGCGGGGACGGTGGGCAAGAATTGCCCACCCTACACCCGCCCCGGACCCGATCCGGGGCCTCGTGATTTCCGATGAGGCCCCGGATCAGGCCGTGCACTCAATCCTCTCGCCAGCCCCCGCGACTCGCGCTATGAGGCGGCATGACCCAGATCCGCTCCCTCTTCGCGACCCGCCTCTACCGCGCCCGGCTCTCCGAGCATGCGCCCGCCATCGACACCGCCGAGCTGGAAAGCTCCTGCTGGTCCATCGCCGAGGACGACGAGGCGGGGCAGGCATGGTGCGACGAGAACAACTATCCCGGCTACACCTCCTATGCCTCGCTGACCGATCTGCCCTGGCGCTTTCCGATCTTCGCCGATCTGGTCGCGTCCATCGACAAGCATGTCGCGGCTTTCGCCGGGGATCTGGAATTCGATCTGGGCGACAAGGCGCTGGTGATTGAGGACATCTGGATCAACATCCTGCCCGAAGGCGGCACCCACGCCTCGCATATCCACCCGCATTCGGTGATCTCGGGGACGACCTATGTGTCGATGCCGGGCGGCACCTCGGCGCTGAAGCTGGAAGACCCCCGCCTGGGCTTCATGATGGCCGCCCCCGCGCGCCGCAAGGGCTGCCGCGAGGAGCTGAAGACGTTTGTGTATGAGGCGCCGGAGGTGGGGGACATCCTGCTTTGGGAAAGCTGGCTGCGCCACGAGGTGCCACCGAACCCGGCCGAGGAAGAGCGGATTTCGGTGAGCTTCAACTATAAGTGGGAGTGAGCGGGGCTCCGGACTTTGCCCGGCGGTTCGGCGTAGCAGGCAAACTCTCCGGTAGAGAGTATGAGCTGCGAACGGGCGGCGCTTGCGCTTTCGTAGCCTGCCGTCATGCTGCGGCGGTTTCAAGCTCCGGGATGGCCTCACCGGCAAAGACCACGTCCTCCCAGGCAATAGCGTTTGAGCCAAGAGAGATAAGCACATCGTAAGGGTCTTCATCCGAGGTGCCTTCGTAACGTAGCGCGAGCTGGTATGAGGGATCGCCGCCGCCGGGAGCCTCCGTCGTGACGATACGTGCGGTGGTCAGCGTATGCGTGGCGGTCTCTGCGAAGGATTCGATCATCAGCACATCCGTCCCGCTTTCGAAATCGCCGATATTGGCGACTGTGAAGGTTCTGGGGGTTCCATCCGAATGGCTGCTGAGCTCCGGGGTGGGGCTTGTCCCGTCTGTTTCAGAAATCGTGATCTCGAACGTATCGCTGCCCGCGCCTCCGAACAGAGTGTGGGCTTCCTCGAATATGTCAGCGTTCGGCAGGTAGGTTGCATATGAGAGCGCGTCGTCGCCCTCATCGCCGTAGGCATAGACGAAATAGTTGGCAGCGTTGGAGCCCATTCCGCTGACCTCGAGGGAGTCGTTTCCATTACCGCCGTGCAGGTCGCCATGGCGCTCCCCGATCAGGGTGTCGTCGCCTTCGCCGCCGTCCACGTCGAACCCCTCGCCGCTCAAGTCGGTCACTTGGATCCGATCGTTACCGGCGCCGCCCAGGATCGTGGCTCCGGCGGAGCCGGCGGTGATTTCGTCATCACCGTCGCCACCGTCCAGAACGCCATAGGCCAAGGGCGCCTCGATCGTGTCGTTGCCGCCGTCACCGCTGACGTCTCCGGACCATTCGCTGTCATAGACGGACAGGCCCGTGGCGAGGTCGATCAGATCGTCACCGTCGCCGGCCCGCAGAGACGCTGACCTGTCGCTGTCGTCGATGCTCTCGCGGGTCATTTCGTCGTCGCCGTCGGTGCCGGAGATCAGCCCGTCGATGAGAGAAAAGAAAGAGTCGCCGCCGCCGCCGGTCGGAGTTTCGTCCGGCTCTTCTGCTGGGGGGGTGCCGGTGGTGTCGCCCGTCTCGGGCAGGTCTTCGGCGGTGTCTTCATCCTGGCTTTCACCGTCATCGCCGCTGCCGACAAGCGCCCATCCCAGACCCACGGCGAGGAGCCCCATCAACGCAACACTCGAAAACATCCACTTTCCTTTTCTCTGCTTGGTATGGCGACTTCAGTAACATACGGAGACTGCGCTGAAATTCCCTGCGAGTCGAGTCTTTTGGCGCTGGTTGGCGTCAGGAGCCGGGGGTTGGGTATCCGGTCCCGCATTCTTGGGAGGAGAGGCTGGCGCCACTGGGGGTGGATTGTGAAAATCGGTTTCCCTTGCCAACTTCGCAAAACGCGCCTATAGAGCCCGCTCATCCACCTCCACCGGGAATCAGGGTGACCCGCGTAACGACGGGGCTCTCCGGTGATGTTGCAACGAAGGAGCGACCGACATGGACGCCAAAGAGCTCAGCTCGAAGACCCCGGACCAGCTCCGGGACGAGCTTGTGGCACTGAAGAAGGAGGCCTTCAACCTCCGCTTCCAGAAAGCCACCGGCCAGATCGAAAACACCGCACGTATCCGTCAGGTGCGCCGCGACGTGGCGCGGGTCAACACCGTGCTCAACCAGAAAGCCGCTGCTGCGGCGTCTGCGGAATAAGGAGTTCCCAATATGCCCAAGCGTATCCTGCAAGGCACCGTGACCTCCACCGCCAACGCCCAGACCGTCACCGTTTCGGTCGAGCGCCGCTTCAAGCACCCGGTGCTTCAGAAGACGATCCGGAAGTCGAAGAAATACCGCGCTCATGACGAGGCGGAAAAATTCGCTGTCGGCGATACGGTCCGCATCATCGAATGCGCGCCCAAGTCGAAAACGAAACGCTGGGAGGTGATCGCGGAGTAATCCACGACACCTTTCGGTTTGATCGAAACCCTGGGGGGTAGACCAAGAACAACCCCCAAAGGTCGGGAGAAACCACATGATCCAGATGCAGACCAATCTGGATGTCGCTGACAATTCCGGTGCCCGGAAAGTTCAGTGCATCAAGGTCCTCGGCGGCTCGCATCGCCGCTATGCATCGGTCGGCGACATCATCGTCGTATCGGTGAAAGAGGCCATTCCGCGCGGCCGCGTGAAGAAGGGGGACGTCCGCAAGGCCGTCGTCGTGCGCACCGCCAAGGAAGTCCGCCGTGAAGACGGCACCTCCATCCGCTTTGACCGCAACGCGGCCGTCATCCTGAACAACGCGGGCGAGCCGGTCGGCACCCGTATCTTCGGGCCGGTGGTGCGTGAGCTGCGTGCGAAGAACTTCATGAAGATCATCTCGCTCGCTCCGGAGGTGCTCTGATATGGCTGCCAAGCTGAAAAAAGGTGACAAGGTCATCGTTCTTGCCGGCAAGGACAAGGGCAAGACCGGGACCATCGAGGCCGTCTCGCCGAAAACCGGCAAGGCCGTCGTCGGCGGCATCAACATGGCCATCCGTCACACCCGCCAGAGCCAGACGTCGCAGGGCGGCCGTCTGCCGCAGGCGATGCCGATCGACCTGTCGAACCTGGCAATCGTCGATGCAAACGGCAAAGCGACCCGCGTTGGCTTCCGCATGGAAGGCGACAAGAAGGTCCGTTTCGCCAAGACCACTGGGGACGTGATCGATGCTTGATACCGCGACCTATACCCCGCGTCTCAAGACGCAGTTCCGCGACACGATCAAGGCCACTCTGAAAGAAGAGTTCGGCTACAAGAACGACATGCAGATCCCGCGTCTGGACAAGATCGTTCTGAACATCGGTTGCGGCGCAGAAGCTGTGCGCGACTCCAAGAAGGCCAAATCGGCCGTCGAGGATCTGACCACCATCGCCGGTCAGAAAGCCGTCACCACGAAAGCCAAGAAGTCGATCGCGGGCTTCCGCGTTCGTGAAGAGATGCCGCTCGGCGCCAAGGTCACGCTCCGCGGTGACCGGATGTATGAATTCCTCGACCGCCTGATCAACATCGCGATGCCCCGGATCCGGGACTTCCGCGGCGTGAAGCCGTCCTTCGACGGCCGTGGCAACTTTGCCATGGGCATCAAGGAACACATCGTCTTCCCCGAGATCGAGTTCGACAAGGTCGACGAGGTCTGGGGCATGGACATCATCATCACCACCACCGCATCGACCGACGCGGAAGCCAAGGCGCTGTTGAAGGCTTTCAACATGCCCTTCAACGCCTGAGGAGCGAGAGACACATGGCCAAGAAATCCATGATCGAACGCGAGAAGAAGCGCCAGGCGCTGGTGGAGAAATATGCCGCCAAGCGTGCCGCGCTCAAAGAGATCGCGAACGACGAAAGCAAACCGATGGAAGAGCGCTTCAAGGCCCGCCTGAAGCTGGCGAAGCTGCCGCGCAATTCCGCCCCGAGCCGTCTGCACAACCGCTGCCAGCTGACGGGCCGTCCGCACGCCTACTACCGCAAGCTCAAGATCTCCCGGATCATGCTGCGCGAGCTGGGCTCGAACGGTCAGCTGCCCGGCGTGGTCAAGTCGAGCTGGTAAGGAGGGTACATAGATGAACGATCCTATCGGCGATATGCTCACCCGTATCCGCAACGCCCAGATGCGCGGCAAGTCGACCACCTCGACCCCCGCATCCAAGCTGCGCGGCTGGGTTCTCGACGTGCTGGCGGACGAAGGTTACATCCGCGGCTACGAAAAGACCACGGACGTGAACGGCCACCCGGCCTTCGAGATCAGCCTGAAATATTTCGACGGCACCCCCGTCATTCGCGAGCTGCAGCGGGTCTCCAAGCCCGGTCGCCGCGTCTACATGGGTGTCAGTGACATTCCCGTCGTCCGTCAGGGCCTGGGTGTGTCGATTGTCAGCACGCCGAAAGGTGTGATGTCGGACGCGAATGCCCGCGCTGCCAATGTCGGCGGCGAGGTGCTCTGCACGGTCTTCTAAGGAGGGACATCCATGTCTCGTATTGGGAAAAAGCCGGTCGAGCTGCCCTCGGGTGTTTCCGCATCCGTCAGCGGCCAGACCGTCGAAGTGAAGGGCCCGAAAGGCACCCAGAGCTTCAACGCCACCGATGATGTGACCATCACGGTCGAAGACAACGCCGTCTCTGTGACGCCGCGCGGCAATTCCAAGCGCGCCCGTCAGCAGTGGGGCATGTCGCGCACCATCGTGGCCAACATGGTCCACGGCGTCTCGAACACCTTCAAGAAGGAACTCGAGATCCAGGGTGTGGGTTACCGGGCGCAGGTTCAGGGCCAGACCCTGAAGCTGAACCTCGGCTACAGCCACGACGTGAACTTCGACATCCCGCAGGGCATCACGGTCACCACGCCGAAGCCCACGGAAATCATCGTCGAAGGACATGATGTTCAGCAGGTTGGTCAGGTTGCGGCGAACATCCGCGACTGGCGCCGCCCCGAGCCCTACAAAGGCAAGGGTATTCGCTACAAAGGCGAATACATCTTCGCCAAGGAAGGCAAGAAGAAGTAAGGACGCAGAAAATGGCACTCAGCAAACGGGAACTGTTCCTCAAGCGCCGCCTGCGCGTCCGGAACAAGCTTCGCAAGGTGAACGCCGGCCGCGTGCGGCTGACGGTGCACCGTTCGAACAAGAACATCAGCGTGCAGCTGATCGACGACGTGAAGGGTGTGACCCTCGCCGCCGCCTCCTCGATGGAGAAGGATCTGGGCGTCGTCGGCAAAGGCAATGTGGAGGCCGCCGCCAAGGTGGGCGCCGCGATTGCCGAGCGCGCCAAGGCAGCCGGCATCGAAGAAGCCTATTTCGACCGTGGCGGCTTCCTGTTCCACGGCCGCGTCAAGGCTCTGGCCGACGCCGCGCGTGAAGCAGGCCTGAAGATCTGAGCCGAAGGTGGGCAGAATTGCCCACCCTACGCTCGCACCGGGGCGGCGCTCGTCGCCCCGTTCCTGTAGGCGGAAACGCCTCGATGATCCGGGCCCCGGACCTCATGCTGGGGCACCAGGATTGGACAAATCCGGTGTGTTCGGTCCTACCGATGCGCGCCGACCCTGAACAAAGGAATGCCTGATGGCAGAACGTGATAACCGCCGCGGGAACCGTCGCGACCGCGAGGAAGCCCCGGAATTCGCCGATCGCCTGGTTGCGATCAACCGTGTGTCCAAGACCGTGAAGGGCGGTAAGCGCTTCGGCTTTGCAGCCCTCGTCGTCGTGGGCGACCAGAAGGGCCGCGTCGGCTTTGGCAAGGGCAAGGCCAAGGAGGTCCCCGAGGCCATCCGCAAGGCCACCGAGCAAGCCAAGCGCAAGATGATCCGCGTGCCGCTGCGCGAAGGCCGCACGCTGCACCACGACATCGAAGGCCGTCACGGCGCAGGCCGCGTTGTGATGCGCACCGCGCCGCACGGGACCGGGATCATCGCCGGTGGTCCGATGCGTGCCGTGTTCGAAATGCTGGGTGTGCATGACGTGGTCGCCAAGTCGATCGGCTCGCAGAACCCCTACAACATGATCCGCGCCACGCTCGACGGTCTGGCCAAGAACCAGTCGCCGCGCAACGTTGCGCAGCGTCGCGGCAAGAAAGTGGCCGACATCCTGCCCAAGCGCGAAGACGCGCCGGCGGAATCGTCGCACGTGGCTGAGGAGGCCTGAGACCCATGGCAAAGACGATTGTCGTTAAGCAGGTCGGCTCGCCGATCCGCCGCCCGGAAGTCCAGCGCAAGACGCTGATCGGCCTGGGCCTGAACAAGATGCACAAGACCCGGGAACTGGAAGACACCCCCGCCGTGCGCGGCATGGTCGCCAAGATCCCGCATCTGGTGGAAATCATCGAAGAGCGCGGCTGAGCCTGAGGCCACGCGGAATTCGAACGTTTCAAACGCCCTCCGGGACCCCGGGGGGCGTTTTTTTCTATTGCTGGGGAATATTGGCGGGGCGCGCGCTGTATCTCTCATGTCTGCATTGGGCAGACCTGAAAGAGAGGATTGAGAGATGACCAAGCTCCCCCTGGCCGCTGCGTTTCTGGCGACATCTGCCACCGCCCTGTTCGCCGCCGATCCCGCGCCGCTGGTGCAGACCGGCAAATATGGCGAGGAGGTCTATCTGATGGATGGCGCCAAGATGACGCTCTACACCTTCGACAAGGACGAGCAGAACCTGTCGAACTGCTATGACATGTGTGCTGCCAACTGGCCGCCGGTCCTGGCCGAGGCCGGTACGGATCTGCCGCGCGGCTACGGCGTTGCCGAGCGCAAGGACGGCACCTTGCAGGTGAGCTACAAGGGGCAGCCCCTTTATCTGTGGATCAAGGATTCCAAGCCCGGAGACATGACCGGCGACGGTGTGAACGGCGTCTGGCACATCGCGCGCCCCTGAGCGGCGCTCCAGACGGCGCGCGCCCGAACCCGCGCGATCCGTGGCAATATCGACAACTTCCCTGAGCCACGGTGTGTCCGGCGGCGGCCCGGTGCCGCCGCCGGTTCTTATGTGAGACCCAGGATTTTTCAAACCAGTGCGCCTTGGGGCGGAGGTTGCGGCAAATAAAAAGGCCCGCCCGGGAAGGGCGGGCCCGGAAGGGACCGTCAGCGGCACGGAGCGCGCCGCTGAGTGGGGGAGGGGGCCTGCCCCTTAGTGCCCCAGGATCTGGCTCAGGAAGAGCTTGGTGCGCTCGTGCTGCGGGTTGTTGAAGAACTCTCTCGGTTCATTCTGTTCGACGATCTGGCCCGCATCCATAAAGATCACCCGGTTCGCCACCGCCTGGGCAAAGCCCATCTCGTGGGTCACGCAGAGCATGGTCATGCCCTCTTCGGCCAGCGAGACCATGGTGTCGAGCACCTCCTTGATCATCTCCGGGTCGAGCGCCGAGGTCGGCTCGTCGAAGAGCATGATCCGCGGCTTCATGCAGAGCGAGCGGGCGATGGCCACCCGCTGCTGCTGGCCCCCGGAAAGCTGGCCGGGGTATTTGTTGGCCTGCTCGGGGATCTTCACCTTCTCCAGGAAATGCATCGCCGTGGCCTCGGCCTCTTTCTTGGGGATCTTGCGCACCCAGATCGGGGCGAGCGTGCAGTTCTCCAGAATGGTCAGGTGCGGGAAGAGGTTGAAGTGCTGGAACACCATCCCGACCTCGGAGCGGATCTTGTCGATGTTCTTGAGATCCGAGCCGAGTTCGGTGCCATCCACCACGATCTGGCCGGCCTGATGCTCTTCCAGACGGTTGATGCAGCGGATCATCGTCGATTTGCCCGAGCCCGAGGGCCCGGCGATGACGATCCGCTCGCCGCGGTAGACGGTCAGGTCGATGTCGCGCAGCACGTGGAAGTTCCCGTACCACTTGTTCATCTTGGTGATCTGGATGGCGACCTCGTCAGAGACCTTCATCTGGCTGCGGTCGACGGAAGCTGTCGCAGGTTGGTTCATGTGTCGGGTCTCCTTAACGATGCTCGCGACGGAGCTTTTTCTCGAGGAAGAGGGAATAGCGGCCCATGCTGAAGCAGAACACGAAGAAGCAGAGGCCGATAAAGACGAAGAGTTCCCAGTAGATGCCGTTCCATTGGGTGCTGGCCCGGATGGCGTTCGACAGGCCGATGGGGTCGAGCAGGCCGATGAAGACCACCAGCGTGGTGTCCTTGAAAAGCCCGATGAAGGTGTTCACGATGCCCGGGATCGAGATCTTGAGCGCCTGCGGCAGGATGATCAGCCGCATGCTCTTCCAATAATCGAGCCCCAGCGCGTCGGCCGCCTCGTACTGCCCCTTGGGCAGCGCCGCGAGCCCGCCGCGGACCACTTCGGCGATATAGGCCGAGGAGAACAGCGTCACCATGATGATGACCCGCAACATGAGGTCGAAATTCGTCCCCGGCGGCAGGAAGTAGTTGAGCAGCAGCGACGCGGTGAACAGCCAGACGATCAGCGGCACGCCCCGGATCACCTCGATGAAGATCACCGAGCATTTGTTGATCAGGAACAGATCCGACTGCCGCCCCAGCGCCAGCACGATCCCCAGCGGCAGCGACAGGATGATGCCCGAGACGCCGATGATCGTGGCCAGCATGAAGCCGCCGATCTCGTTGGACTTCACCGGCTCCAGCCCGATGGGCAGCACCGTGGCCAACGCATCGGCCAGAGGGCCCGCGACCAGCAGCCAGTAGAGGAGCGGCGCCACGATGGCCAGAACCACGCCGCCAAGCGCGCCGATCGCCGGTCCGGCAAAGGTCACCACGGCCCAGCCGATGACAAAGCCCAGGGCCACCACGATGGGGGTCCAGATCGCGCCACCCCAGATCAGCCAGAACAGCACGAAGGGGGCGGCAAGGGTGAACCACAGCATCTTGCGCGGCAGCGAGGCGAAAAGCACCGGCGCGATGGCGACCAGGAACAGCACGAAGGCCAGGATCGGACGCCAGTAGAGCTCGGTCGGGTAGAAGCCGAAGAGAAGCTGGTTCCAGCGCTCTCCGATCACCGCCCAGCAGGCGACCGAGGCATCGGCGCCATAGATCTGATCGCGGATCTCGCGGCACTGTGCGAGGCTGTCGGCGCTCCAGATCCCCAGCGCCGCCCAGGGGACGACGTGGCTGAGCACCGCCCAGATCACCCAGAGCGAGGCGACCGTCAGGACGACATTCACCCAGGAGGACAGCAGATTTTCGTGAATCCACTTGTAGGCGCCGGATTGCGAGAGCGGCGGCTCGCGCTGATCAAGCATGGTGTCGCGGACATAGGCGACGGTCTGTGCGTGCACTTCGCTCATGTCAGCGCTCCTTCAGCTTCACGGAGGCGTTATAGATGTTCATCGCGCCCGAGATGAGCAGGCTGAGCACCAGATAGAACAGCCCCAGCAGCAGCATCCCTTCGAGTTCGCGGCCAGTCTGGTTGATGGTGATGCCGCCAAGCGTGGAGCGCACATCCATGTAGCCCACGGCGATGGCGAGCGAGCTGTTCTTGGTCAGGTTCAGGAATTGCGAGATCAGCGGCGGAATGATCACCCGCAGGGCTTGCGGCAGGATCACCAGATTCATCGTCGTGGAGGGCCGCAGACCCAGCGCATAGGCGGCTTCGGTCTGGCCCTTGGAGACGGCCAGGATACCGCCGCGCACGATCTCGGCGATGAAGGCGCCGGTGTAGAGCGACAGGGCAAGCCAGAGTGCGATCAGCGAGTTGCGCAGATGAATGCCGCCGCCGAAGTTGAACCCCTTGAGCTCGGGCAGGTTCAGATACGCGCTCATCAGCACCATGAGGATGGCGGTGGGGAGGATCAGCAGACCGAGGGTGAAATACCAGGTGGTCGGGCGGTCGCCGGTGGCCTCCTGTCGTTCGGTCGCCCAGTGATGCAGCCGCCGGATTGCGTAGAGCGACGCGCCCAGCACGAGGATCACCACAAGCCAGTTGAAGAACCCGTTCGCAAAGAAGGGCGTCCCGAAATGGATTGCCGGGGTATAGACGCCGCGGTTCGTGACCGCGATGGCGTCGAAGAGCATCGAGGCGGTGGCGTCATCGCCGCGGAAGGCCCGCGGGGCCGGGGTGCTTTCGGTCATCAGCGCGAAGATCAGCACGATCCACAGCAGCAGGGGCACGTTGCGGAACCCCTCGACATAGACCGACATCAGGCGCGAGACGAGCCAGTTGTTCGACAGCCGCAGAACCCCGGCGACCACGCCCAGCACGGTGGCCAGCGCGCAGCCCAGGAAGGCGACGAGAATGGTGTTGAGAATCCCCACCAGCGCGGCGCGTCCGTGGGTCATCTGGCTGTTATATTCGATCAGCCGCTGGTTGATGTCATATCCCGACGGCTGCGTGAGAAAGCCGAAATCGAAATCCTTGCCGAGATTTTGCAGGTTGTGGATCGTGTTCGAAACGAGCCACGAGAAAAGCAGCATCAGCAGAACCATCGCCACGACCTGAATGGTCAGGGACCGGTAGCGGGTATCGTAAATAAGCTGAGACAGCCGGAAGCCCTGCCCCGGCGGGTCTGTCATGGTCGTCATTGTCTTCTCCCCGGCGGCTTCCGTTCTTCCTGGGCGTTGTGCCGGTTGCTCCGGCCTCTTGCCCCTCTTCGGAAACTCGTATTGATCTAGGATTTGTGTTTGTTTTTAGATCATTAAGGTGGAAAGGGCGCGGGGTTTTACCCCCGCGCCCCTGTTTTTGGTTCCGATCAGCGGAACGGCGGGCTGTAAAGCAGGCCGCCTTCGGTCCACTGTGCGTTCAGGCCGCGCGACAGGCCGATCGGGGTGTTTTCGCCGATGGTCTTTTCAAAGACTTCGCCGTAGTTGCCATTGGCCATGATGGCTTTCTTGGCCCAGTCGGCTTCGAGGCCGAGCATGGCGCCCAGCTCGCCTTCGGTGCCGAGCAGACGGTTGATTTCCGGGTTGTTGCCCGGAGCTGCCGACAGCTCTGCGATATTGGCCGAGGTCACACCGTATTCTTCGGCGGCGATCAGCGCGTTCAGGGTCCAGCGGGCGATGTCGCCCCACTCGTTGTCGCCGTGACGGACCAGCGGGCCCAGCGGCTCTTTCGAGATGATTTCCGGCAGGATCACGTGATCGCCCGGCGCTTCGAAGGAGGCGCGGGTTGCGGCGAGGCCCGAAGCGTCGGTGGTGTAGACGTCGCAGGCGCCGGCCAGGTACTGCTGCTGGGCTTCGGCGTTGGTTTCGATCGGCACCGGCTCGTAGCTGATGTTGTTCACGCGGAAGAAGTCCGCGAGGTTCAGCTCGGTGGTGGTGCCGGTCTGGATGCAGACGGTGGCGCCGTCGAGTTCCTTGGCCGAGGACACGCCCAGCTCTTTCGGAACCATGAAGCCCTGGCCGTCATAGTAGTTCACGCCGACGAATTCGAACTTGAGATCGACGTCGCGCGAGAAGGTCCAGGTGGTGTTCCGGGCAAGCAGGTCGATCTCGCCCGAGGCCAGCGCGGTAAAGCGGGTCTGGCCGGTGGTGGGAACGAAATCGACAGCCATCGGATCGCCCAGAACGGCGGCAGCGACGGCACGGCAGACAGCCACGTCGAAGCCCTGCCAGACGCCGTTGGCATCCGGAGCCGAGAAGCCCGTCAGACCGGTGGAAACGCCGCAGTTCAGCTTGCCACGCGCCTTGACGTCGTCGAGAGTCCCCGCACTGGCAGCGCCCGCCGCCAGACCGGCAACCGTCAGCGCGCCAAGAATTACGGTTTTCTTCATGTTAACCTCTTCCTGTTGTCCGGCCCCTCATGGGCCGGTTCCATGGCCCTGGGGCCGAGAATACCTGGGATGGGTGCTCCCCCCCACTGGTGTCCGCGAGTTTGTTCGGAATCCTCTTTGGAGGTCAAGCCACCCTGCCTTGAAAAACATCTCCCGCTGCCGGGAAATTGTGCAATGAAATAGGGCGCGCGGCCCTATTAAGCAGGGCGGCAGAGCGCAAAAAAGCGATGCGCGTGAAGAAATGCCGCACGTTTGTGCACGGCCATTTCCTGGGCTTCCTCGTCGGCACCCCAGCGCTCGGCCTGCCAGTCTTCGTCAAGGCGCGAGAGGTTCCAGAGATGTTCCGGATCGTGGCGCGGGTCGGTCGCGGCGAATCCCAGGATGAGCGAGCCCGAAAGCGCCACAAGATCGTGAAAGGCGGCCAGTTCGAACGGATCGAAGTCATGGGCCCGGGCCGAAAGCGTCTCCAGCGCGGCGGGGTCCTGCGGTGCATGCATGATGCCCGCGCGCGGTTCCAGCCGCGCGCCGAGCGTCTCCGATGCCCAGTCGAGCAGCGGATCCCAGCGTTCGGCCTGATGCCGGACCAAGTCCTCGGGGGTGTCAGCGCGGTAGCACAGAAGATCGCTGTCGCCATATTCGGCCAGCATCTGCGCCACTGCGGCCCGCTGTGGCGCAACCTTTTCGATGGCGCTGTTGGCGGTGCGGGTGAAGGGCATGGCGGTCGGGTCGATCTTTTCGTCCTGCGCCTGCCATTCCGCCGCGATCTCGTCGGCCAGCGCCTGCGTCGGCACGACCAGAGGCGACTTGCCCGGGGTCATCACCCGGCGGCCGTCGAGGAACACACCGAAGCCGCCTTCGGCGGGGGCGGCGCTGGCCTCTTTATAGAACCTGCGGGGGGCCCATTCGCTCATGCGCTCTGCTCCCAGATCTGCGACAGAAGGCCGGGCAGCAGGCGGATGTCGTCAATCACCAGATGTGCGGCCTTCAGCCGGGCGGTGTCGTGATAGCCCCAACTCACCCCGACCGCCAGCATCCCCGCGGCACGGGCCATCTCCATATCGAAGCTGGTGTCGCCGATCATCACCGCGCGCTTTGCCGGCACGCCGGTTTCCGACAGCGCGGCCTCGAGCATCGCCGGATGCGGTTTCGAGGGGTGATCGTCGCCGCATTGCTGGGTGACAAACAGCTTGCGCATGTCGTGCCCGTCGAGCAGCCCGTCGAGCCCGCGGCGCGACTTGCCCGTGGCGATGCCGAGCAGCGTCTCGTCTTCTGCGTGGAGCTGGTCGAGCACGGCACGCACATGCGGAAACAGCGGCGAGCTTTGCGGCGTGCCCTTTTCGGTGCGCAGATCGAAATAGCGCTGCTTGTAGGCGGCGATCATAGCGTCGTGCTGGGCCTTGGCCTGGGGCGCCAGATGCATCAGCGCGATGGGCAGGGCCAGCCCCACCTGCGACAGCACCGCCTCGCGGTCCGGTGCCGGCAGGCCGGCGCTTTCGAAGGCGCGGGTCATCGAGGCCATGATGTCGGCCTGGCTGTCCACCAGCGTGCCGTCCACATCGAAGATCACAAGGCGCAGATCCATGGTCAGTGCAGCTCCTCGAACGGGTCGTCGGCGGCGATGTCCTCTGCCCAGCCAAGCGTTTCCCAGCTATGGGCCATGTGTTCGGGCAGAGGGGCGGTGACGGTGACGGGTTTCTTGGTCACCGGATGTTCGAAGGTGATCGAGCGCGCGTGCAGGTGCAGCTTTTTCGAGATCACCCCGCCGAGCTGCGCCCCCCAGCCGTCGCCCAGGTTCTCCTGACCCGAGCCGCCATATTTGCCGTCGCCGATGATCGGATGGCCGATCTCGGCCATATGCGCGCGCAACTGATGGGTGCGCCCGGTGATCGGCTCCAGCGCCACCCAGGAGGCGCGCCCCGCCACGCGGTAAAGCGTGGCGTAAAGCGTATGGGCCCGCTGCGCGCCGGGGGTCGTGTTCATGTCGCGCGGATGCACGCAGATCATCTTTTCGCCCTCGCCATGGCGCCCGTGCCCCGGCGCCTTGACCAGACCGTAGCGGATTTCGCCCAGATAGGGGGTGGGCACGCCGGCGACTAGCGCCCAGTAGATCTTGCGCGTGCGGCGGTGGCGGATCGCCGCGGTGAGCGCCTGCGCCATCTCGCGGGTGCGGGCCAGCAGCAATACGCCCGAGGTGTCCTTGTCGAGCCGGTGCACGAGGCGCGGCTTTTCGTCCAACCCGAATTTCAGCGCTTCGGCAAGCCCGTCCACATGGCGCGTCTGCTTGCTGCCGCCCTGCGTGGGCAGGCCCGGCGGCTTGTTCAGCGCGATGATATGGTCGTCTTTCCAGAGCACGCAGGACTGGATGAGCTTTGCGTCGGCCTCCGATACCTTGGGCTCGGGTTTCGGCTGCGGCGTCTCGTCAGGTTCCGGCAGCGGCGGGATGCGCACCTGCTGGCCGACCGTGAGCCGGGTCGAGGCCTTGGCGCGGGCACCATCGACGCGCAGCTCGCCCTTGCGGCACATTTTTTCGATGCGCCCCTGCTGGAGATGCGGGAAATGCCGTTTGAGCCAGCGGTCGAGGCGCTGGTCGCCGTCGCCGGGACCGACGGTGATGGTCTGTACGCGGCTCATGCGAAAAGACTCCGTGTCAGCAGCAGTCCGGCGAACAGCGCGGTGATCGACACCAGCACCGAAACGGCGGCGTAGCCTATGGCAAGGGGGATGTCCCCGCGCTCGTAGAGCGTGGCGAAATCGAGCGAGAAGGAGGAGAAGGTGGTGAAGCCGCCGAGAAAGCCGATCATCAGAAGCGGTGCGTAGCGGGTGGCAGAGAAATTCGCCAGCGTCACCACCAGCACGCCCATGAGGAAGGATCCGAGGATGTTCACCGTCAGCGTGCCCCAGGGGAAGGTCTTGCCCATCAGCGCGGTCATGCCCACGCCGGTCAGATAGCGCGCGCTTGCGCCCAATGCGCCGCCCAGGGCGACCTGGAGAAGGGTCAGGATCATGGGCGCGATGTGTCCTGCGCGGCGCCGGTTGTCAAGTTCGGGGAGGTGGGAAGGGGAGAGGTCGAGGCGCCCCGGCCTGCGATTGAGGTGAATATCCGCTCAATCCCCACCCCCTTGGCCCGGCTTCCGTTGTGACAGTTCAGGGCGCTACCCGTTCCGTTCCCGCCGCAGCCGCGCGAAATACTCCACGCGCTTTTTCAGATCGCGCTCGAACCCGCGCTCGACCGGCGCATAAAACTGCGTGCGCCCCATCGACTCAGGGAAATAGTCCTGCCCGGAAAACCCGTCTTCGGCATCGTGATCATAGGCATAGCCGGTGCCGTAGCCCTGATCCTTCATCAGCCGCGTGGGCGCGTTCAGGATATGTTTCGGCGGCATCAGCGAGCCGGTCTTCTTCGCTGCCGCGCGCGCCGCCTTATAGGCCATATAGGCGGCGTTCGACTTCGGGGCGAGCGCCAGATAGATCACTGCATTGGCCAGCGCCAGCTCGCCCTCGGGCGAGCCCAGCCGCTCATAGGTCTGCCAACTGTCGATGCAGACCGCCTGCGCCTGCGGGTCGGCGAGGCAGACGTCCTCCACCGCCATCCGGGTCAGGCGCCGGGCCAGAAACCGCGGGTCCTCGCCCGCCTCCAGCATCCGCGCGAACCAGTAAAGCGCTGCGTCCGGGTCCGAGCCGCGAATGGATTTGTGCAGCGCCGAGATCAGGTTGTAATGGCCGTCGCCGGATTTATCGTATTGCGCGGCGCGTCGCATCAGCCGGTGGGTCAGCGCTTCGGTGTCGAGCTTGCCCGTGACCCGCCAGGCCATCACCTGCTCGATGAGATTCAGCAGCGCCCGCCCGTCGCCATCGGCCATCTCGAGCAGCGCCTCGCGCGCGCGGCCGTCGAGGGGCAGGGGGCGGTCCAGTTCCTTTTCCGCGCGCTGCGCCAGCCGCTCCAGATCGGACAACGCCAGCCGTTCCAGCACCAGCACCTGCGCGCGCGACAAAAGCGCCGCGTTCAGCTCGAAGCTGGGGTTCTCGGTGGTGGCGCCGACAAGGAGGATCGTGCCGTCCTCCATATGCGGCAGGAACCCGTCCTGCTGCGCCTTGTTGAAGCGGTGGATCTCGTCGACAAACAGCAGCGTGCCCTGACCGTTGGCGCGGCGGTGCTTGGCCGCCTCGAAGACTTTGCGCAGCTCCGGCACGCCGGTGAAGATCGCGCTGATCTGCACGAAATGCAGATCGGTCGCATGGGCCAGAAGCCGCGCGATGGTGGTCTTGCCCACGCCGGGCGGGCCCCAGAACACCAGACTCGACAGCGAGCCCGAGGCCAGCATCACGCCCAGCGGCGCCTCAGGGCCCAGCACCTGCTCCTGGCCGATCACTTCGCCCAGAGTCTTTGGCCGCAGCCGGTCGGCCAGCGGGCGGGGGGCGTTGCTCTCGGGCGTTGCGTCCGGGGAGTTGTCGAAGAGATCGGCCAAGGTTCAGGTCCGGAACCGAAGGGAGACACGTCCGGCGCCGCGTTGCGCGTCGATCTGCACACGCGGCGCGGCCCGTTCGAGCAGCCGGCCGACATCGTCCGGCGCGGCGATGTCGCGGCCGTTGATCGCCCGCAGCACGTCGCCGGGGCGCAGGCCGATCCGGGCGCCATAGGGGCCGGGATCGGTGACGACGATACCCTCGCCGGGCAGGGGCAGGCCCAGCTCGGCGCTTACCGCAGGGTTGATGCGTGCCAGCGCGAGCCCGGGCAGCACGGCGGTTTCGCCCAGTATCACCGCGTCGCGCGGCGGGGTTTCGGGCGGCGCGATCATCTCGACCTCGGCCTGCCGCGGCGTACCGTCATGCAGGTAGCGGATCTGCGCCCTATGGCCGAGCCCGCGCACCGACATGCGGAACAGCATCTCGGGCGGGGTGTTGACCGGCTGGCCGTCCACTTCCAGCACGACATCGCCCACCTCCAGCCCGGCCCGGGCGAAGGGGCTTTGGGGATGCAGATCGGCGATCAGCACGCCATTGGGCAGCCCGAGGCCAAGGCTCTCGGAGATGTCGGCATTGACCGGCTGCCCGGTCATCCCCGCCCAGGGCCGCTCGAAATCCGCCTTGCCGGCACGGGCCTGTTCCACAAATTGCGACACCAGCGCTGACGGGATGGCAAAGCCGATGCCGTTCGATCCGCCCGAGCGGGTGAGGATCGAGGTGTTCACCCCGATCAGCCGACCCTTCACATCGATCAGCGCGCCGCCGGAGTTGCCGGGGTTGATCGGTGCATCGGTCTGGATGAAATAGCCGCGCGCATTGCCCGTCGCGGTGCCCGAGCGCGCCAGCCCCGAGACGATGCCCGAGGAGACGGTCTGCCCGACGCCGAACGGGTTGCCGATGGCCAGCACCAGCTCGCCCACCTCGACCGTATCGCTGTCGCGCAGGGCGAGATGCGGCATGTCCGCAGCGCCGTCCAGCTTGAGAATGGCAAGGTCCGCCTCTTCGTCGCCCAGCAGGACCTGGGCCTCGTATTCGGCGCCGTTGTTCAGCACCACGCGGATGTCGGTGGCCTGGCCGACCACATGGTAATTCGACACGACAATCCCGTCATCCGAGAGGATCACGCCGGAGCCCAGCGAGTTCTGCACGCGCGGGCGCCCGCCGAAATCGCGGAACAGATTACCGAAGAGCGGGTCTCCGGCGAAGGGGCTGCGCGCCTCGACGACGCGGCGGGCGTAGATATTGACCACCGCCGGCGTCGCCGCTTTCACAAGCGGGGCGAAGCTGAGCGAGATCTCGGCCTGGCTGTCGGGCACGCGGGTCTGGGCGGCAAGCGGTGTCGCGGCAAGGGTCAGGGCGACAAGACAGATACGGAGCATGATCTTTCCTCCTGTTCTCCGGATATGCCTGCCGCGCGGGGCGGATTCAAGGCGCGGCGGAACGCCCGTCGCGTCCGGAGCGTTGCGGGTGTATACTCCGTGATCGGAGGAGATGATGTCAGAGTCGCCGAGATTTTAGGTCGGGCGGCGCGATACCGGGGCCTGCAAGGGCAGGTTCCGTTGGCGCGGCCCGGGACCGATCCTCCGGAACAGCGGGCGGCTCGGAGAGAAAGGGGAATGCGATGACAGAGCTGACACAAGGCACCTGGGTCGTCGTGACCGACAGCGAAAAGGCGTTGTTCCTGCGCAATCTGACCGACGCCGAGGATCCGAATCTGGCGTTTTTCGACGAGAAGACCCAGGAAAACCCGCCGGATCGCGCGCAGGCGGCCAACCGCCCGGGGCGCCGGGCCGATGGCGGATCCGGACAGCGCTCTGCGATGGAAGATACGGACTGGCACGAGCTGGCCAAGGAGCGTTTCGCCACGGACCTGGCCGCGATGCTTTATGAGGCCGCGCATAAGGGGGCGTTCGAGCGGCTGGTGCTGGTGGCCCCGCCCAAGGTGCTGGGCGATCTGCGCGCGGCGCTGCACAAAGAAGTGGCCGACAAGATCGTGGCCGAGCTGCCCAAGACCCTGACCAACCATCCGGTCGACAGGATCGAGGCGCTGGTGCGGGACGAGCTCGAGGCCGTTTGAGGCATGCGCCCGCAAGGGCATGAAAAAAGGCGCCGCAGAGGGTTTCTGCGGCGCCTTTCTCTATGAGATGTCCCGAAGATCTCAGTCTTCGAGCGCCTCTTCGGCAACCAGGCGGGCCTTGTCGGCGGCGCCTTTGGCATCGACATCGCGGTCGACCAGTTCGATGATCGCCATCGGTGCCATATCGCCATAGCGGAAGCCGGCCTTCAGCACGCGGCAATAGCCGCCCGAACGCTCGGCATAGCGCGGGCCGAGCACTTCGAACAGCTTGGCGACGTCCTTGTCTTCCTTGAGCTGGGCGGCGGCCTGACGGCGGGCGTGCACATCGCCGCGCTTGCCGAGGGTGATCAGCTTGTCGATGACGCGCTTGAGTTCCTTGGCCTTGGGCAGCGTGGTCTTGATCTGCTCGTGCTCGATCAGCGAGCCGGCCATGTTGGCGAAGAGCGCCTTGCGGTGCTCGTGGGTGCGGTTGAGGCGGCGGTAGCCTTTTGCGTGACGCATCTGTCTTACTCCTTATGCCCTCTACGGGCGGTTTTGCTTTGTCCGGCCGGCGATGCGTGTCACCGGCTCTCCTTGGGGCAGACTGCCCGGGTAGGCGACGGGGCGCCCTCTCACCGCGCCCCGCCAGCGGCTCAGAACTGGTCTTCCAGTTTCTTCGCCAGATCCTCGATGTTGTCCGGCGGCCAGTCCTCGACATCCATGCCGAGGTGCAGACCCATGGAGGACAGCACTTCCTTGATCTCGTTCAGCGACTTGCGGCCGAAGTTCGGGGTGCGGAGCATCTCGGCTTCGGTCTTCTGGATCAGGTCGCCGATATAGACGATATTGTCGTTCTTCAGGCAGTTGGCCGAGCGCACGGAGAGTTCCAGCTCGTCCACTTTCTTGAGAAGCAGCGGGTTGAATTCCAGACCGTCGTCGTCGTCCTGACGCGAGGCGCTTTCCGGCTCTTCGAAGTTGACGAAGATCGACAGCTGGTCCTGAAGGATGCGCGCCGCATAGGCAATCGCGTCCTCGGGGGTGACCGAGCCGTCGGTTTCGATCTTCATGGTCAGCTTGTCATAGTCCAGCACCTGGCCCTCGCGGGTCGGCTGCACCTCATAGGCGACCTTCTTGACCGGCGAATAGATCGCGTCGATCGGCATCAGGCCGATGGGCGCGTCTTCCGGCTTGTTCTTGTCGGCCGAGACATAGCCCTTGCCGGTGTTGACGGTCAGCTCCATGTAGAGATCGGCGCCATCGTCGAGGTGGCAGATCACATGGTCCTTGTTCAGCACTTCGATGCCGGCGGTCTCGGCGATGTCGGCAGCGGTGACGACGCCGGGGCCCTTGGCGTTGATCGACAGGCGCTTGGGGCCTTCGACTTCCATGCGCAGCGCGACACCCTTGAGGTTCAGCACCACATCGGTCACATCTTCACGCACACCGGCGACGGAGGAGAATTCGTGCAGCACGTTGTCGATCTGCACGCTGGTGATGGCCGCGCCCTGAAGGCTCGACAGCAGGATGCGACGCAGCGCGTTGCCCAGCGTCAGGCCAAAGCCACGTTCCAGCGGTTCGGCCACAACGGTGGCCACGCGGGTCGGGTCGGCGCCGGGGCGAACCTCCAGCTGGGTCGGCTTGATCAGTTCAGCCCAGTTCTTGTGGATCATGCGTCCCTCCATTCCTGTCCGTGCCCCATGTCCAAAAGGCGCGGACGCCCGAGGTTAAAATGACGAAGGCAGGGCCCCGCTCAATGGCAGGGCCCCACCTTGAATAATGATGCGGTCAGACGCGGCGGCGCTTCGGCGGGCGGCAGCCGTTATGCGCGATCGGCGTCACGTCGCGGATCGACGTGATGTTGAAGCCGACGGCGGCCAGTGCGCGCAGTGCCGATTCACGGCCCGAGCCGGGGCCCTGGACTTCGACTTCCAGCGTCTTCACGCCGTGTTCCTGCGCCTTCTTGCCTGCGTCTTCTGCGGCAAGCTGAGCGGCGTAGGGGGTCGATTTCCGCGAGCCCTTGAAGCCCATGGTGCCGGCGGACGACCAGGAGATCGCATTGCCTTGCACGTCCGAGATCAGGATCTTGGTGTTGTTGAAGGACGAGTTCACATGCGCCACACCGGCGGCGATGTTCTTGGAGACCTTCTTCTTGCCTCCGCGACGGGTATCACGTGCCATATCGGTAGACCTCCCTTACTTCTTCTTGCCGGCGATCGGCTTCGCCGGGCCCTTGCGGGTACGGGCGTTGGTGTGGGTCCGCTGACCGCGGACGGGGAGGTTGCGGCGGTGACGCAGGCCGCGGTAGCAGCCGAGGTCCATCAGGCGCTTGATGTTCATCTGCGTTTCACGACGCAGGTCGCCTTCGACGGTGTAGTTCGCGTCGATATGCTCACGGATGGCGAGCACTTCGGCATCGGACAGCTCGTTCACGCGGCGCGAGGCCTCGATGTTGACGGCTTCACAGATGGCTTTGGCCGAGGTGTGGCCGATACCGGTGATATAGGTGAGGGCGATGGGTACCCGTTTGTTGGTCGGGATGTTGACGCCGGCAATACGTGCCAAGTCTCTGTTCCTTTCGTTGCGGTTCCGTAGCTCCAGAACCTTTTTTCACAACATGAGCCCGAGGTCGGAGACCACGGGCTGTCCGCTGATGAGGTGATCTGCGGAGGGGGAGCGACCCGCTCCGCATGTCTGATTCTCGATTAGAGATGGGGGTGGGTATGAGGATTCGCGTAGAGCGTCAACCCCTATGTCGGAACAGCTTGCATTCCCCGGGCGTTTCGTCCCACATGCGACAAACATGCCCCAACCGCCGAACGCCCCAGCCCTCCCGAACCGGGTGTCCCGACGCAGTATGATCACGCAGCTCCTATATACAAGCGCTTCGCGTCATCCGCGCGGACATTCCTCGGATTTCGAGATTCTGCAAGACGCGCTTTCGCACAATCGCGTGCAGGGGGTGACGGGGTATCTGCTGCGTGACATCGGAGGGTTCTGCCAGGTGCTCGAAGGGCCGGCGGAGATCGTCGAGCCGCTATTCGCGCGTATCTCCGGTGATCCCCGGCATTCCGATGTGGTCCTGCGGATGCGCCGGCAGGTGCCGGAACGGGGCTTTCTGGGTTGGTCGATGGGCTATGCAAGCCTGTCGCCGGAGGACAGCGCCTTTCTGGCAACCTGCTTTGCCGAGGGGGCAGGGGGCATCCTGCTGGCCTTCGAGCGGATCGGGCGCGTGGCCTCGGGACAGGACTGAGCGCGGAGGGGGCCCGTGCAGTCGCGGAAAGAAAAAAGAGCGGGCCCGGCGGGACCCGCTCTTTTGCTTCCAAGATGGCGCCTTCGCCGGTCTCAGCCGTCGAGCTTGCCGGCGATGGCGGCCTTGACGTCGGCGATCTCGCCCAGGCCATCGACCCGGCAGTGATTGCCCTTGGCGTAGTAATAGCCGATCAGCGGCGAGGTCTGCTTGTAATATTCCATCAGACGCTTCTTGAGGCTTTCCTCATTGTCGTCCGCGCGGCGCTTGAACTCGGTGCCGCCGCAGTTGGTGCATTTGCCATCCGCCGGGATCGGCTTGGTGATGTCGTTATAGACCTCGCCGCAGGATCCGCAGGTCGAGCGCGCGGTGATGCGTTCCACCAGCGCCTCGTCGTTTACCCGCAGTTCCACCACCTTGTCGAGCGTCAGCCCCTCTTCGGCAAGCAGTTCGCCCAGGGCGTCGGCCTGCTTCAGCGTGCGGGGGAAGCCGTCGAAGATATAGCCGCGGTTCGGGTCGGCTTCGAGCTTTTCGCGGATCAGGCCGATGACGATCTCGTCGGTGACCAACTCGCCGCGGGCCATGACCTCGGCGACCTTCTTGCCCATTTCCGTGCCGCTGTCCTTGGCTTCGCGCAGCATGTCGCCGGTGGAGAGCTGGGTCATGCCCCGCTCTTCCACAAGGATACGTGCCTGGGTGCCTTTGCCCGCGCCGGGCGGTCCAAGAAGAATGATGTTCATCGGCGTGCCGGTCCCTTCCGCTTACGGGTCTTACTCTTGCCGCGGAGCTGCGACTTTTGAATCAGACCTTCGTATTGATGTGCCAGCAGGTGGCTCTGGATCTGCTGGATCGTGTCCATGGTCACCGATACCACAATCAGTACGGATGTGCCGCCGAAATAGAACGGGATCGCATATTGCGAGCGCAGGATCTCGGGCATGAGGCAGACGGCGGCGAGATAGGCCGCGCCCAGCACCAGCACCCGGTTCACGACATATTCCAGATGCTCGGCGGTTTTCTTGCCCGGGCGGATGCCAGGGATAAAGCCGTTCTGGTTCTTCAGGTTGTCCGCCACGTCATCGGGTTTGAACGACACGTTGAAGGTGTAGAAATAGGCGAAGAACACGATCATCGCGGCGAAGAACAGCAGGTAGAGCGGCTGTCCCGGACCGAAATAGGCAAGGATCGTGGACATGATCGGCCCGGTGGAGCCGGCCTGGCTGAAGGTCGCGATCGTCGTGGGCAGCAACAGCAGCGAGGAGGCGAAGATCGCCGGGATCACGCCCGCCGGGTTCACCTTGACGGGCAGGTGTGACTGCTGCGCCTCGGTCATCTTCATGCCGACCTGACGGCGCGGATACTGGATGGTGATCTTGCGCAGCGCACGTTCCATGAAGACCACGAACATGATCACCGCGACCACCATGAGGATCACCCCGATGATCACCGCCGGGCTGATGGCACCGGACCGGCCGGAGGCAAAGAACTGCGCCAGCGCGGCCGGGATCTCGGCGACGATGCCGACGAAGATGATCAGCGAGATGCCGTTGCCGATGCCGCGGGCGGTGATCTGCTCGCCGAGCCACATCAGGAACATGGTGCCGCCGACGAGGGTGATCACCACGGCGGCGCGGAAATACCAGCCCGGATCATGGGCGAGATCGCCCGCCTCGAGGCTCACCGCAAGGCCGTAGGCCTGGAACAGCGCCAGTGCCACCGTGCCGTAGCGGGTGTACTGGTTGATCTTCTTGCGGCCCTGTTCGCCCTCTTTCTTGAGCTGCTCCAGCGCCGGCACCATGGCCGTCAGAAGCTGCACGATGATCGAGGCGGAGATATAGGGCATGATGCCGAGGGCAAAGATCCCCATCCGTCCCAGCGCGCCGCCGGTGAACATCGAGACCATGCCGCCGATGCCCTGCCCCGCCTCTTCCATGAACTGGCGAAGCGCGGCACCGTCGATGCCGGGAACCGGGATATAGGTGCCCAGCCGGTAGACGATCAGAAGGCCGAGAGTGAATAGGATGCGGTTGCGAAGGTCGGTAGCCTTGCCCAGTGCCGCCCAGCTGGTGTTGGCGGCCATTTGTTCCACAGCGGATGCCATGCGGGTCCTCTCTGAGGCGAAAACGCCGCCGGAAGCGCTTTCCGGCTCCGGCGGCGTTCGTGGAAAACGTGGGGCCTTATGTAAGCGGCTGGCGTGCCGCTCACAACCCGCTTATTCGGCTGCTGCCGCAGCCGTGACTTTCAGTGCGCCACCGGCTTTCTCGACCGCCTCGACGGCCGATTTCGACGCGCCGGTGGTTTCGATGGTCAGGGCCGAGGTCACTTCGCCCTTGGCCAGCACGCGGATGCCGTCGAGCTTGCGGCGGACGAGACCCGAGGAGACCAGGGTCTCTTCGGTGATCGAGCCGGCGTCGAGCTTGCCCGCATCGACGAATTTCTGGATCAGGCCGAGGTTCACAACAGCATAGCTCTTGCGGTTCGGCTTGTTGAAGCCGCGCTTGGGCAGACGCTGGTAGAGCGGCATCTGGCCGCCTTCGTAGCCGGCGATGGCCACGCCCGAACGGGATTTCTGACCTTTGATACCACGGCCACCCATCTTGCCCTTGCCCGAGCCCGGGCCACGGCCGATGCGTTTCTTCGAGCGGGTGGCGCCCGCGTTGTCGCGCAGTTCGTTGAGTTTCATATCGCTTCTCCATTGCCGGATATGGCCCCCGAAGCGAATGGGCCAAACACGGCGTTTCTTGGTGTTTTGAATCGGTGGCGCAAAGCCACCGGGGGCGTATAGCGCCAGGGGGGCTGTCACGCAAGGGCGCTGTGGGGGAGAGGGATCGGGGTCGGTGGGCAGATTGCCCACCCTACGGCTGCCCCAGGCCCCGGCGATTTGGGGACGCCGACGCCGCGTGTCGAGGTCATTCGGTTTTGACGGGATAGATCGAGAGGCTCGGCGCCTCTGATCGCCGCCCCGCCGTCCGGCGATGGTGCGGCTATTCCAAGCGCCGCGACCGTAGGGTGGGCAATCTGCCCACCGCTCCCGCGTGCCGCCGGTTTATTCCGCGCCTTTTTCCAGCGCGTCGAGTCGCGCCTTCAGCGCCTCGTTTTCCTCGCGGGCCTTCTGTGCCATGGCGCGGACCGCGTCGAATTCCTCGCGGGTGACGAAGTCGCGGTCGGCGAGCCAGCGGTCGATCATCGACTTCATCGCGGTCTCGGCCTCTTCCTTTGCGCCCTGCGCCACGCCCATGGCGTTGGTCATCAGTTGCGAGATGTCGTCGAATACCTTGTTGCGCGTCTGCATGGGAGACTCCTGAACGTTGCTTGTCTTCTATATGGGCCCATGCGCGGCGGGCCTCAAGGTTGACTTCCCGCGCAAAGCGACGTCACTCATGCGGCCATGAAAGCCGCCATTCCCTTCCCGCAGTTCTCGCCCGAGATCTTCACGCTCACGCTCGGCAGCTTCGAGTTCGCGCTGCGCTGGTATGCGCTCGCCTATATCGTCGGAATCCTGATCGGCTGGCGGCTGGCGGTGATGGCCGTGACGCGCGTCCGCCTCTGGCGCGACGACAGCCCGCCGATGAGCGCGGCGCAGGTCGAGCAGCTTATGACCTGGGTGATTCTGGGGATCATCCTGGGCGGGCGGCTGGGGTTCGTGCTGTTCTATCAGCCGGCCTATTACCTGAGCCACCCGGCTGAAATCCTGATGGTCTGGCACGGCGGCATGTCCTTTCACGGTGGGCTGATCGGGGTGATTCTGTCGGTGCTGGGCTTCTGTCTGAAGAATCGCGTGCCGCTGATGCCCACCGCCGACATGATGGCGCTTGCGGTGCCGCCGGGGCTGCTGCTCGGGCGGCTGGCGAATTTCGTCAATGCGGAGCTGTGGGGCCGGCCCACCGATCTGCCCTGGGGCGTGATCTTTCCCGGACAGGCGGCGCAGGATTGCGGCCAGGCGCTCGGAACGCTTTGCGCGCGACATCCCTCGCAACTGTATGAGGCGGGGCTCGAGGGGCTGCTTCTGGGCGCTCTGCTGATCTGGCTCGCCTTTGTCGGGGGGGCGCTGAAACGGCCGGGCACGGTGGCGGGCGTGTTCTTTGCGGGATACGGGTTTGCGCGGGTGCTGGTAGAGCTTGTCCGTCAGCCCGATGCGCAATTCGTGTCCGAGGGCAATCCGCTGGGGCTGGTGTGGCATGTGAATGGCTACGGGCTGACCATGGGGCAGATCCTGTCGCTCCCGATGATCCTGATCGGGCTGGGGCTGCTGCTTGCCGCGAGGCGCCGGGGATGACGCCGCTGAAGGAGATCCTGACACGGAGGATCGCCGTGGAGGGACCGATGAGCCTGGCGGAATACATGGGGCTGTGCCTCATGCATCCGCAATACGGCTATTATCCGACGCGCGATCCCCTGGGCGCGGCGGGCGATTTCACCACCGCCCCCGAAATCAGTCAGATGTTCGGAGAGTTGCTGGGGCTCTGCCTGGCGCAATGCTGGCTCGATCAGGGGCGCCCTTCGCGCTTTGTCCTGGCTGAGCTGGGCCCCGGGCGCGGGACGCTGATGGCCGATGCGCTGCGGGCGATGCGGGCGGTGCCGGGACTGGTGGAGGCGGCGGAGCTGCATCTGGTCGAGACCTCGCCGCGCCTGCGCGCGGAGCAGGCGGCGCGGCTGAGCGGGGCGGCTCCCGTCTGGCAGGACAGCGTGGCCGCGCTGCCCGAGGCGCCGCTGTTTCTGATCGCCAACGAGTTTTTCGACGCGCTGCCGATCCGCCAGTTCGTCCGGGCGGGGCAGGGCTGGGCCGAACGGGTGGTCGGGCTGCGCGACGGGGTGCTGAGTTTCGGGCTGACGGAGCCCGCCGCGCAGGCCGCGCTGGCGCACCGGCTGGCGGACACGCAAGAGGGCGATCTGGTCGAGACCTGCGCACCCGGGCAGGGCATCGCCGCCGAGATCGGCCGCCGCATCGCGGCGCGGGGCGGGGCGGCGCTGATCGTCGATTACGGCGACTGGCACAGTCTGGGCGATACCTTGCAGGCGCTGCGGGCGCATGAGCGCGCGGCGCCGCTGGAAACCCCGGGAGAGGCCGACCTCACTGCGCATGTGGATTTCGAGGCGCTGGCGCTGGCCGCGCCCTGCGCCCATACGAAACTGACGCCGCAGGGGGTGTTTCTCGAACGTCTGGGCATCACCGACCGGGCCCGCGCGCTGGCTCGCGGGCTGAGCGGCGCGGCTCTCGACAGCCACGTTGCCGCACATCGCCGGTTGACGCATCCCGGTGAAATGGGTTCGGTGTTCAAGACGCTCGGATTCTTCCCCGAAGGCGCCCCACCGCCGCCCGGATTGCTGACATGACGCTTGAGATCATCACCTCGCACAGCCTTTCGCCCCTGCGGCACGGGTTCTTTACCCGAAAGGGGGGTGCCTCTTCGGGCGTATTCGCGGGGCTCAACTGCGGCAACGGCTCTTCCGACCAGTCGGAGATCGTCGCGATCAACCGGGCGCGGGTCGCCGCGGCCATGGAGGTGGCGCCGGAGCTGTTGATCAATGTGCATCAGGTGCATTCGGCGAAGGTGGCCGTGGTCGAGGGGCCGCATCCGGGCCCGGTGCCCGAGGCGGACGCGGTGGTCACCGCAACGCCCGGCGTGGCGCTGGCGGTGCTGACCGCAGATTGCCAGCCGGTGCTCTTCGCCGACGCGCAGGCCGGGGTGGTCGGGGCGGCGCATGCGGGCTGGCGCGGCGCGATCGACGGCGTGCTCGAAGAGACCGTGGCCGCGATGGTCGCCCTGGGGGCGACGCGCGAGAAGATTGCCGCGGTGATCGGCCCGTCGATCAGCCAGCGCGCCTATGAGGTGGGGCCCGAGTTCTTCGACGATTTCATGGGCGAGGATCCCGCCAATGCCCGCTTCTTTGCCGGCGGCGCGGGGGACCGGATGCAGTTCGATCTGCCGGGCTACGGGCTGCACAAGCTGCGCGAGGCAGGGGTGAGTGCGGAATGGACGCGGCACTGCACCTATTCCGATCCCGAGCGCTTCTTCTCTTACCGGCGCTCCTGTCACGAGCAGGAAGCCGATTACGGCCGGCTGATTTCGGTGATCCGTCTCTAGGCCCTGGTGGCGCCTGGCCCGTTCAGCCTGGAAACAAACGCCTCTTTTTCTGGAAATTGTCCGCCTGCCGTCAAAAACCCGCCCCAATTCGGTAGCATCTTCGAGGGTACAACGCAGGGGGCACCTGCGGTCACAGGCAAGGCCCGAACAGGCAATACCAAGGAGCAGGATCATGAAAAAGCAAAGCCGTTTCATCAAATCGGTCGTCGCAACCGCCAAGAGCACCGATGTCGAGCTGCCCTGGGCGCGCGGCACCCGCCGCGCCGCCGCCATCGCCCGCCGCGAGGCGCAGGCCCCGATTCTCAAGCGCGCCTGAAAACAGCGTCGATTCGCCCGAGTTTCGGCAGAATGTGGCGAAATAGTTGAGAATTTTCTGACAATATTACCGACCTGACCGGATTGACCGTGAAAAAACGGTTTAATCCGGTTTAATTTTGACAGAGACGCGGCATTGCGGCCTGTTCGTGTTCAACGAAATCGCAATCGTCCTTCTGTCGTTGTTGGTGGGGGCCAACACGGATGTGACCAGCCTCGAGGGGTGTTCACATGTCTAGCCTTCACCAGTCTTTCCGTTCCGTGGACGACGCGGTTTCCCTGCAAATCTCTCGTGATACCGTATCTCTCCGGGACGGGCGGCCTCGTCGCGCACCTTCTCTCATGCGCAAATACGAGGCCGCCGCGCTGCTGCCGGATCTCTCGATCTCGTTCAAGAGCCATGTCGCCCCTGCGACCCCGCTTTTCGAAGAGGCCACGACGGCCTTCGCCCGCGGTACATTGGTGCCCACCGTCCGGGGGCTGGTCGCGGTCGAGGATCTGCTGCCCGGCGATTACCTGGAATCGAGCGAAGGGGCGCAGCCGGTCACCTGGATCGGCTCGACCACCTACGTGCCGGGCATCGAGGACGATGCCACGACGCTTGCCTATCTCGCCCGGATCACCTCGGACGCTTTCGGCCCCGGCCGCCCGCTGGGCGACGTTCTGGTGGGGCCGGCGGCACGGATGGTGTTGCAGCGCGGGCGTCTGAAATCGCTGATCGGACAGGACCGGGTGCTGGTGCCGGTGTCCGATTTCGCCGATGGCGACCGCATCGTGCGGGTGACGCCGGGCGGCGCGGTGCAGCTCTATCATCTGATGCTGGGCCGCCACGGCACGATTCGGGTCGGCGGGATCGAGATGGAGACCTATCACCCGGGCAAGGCGATCACCCAGCCCATGGGGGATGCGCTGCGCGCGCTGTTCCTGTCGATGTTCCCGAATATCGACGTGGTGCAGGATTTCGGCGAGCTGACCATGACCCGCACGACGCGCGAGGTCATCGACAGCCTGACCGCCATGTAAGAGGCTCAGCGCGGCGTTCGGTGTCGTGAGCGGGAAAGCCCCTGACCGGGTCGCCGTGCCGGGGCGTTTTGTTACGCCGAGCGGCTGAGCCGTTCTTCAAGCACGTCGAAGGGAACGCCGGGCTCGTCCTTCGCGCCGCGGATCACCAGCGAGGTTTTGACGCTGCCGACATTCTCGGCGGTCAGCAGCTCTCCGGTCAGGAAGCTCTGGAAGGTCGAGAGGTCGGGGGCGACGCATTTGAGGATGAAATCCACCTCGCCGTTCAGCATGTGGCATTCGCGGACCAGCGGCCAGGCGCGGCAGCGGTCCTCGAACACGCGCAGATCTGCCTCGGCCTGGCTTTGCAGCCCGACCATGGCAAAGACCTGCACCTCGAATCCCAGCTCGCGCGGGTCGACATCGGCGTGGTAACCCCGGATGAACCCCTGCTCTTCCAGGGTGCGCACGCGGCGCAGGCAGGGCGGGGCGGAAATGCCCACACGTTTGGCAAGCTCGACATTCGTCATGCGGCCATCGGCTTGCAGCTCGGCCAGAATCTTTCTGTCGATCGGATCGAGCCGGTTTCCGGGCATCTTTCGTCCTCTTGTGAATTCGCGATTGTTATACCACCCGCGGCGCGCTGCGCAATAATGTTTCATAAACGTGAAAGATTGTTAAGGGATGGCGAATTTGCCCGGTCTGGCGGGGCTTGGGGTTTGCGCCGACGCGCCGCGTGTCTATATGCAGTCCGGAATGTGAAGTCACAGCTTGCGAGGCGCCTCCCATGTCCGACACACGCCATACCAAGGTTCTGATCATCGGCTCCGGACCGGCCGGCTATACCGCCGGCGTCTATGCCTCCCGCGCGATGCTGGAGCCGATTCTGGTGCAGGGGCTCGAGCCCGGCGGTCAGCTCACCACCACCACCGAGGTCGAGAACTGGCCCGGCGAGACCGAGATCCAGGGGCCGGAGCTGATGGTCAAGATGGAGGCCCATGCACGCGCCATGGGCACCGAGATCATCGGCGACATCATCAGCAAGCTGGAACTCGACAAGCGCCCCTTCGTGGCGCATGGCGACAGCGGCACCACCTACACCGCCGATGCGGTGATCCTGGCCACCGGCGCGCGCGCCAAATGGCTGGGGCTGCCCTCCGAGGAGGCCTATAAGGGCTTTGGCGTGTCGGCCTGCGCCACATGCGACGGCTTCTTCTATCGCGGTCAGGAAATCGTGGTGATCGGCGGTGGTAACACCGCTGTGGAGGAGGCACTGTTCCTGACCAACTTCGCGTCGAAGGTGACGCTGATCCACCGTCGCGACGAGCTGCGGGCAGAGAAGATCCTTCAGGACCGGCTGCTCAAGCACGAGAAGATCGTGCCGCTCTGGCATCACCAGCTCGAAGAGGTGGTGGGCGAGGACAGCCCGAAAGGGGTGACCGCCGTGCGTGCGAAGAACGTACAGACTGGCGAGATCACCGAGATTCCCTGCAAGGGTGTGTTCATCGCCATCGGTCACGCGCCGGCGAACGAACTGGTCAAGGATGTGCTGGAAACCCACATGGGCGGGTATGTCGTGACCCAGCCCGACAGCACCGCCACATCGATTCCCGGCGTCTTCGCTGCGGGAGACCTGATCGACCATAAATACCGTCAGGCGGTGACCTCGGCGGGCATGGGCTGCATGGCCGCGCTCGAGGCCGAGCGCTGGCTGGCCGAGGAAGGCGCGCCCGAGCCCGCGCCGGCGGGGCAGGGGGCCGAACTGCCGGTTTCCGGATAAGGCCCGGTCACGGTGGATGAATTTCGCGGGCTCGCCATCGGCGGGCCCGTTGTCGTTCGGCTCCGAAGACATTCGGGGCGGCGTTGCAAAAGAATCACGTCGGCGGGAATCCCCGCCCAGCGGAAGTTTGGGCTTTCCCGGGACGCGCTTCCATGCGAAGTGTTCACGCGTGAACACATTTGAGTCGCACACTATGTCCACGCCCGGTGCCAAACCGATTACCGATGAGGAAGCTCAGTTCTTCCACCTCCTGCGCCAGCTCGATCTGGCGCCGGATGCGTCGCAGAGGGAGATCTCTTCGGCAATCGGCGTGTCTCTGGGGTGGCTCAATGCACAGCTTCGGGCCGCTGCCGAAGCGGGGTTCATTAAAATCAGCGAACGCGGGGGCCCGGACCGGCGCCAACGTTTCGCTTATGCGCTGACTTCGCGCGGCGCAGCCGAGAAGGCCCGGCTGACAGACCGGTTCCTTGCCCGGAAACTCCTGGAATACCAGGTTCTACACGCCGAGCTGACCGGCAGCGGCAGCGGCTATGTCCCATCAAGCAACAGGACCACATTGATGCAAAATAACCTTGCTCCCATCCCCGAGCTTTTTGTCTCGTACGACAGTGCGCAGAAGCTGAAGGTCGAAGCGGCCGACCTCGTTTCGCATGACCTTTCTCCGCGCCAGATCTGCGATCTCGAACTGCTCATGAATGGCGGATTTTTCCCGCTCAAAGGCTTCCTGTCGGAAGAAGATTACGACGGCGTTGTCGACAACATGCGCCTCGCGGACGGCACGCTCTGGCCGATGCCCATCACGCTCGACGTGAAAGAGGCGTTCGCCGACAAGATCGAGATCGGTCAGGACATCGCGCTGCGCGATCAGGAAGGCGTGATCCTCGCCACCATGACCGTCACCGACAAATGGGAGCCGAACAAGGCGAAAGAGGCCGAGAAGGTCTTTGGCGCCGACGATGACGCGCACCCGGCCGTCAACTACCTGCACAACACCGCCGGCAAGATCTATCTGGGCGGCCCGGTGACCGGCATCCAGCAGCCGGTTCACTACGATTTCCGTGCCCGTCGCGACACGCCCAACGAGCTGCGCGCCTATTTCCGCAAGCTGGGCTGGCGCAAGGTCGTGGCCTTCCAGACCCGCAACCCGCTGCACCGCGCCCACCAGGAACTCACCTTCCGCGCCGCGCGTGAATCGCAGGCCAACCTGCTGATCCACCCGGTCGTCGGCATGACCAAGCCGGGCGATGTCGATCACTTCACCCGCGTGCGCTGCTACGAGGCGGTTCTCGACAAATACCCGGCATCGACCACCACCATGTCGCTGCTGCCGCTCGCCATGCGCATGGCAGGCCCCCGCGAGGCGGTCTGGCACGGCCTGATCCGCAAGAACTTCGGCGTGACCCATTTCATCGTCGGCCGCGACCACGCGGGCCCCGGCAAGAACTCGGCAGGCGACGACTTCTACGGCCCCTATGACGCGCAAGAGCTGTTCAAGGAGCACGAGGAAGAAATGGGCATCGAAATGGTGCCGTTCAAACACATGGTCTATGTGGAAGAGCGCGCCCAGTACGAGCCCAACGACGAAATCGCCGACAAGGACAGCGTCAACATCCTGAACATCTCGGGCACCGAACTGCGCCGCCGTCTGGCGGAAGGGCTCGAAATCCCCGAGTGGTTCTCCTTCCCCGAGGTGGTCGCCGAGCTGCGCCGCACCAAGCCGCCGCGCTCCAAGCAGGGCTTCACCGTGTTCTTCACCGGCTTCTCGGGCTCGGGCAAATCGACCATCGCCAACGCGCTCATGGTCAAGCTCATGGAGATGGGCGGCCGCCCGGTGACGCTGCTCGACGGCGACATCGTCCGGAAGAACCTCAGCTCCGAGCTGGGCTTCTCGAAAGAGCACCGCGACCTCAACATCCGTCGTATCGGCTATGTGGCCTCGGAGATCACCAAGAACGGCGGGATCGCGATCTGCGCGCCCATCGCGCCCTACGCGACCACCCGTCGTGCGGTGCGCGAGGACATCGAGCAGTTCGGCGCCTTCATCGAGGTGCACGTGGCCACCACGATCGAGGAATGCGAGAAGCGCGACCGCAAGGGGCTCTACAAGCTCGCCCGCGAAGGCAAGATCAAGGAGTTCACCGGGATTTCCGACCCCTACGATGTGCCGGAGAACCCCGAGCTGCGCGTCGAGACCGAGAATGTCGATGTCGATAACTGCGCGCATCAGGTTATCCTGAAGCTGGAAAGCATGGGGCTGATCGCCGGTCACTGATCGGCAGCACCACAGACGAGACAGGGCCATGCGCGAGCTTCGCGCATGGCCTTTTTGTTTGTGCCACGGGGGCCTCGCGGCGGTGTGGGGCCACAAACGCGTTGATTTCTCATCGGGAACATGCAGTCATTTGTCATCTTTTTTAGGGGGGAGATTATTTTTTAGAGGGCAGAGACCGGCCTTCCCGGCGGTGCGCGGCCACATTTTTGACGGGTCGGGCTGCGGGGACGTGACGAGCGCTTTCAATGGCCACGGGGCTTTATGAGGGCACGGTCTGCCTGCGGTATACGGCAGCGTTTTTTTATCGGATGATTGTATGACACTTGTAACGCCACTGCGTTCGGGGGCGCAGACGACCGGGCGCGAAATCGAGGATTTCGGCCTCAATCTCGAGGACACAAGGGACAACGCCGCCGACATGCGGGAAAAGGTCGGCAATATCAAAACCGTTGTCGAGGCCGCGCGCTGGGCGCTGGAGCAGGCGCAGGAGGTCGAGGATCAGGCGACCAGCTTCGCCAACACGATCAAGTCCTTCAAATTCGCGCTGAAGCTCTCTGAAAAGGTCGGGCCGATGAACGCGCCGTCGAAGGCGCTGGCCGCGATCCTGGACCGGCTGGAGGATGTCGCGCTTTCGGTGCGCGACAAGGCCCGCCAGCTTGTCGATAAGATCGAGCGGGGCGGCTATATCGAGGATCTGAAGAACGCGGAAGACAAGCTCGGCGATGCCGAAGATGCGTTGCAGGTCGTCGAGAACAAGCTGGACAGCTATGCGGACAGCATCAACGACATCGTGGCGGCCTTCGATTTTATCGGGGCGCCCCTGGATCCGCTGGAATCTGCGGCAAATTTCGCCGCGCGGCCGATCAACGATCTTCTGGTGCCGATCAACCGGTCCTACGATTCCATCGAGGAACGGTTGCAGTTTCTCGACGATGCCTTTGCCGCGACCGAGTCGAGCGCGGGCCTGTTCGATCCGCTGACCGATGTGGCCAGGGCCTTCGGGACCATAAACGACGCGCTGGCATTCCTCGCGACGCCGCTCAATGCGGTTCAGTCGGCGTTGCAGCCCATCGAATGGGCGCTGGATGCCGTCGGCGTCGTCTATGACCTGACGGTCGGCCCGGTTGTCGATTGGCTGCTCGAGACGCTCGGCATTCAGGACCTGCTGGACCGGATCGGCGACGCGATTTCCCAGGTCCTGCCCGATGCCGATGTTCTCGACGCCATCGTCGCCCGTTTCGACGATGCTTTCGGCGAGATCGCGGGCTTTCTCGATGGCTGGAACCCCGACATCGACAGCTATGTGGCAGATGTCCAGAACGACGTGCTGAACGCCATCGGCGCGCTGGCGCCCGATGCGCTGCGCTTTGGCGACGAGGGGCATAACGTGCTTTACGGCCGGGCCACCGAGCTCGATCTTCTGCACGGGATGGAGGGCAACGATACCGTCTACGGCTATGAGGCGGGGGCCGCAGCCAGCGCCACGAGCGGCGATCTGTTCCTGGCCAGCTCGGGCGACGATTTCCTGTACGGCGGGGCGGGCACCGACTGGCTGGTGCTGCGCCAGAACCTGGCGGACTACAGGATCACCCAGTTTTCCAGCATGGCGCCGGTGATCTTTTTCGACACCCGCGGCGAGTGGGGGCGGGAGGTTGTCGAGGGGATCGAGTATTTCGTCTTCAATGACGGCGTTTACACGCTGGACGAACTGCGGGACATGGGCATCCTGGCGCCGCCTGCCACGAATGGCGACGATCTGATCATCGGCGCCACCGGCGACGACGTGATCGTAACGCTGGATGGCGAGGACACCGTCGATGGCGGCGCGGGGCAGGACACATGGCTGTTCCCGACCGACAATCGCTCGGGCAATTCGCTCACCACGGTCGAGTTGATGAGCGCCATCGAGGATTCGGCGGGAAAGTCTTATGACGGCTGGGCCTGGGACGGGCGGGACCGCGACTACCTGACCTCGATCGAAAATGCGACGATCGAGGACGACCGCGACGCGGTTCTGATCGGGACGGACAGGCTGAACGCTCTGATCACCGCCGGCGGGCGCGATTTCCTGAACGGCCTTGCCGGCGACGATCTGCTGCACGGCGGCGCGGGGCGTGACTTTCTCATCGGCGGACCGGGCCGCGACCGGGTCTATGGCGGAGAGGATAACGACACGCTGATCGGCGGGCCGGTGACGCCCGGGCGCGGCAGTGTCTATGACGGCGGGGCGGGGACGGATCGGCTGGTCTATTCCTCCCAGGTCAGCAATTACCGCCTCTATCCCGAACATGTGACACTGGAGGACAGGGATCTTCCGGCCAGCGGGCCGCTGCGCATCTATGCCGGCACCGGGCGGATTCAGCACATGGACGGGGGCACGGTGATTGCCACCGACCTCGCCTCGAACATCGAGACCTATGTCGGATCGGACAGGAACGACACGATATATGGTGCCGAAAGCCCCGACGACTCGCTACGCTGGACCATCGACGGCGGCGGCGGAGACGATCTGATGTATTCCGGCGGCGCGGATTCGGTGCTGGGCGGGACCGGCTCCGACATGATCGTGCTGACCGAAAAGGGCTCTTTCGTCGATGGCGGGGACAGCGGCGGCGACATCGACACGCTGGATCTGCGCCAGTTCACCGATGCGCGCTGGTCGATCACCAACAGTTTCGATGAGCGGATCCGCTTCGAAGCCTATGCGGATTTCGAGGTCGAAAGCCTGAACAGCGACGACATCAACATCGGCAACACCGAGATCGTGCAGCTTTTCAGCGGCAGCTTTCAGGGCATCGAGGTGCTGCTGCTCAGCAACGGCAACGATGAGTTTTACGCGCAGGGGACCGCGCGCATCGAGATCTTCGGTGCCGGCGGTGACGACCGCCTGGTGCGCTGGACTGCGAATGACGGCAACCCGTCGGCGATTTTCCATGGCGGCGACGGCAACGATTATCTGGGGCTGCGCCTCTCCGGGGCGCTGTACGGCGATGCCGGAGACGACGAATTCTATCTCGACGCCTCGGGCAATCAGACCGTCGAAGGGGGCTCGGGCGACGATTTCTTCCGGGTCGAGCGGATGAACGGCCCGCTGGATGGTGGCGCGGGCTATGACGTGCTGTCGCTGGAAGGCACCAATACGGTGCAAAGCGTGGTGGATCTTGCCGCAGGCACCGGCTCGGCGCAGTTCATCAACCGGCTTGGCGGCTTGCAGAACCAGGTGACGTTCACGGCGATCAGCGGGATCGAGACGCTGATCGGCGGTGACAGCGTGCGCGACAGCTTCTTGGGGACCGCGGCGGGCGAACGTTTCGTCGGGCGGGGCGGCAACGACTCGCTGACCGGACGCGGCGGCGAGGACGCGCTGTTCGGCGGCGCCGGCAATGACGCGCTGTTCGGCGGCGCGGGCAACGATCTTTTGCACGGCGGCGCCGGGGACGATTATCTGGATGGCGGCACCGGGGGAATCGATACCGCCTCCTATTCGAACGCGCGCCCCGACGGGCCGAACGGCGCCCTGGCCGCCGGAGATTTCGGCGGGGTGACTGTGGATCTGGCCGCGGGCACCGCCACCGGGGCGCAGGGCAGCGACACGCTGATCGACATCGAGAACGTGATCGGCTCGCAGGCCGGAGACGTGCTGCGCGGCGACGGGCGGGCCAATGCGCTGTCCGGCGGGGCAGGGGACGATCTGCTCGACGGCCGGGGCGGCAACGATGTGCTGTCGCTGGGCGAGGGCAACGACACCGCCCATGGCGGCGCCGGGGACGACATCTTTCTGCTGGGGCCGGGCAACGCGACGCTCGACGGCGGCACCGGAACCGACCGCCTCGTCTTCGGGTCGGTCAATGGCGATGCAACGATCTCGGTCCGGACGGGCAGCTACAGCGCAGTTCTGGCGCAATCCACCCCGGTCTGGCGCGACACCGGAACCTCCGAGGCGCGGTCGTGGAACGGTGGCCTGCTGACGCCCAGGGACATCATCGAAACCGAGGCCGCCTTCGCGAATTCGGCCGATGACCTCACCCGCAGCCTTCCGGGCGCCAGCGACCCCGATGCCGATCTGTTCGAGATCGTCTTCGCCGATGTCTATGCGCCCTTCACCGGCCAGTTCTCGGGGATCGAAGAGATCGCGGCGGGGCTGGGCGACGACACGATCGAAGGCTCCACCGGTCAGGAATACCTGATCGGCAACGCCGGAAACGACGTTCTGATCGGCGGCGAGATGGAGGATGTGGCCGACAGCGCGGGGGCGAAGGTCTATCGCGTCTATCGCGCGACGCTCGACCGCGATCCGGATTCCGCCGGATTCGCCAACTGGTCGGCCCGCATCGAGGATGGGCAGCCGCTGCAACAGGTGACGCAGGGCTTCGTCAATTCTGTGGAGTTCCAGAACACCTATGGCGCGCTCGACAATGCCGGCTTCGTGACGCTGCTTTACAGCAACGTACTCGACCGCGATCCCGATGCCGCCGGGCTGGCCAACTGGGTAGCGCGGCTCGACGGCGGCATGAGCCGGGCGCAGGTGGTGACCGGCTTCTCGGAAAGCACC
>NZ_JAMDHK010000025.1:0-2500 GCF_024721115.1 Salipiger pentaromativorans | reverse complement strand
ATCTAGGCATGACCAGGATGAAGGTACGGTAACACGTACTGGAGGTCCGAACCCACACCTGTTGAAAAAGGTCGGGATGAGTTGTGCCTAGGGGTGAAAGGCCAATCAAACTCGGAGATAGCTGGTTCTCCGCGAAATCTATTTAGGTAGAGCGTCATCCGAATACCCCGGGGGGTAGAGCACTGGATGGGTAATGGGGCCCCACAGGCTTACTGATCCTAACCAAACTCCGAATACCCGGGAGTACTAGATGGCAGACACACGGCGGATGCTAACGTCCGTCGTGGAGAGGGAAACAACCCTGACCTACAGCTAAGGCCCCCAATTCGTGGCTAAGTGGGAAAGCAGGTGGGACGACCAAAACAACCAGGAGGTTGGCTTAGAAGCAGCCATCCTTTAAAGATAGCGTAACAGCTCACTGGTCTAATCAAGTTGTCCTGCGGCGAAGATGTAACGGGGCTCAAGCCACGAGCCGAAGCTTAGGATGCCGTAAGGCATGGTAGCGGAGCGTAGTGTGACATAGGATCTATCCTCTTCTGCATCCTTCGGGATGCAATGGAGGACAAGATCCTTTCTGTGAAGCCGGCCTGTGAGGGATCCGGTGGAGAGATCACTAGCGAGAATGATGACATGAGTAGCGACAAAGAGTGTGAGAGACACTCTCGCCGAAAGTCCAAGGGTTCCTGCTTAAAGCTAATCTGAGCAGGGTAAGCCGACCCCTAAGGCGAGGCCGAAAGGCGTAGTCGATGGGAACCAGGTTAATATTCCTGGGCCAGGTGGTGGTGACGGATCACGAAGGTAGTTCTTCCTTATCGGATTGGGAGGGCTGCTGAGTGGTCCCTGGAAATAGCCCCACTATGAGATCGTACCCTAAACCGACACAGGTGGACTGGTAGAGAATACCAAGGCGCTTGAGAGAACGATGTTGAAGGAACTCGGCAAAATACCTCCGTAAGTTCGCGAGAAGGAGGCCCGGTTCCTAGGCAACTAGGGGCTGGGGGCACAAACCAGGGGGTGGCGACTGTTTACTAAAAACACAGGGCTCTGCGAAGTCGCAAGACGACGTATAGGGTCTGACGCCTGCCCGGTGCCTGAAGGTTAAAAGGAGGGGTGAGAGCTCTGAATTGAAGCCCAGGTAAACGGCGGCCGTAACTATAACGGTCCTAAGGTAGCGAAATTCCTTGTCGGGTAAGTTCCGACCTGCACGAATGGCGTAACGACTTCCCCGCTGTCTCCAACATCGACTCAGCGAAATTGAATTGCCTGTCAAGATGCAGGCTTCCCGCGGTTAGACGGAAAGACCCCGTGCACCTTTACTACAGCTTCGCACTGGCATCAGGATTGTGATGTGCAGGATAGGTGGTAGGCTTCGAAGCAGGGACGCCAGTCTCTGTGGAGCCGAAAGATGAGATACCACCCTTCGCACTCTTGATGTCTAACCGCGGTCCGTTATCCGGATCCGGGACCCTGCGTGGCGGGTAGTTTGACTGGGGCGGTCGCCTCCTAAAGCGTAACGGAGGCGCGCGAAGGTTGGCTCAGAGCGGTCGGAAATCGCTCGTTGAGTGCAATGGCAGAAGCCAGCCTGACTGCAAGACTGACAAGTCGAGCAGAGTCGAAAGACGGCCATAGTGATCCGGTGGTCCCAAGTGGGAGGGCCATCGCTCAACGGATAAAAGGTACGCCGGGGATAACAGGCTGATACTGCCCAAGAGTCCATATCGACGGCAGTGTTTGGCACCTCGATGTCGGCTCATCTCATCCTGGGGCTGGAGCAGGTCCCAAGGGTATGGCTGTTCGCCATTTAAAGAGGTACGTGAGCTGGGTTTAGAACGTCGTGAGACAGTTCGGTCCCTATCTGCCGTGGGTGTAGGATACTTGAGAGGAGTTGCCCCTAGTACGAGAGGACCGGGGTGAACGATCCACTGGTGGACCAGTTGTCGTGCCAACGGCAGTGCTGGGTAGCTATGATCGGACAGGATAACCGCTGAAGGCATCTAAGCGGGAAGCCCCCCTCAAAACAAGGTATCCCTGAGGGCCGTGGTAGACCACCACGTCGATAGGCCGGAGATGTAAGCATGGTAACATGTTCAGTTGACCGGTACTAATGGCCCGATAGGCTTGATTTGATCCAGTAACAGACAGGCTCCCCTGATCGTTACGGAAAATCAAAAGCATACACACCGAACAGTGTGACTTGGACAATGCGATTTGTGTCGTGCCCAGCACGGAAACCATGTGGCAACGCGTTATCGCTTCGCGAAACGCTGCATGCCACATGTCCTGCGTCGCACGACAAAGTTGGTTTTTACTCGGTTTGGTGGTCATAGCGCGAGCAAAACACCCGGATCCATTCCGAACCCGGCCGTTAAGTGCCGTCGCGCCGATGGTACTGCGTCTCAAGACGTGGGAGAGTAGGTCACCGCCAAACCTAGTAAAAACCAAAATATATCTCTCAATACGATAAATCTCCAAACTTCATAACGCAAAAAAATATCGCACA
>NZ_JAMDHK010000024.1 GCF_024721115.1 Salipiger pentaromativorans | reverse complement strand
CCGGCTCATGCCATCCTCGAGCCGCGCCACCCAATTGGCGAGCCCGGTGGCATCCGGGTCGCGGTCGAGCACGTTCTGATACAGCAGCGTGACGAACGCCTCGTTGTCGAGGCTGCCATAGGTGTTCTGGAACTCGGTGCTGTTGACGAAGCCGCCCGCCGCCTGCAGCAGCGTCTTCTCTCCGGTCAGCAGCCGTTCGGTCCAGCTGTCGTGGCCGGTCGGGTCGGGCACGCGGTCGAGCGTGGCGAGATAGAGCCGGTAGACCTGCGCGCCCAGCTCGGGCAGCCCCGCCGCATCGACCGCGTCGCCGATCAGGGTGTTGTCATCCGCCGCACCGACCAGCACATCCGCGCCGCCATTGCCGATCAGGATCTGCCCATAGCCGTCGAGCGCGGTCAGGATCTCGCTGTCCGGGGTGCCCAGAACCACGCCCGGCACCGATGAGCCGTCCTGCGCGACCCCGTCGAGCTTGGCGTTCTCTCCGCCCATCTCGAGCTGGTAGGACAGCACCCCGCTGAGCGCCCCGCCCGAAAAGCGCACCGTATAGCTGCCCTCGGGCAGCACCATCTGATAGCCGCCCGAGTCCCAGCTCGTGGTGGTATAGACCTGGCCCGAGCTGCTGGTGGCGGTCACGGTGACGCCGCCCATCCCCTCGCCCATGTCATAGAACCGGTCGCCATCGGCATCGTCGATGACCACGCCCACAAGCTGCGCCTGATACCCCCAGGTCGAGCCGAAATCCTGCGTCACCACCCAGGGCCCGACGCTCGGCCCGTCCGGCGCGGCCATCACCGAGATCCCGACCTCGGTCAGATAGGAGGCCATGATCGTGTCGCGGTGCCCCGGCGGATCCTGCATCCCGTCGGGCCCATAGCCCCAGTCGATGAAGAAGGCCGCATGCCCGTGCAGCGGATCCTGCATGTAGGAATAGACGTTCTCGTTCAGATAGGACCAGTTCACATAGCCCTCGGCCTCGATCCGCTCGTCAAGCGGCAGCTCGCCCGGAAGCTGGTGCGACTGGGCGTCGGCGTCGATCAGCGCCTGGGTATGGCCGTCGGCCGCCAGCGCCAGCGCGCTGTTCCAGGCCAGCGGCGCCACCGAGGGCAGCACCGAGATCTGCGCCAGGAAGACATCCAGATCGACCCCGAAGAAATCCAGCGCGCTGGTGATGTTCTCCTGCACGCCGGTGCCGGTCGCCGCATCGGCGATGAAGACGTCGAACTCGCCCTCCGGATCGGCCCGCGCGCGGTTGATATATTCCAGCATGAGCTGTTCGAAATCGCTGGGCGCGCGGGTGACGATGGGCATGGCGGTGTTTCTGCCTCCAGTGGATCGCGATGGATGACCTGGGGGCCCGATACCATCACAAGATGAACATATCGTCAGCAATATCAGACAGATTCATCCCGACAAACACCACCGTCACCCCCTGATCGGAAAACACCACACCCGTGTCTTCCTCGACCATATGGTCGCGCAGATCGTCGGGGCTGTCATAGCCGAACCCGTCGAAACGCAGATAATCCCAGCGCTCCAGATCGGCGATTTCGTGATGCCCGCCATCGCCGACATCGAACACGAAGCAATCCGAGAACAGCCCCCCCGACAGCACATTCGACCCCGCGCCGCCCTCGAGCGCGTCGTCGATGCCAAGCGCCCGCGTCCAGCGCAGCAGCTCGGGCTCGGACGAGGCCTGGAACTCGGCGCTCTGCGCCAGACCGCGCACCACCTGCGCCCGGCTCATGCCATCCTCGAGCCGCGCCACCCAATTGGCCAGCCCCCCCGCATCCGGATTGCGGTCGAGCACATTGTTGTAAAGCCGGGTGACAAAACCCTCGTCGTCGAGGCTGCCATAGGTGTTCTGGAACTCGGCGCTGTTCTCGAACCCCTCGATCACCTGGAGAAAGGTCTTTTCCCCCATCGCCAGCCGCGCGCTCCAGTTGCGCAGCCCGCCCTCGTCCGGCGCCCGGTCGAGCATCGCCTGATACAGCCGGAACACATCGTCGGCATAGTCGGTCTGCAAGCCCGAGGCGCTGAAGCGCAGCGCCCCGGCGGCGCTGTCGCGGACAAACTCGGCGCTTTCCGAGAACCCCGCCACCACCTGCGCCCGGCTCATGCCGCCGTCGAGCCGCGCCACCCAGTTGGCCAGCCCCCCCGCATCGGGCTCGCGCTCCAGCACATTGCGGTAAAGCTGGGTGACGAAACCGGCATTGTCGAGCGCCCCGTAGGTGTTGCGGAACTCCGCCGAATTGGTGAATCCCGCCGCCACCGAGACCAGGCTGCGGCCGCCCTCGGTCAGCGCCGCGCTCCAGTTCAGCAGCCCGCCCTGATCCGGCGCCCGGTCCAGCGTCGCCTGATAGAGCCGAAAGACCCGCGCCGCCGCCGCGTCGAAGACCGGATCATAGGCCTCGCCCAGAAGCATGTCGTCGCCGCCCATGCCGCGCAGGATGTCGCCCCCGGCCCCGCCGCTCAGCGTATCGGCGCCGCCGCGCCCCTCCAGCAGATCGGCGCCGGTGCCGCCGGCCATCGACAGCGCCGCCACCGGCAGCGCGGCGCTGTCGATGTGCCACAGGTCGCGCAGGTCCTCGATGCTGAAATCCGCCGCCGTCAGCGCGCGCCCGTCGGCGCTGTCGACGCGCAGCACCTCGCCGCCGAAAAGGATCCGCGCGCCATGGGCGGTGCTCTGGATGGTCACGTCGCCGACGCTGTAGAACCGCCCCATGGCCGAAAGCTCCAGCCGGTCGACCCCCGGTTCGAAATCGGTGATCCGGTCGGTCTCCCCGTCCGGCGTGAAGACGAAGACATCCGCCCCCGCCCCGCCGGTCAGCGTGTCGGCGCCGGCACCGTCGATCAGCACATCCGCCCCGGCGCCGGCGCGCAGCGTGTCGTTGCCGCCGCCGCCATGGATCTGGTCGTTGCCGCCGGTGCCGTTATACAGATCCGCCGCGTTCCCAAGCTGCACGGTCTCGCCCACCAGCCCGAGATCGGCGCGCAGCTGGGTCAGCCCGCCGCCGGCACCATCGGGCCCCTCGGGCCATTCCCCGGCGGCGAAGATGTCGATTCCGCCGGCATCGGCGGCCAGGGTCAGCGCGGTGACATCGGTCAGCGCCATGGCGAGATCGTCGGGAATCGTGTCGAGATGCAGCAGCCGGCCGCCCGGCAGCAGCGTCATCAGCGTCAGCCCGTCATCGCCGCCGCCGGCCACCACATAGACCTGCCCCGCCACCTCGATCGTCTCGAGCACGGTCATGCCGGCAAAGCGCGTGGCCAGATCGTCGCCCACCAGATCGGTGGGCCGCATGCCGCCCTCGGCGGTCAGCGCCACCACCGCCAGCGAGCCGCTGCCCGCCGCGCCGATCAGCGCATAGCTCCGCCCCGCCACCGTCACCACCTCGATATGGGTGGGCGTGTCGAGATAGAGCCCGTCGCGCAGATCGAGCCGCTGCACATCCTCCAGCGCGCCGCCGGCGCCGAGCCGGTAATTATAGACCGCATCCTGCTCGGCCGAGACCGCCAGCACCCGGGTCTGCCCGCCCAGCGTGACAATCTCGAGATCGTTGACCGCGTTGCCCCCCGGCGCCGCCGCGCCCGGGTCCTGCGCCAGCTTGACCAGCGTGCTGCCCTGCAGCCGCCAGACCGACAGCCCCTCGCTCAGCCGCCCGGCGCTGACGAAATAGCGCGTGCCGCCCAGCGTCACCTCGTCGAGCGCCAGCAGCGCGTCGGGCGTGCCGCCCTCGAAGCGCAGCGCGCCGCGGCCCGCCGCCATGCCCGAGGAGCTGAGCTGCCAGGTCTCCAGCTCGACGCCGTAGCGCCCGAAGGCCACCGCCGTCTGCTGGCCGCCGATCTCGGTGATCAGCAGACCGCGCGGCGCGTCGAGCCCGGCGGAGGCGGCATATTGCCCGGTATCGAGCCGCGACAGCGTGTCCGCGTCGGACACCATCAGCCCGCCGCCCCGTCCACTGAGGCTGTACAGTTTCAGCGACCCGCCGGATCCGGCCGTCTGCAGCCCGCTGACCGAGGTCATGAACGCCGCCAGATCGGAAAACTGCGTGGTCACGTGGCGCAGGGCAACCATCCTGAACACTCCGCTGCCTGTGTCGATGCCGCACAGGCTGGCAGCGCGGCATGGTGCGCGCGGGGGCGTTTTCGGGCCAAATTACGGAAAGCCACGCGGATTTTCGTCAAAGCCGCGGCACGGGCGGGCGGCGGGCGGGCGGCTCAGGCCCGGCGGCGCATATTGCTCTCGTGCCAGGCGATGCCCTCGTCGACATCGTCGAAAAAGGTCAGATCGCCGTTTTCCAGCACCACCGCCGCGTCGCAGAGCTGGCGGATCTGCCCCATGGAGTGGCTCACCACCACCGATCCCGCATTGCGCATCCGCGCCTTGAACAGCGTGTCGCTGCGCGACCGGAACGAGGCGTCGCCCACCGCGGTGACCTCATCGACCAGATAGGTGTCGAAGGCGATCCCCATGGAGGTGCCGAAGGCCAGGCGCGATTTCATCCCCGAGGAATACGTCCGGAGCGGCAGGTGGAAATGCACGCCGAGCCCGGCGAAATCCTCGACGAAATCGATCAGCTCGTCGGTGTCCACGCCATAGACCCGTCCGATGAAGCGGCAGTTCTGCGCGCCGCTCAGCTCGTTGTGAAACGAGCCGGCAAAGCCCACCGGCCAGGAGATCGTGCCGGTCGAACTGATACGCCCCGAGGTCACCGGCACGGTCCCCGCGATCATTCTGAGCAGGGTCGATTTGCCGGCCCCGTTGCGCCCCAGAAGCCCCACCGAGCGGCCGGTGGGAAAGGTCATGGTCACATCTTTCATGACGGTCTTGTGCTTACCGTCCATCGCAAAGATCTTGGTGACGTTCTCGAAATGGATCATCCCCGCGCTCCGCCGTCCTAGCGCCGGTCCTTGATCGAATAGGCCACCATCACCACGACCGACCAGAGCAGGAACAGGAACAGCGCCACCATCCCCAGCAACATCGCGCGGCGGGGATATTCCGGCGTTTCCGCCTCCGTGGGCTGCATATAGGCGGCCAGATAGCGGCTCTTGCGCCGCGCCTCGGCCAGCGACCCGTCATAGGCGGCCAGCGCCGAGACATAGGCCTGTTCGGCGAATTCCCGGTCGACCACCAGACGTTCGTATTCCCCCACCAGATCGGCGAAGACCTGCCCGCGCCCGTGCTGGCCGTCGAAGCCCAGCTTCTGGCGCTCGGCGGCGATGCGGGTGCGGATCACCTCCAGCCGGCGCTCGGCCTGCGCCACCCGCGGGTCGCTGCCCTGCGCGGTCTCGCGCAGCAGATCCAGCTCGATGATCGCCTCCGCCTCCTGCGCCTGCAGCGTGCCCAGCAGCCCCGCCTGGCTCTGCAGGTCGAGCTCGGGGTTGACGATCTGGTTCGCGTTGCGGAAGCGGGTCACCGTCTCGCGCGCGGTCTTGAGCCGCTCCACCGCCTCGTCGAGCTCGTCGCGGGCATAGCCGATCGCATCGGCCCGGGCCACGGCGCTCAGCTCGTTGATCATCTCGGAACTCTTGTCGAGCAGCACCTGGGCGATCCGCGTGGCATCCTCGGCGGTAAAGGCGCGCACCTCCACCTCGATCAGCCCGCTGCCCTGGCCGTAGGAGATCCGCACCATGTTCTCCCAGTAATCGACCAGCTGCTCGATCGGGGCATCGGGGGTCAATGCGAAGACCGGGTCGTTCTCGGGTTTCGACCAGATCGCGTGCAGGTCGATGTCCCGGTCGATCTCGGCCACCAGCTTCTGGCTCTGGATGAACTCGTAGAGAATATCGGTGTCCGACGAGCTCGAGGTCGACAGGTTCGACAGCCCGCCCAGCAGCTCGACCGCCGAAGTGGCATCCTCCTGGCGCACGGTAAAGCCGACCTTGGAGGCGTATTGGTCCACCGCCACCGCCCAGAGATAATAGCCCGCCCCGGCGCTCGGCAGCAGCACTCCCAGAACGAAGCTGATCATCATCATCCAGTGCCGGCGCTGCCATCGGGCGCGGCCCACCGGCGGGCGCGGCTGGCCCGGTGCCCGGGCTGCGGCGGAGCCTGGCTGCGGCTGGGGTTTCTGGGCAGGTTTCTGCGGCTGGGCGGATTTCTGCCCAGGCCGCTGTCCGGGGGCCGCCTGGCCGGGTCCCGGCTTCGGGGCCGGTTTTTGGGCGGCCGGGGCCTGTTCCGGCACGGCGGCGACAGGGGTCGGGCGGGAATGGCCGGGCGCAGCCGCCTTGTTTTGCGGGCCCTGAGCCCCAGCGGCGGCTTTGTCCTTGGCGGGTTGTGTCAAACTGACCCCATAGCAATATCAATTGTCAGAACGCGGTGATAGTACACTTACCAATAACAAGATACCAGCTTCCCGGGCTCCAGACATGACCGTTAAGAACTTTGCCCCCCCAATCAAGCCGGATCTGCCCACCAACCGCAGATTCGCCAGCTTCCGGGCCATCGGCGCGCTTATGCTGCGCGAAATGGCCACCAGCTACGGTCGCTCGCCGGGGGGCTATATCTGGGCCATCCTGGAACCGGTCGCCGGGGTCATGGTCCTGACAGTGGTTTTCTCGGCCTTCATGCGCGCGCCCAGCCTCGGGATCAGCTTTCCGATGTTCTACTCCACCGGGATGATGCCCTTCATCATGTTCAGCAGCCTCCAGGGCAAGGTGGCCGGGGCATTGAACTACTCGAGACCGCTGCTCGCCTATCCCACGGTGACCTTCGTCGATGCGATCCTGGCCCGGCTCATCCTGGATGTGATCACAAAACTTCTGGTCGGATACATCGTTCTCGGCGGCATCATGATCGTGCTCGAAACCCGGACAACGCCGGACCTGCCGATCATCCTGCAATCCTATGCGCTGATGATCATGCTCGGGCTCGGCATCGGGACGCTGAACTGCTATCTGTTCTCGCGCTTCCCGCTCTATCACAAGGGCTGGAGCATCGTCACACGCCCGCTGTTCATCATTTCCGGGGTTATATTCCTCTTCGACGACGTGCCGCTGCCGTTTCGGGACTATCTCTGGTACAATCCGCTCGTCCATCCGATCGGGCTGATGCGGCGGGGGTTCTACCCCACCTATGACGCCCCCTATGTCAGCCTGCTTTACCCCTCTCTCGTCGCGATCATATCCCTGACGCTGGGTCTCATGCTGCTCCGCCGCTATCACCGCGACCTCCTGAGCCGCTGACACCATGCCCACGCTGTTCATCCACACGGGTCTGCACAAGACCGGCACGACGAGTCTGCAGAAGGCTTTCTTCGACAACCGCCGCGTGCTCGCGCGGCAGGGGCTGCTCTATCCCGATACCGGCCTCTCGCCCAACCCCGGCAACTGGGGCCATCACGAGCTGGCGCTGGCGCTGCGCCAGCAGGAAAGCGGAGAGGCGCTCTGGCAGGCGCTGCGCGCCGAGGCCGACGCCTCGGGGCTGGACCGGGTGCTGGTCTCTTCCGAGACGCTGTCGCACCTGCCCTACCCGCGCCTGCCCAATGCCGCGCCCTATCGGCTCATCGCCCGGATCTTCGCCGGCTACGAGATCCGGGTCGTCACCTATCTGCGGCCGCAGGCGGACATGATCGCCGCGCTCTACCGGCACAATGTCAAGGCAACGGGCGAACGGCGCGATCTCTTCGACTGCATGGCGCAGATGGCCCCCCGGCTGGAATATCAGCACTATCTCAACACCATCGCGCTGGGGCTCGGAGATGCGGCGATCACCCTGCGCCGCTACCTGCCCGACCAGCTCGTCGCCGGGGATGTGATCGCCGATATGGCGGCGCTCACCGGCATCGACCTAGGCGACGGGTTCCGCCCACTCGAGGCGCCGCGCAATCCCGGCCTCTCGGCCGAAGGGCTGGCGGCGATGCTCGCGGCGAACCGCCGCCTCGCCGATGCCCCCGAGGCGCTGCGCCGCGAACGCCTGCGGATCGTCAAGGCCCACCCCGCCCGGGCCTTCGAAAGACACGACTTGCTCTCCGACGAGACCCGGCACGCGATCTGGGCGCTTTACCGCCGGAAGAACGCCCAGATCGCGCAGCGCTTTCTCGGCATCGCGGGGGATCTCTTTCCGCCCGAACCGGCCTGGACCGCCGAAGGCGCGGTCTCGGGCGCGGCCTAGCGCCCGCCCCGGCGCCAGGGCAAGAGCCCGCGCCCCCGGTTGCGGATCAGCGTGCCCGCCTCGCGTGTCCAGAGCCTGCGCCGGGCCGAGGCATCCGCCTGCTGCAACCGCTCCATCAGCGCCGCCAGAACCGCGTCCCAGCGCTCCAGATCGGCCTGTTCCGGCGGGCAGCCCGGCAGCGGCCCGCCCAAGGCGGTCCCGGCCGCCTCCGAGGCCCGCTCGAGCCCCGCGCAAAGCGCCGTGTAAAGCCCCGCCATCTCGGCGCGGTCGTCCAGCGGCGAGGGGCCCTGCTCGATCTCGGCGTGATAGGGCTCTTCGCTGCACCAGCGCGGATCGGAACAGATCTCGGCGAATTCCGCCCCGGTGGCGATGCGCTCCAGCGCGTCGCGGTTCCGCGCCACGGTCTCGCGCAGATCGTACATATGCTTCCAGCGGATCGCCCAGAGCCGCCGCCCCGGCACCGGCGGGCACCAGCGCTGAAAGACGAATTCCGCCCCGGAATCATGCGCGGTTTCGCGGAACCGCCGGTTGCGCATCAGAAAGCCGATCAGCGCCGGCGGCGATGAGCTGTTGCTTGTCCCGCCGCCGGGCAGATCGACGCCGTAAAGCGCCGCGAACTTGCCCACCACATCCGGCCGGAAACCGCTCAGCCGCAGCCGCACATTGGGAATCTCCGCCCAGGATTCGAGGTCGATCCCGAACCGGTAGCGCTCGCCCCGGGCCAGCCAGTGGCCCATATTGCGCGCGTGCCAGACGCCCCATTGCCAGAAGGCCGCATTCGCCCAATCCACCGGCGGGCGCAGGAAGGCGACCACCTCCACCGGCGGATGGCCCCAGTTGGCCAGCGCCCGCGCAAAAATCTCCGGCTGGCTGATCCAGCCCTCGTTCGAGGCGATCGGCAGATCCCCGCCTTCCTGCCCCGTCTGGCAGAGCCGGTTCAACTGCTCCAGCACCGGCGCGGCGGCAGCCGGATCCCGGGGGCCGATGCTGGGCCAGCTCGTGTAGCCATAGACCGACAGCAGGCCCAGTTGCCGCAGGCTCTCGCCCTGCAAGGTCCGGCGCAACCCGCCCACCTGCTGCAAGCTGCTGTAGCGCAGCCGCCGCCCGCCGGGCCGCTCCAGATCCGGGCTGCGGCTCAGCGCGGTCTGCAACGCCGAACTGCCGCCCTTGGGCATGCCCACATGCAGGATCAGCGCGCTGTCGTCAGACATGGGGTCGGTCCGTCGGTTTGGGCTCGGTCACGCCTTGGCCAGCCCGAGGGCGGCCAGAAGGCTGACAGGGTCCATACGATTTGCCTCGGGCAGAGGCAAGACCGCCCCCGGCGCCCCCTGCCCCAGCGCGCGGGCCACCGCCTCGCCCTGGGCGCCGAGATCGAAGCTGGCGACCGGCAGGCCGGTGGCCAGCATCTCATGGGTGGTGAAGGAGAAGGTCTCGGGCCAGATCGACGGCATGAACCAGCCGGAAATCCCGTAGCGCGCCACAAGGCCCGGCAGGTCGCGCAGCTCGTAGCTGCCATGCACCAGGCTCGGCGGCGCCAGCTTGTAGGACGGATCGAGATGGCCCAGCACCACCAGCCGCGCCGCGCCGCTTTTCGCCAGATCGCGGCTCAGCGCCTGCAACAGCGCGGCCCCCTTCTGCACGCCGATATTGCCCAGCACGCCGATCACCGGCGCCTCGCCCGCGCGCCCGCCCGGAGCGATGCGCGGCGGCGGCGCAGGCAGGCGGTGCGGGATCACCTCGGTTTTCTCCGCCGCCTGCGGATAGGCCTCCGCCAGGATGTCGCGGCTGGAACCGGAGAAGGCCACCACCCGCTCGGCGGCCGAAATCAGCGCGCCCCATTCCGCCTGCCATTGGGCCAGCTCCGCGATCACGCCGCCCGGGCGTTCGTAGCGATGCGCGGCATCGCCCGCCAGCGGCCCGCCCGCGACCGGCACGCCATGATAGGCGCCGTCCCGGCCCAGCAGCGTGTAGGAGGGGCTGACGGGGAAGAAATCATGCAGCAGGATCTCGACGGGCTGCGCGTCTTCCGGCACAGCCCCCGGCCCGCGCCCGGCAAGCCGCAGCAGCCGCCCCGGCAGCTCCAGCGCGTCGCGCTCGTTCACCCCGCAGGAATAGACGATCCGCCGGCGCGGCAGACCCGCCACCAGCGCCTCGACCAGCGCGAAATCGTTGGTCAGCCCCTGGGTCAGCCCCTCGGGAGTGTAGAGCTCCAGCTTCCAGCGATGCCCCTGCCCCACGCGCAGCACCAGCGCCGCGCCGCCTGCCTGCGTGGCCTCGGCGATCCGCGCTTGCAGCCAGTGCTCGGCGCCGCCGCCCATGGCATGGGCGAGATAGACCGGCACCGGCCCCGCCTGCCGCCGCGCCGCCAGCGCCAGCCCCAGCGCCAGACGCGGGGTGTTGAGCGGATCGCGGCGGATGAACGCCTGCACCTCGGCATCGTATCCCGGATAGCGCCCCGAGAGCGTCCGCAGGTTGCGCTCCAGCAGGCGCTGCTTGTCGGCGCTGCCGAAGGACTGGCCGCCGCGATGCTCGACAAAGACATTGGGCGCACAAAGGTGCCGCCCGCCAAGCGCCGCCACCTTCTGGCACCAGTCGTTCTCTTCGCCGTAACCGCGCCCGAACACCGTGTCGAATGCCGGGACGCGCGCCAGGAACTGCGGCGCCAGAGCCATGCAGAACCCCACGCCGGTAGGCGCCTCCGCCAGCCCGGCCTGCGGGTGGAACCCCGCCGCCACCGCGTCGAGCGCATCGGCGTCGCCCGGCGCCAGATCGTTGCGCTGGCAGATCGCCGGCACGGTGAAGATCTCGGCATCGTTCGACATCGGCGTGACCGAGGCCACATGCGGGTCCGACAGCGGTGCCAGCAGCCGGGGCAGCCAGCCCTCAGGCACCAACGCATCGGCATTGACCAGCACCACCGGATCCTCGGGCCAGCGCGCCAGCGCTTCGGCAAAACCGCGGTTGACCGAGCCGATGAAGCCGAGGTTTGCGTCGTTTTCCAGCAGCGTCACCTGATCCCGCCCGGCGCACCAGTCGCGCAGGAAGGGCCGCACCCGCGTGTCGGGCGAGGCATCCTCGACCGCCAGCAGCCGCCAGGCGGTGCCGGAATGGCGCGCGATGCGGTCCAGCACCTCGGGCAGCAGGTCGAAGGCGTTGTAGACCGGCAGGATCAGCGTGGCGGGGCGCTCGGGCGGCGGGGCAGGGCGCGATGTCATCAGCAGCGCCGGGGTCATCTCGGTCGCGTCCGAGCGCGGCACCAGCCCCAGCCGCTCCTTGACCACCTCGCGCGCGCCCAGATCGCCCTGCCATTTCCAGCGGTAGATCACCGGCGCCAGCGCCACCAGCGTGGTGACAAAGCGCAGCGCCATGGGCAGGCGGGCCCGCAGCAGCGCGGTGGAGGAAAAGCCCGGCAGGATCTGCCGGGACGGCGTTTCGCCGCCGCGCTCGGCCAGCAGCTCGATGGGCCCCGCCTCACAGGGAATGTCGAGGGTAAAGCCGCGCCGGGCGCTGCCCGCGCGCACCAGATCGGGCACCACCCAGGCGCGGGTGCGGCCGATGGCCAGTCCGATGCGCTCGGCCTCGGCCCAGCCTTCCACATGGATGCGGTGGCGGCGCAGCGCGATGCGCGCGATCTCGCCATAGGCGGCACCCTCGCCGTCGCGCAGCTCCGCGCCGGGACGGTCGAGCGCGATGTTCATCTCCGCGTAGCGCAGAAAGATGCGGTAAACCCTGCCCAGCAGCACCGGTCGTCTCCTGATCTTTTCGCTCTCGCTTACGGGGACGGGGCAGGGGAGGCAAGCGGGCTTCCGGCGATTGTTTCGCAGCGAAACATCGCCGCATCAGCCGCGCCCGGCCCGGCATGTTTCGCTGCGAAACAATCGCGGGGAATGCGACTCTAAACCGGGTCCGGAAAGGCCGGCAAAGACCCGCCTCCCGTGTCGCGCCCGGCCTCCGGACACACAGCGGGACAGACGGCGGGCAGGGAGGCCGGAAAGCCTCTACTCCGCAGCGCGGACCGCCAGCCAGGCGGCCAGATCGGCGGCCAGATCCGCATCGGCGCCGGGGCCGTCGATGATCAGCCGGGCGCCGTCGCGGCGCAGGCGCAGATGCGGGGTTTCCGCCAGCGTTTCGGGCGGCGTTTTTGTCTCTACAGGCCGGGACAGGGTCTGTTCTTCCGCCGCCCGCCTGTCGGCCCGGCTGAGGCACTCCATGATCACCGCGCGTTCCGCCGCGGCGTCCTCCGGCGCGGCCTCGGCCAGCGCCTGGGCGATCTCCTGCGCCAGCCCCGGACGATCGCGCAGATGCTGCGCCAGATCCAGCCCCGCCCGTTCGCTCAGCGCTTCGGGGAAGCGCAACGCCCGGCCGAGCGCCCGGACGATGCCGATGAAACTGCCGATCTTCGAGCGCCGGGCGCGCGGCACCGAGGCGAAAAGCGCCGCCAGCGCCGCCTTGTCAGAGCCGAACACACCGCGATCGGCGGCCAGCACCACGATGCGCGCGCGTTCGTAATGGCTGAGCCCGGCGCGGATCTCGTTCTCCTCGATCATCGCCAGATAGGCGGCGGGCGCATCCTCGGGGCGGCGCAGCAGCGCCAGCACCGTGGCGAATTTCTCCTCGCCGGTCTCCTCGTGCAGCGCCTTCAGCGCGCGGCAGCGGCGCCAGCCCGAAAGCAGCCCGTAGGCCGCGCGGCCGGGCAGGGCGACCACCTCGATCGGAGTCTGCTGGCCACGCCGACGCAGGCTCTCGCGCAGCGCCTCGGCCTCTTCGGGGTCCTCCGCCAGGCGGTCGCGCTGAAGGTGCTGCAACTCGATCTGCGCCAGCGGCAGCTCCAGCACCAGCCGCCCCTCCTTGCGCGCCGCGTCCCAGCGCTCGGCCATCTCGTCGAGCGCGGCGGCGGTCGCGGCCCCCGCCGCCACATCGGCGATGGGGGGCGTGCGGCGGGGCAGGGCGCCGCCCATGGATTTCACCTCCGGCGCGGCGGCGGAAAGCGGTGCCGGATCGCCCAAGGCGGCGGCGGGAGAGAGGCGCTTGCGCTTGGCCATGGCGGTCTCCTTTTCAGTCTCTGCGCTGCGGGCCATCCCGCCAGAGCGTGGTAAAGACCCGGTAACCCCGGCGAACGCAGCGGCGTTTCGCAGCGAAACAGAGTCTCATATGGTCATTCCGCCGCCGCACGGGCGGCCAGCTCGTCGCGCCGCCAGCTTCCCAGCAGCAGCTGTTTCAGCGCCGCATAGGTAGCGTCGAAGGTTTCGCGGCCGCGGGCATAGGTCTCGCGGTTGAAATCGCGGTAATCGGCCTCGTAGATGCCGCGCACCTGCTCGCCCGCCTGACCGATCAGCGCGGTGAAATCCTGCCGGTGCGGCGACAGCACCGGGCCGAGATAAGCCTGCAACAGCGCCGCCAGTTCGGCCTGCTGGGTGCGGTCGTAGCGGGTGATGACGGCGCGCACCGCGTCCCATTGAAAGTTCAGCCCCTCGCGCCCCAGCGCGCGCGCCGCCACGTTCTCCGCCTCCTCGATCGAGGAGAAGGTGGAATGCAGCATGTCGAAGAAACGCCCGGTGGAATCGAACTCCAGAAACGAGGCGCCCAGCGGCACCAGCAGGATGTCAGCCGCGGCCAGCCCGTTGATGGTGAGATAGCCGAGCGCCGGAGGCGTATCGAGGAAGATCACGTCGTATTGGTCGAGCAGCCCGTCGGCCTCGAAACACTCGGTCAGCGCATCCCAGAGCTTCCAGCCGCGCCCGGCCATGCGCCAGACCGGGATCTGGAACTCGGCCCAGTAGAGGTTGAGCTGCGCGCCGATGAGGTCGATATTGGGCCAGTGGGTTTCCTGCACGATGTCGGGGGCGCGGATCTCCAGCGCCTCGGAGAGCGTGTCGTCGAGCGGTTGCGGCGCCTCGCCCCGGTCGAGCCGGCGCTGGTTCTCGGCGCGCAGGTGCTGGCCGTAATGGCGCGCGATGAGAGGAAACACCGTCTGCCATTCGTCCGCGACCTTGCCGCCGAAGATCGAGGTCATCGAGCCCTGGCTGTCCAGATCGACCACCAGCACCTTGTAGCCGTCGAGCGCGGCGCTCATCGCCAGATGCGCCGCGGTCGAGGTCTTGCCGACGCCGCCCTTGAAATTCGCCACCGCCACCATCTTGGCGGGCAGGCCCTTGGGACGCCAGGGCAGGTAATCCTTGGTCTTGGATCCCTCGGCGGCGAAATGTGCCCGCAGCCGCAGCACCTCGTCGAGGGTGAACCATTTCGCCCCGCCCTCGGTCTCGGACCGGCCCTGCGGCAGCTCGGGGTTCTGCTTCAGCACCCGGCGGAAATGCCCTTGCGCCACAGGGATCAGATAGCGGGTGATCTCCCAGGTGGAGAACAGCCGCAGCGCGCGCCCCGCGCCCTCCTCCAGCCCGCGCCCGGCAAGGTCCTGCCGCCCGGCGTCGCAGGCCTGGGCGATGCGGGCAAAGGCGGCGGTGTCCGAGGGCGCGCCGAGCTGCGCCAGCGCGGCATCGGGATCGAGGTTGAAATAGGGGGGCAGGTCGGATGGCTGATCCGGTTTTCCCAAAGCTCTCATGAGGTCTGCTCGCTGGTCTTTATGCGCAATGTGCGCTGTTTCGGTTAGAATACCGAAAAACGCAGCACATGAAAGAAAAAGGTGAACATCCCGCGGTTTTCTTAGCAGATTCGGAGGCTTGGACCTGTGCGGGGCAGGGGGTTTTGCCGCTTTGTGCTGTTAAATTTTGTTAGTTGAATCGTTACGGGATCTGAAGCCTGTCCTCAAAGCCCTATCAGAAAAGGGGAATTCTGCCTTCTGTGGAGGCAAGGCGACTCTGATCCCACGTTCAGGCGACTCCAATCCCACGCTTCTCCGACTCCGATCCCACGCTGATGCGCTGGACGCAGCCTGTGGAAAACTTTAGGGTGGGTGTCACTGAAACCCCGATAACGAGCACAGCAGAAAACGGGGTCGGCAAGGGCAGTGAGCGGTATGGCGACAGGCACAGCGACAGGCGGCGCAGGCGGGCTTTTGCCCGACCGTCACCCGACGGCGGATTTCTTCGTCTGCGATATTTTCGACGCTGCGCCCAAGGACGATCTGGGCTCGATGGAGCATCCGATCTTTTCGCTTTCCACCCGGCCCGACCGGCGCGTGCTCTCCTACGAGCACAACGGCACCACCATCGAGGTCACCCCTTCGGTCAAGGGCCGCGCCACGATCCACGACAAGGATGTGCTGATCTATTGCATCAGCCAGCTGATGGCGGCGCTGAATGCCGGGCGCGAGATTTCCCGCACGCTCCAGCTCAAGGCGCATGACCTGCTGGTGGCCACCAACCGCGACACCTCGGGCGATGCCTATACCCGGCTGAAGGAGGCCTTCGAGCGCCTCGCCGGCACCCGCATCACCACCAATATGGCGACGGGGGGCACCGAGACCACCAGCGGTTTCGGCCTGATCGAAGCTTGGGAGATCGTGCGCCGCAGCCGGGGCGGGCGCATGGTCTCGGTCACGGTGACGCTGTCGGACTGGCTGTTCCGGGCGGTGCTGGCGAAATCGGTGCTGACGCTGAGCCGCGATTATTTCCGCCTGCGCAAGCCGCTGGAGCGGCGGCTCTACGAGCTGGCGCGCAAACATTGCGGCCGCCAGCCGCGCTGGCAGGTGAGCGTGCCGGTGCTGCACAAGAAGACCGGCTCGGCGGCGCCGCTGCGGGTGTTCCGCGCGGCGCTGCGCAAGATCGCCGCCGACGGCAACCTGCCCGACTACCGCTTGCAGGAACTGCCGGGCGACATGCTCCTGGTCGAACGTCTCGTGGCTCCGGCGCGGAGCGGGGGCAGGGCGGTGCTGCTTTCGGAAGAGGCGCTGGAGGCCGCGCGCCGCCTGCGGCCCGGCGCCGATGTGCATGCGCTGGCGGCGCAGTGGCGCGCCTGGTGGGAAGACACCGGGCGGCCACGGCTGAACAATGTCGATGCGGCCTTTCTGGGCTGGATCCGGGCACAGGAGGGCCGGAGATGACCGATTTGCAGGACCGACGCTTCGGGGCGCTGTCCCGGACCACGCCGCCGCCCGATCCGGTGCCGGCGCTGATGGCGGTCTTTCCGGAGGCCTTCGGCTCGGTGGCCGCGGCACAGCGCTTTGTGCAGAACATCTGGTTCCCGCCCTCGCGCGCCTGGCGCTATCAGCTCAACGGCAAATCCGGCAACACCTTCGTGCTGAACCTGATGTTCGAGCTGGAATACGGCACCCCCTTCACCTGCCGCGTCGCTCAGGGCGAGACCGGCAACCAGCACCCCGATTTTGCGCTATTCCAGGTTTCGCAGAGCGGGCTCTGGGGCAATGCCTTTGCCGCCGGCGGCGCGATAGCGGATGTGCTGGGCTTTCCCGGCCTGACCCTGGCCACGGTGCGCGACCCCTATGCGCGGGCGCTGTCGGGGTTCTTCTATCTCTGCCGCAGCCACGAGCTGGGCGACCGCCGCTTCCTGACCGAGCGCATCCGCATGAACGCGCTGGCGGGCATGGACTGGGACCGCGACGCGGGCACCCCGCAGGGGTTCTCGCGCTTCCTGCATTACCTGCGCGACAGCGCCGAGAGTTTCGGGGCCGAGGATCTCGATGCGCATTGGATGCCGCAGGCGCTGCACATCCGGCCCGGGATCTACCGCCCCGATCTGGTGGGCCGCACCGAGGAACTGGCACCCTTCGCCCGCGCCGTGGCCGCGCGGCTGGACCGGCCGCTGCCGGCGCGGCTCGAGGGGCTGCGCCGCAACGCCTCGTCCCGGCCCAAGGAGGGCCCGGATTTCTATGCCGAGCCGGGGCTGCGCGCCCTGGTCGAAACGCTTTACGCGGCGGATTTCGAGCTGTTCGAATATCCGCATCACCAGCCGGGCTGAGCCCCGGCGCCGCGACCACGGAGAGGACCTCATGGACATCGCCCAGACCGCCATTCCCGACGTGCTGATCCTCACCCCCCGGCGCTTTCCCGACGGGCGCGGGTTTTTCTCCGAAAGCTGGAACGCCCGGCGCATGGCGGAGGCCGGGCTCGACATCGCCTTCGTGCAGGACAACCATTCGCTCTCTGAACAGGCCGGCACGGTGCGCGGGCTGCATTACCAGGCGCCGCCCCATGCCCAGGGCAAGCTGGTGCGCTGCGGCCGCGGCGCGCTGCTGGATGTGGCGGTGGACATGCGCCGCGGCAGCCCGACCTACGGGCGCTGGGTGGCCGAGGAGCTGAGCTTCGAGAACGGCCGCCAGCTCTGGATCCCCGAAGGCTTCCTGCACGGCTTCCTGACGCTCGAACCGATGACCGAGATCATCTACAAATGCACCGATTTCTACAGCCCCGAAAGCGAGGGCGCGGTGCTCTGGTCGAGCTGCGGCATCGACTGGAACCATGCGGGAGAGGTGTTTCTCAGCGACAAGGACGCCGCCGCGCCGCCGCTGGCCGAGTGGCAGAGCCCCTTCGCCTATGCGGAGGGCGCGGCATGAAGCTGCTGGTCACCGGCGGCGCCGGGTTCATCGGCTCCGCCGTGGTGCGGCTGGCGGTGTCGCGCGGCCATGCGGTCGTCAATCTCGACGCGCTGACCTATGCCGCCTGTCTCGACAATGTGGCGCCGGTGGCCGACGATCCGCTTTACGCCTTCGAGCAGGCCGATATCCGCGACCGCGCCGCGCTCGACCGGATCTTTGCCGCCCACAGGCCCGATGCGGTGATGCATCTGGCCGCCGAAAGCCATGTGGACCGCTCGATCGACGGGCCGGGCGATTTCATCGAGACCAATATCACCGGCACCTACAATATGCTGGAAGCGGCCCGCACCTATTGGGAGGCCGAGGGCCGGCCAGACGGGTTCCGCTTTCACCATATCTCCACCGACGAGGTCTTCGGCTCGCTGCCTGCCGACCCGGCGGTCAAGTTCACCGAAGCTACACCTTACGACCCGCGCTCGCCCTATTCGGCGTCGAAGGCCAGCTCGGACCATCTGGTGCGCGCCTGGCACGAGACCTACGGGCTGCCGGTGGTGCTGACCAATTGCTCGAACAATTACGGCCCCTACCACTTCCCCGAAAAGCTGATCCCGGTGGTGATCCTGAACGCGCTCGCCGGCAAGCCGATCCCGATCTATGGGCGGGGCGAGAATATCCGCGACTGGCTTTATGTGGAGGATCACGCCGACGCGCTGCTTCTGGTGGTGGAAAAGGGCGCGCTGGGGCAGAGCTACAATATCGGCGGCGAGAACGAGCGCACGAACCTCGAGCTGGTGCAGACGCTCTGCGCCATCCTCGACCGGCTGCGCCCGCAGGACAGACCCTATGCCAGCCAAATTTCCTTTGTCACCGACCGGCCCGGCCATGATGCGCGCTATGCGATCGACCCCGCGCGCATCCGGGCCGAGCTGGGCTGGCGGCCCTCGGTGACGGTCGAGGAGGGGCTGGAACGCACGGTGCAATGGTATCTCGACAACGAAGCCTGGTGGCGCCCGCTACAGGCCCGCAAGGGCGTGGGCCAGCGGCTGGGCACCGGGAAGGCCGCGTCATGAGCCTGCTGATCTTCGGGCAGAGCGGGCAGGTGGCGCGGGAACTGGCGCGGGTGCCGCAACGTGTTTCGCAGCGAAACAGAGTCTTTCTGCCGCGCGCCGAGGCCGATCTCTCCGACCCCGAGGCCTGCGCGGCGCAGATCCGCGCCCATGCGCCGGCGGCGGTGATCAATGCCGCCGCCTGGACGGCGGTGGACGATGCCGAGGCGCATGAGGCCGAGGCGCGGGTCGTCAATGGCGACACCCCCGGCGTCCTGGCGCGGGAATGCGCGGCGCTGGGGATTCCCTTTCTGCATGTCTCGACCGATTACGTCTTCGACGGGCAGGGGGAGCGGCCCTGGCAGCCCGGCGATGCCACAGCGCCGGTCAATGCCTATGGCCGCACCAAGCTGGCGGGCGAGGAGGCGGTGCGGGCCTCCGGGGCGCGCCATGCCATCCTGCGCACCTCCTGGGTGGTCTCGGCGCATGGGCGGAATTTCGTCACCACCATGCTGCGGCTCTCGGAAAGCCACGACGCGCTGCGGGTGGTCGAGGACCAGACCGGCGGGCCGACCCCCGCCGCCGACATCGCCCGGGCGCTGCTGAGCATGGGGGAGGCGATGATCGCGGGGCAGGGCGGCGGCACCTATCATTTCGCCGGGCAGCCGGCGGTGAGCTGGGCGGATTTCGCGCGCGAGATCTTTGCCCAAGCCGGGCGCGCGGTCGCCGTCACCGGCATTCCGTCGTCGGAATATCCCACGCCCGCGGCACGGCCGCACAACTCGCGGCTCGATTGCGCCACATTGACGGCGGATTTCGGCATTAGAGCCCCGGACTGGAAGGCCGGGCTGGCGGATATTCTGACAGAGCTCGGGCAGGCAAAAACATCTCGCTAGGCAGAGGGCAGCCATGAACGCGCGCAAGGGGATCATTCTGGCCGGAGGGTCGGGCACGCGGCTTTATCCGATCACCATGGGGCTGTCGAAACAGCTTTTGCCGATCTACGACAAGCCGATGATCTATTACCCGCTCAGCGTGCTGATGCTGGCGGGCATCCGCGAGATCGCCCTCATCACCACCCCGCAGGATCAGGACCAGTTCCGCCGCCTGCTGGGCGATGGCGGCCAGTGGGGGCTGAGCTTCACCTATATCGTGCAGCCCGAGCCCGAGGGGCTGGCGCAGGCCTATCTGCTGGCGCGCGATTTCCTCGACGGCGCGCCCTCGGCCATGGTGCTGGGCGACAATATCTTCTTCGGCCACGGGCTGCCCGAGCTGCTGGCCGCGGCCGAGGCCCAGCCCGAGGGCGGCACCGTCTTCGGCTATCGCGTCGCCGATCCCGAACGCTATGGCGTGGTGGATTTCGATGCCCAGGGCAGGGCCCGCGCCATCATCGAGAAACCCGTGCAGCCGCCCTCGCGCTATGCGGTGACCGGGCTCTATTTCCTCGACGGCAGCGCGCCGGAGCGCGCCGCACGGGTCGAGAAATCCGCCCGGGGCGAGCTGGAGATCACCACGCTTCTCGAGATGTATCTGGCCGAGGGGCTGCTCAATGTGCAGCAGATGGGGCGCGGCTTCGCCTGGCTCGACACCGGCACCCATGCGAGCCTGCTCGACGCGGGCAATTTCGTGCGCACGCTGAGCGAGCGGCAGGGCCAGCAGATCGGCAGCCCGGACGAGATCGCCTTCCAGCAGGGCTGGATCAGCGCCGAGGCGCTGCGCGCCCGCGCCGAGACCTTTCGCAAGAACGATTACGGCGCTTATCTGTTGCAGCTTTCCGGTCTGGAATAATTGCAGAAATCCGTGCCGACCAAAAAAATGTCACAGATGTCTTTTTTAGTTTTCCCGAGCGGTTCGTGACTTGCCAATGCAGAATGAGTCGCGATGAATGTAAACGTCTTGGAAACGATAACGCGCTAATCCAAGTGGGAACGGACGAGCAGAAGTACCTTCTTTTGCAAGAGTGTTTGGAATACCCGGTTTTTCCGGGCAGGGGACAATAGACATGAACGATTTGTTTGGCGATTTCGAAGTCGAATACGCCGCGCTTTCGACGGCTTATGAGCCAAACGATACCTACGATACCGCCGCCGATCTGACCGATGGCTCCCATACGGTCACCGGCACCGTGGTGGACTGGTTCCGGATCGAGACGGTGTCGGGCGAGATCGCCATCGACCTGACCGCGCTGACCTCCTCGGGCGGGCAGATCCAGAACCTCAATATGGCGCTTTACAGCGACCCCACGGGCCCGGCGCTTGCGGCCGACATCCAGCCCGGCGGCGTCACCGAAAGCATCCGCTATCTCGCCGGCACCGACGGCGTCTACTACCTCAAGGTCTATTGGGCGCAATATGCCGACGGCTCCCATCCCGACGGGCTGAGCTTCGGCTATCAGCTCGATGTCGACCTGCCCGAGATCATGCCCTCGGACGGCAACGACACGATGGAGACCGCGGCCCTCATCGGCGATGGCAGCGCCACCTATCACGGCACCTCCGTCGACTGGTTCCGGATCGACACCGTCTCGGGGCCGATGAATTTTACGATGACGCCGCTGGAACAGTCGGATGGCAGTTTCCAGAACCTCAACTTCACGCTCTATGACGCCAATGGCAACGTGCTGCGCGGCGGCAATATCTCGGATGGCGGCGCCGAGACGATCAGCCATACCGCCGGCACCGACGGCACCTATTACCTGCGGGTGTTCTGGGCCCGCTATCCCGATGGCGCCCCCAACGGGGTGACGCTGGATTACACGCTCGACGTCGATCTGCCCGAGGTCGTGGTCTCGGACGGCAACGACACGATGGAAACCGCCGAGACCATCACCGAAGGTGTGCTGACCCGCAGCGGCACCGGCATCGACTGGTACAGCTTCACCGCCGTCTCGGGGGTGGTGCAGGCGACGCTGACCGCCACCAGCGGCCAGAACCTGAACCTCACCCTCTTCGATTCCGACGGCAATGTGCTGCGCGCCGGCTCGGGCGATACGATCACCGAGAACCTGAGCCAGGTGCTGGCCACCGACGGCATCTATTACCTGCGGGTGATCTCGGCGGTCTATCCCAACGGCGCCCCCAACGGGGTGACGCTGGATTACACCCTGTCGCTCGATCTGCCCGAGGTCGTGGTCTCGGACGGCAACGACACGATGGAGACCGCCGAAACCATCACCGAAGGCGTGCTGACCCGCAGCGGCACCGGTATCGATTGGTATCGCTTCAACAGCGTCTCGGGGGTGGTGCAGGCGACGCTGACCGCCACCAGCGGCCAGAACCTGAACCTCACGCTGTTCGATTCCGACGGCAATGTGCTGCGCGCCGGCTCGGGCAATGCGATCACCGAAAGCCTGAGCCAGGTGCTGGCCACCGACGGCATCTATTACCTGCGGGTGATCTCGGCGGTCTATCCCAACGGCGCGCCCAACGGCGTGACGCTGGATTACACCCTGTCGCTCGATCTGCCCGAAGAGGTGCCCTCGGACGGCAACGATACCCAGGCCACCGCCGAACTCCTCGCCGCAGGGGTGACGACCCACAGCGGCACCGGCATCGACTGGTATCGCTTCAACAGCGTCTCGGGGGTGGTGCAGGCGACGCTGACCGCCACCAGCGGCCAGAACCTGAACCTCACCCTCTTCGACGCCGACGGCAATGTGCTGCGCGCCGGCTCGGGCGATGCGATCACCGAGAACCTGAGCCAGATCCTCGGCACCGATGGCACCTATTACCTGCGGGTGGTCTCGGCGGTCTATCCCGATGGTGCCCCCAACGGCATCACGCTGGATTACACGCTCGACCTGCAACTGCCGGTGGCGGACCCTTCCGACGGCAACGACACCCAGGCCACCGCCACCCCGATCACCGAGGGCGCGGTGATCCGCAGCGGCACCAAGGTCGATTGGTACAGCTTCGAGACCGGGCCGGGGATGATGAATTTCGCCCTGATTGCGCTGCCCTTCGGCGACGGCACCGTGCCCAATCTCAACCTGACGCTTTATAACGAGGCCGGCACCGCCATCCGCGCCAATCTGAGCGACGGGACCGAGAGTTTCAGCTATATGGCGCTGGAACAGACCACCTATTACCTGCAGGTGAACTGGGCCACCTATCCCGATGGCGCGCCCAACGGCTTCACCATGGAATACGACCTGCGCGTCAACCTGCCCGACAACACCTGGAGCGTGCCGCTCGAATTCGGGCCGGTGCGCAACGCCTCGGTGACGGTCTACGACATCGACAACGATGGCAAGGACGAGATCTTCGTCGGCACCTCCAAGAGCATCGACGCCGCCGGCAACGAGGTGCTGCCGGCGGGGCTGATCGTGCTGGAAGACGACGGCTCGATCAAATGGACCCAGACCTTCGCCGCCGCGCCGGGCGTCGATCCGCTCACCGGCAAGCGTTACCAGACCACTTCGGTCAGCACCGCGGCGGTGTTCTCGGATCTCGACAATGACGGCTCGATCGACATCATCGTGGGCGTCGGCGCCGATAGCGGCCAGGACGAGTTCGGCGCGGTCGGCCAGCCCGGCGACATGGGCGGGGTCTATGCGCTGAACGCCGACGGCTCGATCAAGTGGTTCTTCCAGACCCGCGACAGTTTCGGCGACGACAACCGCTCTGACGGGGTCTATGGCACGCCGCGGGTCTATGACATCGACGGCGACGGCGCGCGCGAGGTGATCTTCACCTCCTGGGATCACTATCTCTACGTGCTCGACGGGCGCACCGGCGAGCTCGAATACGAGGTCAATGTGCACGACACCGCCGGCGCCACCCCGGCGGTGGGCGATATCGACGGCGACGGGGTTGTCGATCTGGTCGTACCCTCGGATATCAGCGTCAACGAACGCGCCGGCATCTATACCCAGGGCGGGCTGTTGCAGGTGCTGTCGAATTACGGCCTGGCCAATATCGAGGGCTGGACCGACCAGATCGGCGACACCACCTCGATCGACTTCCGCGGCAAGTTCGAGGAACAGTCGCTGTGGTCCTCGCCGCAGCTTGTCGATCTCGACGGCGACGGCACGCTCGAGATCGTCCAGGGCACCGGCAACTTCTTCCAGGACGGGCGCGGCGAATACATCAAGGTGTGGAACTCCGACGGCTCGCTGCGCTTCGAACGCGCCACCAACGGCCGGGTGATGGCGGCGCCGCTCGTCGTCGATCTCGACGGCGACGGCCGCAGCGAGATCATCGCCGCCACGACCAACGGCTATGTGCATGCCTGGACCGCCGGCGGTACGCGGATCTTCTCGACCCAGGTCATGCCCTATGGCGCCGAGACCACCGCCGAGGAGCGGCCCATCGTGCACCAGCCCATCGCCGTGGACATGGACAATGACGGCGATCTGGAAATCCTCGTCACCGTCGGGTCGCAGATGATCGCGCTGGATGGCGACGGCACGCAGATCAGCGCGCTGACCGAGGCCGACCGGGTGTTCAACACCTATGCCGGCTCGCCGGTGGCCAAGGACATCGACGGCGACGGCCGTCTCGACCTGATCTCGGGCGGCACCACCTTCGAGCGCGACCAGGCCATGGTCTTCCGCTTCGAGAACCAGTTCGACGTGACCAGCGACGATTACCGCACCGGCGCCTATCAGGGCGCCCAGTCGCTGCACGACATCCGTGCCTTCGTGGAACGCTTCTACGAGATCATCCTCGGGCGCGATGCGGATCCCTCGGGCAGCAACAACTGGACCGACAGGCTCTATACCGGCGTCAGATCCGGGGCGGATGTGGCCCGCGGCTTCATCTTCAGCCCGGAATTCGTCAACCAGGGCACCACCAACGAGGAATATGTCGAGACGCTTTATGCCGCCTTCTTCGGCCGTCCGGCCGATGCCACGGGGCTGGCCAACTGGAGCGCGCGGCTCGATGGCGGCATGACCCGGGCCCAGGTGCTCAACGGCTTCATCTTCAGCGCCGAATTCGGCCGGCTCGCCCAATCCTACGGCATCCTGGTCGACAGCAGCTCGGGCGCGTATTCCGATGCGCCGGTGATCGTCGGCGACGGCACCGATGCCAACACGCTGCGCGGCGGCCCGGGCGACAATATCATCTACGACGAGGGCACCGGCGTCGAAGAGGTCTACAACAACGACAAGCTGGTGACCGGGCAGGTCTATCGTCTCTATGGCGCCACGCTGGCCCGCGAACCCGATGCCAACGGCTTCGAAAGCTGGGTGGCGGGGCTGCAGACCAACCTGACGCTGCTGCAGGTGGCGACGCGCTTCGTCAACAGCGCCGAGTTCCAGAACACCTATGGCAGCCTCACCGACGAGGAATTCGTCACGCTGCTCTATCACAACGTTCTGGGCCGCGCCCCCGACGCCAACGGCCTGGCGAACTGGGTGCAGCGCCTCGAGGACGGCATGACCCGCGCCCAGGTGGTCACCGGCTTCTCGGAATCGGGCGAGTACCGCAACAACACCGCGCCCGAGCTCGACGATTACATGCGCACGATCCGGCTGAGCTGGATCGACGTGATCGAGGGCGGCGCCGGCGACGACATCATGAACGGCAATACCGGCGGCGATATCTTCATCTTCCGCGCCGGCGAGGGCGGCAACGACGTGATCCACGGCTTCGAACCCTGGGATCAGCTTCAGTTGTCGGGCTTCGGCTTCGAGAGCGACAGCGACGCCATGGCCCATATGGTGCAATCGGGGGGGAGCGTGGTCTTCAGCCATGCCGGCCAGACCATCACCTTCCTGAACACCACGCTCGCCGAGATGCAGCGGGTCCGTTACAACCTGTCCTGACCCGGGCGGATGGACAGGCTCCAAGCGATGAACTAACGCTTTTCCGGCCCGCTTCGGCGGGCCGGATTTTTGCTGGAGAGGCCCGTTTTGCGCATCGCATTGTTTCACATCCCGAAAACCGGCGGCACCTCGCTGCACGATTTCCTGATCAGCCATTACCCCGAAGACCGGATCTGCCCGGAGCGTTTCAAGAATTTCGACCGGTTCACCCCGGCCCAGCTGCGGGAGTACGATTATGTCTCGGCGCATATGGATTACGGGATCCTGCGCCGCCTGCCGGGCCCGTTCTACACGATCACCATCCTGCGCGAGCCCAAGGCGCGGATCCTGTCGCTGTATTATTTCTGGCGCTCGCATACCGACGAGACGATCGAGAAGCTGAACCTGGTCGGGCCGCGCCTGGCCAAGAAGCTGAGCCTGCTGGAGTTCCTGCGCACCAACACCCATGGCATCCCCTCCAACATCAACAACCTTTATGTGCGCAGCCTGCTGGGCTCGTCCTGGACCGGGCCGAACGGGCGGCTGGTGCTGCAGGACGACGAGGCGCTGCGGGTGGCGATGCGCAACCTGCTGAGCATCGACACGGTGGGCTTTGTCGAGGACATGCCCCGGCTGTTCCAGGAGGTCACCCAACGCACCGGTTTCGCGATGCCCGAAGAGCTGCCCTGGGCGCGCTCGGCGCGCAATTTCGGGTCCGAGAAAGGCTCGGAAAAGGTCGCGCGCGAAGAGATCACCCCCGAGATCGACGCCCGGCTCGACCATCTGACGCGGCTCGACCGCATCCTTTACGACAACGCCCGGGCGCTGTTCCTGCGCTGAGCCGGGCCGGGGCAGGGGCCGGAAAAGAAAGGCCCCGCATCGCCGATGCGGGGCCCTGTGTCGCCGGAACCGGATCTGTCCGGGTCAGAACAGGAACATGTCGTCGGTCATTTCGCTGGTCTGGGTGTTCAGGAAGGTGATCGTCACCCCCTGATCGGAGAACACCGCATCGGCGCCCTGCTGGCTCAGATGCGCGGTGACATCGTCGTAGATCGCATAGCCGAAGTTCTCCAGATAGACATAATCCCAGGCCTCGAGATCGAGGACGGTGTGGCTGCCGGTATCCCCGGAGGCGAAATAGAACACATCGGAATAGAGCCCGCCGGCCAGCACGTCGTTGCCGTCCCAGCCTTCCAGCCAGTCGTGCTCGGCCCAGCCATAGCCATGGTCGAGCCCGCGCATCCAGGCTTTGTAATCATCCGCCGTGCTGTTCACGAATTCGGTGCTCTGGGCAAAGCCCAGCACCACCTGCGCCCGGCTCATGCCGTCGTCGAGACGCTGCACCCAGTTCGCCAGCCCGGTGGCGTCCGGGTCGCGGCCGAGCACGTTGTTGTAAAGCAGCGTGACGAAGCCGGCATTGTCGAGGCTGCCATAGGTGTTCTGGAATTCGGTGCTGTTGACGAAGCCCGCAACCGCGGTTTCCAGCGGGGTGCCGTCGGCCAGCCGCGCGGTCCAGTTGCCGAACCCGCCGAAATCGGGGTCGCGGGCCAGCGTGGCCTGGTAGATGCGGAAGACATCGTCGCCCCAGTTGGCCTGCGAATGGCCGTTGGCAAAGGCGTTGGCATCGGCCTGGGTCGCGGAAATGAATTCCTGGCTCTGGGCAAAGCCCAGCACCACCTGCGCCCGGCTCATGCCGCCGTCGAGCCGCGCCACCCAGTTGGCGAGCCCGGTGGCATCCGGGTCGCGGTCGAGCACGTTGTTGTAGAGCAGCGTGACGAAGCCCGCGTTGTCGAGCGCCCCGTAGGTGTTCTGGAACTCGCGGCTGGCGACGAAATTGCTGGTCACCTGCAGCAGGCTGTGGCTGCCGGTCACCAGCCGTTCGGTCCAGTTGTCATGGCCGCCGATATCGGGCGCGCGGTCGAGCGTGGCCTGATAGAGCCGGTAGACCGCCGCGGCCTCGTCCAGCGCATAGGCCGCCTCGAACCCGTCGCCGAAGAGGTAATCGTTGCCGCCGCCGCCGCGCCCGTCGAGCCACTCGCCGACCGCGGTGTTGCCCGAGAGGATGTCGCCATAGCCCGAGGTGCCGCGAACGTTCTCGATGCCCGCCACGCTCTGGCTGAAGGCCACGCCGTTCCAGATCCCCGTGGCGGTGCCCGCCTCGAGATCGACCCGGACCCCGGAGCCGGCGCCGCCCTGGTCGTAGCGCAGCCGGTCATAGCCCTCGCGGCCGTCGATGAGATCGTTGCCGCCCAGCGGGATGAAGCTCTCATCGGCGACGCTGCCGATCAGCGTATCGGAGAAATTGCCGGCGCGGATCTCGATCCGGTCGGGCATGTAATAGGTGCCGGTCTCCGGGTCGTAGCTGCGCTCGTAGAGGATCGTGTCGGTAAAGCCGAAGCCGTCATTGGCGACCTCGCCGGTGGTCAGGTTCACCTGCACGGGCTGGGTGGCGTAATTGCCGTTGTGATCGAAGCGGAAGTCGATGCGGACGGTGCCGTAAGAGGCGCCGATCTCGAACAGATCGTTGCCCGGGCCGCCGATGACCGACATCCAGCCGCCATCGCGGGAAGTGACCTGAAACTCGTCGTCGCCATTGCCGCCGAAGATGGCAAGCCCGTCGGCCTCGAGTGCGTTCATCACATTGGTGATCGAGGTGACGCCGAAATTGCCGTTGAGGCCTTTGACGATCGCGCCGAAATTGGCGTTGCCATCGATCTGCACATAGAGCGGGATGCCCGCATCGGCGAGCTGCCGGTGCACGATCTCGACATAGCCCCGCTCCATGTCGCTGGTATCGACGATGTCGAAGCCGGTGCCCGGGTCGACCACGTCCACGCCGTAATCGTTGTCGCCGGGATTCAGCAAGTCGTCGTCGTTGCCGCCGACCAGCACATCGTCGCCGAGCCCGCCCTCGAGCGAGTCGTTGCCATTGTTGCCGTAAAGCGAGTCGTTGCCGTCGCCGCCGACCGCCACATCCCCGAAGGCGCTGCCGAAGAAGGTCAGGTTCGAGGTCAGGTTGTCGAGATGGGCCTGGGAGGCGATGACCGACGAGGTGGCATCGAAGGTGACGTCGTCACGGTCGAGTAGCCCCATCAGGAGGCTGTCGTCGCCGTCGTCCATGAGCAGGCCCATGGCGCTGGCGAATTCCTGCAGCCCCCAGGCGATGTTCTGGAGCACCGTGGAGAGCTGCGCCGTGGGATCGTAGATCTCGATCCGGCTCACCGTGCCGGTGAGCAGAGGCGCGTTCGGGTTGTTGAAACCGGTGCCGTAGAGAACGGCGGTGTAGCCCGTCGAGGGGTTGAGAAGCTCGATCCGGGTGGCGGAGTTCGAGACAACATCGGAATCGAAGCCGTCGGTGATGCTGTTGTAGAAAGCGTCATCCAGGAAATCGCCGGAATACCCGTGGTAGGTCAAAAGCATGATAGGAAACCTTGGTCGTCAGTCTGTACATGTGTCGGTGAGCGGTGGCCCGCAGGCGCATGAGAGTCAAAAAGGCCGGATTGGGGCGAGGAATCAAGGAAAAGATTCATTTGAAAACAAATGAATCGATGGTGGCGGCGGCTCCGGGACGGATCGTCACCGGATGTGAGGGGCCCTCCAGCGGAATCCCTGAATATGACATAATAAACCTTCTGCGATACCGGGCCGATTGCCGGGGGGCGGTCGGCGCCCCTCCCGCTGCGCGTAAGGCGTGGTTCCCGCAGGAGGAGGCGGGGATATTGGACATGACAGGTAAGGGGAATCTGTTACAGATGGCGGAACGGACTATTCGTAGCGAAAGACCTTCAGCTCAGATGACACTTCATGGCATTTCCGCCGCCACCTCGGAAAACACGCTTATCGAAACCCCGAATTATTTTCTCGAGGCGTTCAGCTTTGAAACCACCGGCCCATTCGTGATCACGTTCGAGCACGCAGGGGCGCCGCGCTTCAGGCCGGACGGATACCGTCCGGGATGGGGCGCGCCGGTCTTGCGAAAGAAAGCCATATCGCATCTTTCCATCAAACCGAAGGAGGTCGACTGGTACCGCAAGCCCGACCTCTCGGACGCCTTGGCCGCGCTGAAGGACAACGGCTTTTTCGCGCGCTACGACCGGGTCATCACCTACGGTGGCTCGATGGGCGGGTATGCGGCGCTCGCCTATGCCGGCACCGTCGGTGCCGATACGGTTATTGCCATGAATCCGCAATCGACGCTCGACCGCAAACTTGTGCCCTGGGAAAAGCGCTTCGTCATGCTTGGGCAGTCACAGGACTGGAGTGACCCGCGCAGTGACGCGGCCAACGGATGCGGTCAGGCGCGAAAGGTCTATGCGGTCGTGGACCGGCGCTTTGCAGCCGACTGGAAACATATCATACGGCTTCCAGCACATAACCTTCATGTTCTGAACATTCCATATGTGGAACATTCCGTTCCACTGCATCTGGCGAACATGCGGGCGCTTGGAATTTTCATCTCGGACATCATCTTGAAAGATGATCTGGATGAAACCCATTTTTACCGCCTGATGCGAAACAGGCGGCATCTGAAAAGATATTATAACGTCCTGAAGCGGCATCCCCGGGTGCAGGCCAGTCCGAAATTCAGCGCAATCGTGGAGAAGCACTGCAATGACAGAATGGAGCTGGGCGCCCTGAAATAAAGCAGCCCGAGCTCCGACCGTATTTATATGGGCTCATATCCCAGACCCGCAACGATGGACCAGTCTATCTCATCATTAATACGCGATTTACTTTCCGGATCTATTTCACTGATCCAGCGCTGCTGGCCATAATAATCCCTGTAATAGGATTCCGTTTTCTTCTTGTCCTTGGTCGAGGCGGAGAGCGCGGTGAATTCCGACGCCGGCTCCGAAAGGAACGGTTTCAGACTGGCAAAGACCGCAGCTTGATCCACCGCGAAATCCTCATGACGCACGACGCTGTAGGACAGGCCTGCCGCGTCGAGCCGTGCCTGAAGCGCAGCATAGGCGGCCATCTTCAGATTATAGAGCGCCGTGGCGGATGTCTCGGCGCCGCCAAGACGCTCGCGCGCCACGGTTTTCCAGCGTTTGTCCAGAAAGGCGCCAAGCGTCGCCGGAGAGGCCCCCGCAATATGATAGGGCCGACGGAAAAGGCCAAGAACCCAAGAGCTTGGATGGCGAATGCAGAACACCACATGGCATTCGGAGAACGCCGAAACATCGTCGAAATCGGTCACCGCATGTTTCCAGGTCTCAAGCGGCGACCGGCCCTCGAAAACCGCGTCGATCATCTGCTCGCGCTGCCACTCGGGCTCGCCGGCATCCTGGGATTCCGTCAGGCGCCGCTCGATATCGGGATCCAGTTCTCGTGCCACCGAGGGCAGAACCAGGCTTTCCGAATTTCGCTTGATCACCGCTCGGACGGCATTTGTCGACGTGTTCCGCTCTCCAAATAGCTTAATCGTCGCGGGCATTAGTCTTGCATCCTCCGCCGAAAAAACGGTCGGGTATGATATACCTCAGGCGTGTGCTTCATGGGAAAATTCAACATTCCATAGTTCTTTTCAGGCTGAAAGAAGTTCCATTGATAGTGCAGACATTTCCTTTGTCCGTCAAGCTGATAGCGCCTCGTTTCGGGGTACGCGCCCGAACGCTGCGGTCCGCGCCGGCGGTCTTGTGCGATTCTTCGGCGCTGACCGGAGGTTCAACAGATGGCCCCGCGCCGCCCGGTGGCTCGCGGGCCTGTCCGGGGGGGGGTAACCGCGCCGATTTCCCTCAAGGAAACACCGGCCTCGCCTTACGGCAACTTCTCCTTTTCCTATCCGCTCATTCGCCCGGCGGCTGACGCCGGGCAGGCATCGGCGGGATCCCGCCAGCCACACACCCCGCCGCCTCGGCAACTCCTTGCACAATCCGTGGCAGAGGCCCCCAAAAACGCTGGCATTGCTGCGCAGCAGCGTTGAAACCGTGGGCGCCAGCAGCTAAGCTGAACGCTGCCAGCACAAGCGTTTACCGGCCATGCCGGTCGGTCGCGCTTTGCGTTGGCGTGTAGCCAAAATACCGGCGCCCAACGCTTCAGTCGGCGATGGAGGGAAGGGCGAAACTGCAGGGGCGATCTTTCTTTGTTTCACGGTCGCCGCTTGATGATGAAAATATGAACAAAAAAACGGAACAAGAAATGATTATTGTAGGCCTTGGACATCCCCGCTGTGGAACGGGTTTCACGGCGGGACTGCTGCAGGCGGCAGGCCTGGACATTCCTCACGAAAAGCCCGGGAAAGATGGTATCGTATCCTGGATGGCGGTCAGCGAACGCGGCCCGACTCCCTGGGGCAATGGCATCGGCCGCATTCACGGTCGGGACGATATTAAACTCTTTTGCTGCGTCAGATCTCCGCTGCATGCGATCCCGTCTATTATTCCCGAAAACAGAACCCTGCGTTCTTTCGCATTCCGCGTGCAGGTTATCTGGGAGAAACTCGGCGTCGATTTGACTTCGGACCGCCGGCTTCTGAATAAGCCCGTCAATATGGCGATTGCAAGTTACGTTTATTGGTTTCAGATGAATCTTATGCTGTCGCCGCAGTTTCTGTTCCGGATCGACCGGCCCGAGGACGACGAAAAACTCAGCGAGTTCGTCGGCACGGAAGTGGCCCGGAACGAAGATATCGGCCGGAATTCGCGCCCGAATTTGCGCCACAAGGACTTTACCGTCGAAGATTTGAAGAAGGTGGACAAGTCCCTGCTCAAGCCGCTCGCCGATCTCGCGAGCCGGTTCGGTTATGAAGAGGACGCCGACACGATCAAATCGGTCCTTTGACGTCATTCCGAAAGAGAACGTGCATGCCGGCCATGGATCCCGCCCCCTCGAAACGCGAAGGCTGGTTTGGCCGGCCGGTCGATCTGCGCATATTTGCGAAGGATGCAACCCGGATGTCCCGCGCCGCTGCTGACCGCATGGCCGGACCCGGCCGGCGGCGGAGCGCGCGGGCTCCGGACGCGACCTCTCGACACTTTGGGGGATTATGAAACTTCATAAAGTTATTGCTGCCTTGAGCAATGCCACCGCTGAGAACCCGCTGGGCGAGGACAGCCTCCTGCCCTATTGGGATTTCTTCTGGGCGGAGGACGAAAAGGCCAATATTTCCTCGCAGGACAAGATCCGTATCTTCCTGCTTCATATCTATTTCCACTATTTCAACGACAAGGCCGAAAACAGCGCAATTTTCGTGAATCTCGACTGGCCCGACTGGATGTTTCAGATCGCCCGTCGCCACACGCGCGACGCGATCGGGCTGTTCCATGCAAAGGACGGCAAGACCGTTTCCGAAATCGCCTCCGAAAACGGCCTGGTGAATTTCGGTTGGTTCTCCGAGGCCGGGCCCTGGGGCAACAACAGGCTGGAAACGAACGATGGGCCCGCCGGGACCCTGCTGCGTCCCTGGCCGCGGCGCACCGCGCAGCTTATGATCTACCCCTGCCCCGCCTTGGGCGATTTCGGAGCCCGCATCCATGTCGCTCCGGAAGAGCCCAACGGCACATTCGAGCGCCCGTATCTCTGGGCCATCGAACCCTACGATCTTATGATTGGCCTGATCGAATGACGCATACGATGACCTGGTCCCTGTCGATGGAATGCGGTGGCCGCTCCCGGGACGAGACCGGCACGGCCCAGCCGATCTGGAGCGTGCCCGAATACAATTTCCCGACCCTGCCGACCACCAACATGAGCGGCGTCGGCCCGCAGATCGGTCGGATCCGGCGGGGGGCGCAGGATCTGCGTCTCTACCGGCTGCAAGATGTCTATGTCGGCACATGCGGCGTGATCTACGACCGCTTCGGGCGCATCTTTCTGCCGCATCTGGCCCCCTTCATCACGCCGGAGCTCAGGAACCTCCGGAATTTCGCCTATGTCCTGCATAATTACGGCATCACATTGCTGAGCGACGAAGGCGATGTGCAGATGAACGGCACCCCTTTCGAGGCCACCCGGAGCATCGAGGAGCCAGTGTTCATCGCCTCTTCCTACTGGGAACGCGCCTATACGCATTTTTTTCTCGAGCTGCTGCCCTCGATCCTGCACTACCGCAAACGGGTCGATCCGGACATCAAGCTTCTGCTGTCCGACAGCATCGCCGCCTCGCGCAAGGGTTTCCTGGACATGCTGGGCCTGAACGACCGGGTGGCGACCAAGGAAACGGACGAGATCGTCTTCGTCCGCGAGCTCTGGCTGACCGACTACCCCCGGCTCTGCGGCCCCGAGAATGCCGAACTGCTTCTCGAGGCCTTTGCGCCACAGTTCGATCCGGCCGTCCGCAACACCGAACCGCCGGTCTATATCGCGCGGCACGATGCATTTGCCTGGGACCGGAGACTGCTGAACGAAGAGGAGCTGCTGTGCAGGCTGCCGGAACACGGGATCGAGGTCTTCGTGCCCACGGGCCTGCCATTGGACCAGCAACTCGACAAGCTGTGGCGGTCGCGGCTGGTGATCGGCATGTATGGCGGGGCCGTTTTCAACCTGCTGCTGGGCATGCGGGAAAAGCACAGCCTGCTTCTCTGCTCCGAAAACTACAACCGTTACGATTACGACGGCCTGTCGCCCTTCTTCGAGCATCGCAGCGCCAAGCTGCTGTGCCGAAGTTTCGAAAGCCGCCGCGATGCAAATAACAGTCCAATCTTTGTCAACCCCGAGGCCTTCTGGGCCCTAGTGGAGAAACTGAATTGAGATCAGCAAACGAGCCCCCACTCCCCCGCCTCCGGACGCCGGGCCTTCTTTTCGGGACAGGGCAACTCCAGTCCTGACGCCCAGGCCGGCCGCACCCGCCGCAATCCCCGCATGACATTGGGTTCCGCTTGCAGGATATGAGACCGCTACGCTAAAAAGCTGCGAGAACTGCGCACAGGAGCTCAAACCGATTGCGGCGATGGCGGAAGGGTCGTGGCCAAAACTCATTTCGACGGTGGGCCGCGCTTCGGCCCGCTCTGACACGGCACCATCCAAACAGGAAGCCCATGTCCATACAACCGCCCGAAGTGGCTCCATTTTATACTTCTGAAACCCTCGAAACCGGCATTGTCGGCCCCTATCAGGGCACAGACCGCAGGATTGTCGACTACCAGCAGGTGATGCTGGCCGGGCATGCGTTCCGGGGGCCCCTGCCCGCGGCGATGTACAAACGGCGCAAGCTGACCTTTCTCGGGGCCGCACAGACATTCGGGCGCTTCACCCGGGTGCCCTTTCCCGACATCATGGGCTCGCTCTTCAATCTCGACGTGCTCAATCTCGGTTATGCCGGCGCGGGAGCGAGCTTTTACCTGAGCAAGCCGACGCTGCTGCAATACGCCTCCAACAGCGCCCTGACCGTGGTGCAGGTGATGTCCGGACGCTCGGCCGAGAACTCGATGTTCGCCAGCCCCGACGGCCGCAACACGCTGATCCGGCGGTCGGACGGAAAGCCGATGACCGACGCCCCGGCCTATCGCTGGGTGCTGGAGGAAAAGGGGCCGGAGGTCGCGCTCGAACTGGTGCGTGAAAGCCAGAAGCGCTGGGTCGAGGAAACCATCGAACTGGCCTCGAAGATCGAGACCCGCAAGATCCTGTTCTGGTTCTCGGTGCGGCCCGTCGAGTTCACACCGACGGCGGAGTCGCTCAAGGGGCTGATGGGCGATTTCCCGCATTTCGTGTCGCGCGAAATGATCGAGGAGGTCACGCCGCATTTCGACGCCTTTGTCGAATGCACCAGCAGCCGTGGCCTTCCCTACAAGCTGCGCGACAGGTTCGACAACAGCCTCGTGGACGTGAATTTTGCGGGTAGCCAGCGGAACTTCAACACCTACTACCCCTCCCCGGAAATGCATCTGGATGCGGCGATCACGCTGGAAGAGCCGATGCGCAAGATTTTGACGGCCAAGCGCTGAGCGTTGCCCCCAACCGAGAATGCCCTTTATGTTTGAAAAACTCCTGGACCCCTACAAGATCCTCGACCGGCTGGCCGTCACCAAGAAGCCCTGCACCATCGTGGCGGACGCGGATATTCTGGAAGCGGTCAAACACCGGCAAAGCGCCGAAGGGGCCCGCCTGATCCCCACCGCCCAGGTTCTGGGGGGCAAATCCTTTACCCCCCAGCCGGGACCCTATTTCGTGGTCACCGCGCGGGACGAACACAACGTCAAGCGCCGCCTGCGCAACATGCTGGCCCGCAACGGGATCTATCCGGAAATCTATGGCGCGCTGCACGATCTGGCGCCGCATGTGGCCTCCGAGCATGGCGCGCTGTCCAAAAGCGGCATGGATGCCGCCTATGAGGCGCTGCTGACCCAGCCCGCGTTTGCCATCGCCTGCACGCCGCGCTCGGGCAGCCAGCATCTGGCGCGCGAAATGCGCAACCACGCGCTGGGGCATCCGCTGGAGCACGTCCGCCCGCCGGTGATCGAGCTGATGAAACCGCAGATGGGCACGGAGCGCTTCGGCGGGTTCGACTTCGTGCACTGGCTTGCCTCCCTGGTGCGCTACGGCACGGAAAACGGCGTCTTCGGCACCAAGCTGATTTCGCATTTCCTGCGGGACATCGACACCCACGCCACCCCGTTCGAACGCGCCGCCTTCGATGCGTTCCTCAAGCGCCTGCCGGTGATCTACCTGCTGCGCGGCAACAAGATGATGCAGGCCCTGTCCCGCGACCGCGCCAAGGCCACGCGCAACTACCATCTCTTCGACGAGCAGAAGCGCGAGCAATACCGCGAAAAGAGCCAGCAGTGGGATTACAGCTTCGAGCGGCTCTCGCAGGAGATCCGGGCGCTCTACCAGGAAGAGCGGTATCTGCACGACCGGCTGTTGCAGACGGTCTCGCCCGAGCGGATGATGCTGGCGGATTACGAGAATCTCGACCTTTCCCAGGCCGTGGGCTTTGTCGAAACCCAGCTCAAGGTCACCGCCGGAAAGCGCCAGGAACAGCAAAGCACCAATGTGCTGCGCGACGACCTGACCAAATCCTATGCCGAGGCCTTCTGCCGGGATTACGCCGCCGCCTACAAAGCGGACGACCCCGAGACGCATCTGCCTCATCTGGTGAAGATCGACCCGGAAAGCTTCGATATCAGCGCCGTTTCCGAGCCGGATACCGTTCTTTTCCAATAACATCCAGGACGGTCGGCGGGCTGAATCCGCCGCCGGAATCATGTGCCGGACAGCATGCGCCCGTTTCTTGCGCGACCGCTCACAAATTGAGCAGACGCGCGCCGTTTTTGATCTCTACCTGTGGCCTTCCATTGGGAGCTATGCTAGCCAAACCTCAATTCAAGCGACCCGTTCGCCTTACGATCCTTATGCACAATCCTATATTCTAAAGGAGTCACTAGCATGTCTGTTGCCGCTGCGGAATCGGAGGGAGCAACCGCTCAGGAACCCGCGCTCGACGCGGCCCGTCGTGTGCTGACCATCGAGGCAGATGCCCTGTCTCATCTTGCCGCAAACCTGCCGGCCGATTTTGCCGGTGCCGTTCAGAAAGTCCTGACCTGCCAGGGGCGCGTTATCGTTTCCGGCATCGGGAAATCGGGCCATATCGGCCGCAAGATCGCCGCCACGCTGGCCTCCACCGGCACGCCGTCCTATTTTGTGCATTGCGCCGAAGCCAGCCATGGCGATCTCGGCATGATCACCCAGGACGATATCTGCCTGCTGATCTCGAATTCCGGCGAAACCGCCGAGCTGCGCGACATCGTCTATCATACGCAGCGCTTTTCGATCCCGATGATTTCGATCACCTCCAATCCCGACAGCACGCTGGCACAGGCGGCGGATTTCCGCCTGACCCTGCCGAAGCTGCCCGAAGCCTGCCCGATCGGCATGGCGCCCACCACCTCGACCACGCTGACCCTGGCGCTTGGCGATGCGCTGGCGGTGGCGCTGATGGAGGAGCGCGGCTTCGTCGCCGAGGATTTCGGCGTCTTCCACCCGGGCGGCAAGCTCGGCGCGCAGATGCGCCGGGTCTCCGAGCTCATGCATTCCGGCGACACGCTGCCGGTGCTCGATCACAGCGCCACCATGCAGGAAGTGCTGCTGACCATGACCTCCAAGGGGTTCGGCATCGCCGCGCTGATCGAGCATGGCAAGCTCAGCGGCGTCATCACCGACGGCGACCTGCGGCGCAACATGGACAAGCTCATGCAGAGCAGCCCGGCCGAGATCGCCAACCCCGATCCGGTGACCGTCACCGCCGACATGCTGGCCGCCGAGGCGCTGGCACTGCTCAACGACCGCAAGATCACCTCGCTGCTGGTGATCGACGAGGCCAAACATCCGGTAGGGGTCCTGCATATGCACGATTTCCTGCGCGCTGGAGTCGTGTGAACCCGTGAAGACCGTCATTTTCATTCCCGCCCGCTACGCCTCGACCCGCTACCCGGGCAAGCCGCTGGCGACCCTGCGCCAGCCCGATGGCAGCGAAAAGACCCTGATCCAGATGAGCTGGGAAGCCGCCAGCAAGATCGCCGGCATCGACGCGGTCTATGTGGCCACCGACGACGACCGCATCGCCGAGGCGGTGCGCGGTTTCGGCGGCGAGGTCGTCATGACCGCGGAGAGCTGCGAGAACGGCACCGCGCGCTGCGCCGATGCGCTGGAAAAGCTTGGCACCGAGCCCGAGCTGGTGGTGAATTTCCAGGGCGACGCGCCGCTGACCCCGCCCTGGTTCGTCGAGGAGCTGGTGGCGGCGATGCGCGCCGAGCCCGAGATGTCCATGGCGACCCCGGTGCTGCGCTGCGACCGCGACACCTATGACGCCTTTGTCGAGGACCGCAAGAACGGCCGCGTCGGCGGCACCACGGCGGTGTTCGACGCGCAGATGCGGGCGCTGTATTTCTCGAAAGAGGTGCTGCCCTATATCGACCCGGGCAAGCTGCCCGATCCGATCCCGGTGTTCCACCATGTGGGGGTCTATGCCTACCGGCCCGCGGCGCTGCGCGATTACGTTGCCCGCCCCGCCTGCCAGCTCGAAAATCTCGAGGGGCTGGAGCAGCTGCGTTTCCTCTATGCCGGCATTCCGGTGCGCTGCGTCGAGGTCTCGGCGCGCGGCCGGGTGTTCTGGGAACTCAACAACCCCACCGATGTGCCGCGCATCGAAGCGGCGCTGGAGGCGCTGTGACCGGCGGAAGCCCACCACCCGACCCGGGCGGGGCTGGACAGCCCCCGCTCCTGACCGCATGACTTTCACAAGCAAAACTTTTTTCTCCAGGACTGACTGGTAAACACATGACCAAAACCATCACCATTCGCGACATTCCCGTTGGCGGCCAGAACCCGATTTTCCTGATCACCGGCCCCTGCCAGCTCGAAAGCCTCGACCATGCCCGCATGATGGCCGAGAAGATCGCCGAGGCCTGCGCGCCCACCGGCACCAAATTCGTCTTCAAGGCCAGCTACGACAAGGCCAACCGCTCCTCGATCACCACCCAGCGCGGGCTCGGGATGGAAGAGGGGCTGACCATCCTGTCGAAGATCCGCGACGAATTCGGCGTGCCGGTGCTGACCGATGTGCATGACGCGGCGCAATGCGCCCCCGCGGGCGAGGTCGTGGACGTGATCCAGATCCCGGCCTTCCTGTGCCGGCAGACCGACCTGCTGCTCGCCGCCGGCAAGACCGGCTGCGCCATCAACGTCAAGAAGGGCCAGTTCCTGGCGCCCTGGGACATGAAGAACGTCGCCGCCAAGATCGCCTCGACCGGCAACGAGAACATCATGCTCTGCGACCGCGGCACCTCCTTCGGCTACAACACGCTGGTTTCCGATTTCCGCGGCCTGCCGATCATGGGGCAGACCGGTTACCCGGTGGTCTTCGACGCCACCCATTCGGTGCAGCAGCCCGGCGGCCAGGGCACGACCTCGGGCGGCCAGCGCGAATTCGCCCCGGTGCTGGCGCGCGCGGCGGTGGCCGTGGGCGTTTCGGGGCTGTTCATCGAAACCCACGAAGACCCCGACAACGCCCCCTCCGACGGGCCGAACATGATCCCGGTGGATCTCATGGGCAAGCTGATCGGCCAGCTGAGGGCGCTGGACGATCTGAGCAAATCCCAGGACCCCATCCTGCCGCTTTCGGCCTAAGATCCCCCCAACCGGCTTTCAGCAAAGGATTTCCGAAACCATGCAAGAGACACACGCGACCCGGCCGATGAATGACGAGAGCATCGCGGCGATCGCCGAGCAGGTCAGTATCCTGATGCAGCTCGACCGCACCCGCCACCACGTCGGCACCCAGATCGACATGAAGGTTCTGGGCAATGTGCCCGATTACATCGCCTCGGTCTTCGAGGAAAACAATGCCATCGGGTCGGCCCTGACCCCCGAGGAACTCTACAAGCAGGTCAACAAGCGCATCTCGCAGATCCAGGCCCAGCTCTACCTGCTGCGGCTGGAGATCGAGAACCGCTTCGAACAGGATCCGGCCAAGATCTACGAGGACCCGCTGGCGATCTCGGCCTATGGCGAACGGCTCGAGACCATGACCCGGGTCACCAAGAGCTTCGGCTTCGAACCCTCGGTCCTGGCCTTCGGCTGGCATCCGCTGGAACGCTCCGACGGCAATGTGCACCGCTGGATGCGCCCGGGCGACGTCTCGGTCGCCTGCCTGCCGCATCTGGGAACGGTCGATCAGGTCGTCGAGATCTCGGGCAGCGTGCTCGACACCGAACAGCTTGCCGGGCTGACCATCCGCGCCGGCGAGACGGAAGCCGAGATCATCCCCAACGAGACCAACCCCACGCAGTTCACCGCGCGGCTGGAGCTGGAAGGCGAGACCCTGAAATCCGCGAATTACCTTCCGGTCGAATTCGTCATGACCGATTTCCGGCAGCCCAACGAACGCGACACCCGGCTGCTGGGCGCCAATATCTCGCGCTTCACCTGCCGCCCTGCCCGGCCGGACAGCGAAGAGGCCGAAAGCGCCGCGCCCGAAACCGGGGACATCAAACCGTTTGAACTGGAAACCGATCCGGAACAACAGGCCGATACATGAAAATTGCAGCTCTGTGCGATTTCCCCTACTGGGAAGCCAATGTCGGCACCGCAATTCGTTACGAGAGTCTCTGCCAGTCTCTCAGCACCGTCTGCGACCTGACGGTGATCAGCAGCGTCACGCTGCATGGCAAATACAGACCCTTCGCCAACCAGGCGCCTTATACGCTGATCGACCGCAAGCACCTGAAGGATCTCGACAAGACCCAGGGCCTTGCCGACATCCCCGGCGTGCGCCCGGACCGTCAGATGACGGTCCGGAGCATCAAGCATTACATCGAGAGCAACGGGTTCGACGCGGTCCTGACCCCCTATTTCAACCGCAAATGGATGATCGAACATCTCGCGCCGCAGATCGTGCGCATCATCGACACCCATGACTGCCAGTCCCAGCGCACGCGCTCCTTTGCCATGCACGGGCTGACCCCCACCTTCTCGATGACGCCGGAAACCGAGGGCGCCGAGCTCGACTATTACGATCTCGCGATTGCCATGTCGGACGAGGATCAGGCGGAATTCGTGAAGATGACGCAGATCCCGATCGTCACCGCGCCCTTCCGCCTGCCGGTGCGCAACATCTACCGCAACAAGACCTCGGCGCAGGATCTGCTGTTCATTGCCGCCAAGAGCGACGTGAACGACATGACGCTGGCCTATCTGCTGCGCGAGGTGATGCCGCTGGTCGGTCGGGAGACCAACCTGCATATCGTCGGCAACGTGACGGTGCCCGAGTTCCGGCCGTCCAACACCAACGTGATCAACCACGACCGGATCGAGGATCTGGCGGACATCTACAGCCAGGTCGATCTGGCGCTGAACCCGACCTATGCCGGCGGCGGCGTCAAGACCAAGACGCTGGAAGCGATCTGCTACGGCGTGCCGATCCTGACCTCGGACGAGGGGGCCCGCGGCATGCGCCACCTGATCCCCGATCCGCTGATCGCGAACGACAAGGAAACCTTCGCCTATCAGATCGGCGCCCTGCTGGGCGATTACCGCCAGCGGATGCAGCTTTCCAAGCAGATCATCCAGAATGTCGTCGCCGAACCGAGCGAAGCCTGGACCGAGCCGTTCCGCCACATCCTGGCGGCCGTCCGCGCCGAAAAACTGGGGGCCGCCGCATGAGCATGCCAATCGAGAAAATCGTCTTCACCGGGGATTTCCTGCGCCCGTCGGTGGCCGCGCTGCGCCCGACCCAGCACGAGAACATCCACTGGCTCGCGAAGCTGCTGGAAGTGCCGGTGCAGATGGCCACCGGGCTGCCCTGCGAGATCGTCCATTGGGACAACAACTGGGTCAACCAGTCCCGGCTGGACCGCAACGCCGTCGCCTCGATCTACGAGATGTTCTGGCAAAAGCCGACCATCCACAACTGGCCCAAGCTCTTCGCCGCCGAAACCCTGCCGGGCATGGTCGAGGACATGTTCCTGCGCTTCTTCGGCAACAGCCTGGTCATCGGCTTCGAGATCCCGCCCTATCTGGTGCATTTCCTGAACCGTCACGACATCGCCTTTATCGATTGTTCGCTGTCGCCGGTGCGCTTCCTGGACGATCTGCTGTTCGAAGCCAGCGCCAGCAGCCCCGAGATCACCGAGGCGATCCGTGCCTACGAGGTGCCCGAGGCGCTCATCCGCCTGCAGGCAGGGGTGCTGTCCTCGAACGTGGCCAAGGCCAACCCGCAGCCGCCGCGGCCCAACAGCCTGCTGCTGATCCTGCAGACCAGCTTCGACAAGGTGGTGATCGAGAACGGGCGCTTCACCACCGTGCTCGACCATTACGACCGGCTGCTGGAGATCGCCAAGGATTACGACCATGTGCTGATCAAGGAACACCCGCTGGAGCCGCAGAAACAGGTGCTCGCCAAGCTGCAGTCCAGCCTGCCCGACAACACGGTCACCACGGACAACTTCTACCGCCTGGTCTCGCATCACAACCTCACCGGCGTGGCGGCGCTGTCGTCGAGCTGCGTGCTCGAGGCGCGCTATTTCGGCAAGACCGGGCATTACCTGATCCCCGGCTTCTCGCATGACAGTTTCTCGGTCGGGCTCGAGGGGATCAATATCGGCGATGCCGTGCTCATGCCGGATTTCTGGCGCGACGCGCTGGCCCCCGCGGGCTGCGAGGTCACGCCGAAAGACGGGCTGCATCTGCAGTTCAAACCCAACCGGTTCCGGCAGCAATTGCGCAATGCCTGGGGCTACAACCAGATCGACACCGATATTCCGGTGCGATGGGCGACATAAGGAAAGGCGCGGTCACCTTCCCGGCCAGAAGCGACATTGCACACAATTCCATTGTACATCGGCACGCCTCCCGGCTCCGCCTCGTCTCTGCGGCCGGCCTTGCGAAACATCCCCGGCGGGCCGCTGCAACGGCCGCCTGCCGGACGGCGCGACACTTTCATGACACAGTCCATCCGGAAAGCCCCGCTCATGACGCGCCACCGCGCCTCGCCCCGCCCCGTGACAACGCTCCACATCGACCTGCGAGAGCCCTTCTGCCACACCCGCCCGGCCGGCGCCGGGAGGCTGTTTTCCTATGTCGTTGCGCAAAAAATGACCCGAGGGTATCACCCTTCCGGCAAGACGGCCCTGCACGACCGACCGGGGCGCATGTCCTGGTGACCAAATAAAGGCGACAAGAAACATGAAAACTGCGTTCATCACAGGTATCACCGGCCAGGATGGGGCCTACCTGGCGAAACTTCTCGTGGACAAGGGCTATGAGGTGCATGGCGGTGTGCGCCGGATCTCGCAGCCCGAGAGCCCCCGGCTGGAAGCCCTGGGCGTTGCCGACAAGGTGCATCTGCACGAGTTCGACCTGACCGAGCAGAACAACATCTTCCGCACCATCCGCGACATCCCGATGGACGAGTTCTACAACCTCGCCGCGCAGAGCTTTGTCGGCGCCTCCTGGGAGCTGCCGGTCTACACTTCCGAAGCCGACGGCATGGCGGTGGTGCGCATCCTCGACACGCTGCGCACCCTGCGCCCCGAGACCCGCTTCTACCAGGCCTCGACCTCCGAGATGTTCGGGCTGGTGCAGGAAGTGCCGCAGAAGGAAACCACCCGGCTCTACCCGCGCTCGCCCTATGGCGTGGCCAAGGTGCTGGGCCATCACATGACGATGAACTTCCGCGAGAGCTTTGGCCTGCATGCCAGCTCGGGGATCCTGTTCAACCACGAGAGCCCGCTGCGCGGCAAGGAATTCGTCACCCGCAAGATCACCCTCGGCCTCGCGGCGCTGGCCCGCAGCGGCGACAAGCCGGTGGAGCTGGGCAATATGGACGCCAAGCGCGACTGGGGCTTTGCCGGCGATTACGTCGAGGGCATGTGGCGCATGCTGCAGCAGGACGAGGCCGACGATTACGTGCTGGCCACCGGGGTGACCACCACGATCCGCGATTTCTTCACCTTTGCCGCCGAAGAGCTGGGCATGGATCTGGACTGGCAGGGCGCGGCCGAGACCGAGACCGCCACCGACCGCAAGACCGGCAAGCAGGTGATGAAGGTCAATCCGAAATTCTACCGCCCCGCCGAGGTCGATCTGCTGATCGGCGATCCCTCCAAGGCACGCGACAAACTGGGCTGGGAGGCCAGGGTCGATGTGCGCGGGCTGGCACAGATGATGGCCAAGGCCGATTACGACGCACTCGCCTGAGCCCTTCACGCCCAGCAACAGGACAGCATCCAGATGACCACCGGCGCCTCCCTGACCTCGACGCTCCGTGCCACCGCACGCCGCCTGCTGAAAGGTCCGATCGACAGCAACGGACACCAATACCATGGCCGCTACCGCGGCCATGTGGACGGGCTCTCGGAAGAGGGGGTGATCCGCGGCTGGGTCATCTACCGCGACAGCAAGAAGGGCCGGGTTCCGATCGGCCTCTATGCCGGCGACACGCTGCTGGACGCGGGCATCGCCGATGCGATCCGCGAGGATGTGCGCGCCGCCACCGGCGGCGAGGCCGCCTGCGGCTTCCAGTTCGGCCTGTCCGAGACGCTGTACCAGAAGATCGCCCAGGCCGACGGCCATGTGAGCGTCCGCACCCAGGGCGAGAATGGCATCGAGCTCGGGGCGCTGCAGCTCACCGTCGATGACAGCAACCCCAAGGTCGATGACGACGACGTGGCGCGCTGCCGCCACGCGCTGCAACCCGAGCTGACGGCGATGCTGGAGCTGCTCGAGGACACGCCGCTGCCCGAGGGCCCGCTGCCGCAGGTCGAACAGCCGCTCTTCGAGCGCCACGGCACCATGTTCACCACCGACCGGCTGATCCCCGAGATCCCCGAAAGCGGCCAGCCCGCCTATCTGGATTACGTGCGCTACCGCTACCGGATGGACGAGCATTACGCCGTCGAGAAGGGGCTCGAGAGCCAGGACCGCTATCTCTACTGGTATCTGACCGCCTATCGCGGCCAGGAGAAACGCCGCATCCCGCTGTCGCGCGGGCTGCTGGATTATCTCAACGCCCCCCTGGTCATGGCGGGCCAGACCTTCACGCTGAGCCGGATCATGTGGTGGCGGCTGTCGGGCCGCGCCGACATGCTGTCGCAGATGAATCTCAACGATCGCGACAGCTATATGAACATCCTGTTCTGGTGGGCGCATCAGGACGTGACGCATATGTATTTCGAGGATTGCCTCGTGCCCGACCGCTTCGCGGATTTCCTGCGCGGCGTGCATCCCTCGCGGCGGCTCGATGCCTATCCGCTGAGCTATTTCACCGAGCGCTACTTCCTCGACAGCCCCAAGCTGCATTTCCTCGATCCCGGCGCGACCGAGGGCCGCAAGACGCTGGTGCTGGCCATCCTGCTGCACGCGGCGATCCGGCCCGACCTGCTGCGCTACGTGCCGCGCAACCTGATCGACAAGCTGCTGGCGCCCAATCCCGAAAACGAGAACGAGGCCTCGGATTTCGAGCTGTTCCTCAACGGGCTGAACAGCCTGCCCCTCCCCTCCGGCAAATCGGCGAAACCCGGGGACGCGGAGAGCGAGGACGAGAGCGACGCGGACGCGGACGAGACGCCGGAATATATCCGGATGCCCCGCGACCGCTATGCCGCGGCGCTGCGCCTGAAATTCTTCGATCTCGACAGCTATTCCTTCCTGACCCGCGACCGCGAGGGCAACCGCTTCGAGGCCGCCGCCCTGCCCCTCCCCGACCCGACGCGCGAGACGGTCGATGTGCAGCTCATCGGCCCGCTGGCCAAGGCCTCGGGGCTGGGCCAGGCGACGCGGCTGTCCGCCGCCATCCTGCGCGAGACCGGGCTCAATATCCGCGGGGTGGATTTCGATCTCGACAACCCCGCGCCCGAGGGCTTCTCCTCGGACACGCTGATCGAGGATTACGGCCCCGCCAGGATCAACCTGATCCATCTGAACGCGGAATCCACGCCGCTCGCCTATGCCTATCAGCCCGATGTGTTCTCGGGCCGCTACAATATCGGCTATTTCTTCTGGGAGCTGGATCAGCCCGCCTATTGCCACTACCTCGGCATGGAGATGCTCGACGAGATCTGGGTCTCGACCGAATACGGCGTGCAGATCTACCAGCCCGATTCCAAGGGCAAGCCGGTGGTCAATGTCGGCATGTGCTATGAAGAGATCGACGATATCAGCCGCGAGGAGGCCCGCGCCTATGTGAAGCGCCGCTTCCGCTTCGACGACAGCCATTTCGTCTGTCTGGTGGCCTTCGACAGCTTCTCCTTCGTGCAGCGCAAGAACCCGGTGAGCGTGCTCCGCGCCTTCCAGAAGGCCTTCGAGGGCGTGCCCAACGCCCGGCTGGTGGTCAAGACGCAGAACCGCGACAGCGTCTTCGATCCGGTGCAGGTGCAGCTCTGGGACCGGGTGGATTCGATCATCGTCAACGATCCGCGCATCGTGGTGATGAACGAGACGCTCAGCTACCGGAACCTGCTCAAGCTCAAGGCCGGGTCGGACTGCTATGTCTCGCTGCACAAGTCCGAGGGCTGGGGCTTTGGCATGATCGAGGCCATGGCGCTGAAGGTGCCGGTGATCTGCACCGCCTATTCCGGCAATATGGATTTCTGCTCGGACGAGACCGCCTGGCTGGTGGATTACGAGGAGGTGCCGCTGAAGCACGGCGATTACATCTTCGTGCGGCCGGAGTCGAAATGGGCCGAACCCAGCGTCGAGGATGCCGCCCGCCAGATGCGCGCCGCCTATGACGATCCCGCCGCCCGGCTGGCCAAGGCCGATGCCGCCTATGCCTTCATCCGGGAAAATTTCTCGGCCCAGGCGATCGCCAAGCGTTACGGAGGACGGCTGCGCGAGATCCTGGCCGATCTGGACAAGCAAGGCGCCTGACCGCTCATGAGTGCCGCCATGCCCCGCAAGCGCCTGATCGTCCATCTGGGTTACCACAAGACCGGCAGCAGCTCGATCCAGCAATGGTTGCAGGACCATGTCTCGGAGCTGAAGCCGCATCTGGCCTGCTACAACCTGGTCGATGGCAGCGCGAACCCGCTGAAATTCGCCGCCCATGCGCTGAGCATGGGGCGGATCGGGCCGGAGGAGTTCCGCCAGCGCGCCGAGGAATGGGCGGCGGAGTTCCGCACCCTGCCGCAGCCGGTCATCTGCATCACCGACGAGGGGCTGCCCGGCCTGCCGCTGGGCTCGCTGACCCAGGATTACCGCGAGACCGGGATCTATCCCAAGGCGCCGCTGATCGTGCGGCTCATGGCCGAGGCCTTTGCCGAGTTCGACCCGGTTTTCGTGGTCTTCGAGCGCGAGGCCGAACCCTGGCTGAAATCGGTGCACAACCAGATGTTCAAGCAGGGCTGCGTCGCCGAGGATTACTGGAGCTTCATCGACCATTACAAACCCGAGGTCGACTGGCCCGCCTTCCGCGCCGAGCTGGCGGCGGCGGTCGAGGCCGGCTCGAAGGGCCGCGGCAGCCTCGTCGCCTGCGGCTTCGAGGAGGAGTTCGCCAAAAGCGCCGTGCGGGACATGACCTTCTTCCGGCTGCTGGACATCCCCGAGGCGCTCATGGCGCGCTGCCGCCCGCAGCTTGCCCATATCAACCCCTCGGTGCCGCTGGTCGCGCCGCCACCCGCGCGCCTGCCGGCGCTGGTGCTGGGCGGTGCGAATTCGATGCAGCAGGGCGGCTGGGTCAACCTGCTGCGGCGCTATTTCACCCAGCTCGTCGAGATCCGGAACCTGTCCTCCGGCGCCGGCACCACGGCGATGGGACTCTATCGCTTCCTCAGCACCCCCGACCGCGCGCCGGGGGCGGCGGTGTTCTGGGAATACGGCGTCAGCGAATACCACCATCTCAACGGCGGCCAGCCGCTCGACAGCCTGCTCTACCATGTGGAATGGCTGATCCAGCTCTGCATCCGCGAGAACCGCCCGCTGATCCCGGTGCTGATGTGCAACCGCACCCAGGTGGGCCGCGCCGACGACCCCTATGTGCCGGCGCTGCGGCGGCTCTTCGCCTCTTACGGCGTGCCGATTCTGGATGTCCCGATGCTGCTGACCGTGCTCGCGCGGGGCGAATACCGCCCCGACGAATGGTACAAGAACAACGTGCTCTACAAGACCGACACCCCCCTGCCCGAGCGCGTGGCCGAATATGCGATGATGATGCATCGGCAAGGCCGCCCGCCGGTGCAGCGCCCCGAGCGGGCGGCGCATTTCGACCCGCTCGATCTGAGCCTGAAGGTCCCCGAGAACGCTCCGGCATCGGTGTTCGAGAAATTCTCTCCGCCCATCTCCTTCGTACCCTTCGGCGACGGGCCCGAGATCGCCCTGTCCGGCCGGGCGCTGGCCGCGATGATCGTCACTTCCGGATCGGGGCCCGCGATCGAGGTCGATCCCGGGACCGGCGACAGCCCGCCGCCGCTGTCGACCCAGATCCAGAGCGGGCCGGGCGTGCCCGAACGGCAGTTCCGGCAGATCGTCCTGGGCAATGACCCGCAGGGACTCGCGGTCGAGGGCGCGTTGACCATCCGCCCGGTCGCGGGCGACACCCAGCCGCGCGTCCAGACCATGTTCGTCTGGGAGCCCGCCGCCGCACCCGACCAGCGTGCCGACAACGGGCTCGCCGCCGTCCTCTGCGAAATTCCGCGCAACCGAGACTGATGTTCCGACGATCCGCGTTTTCCCGCGTTGCGCGCACCGCCTCGGGGCTGGCACAACCGGCCTGCAACGGCTTACCTTGCAACAAGCCGGGCGCATCCGGGCCGGCGGCCCGGGCGCAGCGGCGCTCTGACCCACGGAAGGCAGGCCACGATGGCAGTTGACCCCAAGGATCTCACGAAGGACGAGATCGTCCAGGCCTACCGGCTGCTTCTGGCGCGCGTGCCCTCCGATGCCGAGCTCGCGCGGATGCAGGAGCGCAAGCACAGCTACAACAGCCTGCGGCAGAGCATTCTGAGCTCCGAGGAATTTGCCCGCAAATACGAGCGGATGCAGAAGACCGCCGCAGAGCGCCAGACCCCGACGCTGATCCATCTGCACATCCCCAAGACCGCGGGCACCAGCCTCGCCCGGGCGCTGAAGGACGAGCCGCTGCTGCTGCCCGCCCGTCTGGTCAACGATGCCAGCCTCGAAGAGCTGCGCGCCCTGCCGCGGGTGCAGCGCCAGCAGCTCCGCTACATCCACGGCCATCTCAGCATGGGCGCGGGCGAGGCGCTCGGCACGCCCTATCGCTATCTCAGCGTCATCCGGCGCCCGGGGCCGCGGATCTTCAGCTTCTACCAGTATATCTGCCGCACCAAGACCCATCCCACGCATGAGCTGCTCACCGAGCGCGGCATGAGCTTTGGCGAGTATCTCGACTACAGCACCACCGAGATGCCCCACCGGCTGGAGCTCGACAACGGCCAGATCCGCCGGCTGTCGGGCAGTTTCACCCATAAGGGGCTCGGACAGGAGCGGCAGATCCTGAAGACCGCGCTTTACAACGCGCTGGCCCCCAACATGATCTTCGGCTTCGTCGAGCATTTCGGCGCGCTGCTCGGCAGCCTCGTCGCCGAGGGCTACCTCTCTTCCGCCGATATTCCGAAACGCAACGTTTCCCCCAATTCCGATCTTTATGACAGCGCCATCGCGGCCCTGACCCCCGGACAGAAAGACATCTTTGACCGCTACATTGCCTGGGACACCTATTTCTACGACGTCTGCGAAGCGCTCCTTCTGCCCCAAGCCTCTATAAAGGATCCCCAAACATGATTACCCCCATCCTTCTTTGCGGCGGCTCCGGCACCCGTCTGTGGCCCCTGTCGCGGAAAAGCTATCCCAAGCAGTTTACCGATGTGGTCGGCGACCTGAGCCTGTTCCAGGCCTCGGCCCGGCGCTTCACCGGCGAGGGGTTCGGCGATCCGGTGGTGGTCACCGGCAATGATTTCCGCTTCATCGTGACCGAGCAGCTCGACGAGGTGGGGGTCACGCCCTCGGGCATCATGATCGAACCCGAAGGCCGCAACACCGCGCCCGCGGCCATCGCCGCGGCGCTGTTCGCCGCCAAGGCCAATCCCGACACGCTGATCCTGCTGGTGCCCTCCGACCACGCGGTCGCCGATCCGCAGGCTTTCTGCGACGCGGTCGCCAAGGGCAAGGTCGCCGCCGACGAAGGCCGGATCGTCACCTTCGGCATCGCCGCCACCCGCCCCGAGACCGGCTATGGCTGGCTCGAGGCCGGCGCCGAGACCCACCCCGCCGTGCATGCGCTGACCCGCTTCATCGAGAAGCCCGACGCCGCCCGCGCCGAAGAGCTTTTCGCCGACAAGAAGCATCTCTGGAACGCCGGCGTCTTCCTCGCCTCCGCCCAGACCCTGATCGCCGCCTTCAAGACCCACGCGCCGGAAATCTATGCCGCCGTGGAGGCCGCGCTCGAGGCCGGCGCCGAGGATCTGAGCTTTACCCGGCTCGACCCGGATCTCTGGGCGCAGGTGCCCGAGGATTCCATCGACTACGCGATCATGGAAAAGGCCGAGAACGTCTCGGTGGTGCGCTTCGAGGGGCATTGGTCGGACCTGGGCGGCTGGGAATCGGTCTGGCAGGAATCCGAGCAGGACGAAAACGGCAACGCGCTCTCCGCCCATGCCACCGCCTTCGACTGCGAGAACACGCTGCTGCGCTCGGAAAGCGACGAGATCGAGCTGGTGGGGATCGGGCTGAAGAACACCGTCGCCGTGGCGATGCGCGACGCGGTGATGGTGGCCGACATCTCGGAAAGCCAGAACGTCAAGAAGGCGGTCTCGGTCCTGAAGGCGCGCGGCGCCAAGCAGGCCCAGCATTTCCCCGTCGATCACCGCCCCTGGGGCTGGTACGAGACGCTGATCCTCGCCGACCGCTTCCAGGTGAAGCGCATCCATGTGAACCCCGGCGCCTCGCTGTCGCTGCAAAGCCATGTGCACCGCTCGGAACACTGGATCGTGGTGGCGGGCACCGCCAAGGTCACCGTGGGCGACGAGGTCAAGCTCCTGGCCGAGAACCAGTCGGTCTATATCCCGCTGGGCGCCGTGCACCGGATGGAGAACCCCGGCAAGGTGCCGATGGTACTGATCGAGGTGCAAACCGGGTCCTATCTCGGCGAGGACGACATCATCCGCTACGAGGACAAATACGCCCGCGGCCAGGGCGCGAAGGGGTGAAAGACCGAACCGGCAGCATCGCTGCCGGCAAACCCTCCAGTGGAGGGTTTGGGTCTTTCACGGGCGGAGCCCAGGGCTTCCTGAACCGGCAGCATCGCTGCCGGCAAACCCTCCAGTGGAGGGTTTGGGTCTTTCACGGGCGGAGCCCAGGGCTTCCTGAACCGGCGCCTGTGACGCCCCCCATCCGACCTGCCCCGTCAGGGGCCGGCCCTCGTTTCGGCCGGGGGGGGACAGCATCACTCCTCCGCGCCGGGCGCCGGCCAGCCGATCTCCGGCAGCGCCGCCAGCACGCTTTGCGGCGGGGCCTCCGGATCGCGCGCCTGCATCTCGAACACCGTCTCCCAGACCCGGTCGCGCCACCGGGCAAAGGCCCGCGCCTCTGCCTGCCAGGCCGCCTGCCCGCTCATCGCATAGGAAATCAGCCGCTCGGCCGAGCCATAGCCCCGCCCCGCCGCCACCGCGGCCAGATGCGCCTCGACCGCGGCGCGCACCGCCGCCCGCCGCCGGGCGGCCCCGGCGGCGGCCTTCATCCCGGCGGTGACGATCCGGCCCGTGTCGATATTGCTCATCAGACCGCCTCCTCTGTGGCATCCGGGGCGGGCAGCGTCACCGGCCCCTCCGCGGTGACCGCAAGCGGCGCGGGAAACAGCGTCTCCTGCGGCGCCTGCCCGCCATGCGGCAGGACCAGCGGCACGGTCAGCTCTCCCGCCGCATCGCGCTCCACATCGCCGGCGATCCAGCCGCAGGAGATCGCCGCGCAGGGCAGCGTCGCCCCGGCAGACAGAACCGAAAAATCGAAAGGCTCGCCATTGATCGTCAGGACATCGCCCGCGACCGACAGCGCCAGCGCATCGTCGCGGCGCATGGGGGAAAAGGTCAGGATCATGATCGGCATACTCCCTCAGAACCAGCGCCCGACGGCGAGCACATCGACCTGGGCCGTGTCGCCGGGCTGGAAATCGGTCAGCCCGGCAACGCGCCGGACCCAGAGATCGGCATAGCTCGCCGTCAGCGCCTCGCGGCTCATCCCGGCCAGCTCGGCGATGTCCGGCGTGGCATTGGCGATCAGATCCGCCCCCCAGAGCTGATGCGCCGTCAACGGCGCGGCGGCAAAGACCGCCGGAAAGCTCCAGCGCGCCCAGAGCCCGGAACCGTCCGCATAGGCCAGGCTCAGGCTGGCCGAACAGATCTGGGTGCCGTCGGCGAGGCGCAGATACTCGCCGCTGGCGTTGCTGCCGCGTTCGGCCAGCGCCCCGGTCGGGACCCCGGCGCTTTCCGACACCGTTCCCAGGATGCTTTTCTGGGTGAAGAGCTCGACCCAGTCGGTCCAGCTTGCGCCGGTGTCGAAAGAGCCGCGGCACCAGAGCTTCGCGCCATTCGCAGAGACGAAAAGCTGCTGGATGCGGCTGCCGCCGGTGCCGCGGAACACATGCAGCGTCGACCCGTAGGGATTGGCCACCGGGCAGTTCAGGCCCGAGGTGCTGAACCGGTAGTTGAACCCCGCCACCAGGCAGGCATTGGCGTCATTGTCCGTCGCTGCCGCCCCCGAGGCGCTGCCCAGCCCGAAGGCGGGCACCGTCATCAGCTTGCCGGTATCGGTGTCGAACATGCCGCCCTGCACCGCCGCGCCGCTGGCCAGGCCGCTGGCGGCATCGAGGCTCAGCGCCGTGGTCCAGGCGCTGCCATCCGCAGACACCTTGATGGCGAAATCGTCGCTGCCCGCCGCTCCCATCTCGGCGCGCCCCGACCAGCCGGTCTGGAACAGCAGGCTGGCCGTGTCGCCCGCCGCCGCCTTGTTGATCTTGAGCTGATGGCCCGCGCCCTCATGGCTGAGCAGCGTCGCCGGGGCCGCCACCGCCAGGCGGTTGCCGGCATCGGCCGCGCTGTTGATCCCCAGCATCGGCGTGGCGGTCGGCCCCGGCAGATCCTGCCAGGCACCATCCTGCCAGACCGTCTCGGCCGGCTCGTCGAGCACATAGGCGCGCCAGCCCGGGCGCGGCTCGAAGAACCGCCAGACCAGCCCGTCCCACAGCGCCAGCCGGTCCGCCTGCCCCGACCAGGCGCCGCTGGCGGCGGCGGGCAGCAGATAGCGCGCGCCGGGCGGCGGATCGGCCGGCGGCGCCGCGAGGCTGCGGCTCGCCACGGCGAGCTGCACCACCGCGTCGAGGATCTCCAGCGCCTCGTTATGGGTGACGTGTTTCTGTGCCTGCGCGCCCGCGAGATAGGGCAACGACAGGTTGGCCGAGAGATCGGACATGAAAGGGCTCCCTGCGCTCCGAAAGACACCGGAACGATAGGAGGCCCCGCTTAACCCTTCCCTGCCCGACCGCGCGCCGCCGGCGCAACGGGCTCAGATCATCATGAGCTGATGCGTCGCCAGCATCGCCAGATCCATGTCCTGCAACACCAGGCTCGTGCCGTCCGCGGTCAGCACCAGATCGTCTCCGACCTCGCGGAAGGCGGCCAGAATCTCCGGTTCGCCGGCCAGGCTGAAGCCGGTCAGCTCCAGCGTGTCCCAGGGCTCGAAATCGGCGATGGTCACGCTGTCGCCCGCCGCGATGACGAAGGTGTCGGCAAAGGCGCCGCCCACCATCAGATCGCTTCCACCGCCGGAAGAGAGACGATCGTCGATCGCATCGACCCGCATCCAGAGCTCGAAATCATCGGCGGTGGCGATCTGGAATTCGGTGCTCTGGGCAAAGCCGCGCACCACCTCGGTCCGGCTCATGCCATCCTCGAGCCGCGCCACCCAGCTTGCCAGCCCGGTGGCGTCGGGCGCGCGGTCGAGCACGTTCCAGTACAGCAGCGTGACAAAACCCTCGTTGTCGAGACTGCCATAGGTGTTCTGGAACTCGGGGCTGTTCACGAACCCCGCCGCCACGTCGAGATAGCTCATCCCGTCGGCCAGCCGCGTGCTCCAGTTGGAGAACCCGCCGAAATCGGGATCGCGGTCCAGCGTCGCCTGATAGAGCCGAAAGACATCGTCCCCCCAGGTCGATACGGAATATTGTTCGGCATAGAGCTGCGCCGCCACCGTCGTCTCGGCGATGAATTCGGGGCTTTGCGAAAAGCCCAGCACCACCTGCGCCCGGCTCATGCCATCCTCGAGCCGCGCCACCCAATTGGCGAGCCCGGTGGCATCCGGGTCGCGGTCGAGCACGTTCTGATACAGCAGCGT
>NZ_JAMDHK010000023.1 GCF_024721115.1 Salipiger pentaromativorans | reverse complement strand
TTCGAGCTGACGATGCAGGAGGAGGAGCTTCTGAACGGCGGCAGCCATGCGGTGGAGAGCCTTGGCTGGGTGGCGATCGAGGCCGGCAGCGGCTCGGTTGGCGGATTCTCTTGGGAGGCTGGCCAGACGAGCGGGGTGACCGATGCGGATGCGTCGGTGGCGCTGGATCTTGCGGCGGACGGGGTTGTTGCGATGCTGTCGAGCTTCGGCGGTCTGGACACGGCCTGGGCGCGGGGATCGGGGATCAGCGGTACGACGTTCGAGGTCTACGCGCAGGAGGATGCCAGCAAGGACGCTGAGCTTGTACATAAGGCCGAGACCCTCGATTACTTCGCGTTCGAAGGCTCCGGCGTGGTCTATGGCTACGACGCAAGTTTGTTTGTCTGACAAGGGCGGTACAGTCCGAGACGCGCCGTCGCGGAACGTCCAGAAATTGCGCTATACGGTGTCGCCACGCGGAGTCGTATAGCGTGAAAGCGCCTGTCACTACGGCCACCGGGATCCCGACACCACCGGGCGGCGGGTCCGCCGCCCGGTGGTGGGGCGGGCTCAGCGCAGCCAGCCTTCCGTCTTCATCAGCGCCTGTGCCTCGTCGGTCAGCAGGAACGCCAGAAACGCGCTGGCGGCGGGGTCGGCATCGGGGGACAGGGCGACATTGACGTCACGCCAGACCTGCCGCTCCGGAGCGAGCGTCACCATCTCCAGCACATCGGCGTTTGTCGCCGGCCAGTTCGGCCAGGTGATCCAGGCATCGGCGTCCATCTCGTTGAACGCGCGGAAGCTCGCGCCGGAGCCCTTGGCATAGGCCACGATGTTCTTGCGGAACCCGGCGATGTCCTCCAGCTTGCCGAGCCGGCCCGCCACGTCCTCCCACACCCCGGTGCCGGAGGTGTTGTAGACCCCGGCGCCTTCGGTGACGACGATACGCATGTCCTCGGCCAGAAGATCCTCGAAGGACGAGATGTTCTTCGGATTGCCCGCCTTTACCGCGATGATCGCCGGGCGCACATAGATCGGCGTCACCGTTTCCGAGCGGAAGGTCAGATAGGTCTCGAGGAAGGCGGTCATCGACTGTTCCGAGGTGCCCCAGAGAATATCGGCATCGGCCTGCGCGCTGGCCGACCAGCGGCTTTCCGGCCCGGCGATGATCTCGATGGCGTTGCCGGTCTTCTCCGACCAGACATCCGCGACCTTCTGGAAGGCGGTATGCGGCCCGCCGGCGCCATAGAGCTTCACCACGCCATCCTGCGGCATATGGCGGATCGAGGGATCGTAGAGCGGCGCGCTCTGGGCGGATAGGGCCGCCGGCACACTCGCCGCCGCGATAAGAAAGAGCGTAGCAAGACGCATGGGAAATCTCCGTTTTCTGGTTCTGCGGGACGGTCGGGAAGACCGCCGCCACAGACCTAAGGACGGGTGTGCGCGGGCGGATAATCCGCGCGGGGCGGTCAAGGGCGCGTGAGCGTGGCGTGTGCCGGCGCTGTCACCGCGCTGTCACTTGGGCGTCGTTATGCGGTTAGCATTCCTTGCCATTGGTGCGGCCACCTGCCGGTGCGCCGGCGTCAATACGGACTGGAATGGACCTATGCTGAAATTTGTCGTGCTCAGTGACCTGCATCTGGTGGACGAGGGAGAGACATCGCAGGGGCTCGACACCCATGCGCGCTTGCAGCGCGGCATCGAGGCGATCAATACACGCCACGCGGATGCCGATTTCTGCGTTCTGGCGGGCGATCTTGCCGATCTGGGGCACCAGGGCGCGGTCGCTCCCTATACCCGGTTGAAGGAGCTGGTCGCCGGGCTGACGATGCCCTGCCACATCACCATCGGCAATCACGACAACCGCGATGCCTATGTTTCGATCTTCGGCGAAGACGAGCGGGCCGAGACCGGCTTCATCGATAAGGTGATCGACGCCAAGGGCTATCGTGTCATCCTGCTCGACTCGGCCGAGCATGGCACGCATGAGGGCGTTCTGGACGCAGCTCAGATCGACTGGCTGACCGCGCGGCTGGCCGAAGCCGCGGACAGGCCCGTGGTGATCGTGCTGCATCACCACGCGAACCCGCTTCACACCCGGGTGGACCGGATCATCCTGCGCGATGCCGACCGGTTCCTCGCGGCGCTGAAGACCCATGGCGACATCCGCCAGGTGATCGCGGGCCATGTGCATTACACCTCCTGCGGGCTGTGGTACGGCATTCCCTTCACCACGCTGGCGGGCGGGCATTACAACGTGACCGTGCCGCTGGATCCGGAGGCCAAGGTCGACCGGCTGTTCGGGCCGGCACAATTCGCGGTGGTGCTGGGCGATGAGGGCCAGACCCTCGTGCATTTCGACAACTACCTCGACGGGAATGCCGTTCTGAGCTGACGGCTTTGTTCCCTCCTTGGGGCGGAGCGGCACAAAAACTTCATTTGTGCGTCATCTAACCTACCGAATCCGCAGCAGAAACTTTGCGAAACTTTCGCGCTGCTGTGCGGTAAGCCGCGAGAGAATTTCCTACCCCTTCTCTCGCGCGCTCACTGCGCATGACACATTCTCCCGAGGGAACGATTCATGAAAGCCACCTTCATCAGTGCCTTTGCCGTTGCCGCCGTTCTGGGCGGCGCCGCACAGGCACAGGACAAGATCACGTTCGAATACTGGTATGGCCTGAGCGGTTATCTGGGCGATGTGGTCCAGAAGACCTGCGACCGATTCAACGCGGCACAGGACACCTACGAGATTCACTGCGTCGGCCAGGAAGGCTATGCCAACGCCGTGCAGAACACGATTGCCGCGTTTCGCGCGGGCCAGCACCCGACCATCGTCCAGTCCTTCGACGCGGGTACGCCCGACCTGATGATGTCGGGCCAGTTCTACCCGGTCTACGAGATGATGGCCGATTACGACATCGACATCGACTGGACCGATTATTTCCCCGGGATCTCCAATTACTACGCCACCTCCAAGGGTGACATGGTGGCGATGCCGTTCAACTCCTCGACGGCGGTGATGTATTACAATATCGACGATCTGGCCGCCGCCGGCTGGAACCGTCCGCCCGAGACATGGGAAGAGTTCGAGCAGATCCTGAACGATCTCGACGCGGTCCAGCCCGACCATTGCCATTACGGCTACAGCCCGTCCTCCTGGGTCGATCTCGAACAGTTCTCGATGGCTCACGGCATCCCGGTGGCGACCAGGAACAACGGCTATGACGGCACCGATGCCGAATATGTGTTCAACACCACGCTGCATGCCAAGCATATGGAAAACCAGCTTCGCTGGTACAAAGAGGGTCTCGCCGAGATCAAGACCACGCAGGGTGGCCTGAACACCCGCGACGCCTTTGCGCAGAACATCTGCTCGTTCTACTTCGGGTCGATCGCCGGCCATGCCGGTGTGCACGCCACCGCCGTCGAGGGGCTGAACTGGGATGTGGCGATGCTGCCCGTCTACGAAGGCACCGAGCGCAAGAACACCGTTGTCGGCGGGGCCGCGCTGTGGGTTCTGGCGGGCAAGAGCGAAGACGAGTATCGCGGTGCTGCCGAATACCTGAAGTTCCTCGCCACGCCGGATTCGGCGCTCTTCTGGTCGACCAACACCGGCTATATCCCGGTGACCCTGTCGGGCTATCAGAAGATGATGGACGAGGGTTTTTACGACAAGGCCCCCTACAAAGGCCGCGAGGTGGCCATCGAGTCGCTGACCTATACGCCGGTGACGCCGCTGACCCGCGGCCTGCGCCTCGGCGGTTTCATGCAGACCCGCAAGGAATGGACCGCCGAGATGGAAGCGGCCTTTGCCGGTCAGAAGCCGATGCAGGAGGCGCTGGACGTCGCCGCCGAGCGCTCCAACAAGGTGCTGCGCAACTTCGAGCGCACCTATAAGGGCAAGACCTTCCCGTAAATCGCGGCTGCCAAGCGCGGGGCGGACCGTTCGCGTCCGCTCCGTCACCCGTCCTGCCCGCGCGGCGGGGCGGCGCCGTTCACCGACCGTTTCAGATGCCGGGGCCCTGACATGCGACGCGCCTATTTCAAGAACAACTGGATTGCCGCGGCGCTCGTCCTGCCGCAGCTTCTGATCATTTTCGTCTTCTTCTACTGGCCGACCAGCCAGGCGGTGTTCTGGTCGCTGACCTTCGAACAGCCCTGGGGCGGGGGCAACGACTGGGCGGGACTGCACCATTTCCGCGAATTGCTGAGCGACTCTCTCTACTGGCAGTCGGTGCGGGTTTCGCTGGTCTATGCCGCGGGCACCACGGTGCTGGGCATGGGGCTGGCGCTGATCCTAGCGCTGTTCGTGGACCGGCAATTGCGCGGCTACCGGCAATACCGGGTCGGCATGATCTGGCCCTATGCGGTCGCCGCGCCGGCCATCGGTCTGGCCTTCCGCTACATCTTCAACCCGACCGCCGGGGTCATGGCCTATGTCAATCAGGTCTGGGACGGGATCTGGGACCCGATCCTGACCGGCTGGCACGCGATGGCGATGATCGTCATCGCCGGCGCCTGGAAGAACATCGCCTATAACTTCATCTTCTTCCTCGCCGGGCTGCAATCCATCCCGCGCAGTCTGATCGAGGCTTCGGCGATGGACGGTTCGGGCGTGATGCGCCGGATGCGCGACATCCAGCTTCCGCTGCTGACGCCGACCTTCTTCTTCATTCTCGTCATCAACATCACCGACAGCTTCACCGACAGCTTCGGCATCGTCGACACCATGACCAATGGCGGCCCGGCGCGGGCGACGAACCTGATGGTCTACAAGATCTACGTCGATGGGTTCGAGGGGCAGAACTATTCCTCGGCCGCCGCGCAATCGGTGATCCTGATGGTCCTGGTGATCCTGCTGACCTTCGTCCAGTTCCGCTACATCGAACGCCGGGTGCATTACTCATGACACAAGCCGAGCTCCCCCTCGCCACCTCCGAGATCCTTCCCGCCCCGCGCCGGCGCACCCGGCGCCGGCGTCCGGGGCTGGTAGAGAACACGCCGTGGATGAACCTGGCCACCCACGCGATCCTGATCTCGGGCCTGCTGCTGCTGCTCGGACCGATCTATCTGGTCTTCGCCGCCGCGACCCAGACCGTGCAGGAGGTCAACCAGATCCCGCCGAACCTGTCGATCTCATCTCATTTCTGGGAAAATATCTCGGAGGCGTGGTTCAGCCGCGATTTCCAGTCCAAGTTCATCAACTCCGCCATCGTCGCCAGCGGGGTGGTGATCGGCAAGATCGTCATCGCCTGCATCACCGCCTTCGGCATCGTGTTCTTCGACCACCGGCTGCGGATGCCGATCTTCTGGCTGGTGTTCATCACGCTGATGCTGCCGCTGGAGGTGCGCATCGTGCCCACCTATGCGGTCGCCGCCAACGCACTGTCGCCGTTTCAGGCGATCCTCGATTGGACCGGGGTCTCGTGGCTGATCAACGCGGTGTCGGGTGTCGAGCTGGCGCTCGAATGGAACATGCTCAACACCTATACCGGCCTCATCATGCCGCTGATCGCCACCGCGACGGGCACCTTTCTCTACCGGCAGTTCTTTCTGACCATCCCCGACGAGCTGGTGGAGGCGGCCAAGATGGACGGCGCCGGGCCCCTGCGCTTCCTGCGCGACGTTCTGGTGCCGCTGTCGGCCACCAATATGGCGGCGCTGGCGACCATCATGTTCGTCTCGGGCTGGAACCAGTTCCTCTGGCCGCTGCTGATCATCACCGACCCCGCGCATGAGGTCGTGGCGGTCGAGCTGCGATCGCTCATTCCCAATGCCAACACCACCGGCGGCGGCATTCCGAAATGGAACGTCGCCATGGCCGCATCGCTTCTGGTGATGCTGCCGCCGATTGTCGTCGTCGTCGCCATGCAACGCTGGTTCGTGCGCGGCCTCATCAGCACCGAGAAATAAGGAACCGACCCGTGGCCGATATTTCCATCCGCGACGTCCGCAAAGTCTATGGCAAGGACGAGGTGATCCATGGGGTGAACCTCGCGATTCACAACGGCGAGTTCATCGTCATTCTTGGCCCTTCGGGCTGCGGCAAGTCCACGCTGCTGCGCATGATCGCGGGGCTCGAGGACATCTCCGGCGGCGAGATCGCCATCGCCGGAACGGTGGTGAACGATCTCGAGCCGCGCGAACGCGGCTGCGCCATGGTGTTCCAGAACTATGCGCTTTATCCGCATATGACGGTGGGCGGGAACATCGGCTACGCACTGAAAGTGGCGGGTGTGAAGCGCGCCGAACGGGACGCCAAGGTGCGCGCGGTGGCGCGGTCGGTCGGGCTGGAAGAGTTCATCGACCGCAAGCCGGGGCAGTTGTCCGGCGGGCAGCGCCAGCGCGTGGCGATGGCCCGTGCGATCATCCGCGAACCCAAGGTCTTTCTGTTCGACGAACCTCTGTCGAACCTCGACGCCAAGCTGCGCGTACAGATGCGGCACGAAATCCGCCGCATTCACAACCGCATCGGCGCCACCTCGGTCTTTGTCACCCACGATCAGCACGAGGGCATGACGCTGGCCGACCGGATGGTCATCATGAACAAGGGCACGATCGACCAGGTCGGCACCCCGGAGGAGGTCTATAACCGGCCCGCGACCACCTATGTGGCCGGGTTCATCGGGTCGCCGGCGATGAATTTCCTGTCGGGTGAGGTGCGGGCCGGCGAAAGTGCCGTGGCGCTTGCCGACGGCAGCCGGATCGCGCTGACCCCCGCGGCGGCACGGGCGTTCGACGGGCGGCTGGTGCAGATCGGTCTGCGCCCCGAGGCGCTGGCGCTCTGCGCCCCGGGCGAGGGCGCGCTGCGGGCGCGGTTCGATTTCTATGAAGAGATGGGCTCGGACGGGCTGCATCACCTGATGGTCGAGGATGTGCCGCTTTCGGTGCTCTCCGCGCACAAGCAGCGGATGCCCGAGGGGCAGGAGGTTGGCGTGACGGTCCCGCCCGAGGTGGTTCACCTGTTCGACGTCGAAAGCGGCCAGCGGCTCGAGGCCGGACCCGGCGCTGTGGCCACGATCAAGCGCATGGAGCACGCGGAATGAAACTCGCCAGCTACAATATCCAGTACGGGAAGGGCAAAGACTCGTGCTTTGACCTCGACCGGATCGTGTCCGAACTGGGCGACCCCGACCTGATCGCCTTGCAGGAGGTGGAAACGACCACCGAGCGCACCGGTATGCTGCATCAGGGCGAAGAGATCGCCCGGCGCCTCGACCACATGCACTGGGTCTACGGGCCGGGGATCGACGTGGACGCCTCCGAGATCGTCGATGGCAAGCCGACGCATCGCCGCCGCCAGTTCGGCAATATGGTGCTGTCGCGCTGGCCGATCCTGAGCTCGATCAACCATACCCTGCCCAAGATCGCGCTGCGCAACATCTTCCACTTGCAGCGCACGCTGGTCGAAACGGTGATCGACGCGCCGTCGGGACCGATCCGTTTTTGCTCGGTGCATCTCGATCATGTCTCGACCGACACACGCATGCCGCAGGTGGCCTATATGCGCGACCTCATGCTGCGCGGCCACGAGCGCGGGTCGAGCATCGGCGGCGCGGTCAGCGGCCCGGAATGGGCCGATCGTCCGGCGCCGCCACAGCCGATGAGCGCCATCGTGATGGGTGACATGAACTTCACGCCCGAGGGCGCGGAATACACCTATCTTCTGGGGGATGTCTCGCCCAACCACGGGCGCACGATCCGCGCGCACGGGCTGGCGGATGCCTGGGTGCTGAGCGGTCATGAAGAGGGGGAGGGCGACACGCTGCCCCGCGAGGGCCGGGCGCCGCGGCGCATCGACCATTGTTTCGTCACCACCGATCTGGCCGATGCGGTCACGGCGATGGAGATCGGCAGCGCGGCGCAGGGCAGCGATCATCAGCCGATCTTCGTCACGCTCGATCTCTGATCGGCACGGGGCAAAGGACGATCCGATGATCGACCGCGAGACCGCGTTCCGCTATCTCACCGGCGCCCTGACCGGTGGGCCCCGTCCCGATGCCGTCGGGCGCAAATTCGACGCCGAGGGCCGGGTTTTGCGCTTTCCCGGCAATACGACGCTTTGCCATATCGACCGCGACAGCGATGCTTTTGCCGCGCTGGCCGAGGCGCAGGCGCGGCTGAAGGCGGGGCCTCTGGCCGACGCCTTCACCTTCCTGCCGCCCGAGAGCTTTCACATGACGATCTTCGAGGGGGTGATCGACAGCCACCGCACGCCCGACCGCTGGCCCCGCCATCTGCCCGCCGACATGCCGCTCGGGGAGGTGACGCGCGATTTCTCGACGCGGCTTGCGGGGCTCGGTCTCGACCGGCGGTTCCGGGCGCGGCCCACCGGGATCCTGGGCGGCTTCTACGTCGATATGGAGGGGGCGGACGCGGCGGCGGAGGCCGCGCTGCGGCTCACGCGCGACCGTCTGCAAGCCGCGACCAACCTGCACCGGTCCAACCATGCGGACTATGGCTTTCACATCACGCTGGCCTATCTGCTGCGCTGGCTCGCGCCGGCAGAGGCGGAGGTCCTGCTCGATCTTTGCGACGAGATCGGCCGCGACCTGGTGGCGCGCGTGCCCGAGATCGTGCTTGGACCCGTCGAGTTCTGCCGGTTCGACGACATGTATCGGTTCGAACCCTTGCTCCACGTCTCATAGGCGTGCCGGGCGTCCTCCGCGTTCGAGAGCCTGTCCCTGCGGCAATTGACCGGCGGGGCCGGGAGAAACATCGCGCGGCGGTGAAAATTCTCTTGATCAGATTTCATTTTGGGATTTTGTCCATGTGACCGGCGGGCATCGGGGCGATCTCGAGCCCTGTCCGTTGCCCCGAAATGGAGAACACTGCATGACCCTGTCCGCCGACCTCTGGACCCGTTCGCTCTGGTACGAAACGGCGGAGGAGCCCGATCCGGGCAGCGATGCGCCGCAGGATGCACGGGTGCTGGTGATCGGCGGCGGGTTCACCGGGCTCTCGACCGCGCTGCATCTGGCCGAGCGCGGCGTGGCCGTGACGCTGATCGAGGCGGAGAAGATCGGTTTCGGTGCGTCTGGCCGCAATGGCGGGCAGGTGATTCCGGGGCTCAAGATCGACGCGCCCGAGATGCGCGCCCGCTGGGGCAGGGAGGCGGGCGGACGGCTGGCGGCGTTTGCGGGTGAGGCCGCCGACCGGGTCTTCGATCTGGTCGACCGTCATGGCATTGCCTGCGCACCCGTGCGGAACGGCTGGATCCAGTGTGCGCATTCCGAGCTGGCGCTGCGCGCGGTGCATGCCCGGGCGCGGGATTGGCAGGCCGAAGGCGCGCCGGTGGAGATTCTGGATGCGGGTGCCATCGCCACCGCCACCGGAACCGGCGCCTATACTGGCGGCTGGCGCGATCTGCGCGCCGGAACGGTCAATCCGCTGGCCTATGTCCGGGGTCTTGCCCGGGCGGCGCGGGCCGCCGGCGCCTGTATCGTCACCGGGCGGCGGGTAACCGGCATCGCGCGCGATGGCGCCGGCTGGCGGCTGGAGCTGGGCGGCGCGCAGGTGCGTGGCGAAACGGTGGTTCTGGCGACCAACGCTTATGATGCGGCGCTGATGCCTCGCTTCGCGCGCTCGATCCTGCCGGTGCAGTCCTGCGTGCTCGCCACCGAGCCGCTGCCGGCGGAGACGGCCGCCACTATTCTTCCGCAGGGGGCCTGCGCGTCCGAGGTCCGCAAGCTGGCTTATTACTACCGGATCTCGGCGGATGGCCGGCTGGTCTTTGGCGGGCGCGGCGCCACGGGAGCGGAGCATTCCCAGGGACTTCAGGCTGCGCTGGAGGCGGGGATGCGGCGGTTGTTCCCCCAGATCGGGGCGGCCCGGGTCGAGAAGGCCTGGTCGGGACATCTGGCGCTGACGCTGGATCACCTGCCGCATATCCATCATGCTGGGCAGGGGCTTTGGGCGGTGGCGGGCTATAACGGCCGCGGGGTGGCGCTGGCCACCGCGATGGGCGCGGCGCTGGCCGGGCATCTTGCAGAGGGGGAGCCCTTGCCGTTGCCCGAAACCCCGGTGCGTCCGATCTTCTGGCACGCGCTGCGCCATCCGGTGATGGATCTGGGCGTCCGGTATTACTGGCTCAAGGACCGACTCGGATTCGCGTCCTGACGTCTCCGATCGGCGACATCCGGTGCAAGCGGGGAAACTCCGGTCGCGGCGGCGTGATGCGGGCCGCGTCGGAACGGCGCGGCGGGGCATGGCGCCATTGCCGCCAAGGCGATCAAGTTGGGGGGCGCGAGGCTGCGAAAATCATTTCTATATATCAGTGTGATAGCTGTGTTTTCCTGCCCCGCCCCCTTAGATTTCCCGGCGGGCACGTACCGGAGGCAGCAACGGGAAGCGACCTTTCGCTCTACAAACACGACGCTTGCTTTTTGTTTTGGGCGGGCGTAATGGCGGCAGCGGGACACCCCTCCCCAACGAGGGGCTTCTATCTGGAAGGTTAGACAGATATGGCTACCAAGCACCCGGCAACGCGGCCGGCCAATCCGCGTTTCTCCTCTGGCCCCTGCGCCAAGATTCCCCATTTTTCCGTGGACATGCTCGCCGATGCGGCGCTCGGTCGCTCGCACCGCGCCAAGATCGGCAAGGAAAAGCTCGCCGCCGCCATCGAGGGCACGCGCGAGATCCTGGGCATTCCCGCCGACTACAAGATCGGCATCGTTCCCGCCTCCGATACCGGCGCCGTCGAAATGGCGCTCTGGTCGCTGCTCGGCGCCCGCAAGGCCGAGATGCTGGCTTGGGAGAGTTTCGGCGCAGGCTGGGTGACCGATGTCGTCAAGCAGCTCAAGATCGACGCCGAGGTGAAGACCGCCGAATATGGCGAGATCGTCGATTTCGCCACGGTCGATTTCAACAACGACGTCGTGTTCACCTGGAACGGCACCACCTCCGGTGTACGCGTTCCGAACGGCGACGCGATCCCCGCCGACCGCGAGGGCCTGACGATCTGCGACGCGACCTCGGCCGCCTTCGCGCAGGATCTGCCCTGGGACAAGCTCGACGTGACGACCTTCTCCTGGCAGAAGGTGATGGGCGGTGAAGCGGCCCACGGCATGCTTGTGCTGAGCCCGCGCGCCGTGGAGCGTCTGGAAAGCTACACCCCCGCCTGGCCGATGCCCAAGATCTTCCGTCTGACGAAGGGCGGCAAGCTGATCGAGGGCGTGTTCAAGGGCGAGACGATCAACACGCCGTCCATGCTGGCGGTCGAGGATTACCTCGTGGCGCTGGACTGGGCCCGCAAGATCGGCGGCCTGCCCGAGCTGATGAAGCGCGCGGACACCAACGCCAAGGTGCTTTGGGACTTCTGCGACCGCAACGACTGGCTTGCCAACCTGGCGGTGGATCCGGCGACGCGCTCGAACACGAGCGTTTGCCTGAAGTTCACCGACGAGCGGATCAAGGACGGCGCGGCCTTTGCCAAGGCGGTGGCCAAGAAGCTCGACGATTACAACGCCGCCTATGACATCGGCGCCTATCGCGATGCCCCTGCGGGTCTGCGCGTCTGGTGCGGTGCCACCATCGAGGCCGCGGATGTCGAGAAGCTGACGCTCTGGATCAAATGGGCCTTCGAGGCAGTGCTCGAAGAGCAGACCGCGACCGCGTGAGCCGGAGGTGGGCAGATTGCCCACCCTACTCTTCCCTTCGAATGACAGCGTAGGGTGGGCAATTTTGCCCACCGCTCCCTCCCTATATCCAAAGGACCAGACCCATGGCTCCCAAAGTTCTCGTCTCCGACAAGCTCTCGGAAACCGCCGTCCAGATCTTCCGCGACCGCGGCATCGACGTGGATTTCCTACCCGATGTGGGCAAGGACAAGGAAAAGCTCGCCGAGATCATCGGTCAGTATGACGGCCTTGCCATCCGCTCCGCCACCAAGGTGACGCCCTCGATCCTCGAGCATGCCACCAATCTCAAGGTGGTGGGCCGCGCGGGCATCGGCACCGACAATGTCGACAAGGAAGCGGCCTCCAAGAAAGGCGTGATCGTCATGAACACGCCCTTCGGCAACATGATCACCACCGCCGAGCATGCCATTGCGCTGATGTTTGCCGTGGCGCGCCAGATCCCCGCCGCCGACGCCTCGACCCAGGCCGGCAAGTGGGAGAAATCCAAGTTCATGGGGGTCGAACTGACCGCCAAGACCCTCGGCGTGATCGGCGCCGGCAATATCGGTGGCATCGTCTGCGACCGCGCCCGTGGCCTCAAGATGAAGGTCGTGGCCTACGATCCCTTCCTGTCGGAAGAGAAGGCCGCCCAGATGCAGGTGGAAAAGGTCGAGCTGGACGAGCTGCTCAAGCGCGCCGATTTCATCACCCTGCACGTGCCGCTGACCGACGGCACCCGCAACATCCTTTCGGCGGAGAACCTCGCCAAGACCAAGAAGGGCGTGCGCATCATCAACTGCGCCCGTGGCGGTCTGGTCGACGAGGCGGCGCTGGCCGAGCTGATCAAGTCGGGCCATGTGGCCGGCGCGGCCTTTGACGTGTTCAAGGAAGAGCCCGCCACCGAGAACCCGCTTTTCGGCCTGCCCAACGTGGTCTGCACCCCGCATCTTGGTGCCTCGACCACCGAGGCGCAGGAGAACGTGGCGCTTCAGGTGGCCGAGCAGATGTCGGATTACCTGCTGACCGGCGCCGTGCAGAACGCGCTCAACATGCCCTCGGTTACCGCCGAGGAAGCCAAGGTCATGGGGCCGTGGATCAAGGTCGCCGGCCATCTGGGCAATTTCATCGGGCAGATGACCGACGAGCCGATCAAGGCGATCAACATTCTCTATGACGGCGAAGCCGCGACGATGAACCTCGAGGCGCTGAACTGCGCCACCATCGCGGGGATCATGAAGGCGATCTCGCCCGAGGTGAACATGGTCTCGGCTCCGGTGATCGCGAAAGAGCGCGGTGTCCAGATCTCGACCACCAATCAGGAGCAGTCGGGCGTCTTCGAGGGCTATATCAAGGTGACCGTGGTGACCGAAAAGCGCGAGCGCTCGATTGCGGGCACCGTGTTCTCGGATGGCAAGCCGCGCTTCATCCAGATCAAGGGCATCAACATCGACGCCGAGGTGGGCGAGCACATGCTTTACACCACCAACGAGGACGTGCCGGGAATCATCGGCAAGCTGGGCACGATGCTGGGCGACCACAAGGTGAACCTCGCGAACTTTACCCTTGGCCGTTCGGCTCAGGGCGGCGAGGCCATCGCCATCGCCTATCTGGACGAGGCCATGGAGCCGAGCGTGGTGGACGCCCTGAAAGCGACCGGGCTTTTCCGTCAGGTGAAGCCGCTGGAATTCGACGTGGCCTGAGGCCGGGTCTCGTGCGAAAGGAGAAAGGGCGTCCGGATGGGCGCCCTTTTTTTGTTTGGCACTGCTATGCCGGAACCAGCGGAGAAGACCTGTCCAGCGTCAGATCCGCAGAGATCCGGGCGCGGAACAAGGCGCGTAGCGCCGCCGCGCCATCGCCGGCCCGTCCGGGCGGGCTGGCGATTTGGTGACGCAAGCACCTCGTTGAGAGGTCCTTCGGATATGGCCGGGATAAAGTAAGGGGTTCGGTTGGTTGTCTCGCCATCCCACGGGCCTACGATGGCGCGTCTTCCCGTTCGCAAGGATTGTTTTGAGGATGTCGAAGAGATCCTGACCGCTTTTGCTTTAAGAACGACCGGGGTGTGCCGGCCATATGACGCGGAGGCCGCGGTGGCTCCCTGCAACTCTACTGACATACCGACCCGCCCTTTTCGCCCCGATGCGGGTTGCGCCGCAACGCAGCGAGAGGCATCAAGACAGGGCCAGAAAGGACGCATTCCATGCCTGCCATTTTCGCCGTGGGAGATCTTCACGGCCAGATCGAACAGCTCCGAAAAGCGCTGGATTTCATCTCGAACGATGCCGAGGCCGGTGCCCCGGTCGTCTTTCTCGGGGATTACGTCGATCGTGGTCCCGACAGCCGGGGTGTGATCGAGACACTGATGCAAGGCCAGGCGGAAGGCCAGCCCTGGACCTGTCTGATGGGCAACCACGACCGCTTTCTGCTGCGCTATCTCGACGATCCGTTCTATGAGGATCCGCAGACGCGCAACCCGCATTTTTATACCGATCCGCCCATCGGTGGCGCCGAGACGCTTGCCTCTTACGGGGTGGATGCCGACCCAAGCCGTGATCCGCGCGCGATCCATGCCGACGCTGTCGCTGCCGTGCCGCAGGCGCATCGCGACTGGCTGGCAGGACTGCCCCGTTACCTTGCAACCGAAGACCAGATCTTTGTGCATGCGGGCATCCGCCCCGGCATCCCGCTCGACCAGCAGGTCGAGGACGATCTGATCTGGATCCGCCGCGTCTTTCTCGACGATCCCCGCGACCACGGCAGGCTGGTGGTGCATGGGCACACAGCCATCGACCTGCCGCAGCTTTACCCCAACAGGCTCAATATGGATGGCGGAGCGGGCTACGGGCGCCCGCTCTATCCGGCGCTGTTACTGGGCGGCGAGGTCTTTCTGCTCGGTCCCTACGGGCGCGCCCGCCTTTAGCGCGCACCAGGCGTCGTATTGCGACAGGAAGACCTCGCCCGAGAGATCGTGCAGGAAATGCGACCGTTTCAGACGGTCCATCACCGGGCCCTTGATCTCGGTCAGGTGCATCTTGATGTTCTGCTCGGACAGGCGGCGGTTCAGCTCTTCCAGCGTTTCCAGCGCGCTCATGTCCACCTCGTTCACGGCGGGGAACATCAGCACCACATGTTCGAGGTTCTCGCATTCGGCGACGCGTTCCAGCACGTAATCCTCAAGAAAGCGCGCATTGACGAAATAGAGGCTCTCGTCCACCCGCAGCGTCAGCACGCCGGGCAGGGTTTCCACCTCGTGCCGCTTCACATTGCGGAAGTGATGGGTGCCCGGCACCAGCCCGACCTCGGCCACATGCGGTTTCGAGGTCTTGTAAAGATGCAGGAAGATCGACAGCAGCACCCCCGCAGAGACGCCCACCTCGACACCCACCAGCAGGGTCAGCACGATGGTGGCGGTGACGGCGGTGAAGTCCACCTTGGAATAGCGCCAGGTCTTGCCGAGGATCGAGAAGTCCACGAGGCTGAGCACCGCCACGATGATCGTGGCCGCGAGCGTCGCTTTGGGCAGGAAGAACAGCAGCGGCGTGAGGACCAGCGTGGCAAGGCCGATGCCCACGGCGGTATAGGCGCCCGCAGCGGGGGTCTCGGCGCCCGCGTCGAAGTTCACCACCGAGCGCGAGAAGCCGCCGGTGACCGGGAAGCCACCGGTGACCGCCGAGGCGATGTTCGAAGTGCCCAGGCCGATCAGTTCCTGATCCGGGTCGATGCGCTGGCGGCGCTTGGCGGCGAGCGTCTGCGCCACCGAGACCGATTCCACGAAGCCGATGATCGAGATCAGCACGGCGGGCAGGAGCAGGGTCGACCACATCGACATGTCGAAGGACGGTGCCGAGAGCGGCGGCAGGCCCATGGGCACGTCGCCGACGATCTTCACGCCCTTGTCGGCCAGGCCGAAGATCCAGGTGAGCAGCGTGGTCACGACCACGGCCGCCACCGGCCCGGCCTTGGCGAAGATGTCGGCAAGGCGCGGCTTCAGGCCCGCGCCGATGAGCATCGGTTTCAGCCCCTTGCGGACCCAGAACAGGAAGGCGGTGGCGGAAAGGCCGATGGCGAGCGTGATGACATTGGTGTCGCCCTGATGCTCGAAGAGCGAGATCACCAGATCGACCAGCGTGTGGCCCTCGGCGCTGATGCCGAAGATATGCTTGAGCTGCGAGGCGGCGATCAGCACGCCCGAGGCGGTGATGAAGCCCGCGATCACCGGGTGGCTCAGGAAATTCGCCAGAAAGCCCAGTTTCAGCACCCCCAGCAGCGTCAGGAACACGCCCGAGATAAAGGCCAGCGTGATGGCAGCCAGCGCGATCTCGGCGGGCGTCGTGAGCCCGAGCTGCCCGATGGCGGCGGCGGTCATCAGAGAGACCACCGCAACCGGCCCGACCGCCAGCGCGCGGCTGGTGCCAAAGATCGCATAGGCCACCAGCGGCAGGATCGAGGCGTAAAGCCCCATCTCGGCGGGCAGGCCCGCAAGCAGCGCATAGGCCAGCGATTGCGGGATCAGCATGATCGTCACGATCACCGCCGCGACAAGGTCCGAGGTGGCGGTGTCGCGGTCGTAGGTTCGGGCCCAGGTCAGGATCGGCAGGTAGCGGGTCAGCAGATCGCGGGAGGGGCGGGGCACATTCATGAGGGCTGTCCTGCAATTCGGTCAGAAAGGGGCGACAGGGAGAGTCGCCGTTTTGGGCGGTACATACATTCAAAACATAGAATTTGTGAAGGGGGCAAAAAGGGGGATGTTCCGAAATGTCGCGGAAATATGCGCAAAGGCCCCGGCACGGGACCGGGGCGGGCGGGTCTGAAACCCCCGCCCCGGACGCGATCCGGGGCCTCTTGGCCTGGAAACCGGAGGCCGGTCACCTCAGCTTGCCGAGACCTTCTCGGGTTTGGCGAGCCATTCCTTGCCACGCAGCATGGCCTTCCAGTAGACCGGCGGCAGGATCTGCTCTTTCAGCAGCCAGGCGGCGCGGGTCGGCTTGGTGCCGTCGATGACCCATTTCGGGAAGCTGGGCAGCAGCGCGCCGCCATAGCCGAACTCCGCCAGCACGATCTTGCCGCGCTCCACGGTCAGCGGGCAGGAGCCATAGCCGTTGTACATCGCACGCGGGCTGGCGCCCTCGATGTCGGCGGCCACGTTTTCGGCCACGATGGGCGCCTGCATCCGCGCGGCGGCGGCGGTCTTGGCATTCGGCGCGTTCATCACGTCGCCAAGGCTCCAGATATTGTCATAGCTCTTGTGGCGCAGGGTGTTCTGATCGACATCGACCCAGCCTGCGGCATCGGCCAGCGGCGACACGCGGATGAAATCCGGCGCGATCTGCGGCGGGCAGACATGCATCATGTCGAACTCGACCTCGACCGTCGTCGGTTCCGTGTCGGGCTTGTTCACCGCAAAGGTCGCCTTCTTCGCCGCACCGTCCACCGCGATCAGGTTATGGAAGAAGTTCAGCGTCGCGTCGTATTTCTTGACGTATTGTTCCAGCGCCGGGACGTAATCCTTCACCCCGAACAGCACGCCGCCCGCATTCATGAACTGGATGTCGATATTGGGCAGCACGCCCTGGCGGAACCAGTGATCGCCCGAGAGATACATCGCCTTCTGCGGCGCGCCCGCGCATTTGATCGGCATCGGCGGCTGGGTGAAAAGCGCGCGGCCCTTCTTGAGCCCCTTCACCAGCTCCCAGGTATAGGGGGCGAGGTCGTAGCGGTAGTTCGAGGTCACGCCGTTCTTGCCGAGCGTCTCCACCAGCCCATCGACCTTGCCCCAGTCCAGTTTCAGCCCCGGACAGACGATGAGCCGGTCGTATTTCACCACCCGGCAACCATCGAGGATGACGGCGTTGTTGGCGGGCTCAAAGGCCGCGACGGCGGATTTGATCCAGTGCACCCCTTTGGGGATCAGGCTGCCCATGGTCTTGGCGGTGGTTTCCGGCTCGAAAATGCCGCCGCCGACCATGGTCCAGCCGGGCTGGTAGTAATGCACATCCGCCGGGTCCAGCAGCGCGATCTCGAGGCTGGGCTTGCGTGCCTTGAGGCTGGCCGCGACGGCGATCCCCGCCGCGCCGCCGCCCACCACGACCACGTCGAAGCTGGCGTCGCCCGTGTCGGTCGGGGTCTTGCCGCCGTTCACGATACGGCGCACCACGCCCGCCATGTCATAGCCCGCGTTTTTCGCGGCCATCAGGATCTCGGCCGGGGCCATGACCTTGGCCTGCGCCAGCGACCAGAGCGTGGTCGAGCGCGTGCCGGTGCGGCAATAGGCAAAGACCGGGCCGGGCAGCTCGCGCAGGGCGCGGTCGAAATCCTCGGCATCGCTGTCCTGCACCTTGCCCGAGATCACCGGCAGATAGCGGGCTTCAAGGCCCGCCTGACGGGCCGCGGCCTCGATCTCTTCAAAGGTCTGCTGGTCCGAGCCCTCGCCATCGGGACGGTTGCAGATGATCGAGCGGTAGCCGGCGGCGGCGATCTCGGCCATGTCACCGGTGGTGATCTGTGGTGAAACCGTGATGTCGTCGTTGATCTTTCTGAATTCCACGGCGCGTCTCCTCCTGGCGGGAATCGGGGATGGGGTTTTATACATGCGCGATGTCGAATTTGTCACGCGCCAGAGGGTCACAGCTTGAGGAGGGGGTGCGGTTGTTCCTTATCCTTGCGGGTAGGGGCCGCTCCGAGCCCGAAGTTGAGGTTGCCGAGCCAGAATTCGAATGTCTGCTCTATCGTGGCAGCTACTCACCATAACTGTTCATCGGGCGGTTTCCAAAGGTCGATCGGGCGAAGTCGAGAAACGACGCCAGCCTTTGCGGCCTGTATCGGTCGCGATGATAGATGAGCGCCATGGGCTGCTCCGGCAGTTTCCAGTCAGCCAAAACCCGAACAAGCTCACCAGCCGCGACATCCTGGGCGACGAGACATTCAGGGAGCATGGCAATGCCCATGCCCGCTTTGGCCGCGATACGCACGGCCTGGCTGGAGTTCACCGTGATCGTCGCCTTCGGAGTCCAGTTTTGCGTCTCGGCATTCCTGACGAAGCGCCAGGCTCTGCGTCCGGTCCTTGAAAACAGAACAGCCCGAAATCGCTCCAGATCCAATGGCGCCTCGGGCGCACCGTGTTTCTTCAGCAAGTCGGCCGATGCGCAGACCATCATTCTATAGGGGGCGAGCCGGGTTTGCAGGAGCGTGCTGTCTTCCAGTTTCCCGATGCGAAAAGCCGCGTCGAATCCGCCTGCGATCAAATCCTCATTGGTGTCAGAGAGCACCAGGTCAATCTCGACGCCCGGGGTCATATCGGTGAAGCGTTTGAGCGCGGGCATCAGGGCTTCGCTCCCGAAACTGAGCGGCGCAGCGATGCGAAGGCGTCCTTGCGGCTGGGCTTGCTGATCGCTGGCCTTGCCCTCGGACTGTGCAACCAGCTCCAGAATGTCCCGGCATTGTTCGAGATAACTTTCGCCAAAGTCCGTAAGACGATGCCGGCGCGTTGTCCGGTTGAGCAGGCGAACCTGAAGATGGTTCTCCAGCGCCGCGATCCGTTGCCCGACCAAAGCGCTGGTGACGTTGAGCTTCTGTGCCGCGGCATTCATCGACCCCGCCTGAACGACTTCGACGAAGGTGCGCATGGCGATGAAGAGATCCATTGCAAAGGAATCCTTTCGGAAGCGACAAATTATCTCGTGATTATCATAAATTCTTTTCCATCTACATCTTGTTCCATCAATCCATGACGAGGAAGCATGATGGAAAACCGATTTGAAAACCGCGCGGTGCTGGTGACCGGCGCCGGGACCGGGATGGGGCGCGCCGTTGCCCTTCGACTGGCAAGTGAAGGCGCGGCCGTTGTGCTTTGGGGACGGCGGGAAGCGCCGCTTGAGGTCGTGGCGCAAGACATCCGTGCCGCCGGTGGCAGGGCATTTGTTCACACCTGCGACATCTCCGATCCCAACGAGATCGCGGCCGGTATCGAGGTCATCCTGTCGCAATTCGGCAAGCTCGATGCGGTCTTTGCGAATGCCGGGCATCTGGGCGCGTTCAAACCCCTGCGTGATACGCAGACCGCCGATTTCGGCGACCTCCTCCAGACCAACCTCATCGGGACCCAGCAAACGGTCGCGCAATGCCTGCCCCATATGGACCACGGCGCGGTGTTGATAAACGCCTCCTGGACAGCCGGAGCGGTCATGCCGGGAACGGGCGCCTACGCAGCGACGAAAGCCGGATTGCTTGCGATGATGCGGGTCTGGGCCGTGGAAGAGGGGCCGCGCGGCAATCGCGTCAATGCGATCAGCCCCGGAATCATCCTGACCCCGATGGCGGATGAGGTTCTGGACCCGGACATTTCCAGCCGGCTCTCCGGCCATACACCGCTTCGGCGAAACGGCCGCCCAGAGGATGTGGCCGGCACGGCGGCGTGGCTCTTGTCAGACGACGCCGCATTCGTGACGGGACAGGAGGTTGTCGTGGACGGCGGATTCACCTTGGGCGGAGTGCTGCGATGACAGAGGCGAAGGGGGCACGACTGGCCGACAGCCTCAACCCGGGCGTCCGGGACGTTTTGGAGGAGCGATATGGGCATCTCTTGCCGGGCATGGCGGATACGGTCATCGACATGGCCTATGACCGTTTTTACGCCCGTCCCGGACTTGATCTCAAAAGCCGTTATATCGCGACGATTGCAGCCCTGACGGCATTGGGCGGCCAAACCGCGCCGCAGCTTCGGATCAATATCCAGGCGGGGCTAAAGGTCGGGCTGACAGAAACGGAGATCGCCGAGACGATCTGGCAAATGGCGCTTTATGGTGGCCTGCCTGCCGCAATCAATGCGCTCAACACACTCAGGGCGATCTGTGGCGACAAATGACACATGTTCGGACAGTCGCGTGACGAACAGCGAAAGGTCACGCCGTCCGCAAATCCGCCCTTCCCACTCAAACGAAAAACGCCGCCCCTTTGGGGGCGGCGTCGATCTGCGGAACACAGCGTGGGATCAGAAGCCCAGGCCTTCGTATTTCTTCTTGAACTTCGACACGCGGCCGCCGGCGTCCATCAGGCGGGTGCCGCCACCGGTCCAGGCGGGGTGCACGGTCGGGTCGATGTCAAGCTGCATCGAGTCGCCTTCCTTGCCCCAGGTGGTGCGGGTCTGGAAGACGGTGCCGTCGGTCATCTTGACGTCGATGATGTGATAGTCGGGGTGGATGCCCTTTTTCATGACGTCTCTCCTTATGCGTCGGCGCCGGCGAGCGGCTTGTAGTTGGTGACTTCCGCGATCCGGGCCGATTTGCCGCGGCGCGAACGCAGGTAGTAGAGCTTGGCGCGGCGGACACGGCCACGGCGCACCACTTCGATGGACTCGATGTTGGTCGAGTAGAGGGGGAACACACGTTCCACGCCTTCACCGAAGGAAATCTTGCGGACGGTGAACGAACCGGCGATGCCCTTGCCGTTCTTGCGGCTGATGCAGACGCCTTCGTAGTTCTGCACACGGGTCCGCGTGCCTTCGGTCACCTTGTAGCCGACGCGAATGGTGTCGCCGGGCTTGAAGTCGGGGATGGTTTTCCCCAGGGCGGCAATCTGTTCCGCCTCGAGCTGTGCGATCAGATCCATCTGATCTTCTCCTTGGCTGCTCACGGTTGATCCGTGAATGTGTCTCGCGCCCCAGAGCTCCGCGTCTTCGGTCGGGTCCGCGCCGGGTCAGGGACCAGGGCGCCCGCGGGAGGCTATCGACGGCTTTTCCGTATCTTTCGTCCGGCCCGTCTGTGCCCCGTCGAAGATTCGGGTCAGGCAATACCGAACGGGCCCGCGCGACTCATGGAGCCTGCGAACGGGCTGCGTATAGGCGCAGGCGCTCCGCCGATCAAGGGAAATCTGGGTGGTTCGCAGCGCTTACAGCGCCTGCTTGAACCCCACATGGCTGGCTGTGAAGCCCAGCCGTTCGTAGAATCGGTGCGCATCCTTGCGGGTGGCGTCCGAGGTGAGCTGTACCATGATGCAACCGCGCTTGCAGCAGGTCTCGACCGCCCAGTCGATCATCGTGCCGCCCAGCCCGACGCCGCGGGCGGAGGCGCTGACGCGCACCGCCTCGATCTGGCCGCGCAGCGCGCCCTTGTGCGAGAGGCCCGGCACGAAGGTCAGTTGCAGGGTGCCGACCACGACTCCGTCGCGCTCGGCCACCGCCAGAAACTGGTTCGGGTCGGCGTCGATGGCGCGGAAGGCGGCGAAATAGCTCTCGGCGAGCGGCGCGCGTAGATCTTCGCGCTTGGCACCCAGTGGGTCGTCGGCCAGCATGGCAACGATGGCGGCCACGTCGGCCTCTGTGGCGCGGCGCATGGCGATCTCGGTCATGTCTTGATCCCCTTCGCCGCCTCATAGGCCTCCCAGAGATCCGGGCGGCGGGTCCGCGTGATCTCTTCCGCCTGGGCGCGGCGCCATTTGGCGATTTCGCCGTGATGACCGGACATCAGAACGGGCGGGATCTCCAGCCCCTGCCACTCGGCGGGGCGAGTGTATTGCGGATGCTCCAGAAGCCCTTGGGAAAAGCTCTCTTCCTCGATGGATTCGGCATTGCCCAGCACGCCGGGCAGCAGCCGCACGGTGGCATCCAGCATCGCTTGCGCGGCGATCTCGCCGCCGGTCAGCACGAAATCTCCGAGCGAGATCTCGGCGATGCCGTAGTGATCCAGCACCCGCTGGTCGAGCCCCTCGAACCGGCCGCAGATCAGCGTGACGCCGGGCGCACGCGCCAGACTGCGCGCGACGGACTGGTCGAAGCGCCGCCCGCGCGGCGACAGGTAGAGGATCGGCGCCGCGGCAGGGATGCGGCGGCGGGCGGCGTCCAGCGCCCGGCCCACCACGTCGGGGCGCAGCACCATGCCGGCGCCGCCACCGGCGGGGGTGTCATCGACATTGCGGTGCTTGCCCTCGCCGAAATCGCGCAGCGGCACGGTGTCGAGCTGCCAGATCCCCTCCTGCAGCGCCTTGCCGGTAAGCGACAGGCCCAGCACGCCGGGAAAGGCCTCGGGAAAGAGGGTGACGACCTGCGCCGTCCAGGCGCGGGCCAGCTCCGGCTGCTCGGTCATCAGCTCGCGGGGCTTGAGGCTGGGCCGGATGGTCTTGCGGCCATGGGATTTGGGTGCGTCGCTCATGGCCCTCCTCTAGCGGCAAGGGCCGGAGGGCTCAAGCGGCGTGGATGTCGGCGGGTTCGACGTAATCGGCGATCTGCGGCGGCGCCTGCAACCGGCCGGTGGCCAGGCACCAGTGGTCGCGGGGCCGGGCCGCGCGGCCCCGGTACTCGGCGAAGATCCCGCGCGGATCGGCCAGACGCGGCGTGCAGGTGATCTCGGCCAGCCGGTCGAGCGCCGCCGTCAGGGCGGGGGCCGAGGTTGCCACCGCATCGGGCGGCGTCAGCCCCAGCGAGCGGCCGGCATAGCGCCGGGCGTTCCAGCCCTCGATCACATCTTGCAGACCCTGAAGCCAGAGGCAGTCGCCGCGCCGCGCCGCCGCCTCGATGCGCCCGTCGGCGGCGGCATAGGCCAGGAAATGCGCGACGCTGGCGCGTTCGCAGCTGGGCTGGCGCGCGCACCACAGCGCGGCGTCGGCCTGTGCCGGATCGGCGGGATCGTGTTCGACGATCACCTTGTGCCAGAGATCGGGGTCGGGCCGGTCCAGCGCCTGGAGCGCGGTCAGCAACAGCCGGTCGGGCGGGCCGCCGGCGGCATCGCTCCAGGCACGGCGGGTGGCTTCGAAGGCACCGATCTGCGCCTCATAGGCGTGACGATGCTGGCCGATGGCGGCGATGCGGTCGCGGATCTCGAGCACCACATCGGGATTCACAAAGCTCTGCGCCAGCGCGCCGGCGCGGTCTGGCGTGGCGCGGACGAGCTGTTCGAGCATCCACAATTCTTGAAGCTCCTCGCGGGTAAGCTCTGCCAGCTTGCGTTTGCCCCAGGATCCCAGGATCCGCTCCACGGCCCGGCTCAGGGCGTAGTCCAGTGTCTCCGGTTCGGCAGCGCCATAGGGAGAGGTGACCGGCGGCGGGCTTTGCAGAATATGGCGCAGGGATTGCCGGATGTCCTGCGGGTCCGGCATCTCTGCCGGGGGATGGCGCAGGGCCGAGAGGCTCAGAAGCGGCGCCGCCCGTTCGGCCCTCGAGTCGATGGCATGGCGCGAGAAATGCGCGGCTCCGAAGGCCACCACCCAGGCAAGCGCCAGAATCACCGACGGCCCGAATTGCTTCAAGGCCACGTTCACCACTTGATCCGGCAGCAGCAGCAGGGTCAGCGCTGGGCTCAGCGCAAATCCCGACCAGATTACTCTTTGATAAGACGCGAACACAGCTCGCCTCCTTTCCGACACTATGTCGGCCAAAATTCTTCCGAATTGTGGCAATTTCTGGGAGAGCGATGGGCCTTTTAACGAAGGATTTCCCTAGCGGAAACAGTCACTCGTTTCCGATCTGTCTGTTCGCCAGACGGCGCAGATTTTTCTTCGCTTCACGCAAATATTGGTCCTTCAGAGCGCTTCGATTGAGCGCCAGGAAGACGTCGCCGAGCCCGATGTCGGGTTGGACGTTCTCGGGCGGGAGAATCTCGAGTGAGTCGCGGGGCTCCGGCGGCAGGTCGACAAGATCGAGCAGCGGCGCCAGCGGACCTTCGCGGCGCTCGCGGCTGTCTTCCAGCCGTTCAGAGACGACGCGGGCGGGGGCCACAGCTTTGGCCACCGTTGCCACGATCTGCGGCAGATCGGTGGCTTTGCCGATCTTCTCCGCGTAGAGATCGAGGTCTTCGGTCAGACGGGTGCTGCGCAGGTTCTGCCACCAGGTCGAGCGCACCCAGCTATCGCGGTCGCGCGTCGAAAAGAAGAACGTCAGATCCAGCGCCTCGCCGAACCTCTGCCGGGCCGCTTCGGCAAGCACCGCCATATTGCGCGGCGCGGCGTCGTAGCACGTGAGCCCGCGCCGGCCGGGCAGGTGGCCGGACAGACCTTCGGACGAGATCAGCACCGGGCGGGGGTCTGCCGCGTCGATGCGGCGAAAAAGCCGGTCGGCCTGGCGGCGCAGCTCGGTCAGACCGTCTTCTTTGCAGGTGATAGAATAGGCGCGCGCGGCGTGGATCAGCGGCGTGAAATCATCGCGCAGGAACACCCTCAAATGCGGTTCGAGCAGCGCGGTATTGGCGCGCAAGATGGCCTGGACGCTGCTGGTTCCGGTTTTGTGAAAGCCCGCGTGGATGACGACTCGCGTCATTCAAACAGCCCGTCGGGTGGATCGGCGACGATGCGCCCCGCCGCCAGATCGACCGTCGGCACCGCCGCGCGGGTGAAGGGCAGCAGCACGGTTTTCGACTGCCCGGGCAGATGCAGCTCGAGCAGATCCGAGGCGCCGTGGTTCAGCACGGTCTTGACCCGCCCAAGCTCGGCCCCGCCGGTGTCGTAGACCGGCAGGCCGATCAGGTCGGTGTGATAGAATTCGTCGTCGGGCAGCGCGGGCAGGCGGTCTCTCGGAGCATAAAGCCGGACGCCGCGCAGCGCATCCGCATCTTCCTTGCTGCGCACATCGGACAGCCGCGCGGCAAAGCCGCCCTTGACCGCGCGGGTGATCTGGACCTCGAAGCTGCGGCTGCCGTCCTCGGTGGTGAGCGGGGCGTAATCGGCGATGGCCTCGGGATCGGAGGTAAAGCTCTTCAGCCGCACCTCGCCATGCACCCCGAAGGCCCCAGAAATCGCCCCGACGCAGATCGTCTCGCTCACACCGGCCTCGCTTTCGCCCTGTATATCAGAGGACTGGATAGACCAGAGCCCCGGGCCTTGGCAATCGGTGCGGATCAGAAGCGCAGCCGCACCACCCGCGTGACCCCGAAGCGGATCGTCCACTGGTCCTCGCTGCCGCTGTCCACGATGGGGCTGTCGGCGGCATCGTTCTGGTAGGTTTCCCAGGTGAGCGCGCCTTCCAGCCCCCAGTCGTTGTTGATCTGGTAGCGTGCGCCCATCTCGAGACCGGTCGACAGCAGCCCGCCGCCGGCATCGAAGGCGGGACGCGTGGCCGTTGCCTCGGAAGCATCGACCCCGAAATAGGTGTCGGCATAGCCGTCGCTGCCCCAGAAGAGCCGTGGCCCAAGGGTCAGCTTCCAGCGGTCGTTGGGGCGGGCGATCAGATCCAGCCCGGCCTCGCCGACCCAGGACTCATGTCCGCCAAAGCCGCGGCGGAGATCGGTGAAGGCGCTGAAATGTTCGGCGGTGTAGCCAAAGCCCAGGCCCAGCTCGAGCGCGGCGTCCACATCCTCCATGCCCCGAAGGTCGTCATGGTCGGACGCGTCGCGCTCGCCGATATAGCGGAACGAGCCGTGCAGGTCCCAGCCGTATGCATCGGCCCAGGGATCGCCGTCGCCAAGCTGCTTGCCACTGCGCAGGGTCAGCCCGTGGAACTTGAACCCGAGGTCCGGCCCGGCGCTGTAATCGTCGCTGCCGAAATATTCCGGCGTGACGGCAACCCCGCCGCGCAGCGAAAAGACCAGCTCGGGCTGGGACGGCGCGTAGGACGTTTGCGCGGTTTGCGCAATCCCGGCGGCCGGAGCGGCGACGGTCAGCGTCAAAGCCAGTGCGGGGCGGAGAGAGCGCATCGGGGCCTCCTGAAACAACGGTTGATTCGTACCTTAGCAGCTTTGCCACGGTTTCCCACGGAGCCGCCACGAGAAAGGCGCGCAGGGTTTCCCCCGCGCGCCTTTCCGCCAGCCGATTGGGCTGATCTTATTCTGAGGTCTCTTCCTCGGCCGGAGCGGCAGCGGCCTCTGCGGCTTCCGCAGCCTTGGCGGCCTTGGCTTCGGCGCGCTCGGTGGCGGCTTTGCCCGGGACGGCTTTCTTGGGGTTGCTGCGCTCTTTCTTCTCGACGATGCCGGCGGCTTCGAGGAAGCGCGACACGCGGTCGGTGGTCTGCGCGCCTTCACCCAGCCAGTACTGGATGCGCTCGAGGTTCATCACCACGCGGCGTTCGTCGTCTTTCGGCAGCAGCGGGTTGTAGGTGCCCAGCTTCTCGATGAAGCGGCCGTCGCGGGGCATCCGCGAGTCGGCGGCCACGATGGCGTAGTGGGGGCGCTTTTTGGAGCCGCCGCGGGCGAGTCGGATCTTGATGGCCATTGGTTTTCTCCTTTTCGAATGGCTTTGGCGGGTCCCCCCGCCGGATGTTCACGATTGGTGTCGTTCGTGGTGCTTGATGACTTCCTGAATGATGAAATTCAGGAATTTCTTGGCGAATTCCGGATCGAGATCCGCTTTCTCCGCCAGATCCTGGAGCCGCGCGATCTGGTTCTCCTCGCGCGCGGGGTCGGAAGGGGGCAGGTCGTGGGCGGCCTTGAGCACGCCCACCGCCTGGGTGTGCTTGAAGCGTTCGGCCAGCGTGAAGACGAGGATCGCGTCCAGCCGGTCGATGCTTTCGCGGTGTTCCTTGAGCAGCGCCGCAGCGCGCGCTACCGGGTCGTGCGTCTCAGTCAATGGCCCAGCCTTTCGGTTTGAACAGGGGATCCTGGAAGTTGGCGATTTCCATGTCGATGCCATGGGCAAGCTGCGTGCCCTGCAGCTCGGCGGGGGCGGGATGGCGATAGACCGCGTCATTGCCGTCGATCGAGGGCGCGGCGGCATCCTTGCGGGCGCCGAGTCGCTCGGCCAGGCGGATCGAATCGAGATTCTTGGGGTCGATATAGGACACCGCCCCGTCCCAGCCCTGCCGTTCGTAGAAATGGCGCCGCACCCGGTGCGTGGCTTCCAGCGCATAGCCCTTGCCGGCCTTGTCGGGCCAGATGATCCAGGCGATCTCGCGCTCGGGCCATTTCGCGGGAAACCAGCCGCCCGCCATGCCGACGGTTTCGTCGCTGTCGCGCAGATGCACCATCCACATGCCGAAGCCGCGGATCTCCCAATGGCCGATCTCGGCGGCATAGAGCATCCAGGTCTCGTAGGCGTTCAGCGGCCCGCCCATGAAGCGTGAGCGGTAGGAGGCGAAGGTGGCCTTGAAATCGGGGTAATCCTGCGGCTCGGGGCCGCGCAGCACCAGACGCCGGGTTTCGAGGACGGGAATATCGGTCATGACAGACGCGCCTCCCGCCGATGGCGCCAGACCTGGGTACCGTCGCCGAGATCGTCTTCGGCCTGCGTGTCGCGCGCCGCGCCCAGCCGCTCCATCAGGTGGCGGGCGCGGGTATTCTCGGCGTCCACGTAGGAGACGACGCTGTCCCAGTTCAGCGTGTCGAAGGCATAATCCCGCGCCGCCTCACAGGCTTCCTGCGCATAGCCGTGGCCCTCGGCTTCCGCGGTCATGAGAATGCCCAGCTCGGCTTCGGGATCGTCGTATTCGTAGCCGAGAATCACGAAGCCGGCAGAGGGGGTGGTCTGCGCGTCGATGGTCCAGAGCCCGTGGCCGTGCAGCAGCCAGAGCGCGGTATATTGGGTGAAGTCGCTCCAGGCTTCGGTGCGTGAGAGCGGGCCGCCCATATATTCCGCGCGATCCGAGCAGAGGATCGCGGCATAGGCGCCGAAATCGTAGATGCGGGGGCCGCGCAACTGCAGCCGCCGCGTGTCGAGCGCGGGAATCCGGCCACCCAGCCGCGCGGCCTGACGGGCGCCGGGGCCCGGGCGGTGCTGTTCGACGGCGGCGCTCATGCGTCCCCCCGCTGTTCGGGGTGGCGGTAGACATGCACCGTCTGGCCAAGCAGCGTGTCTTCGCGCTCGAAATGCGCGCCGAGCCGCAGGAGCAATGCCCTGGACCGGTCGTTGGCCGGGTCGATCGGGCTGATCAGCCGGGTGAGTCCGAAATGTCCGGCGGCGGCGACGCGCGCCGCCTCGGCGGCCTCATGGGCAAAGCCCTTGCCCTCGAAACCGGCGAAGATGCCATAGCAGAGCTCGGGCTCGGGCCACTCGATATGGTGCAGCACGCCGGTGTGGCCGATCATATCGCCGGTGTCTCGCAGAGTGATGTGCCAGATGCCATAGCCGCGAATCTGCCAGTGTCCCGCCGTGCGCAGAAGCAGGCGCCAGACCTCGCCCCGGTCGAGCGGGCCGCCGATGAAATGCGCGCGCGGATCGGCGTAGAAACCGCAGAGCGCGTCGAGATCCTCGAAGCGCGGGGCGCGCAGGATCAGGCGGTCGGTCTCGACAACGGGGATGGTCACGCTCATGCCGACACCTCGTCGGGGCCGGGGTGGCGATAGAGCAGGTCTTCGCCCATGTGGTAATTGTGATAGCGCCGCTCAAAGGTGGCGCCCAGCCGCTCGGCCAGGGCGATCGACCGGGTGTTGCCCGGCACGATGTTCGAGGTGAGCGTGGGCAGACGCAGGTCCTCGTAGGCATAGCGGCGCACGCGCAGGGCCGCCTCGTGGGCGATGCCCCGGCCCTCGTAGCCGGCAAAGACCACCCAGCCCAGTTCGGGCTCGGGCCAGCCCTCGGGGTTCCAGATACCGCTGATGCCGGCGGGGCGGCCGCTGTCCTTCATCTCGATGGTGAAATAGCCGTAGCCGCGCAGATGCCAGTGACCCACGTTCAGCGCGAACCAGCGCCAGGCGTCGCCGCGATGGTCGTAGCCGCCGAACCCGTCCGAACGGGCGCGGTCGAGCAGGAAGGCGATCATCGGTTCGGCATCCTGCGGTTCGGGGCCGCGCAGGATCAGACGGTCGGTCTCCAGATAGGGGGCCTGGGTCAGCGTCATGCCCGGCCTCCCGCCCGGCGGAGCCGGGGCTGTGCGTATTTGGAGAAAGATGAAAGGCAGAGGCTCATGCATAGGCCTCCGGGCTGCCGTCGCTGTCCGGGCTGTGGCGGTAGACGATGGTTTCTTCCGGTGTTTCATCCGGCGGCAGGGCGGCGGCGGGGTCGCGCACCGCGCCGAGCCGCTCGGCAAGCGCGATGGAGCGGTCGTTGCCGGGGGTGATATAGGAGACCAGCGTCTCGATGCCCTGGTCCCAGGCCCAGAGCAGCACGGCGCGGGCGGCCTCGGTGGCGTAGCCCTTGCCTTCGGCCTCCTCGAGCAGCGTCCAGCCGATCTCGGTTTCGGGATAATGCGGTGGGTGCAGCAGGCCGATCTGGCCAAGGAACCTGCCGTCCTTGTCCTCGATCCCCCAAGAGCCGAGCCCGATGAGATCCCACATGCCCACCTCGGAGGCGAGCCAGCGCCAGGCCTCCTTGCGCGGCAGCGGGCCGCCCATAAAGCGCGCGCGATCGCTCTCGAACAGATCGCAGAGCTGTTCGAAATCGGCCATGACATGGCCGCGAAGCGTCAGGCGCGGGGTATGCAGGACGGGGGCGGGCAAGGGGTTACTTCTTCTTGCCGAACCCGCTGAGACCCGGCGGCAGACCGCCGCCGCCGCCAAGCCCCGGCAGCCCGCCGGGCAGCTTGCCGCCCATCGCCTTGGCCGCGGCCTCGATGGCCTTGGGGTCCATCTGGCTCGGGTCCATGCCCTCGGGCATGCCGCCCTTGCCGAACATGCCCTTCATGGCCTGTTTCAGCATGCCGCCTTTGCCCATCTTGCCCATCTTCTTCATCATGTCGGACATCTGGCGCTGCATCTTGAGCAGCTTGTTGAGATCCGACACCTCCATGCCCGCGCCCGCCGCGATGCGCTTCTTGCGGCTGGCCTGAAGAAGCTGCGGGTTGGCGCGTTCCTTCTTGGTCATGGAGTTGATGAGGGCGATCTGCTGCTTGAGGATCTTGTCGTCGATCCCCGCGCCGTCCATCTGCTTGGCCATCTTGGCGGCGCCGGGCAGCATCGACATCATGCCCTCCATGCCGCCCATCTTGATCATCTGTTCGAGCTGCATCTTGAGGTCGTTCATATTGAACTGCCCCTTGGAGAAGCGCTTCATCATGCGCTCGGCCTGCTCGGCCTCGAGCGTCTGCTGCGCCTTTTCCACCAGCGCGACAATGTCGCCCATGCCGAGGATGCGGCCGGCGACTCGGTCGGGCTCGAAGGTTTCGAGCGCCTCCATCTTTTCGCCCAGACCCACGAACTTGATGGGCTTGCCGGTGACTGCGCGCATCGACAGCGCCGCGCCGCCGCGCCCGTCGCCATCCATCCGGGTCAGCACGACGCCGGTGATGCCGATGCGGCTGTCGAAGTTTTCCGCCGTATGCACCGCGTCCTGACCGGTGAGCCCGTCGACCACCAGCAGCGTCTCGCGCGGATTGGCAACGTCGCGCACCGCCTCGACCTGGGCCATCAGCTCTTCGTCGATGGAGAGGCGCCCTGCCGTGTCGAGCATATAGACATCGTAGCCGCCGAGGCTGGCCTGGGTCTTGGCGCGTTTGGCGATGGCCACCGGATCCTCGCCCTTGACGATGGGCAGGGTGTCGACGCCGATCTGCTTGCCGAGGATTTCGAGCTGTTCCATGGCCGCCGGACGGTTCACGTCGAGCGAGGCCATCAGCACCTTTTTATTGTCGCGCTCCTTGAGGCGCTTGGCAAGTTTGGCGGTGGTGGTGGTCTTGCCGCCGCCCTGAAGGCCGACCATCAGGATCGGCGCGGGCGGGCTGTCGATGCGCAGCGCGCCGGGTTCGCCTTCGCCTGCCAGCACCGCGATCAGCTCGTCATGCACGATCTTGACCACCTGCTGGCCCGGCGTCACCGATTTGGTGACCGCCGCGCCGGTGGCCTTTTTCTCCACCGCCTTGATGAACTGCCGCGCCACCGGCAGCGACACGTCCGCCTCGAGCAGCGCCACGCGCACCTCGCGCAGGGCGGTGCGCACATCGTCCTCGGAGAGCGCGCCCTGTTTCGTCAGCCGGTCGAAAACGCCGCCGAGGCGCTCGGAAAGATTTTCGAACATGGGCCGTCTGGCCTCCTGTCTTTGGTCCTTGTGCCACCCGAGATAGGGGCGGCGGCGTCGTGAAACCATCGGGGCAATGCAGAAAGGCCTCCGTGGGCGCAACGCGCTGACGGAGGGCGATCCCGGGCAGACCCCAAGGGACCGGAAGCTCTGAACGGACTCCCGGAATGGGTTGCGCCATACGGCCCGCGCCCGCGCGAGTCAAGGGGCGCGGCAAGGGCGGCCGCGCCGCGCGCCGTTGTTTTGCTGGCGTTTCCGGCGGTTTCGGGATAGGAACGGCAGCGTCCGGCTCGTCATTCCCGGGACGGTTCAGGCTGCGGTGCCCGCTGAGCGGGCAGGCTTTCGGCGCGATACTGCGCAAAAAAGGCACAGCACGTCAGTTTTCGTGCGAAAAACCGCTGCCTCCGGGATTCGGGCTGGCAGATTCGGCAATCTGCCGTTAAGAAAGCATCTGAAACGCTCATTTTATAGGTGACGCATGAAACTGAAAAATCTTATGACTTCGGCCGCCATCGTCAGCATGCTGGCCACCTCCGCAGCTTACGCTTCCGACCCGAGCGGCGCGACCGATGACGACGATCCCTATGCGCTGGCCGCAGAATCGTCGATGTCCGAAGGCGTGGCCGCCGGCATCGGTGCCGTGGCCCTGCTGGCCATCCTGGCATCCTCGGGCGGTTCGTCGAGCTCCTCCAGCTCGTCGGTCGAGACCCCGATCGTTTCGCTGCCGCACTGATCGCGCGATCCTGCGGGCGCGCACCGGTTTGCCGGTGCCGCAGCTATCGAATTCAGAATGCGTCCGGGTCTTCCGGGCGCATTTCTTTTTGGCAAGAGCGATTTTCCGCTGTGGCACCGGCGACGGGTGCAACGGAACCGTGCCGGCCCCATTGCACTTCTGAACGCGGAGGCGTCATATCGGGGCGGATTGTGATTTTCCGCACAGGTGAGCCTTATGACCAATTGGGACGAGATCCGCACCGCCTTTCAGGTGGCGCGTCTGGGGACGGTGAGCGGCGCGGCCGAGGTGCTGGGTGTGCATCATGCCACGGTGATCCGTCATATTGATGCGCTGGAGGCCCGGCTGGGCGTCAAGCTGTTCCAGCGGCACGCGCGCGGCTACACGCCCACCGAGGCGGGGCAGGATCTGGCGCGGGTCGCGCAGACAACGGACGACCAGTTCCAGCAGCTCGCCGGTCGCATCAAGGGCCGGGGCGAAGGGGTGTCCGGGGAATTGCTGGTCACCTCGCTGATCAACTTCTCGCCGTTGATGGTGGGGGCGCTGGCCTCGTTCCGTGCGACCTATCCCGAGGTGATCGTGCGCTATCTCACCGGGGCGCGGCTGTTCCGTCTGGAATATGGCGAGGCGCATGTGGCGCTGCGCGCCGGGGCGGCGCCGCAGGAGCCCGACAATGTGGTGCAACCCTTCGAGCAGCAGGCCGTCGCGCTTTATGCGGCGAAAAGCTACGTGGCGGTGCACGGCACGCCGGCGGATGAGGGCGCGCTCGCCGGGCATGTCTTTGTCGGTTACGACGATCCGGAATCGCGGGCGCCCTATAATGTCTGGATGAAGCAGCACGTCTCGTTCGACCATGTGGTCTTTCGCGCCGAGGACGGGCGGGTTCAGCAGGAGGCGGTGCGCGCGGGCGTGGGGCTCGGGTTCATCCCGGTGCATGAGGCCGCCGCGGATCCGGGGCTGGTGCAGATCCTGCCGCCGCGCGACGAATGGTCGTCGCCGCTCTGGCTGGTGACCCATGTGGATCTGCACCGCACGCCCAAGGTTCAGGCCTTTCTGCGCCATCTCAAAACCTATGCCGCGGAGCGCGACGCCCGGTGACTCCCGCTGCACAGGGCCATCTGGCCATGCTGAGCTTCTCGGCGCTCGTCGCGGGCTCTTTCGCGTTGGGGTCCATGGCCGCGCCGCATATTGCGCCGACCGCGCTGAACGCGGTGCGTTTCGTACTGGCGGTGGCGCTGCTGGCGGCGGTGGCGCTGGCGCAGCGCAAGGTCACGCGGGTCTCGCTGGCCGCGCCGTGGCGCTATGCGGTGCTGGGCGGCATGATGATCGCCTATTTCGTGCTGATGTTCGAGGGGCTCAAGACCGCCGCGCCGGTGAGCATGTCGGCGGTGTTCACGCTGACGCCGCTGATGGCGGCGGGGTTCGGCTGGCTCCTGGTGCGCCAGCGCATGACGCGGCGCATGGCGCTGGCGCTCACGGTGGGGGCGGTCGGAGCGCTCTGGGTGATCTTTCGCGGCGATCCGCGTGCCTTGCTGGCCTTCGAGATCGGCCGGGGCGAGGCGGTGTATTTCCTGGGCTGCGTGTCGCATGCGATCTATGCGCCCATGGTGCGCAAGCTGAACCGGGGCGAGTCGGCGCTGATCTTCACGCTTTGGACCAACACGGCGGGGATGGTGCTGCTTCTGCTCTGGGGCTGGCGCGATCTGATGGCGGTGGACTGGGCGGCGCTGCCGGGAATCGTCTGGCTGACCATCGTCTATACGGCGGTGGCGGCGACGGCGGCCACGGCGGTGCTGCTGCAATTCGCGGCGCTGCGGCTGCCTTCGGCCAAGGTCATGGCCTATACCTATCTGACCCCTTCCTGGGTGATCCTGTGGCAGATCGCGCTGGGCAAGGGCGTGCCGCCGGCGCTGTTGCTGGTGGGGGTGGCGATGACGGTGCTGGCTCTGGTGCTGCTTTTGAAGGAGGAGTGACGGGCAAATTCCTTCGAAGGAATTTGCAAAAGTCTTGGAAGACTTTTGTCGCTCACCCCTCCGGCGGCAGATCCAGTTCCTGCGTCAGGAAGCGTTCGAACGCATCGAGATTGACCGGCTCGACCAGACCGAAACTTGTCATCCAGACCGATGCGTCGCGCAACGCGTCAGGCTCGAGCTTGCACCATTTCAGCCGGCCGCGCTTTTCCTGGCTGATGAGCCCCGCCGCGGCGAGGATCGCCAGATGTTTCGAGATCGCCGCCAGCGACATCTCGAAGGGTTCCGCCACATCGGTCACTGCCATGTCGTCCTCGAGCAGCATCGCAAGGATGCGGCGGCGCGTCGGGTCGGCCAGCGCGGCGAAGACGGTGGAAAGCGGGTCGGTCATGCCGTCATAAGCCGCGCTGCGGACGGGTGCGTCAAGCGCCCTGCCGGATAAACTCAACCGCCGGGTTGAATATGGGAAAAGCGTGGCGTTGGCGCTAACTGCTGTTGGCAGGGCGCCCGGGCAAATGGGGAAATGTGAGAAATGCATTGATTTCAGTGGGGTAAGGCGCCTGAATATGGTGCTCACCGCTTCTTGACTCAGAGCTCCCCGCCGCATAGCAACATCGCGAAACTCCTGATGGGGCAGAATGGTGGGCGATCCCGATCCAAAGCGGCAACTCGACGCGCTGGAGGCGAAGATCGCGGCGGTGAAAGCCGCTCGGGACAGCGACCGGACGCATCAGGAGGAGCACTATTCCCAGGCGCAGCTCGCCTGGCGCATGGTGACGGAAATGGTGGCCGGTCTCGGGATTGGCTTCGGCATCGGATACGGGCTGGATGTGCTCATTGGCACGACCCCGTTTCTTATGGTGCTGTTCACAGTGCTGGGTCTTGTGGCGGGCGTCCGGGTGATGATGCGGAGCGCTGCCGAGATCCAGAAGGCGCAAACGGCCGACGCGGCCGGAGAAGACGAGAAGAGGGATCGCGATGGCGACTGAAGCGACGCACGGTGCAGAGATGGCGGAACACGGCACGGATGCCGGCGGCCTGGTCTTCCACCCGATGGATCAGTTCATCGTCAAGCCGCTTTTCGGCGACGGCGCGGTGGGCATGTTCACCATCACCAACGTGACGCTGTGGATGCTGATCGCCATTCTGGTCATCACCGGCCTGATGGTGCTGGGCACCTCGCGCCGCGCGGTCATCCCCTCGCGCAGCCAGTCGGTGGCCGAGATGGCCTATGGCTTCATCTACAAGATGGTCGAGGACGTGACCGGCAAGGACGGGCTCGTCTACTTCCCCTACATCATGACGCTGTTCATGTTCATCGTGATCTCCAACTTCCTCGGCCTGATCCCGATGAGCTTCACCACCACCTCGCATTTCGCGGTCACCGTGGTGCTGGCGCTCTGCGTGTTCCTCACCGTGACGATCATCGGCTTCGTCAAGAACGGCGCGTCGTTCCTGAGCCTCTTCTGGGTGTCGAGCGCGCCGCTGGCGCTGCGCCCGGTGCTCGCGATCATCGAGATCATTTCCTACTTCGTGCGCCCGGTCAGCCACTCCATCCGTCTTGCCGGCAACGTCATGGCCGGCCACGCGGTGATCAAGGTCTTCGCGGGTTTCGCCGGCCTCGCTCTCATCTCGCCGCTGTCGATCGTCGCGATCACCGCGATCTACGGGCTTGAGGTGATGGTGGCCTTCGTTCAGGCCTACGTGTTCACGATCCTCACCTGCGTCTATCTGAAAGACGCACTGCATCCGCATCACTGAATGATCGGCGGGCAAGCCGCCCGCCGGACAACCGCACACCCCTATCGACCAACTTCCAGACGTAAGGAGATTTCACCATGGAAGGTCAACTCGCACATATCGGCGCAGGTCTCGCAGGTCTCGGCACGGGTCTCGCCGCTCTCGGTGTGGGCAACGTCGCCGCCAACTTCCTGTCGGGCGCTCTGCGCAACCCGTCGGCTGCTGCGTCGCAAACCGCGACCCTCTTCATCGGCATCGCATTCGCCGAAGCTCTGGGCATCTTCTCCTTCCTCGTTGCTCTGCTGCTGATGTTCGCCGTCTAATCGACGGAACGACTATCCTTACGCCCGGGCGGCGCCGTCTTTGACGGGCCGCCCGATGTAGAGACAACGTTCCGACGGAGGACGACATGGCGACAGAACCTATCGCCGAGGATCTTGCCGGTATCTGCGTCGATTCCCACGGCTCTGCCATCGGGATGCCGCAGCTTTGCGCCGACTGGATCCCGAACCAGGTCTTTTGGCTGGTCATCGCGCTGGTGGTTACTTTCTTCGTGCTGTCGCGCATCGCTCTGCCGCGGATCGCATCGGTCCTGGCCGAGCGCCATGGCACGATCACCAACGACATCGCTGCCGCCGAAGAGCTGAAGCGTCAGGCGGCCGATGCCGAGAAGGCCTATGAAAAAGCGCTGGCCGATGCCCGCGCCGAAGCGCAGGCCATCAGCCAGAAAACCCGCGACGAGATCAAGGCGCAGTTGGACGAGGCGGTCGAGGCCGCCGACGCTCAGATTGCTGCCAAGACCGCGGAATCCGAAAAGGCGATCGCCGACATCCGGGCTTCGGCCCTGGAGAATGTCGAGCTTGTCGCCAAGGACACCGCCGGGGCCATCGTGGCCGCGCTGGGCGGGTCGGCGGATGCCGCGACCATCTCGGCAGCCGTTGGCAACCGGATGAAAGGGTGAGCCCATGCGCAAGCTGATCATCACCAGCACCATCGGCGCCTTCCTGGCCAGCCCCGCGCTGGCCGCATCGGGCCCGTTCTTCTCGCTGCGCAACACCGACTTCGTCGTGCTGCTGGGCTTCCTGCTGTTCCTTGCGGTCCTCATCTACTTCAAGGTGCCGGGACTGCTGGGCAAGCAGCTCGACAAGCGCGCCACGGACATCCGCAACGAGCTGGACGAAGCCCGCGCGCTGCGCGAAGAGGCCCAGACCCTGCTTGCCTCTTACGAGCGCAAGCAGCAGGAAGTATCGGAGCAGGCCGCGCAGATCGTGGCCAATGCCAAGCACGAGGCCGAGAACGCTGCCGCTCAGGCCCGCGAGGATCTGAAAGCGTCGATCGCCCGCCGCCTTGCCACGGCTGAAGACCAGATCGCCGCGGCGCAGGCTTCGGCCGTGAAGGAAGTGCGCGACCAGGCCGCCGTGGTGGCCGTGGCCGCTGCGCGCGACGTGATCGTGCAGCAGACCAGCGCCGCCGACAAGGACCGGCTGATCGACGAGTCGATCGCGGAAGTGGGCGCCAAGCTGCACTGATTTCGGGCCCGGACCCGTTTGCGAAAAGCCCGGCCGCACTGGCCGGGCTTTTTGGTTGCCGCCAAGGGGGGCTGCGGCGCGGGGAACACGTTTTGCCCCGCGTGTCTCTGTGTTGGGGGAGCGAGACTTTTCTTGTCGCCTTCCCCCAGATACGGTAGCCGCAGCGCCACCACAGCGGAACATGTGGACATCAGGACAAGAGGGCAGCGTGGCACATATCATCGTCGTCGGGAACGAGAAGGGCGGGGCGGGAAAATCCACCGTCTCGATGCATGTGGCAACCGCGCTGGCGCGGATGGGACACCGTGTCGGCGCGCTGGATCTCGACCTGCGGCAGCGCACCATGGGGCGCTATTGCGACAACCGCCGCCGCTATCTGGAGAGCGAGGGCGTCAGCCTGCCCGGCCCCAGCTATATGGAGCTGCCGGAGATCGAGCAGGGTGCGCTGGCGCCGGGCGAGAACGCCTATGATCACCGGCTGAGCAAGGCGGTTTCGGCGCTTGAGGCCGAGTCGGATTTCATCCTGATCGACTGCCCCGGCTCGCACACGCGGCTGAGCCAGGTCGCGCATTCGCTTGCGGATACGCTGATCACCCCGCTCAACGACAGCTTCGTGGATTTCGATTTGCTGGCGCGGATCGACAACGATGGTGAAAAGATCCTTGGGCCGTCGGTCTATTCCGAGATGGTCTGGAACGCGCGGCAGTTGCGCGCGCAGGCGGGGCTGAAACCCATCGACTGGATCGTTCTGCGCAACCGTCTGGGCGCGCAGCAGATGATCAACAAGATGAAGATGGAAAAGGCGCTCGAACGGCTGTCCAAGCGGATCGGGTTCCGTATCGCGCCGGGCTTTTCCGAGCGGGTGATCTTCCGCGAACTCTTTCCGCGCGGGCTGACGCTGCTCGATCTCAAGGATGTCGGGGTCAAGCAGCTCAATATCTCGAACGTGGCGGCGCGGCAGGAACTGCGCGATCTGATGAGCGCACTGCACCTGCCGGAGGTCGATGTGCGGTTCTGAGGCGTCTTCCGGGCCGGCTCAGCGCATCCGCAGGGCAAGGGCGGCAACGCCCACGCCCGAGCTGAGCAGGTCTACCCCAAGGAAGAGGCCCAGCAGCCCGCCGGCGGCTTCGGGCATGGCCAGGACGATCAGAAGCCCCAGCGCCACCGAGACTGCGCCCGCGGCCACCAGCCAGCCCCAGCCGGCATGGGCGCGCAGGTAGAACCCGAGCCAGATGCGCAGCGCCCCGAGCGCCAGAAAGAACCCCGCGATCATCAGCGTGAGCGACAGGATCCCCGCCATCGGGTTCGCGAGAAGCGCCACGCCGAACACCAGCACGATCAGCCCCAGAAGACCGGCGAGCATGCGCCCGGCACCGCCGCCACGGTCCTGAAAGGCGATCCAGAGCTGTAGCACCCCGCCCAGGACGAATACGCTGCCAGCCAGCGCCACGACTGTGAGCGAGGCCGCGAAGGGGTTCAGGAAGGCAAGAACGCCGCCGACGATCAGCAAAGCGCCCAAGACCAGCAGCCAGCGCCAGTCAGGACCCGAGAGCCTGCGTTGAGAGGGGTGGCGGGAGTGAGAGCTGTGGTCGGTCATCGAAGCATCTCCTATCTGTGCAAGAGCAACGATGAAGCGTGGCACCGGGTTCCATCACAAGAGGGCGATGCCGCTTTGCGCGGGGGACATGGCAGGGAAAACGGGGCCGGATCCTGCGATCCGGCCCCGGTCTCGGGTCCGCCGAAAGGGAGGGAGGTTATTCGGCGGGCACGGCAAGCGCCTGCGGGCGCCCGAAATGCTGGCGGTTGAGCCGCAGGATCAGCCAGATGGCCACTGCCTGGGCCGCTAGCGCGACGCCGGTCAGCAGCCAGAAGCCCAGCCCGAACTTGTCCACCAGCCCCGAGGCGACAAGCCCCTTGTTGATGAAGAACTGCATCATCACCGACAACGCCACCGCCGGACAGACCAGCGCATAGGATCCGGCGGAGGTCTTGGGCCCCAGCACGAAATCGTGGAAGTAGTTCTGCGCGCGCAGCACGGTCAGGCCCAGCAGCAGGAACACCACCTGCACCGACAGCATCCGGGCGAGGAAGATCATCGTCTCGCCGGCGCTGGTCTGCACGTCGAAGGTGACATGCATTCCATGTTCCTGGCGCAGAAACATGATCCCCAGCACGGTCATGATCGGCACGATGATCAGCAGGGTCGGCCCTGCCTCGCGCGCGGTGCCGTAGTGCAGCATGGAATTCAGCGCGGTCGCGGCGGCCATGACGGTGTAGAGGATCGCGGTGATGCCGAGGAAGGTCGACAGCACCAGCGCGGTGCCCACGGTCGCGGGGTTCGTGCTCATCGCGGCGGGCGCCGCAAAGCCCACGGCGATCATCGAGATGGCGAAGGCCGGGAGAAGCTGCGCAAAGGAGTTATGCGCGGTCACGTCGAAGATCCCGCCCTTCGACAGCACCCGGCCCAGGAAGGCGCCAAGTTGCCGGAAGGCCAGAATGCCGATCAGGGCAAAGGCCACCATTGCGGCGGGAAAGAGATACTCCACCACGCGCCAGAGCCCGGGCACGAACACCAGTCCCAGCACAAAGCCCACATTCACCGACATGGCCAGCGCCAGCGGCATGGCAAGCGCCGAGCTTTCGGTATTGGCGTTTTTCATCTCTTCCCAGGCCGGCGTCTTCTTGAAGGCGGCGAAGGCCTGGAGGTTCCAGATCAGCGACTTGATGTTCAGGATCGCAAAGAGGGCAATCCCCAGCATCGCCACGACGATGCCGATCTGTTGCGGCAGCACGCCTTTGGCCCAGGCCGCCGCGATGTCTTCGAAGACGGGAACGGGCTGGCCGGGATGGGGCACCCAGAAGAAGAGATACATGAAGAAGGACACCGCCGTGCCGCCCGCGCCGAGCGAGGCGAGGAAATAGGTCGGCGTATAGGTATCCGCAGGTCGTGCGAGCGTCTTGGTCATGACGGCCTCCGTTGTATTCTGAATATGGAATACATCATACATTCCGAATTTAGCATGTAAAGCCCCTGCGACAGCCTGTCCCCCCGGCGCTCTTAACCCGTGATTAACCTTGATCGGCGTTAGTGGAGCCATGAGACATGTAACCTTCCTGGCGCTTCTTCTGGCGGTGGCCTGCGACATGGCCGGCCCCGGGTTTCGCGGCGTGCCGCCCGTCAAACGCGAGATCGAGGGATCGCGCTTTACGATTCGGGTTCGCGACCGGATGGCCGAGGTGATCCGGACCAGCCCGGAATTTCCTGCCCGGTTCGATCCGATCGCGGCGCGGGCGAAACGCGCGGTATTCCTGGAAACGGGCTGCGAACCGATGTGGGTGACGGGCGATCCCGCAATGATGGTGATGGGGCTTTCCTGCAAAGGCGAGCCGGCGCCGAAACAGCCGCGCCGCCGGATGGTCTCTTGCGAGATCTTCGGGGCCTATTATTCCGACCGGCTGGGCGGAAGCGCGTCGATGGACTGTACCGAGTATTGAGACCGGGTATCGAGCACGGTCGCGGCCGATCCGTCGCCCGGTTGCGGGCGCGATCCGGCCCCGTGTCAGGCGCTGACCGGCTTCTCGTAGAACAGGCTCGAGGTGTTGGCCTCATAGGCGCCGAAGGGCGGGCGCCGGGTATAGCCCTGGCGTTCGTAAAGCGCGACCGCGGCGGCCAGCCGGTCGCCCGTCTCAAGCCGCAGGATCGGCAGCCCCTCGGTTTGCGCCGCGCGTTCCAGATGCGCCAGCAGCCGGCGGGCGACCCCGATCCCCCGCGCCTCGGGTGCCACGAACATGGATTTCACCTCGCCATACCCGTCGCGCCGGGCCAGTGCCGCGCAGCCCAGAAGCTCACCGCTTTCCTCGGCGCCGAATAGCGTGATGCCCTCGTCGCATAGCGCGTCGATGTCGAGATAATGGTTCTCTTCCGCCGGGAAGAGCGCGTTCATCAGCGCATGGCTCTCGGACAGCAGGGCCATGGCGCGCGGATCGCGGGGCGAAACGGGATGAATGGCAAGCGGCATCGGCGGCTCCTGGCTGGTCGAAAGATGAAACGCGCTAACATGCGCTCCGTCAAGCCTCGGTTTCCTGCGAATTATCGCAATATGTTGTGGATAATGGCGCGTGAGTGTCCATATCCAGCGCAAAGCATTTGACTCGTGCCCGGCGCAGACCTCACACTTCAGGACAAACCGGAATCAGGGCCGCCGAATTTGCGTTTTTCACGTCTCAGACTGACGGGGTTCAAGAGCTTCGTCGATCCCACCGACCTCGTCATCGCCGAGGGGCTGACGGGGGTCGTGGGGCCGAACGGTTGCGGCAAGTCGAACCTGCTGGAAGCGCTGCGCTGGGTGATGGGCGAGACCCGGGCCAAGGCGATGCGCGGCGCGGGGATGGAAGATGTGATCTTTGCCGGCGCGTCCACGCGCCCGGCGCGCAACTTTGCCGAGGTCTCGCTGACCATCGACAATTCCGACAGGCTCGCGCCGGCGGGGTTCAACGACAGCGACCAGCTCGACGTCGTGCGGCGGATCACCCGTGACGTGGGCTCGGCTTACAAGGCCAATGGCAAGGATGTGCGGGCGCGGGACGTGCAGATGCTCTTTGCCGATGCCTCGACCGGCGCGCATTCTCCGGCGCTGGTGCGGCAGGGCCAGATTTCTGAGCTGATCAACGCCAAGCCGAAGAACCGCCGCCGCATTCTGGAAGAGGCCGCCGGCATCTCGGGGCTCTATCAGCGTCGCCACGAGGCCGAGCTGAAGCTGAACAACACCGAGGCGAACCTGCTGCGGGTCGATGATGTGATCGAGCAGCTCGCGACGCAGCTTGCGCAGCTCGAACGGCAGGCAAAGCAGGCCGCGCGGTATCGGGCCATCGGAGAGGAGCTGCGTCGCGCCGAGGGGATGCTGCTCTATCGCCGCTGGCGCGAGGCCGATGAGGCGCGGTTGCAGGCCGAGGCCGGGTATCGCGAAAAGGTCACGGCGGCGGCACAGGCGGAAGGCGGTGCGCGGGCCGCGGTCAAGCTGCGGGCCGACAAGGAAGAGGCGCTGCCCCCCTTGCGCGAGGAAGAGGCCATCGCGGCGGCGATCCTCCAGCGCCTGTCGGTGCAGCGCGACACGCTGGCCGATCAGGAAAAGCGCGCGGCGGAAACCATCGCCGGGCTCACCCGCCGGATCGAGCAGATGGGCAAGGACATGGAGCGCGAGGCGGGGCTCAACCGCGACGCGGGCGAGACCATCGAGAGGCTCGACTGGGAGGCACGCGAGCTTGCCAAGGCGGGCGAGGGCCATGACGACCGGCTGACCGAGGCCGCCGAGGTGGCGCGCGAGGCGGCATCGCTGTTGCAGGCGCGCGAGGCGGATCTCGCACAGCGCACCGAGGATGTGGCACGGCTGGCGGCGCGGCATCAGTCGGCGCACCGTTTCCTGGCGGATTCGCGCAAGACGCTGGAGCGTCATGAGGGCGAGGCGGCGCGTGCGCGCGAGGCGGTGGCCGCGGCGAAGCAGACGCTTGCGGGCGCCGCCGAGGCGATGACTGCGGCCGAGGCCCGCACCGATGCGGCGCAGGCTACGGCCGAGCGCGCCGAGAAGCTGCTGACCGATGCCGATGCGGCGCGCGCCGACGCGCAGGCGCGCGAGGCCGAGGCAAGGGCAGAGCGCTCGGAGGCCGAGGGCGAGTTCAACGCGCTGCGCGCCGAGGTGACCGCTCTGGCCCGGCTGCTCGATCGCGACACGGCGGAAGGCGGGCAGATCCTCGACCGGCTTCAGGTGGAACAGGGGTTCGAAAAGGCGCTGGGGGCGGCGTTGGCCGACGATCTGCGCGCGCCCGAGGTCGATTTCGACGGGCCCACGGGCTGGACCGTGCTGCCGCCCTACACGGCGGATCAGCCGCTGCCCGAGGGGGTCACGGCGCTGACGCTGCATGTCTCGGTGCCCGATGTGCTGACGCGGCGCATGGGGCAGATCGGGTTGGTCGAGGCCGATGACGGCCCGCGGCTGCAACCGCTTCTGAAACCGGGGCAGCGTCTGGTCAGCCTCGAGGGCGATCTCTGGCGCTGGGACGGCTACCGCGCCTGGGCCGAGGATGCGCCCTCGGCGGCGGCGCTGCGGCTTGAACAGCTGAACCGTCTTGAGGCGCTCAAGCAGGAGATGGCGCGGGCGACGGCGCGGGTCGATGGGATGCGCTCGGCGCATGAGGCGCTGGTGGCGCGCCTGGCCGAGCTGACCCTGGCGGACAAGGCGGCGCGCGAGGCGCGGCGCGAGGCCGATCAGCGGCTGAACGAGGCCACCCGCGCGATGAACCGCGCCGAGGCCGACCGCAACATGGCCGAGGGCAAGCTGGAAAGCCTGTCCATGACGGTGACGCGCCACGAGGACGAGGCGACGGGCGCCCGCAAGCAGGTGATCGAGGCGGAGCGCGCGGTGGCGGAACTGGGCGATCTCGACAGCGCCCGTGCCGAGGTCGAGGACATCAAGCTGACCGTCGAGGCATCGCGCATGACCATGATGGCCAAGCGCTCGGCTCATGACGAGCTGCGCCGCGAGGGCGATGCCCGCAAGGCACGGTCGCAGCAGGTGACCAAAGAGCTGTCGGGCTGGCGCCACCGGCTGGAGACCGCCGAGAAACGCAGCGCCGAACTCGCCGAGCGCAAGACGAGTGCCGAGGTCGAGCTGAAAGAGGCCTCCTCGGCGCCCGCGGAGCTGGCCGCCAAGCGTGACGAGCTGAGCCAGGCGATTGCCACGGCCGAGGCCCGCAAGGCCGCCGCCGCCGACAAGCTTTCGGGGGCGGAAAGCGCGCTGCGCGAGGCCATCGGGGCGGAACGGGACGCGGAACGCGCGGCCTCGGAGGCGCGCGAGGCGCGGGCACGGGCGGAAGCGCGGGTCGAGGCGGCGCGCGAGACGGTGGACTATGCCGCCGAGCGGATTCAGGACGAGCAGGAAACCACGCCTGCCAAGCTGCTGGAACGGCTGGGCGCCGCGCCCGACGAGATGCCGGGCTCCGAGCAGATCGAGGCCGAGGTGAACCGGCTCAAGCGCCAGCGCGACGCGCTGGGGGCGGTGAACCTGCGCGCCGAGGAGGACGCCAAGGAGGTGCAGGAAGAGCACGACACGCTGGTGTCGGAAAAGCAGGATCTGGAAGAGGCGATCAAGACGCTCCGCTCGGGCATCGCGAGCCTGAACCGCGAGGGGCGCGAGCGGCTGCTGACCGCCTTCGAGCAGGTGAACAGCAATTTCTCGATGCTCTTCACCCATCTGTTCAACGGCGGCGAGGCCAATCTGGTGATGGTCGAAAGCGACGACCCGCTGGAGGCTGGTCTGGAGATCATGTGCCAGCCGCCGGGCAAGAAGCTCTCGACCCTGTCGCTGCTCTCGGGCGGAGAACAGACGCTGACCGCGCTGGCGCTGATTTTTGCGGTGTTCCTGGCGAACCCGGCGCCGATCTGCGTGCTGGACGAGGTGGACGCGCCGCTCGACGATGCCAATGTGACGCGGTTCTGCGATCTGCTCGACGAGATGTGCCGCCGCACCGAGACGCGGTTCCTGATCATCACCCACCACGCGGTGACCATGGCGCGGATGGATCGGCTGTTTGGCGTGACCATGCAGGAGCAGGGGGTGTCCCAGCTCGTTTCCGTCGATCTCAAGAAGGCCGAGAAGATGGTGGCCTGAGGCGGGGCCCTCGCCGGTATCCGGGGACCGGGCGAAGGTGGGGTGGCCGTGTCGTCTGAGCCGGCTGTCCCGCCTGTTGCGATCGGCCAGAAGCGAGTATTTGGAGAAAGATGAAAGGCAAAGGGGCCGCGCCATGGCGGCCTCTTGCCCGTCACTGGGGCGGCGGCGGTTTAGCCTTCGGCGATCTTGTGGCGCCGCCGCACGCTGTCCGGGCGTCCGGGCAATGTCAGCCGCGCATCGTTCCGCGCCTGCTGCGACACGACCTGCCCCTTGGAGATCACGCAAAGCCGGTCGGGCCGCAGCCGCAGCGCCTCGATGGCCGAGCCCGCATCCAGCACCACCAGCGAAGCCTGCTTGCCCGGTGCCAGACCGTAGTCGTCAAGGTGCATGATCTTCGCGTTCTCCTCGGTCACCATCTGGAAGCAGCGCTGCATCTCCTCGGGCGCGGTCATCTGCGCCACATGCAGACCCATGAAGGCCACATCCAGCATGTCCGCCGTGCCCAGCGAATACCACGGATCGCGCACGCAATCCTGTCCCCAGCCGACCGAAATGCCGTAGCTCTGCATCTCCTTCACCCGCGTCAGCCCGCGCCGCTTGGGATAGGTGTCGTGGCGCCCCTGAAGCGTGATGTTGATCAGCGGATTGGGGATCGCCGCCACCTGCGCCTCGGCCATCAGCGGCAGCAGCTTGGAGACGTAGTAATTGTCCATCGAATGCATCGAGGTCAGATGCGAGCCCGCCACCCGGCCCTGAAGCCCCAGCCGCTGCGTCTCGTAGGCCAGCGTCTCGATATGGCGCGACAGCGGGTCGTCGGTCTCGTCGCAATGCAGATCGACCAGCAATCCCCGCTCGGCGGCGATCTCGCAAAGTTCGCGGACCGAGGCGGCGCCGTCGCTCATGGTGCGCTCGAAATGCGGGATGCCGCCCACCACATCGACGCCCATATCCAGCGCCCGCAGCGTGTTCGCCCTGGCCGTCGGGTCGCGGTAGAACCCGTCCTGCGGGAAAGCCACAAGTTGCAGGTCGAGATAGGGTTTCACCACCTCGCGCACATGCAGCAGCGCCTCGACACCCTTCAGGTCGTCGTCGCAGGTGTCGACATGCGAGCGCACCGCCAAGAGCCCCATGCTCACCGCCCAGTCGCAATAGGCGAGCGCGCGCTCCACCATCTCCTCGACCGTGGCGATCTGCTTCAGCTCGCCCCAGAGTGCGATGCCTTCCAGCAGCGTGCCGGAGGCATTGATGCGCGGTGTGCCGTAGCTCAGCGTCGCGTCCATGTGGAAATGCGGATCGACGAAGGGCGGCGAGACCAGATCGCCCGTGGCGTCGATCACCGTGCCCGCCTCGGCGCCGGTCAGATCGCCCATGGCGGCGATCCTGTCGCCCGCGATACCGATGTCCTTGACGGTGCCGTCGGGCTGGGTACCGCCCGTGACGAGGATGTCGAAGCTGGCCATCAGCGCTCTCCGCGGTTGAAGGGGGTCATGAGCGCGGCGGGCACCTGGGCCCGGCGCGACATCAGGATAAGCGCCAGGATGGAGAGAAGATAGGGGATCATCAGAAAGACCTGATAGGGCACGATCTGCCCCAGCCCGGTCTGTTGCAGCCGCACCTGAAGCGCATCGAACCCGGCGAAGAGCAGCGCGCCCAGCAGCGCCTTGCCCGGCTTCCAGGCGCCGAAGACCACCAGCGCAATGCAGATCCAGCCGCGCCCGTTCACCATCTCGAAGAAGAAGCTCGAAAAGGCCGACATGGTGAGGAATGCCCCGCCCACCGCCATCAGCCCCGAGCCCACGATCACCGCCCCCATGCGCAGCGCCGCGACCGAGAGCCCCTGCGCCTCGACCGCCTGCGGGTTCTCTCCGGCGGCGCGCAAGGCGAGGCCCAGCGGCGTGCGGTAAAGCACCAGCGCGGTGAGCGCGACGCAGGCAAAGCCCGCCCAGCTCAGCGCGGTCTGGGAAAACAGCGCCTCGCCCAGCCAGGGCAGGTCGGAAAGGCCGGGGATGTGCAGCGGCTGAAAGGGCTCGATCCGCGGCGGGTTGGTGACCTCGGGCAGCGCCAGACGATAGGCGTAATAGGCCGAGGCGGTGGCAAGCATGGTGATCCCCAGCCCCACCACATGCTGCGAGAGGCCGAAGGGCACGGTCAGCAGCGCATGCACCGCGCCGAAGCCCATGCCCGCCAGCATTGCCACGGCGACCCCGGCCCAGAGCCCGCCCCCTGCATAGACCGTGACCCAGCCCGCGAAGGCGCCAAAGACCATGATCCCCTCGATCCCGAGGTTCAGCACGCCCGCACGCTCGCAGATCAGCTCGCCCATGGTGGCGAAGATCAGCGGCGCGGCGATGCGCAGCACGGCGGCCCAGAAACTGGCCGAGATCAGAATATCGACCAGCTCGCTCATCCCCGCACCACTCGGAACCGCGTGAGCAGGATCGCCAGCACCATGAAGAGCAGGGCTGCGGCAAGCAGGATGTCGGCGATATAGGTCGGCACCTCGGCGGCGCGCGACATGCTGTCGGCGCCGACAAAGATCCCCGCCACGAAGAGCGCCGAGACCACCACGCCCAGCGGATGCAGCAGCGCCAGCATGGCAACGATGATGCCCGTGTAGCCGAAGCCGGGCGACAGATCGGAGGTCAGGTTGCCCTTGAGCCCCGCCACTTCCGAGAACCCCGCCAGTGCCGCCAGCCCGCCCGAAATGAGCGCGGTCTTCACCAGAACCCGTCCCACGGGGATGCCTGCGAAACGCGCCGCCTGCGGATTTTGCCCCACGGCGCGGATCTCGTAGCCGAGCGTGGTGCGGGTCTGGATCAGCCAGACGCCTGCCGCGCAGATCAGCGCCAGGGCAAAGCCCCAATGCAGCCGCAGCCCCTCGACAATGCGCGGCAGCCGCGCGTCGCGGGGCAGGGCGGGGGATTTCGGCCAACCCATGCCCATCGGGTCTTTCAGCGGGCCTTCGAGCAGGTAGGAGATGAACAGCGCCATGATGAAATTCAGCAGCAAGGTGGTCACCACCTCGTCCACCCCCAGCCGCGTCTTGAGCAGCACCGGGCCAAGGAGCGTCAACGCCCCCGCGAGCACCGCCGCCAGCGCCATGATCGGGAGCGCCAGGGGCCCCGGCAGACCCATCTGCGTGCCGATCAGCACGGTGACCAGCGCACCCGCATAAAGCTGCGCCTCGGCGCCGATGTTCCAGAGCTTGGCGCGGAAGGCGACCGCGACGGCGAGCCCGGTGAAGATCAGTGGCGTGGCGCGGTTCAGCGTTTCCAGCGTGGCGAATTTCGAGCCCACAGCACCTTTGACGATGAGGCCGAAGGTCTGCAGCGGATTGGCTCCGGCCAGTGCCGCGAGCAGGGCCGCGACCAGAACCGTCGCGGCGATGGCGAGCGCCGGCAGGCCCAGCGTGCGCGCATGGGAGGGGGCGGCGATCGGTTCAAGCCGCATGGCCGGGGGCCCGTATCGATGTCGCCTCTGCCCGACCGTCGCAAGCGGACGCAGAGGGCAGCGGTGCGTATTTGGAAAGAGAAGAAGACAGGGCGTCAGGCGGCATGGTCGAACCCCTGTCCGGCCATCCACTGGCCCAGCTCGGCGGCGGTTTTTTCGCCGCGCGCGAATTCCGGCGACAGCCGCCCGTCCGAGATGACGCGGATCACATCCGAGAGCGTCAGGATCTCGTCGAGATCCTCGGAGATCAGCAGCACCGCCGCGCCCGCGTTGCGCGCGGCGATCAATTGTTCCTGCACATAGGTGACCGCGCCGATGTCGAGCCCCCGCACCGGCTGGTTGGCGAGAATGATCCGTGGCGCGGCCTCGAGCACACGGCCGAGGATCAGCTTTTGCATATTGCCGCCCGACAGCAGCCGGATGCGGGTTTCCGGCCCCGGGCAGCGCACGTCGTATTTCGCGATGATCTCCTGCGCCGCCTCGCGTGCCGCGCGCCAGTTCATCCAGCCGTGATTTGCGGTTGGGGGCCGGGCGTAGCTCTCCAGCACCGCGTTTTCGGTCAGGGTGAAATCGGCGATGGTGCCGGTCTTGTGCCGGTCCTCCGGGATGCGGCCCACTCCTGCGGCCAGCGCCGCGCGCGGGCTCCAGCGGGTGACCTCTGCCTCGCCCACCCGCAGCCGTCCGGCAATCGGGCCCTCAAGCCCCGAGATCAGATCGGCCAGCGCGCCCTGCCCATTGCCCGACACGCCGGCCAGCCCCAGGATCTGCCCTGCTCTCAGCGCCAGATCGACGCCTCTCAGCCCGGGCCGGTTGCCCCGGGGCGGCGTCTCGACCCGGTCGAGCGTCATCAGCACTGCGCCGGGCCGCGCCTGGGTCGGCTCTGGCGCGGCGATCTCGGCGCCCACCATCAGCGTTGCAAGCGCGTGCCGGTCGGTGTCGCGCGTCGCCACCTCGCCCACCAGCCGCCCGTGCCGCAGAACCAGCACGCGCGACGAGATCGCCATGACCTCATGCAGCTTGTGCGAGATGAAGATCACCGACAGCCCCTGCGCCACCATCTTCCGCAGCGTCTCGAAAAGCGCCTCCGCCTCCTGCGGGGTCAGCACCGCCGTCGGCTCGTCGAGAATGAGAATCCGCGCCTCGCGATAGAGCGCCTTGAGGATCTCCACCCGCTGCCGCTCGCCCACCGAAAGCGTGCCGACCCGCGCGTCCGGGTCGACCGCAAGCCCGAAATCCTGCGCCAGCCGCGCCACCCGCCGCCGCGCCGCGCTCCGGCCCAGGCCGAGCCTCCAGAGCGGCTCGGTGCCGAGCTGGATGTTTTCCAGCACGGTCATGTTGTCGGCCAGGGTGAAATGCTGATGCACCATGCCCACGCCCGCCGCCAGCGCCGCGCCGGGCTGGCCCGGCGGCAGCGGCGCGCCGAACACCTCCACCGTGCCTTCATCGGCGGTGTAATGGCCGAAGAGGATGTTCATCAGCGTGGTCTTCCCGGCGCCGTTCTCGCCCAAAAGCGCCACGACCTCGCCCTTCGCCAGCGCAAAGCTGATCTCATCATTGGCGACAAGCGCGCCGAAGCGCTTGGTGATGCCGGAAAGGCGCAGGACGGTCTCGTCCCGCGCCGGGTCTTTCGGGCCCATCAGGAGGAGCTGGGCTCGCCGTCGTCGATCTCGACGGTGAAGGCGCCGGATTTGATCGCGGCCTCCTTCTCGGCCACCAGATCCAGCGCCGATTGCGGCACCTTGCCCTCGAAGGTGCCGAGCGGCGCCAGCGAACAGCCGCCTTCCTTCATGAAGCTGTAGAGCCCGTAATTCTCGGCGGCAAAGCTGCCCGCCGCGATCTTGGCCAGCGCCGCCTGCAATGTCGGCTCGAAATGCCAGAGCGCCGAGGCGACCACGGTCTCGGGGTAATCTCCTTGCGTGTCGATCACGTTGCCGATGGCGAGGATGCCCTTCTCCATCGCCGCGTCCGAGACCCCGAAGCGTTCCGCATAAAGCAGATCGGCGCCGTTCTCGATCATCGCAAAGGCGGTTTCCTTGGCCTTGGGCGGATCGAACCACGAGCCGATAAAGCTCACCTGGAACTCCGCGTCGGGCTTCACCTCTTTCACACCGGCCATGAAGGCATGCATCAGCCGGTTCACCTCGGGGATCGGGAAGCCGCCCACCATGCCGATATTGCCGGTCTCGGTCATTGCGCCGGCGATGATGCCCGAGAGGTACGAGGCGTCCTGGATGTAATTGTCGAAGACCGCGAGGTTGGGATAGGCCGGGTCCGGCATGAAGGAGGAGCCCAGCAGGAAGGCGGTGTCGGGATAATCCAGCACGACCTCGCGCGCCTCCTGCTCGACGCCGAAGATCTCGCCGACGATCAGCTTCACGCCGCTCTCGGCATATTCCCGCATCACGCGGGGATAGTCGGTGTTCGACGTGTTCTCGCTGAACGTATAGGTGATCTGCCCCGCCGCCTTGGCGGCTTCGGCGGCGATATGGATCCGGCTCACCCATTGCTGCTCGACGGGCACGGTGTAGATCCCCGCGACCGAGATGGGCTCCTGCGCGAAGAGGCGTCCGGGAAGGAAGCCGGTGCCGGCAGCGGCGGCGAAACCGGCGGAGCTCATGAGCATTCTCCGGCGGGTCAGGTGGGCAAGAAGCGATCGTCTGTCGGTCATGTGAACGGGATCCCCTGTCGGTGGTTGGTCAATTTTTGACCAAACGGTAAGGGATCTGGCGCAGGGGCGCAAAGAAAGAAACCGCCTCCACCGCGCTTTCCGCCCGGCGCACGGGCAGTGCATGGTTCTGCGCCCAAAAACCGGGCGCCGGCCCTTTCATCTTTCTCCAAATACTCGAAAAATCCCGGCCTCAGCCAAGCGCGTGCCGCCAGGAGGCCGAGTAGGCCCCGGTCACATGATGTTCGAGCTGCCGCTCGATGTCGCCGAGCAGACTGGAGGCGCCGAAGCGGAAGAGGTCGGGGCGCAGCCAGCGGTCGCCCAGCTCTTCCTTGACCAGCGCGAGATAGGTCAGCGCGTCCTTGGCCTTCGAGATGCCGCCCGCCGGCTTGTAGCCGACGCGGTATCCCGTCGCCTCGAAATAATCCCGGATTGCCCGCATCATCACCAGCGACACCGGCAGCGTGGCGTTGACGCTTTCCTTGCCGGTCGAGGTCTTGATGAAATCGGCGCCCGCCATCATGCAGACCAGCGAGGCGCGGGCGACGTTCTGAAGCGTGCCGAGCTCGCCGGTGGCCAGGATCGCCTTCACATGGGCCTCGCCGCAGGCAGCGCGAAACTGGCGCATCTCGTCGTAAAGCCCCTGCCAGTCGCCGGTCAGCACCCGCCGCCGCGAGATCACGATGTCGATCTCGCCCGCGCCCGCCGCCACGCTTTCGCCGATCTCGGCCACGCGCAGGGCAAAGGGCGACAGCCCGGCCGGAAAGCCGGTCGAGACGGCGGCCACCGGAATCCCCGAACCGTGCAGGGCGGCGACGGCGGGCGCGATCATGTCGTGATAGACGCAGACGGCGCCCACCGTCAGCCCTTGCAGCCCCAGCGCGTCCAGAAGATCGGCGCGCACCGGCTGTTTTGCCTTGGCGCAAAGCCGCGCCACGCGGCCGGCGGTGTCGTCGCCCGAGAGCGTCGTCAGGTCGATGCAGGAGATCGCGCGCGCCAGCCAGGCAGCCTGGAAATCCTTCTTCACGCTGCGCCGTCCCGGCAGCGTCGCGGCGCGGCGCTCGATCGCCGAGCGGTTGGCACGGGCGCGCAGCACCCAATCCATGTCGAGCGCCATGCCGGGATTGCGCGGCTCCAGCGCCTGCGGCAGATGCGTCACGGCGGTGTGCGCCTGGGATGTCTCGGCCATGTCAGATCCTCCGGGGCAGACGGTGGCACGGCGCCCGCCCGCAGGCAAGAGAGGCCGTGGCGGCATCAGCGGATGCGGTTCGAGATCCAGCGCAGGATCGGGTTCTTCTGCGGGCGCAGCAGTTCCAGATGCAGGATGCGGGCGCGCGGCGCGTCCGACCAGATCAGCTCGGAGGCCTCGAAGACGCGCTTGTTGAACTGCGGCGGCAGCACGTAGAATTTTACATCCGACTGCCACAGCGTCTCGCGAAAGGCGGGCTGGTCGATCTTCATGCCCGAGGCCAGATAGCTGCGCACCCATTCGTCGAAGAAGGTCAGCACCGCCGGGGTCTTGCGATAGAGCAGCACGCCGCAGTTGATCTCGGGAAAGCTCTCGGGCAGGTCGAGCGCGATGGGTTTCTGATGGCGCTTGCGATGCCAGAGAATGACCTGCGCACCGCAGAGCTCGTATTTCCGCAGCAGATCGAACATCGGCCTGAGATCGGCGCGGATCATCGTGTCATTGTCGAGATAGAGCGTCTCGTCAAAGGGGCTGGCGCCCAGCAGCTCGATCTTGGGGCGTTTGATACCCTCCGGGATATGGAAGGCCTGATCGAAGCCCGAGGTGTCGTCGCCGGCCTTGCACCAGATCGCGGTCCCCATCTCGGGGTTCCATTTCTTGACGCTCGCCGCGGAGCGCCGCGCCACCTCCACGTGGTCGCGTCCCCAGGCCGTGTAGATCACGCCGCGCGATGTCTCCGCCATCTCGTCACCCTCCGTTGCGGCCCCCGGCATACGCGCGGCCCCACCGCCTGTAAATCGCTACAGGGCTTCTTCTCTTCGCAAATACGCAGATTCCGCCCCGGGTGCCGGGCCGGACCTCTGTCGGCTTGGAATGCCGCCTGCCACGGGGCAACATCGCCCCGCAAGGAAAGAGTCTCGCCCATGATCGCCATCATCTTCGAAGTCATCCCCGCCGAGGGACGCCGCGAGGCTTATCTCGACATCGCCGCCGCGATGCGTCCGATGGTCGAGGAGGTCGAGGGGTTTCTCTCGGTCGAACGGTTCGAAAGCCTGACCACGCCGGGCAAGCTACTCTCGATCAGTTTCTTCGAGGACGAAGCGGCGGTGGCGCGCTGGCGCCGGCTTGCCGCCCATCGCGGGGCGCAAAAGGCCGGGCGGGAGGGGATCTTTGCCGATTACCGGCTCAAGGTCTGCCACGTGCTGCGCGATTACGGCATGTCCGATCGCGACGAGGTGCCGGGGGATAGCCTTGCGGAACATGGCTGAGGCCGGGCCGTCGCTGCGCGACGGGAAGAGCGTATTTGGAAAGAGAAGAAGACAGGGGCGCATCGCCGGTATCCGCGCGTTGGGATACCGGCGACGGGGATCAGATCCCCGATTTCACGATCGCGTCGGCGAGGATCGGGACAGAGGTCTTGTTGAGCCCGGCGATGTTGAGCCGCGAATCGCCGACCATGTAGATGCCGAAATCGCGGCGCAGCGTCTCGACCTGCTCGGGCGAGGCGCCCAGCCGCGAGAACATGCCGCGGTGCTGCGCGATGAAGCCGAAGCGGTCCGAGCCCGAGAGCCGTTGCAGCTCGGAGGCGAGCTGTTCGCGCAGGCCCAGCATCGAGTTGCGCACCTCTTCCAGCTCCGCCGCCCAGTCGGCGCGCAGCGCCGGGTCGGTCAGCACCATGGTCACCAGCCGCGCGCCGTGATCGGGCGGGAAGGAATAGTTCTGCCGGTTGAGATAGTTCAGCGTGCCCTGGTTGAGCTTTTGCGCGCCCGCGTCGTTGCTGACCGCCATCAAGAGGCCGGTGCGTTCGCGGTAGATGCCGAAATTCTTCGAGCAACTGGCCGCGATCAGGCATTCCGGCACCGAAGCGGCCACGAGACGGACGCCGGCGGCATCCTCTTCCAGCCCGTCGCCAAAGCCCTGATAGGCGATGTCGATCATCGGCGTGGCGCCGGTTTTCAGCAGCAGATCGACCACCGCCTGCCATTGCGTCAAATTCAGGTTGGCGCCTGTCGGGTTGTGGCAGCAGCCATGCAGCAGCACCACGTCGCCTTTGCCGACCTGCGCCAGATCGGCCATCATCCCGTCGAAATCCACCGCCCGCGTCTCGCTGTCGAAATAGCGGTAGGGAACGGTCTGCATCTCCATATGCTTGAGGATCGACAGGTGGTTGGGCCAGGTCGGATCCGAGACATAGACCTTGCCCGAGGGGCTTGCCATGCGGATCAGGTCGAAGGCCTGGCGCACCGCGCCGGTGCCGCCCGGGGTTGCGGCGGCGGCCACGTTGCCGCGCGGCACGGCCGTGCCCAGCACCAGCGCGACCATCGCGTCGGCAAAGCCGGGATCGCCCGCCAGCCCGGTATAGGATTTGGTGGTCTCGGCCTCCCAGAGCTGCTTTTCCGCAGCCTTCACCGCGCGCATGATCGGGGTGTTGCCGCTGGCGTCCTTGTAGACGCCGACGCCCAGGTCGATCTTCTGCGCGCGGGGATCCTCGCGGTAAAGCTGCATCAGGGCCAGGATCTTGTCGGCGGGTTGCTCTTTGAGATTCTCGAACATCAGTCCTCTCCGGTGGCGACGGGCAGGGTGGGGAACTGACCCCACTCGCTCCACGACCCGTCATACAGGGAATGGTCATGCTTGCCCATGCGGGTCAGCGCCAGATTCAGCACGGCCGCCGTGACCCCCGACCCGCAGGAGGTGATCGCGGGCTTCTTCAGATCCACGCCTGCCGCCTCGAAGACGGCGCGCAGCGCGTCGGGCGCCTTCATGGTGCCGTCGGCGTTCAGCAGGGTGGTGAAGGGCACGTTTTTCGCGCCGGGAATATGGCCCGACCGCAACCCGGGGCGCGGCTCGGCCACCTCGCCGCGAAAGCGCTGGGCGGCGCGGGCGTCGATGATCACGGTGTCGCGCAGCTTGGCGGCGGCGGAGACCTGGGTCACGTCCTTCACCATCTGGTTCTGGCGGCGCACGGTCATGTGGCGGTCGCGGATCAGCGGCGGCAGGTCCTCGGTCTCGCGGCCCTCGGCCTGCCATTTCGGGAAGCCGCCATCGAGCACGGCGATGTCGCTTTGCCCCATCAGGTTGAACAGCCACCAGACGCGCGCGGCGGAATAGATGCCCTGGCTGTCATAGACCACGACCTGATGGCCGTCGCCGACGCCAAGCGCCCGCATCCGCGACATGAACTTTTCCACCGGCGGCACCATATGCGGCAGATCGGAGCGGTGGTCGCTGACATCGTCGATGTCGAAGAACCGCGCGCCGGGAATATGTGCCGCCTCGTATTCCGCCTTTGCGTTGCGGTCGGAGCCGGGCAGGAACAGGCTGGCGTCGAGAATCCGCAGATCGGGATCCTTGAGATGCTTTGCCAGCCATTCGGTCGAGACCAGCGTCTTGGGATCGTCGTGGGACATGAGGCATTTCCCGGGCAGTCAGTGTCCGCCCGTCTCTAGTCGTCATGGCCTTGCGTGACAAGGGCGTGTGGCGCCGCGCCGCGCGTCAGCTGCGTTCCTTCAGAAGCCGCTGCTTCTGGCGGTTCCAGTCGCGCTTCGCCTCGGTTTCGCGCTTGTCGACGGTCTTCTTGCCCTTGGCGATGCCGACCTTGAGCTTCGCGACGCCCTTGTGATTGAAGTAGAGCACCAGCGGCACGATGGTCATGCCCTTGCGCTGGGTGTCGTTCCAGAGCCGGGCCAGCTCCTTGCGCGAGACCAGCAGCTTGCGGCGGCGGCGCTCCTCATGGCCGAACATGGCGCGCTCGTAGGGGGCGATATAGCTGTTGACCAGCCAGAGCTCGCCGTTCTCCACCGTCGCATAACATTCGGCGATATTGGCGGAGGTCTCGCGCAGCGATTTCACCTCGGACCCGGTCAGCACGATTCCGCATTCGAGATCGTCCTCGATCGCGTAATCGAAGCGCGCGCGCCGGTTCTCGGCGATCACCTTGTAATTCGGATCTGTCTTCGGTTTGGCCATTGCGTGCATGTAGTGGCTGTGGCGCCGCCTGTCCATATGGCGCATGGGGGGCGCTGCCCCCTCGCGCGCCGGGGCGCGCTTTCCCCCGGAGTATTTCGCGGAAAGATGAAAGACAGCCCCCGCCCTTTCATCTTTCCGGACAATACTCCCGCCGGAGGCATCCTGCCTTTGCCACAAATCCGGCGCCGGGCTGGCGCGGATCAGCTACCGCGATAGGTGGCGTAGCTGTAGGGCGAGAGCAGCAGCGGCACGTGGTAATGCGCATCCGGGTCGGACATGCCGAAGCGCAGCGGGATCTGGTCGAGAAACAGCGGCTCCGCGCCGCTTTGGCCGGTGGCGCGCAGGTAATCGCCGGCGAAGAACACCAGCTCGTAGGTGCCGGGTTCGAATTTGTCGGCGGGCAGGATCGGGTTGTCGGTGCGGCCGTCGTCGTTGGTCACCGTCTCGGCGATCTTGCGGTGCGAATTGCCCGACACCTTGTAGAGCGCGATTTTCACGCCCTCGGCGGGCAGGCCCCGCGCGGTGTCGAGCACATGGGTGGTCAGATACCCGTCGGCCATTTCCCTTGCTCCTTTTTTCGGCAATGCTCATACAAGAGGCATATCCGCGCCCCGGACAGGCCCCTTTGCGGTTCCGTCCCGACTAGAGCGCGATTATCCGAAGATGACAACGACCCAAGGCAGGAGCGGCCCCATGCAGCGTTATCCCCGCAACATGATCGGATACGGGGCGGACCGCCCGGATGCGCAATGGCCCGGCGGCGCCAGGATCGCGGTGCAGTTCGTGCTGAACTACGAAGAGGGCGGCGAGAACAACATTCTGCATGGCGATGCCGCCTCCGAGGCGTTCCTGTCGGATATTCCCGGCGCCGCGCAATGGCCCGGCCAGCGGCACTGGAACATGGAATCGATTTATGAATACGGCGCCCGCGCCGGGTTCTGGCGGCTGCACCGGCTCTTCACCGGGCGCGATGTGCCGCTGACGATCTACGGCGTCGCCACCGCGCTCGCGCGCAATCCCGAGCAGGTCGAGGCGATGAAGGACGCGGGCTGGGAGATCGCCAGCCACGGGCTCAAATGGGTCGAGCACAAGGACATGCCCGAGGCGGAGGAGCGCGCCGCCATCGCCGAGGCGATCCGCCTGCACACGGAAGTGGTGGGCGAGACGCCGCGTGGCTGGTACACCGGGCGCTGCTCGGACAACACCGTGCGGCTGGCCGCCGAGACCGGGCAATTCGCCTATGTCTCCGACACCTATGACGACGATCTGCCCTATTGGCTGGAGCTGGACGGGCACCAGCAGCTCATCATCCCCTATACGCTGGAGGCCAACGACATGCGCTTCTCGGTCAGCCCCGGCTGGATCGAGGGCGAGCAGTTCTTCACCTATCTGAAGGACAGTTTCGATACGCTCTATGCCGAAGGGGCAGAGGGCAAGGCGGCGATGATGTCCGTGGGGCTGCACAACCGGCTGATCGGGCGGCCCGGCAAGATCGCCGGGCTGAAGCGCTTTCTCGACTATATCGCCGGGTTCGAGGGGGTCTGGACGCCGCGCCGGATCGAGATCGCAGACCATTGGGCGGCCGTGCATCCCGCCCCGGCCGCCGCGCCGGGGCCTCGCCCCTCGCAGATGGACCGGGAAAGCTTTGTCGCGGCCTTCGGCGAGATCGTCGAGCATTCGCCCTGGGTGGCCGACCGGGCCTGGGGTCTGGAACTCGGTCCCGCGCATGACCGCCCGGCGGGGCTTGCCAATGCGCTGGCGCGGGTGCTGCGCAGCGCCTCGCATGACGAACGCATGGGCGTGCTCAAAGCCCACCCGGATCTCGCGGGCAAGCTCGCGGCGGCGAAGCAGCTGACCGAGGACAGCACGTCTGAACAGGCCAGCGCCGGGCTCGACGCGCTGACCGATGCCGAACGCAGCCGCTTTACGGAGCTCAACAACGCGTATATGGACAAGCACGGATTTCCCTTCATCATTGCCGTGCGCGATCACGACAAGCCTGGCATCCTCGCGGCCTTCGAACGCCGCCTCGGGAACGATTCCGAAACCGAGTTCAGAGAAGCCTGCCGGCAGGTCGAACGGATCGCGCGATTGCGGCTGGAGAGCTTGCTTTGAAACACGATCCCATCGCGACCTATGCCTTTCCGCCCGGCGGGCTGCCGGGGCAGGAGTGCGACCCGGAAGGCACCGCGATCTTCACCGAGGCCTATGCCGTCATTCCGGCGAATGTCATGCGCGACATCGTCACCAGCTTCCTGCCCGGCTGGACCGGGCACCGGGTCTGGATTCTCGCCCGCCCGATGACCGGCTTCGCCGAGACGTTCGCGCAATATGCCGTCGAGCTTTCGTCCGGCGGCGGCACCAATGAGCCCGAGCCCGATCACGACGCGCAAGGCGTAATCTTTGTCACCCACGGCGAGATGCGCCTGACGCTCGGGCGCGACTGGTACGATCTGCGGGCGGGCAGCTACGCCTATATCCCGCCCTCGGCGGTCTGGTCGATCTGGAACACCGGCGACGTGCCCTCGGGGTTCCACTGGATCCGCAAGCGCTGGACGCCGGTACCGGGCATGCTGCCGCCCGAGGCATTCGTGAAACACGAATCCGAGGTGAACCGCACCCCGATGCCCGATTGCGACGGCGTCTGGTCGACGCAGCGCTTCACCGATCCGTTCGACCTGCGCCACGACATGCATGTGAACATCGTCAGCATCGAAAGCGCGGGCCGCATTCCCTTTGCGGAAACCCATGTGATGGAACACGGGCTTTACGTGCTGTCGGGCACCGCACGCTACCTGCTGAACAAGGACTGGGTCGAGGTCGGCCCCGGCGATTTCATGTGGCTGCGCGCCTTCTGCCCGCAGGCCTGCGTCGCGACCGGCGACGAGACGTTCCGCTATCTGCTCTATAAGGATGTGAACCGGCATCCGAAGCTGGCGCTGTGATGAGGCAAATCGCGGCGGTCCCGCTGACAGCGGAGCGTTTTGCCCCCTTCGGCGAGGTGCTGGAGATCGCAGGCAGCCCGGACAAGATCATCAATCAGGGGCTTTGCGGCCGGTATCACGACCGCGCCCGGCTCGATTTCGGGCCGGGCGGGCGCGCCGGGATCAGCCTCTTCAATGCCGAGCCCCGGACGCTGCCTTATCGGCTCGAGATGGTCGAACGGCACCCCGAAGGCAGCCAGGCCTTCGTTCCCATGCATCAAAATGCATGGTTGGTAATCACTGCCGAACCCGGAGAGGCCCTTGATGCCCCTCCCGGAGCGCTTCACGCTTTCGTGGCAGCACCGGGGCAGGCTATCAATTTCCACAGGGGAACGTGGCACGGGGTTCTGACGCCGCTTCATGCTCCCGGACTTTTCGCCGTGGTCGACCGGATCGGCGGCACGGCGAATCTCGAAGAGCACTGGCTGGAGGAGCCCTTGCTCATAACCGGCCCGGAATAGGGTCACCCCCTCCCGCAAAGGCCCGGCAAGAGGCGGCGGAACACTCCATGGACAGGGAGACACAACCATGACCGACAAAGCCGCGCTTGGCACGCCCGAGCAACTGGCCGACCCCAATTACACGCCGCCCATCGCCAAGGCGATTCCGCTGGGCATCCAGCACGTTCTGGCGATGTTCGTCTCGAACGTGACGCCCGCGATCATCGTGGCGGGCGCGGCGGGTTTCGGCTTTGGCTCGAACAGCCCGGATTTCCCCGAGCTGCTCTATCTCATTCAGATGTCGATGCTGTTCGCGGGCCTTGCCACGCTGATCCAGACCATCGGCTTGGGTCCGGTGGGCGCGCGGCTGCCCATCGTGCAGGGCACCTCCTTTGCCTTCCTGCCGATCATGATCCCGCTGGTGGCGGGCAAGGGTGTCGATGCGCTGGCGGCGCTCTTCACCGGCGTGCTGATCGGCGGCATCTTCCACGCCTCGCTGGGCACCATCATCGGCAAGATCCGCTTTGCGCTGCCGCCGCTGGTGACCGGCCTCGTGGTGACGATGATCGGTCTGGCGCTGGTCAAGGTGGGCATCGAATACGCCGCCGGCGGCGTGCCCGCCAAGGCAAGCGGCAACCCGTCCTACGGCGGCTGGGCGAGCTGGTCGACCGCGCTGGTGGTGGTCTTCGTCACGCTGGGCATCAAGTTCTTCACCCGCGGGCTGCTGTCGATCTCGGCGGTGCTGGTGGGCATCATAGTGGGCTATATCTATTCGCTGGCCATCGGCCTGCTGTCGGTCGATGCCATCGTGGGGAGCTGGCAGCGCTCTGCCGCCTTCGCCCTGCCGGTGCCTTTCAAATACGGGTTCGAGGTGTCCATCGCGGCGGTCGTCGGCTTCTGCCTGATGGCCTTCGTCTCGGCGGTGGAAACCGTGGGCGACGTGTCGGGCATCACCAAGGGCGGCGCGGGTCGCGAGGCGACCGACAAGGAAATCGCCGGCGCGACCTATGCGGACGGGATCGGCTCTGCCGTGGCGGGCCTTTTCGGCGCCTTCCCCAACACCTCGTTCAGCCAGAATGTCGGCCTCATTGCCATGACCGGCGTCATGAGCCGCCATGTGGTGACCATCGGCGCGATCTTCCTGATCGTCTGCGGGCTGGTGCCCAAGGTCGGCGGCGTGATCCGCACCGTGCCCATCGAGGTGCTGGGCGGTGGCGTGATCGTGATGTTCGGCATGGTCGTGGCCTCGGGCATGTCGATGCTGTCGGACGTGAAATGGGACAAGCGCAACATGGTGATCTTTGCCGTGGCTCTGTCGGTGGGCCTTGGCCTCCAGCTCGAGGTGCTGAACGTGGCGCCGGGTGCGCCCAACGCGCTCCAGCATCTGCCGGACACGCTGCGTATCCTCGGCGCCTCGGGCATCCTGCCCGCCGCGCTGATCGCCATCATCCTGAACCTGGTGCTGCCGGTGCCGCTGTCGGACGATTCGACCGAGGAAATCTCGGGCGGGCTCTCGGGGCAGGGCACACCGGGCGAATAAGCCAGACCCAGACAGAAATGCGAAAGAGCGGGCCCTTGGGCCCGCTCTTTCCTGTTTCGGGGAGAGCGCGGCGCTGGCTGCCGCTCGGGGGGGCGGGGAAAACTGGCGCGCACGGGGTCTGCCTCGGGGTCCCGCGCGCGCCGCGAAAGGGGGCGGACGGGACAGACCGCCACCCTTTCGGCCTGTGGAGTGTCAGTAGCGGGGCGTGCGGCTGCTCCAGCCGCCACGGTCGTCGCGCTGCTGAAAGCGGCTGCCGGTGCCATCGAGCCGGAACCCCGACTCGCGCAGGCAGCCTGCGGTATAGGCGGTCTGGGTCTTGCCGTGGTTGCGGACTTCGATCCGGCAGCGGCGCGGAAGCGAATCGGTTCCCCAGCCGTTCTGTTTCAGACAGCTCTTGCCCATGACATAGCGCGCCCCGCCGCCCTTCACTTCGAGCAGGCAGCTTCGCGGCAGGACCGGCTGATGCCGGACCCGGGCCTTGGGCGGCTGGTGGACGCGCCCGATGACCCGCGGCAGATCCTGGCGCTGATCGTAGCGCTTGTTGTTGCGCGGGTCGTGCACCTGCACGCGCAGGCGGTTGTCGTCGGTCTGCGCGTTGGCGATGGCGCTGCCGATGATGAACAGCGTGGCGGCGGTGCCGATCACCCGCGCGACATCCTGATTGTCGGCGCGCGCCGGAGCGGCGGCAAAGGTCGTGACGGTGAACGAGGCGGCCAGAACGGCGGCGATGAACTTGCGTGACATGAGCGGTCCTTTCTTGTCTCTGTCTGGAGTGCCGGCGCCGCCGTTCTGGCCGGCGCCCTGATCCGACCCTCGCCCCGGCCCCTGAAATCGGGCAATATCGCCCGCCTGTTATCGGATAACCGCCCGGCTTTCGGGGCTCTGCTATTGAATTGCCGCCCCGCACCGCGCAGGTTTGCGGCCATGAAACGCATCCTCGCCCCGCTCTTGATCGCCCTCGCCCTGCCCGCCGCGGCGCAGGCCGAATGCTATGTGGAATACAAGGCCAAGCAGGACAGTCCGCTGCGCCTTCACTACGGCATCGCCCTGCTGTCGGCGGGGGGCTGCCCGTCGAAGGGGGACGCCGCCGATGCGCTGCGCGGACGGCTTGCCAGCGGTGGCTGGACCCTGCTCAATGTGGTGGGGCTGTCCGAGAAAGCGCCCGGAGACAAGAAGAAGGCGAATGCAGGTGAGTATTACCTCCGCTACTGACGCCCGTCGCGCCGGCACACGGCTGGTGGCGGTCGGCATCGGTGCCATCGTTGCGCTGCTGGTGGCGGCGGGCGCCGTGCTCATGCTGGCGCTGCCCGACGGAAACGCCTTCAACGCGCGGGTGGAGCGGCTGTTCATCGAGAACGACGACCTGACCGGTCAGGCCGAGGTCAAGCTGCTGGAGATCCTCGCGCAGTCGGGCACCGCCTTTTCCGACACGCTGGCGAGCTATCGGATGGTGATCTTCGTGCTGCTGGTCTTTGCCACGGCGCTGCTGGTTGCGGCGCTGGTGTTTCTGGTGATGCTGGTGGTGATGAACCGCCGCATGGCGCAGATCGAGCGGTCGGGCATTCAGGTGAGTTCGCTGATCATCTCGCGCGAGGAGAACACGGTTTACCTCAATACCATGGGGTTCAAGCTCACCGAGGCGATGATCGAGACGCTGGCGGTGCTGGCCGAGGCGCGCATGGACGACGAGATGCTTTCGGGCGCCGAGATCGAGGCGGTGATCTCGGGGCGCGACGCCTCGGATTGCGAGGAGGCGGCGGGCGCCACCCGGATCAAGCGGCTGCGCGACGGGCTCGGCAACCAGATGGTGAGCGAGCTTCTGGTCAAGAATATCGCCCGGCGCGGCTATATGCTGGCCATCGACAAGGATGTGATCGAGGTGCTTTAGACGCCCCGCATATCGGCGATGTGCTGCGCGCCGGGCCAAGCGCAGTTGAATCCGGTACCGATTGGATGCAAAGAGTCTCTCGGATTTCTCTCTGTTTCCGGATAGCATTACCGTCATGGCCAAGCTCTATCACGTGCCGCTCTCGCCCTTTTGCCGCAAGGTGCGGCTCAGCCTCGCCGAGAAGAAGATCGAGTGCGAGCTGGCCGAGGAGCGCTACTGGGAGAAGGATGCAGATTTCCTGCGCCGCAACCCGGCGGCCAAGGTGCCGGTGCTGAAGATCGACGGCAAGACCATGGCCGAAAGCAGCGCGATCTGTGAATGGATCGAGGAGAAATACCCCGAGCCGCCGCTGATGCCGCGCTCGGCCGATGCGCGCTATGAGGTGCGGCGGCTGGTGAGCTGGTTCGACGACAAGTTCCACCACGAGGTCACTTCGAAGCTGCTTTACGAGCGGGTGAACAAGAAGATCATGAAGATGGGCTTTCCGGACAGCGGCAATGTGAAGGCCGGGGCCAAGGCGATCAAATATCACCTCGATTACATGGCCTGGCTGCTGGACCACCGCCGCTGGCTCGCGGGCGACGTGATGACGCTGGCGGATTTCGCCGCCGCGGCGCATCTCTCGGCGCTCGATTATATCTCGGATGTGGACTGGAACCGTTCGGATGTGGTCAAGGACTGGTATGCGAAGATCAAGTCGCGTCCGGCCTTCCGCAGCATCCTGGCCGATCAGGTGCCGGGCTTTCCGCCGCCGCCGCATTATGCCGATCTGGATTTCTGAAGCGGCGGACCGAGGCGCGGGCCCCGAGGGCGGGATTTTGCGTATTTTGCAAAGAGAAGAAGGGGCAGGGGCGTGTCCTTGAAGACCCGGCTGGCGGCACAGGCGGCGGAGGTCGGGTTTGCGGCCTGCCGGGTCTGCCGTCCGGGCGACGTGCCGCATGCGGCAGAACGGCTCGCGGCGTTCCTGGAGGCGGGCCATCACGGGCAGATGAGCTGGATGGCCGAGCGGACCGGCTGGCGCGGCGATCCGGCGGCGCTCTGGCCCGAAGCGCGGTCGGTGATCATGCTGGCGGAAAATTACGGGCCGGCGCATGATCCGATGGCGGTGCTCGAGCAGCGCGACCGGGCGGCGATTTCGGTCTATGCGCAGAACCGCGACTACCACGATGTGGTGAAGAAAAAGCTCAAGCGGCTGGGGCGCTGGCTGCTGGCGGAGGCGGAGCGGGGTGCGGGGAAGGGCCTCGACCGGGGGCCGCTCTCGATGGCGGAGCCGCCGGAAATCAAGGTTTTCGTCGACACGGGCCCGGTGATGGAAAAACCGTTGGGGCAGGCGGCGGGGCTGGGCTGGCAGGGCAAGCATACCAATCTGGTGAGCCGCGAACTGGGCTCGTGGTTCTTTCTGGGGGCGATCTTTACCACGCTGGAGCTGGCGCCCGACGGGGCGGAGCGGGACCATTGCGGTTCGTGCCGGGCCTGTCTCGACGCCTGTCCGACCGATGCCTTTCCCGCGCCTTACCGGCTCGATGCGCGGCGCTGCATTTCCTATCTGACCATCGAGCATAAGGGGCCGGTGGACGAGGCCTTGCGGCCGCTGCTGGGCAACCGGATCTACGGGTGCGACGATTGTCTGGCGGCCTGTCCGTGGAACAAGTTCGCGCAGGCGGCGCGGGAGGTGAAGTACCATGCCCGCCCCGAGCTTCTGGCGCCGTCTCTGGCGTCGCTTGCTGCGCTCGACGATGCGGCGTTCCGGGCGCTGTTCTCGGGCTCGCCCATCAAGCGGATCGGTCGCGACCGGTTTGTCCGGAACGTTTGTTATGCGATCGGCAATTCCGGGGATCCGGCGCTGCGGCCGGCGGTGCAGGCGCTTTGCGACGATCCCGACAGCGCGGTGCGCGATGCGGCGCGCTGGGCGGTCGCGCGGCTGCCCTGAGGGTGCGGAGGATTTGCGCCTGGGAGGAACGGGGCGCCCGCCGGAGGTGGCGGAGCGCCCCACGAGGGTCTTGGTCGTGCCATCGAAGAGGGACCTCTTCTGCCCAAGAGGTGGGGGTGGACCAAGAGCGCCGCAAGAGCGCACAAGCGCTTGTGAGGCGCATGTCAGAGGGCTTTGCTTTTTTGCGCCGGGCCCCATCTAATGAGCAGGACGCGACAGGAGAGAGACATGGCGAGATATGAACGCAACCCGGACGTGATCGCGGCGCTCGATCCCGAGCAGTATCGTGTCACGCAGGAAAACGGCACCGAGCGCCCCGGCTCGGGCGCCTATCTGGGCAACAAGGAGCCGGGGATCTATGTGGATGTGGTCTCGGGCGAGCCGCTTTTCGCCTCTTCGGACAAATACGAGAGCGGCTGCGGCTGGCCGAGCTTTGTGAAGCCGCTGGAGCCCGCCCATATCCAGGAGCTGCGCGACACCACCTATGGCATGGTCCGCACCGAGGTGCGCTCGACCCATGGCGATTCGCATCTGGGGCATGTGTTCCCGGACGGGCCGATGGACCGGGGCGGTCTGCGTTATTGCATCAACTCGGCGTCGCTGCGTTTCGTCCATCGCGACGATATGGAGGCGGAGGGCTACGGCGCCTATCTGGATCAAGTGGAGGATGTGGCATGAGCGAACGCGCTGTCCTGGCCGGAGGCTGTTTCTGGGGCATGCAGGATCTGATCCGCAAGCTGCCGGGGGTGGAGGCGACGCGGGTGGGGTACACCGGTGGCGATGTGGCGCATGCGACCTATCGCAATCACGGCACCCACGCGGAGGGGATCGAGATCGTCTTCGATCCCGCAAAGATCAGCTACCGGCAACTGCTGGAGTTCTTCTTCCAGATCCACGACCCGACCACGCCCAACCGGCAGGGCAACGATCTGGGGATGAGCTATCGCTCGGCTATCTACTATGTGGGCGAGGCGCAGAAACAGGTCGCGCTGGACACCATTGCCGATGTGGATGCCAGCGGGCTCTGGCCCGGCAAGGTGGTGACCGAGGTCGACCCGGTGGGCGATTTCTGGGAGGCCGAACCCGAACATCAGGATTACCTCGAGCGGCATCCCAACGGCTATACCTGCCATTTCCCGCGCCCGGGCTGGGTGCTGCCGCGGCGCGACGCCGCGGAATAGCGGCTCAGTCGCGCAGCGCGGCTTTGCCTTCCACCTTGGCGCGGTCGAGGATCACGATCCGGCCGCGCCTGAGGTCGATCATCCCGTCGTCTCGCAGCACCTTGAGCATGCGGTTCACCTTCTGCCGCGAGCAGCCCATGAGCGTGGCGAGATGGGCCTGGCTGAACCGGATCTCGGGATCGTCCGGTGTGCTGAACTGGCACAGATAGGAGAACAGCCGCTTGTCCACGGTGTGGAACTGCTCGACCGCGCGCCGGTGATTGTCGCGCATCAGCCGGTCGTGCAGGATGGCCGCGAAATTGCGGATGACCGCCGGGTTCTTGGCGTAATCGAGCAGCACGGCGGCAGGGCAGTAGAGCACGGTCGTGTCGGGGAGAGAGAAGCAGCTCGCGGCGCAGGGCGTTTCCGAGATCGCCTCCACCTCGCCGATGACTTCGCCGGTGCCGGCCACATGCAGGATGCTGACATTGCCGTCTTCATCGAGATAGCTGATTTCAACCCGGCCGCGGGCGATCAGGTAGCAGCCTTGGGTCGGTTCGCTTTGCGTTAGAAGCGTGATGCGCTCGTTGCAGTATTTTTGGATGCAGGAATCCAGAAACGCCCTCTTCTGCTCGTCCGGCAGGCCGTGCAGCAAGCCGGCCTGCATCAGATGCGGATAGGCGGCGCTGTTTTTCATGCCGGGCCTCGCGGGACCGGCACGGGACGGAAGGGAAGGGGATAGCTGGCGCAGATCGTCTGTCGGCTGGTCACGCGCTGGGGCGCAGCCTCAAGGATAAATAATCCTGACATTTCACCATCCTCACGGGCTCGGGCGCTCCCGACGGGCAGCGAAAACCGCTGCCCGTCGTGCGCACCATACTACCCATACAGAAGGGGTGAAATGCCCCGAACACAACAAAAACCCGCGCACGCGCATACGCACACGAGTGCCCGTTGACCAAGACATGGTCAAAGCCCCGGGCAATCCACCAGATAAACAACTACGCGTTGCGCAAGTCCCGTTCCGGAAAGCGAGTACGTGCCCTTGGGAGGCAGCCCCGGTTCGGTGACCTGAAGGCAACCTACCGACCCGGCCTGTAAAAAGTGTCACCTTGGCGACTCTTCTAGCGGAAAGTTGCCGATCGAAGGACGGCTCTCGGATGGGTTGTGTCGAGCGGGTCACAGTTTTTGCGCGCTGACTGCGGCGGTCTGACGCAGCGTTGCGGATGACAGCGGGCCGGGCGGATGAAACGGTGCCGATTCAGGGGGACCCTCATGTCACATTATCCGAATCTTCTGCGCCCGCTCGATCTGGGATTCGTCACGCTGCGGAACCGTGTCCTGATGGGCTCGATGCACACCAATCTGGAAGAGCGTGGCGATTGGAACCGGGTGGCAGCCTTTTACGAGGCGCGTGCACGGGGCGGCGCGGGGCTGATCGTCACGGGCGGGATGGCGCCCAACCCCGAAGGCGGAGTGTTTCCCGAGGCGTCGGGGCTCTTCACCCCCGAAGACATCGTGCATCATCGGATCGTCACCGACCGGGTTCACGACGCGGGCGGCAGGATCGCGATGCAGATCCTGCATGCCGGGCGCTATGCCTATGGGGCCGATTGCGTCGCGCCCTCGGCGATCAAATCGCCGATTTCGCCGTTCCGCCCCATCGCGCTCGATGAGACGGGGATCGAGAAACAGATCTCCGACATCGCGACGGCGGCGGCCCGCGCCCGCGAGGCGGGCTATGACGGGGTCGAGGTGATGGGCTCCGAGGGGTATTTCCTGAACCAGTTCCTCGTCACCCACACCAACCGGCGCGAGGATCGCTGGGGCGGCAGTTATGAGAACCGGATGCGCCTGCCTGTCGAGGTGATGAAGCGCGTGCGCGCCGCGGTCGGTGACGATTTTATCGTGATTTTCCGCCTGTCGCTGATCGACCTCGTGCCAGACGGTTCCAGCTTCGACGAGGTGTTGCAGCTGGCGCGGGCAATCGAGGCGGCGGGGGCCACGCTGTTCAACACCGGCATCGGCTGGCACGAGGCCCGGGTGCCGACCATCGCCACCTCGGTGCCGCGCGCGGCCTTTGCCTGGGTGACGCGCAAACTGATGGGCAAGGTGGGCATCCCGCTGATCACCTCGAACCGGATCAACACGCCCGCGCTGGCCGAACAGGTGCTGGCCGACGGCTGCGCCGATATGGTGAGCCTCGCGCGGCCCTTCCTGGCGGATCCGGAATTCGTGGCCAAGGCCGCGCGCGGCCGGCCCGATCTGATCGCGCCCTGCATCGCCTGCAACCAGGCCTGCCTCGACCACACGTTCAGCGGCCGGATCTCGAGCTGTTCTCTGATTGCGGCCTCGTCAAGCGTGGGGTTGTGTCCGTCCGGGGGCATGGTTCTCTCCGAGGTCGCATTGAGCGCCTCATGATGGT
>NZ_JAMDHK010000022.1 GCF_024721115.1 Salipiger pentaromativorans | reverse complement strand
GCGGGCTGCTTGGGCATGATGGGGCTTCCTTCTTCGTCCCGCAAAGTCTATACCAAACCCCTCAGAGCGCGAGGTTTTTCAGACCTTCCACAAACATGAGCAGAAAGCCGCTTCTTGCGCGTTTTTTGCGGGCTGCTACTGTGCCGCAAACTTAGCGGCGAGGTTTCGATGCGTGCTCTTCCCCTGTTGATTGCCCTGTCCCTTCCGGGGGCTGCGCTGGCGCAGGATGTGCCCTGCGGCGGCAGCTTTGCGGGCTTTGTCGACGGTTTGCGAGAGGAGGCCATCGCGCAGGGCCACGACCCGGCGCAAGTGGCCCGGTTCCTTGCCGGCGTGCGGCAGGACGACCGGGTGCTCAAGGCGGATCGGGCGCAGGGCATCTTCCAGACCCCGTTTGTTGCCTTCTCGCGCAAGCTGATCAGCCAGTACCGGCTGGACAAGGGGCGCGAACTGGCCGGGCGCTGGGACACGGTGTTCGACCGGATCGAGCGCGACTACGGCATCTCGCGCGGGGTATTGTTGGCCTTCTGGGCTTTCGAGACGGATTACGGCGCCTTCCAGGGCGATTTCAACACGCTGAACGCGCTGGTGACATTGGCGCATGATTGCCGCCGTCCGCAGATCTTTCGCCCGCAGGTCTTTGCCGCGCTGGAGCTTTACGGGCACGGCGATTTCGATCCGGCGACCACCACCGGCGCCTGGGCGGGCGAGATCGGCATGGTGCAGATGCTGCCGCGCGACATTCTGGAAAACGGCATGGACGGCGATGGCGACGGCCATGTGCTGCTCAAGACCTCGGCGCCGGATGCGCTGATGTCGGGCGCGAAGATGCTGTCCTCGCTGGGCTGGCGTCCGGGAGAGCCCTGGCTGCAGGAGGTGGTGCTGCCCGCCGAGATGGACTGGTCGCAGACCGGGCTCGAGACCGAGCTGAGCGTGGCAGACTGGGAGCGTCTGGGGGTGCGGGCGCGCGAGGGCCGGCTCGACGACGCACGGCTGCCCGCCTCGATCCTGCTGCCGCAGGGGCGCGGCGGCCCGGCCTTCATCGCCTATCCGAATTTCCGGGTCTATTTCGAGTGGAACCAGAGCTTTGTCTACGTGACGACGGCGGCCTATTTCGCCACCCGTCTGGAGGGCGCTCCGGTCTATGACGCAGGCACGCCCGATCCGGGGCTTTCGGGCGCGCAGATGAAGGCGCTGCAACAGGCGCTTGCGGCAAAGGGCTACGACGTGGGCGGCATCGACGGCATCCTGGGCGCGGGCACGCGGGCGGCGGTGCGGGACATGCAGGCCAGGCTGGGCCTGCCGGCGGATGGCTGGCCGACGGTGGGGTTGTTGGGGAGGTTGTGAGGGGTAGTTTGGGGGGGGAGGCTGGCGGGAGGGTTAGGTTTGAGCCCTCTCCAGCCCATCCGCATGATGTCAGATTGGGAAGACGGCAGAGTTTTAGGTATATGGCACAAGATCTTTCGAACCTTCACCCCGACGTCCAAGAGTTTGTGCAATGCTTGCAGCGTATTCGTCGCCTATTGGTAGAAAATCACGAGCGATTCTGGTGTCTTCGTATCGAGAAAGTTATTCAACTTGCTCGGAAATCCGACGGATACTCTGTGGAGCTGTTTCTGGGCTTCTTCGGAGGAATGGGAAGCTTTGACGATCTTGTTCTGGATACTACAGACGTCGCCAACTCGGATCTTAGGAAAGAGAAAACCAAAGCCTATCAAATTGCGCAGAATCTGCGGTGACTGTCCGCTTCGTCCCAATTGCTGACGTCGGTCTGCCCGACTACGCTGCACGGTGTCATGAATGACCGGTTTAGGGAAGCTTCCCCGCAGCGATGACCAACCCGGTGAACGGCAGCTCTGGGCCGTCTCTGCCGGGCAGGCCCACTCACCAGAACGTCCAGCACGCCGCGCCGCCGCAGGTCTGCTCCGTGCCCGTTCTTGACATTTCTCACAGCAACGCCGCGTGTTAATGCCGCCTGTCAGAGGCGACTGCCTTGCTCGTCCATTTCGCGTGCGCGAGACAGGATGCGCCGCACTTCGCTCCTAATGGGCTGGAATTCAAATTTCTTGCCAAGGAGCACGCAAATGCCATGCGTTGGATCGACCAGCCTGAAAATATGCCCGATGGCCTCGTCGGCGAGCGCCTGGTCGTCTACCAGCGGACTTGGGAAGAAGTACCCGGCTCGATCCTCAAGAAGGAAGCGGTCAAGGTCCTCGTCGAAATGCTCAAACGCATTTCGCAACTTGCGCCATTTCATTGCCGATGCTTCATCAAGCGCGAAGGCATCTCGCAGCCGATCACCACGCGCGACTGCAAGTTGGTTTTGCTTCTTCATTGGCCAGAAGAAGCGGGATAGCGCGCCCGCGTGGGTCAACGCCTCTTGAATAGTGGCGACGATCAATTCGGCCGAACAGGAGGCGGCAACAGCCTCATCAAAGCGCTGGAACGCCGCCTCCGAGCGCTCGGCCGCATAGATTATCGAGTGGATGTAAAACGCTTCGTAGACGGGATAGATGCCCTGGTACTGCCGCGCTATTAGTGTCTCTCTCTCTTTGAGCCCATCTTCATCCAATTGTGCCATTTCGCTACTCCTGATGATTTCTGGTTGCACCATACCGCCAACGTCAGCTTTGTCCGCAAAGCCGCACTTCCCCCACTTCACCCCGGAATAATCTCGAACTTCACCACATCCACCATTCCACGGTCGGTGATCTTCAGCGCCGGGATCACCGGCAGGGCGAGGAAGGCCAGTTGCAGGAAGGGCTCTTCCAGCGTCACGCCCAGCCCGCGCGCCGCCGCGCGCAGATCGGTCAGCCGGTCGCGGACCTCCTCGAAGGGCGCAAGGCTCATCAGCCCCGCCACCGGCAGCGCCAGTTCGGCCAGCACCGCGCCGTCGCGCACCACGACAAAGCCGCCCTCGATTTCCGAGAGCCGGTTCGCCGCCAGCGCCATGTCGGCGTAATCGACCCCCACGCAGGCGATATTGTGGTGGTCGTGGCAGACCGTCGAGGCGATGGCGCCGGCCTTTAGCCCGAAGCCCTTCACGAAGCCCGTCGCGACATTGCCGTTCTTGCCGTGCCGCTCGCACACCGCGATGCGCACCAGATCGCGGGACGGGTCGGGGTGCTTGTCACCGTCGGCAATCGCGATGGTCTCGTGCAGGTGGTCGGTGAGGATCTGCCCCTCGCGGATGCCGATCACGTCGGTCTCTTCGCGGTTGCCGGTGGCGCGGAATTGCGCGGGGCTGAGGCGCGGCGCCTTGACCGAGTGCCGGCCCACCGGCGCCACCGTGCCGCGCTTGGCAAAGGCCGCGTCGTCGGCCCGCACCCCGCCCGCCAGCACAAGCTGCGCGTGGCAGCCCTCGAGCGAGTCCACCGCCACGATATCGGCGCGCTTGCCCGGCGCGATCATGCCGCGATCCTTCAGCCCGAAGGCCTCCGCCGCCGAGAGCGTCGCCGCGCGATAGGCGGCCAGCACCGGCGTGCCCAGAGCGATCAGCGTGCGGATCATGTAATCGAGATGCCCGTGCTCGGCGATGTCCAGCGGGTTCCGGTCGTCGGTGCACAGGCACATATAGGGCGCCGTGCGTTCGCTCAGAAGCGGTTGCAGCGCGTGCAGATCCTTGGAAACCGAGCCCTCGCGGATCAGCACTCGCATGCCCTTGCGCAGCTTCTCCAGCGCCTCCTCGGCGCTGGTCGCCTCGTGTTCGGTGCGGATGCCCGCCGAGATATAGGCGTTCAGATCCTTGCCGGAAAGCAGCGGGCAATGGCCGTCGATATGACCGCCCTCGAAGAGCCGCAGCTTCTTCATCGCCTCGGGGTCGCGAAAGATCACGCCGGGGTAGTTCATGAACTCCGCCAGCCCGATGCCCGAGGGGTGGCCCATGAGCTCTGCCAGATCCTCTGCCAGCAGCTCGGCGCCCGCCGTCTCCATATGCGTTGAGGGCACGCAGGAGGAGAGCTGCACGCGGATGTCCATCAGCGTATGGGTCGAGGCCGCCTGGAAATAGCGGATGCCCTCGGCGCCGATCACATTGGCGATCTCGTGCGGGTCGCAGATCGCCGTGGTGACGCCGCGGGGCGTGACGCAGCGGTCGAACTCGAAAGGTGTGACCAGCGAGCTTTCGATATGCAGATGCGTGTCGATGAAGCCGGGCACCAGGATCAGGCCGGACACGTCGATGACCTCGCGCCCTTCGTAGCTGTCCAAGACACCGACGATGGTGTCGCCACAGATCGCCACGTCCCCCTCCAGCAGCGCGCCGGTCATCAGGTCGAGCACCCGACCGCCCCTCAGCACCAGATCCGCCGGCGTGTCGCCGCGCCCCTGTGCGATACGGGTTTCCAGCTCTGCCATGATCCGCCTCCTTCTGCTGCGCTTGCCGTGAGTCTGGCACAGCAAACCGGCGCAGGCGAGAGGCCGCGGGGCCGCATCCGGTTGCAAAGCCGGGAGAATGGGCGCTTACTTGCGCCGAGGAACCAGAAAAATCAGGGAGAGAGATCATGACCACCCTCCGCCTCGCCGCGGCGGCCGCGCTGTTCTCGGCCGGTGCCGCCTATGCCGATTGCGATACCGTCGTGTTTTCGGATGTGGGCTGGACCGACATCACCGCCACCACCGCTGCCACCTCCGTGGTTCTGAAGGCGCTTGGCTACGACACCGACATCAAGGTGCTCTCGGTGCCGGTGACCTATACCTCGCTGGCCAAGAAGGACATCGACGTCTTTCTCGGCAACTGGATGCCCACGATGGAGGCCGATATTGCCCCCTATCGCGAGGCTGGCACGGTGGACACCGTGCGCGCCAATCTCGAAGGGGCGAAATACACGCTGGCCACCAACAAGGTGGGTGCCGATCTGGGGATCCGGGATTTCGCCGATATTGCAGCCCACGCGGAAGCGCTGGACGAGACCATCTATGGTATCGAGCCGGGCAATGACGGCAACCGGTTGATCATCGACATGATCGAGGCGGATGCGTTCGGGTTGAAGGATTTCGAGGTCAAGGAAAGTTCGGAACAGGGGATGCTGGCGCAGGTCGGCCGCGCCGTGAGCCGCGATGAGCCCATCGTCTTTCTGGCCTGGGAACCGCATCCGATGAATGCCAATTACGCGCTGACCTACCTGACCGGTGGCGACGATTATTTCGGTCCGAACCTGGGCGGTGCGACGGTCTATACGAACACGTCGGCGGGCTATGTCGAGGCTTGTCCGAATGTTGGCAAGCTGCTGGAAAACCTGGAATTCTCCCTGGCCATGGAGAACGAGATCATGGGCGCGATCCTGGATGACGGGACCGATCCGGAAGAGGCCGCCACGGCCTGGCTCGCGGCTCATCCCGATGTGGCGGGGGCCTGGCTCGACGGGGTGACCGCAAAGGATGGCGGAGACGCCATGGCTGCGGTGACGGCGGCGCTGCAATAAGTCCGGCCCGGGACCGGTTCCGCCGCTCCGGCAGGCGGGATCGGTCGCATTTTAAAGGATAAAATTACACGATTCAGCGCTCGTTCATCAGACGCGGGTCAAGTCTTTCCCGTGCGAGATCTCGAACGGGAAGGTCTGAAATGAGTTTGCGTCTGATGATGCTGAGCGCAATCGCCCCGCTGCTGGCGCTGACGCTCTATTTTGCGGGCAGCGAGTTGTCGTCTCTGGCGGAACTGTCGCAGCGCGAGGCGATGGTTTCGCGGGTGGCCGAAGACTCCGACCGGGTCTCGGATCTTGTGCATGAATTGCAGAAGGAACGCGGGTACTCCGCCGGGTTCACCGCATCGCAGGGCGAGACGTTTCGCGATGCGCTTGCCGGGCAGCGGCAGGCGACCGATGCCGTGCTGGCAACGGTGCGTGCGGGGACGCCGGAGATTTCTGCCATCGCACCGAAGGGGATGGCCGAGGCGCAGGCCGGGCTTGAGGCGCTTCGGGTGCGGCGCGCGGAAATCGATTCCCTGCGGCTGACGGTGCCGGAGCTGGCCGGGTTCTATACCGGGATCATCGACCAGTTGATGGCGGCATCGCGCCAGATCCGGCTGGGGGCGAATGCCGATCGCGCGGCGCTTCTGATGGAGGCGTCCGAGCTGGTCGCTCTGGCCAAGGAAAGCGCCGGGCTCGAACGGGCGATGGGGGCAACCGGGCTTGGCGCAACACGGTTTCCCGATGCCGTGCACCAGCGCTTTACCGAGCTTGGCGCGCGACAGCGGGCCTTTCTCGCTCGCGCCGGCGAGGTGCTGGGCGACGCGGCATTCGTCGAGCGGCTGAACGCACGCCCGGCGGCGCAGGCCGTGGCGCCGATGCGCGCGGCGATTGTCGGTTTGCCCTATGGCGGGGCGCTGGACGGCCTGACAGCGCCCGACTGGTTTGCCGCCTCCACCGCCTGGATCGACGATCTGCGGGCGGTCGAAGCCGGCCTGATGGCCGATCTGGAAACCTATACCGGCGGTGTGGCGACGCAGTCGCATCGTGATCTGTGGTCGCGTGCGGTGATCGCGGCGATCGTTGTTCTGCTTGTGGCGGTGTTCGCCTTCACGCAGGCCGAGCTGGTCACCCGGCGCCTGCGCAAGCTGACGGCGGTGATGCATGAATTCATCGAGGGTCGTTTCGATGCCTGGGTGCCTTATATCAAGGGGCGCGGCGAAATCGGTCGCATGGCCAATTCCGTCTACCGGTTCAAGCAATTGACCCGAGCGGCCATCGACAAGCGCCAGAAGGACGAGGCGCGGCTGAATGCGCGGCATCAACAGGTGGTCGACCTGGTCACCGAAGGTCTGAATGCGCTGGCCCATTCGGACCTGACCCGCGCGTTCGATGAGGAGCTGGCGCCCGAATACGATTCGATCCGCACCGATTTCAACACCGCCACCGCGCGGCTGCGCGATGTGATGCTCACGCTGGTCGAGACGGTGGCCGAGTTACAGGACCGGTCGGGGGACATGCGGGTCTCGGCCTCCGATCTCGCCGACCGGACCAACACCCAGGTCGAGACCATCGCGCGCACGGCGGATACGGTCGCGGGGCTGACCGAGACGTTGCAGGAAACCAGCGGCTCCCTGAAGGATGCCAAGGGGCTCGCGGATGAGGCCAAGGGCCGGGCCGACCGGTCGGGGCAGGTGGTGCGTAGCGCGGTGGCGGCGATGGACCGGATCGCGGAATCCTCGGGCAAGATCGCCCAGATCACCACGGTGATCGAGGATATCTCCTTTCAGACCAATCTTCTGGCTCTGAACGCCGGGGTCGAGGCCGCGCGCGCCGGCGAAAGCGGCAAAGGCTTTGCCGTGGTGGCGATGGAGGTGCAGAGCCTGGCCAGCCGGTCTGCCGATGCGGCGCTCGAGATCAAGGCGCTGATCGAGGAGAGCGCCCGCGAGGTGAAGGGCGGCGTCGATCTGGTCGGCGAAACCGGCGACTCTCTGGAGGCCATTCTCGACCAGATCCGCCGCGTCGATCAGGTTTTGTCCGGTGTCAGCACCGCCGCCGAAAGCCAGAGCCGCGAGCTTCAGGGGGTCAACTCCGCGATGCGCCGCCTCAGCGAGCTCACTGCGCAGAACACCGCCGTGGCCGATGCGAGCCGCGACAGTTCGAGTGATCTGGCGGAGCGGGCGCAACATCTGGCGCAGCTTGTCGCCGAATTCGATCTGGGGCGTCCGGGCACCGGCGCGCCACCGCTGAGCGCGCGCGAGGTTCGGGTGGCCTGATCGGCCGGGATCGGCGCTTGACCGCCGGGCGCGGCTCCGCCAGTTTCGGGCGATGGAGTGGCTGACAGAGCACAAGATCCCGGTCGGAGATGCCGCAGAAGCGCTGTTTGGCTGGCTTCAGCGCCATGCCACCTGGGCGTTCGATGCGCTGGCCTGGGCCATGGAGCGGCTGATCGAGGGGATTCTCTGGGCCCTCCAGACGCCGCCGGAACTGGCTGTGATCGCCGTTGTCGTGGCGCTTGTCTGGAGGCTGCACCGGACCTGGAAGGTGCCGGTCTTCGTGTTGGCGGGCTTTCTGTTCATTCTCAACCAGGGCTATTGGGAGGAGACGACCGAAAGCCTCACGCTGGTGCTGTCGGCCTGTGTCGTCTGCATGGGGATCGGTGTGCCCATCGGTATCGCCGCCGCGCACCGCCCGCGGCTGTATCGCCTACTGCGCCCGGGGCTCGACCTGATGCAGACGCTGCCGACCTTTGTCTATCTGATCCCGTCGATCGTGTTTTTCGGCATCGGCATGGTGCCGGGGCTGATCGCCACGGTGATCTTTGTGCTGCCGGCCCCGATCCGGCTGACCCATCTGGGCATCTCGACCACACCCGAGGCGCTGACCGAGGCTGCCGCCGCCTTTGGCGCCACACCGCGCCAGACCTTGTGGAAGGTGGAGCTGCCCTATGCCGCGCCGCAGATCATGGCTGGGCTCAACCAGACCATCATGCTGTCGCTGTCGATGGTGGTGATCGCCGCGCTGGTCGGTGCGGATGGGCTCGGGGTGCCGGTGCTGCGGGCGCTCAACCGCGTGGACACCGGGCTTGGCTTCGAATCCGGTCTGATCATCGTGGTGGTGGCGATCATGCTCGACCGGGCGCTGAGGATCCGCGGGTGACCCTGGCCGTCCGGTTCCGCGATGTCTCGATCATGTTCGGCGACCGGCCCGAGATTGCCTTGCCACTGGCCGACGCGGGCATGACCCGGGCCGAGATTCAGAGCCGCACGGGGCAGGTTCTGGGCGTTCACGATGCGACACTGGAGGTGCGCGAGGGCGAGATCGTCGTGCTGATGGGGCTGTCGGGGTCGGGAAAATCGACGCTCTTGCGGGCGGTGAACGGGCTCAACCCGGTGATCCGGGGCGCGGTCGAGGTGCATGACGGCAGCGGCATGGTGGATGTCACCCGCTGCAAACCCGAAGCGCTGCGCCGACTGCGGCAGAGCCGCATTGCCATGGTGTTCCAGCAGTTCGGCCTTCTGCCCTGGCGAAGCGTGGCCGAAAACGTGGGCTTCGGGCTTGAACTGGCGGGGCTCTCCGCCGAGCAGAGGCGCAGCGTCGTGGCGCGGCAACTGACGCTGGTGGGGCTGGCCGACTGGGGCGACCGCAAGGTGAGCGAACTTTCGGGCGGCATGCAGCAACGCGTGGGGCTGGCGCGGGCCTTTGCCACCGAGGCGCCGATCCTGCTGATGGACGAGCCGTTTTCGGCTCTCGACCCGCTGATCCGGACCCGGCTTCAGGACGAGCTGCTGGATCTGCAGCGCGATCTCAGACGCACGATCATCTTTGTCAGCCACGATCTCGACGAAGCCTTCAAGCTGGGCGGACGCATTGCCATTATGGAGGGCGGCCGGATCGTGCAATGCGGCACCCCGCGCGAGATCTTTTCGGCTCCGGTCAACGCCTATGTGGCCGATTTCGTTGCCAATATGAACCCGCTCGGGGTGCTGACAGCGCGTGACGTGATGGCGTCGGGCAGTGGCGGGCCGGAGGTTCCGGCGGAAACGCCCGTGCGCGATCTGATGGCGCGGTTGCGGGCAACCCCTGCTCTGACGGTGACAGAGGGGGGCACGCCCGTGGGGCAGGTGACTGCCGCCAGCATCGTCAGCCGTCTTGCGGGCTGAGCGGGGCCGCCAGCGTTCTGCCCAGACGCGCGCGCAGGGCCGCGCGGCTTTGCTGCCAGAGCCCTTCGAGCGCTCGAAGCTGCGCGGGATCAGGGGGAGCGCCGCGCTTGATCCGCGCCTCGATCTGCACCAGAGCCAGGCGCAGTGCCTCGGCTCCGAAGGTTCCGCTGGCGCCGGCGCACCGATGCGCCAGCGCAGCCAGGTCCGGGTTTCCCGGATCGGACCCTGACAGGGTCGCGATGTCGTTATCGGTCTCCTCCACGAAGCGCGTCACAAGCAGATCGACCTTGTCGCGGGGGAAATCGGTGAGGAAGTGTGAGAGCAGACGGTCGTCGAGCAACGTGCTGCGCTCGGAAGCGGTCTCTGCCGGGGCGGGCGGCAGAGGGGGCGCCTCCGGCAATTCCGAGACCGCCTCCTCCAGACCGCGCAGCAGCAGGGCGCGGTCGATCGGCTTGGTGAGGCAGGCGGTCATGCCCGTCTGGTAGAACTGTTCCCGCTCTTCCGGAAAGGCATGGGCGGTCAGCGCGATGATCGGGGTTGCGGCGGAGGCACCGTGCCCGCCACGGATGTGTTTGGTGGCCGAGGTCCCGTCCATGACGGGCATGGAAATGTCCATCAGGATCACATCGAACCGATGCTCGGCGGCGCGGCGCACTCCCGCACGGCCGTTTTCGGCAAGCGTGACCGTGTGGCCTGCGGCTTCCAGCATCTCGCGCAGGATGAAACGGTTGACCTCGTTGTCCTCCACCACCAGCACGTCAAGCCGGAGCGCAGGGCGGACATCGGGTGCGGCGTTGTCTGGGAAGGCTGGCTCCGGGAAGCCCGGAACCGGGGGCAAAGGCAGGCGCACCCAGAACAGGCTGCCCTCGCCCGGTTCGCTTTCCGCACCGATGGATCCGCCCATCAGCCGGGTGAAGCGCTGGGCGATGCCCAGCCCGAGGCCGGTGCCGCCGGTTTCGCGCGCATAGGAGGAATCGAGTGTCTCGAAATCGTTGAAAATGCGGATCAGATCCGCCTCTCGGATGCCGATGCCAGTGTCGATCACACGGATTTCCAGCTCGCCTTGTGCCGCGTCGAGATATTCGACCTCCAGCTCGACCGCGCCGTCGCGGGTGAATTTCAGCGCGTTCCCCACCAGGTTCAGCAGCACCTGCCGCAAGCGCCGCGCGTCGCCGAATACCCCCGCGCCCGCTGGCCCGGCCCAACGCCAGCTCAGCGCGTTGCCATAGGTCTCGGCCAGAGGCAGCGCGGTTTCCACGACCCCGTCGAGCAGCCGGGGCAGGGAAAACGGTGCCGAGACTGCCTCCATCTTGCCGGCTTCGAACTTGGCCAGATCGAGGACATCGTTGACGAGGTCGAGCAGCAGTTTGCCCGAGGATTGCATGCGGTCGAGCAGCTCTGTCTGCCGTTCGGTGAGGCTGTGGTCGCGCATCAGTTGCATGGTTCCGAGCAGGCCGTTGAGAGGTGTGCGCATCTCATGGCTCATCACCGCGAGGAATTCCGATTTCGACCGTTCGCCCGCAAGCGCGCGGTCGCGCGCTTCGGTGAGCATTTCCTCGGCATCCTTCCAGCGTGAAATGTCGCGGATATAGGCGACGTAGAGCGGATCTTCCGCCTCGGCGCGGTCGACCGAGAGTTCCGCGGGAAACGACCGCCCGCTTCTGGTCTGCAGCACGGTCTCGAACTGCCGTTCCTCGGGCAGCGGCCGGCGGCGCTCCTCGGCGAAGGCGAAGACATCGTTTTGTTCGGGCTGGCGGTATCCCGGTGCGATCAGGAATTCGGCGGCGATCCGGCCGCAGGCTTCGGTTCGGCTGTAACCGAAGAGGCGCTCGGCAGCAGCGTTGAACACCCGCACGGTGCCGGATTCGTCGGTGACCACGATGGCGTTTGGCGAGGTCTCGACAATCGTCTGCATCCGGGCCCCGGCGATCTGGATCTCGTCCGCCCGTTTGCGGGCCAGACGGAACAGGCGGAACAGGGTGAACGCAAGCAGCGTCAGCCCGAAGAACAGCGCCATCAGCACCACCGCCATGTAGATCATGAGTCGTGTGATGCCCTCGCGCCGGTCGTCCGAGACCTCGGCAAAGGCGGCGAGCGCGGCAAGGGAAAAGGCCCGCACATCCGCGGCCACGCTCTCGGCGCGCGCGGAGATCCGGGGCAGGGCGGCGTGTAGCGCCGCATCGGAGGCGTCGATCAATGGCACCGATTCGTCAAGAAAGCCCTGCACCCGTTCCTGCGGCCCGGCATATTGCCGGCTATCGTGCAGCGACCGGAACAGCTTGCCGCTGCTCATCGTGGCCATGCGGCTGTAGAAGATGTCGAAGCGCAGGCGCAGATTGTCCAACGCATCGGGCGCATCTTCGGCGTCTTTCAGCGCGAGCCGGAATTGCAGAAACTCGACATCGGCTTGTGAAAGGCTCCATTGCAGGTTGTCGGAATTTGCGGTCGAAAATGCGTCGATCTCGCGCAGGACAAGCCAGCCGAGCCACACCACAAGCATGGCCCAGAGCACCAGTGCGAGCCCGGCAACGGCGGTTTGAGGAACCGTCGCGCGGCCGGGTCTTGCGCGGGCAAAGCGGGGCGGGATCTGCATGGCTGGCCGGGCCCTCGGCTGCGGATGTCATTCGCGCACAGCGATACGCGCAAGCTGCCAGATGCTGCGCGCGTAGATCTTTTCGGACCGGTACGCCGGATCGCTGTCATAGGGGTAGACGATCCAGAGCGGGCCCTTGTGCCGCACGGACATCGGCGCGCCATTGTTGCGGTAGGCGACGATGGGGCCGTCCGCCTCCCAATCCTCGCGCGGGATGTCCACTGCGTAATCGTTGATGGCGATGGCCCGCAGATGGCCGCCGCGGGCTCCGACCGCCTCCATCAGATGGCGCAGCGACACGCCGGTGAAGTGCTGTTCGCCATTCGTCCAGATCGTCCGGGTGGTGAAGCTGCGCCGCTCCATCGCTTCGAGCATGGCGAGATCGAAAACGGCGGTGACCCCATCGTTGGTGTGGTCGATTGCGCCGCTGACGGTCAGCAGCGGCGGACCGGTGGGCGTGTCGAGATCGGCGGCGGCCAGCGGCAGGGTCAGCAAGAGCATTGCGGCGGCGGCGCTGCGGAGCGTTCGGAGAAAAGTCATGGCGCGGATCCTTTTCAGGCGGAGGCGGCAGTGTCTCATGTAGAGGGCCCTTGTCGGAATGCGGGCATCGGGAGAGGCCGCCTATCCGGGGGGATAGGGACGCGGGGGGCGCGGGGCCCTTGGAGGACTGGTGGGCTCATGGGGCGGGTCTAGGCCAATCCGGTTAAGAAACTGCCGCGCGGCCCAGGTTTTTATATCGAATGTTTCGCAAACGGCGCGGGCCATCTGTGCCGTGATCCCATCGCAATGCCGCCCTATTCACAATTTCACCGCGTTTTGGGCGCAGTATTCCACGCCACAGCCCGCCGATTCGCGGCCTCAGTTCGAGGAGACTGGATTTTTGAACGCTTCCCAGACCATGCGGCACATGACGCCCGCCTCGTCCGTTCTGCGCGTGCTGATCGCCGACGATCACGATCTGCTGCGCGACACGCTCGAAGTGTTTCTAAGGGGCGAGGGCGATTTCGAGACCGTCAGCGTGGCCAGCTATGCCGAGGCGGAAAAGCTCGTGAAGGCCGGGGAGCGGTTCGACCTGGTGCTGCTGGATTACTCGATGCCGGGGATGAATGCGCTGGAAGGGCTGACGCGGATGAGCGCGCTGGAAGGGGCGAAACGGGTGGCGATCATTTCCGGCACGGCCAGCCGCGAGGTCGCGGAAAAGGTGCTGGAGGAGGGGGCCGCGGGGTTTCTGCCCAAGACGCTGTCGGCGAAGTCGCTGGTCAACGCGGTACGTTTCATGGCGATGGGCGAGCAATATGCGCCGCTCGATTTCCTGCGCGGCGACGATGGCCATGTGGGCAACCCGCTTGCAGACCGTCTGTCACGCCGCGAACTCGAGGTGCTCGAGGGGCTGACGCAGGGCAAATCCAACAAGGAAATCGCCCGCGATTTGGATATTCGCGAACCCACGGTCAAGCTGCATGTAAAGACGCTTTATCGTAAGATCGGGGCGTCGAACCGGACCCAGGCCGCGTTGCTGGCCAAGGAGGCGGGGCTTTTCTGACCGGTCGGCGACCTTGCCCCGCGCGGGGCAAGATCAGATGGCGGTCCGTCAGACCCACTGCGCCATGGGCGGCAGGCTCATCAGCACCGCATTTGCGTCGTGCCCGGTGGCCAGCCCGAATTTGGTGCCCCGATCATAGACGAGGTTGTATTCGGCGTAGAGGCCGCGATGCACCAGCTGGGTCGTCTTGTCGGCTTCGGTGAAGGGCGTTCCGCGGCGCCGGTCCACCAGCGGCAGATAGGCGGGGAGAAAGGCGCGGCCGATGTCGCGGGTCAGCGCGAAATCCGCCTCCCAGTCGCCGCTGTTGCGGTCGTCCATGAAGATGCCGCCCACCCCGCGCGCGCGGTTGCGGTGGGGAATGAAGAAATACTCGTCCGCCCAGGCCTTGAACTCGGGATAGAGCGTGTCGCCATGCGGATCGAGATGGGTCTTCTGGGTGGCGTGGAAATGCGCCGTGTCCTCGTCGTATTCGATGCAGGGGTTGAGATCGGAACCGCCGCCGAACCACCAGGCGCCGGGCGTCCAGAACATCCGCGTATTCATGTGCACCGCCGGCGCGTGCGGGTTCTGCATATGCGCGACAAGGCTGATGCCGCTGGCCCAGAACCGCGGATCCGTCTCGATCCCCGGCACGCCCCGCGCCGCCATCGCCTTTTGCGCCGCCGCGCCCAGGGTTCCGTAGACGGTCGAGACGTTCACCCCGACCTTCTCGAACACCCGTCCGCCGCGCATCACGCTCATGAGCCCGCCGCCGGCATCGCTGCCGTCTTCGGTGGCGCGTTTGGTCGGCGTCACCTCGAAACGCCCGGCGGCGCGATCGTGAAAAGGCCCCTCGGTGTGGCTGTCTTCCAGCCCTTCGAAGGCGGCGACGATCTCGTCGCGCAGGCTGCGGAACCAGTCCGAGGCACGGGCCTTACGGTCGGCAAAAGCGTCTGTGTCGGTCATCGGGATCTCCTCGCATCCTTGCGCCGGTGTTAGCGGCAACCGCGCGGCGAGGCAATCAATGCGCCGGTGCTGCAACCGGGTCGAGCAGCGTGCGCCCGCCGTCCACGGTGAGAATCTGCCCGGTCATGAAGCCCGAGCCGTCCGAGGCCAGGAACTGGACCGCCTCGGCCAGCGCGTCCGGTCCGGCAATCCGGGCCAGCGGGGTGTGCGCCTCGATCTCGCGACGGTAGTCGGGGTGGCTCTTGAGCCTGTCCTTCAGGCTTGCCGACATCACCGAGCCGAAGCCGATGCCGTTGACCCGGATGCGATGCGGCGCCATCGCCACCGCCATGGACCGGGTCATCTGGTCGAGCGCCGCGCAGGAGACCGAATAGGCCATGAGCTGCTGCTGGGTGCGACGCGACGCGATGGAGGAGAGGTTGATGATCGCGCCCAACTGGCGGTCGCTGTCGCCGTTGGCCTGTTTGATCATCCGGTTCGCGACGATCTGGCTGAGCCGCAGCGCCGGCATCAGGTTCTGCCCGAGCAGCGTCTCCATCGAGCTGTCTTCGAGGTCGAGCGCCTCGGTGGGCATCATCTGACGGGCGCCGTTCACCAGGATGTCGATCCGGTCGAACGCATCGAGCGTGGCCGAGACGAGATTGGCCAGTGTCAGCCGTTCGCGCAGGTCCCCGGCGAAATAGCACATGTTGCCACCGTCGGTTTCCTGGCCGCATTCCTTGGCAAGCCGGTTTTCGTCCATATCGGCGAACATGACATTGGCGCCCTTGTTCGCGAAATGCCGCGCGATGGCGAGCCCGACACCGTTGGCGGCACCGGTGACGATGGCGGTTTTGCCTTCGATCGAATAGCTCATAAGGCTCCCTTTGCGGTTTGGCCGGTTGGCGGGACGTTAGCGAAGATCAGCGGAGCGGGCGAGCGCCGTGAAGGATCTTGAAGCGGCTGTCGCCCGCAATTTCCTCGGTCTGCCGGAAATGTGCCGCAAGCGTGGTCTCGTAGGGCAGGTGGCGGTTCGCCACGAGCCAGAGCTGGCCCGAAGGTTTCAGCATGTGCCGGGCGGCGGCGATAAACGCCTGCCCCAGAGACGGGTCGGCCTTGCGTCCCTGGTGGAAGGGCGGATTCATCACCACCGCATCCAGTGGTTCGGACGGGCGCCATGTCGTGGCATCCGCCCAGTGGAACGTGGCGCGCGGGTCGGGGATATTGCGCCGGGCGCAGTCGAGCGCGGCGTGATCGGCCTCGACCAGATGCAGGGCCGCGATGTCGGCACGCGCCAGAAGCCCGCGGGCGAGCCCGCCCCAGCCCGCGCCGAGATCGGCGACCCGCGCACCGAGCCTGACGGGCAGTGCCGCGAGCAGCGCTTCGCTGCCCGGGTCGGGGGCGTCGGCAGAGAACACGCCAGGCGCGGTCCAGAGCCCGTGTCCGTTCTGCGCCGGCCCGCGCGCCCAACCGGCGAAATCCCCGCTCGCGAAAAACCAGAGCGTCTTGCCATGCGCCTTGGAGACCTGACCCAGCACCGGCACCCGCGCCTTCACGGCCTTGGCGAGCGTGTCGATGCCATCGGTCTTCTGCCCGTCGAGAACGATCAGCCCGCCCGGGGCGGCGGCACAGGCGGTCGCGATGCGGGCCTCGGCCAGATCGCGGGCGCGGGGCAGAAAGACAATGGCGGCGGCGAAGGTGCCCTCGGGCGCCAGCCCCACAGGCACGCCGCGACGGGCCCAGGCATCGTGGTCGGGTTTGAACCTCTGCACAACGGCGCAGCGGTCGAGCGGCAGCGCGTCAGAGACCAGATCGCCGGGCGCGCCGATCAGCAGGATGCGGCCTTCGGCGGGCAGGGTCAGGCCCGCCTCTGTCGCGAAACTCAATCTGTCGGCTGTCATGGCAGGGCCGGCGCAGGGGCGCGGCCTACTCCTTTTCCATGGTGCATTGCAGCGGGTGCTGATGCCGGCGGGCGAAATCCATCACCTGGCCGACCTTCGTCTCGGCGATCTCGTGACTGAAGACGCCGACCACCGCCACCCCCTTCTTGTGCACCGTCAGCATGATCTCGAACGCCTGCGCGTGGGACATGCTGAAAAACCGCTCGAGCACATGCACGACGAATTCCATCGGCGTATAATCGTCGTTCAGAAGAAGCACCTTGTAGAGCGGCGGGCGCTTGGTCTTGGGCTTGGTCTGCACGACCACATCGGCATCGCCCTCGCCATCGTCGGGAGAAGAGGGCGTGGTTGCGAGGCGGATCGTGTGTTCCGTGATGGTGATCGTCATCTCGGGCTCAAGGCGCTTTGCGGTTGCGGGTTCGAAGCGTCTATATAAATCGGTGCAGCCCGGGAGGGAAGGGTTGCCATACGGAGTCTGTCTCTTATGCACCGGAAATTGCAAACAATCGGTTTCGACGCGGATGATACCCTTTGGCACAACGAGCGGTTTTTCAAGCTGACGCAGCAACGATTCGCGGATTTGCTTGCCGAACATGCAGATGCCGAACATCTGGGCGACCGGCTGCTGGAGGCGGAGAGGCGCAATCTGGGCCATTACGGATTCGGCGTGAAGGGTTTTGTGCTTTCGATGATCGAAACCGCCATCGAGGTGACCGAGGGCCGCGTGCCCGGCGATGTGATCGGCGAGATCCTCAAGGCCGGGCAGGAGATGCTCGATCATCCCATCGAGCTTTTGCCGCATGCGCGCGAGGCGGTGGAGGCGCTGGCGGACGGGCACCACCTGGTGCTGATCACCAAGGGCGACCTGCTGCATCAGGAGCGCAAGCTGGCGCAATCGGGGCTGGGCGAGCTGTTCGATGCGGTCGAGATCGTCTCGGACAAGCGGCCCGACACCTATGCGCGGATCTTCGGCGGCTGTCCGGGGGGCGCGGCGGGGGCGATGATGGTCGGCAACTCGCTGAAATCCGACATCCGTCCGGCGATCGAAGCCGGTGGCTGGGGCGTCTACGTGCCGCATGATCTGATGTGGACGCTGGAGCTGGCGGAAAAGCCGCAGCATCCGCGCTTTGTCGAGCTGCCGGATCTGGGGGCGTTGCCCGAGCTGGTCACACGTCTCGGTTGATTTTCGCGAGTCGTGTGCCATAATCCCGCCACAATCGCCGGTTTTGGGGTGGCGACGCGGCGCCGACCCTATATGTGGATTTTACTGTCTGTAAAAAGGGCAAAAAATCAAGGGATTGCAGGGTTTCTTTAAGGCGGTTCTCGTGTTACGCTGATGTTAATCAAAACAATCGTCCACCGGAAAATTCGGGGACACGAGGCAGAGAAGGCAGATACCGTGACGGGACGGCGTAGGCAACGGCCGGGCCGAGCAGGCCTATATTTTTTGACACTGATCTGGTTCGTCATCGTGGTGCCGATGAGCGCGATGGCTGCGCCCTATGCGGCCATGGTGATGGATGCCCGTTCGGGCGAGGTTCTGCATTCGCGCAATGCGGACACGCCGTTGCATCCGGCCTCTCTGACCAAGATGATGACCCTCTATATCGCCTTCGAGGCGGTGGAGCATGGCGAGCTGACCATGGACACGCTGGTGACCGTGTCGCGCAACGCCGCCTCCGAGCCGCCGTCGAAGCTGGGGCTTCAGGAAGGTCAGAAGATCAAGCTGCGCTATCTGGTGCGCGCGGCGGCGGTGAAATCCGCCAATGACGCCGCCACCGCCATCGGCGAGGCCATCGCCGGGTCGGAGGCGGCCTTTGCCCGCCGGATGAACCGCACGGCCAAGGCGCTGGGCATGACCCGCACCACCTTCAAGAACGCCAACGGTCTGACCGAGAGCGGCCACATGTCCACCGCCCGCGACATGTCGATCCTCGGGCGGCACATGATCTATGACTATCCGCAGTATTATAACCTGTTCTCGCGGGTCACCGCGGATGCGGGCATCCGCGAGGTGGCCAACACCAACCGCCGTTTCCTGGGCTCCTACAAGGGCGCCGACGGGATCAAGACGGGCTACACCCGCGCGGCCGGGTTCAACCTCGTGGCCTCTGCCGAGCGCGGCAAGGAGCGGATCATCACCACCGTCTTCGGCGGCCGGTCGACCGCCTCGCGCAATGCCAAGGTTGCCGAGCTGATGGATCTGGGATTCCAGCGGGCCAATACCCGCGTGGCGCTGCGCAAACCCGCCAAGCCGCCTTATCTGGGCAAGCAGGACAGCGGGGCTGTCGTGGTTGCCCGTGGCGACGATCCGTCGCCCGACGGCGCCCGTGGCAAGACGATCCGCGTCGCGGCCGCGGCGGTGAGCCGCAGCCTGCGCCCCAAGGCCCGTCCGGGTGTGTCGGGCACCGAAGTGGCGCCCCTGGTGGCCAAGGTCGAGGAAGACATCGAATCCGTGCTTGCGGTGGTGCAGACCGCCGAGGCCGCCAAAGCCGCAGAGGTCGAAACCGTGGCCGATGCCTCGAACGTGGCGCCGGACGTTTCGGTCAAGCCGGTGCGCCGGCCCAAGGGGATCGTGCTGGCCAGCGCCTCGGCCGCCGCGCCTGTGACGCAGGCCGCGGCGGAACCCGTCGAGGAACAGGAGGTCGTGACCCGTCTGTCCACCTCCGGCGGGCGCCACTGGGGCATCAATGTCGGGCGCTATCCCAGCCGCTATGCCGCCGAGAAGGTGCTGCTGAAGACGGCGCTGATGGAAACCAGCACGCTTGACGGATCGCTGCGCAAGGTGGTGAACCGCAAATCCGGTTTTGACGCCAATTTCATGGGCCTGTCCCGTGAAACCGCCGATCTGGCCTGCCGTCGCCTACAGGCGCGCCAGGTGACCTGTTTCATGATCGGACCGAGCTGACGGAACCAAGACCGCACCGGCGAAAACGCCGGGCGGACCTCCAGAAACCTGCCCCCGGACACCTCGCCGGGGGCTCTTCTTTTTTCAGGTAGGAGAGACGTCAGCCGCGCCAGTCGAAAAAGCCGGGGCCGGCCTTGCCCAGAAGCTCGCGGGCGAGCTGGCGGCCCAGCACCGGGCCATCAGCGATGGCGCCTGAGATCTCGCCGGCATAGGCCGCTGCACCGTCGGGCGAAAGGATCTCGCCGCGCAGGCGCAATCCCGTCCCGTCGAACTCAGCAAGGCCCGCGATCGGGGTTTCGCAGGAGCCGTCCAGCTCTGCCAGAAAGGCGCGTTCGGCGGCAAGCCGGCTGGCGGTGTCGCCGTCGTGGATCCGCGCCAGCATCTGCTGGGCGCGGGCATCGTCGCGGCGGCGTTCGATCCCGATGGCGCCCTGCGCCACCGCCGGCAGCATGTCCTCGGGCGCAATCGGAGTCTTCGGCACGGCGGTCATGTTCATGCGGTTGAGCCCGGCCATGGCAAGGAAGGTGGCGGCGGCCACCCCGTCGGCGAGCTTCTGGAGCCGGGTCTGGAGATTGCCGCGGAACTCCACCACCGTCAGATCGGGCCGGCGATGCAGAAGCTGCGCGCGGCGGCGCAGCGAGGACGTGCCCACCACGGTGCCGACGGGCAAGGCGGCCAGCCCGTCATGACCCGGCGAGATGAAGGCGTCGCGCACGTCTTCGCGCGGCAGGTAGCAGTCGAGGATCAGCCCCTCGGGCTGCAACACCGGCATGTCCTTCATCGAATGCACGGCGATGTCGATGCCGCCGGCGAGAAGCTGCTCTTCGATCTCCTTGGTGAAGAGCCCCTTGTTGCCGATCTCCTTGAGCGGACGGTCGGCGGCGATCATGCTGCGGTCGTCGCCGGTGGTCCGGATCACCACGATCTCGAACGCCTCTTCCGCCAGCCCGAAGGCGGCGGCGAGCCGGTCGCGGGTTTCATGGGCCTGGGCCAGCGCCAGCGGCGAGCCGCGGGTGCCGATTTTCAGCGGCTGGTCGGGGGTCGGGAGCGTGATCGTCATGGGGCGAAGCTTTATGTCGCGGGATTGCTTGTGGCAATGGGGCGTGAATTGACATATTGCCGCCTGCACGACGATTGGGAGGCCGCAATATGACAAAAACCATCCTACGGGCGCTGGCCGGTGAGGTTCTGCCCACCCCGCCGATCTGGATGATGCGGCAGGCCGGGCGCTATCTGCCGGAATATCGCGCGACCCGCGCGGAGGCGGGCGACTTCCTGTCGCTCTGCTACAACCCCGAACTGGCCGCCGAGGTGACGCTTCAGCCGATCCACCGCTACGGCTTCGACGCGGCGATCCTTTTCGCCGACATCCTGCTGCTGCCCCAGGCGCTGGGTCTCGATCTGTGGTTCGCCACGGGCGAGGGGCCGCGCATGTCGACGGTCACCACCGAGGCGGAGTTCGACAAGCTCGGGCAGGGGGACATGATCCACGCCACGTTGTCGCCGATCTACGAGACGATCCGCATCCTCAGGCGAGAGCTGCCCTCCGAGACCACGCTGATCGGGTTCGCGGGGGCGCCCTGGACCGTGGCGACCTATATGATCGCCGGGCGCGGCACCAAGGATCAGGGGCCGGCGCATGGGCTCAAGGCCGAGAACAGGCCGGTCTTCGAGAAGATCATCGAACGGCTGACCGAGACGACGATCGAATATCTCTCGGCGCAGGTCGAGGCGGGCGCCGAGGTGGTCAAGCTGTTCGATAGCTGGGCGGGCTCGCTGAAGGGCGAGGATTTCACCCGCTACGCGCTGGAGCCGGCCCGGATCATCACGCAGGAGCTGAAGGCACGGCATCCGGGACTGCCGGTGATCCTTTTCCCGCGCCAGGCGGGGCAGGGCTATATCGGCTTCCACGAGGCCACCGGCGCCGATTGCGTCGCGGTGGATGACAGCGTGACGCCGGAATGGGCGGCGGCCAATGTGCAGGTCTCGGGCTGTGTGCAGGGCAACCTCGCCTCGTCGCATATGGTAACGGGCGGCGACGCGCTGGTGGCCGAGACGCGGCGGGTGGTGAAAGCCTTCTCCAACGGGCCGCATATCTTCAATCTCGGCCACGGCATCACCCCGGACGCGGATCCGGAGAATGTCCAGCGCATGATCGACACGGTGCGCGCGGGCGTCTGAGCGCTTTGGGCCGGTACTGGCCCGAGCGGATACGCGCAGGCCCCAGGGGGTTCAGAACATGTCCGCCGGCAGGATCGGCAGGAAGCGCGAGAACCGCCGCGCCTTCGCCACGGGGTAGGGCAGGGCAAAGCCCTCGCGCTCTTCCGGCGGCTTAGCGGCATTGGCAAGCGCCGCCTGACGCCAGCTCCGCGCCTGCACCGTGCTCTGCACATCGAGGCGTGGCCCTAGCCATTTCCGGGCCAGCCGCTCGCGCAGGGCCTGCACGTCGGCGGGGCGGCGGAAGAGGACCGAGGCCTCGGTGTCCCAGCGCAGCGAGCGCCCGTTGAGATTCGCCGACCCGACCATCCCCACCCGGTCATCGACCAGGATCACCTTGGAATGCACATAGATCGGCCCGGCCCCGAGAATGTCCGGGGCTCCGGGCTTGGCGGGGCGGGTCTGGCCGGGCGAGATCAGCGCCAGCCGGTTGCCATAGGCATGCCGAAGCCGTGCAACCGCGTCGGTTTGCAGCGCGTGGCCATGGCGGGCGTCCCAGCCGATGTCGCTGTTGAACAGCACCCGCTCGGCGGCGGGCGGCAGGACCATCACCAGTTGCAGATCGGTGCGGCGCGCGGCGGCCCTTGTGAGGGCGTCGACAACGGGACGGTGCCGCAGGAACTGGGTTTCGATGTAGAGATGCCGCTCGGCAGCGCCGATCATTGCGATCAGCGCTGTCTCGTGATCCCGGACCTGCGCCCTCGGAGCAAGCCGCGCGGCGCCGCGGCAGGGGGCCGAGACGGTGCGGATCAGCCGCAGATCGGCGGGGGGCTGCGGACGGACGCGGGTGTCCATCGGCGTGGCGGTGCCGCTCAGCGCGCGGGTGCCGCAGGACAGTGCGGAGTTCCAGGTTTCCGCGAAATGCAGCCGCAGCGCGGCGGCGAAATCCGCATCCTCCACCTGCATCGAGACATCGTGCCAGGTGTCCTCCGGCGGGCGGTCATGCGCGGGCGTGTCGAAGCGGCGCTCGTTGACGTCGAGCCCGCCGATGATGCAGCGCGTGCCATCGGCGACGGCGAATTTCTGGTGCAGCGTGACCGGGCGCAGCCGCACCGGCCCGCTGAGCAATGCCCGCTGCACCGGGGTGAGCAGGGTGGGTTTCTGGGCGTTCAGATGCCGCAGGTTCTCGGCGATCCGCCGCCGCATGGCCAGGCGCCAGAGCGGCCCGGCGATCTGCCCGTGCGGCGCGCAAAGCACCTGCGCGTCGCCCCGCATCGCGTCGGTGAAACCGCTGGCCGAGGCCCAGGCGAGCCGATGCAGATCCGAAGTGAAGACCGGGTCGAAATCCGACAGGATCAGCCGCAGCCGGACACCCTTGCGTGCGACGAAGGCGAGCAGATCGGCCCAGGTGGCAAGGCCGCGGTCGGTCAGGTCGGGGCTGCGCAGGCGGGTCTTGGGCTCCAGGATCCGGAACGACATGACCAGTTCGCCGCGCGCGGTTGCGGCAAGGCGCTCGAGGGCCGGAAAGCCCTCGGCGGCAGTGATGAGCGGGGTCAGCGCCATCGGCCTACGATCAGCCGCGTTTGCGGCGCAGGGCGTCGCGGAACTCGGCGAGGCGGAAGGCGCCCAGACCCTGCCCGGCCAGCCCGTAGGAGACCAGGCCCGCGATCAGCAGCAGCAGCAGGGCGGGGTAGCGCCAGTAACTCATGCCAAGGAACGGCGCGAGCAGCAGATAGGTTCCCCACAGGACCGCGCCCATAAGCAGCGATGCGGCGCAGATGCGCCAGATCCGCCGCCGGAACCGGTCGTCGAAGCGGGCGGTGTCGCCGATGGCGCGGCCGCCGATGGCGAGCATCGCCACCATCACCCAGCCCGCGACCGAGGTCGCCACCGCCGGCGCGATCCAGCCCAGCACCGGCACCAGCCCCACCGCCAGCGCGGCGTTCACGATCATCGACCAGACCGCGTAGCGAAACGGGGTGCGGGTGTCTTCGCGGGCGAAGAACAGCGGTTGCAGCACCTTTTGCAGCACGAAGGCGGGCAGCCCCAGACCGTAGAGCGCCACCGCCGCCGCAATCGCGGCGCTGTCGTCGGCACCAGTGGCGCCGCGTTCGAACAGCACCGAGACCATGGGCAGCGGGATCACCACAAGCGCGACCGCGGCGGGCACGGTCAACGCCAGGGCCATCTCGCCCGCGCGGGAAAACGCGTGGCGCGCGCCATCGCCGTCCTCGGCCTTGAGCCGGCGCGAGAGATCGGGCAGCAGCACGATCCCGACGGCGATTCCGACCACGCCCAGCGGCAGTTGATAAAGCCGGTCGGCGGCATAGAGCCAGCCCACCGCCTTGTCGAATTGCGAGGCGACCTGCTGGCCCACCAGCAGGTTGATCTGCATGACGCCGCCGGCCAGCGCCGCGGGCACGGCAACGCGCACCAGCCGGCGCATGTCGGGGGTCAGACGCGGGCGGCCGGGGCGCACGCGGATGCCGGCGCGCCCGGCGGCGGTCCAGACCAGCGCAAGCTGCGCCACACCGGCCAGCGGGATGGTCCAGATCAGCCACAGAATGACCTCTTCGCCCAGCCAGGCGCCGATGGACATGGCCAGGATGACGAAGATGTTCAGCAGCACCGGCGCGGCGGCGGCGGCGGCGAAATGCCCGGTGGCGTTGAGCGCGCCGGAAAACAGCGCGGCCAGCGAGACGAAGAGGATATAGGGAAAGATGATCCGCCCATAGGCCACGGTCAGCGGAAAGCGGGCATCGTCGGTAAAGCCTTCGGCGGTGGCCCAGACCAGCGCCGGCATGAAGATCAGCGCCAGCGCGGTGAGGATCATCAGCACGAAACCGAGCCCGCTCAGCGCGTCTCGGGCAAAGACGAGCGGATCTTCCTCGCCTTCGTATTTCTTCGAGAAGATCGGCACGAAGGCGGCGTTGAACGCGCCTTCGGCAAAGAAGCGGCGGAACATGTTCGGCAGGCGGAAGGCGGCGACGAAGGCATCCATCACCGGGCCCGGGCCGATATAGGCCAGAATGAAGATCTCGCGCACGACACCGAGAACGCGGCTGGCCAGCGTCCAGAATCCGACGGTGACGATGCCGGAGATAAGGCGGATGGGTTTCATGTCTGCTCGGCCCTTTGCGCCCTGTGGGCTCTGGCAGCAGTAGACTATCGCAGGGAGAGGCGGAAGAGGGCAGATCGGGGCGTCGGGCGGGCCTGTGCCACTTGCCGTTTCCGGCGCGGCCTGGCCCGGCTGGCGGCCCTTTGCGGGGCGATCCCGGAGGGGCGCCGGGGGCGTTCCTTATTTTGGCCTTATTTTGAGCGCATCGAGGTGGGACAGTCCGGTTCGAGACGTAGAAAATAAGGTCGGCCGCGCTTTCGGCGCAGGATCGACCACCGAGGTAGTAGAGTAGGGTGGCAGACATGAATGAATTGACGGGGGGAGTCCCTCTGCGGGTCATTGCCGTGCGGGTGCATGGCAGATCTCGTGCGATGGCGGTCGCGATGATGCCGATCCGGCGGGAGGGCAGTTTTTCGGACGTGAGGGGCTGACATGGCAACCTCGTTCGATGTTTTCTACCTGGGGACGGTTTCCTCGCTCGATCCGACCGAGGGCAACAGCAGCGCCGAGAACGCCAGCTCGATCGTCGGGACGACATTCGGCGGCACGACCGACCCGCTTCACGACCATATCCAGGCGTTCTCTGCCGGAAGCTATTCGGGGGGCGACAGCAGCAGCTACGACAGCAACAACCAGTTCTCCAACGATACGTTCAGGATCGACGGCGGGTCGCTGCACACCTTCGACACGCTGGTCGAATACAACGCCACAATCACCTATGTGGACGGCAGCACGGCGACGATCACCGCGCTGGTCATGCAGGACACCAGCGGCAACCTCTATCTGGTGCCCGAGACGTCCTACAACGCCGACCAGGCAGCGCTTCAGGCCGGGCCGATCCAGTCTCTGACCCTCGATAGCGTCAGCATCGACACGGCGAACATGTCGGCGAACCGCTACGCGCCCGATTATGTCAATGTCGTCGGCGGCACCACGGGCGACGACAGCATGGGCGTCGGCTATACCGATGCCGATGGTGACCAGATCACCAGCGGCGCGGATGTGATCGACGCCGGCGAAGGCGCGGATACGGTCAGTGCCGGCTCTGGCAACGATACGGTCTATGGCGGTGGCGGCAACGACGTGATCGACGCCGGGACCGGCAACGATCTGGTCGTGGGCGGCGAGGGCGACGATACCGTCATGCTCTCCAATTCCTGGGGCGATGACACCGTCTACGGCGACGAAACCGACGGGACGGGCGGCGGCAACAACGACTGGCTCGATTTCAGCGCGGTCACGGCCTCGGTCACGGTCACTTTCAGCGGATCCGAAGACGGCACCGCGACGGATGGCACCAACACCCTGACCTTCGACAATATCGAAGGCATCGTCGGCAGCAGCCGGGGCGACACGATCGACGCCTCCGCCGACGGGTCGGGCCTGTATCTCGCCGGCGGGGCCGGGGCGGATTCGATCACCGGCGGCACGGATGCCGACGAGATCCATGGCGACAGCGGGAACGACAGGATCTTTGCCTCTGGCGGCGCAGATACGATCTGGGGCGGCACCGGAAGCGACTCGCTGCGCGGCGAGGACGGCGACGACAGTTTCATTCTGGAAACCAATTTCGGCAACGACACCATCATCGGCGGGGAGACCGGCGAGACGGCGGGCGATACGCTCGATCTGTCCGCCGGCGCGGATTCGGTCAGCCTGATCTTCAGCGGTGACGAGGCCGGCACGATCACCGACGGCACCTGGACTGCCCGGTTCTGGCAGATCGAGCATATCACCCTCACCGACCAGAACGATTCGATCGACGCTTCGGCCAGCACGGGCGGTGTCGATGTCGATGGCGGCGGGGGGGCGGATACCTTCATCGGCGGCTCGGGGGCCGACACGTTCCAGGCCGGCGACGGTGCCGATATCCTCTGGTCGAACGAGGGCGACGATTCCGTCGATGCCGGCGCGGGGAACGATACGGTCTGGGCCGGGGCCGGGGCGGACACGATCCTCGGGGGCGAGGGCGACGACCTGCTGGGCGGCGACGAGGGGGCCGACAGCCTCTCGGGCGGCGGTGGCAATGACGAGATCTGGGGCGGTCTGGACAACGACACGATCGACGGCGGGCTTGGCGACGATCTGATCGGCGGCGACACGGGCAACGACCTGCTCACCGGCAGCGACGGCAACGACACCTTCAGCTACAGCCCGGGCGACGGCGCCGACACGATCACCGATTTCAACGCGGGCAACACCGGCGGTCTTCTGGATGGCGACCTTGCCAACAACGATTTCATCGACCTGTCGGGGTTCTATGACAGCCTGTCCGAGCTTTACGCCGACCAGCTAGACGACGGGATTCTCAACCAGTCGAACACGACCGACACCGAGGGCCGCTCCACCGATTATTCGGACAACGAACAGTTCGGCACCGGCTCGCTGACCTTCACCGGGGCAAGCGCCGACAGCTCCTTTTACACCAACGAGAATACCGGCGTGACCTGTTTCACCTCGGGCACGCCGATCCTGACCCCGTCGGGCGAGGTGGCGGTCGACAAGCTGCGGGTCGGCGATCTTGTCGCCACCGCGGATCATGGCGCGCAGCCGATCCTGTGGATCGGACGCAGCGACTTCGATGCCGAGGAGCTGGCGCGGTGCCCGAACCTGCGCCCGGTGCTCATCCGAGCCGGGGCGTTCGGGAACCGGCACGACTTGCTGGTTTCGCCGCAGCATTGCATGGCTCTCACGGTTCCCTCGGGCAAAGAGGTCTTTGCGCGGGCCAGCCATCTTGTACTGACGCCCCTGGCCCGCATTGCAAACGGGCGCCGGACGGTAAGCTATTTCCACATCCTGCTGGGCCGTCACGAGGTGCTGTTTGCCGATGGCGCGCGGACCGAGAGCTTCTATCCCGGCCCGCAGGCGCTGGCGGCGATGCCGACCAAGGCGCGCGACCAGCTTTTCGCGGCGCTGTCGGTGTCCCGGTCGCTTCCGATCGAGCGGGCCCTCGGGCGGCGCGCGCGCCCGGTTCTGACGAAACAGGATGTCCTGCGCCATTTGCGGCAGCCGAAGGGGCGCCGCCGGTCGCTCTGGGCTACGCAGCCCTGCGCCATGGCGGCGTGAGGCGGGCCGGAGGGATCTATCCCTTGGCGGCCCGCTCCGTGCCTTCCGCGATGGCGTCGCGCAGGCGTTTCTCCAGCGTCTTCTGCTTCGAGGGGGTGTAGAACTTCAGCCCGAACATGTCCTTCACATAGAAGGTATCGACCACCTGTTCGCCGAAGGTCGCGATGACCGCCGAGGCGATGTAGACGTTGCTTTCGGCCAGCGTGCGCGTCAGGTCGTAGAGCAGGCCGGGACGGTCGCGGGTGTCGACCTCGATGATCGTGTAGATCTCCGACCCTTCGTTGTCGAAGGCGATCGAGGTCGGCACGGTGAAGGCCTTTTCCCGCTTCTTGAGCTTCTGCCGCGAGAAGATCGCCTCGCGCGGCTTGACCTCGCCCATCAGCGTCTTGCGGATCATCTCGCGCAGGCGGGGGATGCGCCGGTCCTCATAGGGCGAGCCGTCGGAATCCTGAATCCAGAAGGCGGCGGTGGCATAACCGTCCTTGGAGGTGAAGGTCCGCGCGTCCACCACGTTGGCGCCGACCAGCGACAGCGCCCCCGCGAGGCGCGAGAAGATGCCCGGATGATCCGACAGCGCGAAACACACTCGGGTGGCGTCGCGTTCTTCGTCCGGGTGGATGTCGATCTTGATCTCGTCGTTCTGGATGTCGCGTAGGAGCTGCGCGAAGACCACCTGCGCGGTGACGTGCAGCCCCTGCCAATAGGGATCGTAATGGCGGCTGGTCTCGGTGCGCAGATCCTTTGGATCCCAATCGGCAAGTGCGTCGCGCAGCGCCTTCTTGGCCTCGGCGCCGCGGTTCTCGCGGTTGAGCGCCTCCATGCCGTCTTCCAGGGCCCGCCGCGTCTGGCGGTAGAGCGCCCGCAGTAAAGCAGCCTTCCAGTTGTTCCAGACGCCCGGGCCCACGCCGCGTATGTCGCAGACCGTGAGCACGGTCAGCAGGTCGAGCCGTTCGACGCTCTGCACCGCCTTGGCGAAGTCGCGCACGGTGCGTGGGTCGGCGATGTCGCGTTTCTGCGCCATATCGGACATCAGCAGGTGATAGCGTACCAGCCATTCCACTGTGGCGCATTCCGTCTTGGTGAGCCCCAGGCGCGGCGACACCTTGCGGGCGATCTTGGCGCCCAGAACCGCGTGATCCTCCTGCCGGCCCTTGCCGATGTCATGCAGCAGCAGCGCCACGTAAAGCACCTTGCGGTTGACGCCTTCCTTGAGGATCGTCGAGGCGACCGGCAGTTCCTCGACCAGATTGCCGTGTTCGATTTCCGACAGGTTGCGGATGCACTGGATGGTGTGCTCGTCCACCGTATAGGCGTGATACATGTTGAACTGCATCATCGCCACGATGGGCTCGAATTCCGGAATAAAGGCGCCGAGTACGCCCAGCTCGTTCATCCGCCGCAGCGAGCGTTCCGGATTGCCGTGCTTGAGCATCAGGTCGAGGAAGATGCGCCGCGCTTCCTTGTCGTTGCGCAGCTCCTCGTCGATGAGGTGTAGGTTCGCCTTGATCAGCCGCATGCCGTCCGGGTGCAGAAGCAACCCGGTGCGCAGCCCCTCCTCGAAGAACCGCAGCAGGTTCAGCTTGTCCGCCAGAAAGCTCTCGTCATCGACGATGGAGAGGCGGTTGTGCACCACCTCGTAGCCGTCCTTCACATGCGGTCCGCGCTTGAACATGCGCATGATCAGCGGGGCGTCCTTCTGGTGCTCGGCTTCCAGCGAGGTCAGGAAGATGCGCGTCAGGTCGCCCACCGCCGTGGCGTGCAGGAAGTAATCCTGCATGAACCATTCCACCGCGCGCCGGCCGCCCTTGTCGGCATAGCCCATGCGCGCGGCAACCTCGACCTGCATGTCGAAGGTCAGTTGCTCCACCGCGCGTCCGGCGGCCAGATGCAGGTGGCAGCGCACCGCCCAGAGGAACTCCTCGGCGCGCATGAAGGTGGTGTATTCCTCGCGCCGGAACACGCCCAGCCGCACCAGTTCCTCGGCATCCTCGGTCTGGTGGATGTATTTGGTGATCCAGTAGAGCGATTGCAGATCGCGCAGCCCGCCCTTGCCCTCCTTCACATTGGGCTCGACCACATAGCGCAGCCCCTGCTTGCGGTGGCGCTGGTCGCGCTCTTCCAGCTTGGCGGCCACGAAAGCGCGTTCCGAGCCCTTGAAGAGATCGGACCAAAGCCGGGTTTCCAGCTCCCGCGCCAGCGGTTCGTGGCCGATGACAAAGCGGTTCTCCAGCATCGCGGTGCGGATCGTATAATCCTCGCCGCCAAGCCGCAGACAATCCTTCACCGTGCGCGAGGCGTGGCCGACCTTCAGCTTCAGATCCCAGAAGATGTAGAGCATCGACTCGATGACGCTCTCGGCCCAGGGGGTGATCTTCCAGGGCGTCAGGAACAGCAGGTCGACATCCGAGAACGGCGCCATCTCGCCGCGCCCGTAGCCGCCGACGGCCATGACGGTCAGGCGTTCGCCTTCGGTGGGGTTGTGCAGCGGGTGCAGGCGCCGGGTCGCCAGCTCGAAGACCAGCCGCACCACGCAATCGGTCAGCCAGGCATAGGCTTCGGTTGTCGGGAAGGCGGCGCGGGGATGCGCGGCGAAGGCCCGGGCGATGGTATCGTGCCCGTCCTTCATTGCCTGCGACAGAATGCGCACGGCGGCTGCGCGCACCTCGGCCTCGGTCTGCGCCTCGGCGGCGGCGTCGAAAAGCGCTGTGCGCAGCGCGGGCAGGTCGAAAATATCCGATGCCGGCGCGATCAGGTCGTCCGGCATCGGGTCTTGTGTCGCTCGCTCAGAAGCCTGCGCCGGAGAAGCTTGAGGGGGCAGGGTCAAGGATCACCATCTGGTTGTTTCGCACGGTTGCGACGGCGAGCCCACGTTCGTTGGTGCCATCGGATTTCAGGCGGAATACACCGCCTGTGCCCTGGAAACCAGCGGATTGCGTGAGCGCCCTTCCGGTGAGAGCGTCGTTGCGGCCCTGTTCGACCAGCGCGCCGATGGCGGCGATGCCGTCAAAGGCCAGCCCCGCCAGCGGGTGCGGCGCGGCGCCATAGGCGTTGCTGTAGCGCGCCGAGAAATTCCGCTGCATGGCCTGGTTGGGCAGGGTGAACCAGGCGCCCTCGGCGCCGGGGTAGCTGAACAGCTCGGGCTTCACGTCCCAGCGGGTGAGGCCGATATACTGCACCTGCGCCGGGTTCAGCCCGTTTTCGGGCATCACCTGAAGCAGGATCGGCATCGCGGCATTGGTCGCGTCGGTGGTGATGAAGACCGAATCGGCACCCGAGGTCGCGGCGACCCGGCCCATGCTTTGCGCGGCGGTGGTCACGCCCTCGATGCTGAGCGGGTAGGGCTGGATTGCCGCCACGCGCACGCCGTTCTGCGATGCGGCCTGCTGGATCGCGGCCTTGCCGAACTGGCCCGGTACGTCGTCGGAATGCAGGATGGCGACGCTGTTGCGGCCCTGGCGATGGGCGTAGCCGAGCAGCCGGTCGGCGGTGTTCACGAAGGTCGGGCCGAGCACGAAGAGATTGCCGCCGGCGATCGACGGGTTGTTGGAGAAGGAGAGCATGTTGACGCCCTCGTCGGCCACCACCTTGCTGGCCTCGACGGCGGCCTCGCCGCGCAGCGGCCCGAGGATGATCTTGGCGCCCTCATCGACGGCGCGCTGGGCCTGGGCCGCGGCAGTCGCCGGCGAACCGGCGGTGTCGTAGACCGCGAGGTCGATGGGCACCCCGCCGAGATCGGCGATGGCGAGCCTTGCGGCGTTTTCCATGTCGCGCGCGATGCTGGCGGCGGCGGGGTCGCTCTGCGGCACCAGAAGCGCCACCCGCACCGGCTTGTTCGGGTCGATCCGTGGCCCGCCGCCGGCAGCCGTGCTGCCGCCCAGATCGGAAATCATGCTGGCGTCGCAAGCGGCTAGCAAACCGGCCGTTGCCACGATGGCAACGGTGCGGAGCGCCTTGCGGGCGCTGGACAAAACGGCGAACATGGTCACGAAACTCCCTCGATGACGGGCACGGGTTCGCTCCCGCGCGGTATTGCGGGCAATCATAGACAAGCGGGGAGGCGGGTCCAGTGATGAATCCGGCCGGGGGCGGATTGACGCCGGGTCTTTACATGGTGGCAGTGCCGATCGGCAATGCCCGCGACATCACGCTTCGCGCGTTGGACATCCTGCGCGATGCAGAGGTGCTGGCGGCGGAAGACACGCGCAGCTTGCGGCGGCTGCTGGAGATCCATGGCGTGCCGCTGGGCGACCGGCCCTGCCTCGCCTATCACGACCACAACGGCGAGAAGATGCGGCCCCGGCTGCTCGAGGCGCTGGCGGCGGGGCGGTCCGTCGCCTATGCCTCCGAGGCGGGGACGCCGATGATCTCGGATCCGGGGTTCGATCTGGTGCGCGCGGCGCGCGAGGCGGGCCATCCGGTGACCACGGCGCCCGGGGCCTCGGCGGTGATCGCCGCGCTGACCATCGCGGGGCTGCCCACGGACCGCTTCCTGTTTGCAGGGTTTCTGCCCAGCACCAGCGCCGCGCGGCGCAAGGCGCTCGAGGAGTTGCGGACGGTGCCGGCGACGCTGGCCTTTTACGAATCGCCGAAACGGCTGGGCGCGATGCTGGCGGATGCCGTCGCGGTGATGGGCGCCGAGCGCCCCGCCGCGATGTGCCGCGAACTGACCAAACGTTTCGAGGAATGCCGAAGCGGCAGTCTTGGCGACCTCGCCGCGCATTATGCGGGCGAGACGCCGAAAGGCGAGGTGGTGGTGCTGATCGGCAAGGGAGATTCGGAAAAAATTAGTGAGTCTGATTTAGACGGTTCCCTGACCGAAGCGCTGAAGACGATGTCGGTGCGCGATGCGGCGGATGCGGTTTCGGGGATGTACGGCGTGAAACGGCGCCCGGTCTACCAGCGTGCGATGGCGCTGGCAAAGGAGCGGGACCGGAACGAGGGATAGGCAAAGGGAGCGGTCATGGCACGGCAACTGGCGTTTGATTTCGAGGGGCCCGTGGTTCAGGCCGAGGTTCCTGAGCGGCGGGTGCCGCAGGAGGATGCGCGCCGTATGCGCGGCGCGCTGGGCTATCGGGCCGGGATTTCCGCAGAGATGCGGGTGGCGCAGGATTACGAGCGGCGGGGCTATGCGGTGGCGCGGCGGCGCTGGCGGGGTCGTGGCGGCGAGATCGACCTGATCCTGCGCGACGGTGCCGGGCTTGTCTTTGTCGAGGTCAAGAAAAGCCGCAGCTTCGACCGTGCTCTCGAACGCCTGTCGTCGCGGCAGGTGTCCCGGCTGATGGTTGCGGCCGAGGAATTTGCCGGCGGCGAGCCCATGGGCTCGCTGACCGAGATGCGGTTCGATGTGGCGCTCATGGATGCGCAGGGCATGATCCGGGTCATCGAGAACGCCTTCGGTCCCTGAGCGGGCATTGCCCTCGGGCGGTCTCTGCGCCATGTATGGCGAAAGACAGCGCGGGAGATCCCATGAAAATCGCCTTTCAGATGGACCCGATCGGTCCGGTCAACATCGACGCCGACAGCACGTTCCGCCTTGCGGAAGAGGCGCAGGCCCGGGGGCACGATCTGTTCTATTACACGCCGGATCACCTGTCTTTCGAAGAGGGGCGGATCACCGCGCGGGGGCATTCGCTGCGGGTGCAGAGGGTGCAGGGGGATCACGCGCAGCTCGGGCCGCTGGAGCTGGTCGATCTGGCCGATTTCGACGTGGTCTGGCTGCGTCAGGACCCGCCCTTCGACATGCATTATATCACCACCACGCATCTGCTCGAGCGGCTGACGCCGGGCACGCTGGTGGTCAACGATCCGTTCTGGGTGCGCAATTCGCCGGAAAAGCTGCTGGTGCTGAACTTTCCCGAGCTGACGCCGCCGACCACCATCGCGCGCGACCTCGAGACCATCCGCGCGTTCAAGGCGCGCCATGGCGACATCATCCTCAAGCCGCTTTACGGTAACGGCGGTGCCGGGGTGTTCCGCCTCGACGAGAACGACCGCAACCTCAGCTCGCTTTACGAGCTGTTCACCGGTTTCTCGCGCGAGCCGCTGATCGTGCAGAAATACCTGCCCGCCGTGACCAAGGGCGACAAGCGGGTGATCCTTGTGGATGGCGAGCCGGTGGGCGCGATCAACCGGGTGCCTGCAGCGGGTGAGGTGCGCTCGAACATGCATGTGGGGGGGCGACCCGAGAAGGTGGAACTGACCGAGCGCGACCGCGAGATCTGCGCCAAGATCGGCCCGGTGCTGCGCGAGAAGGGGCAGGTCTTTGTCGGTATCGACGTGATCGGCGAGTGGCTGACCGAGATCAACGTGACCTCGCCGACCGGCATTCAGGAGCTCGAGCGCTTCGACGGGGTCAATGTGGCCGAAAAGATCTGGCAGGCGGTGGAAGCGCGCCGGGGATGAGCCGGCGGCTTGCCGCGCTGACCGTCTTTCTGCGCCTGTTCGTCAAGCCGCGCCTGGCCCGCCTCGCGGGGCCCGACGTGGCGGCGCGTGATTTCGAGCGGATGGCGGCGCTGGCGCTGCGGGCCCCGCCCTATCTGCGGCGGTTGGAGCGGCCGGGCGGGCTGCACTGGATCAGCGCCGGGCGCTGTCAGGCGGGGCGGGTGATCCTCTATTTCCACGGCGGCGGCTATGTCGCGGGCAGCCCGAGGACCCACCAGGGCATGCTGGGGCGGCTGTCCAAACTCTCGGGGGCCGAGATCTGCGCGCCGGCCTATCCGCTGGTGCAGCAGGCGCCGTTCCCCGCTGCTTTCGAGGCCGCGCAGGCGGCCTGGCGGCAGTGCCGCAGACTGGGCTATGCGCCGGGGCAGATCGTGCTGGGCGGCGATTCCGCCGGCGGCGGGTTGGCGCTGGCGCTTCTGGCCTGGTGCTGCGATCAGCGCGAACCGCCAGCGGCGGCGCTGGCCTTTTCCCCCTGGACCGATCTCGCGATGACCGGCGAGAGCCTGCGCAGCAACCGGAGCGCCGATCCGTTCCTGCCGGTGTCTCGCATCGGCGAGCTTGTGCGCCTGGTGCTGGGCCGCGCCCCGCGCGACGACCCACGGATTTCGCCGCTTTATGCCGATTTTCCCGGCTGCCCGCCGGTGATGATCCAGTTTTCCGAAACCGAGATCCTCGCCGATGATGCGCGGCGCATGGCGGCACGGCTGCGTGCCCAGGGGGCCGAGGTTACGCTGGAGAGCCTGCCCGATGCCCCGCATGCCTGGCCGCTCTACGACGGCTGGATCCCCGAGGCCCGGCAGACGCTGCGGCGGGCAGCGCGCTTCGTTCAGGCGTCCTTTGCCGAGACCAGCCGGTAGCTCAGCGCCTCGGCCACATGTGGACGGCGCAGCGCCTCCTCCCCGGCCAGATCGGCGATGGTGCGCGCGACGCGCAGAATGCGGTGGTAGCCCCGCGCCGAGAGGCCAAAGCGATCGGCGGCCCGCAGCAGCAGGTCGCGGCTTTCGGCGTCGGGTGTGGCGATGTCTTCCAGCAGCCGGCCCTCGGCATCGGCGTTGGTGCGGATCGCGGGGCGGTCGGCAAAGCGCTGGGCCTGACGGTCGCGCGCGGCGGCGACGCGGGCGGCGACGGTGGCAGAGCTGTCGCCCGAGGCGGGCAGGTCGAGATCGGTGAAGGCGACGGGGGGCACCTCGATGCGCAGGTCGAACCGGTCCATCAGAGGGCCCGAGACGCGGCCCAGATAATCCTCTCCGCAGATGGGCGCGCGCGAGCAGGCGCGCGCGGGATCGGTGAGATAGCCGCATTTGCAGGGGTTCGCCGCGGCCACCAGCATGAAGCGGCAGGGATAGGTGATATGCGCGTTGGCGCGCGACACCATCACCTCGCCGGTTTCGACCGGCTGGCGCAGCGTTTCCAGCACGGTGCGGGGAAATTCCGGAAATTCGTCCATGAACAGCACGCCGTTATGGGCGAGGCTCACCTCGCCGGGCTTGGCGCCGCGCCCGCCGCCGATGATCGCGGCCATCGAGGCGGTATGATGCGGTTCACGGAACGGGCGCACGCGCGAAATGCCGCCTTCATCCAGCAGCCCGGCGAGCGAATGGATCATCGAGGTTTCCAGCGCTTCCTGCGCGGTGAGCGGGGGGAGAAGTCCGGGCAGCCGCGCGGCGAGCATGGATTTGCCCGATCCGGGCGTGCCGACCAGCATCAGGTGATGGCGCCCGGCGGCGGCGATTTCCAGCGCGCGCTTGGCGCGTTCCTGCCCCTTGACGTCGCGCAGGTCGCGCAGCGCGGGCGGCGGATGCAGCTCGCCCGGCTCGGAGGGCTGGATGGGCGCGTCGCCGGCGTAATGGCGGACCACATCGACCAGGCTTTGCGCGCCGAGCACGCGGCAGGCGCCGACCCAGGCGGCCTCGGCGCCCGACGCGCGGGGGCAGAGCAGGACGCGCTCTTCCTCGGCGGCGGTCATCGCCGCGGGCAGGGCGCCGGGCACGGGGACCAGCGCCCCGTCGAGCGCGAGCTCCCCCAGCGCCATCGTCTGGGCGATCTCGTCGCGCGGCAGGATGTCCAGCGCCGCCAGCAGGCCAAGCGCGATGGGCAGGTCGAAATGCGAGCCTTCCTTGGGCATGTCGGCGGGGGAGAGGTTGATGGTGATGCGCTTGGACGGCAGGGCGATCGCCATGGCGGTCAGCGCCGCGCGCACCCGTTCGCGCGCCTCCGACACCGCCTTGTCGGGCAGGCCGACGATGGAGAAGCCCGGAACCCCGGCGGTGACGGCGCATTGCACCTCGACCGGGCGCGCCTCGACCCCTTCGAAGGCCACCGTATAGGCATGTGCAACCACGTCCCACCTCATCTCCAGTCTCCGGCGAGACTGCGCGCAGGATGGTTAGGGAAGGGTTAACGGGCGCGTTCGAGATTAAGGAGCCGGACTGCCGCGATTGTCCCCTGCGCCTTGGAGCCGGCGGCTCCAGGCGCGGTTCGGGACGCCTGGAGTATGGGGGCTCGGGGTCAGAGCAGCGCGGTGAAGGCGGGCCAGGCGGTCGGGTCCGCGACGGTCTTGTCGCGGCAATAGGCGTTGCAGAAACCGAAGATGCGGCCGTCGATCTCCATCAGATGGGTGACGGGATCGCCGGAATAAGGGCAGGTCGCGTTTTCGGGCGTGCCGCTGGCGACGGCAAGTGCGGGATGCGGTGCCGGCCCGGGCCAGCCGGTCTTCGGATAATCGCGTTCGTACCAGGGCAGATGCTCGCCATGGGCGATCCCCATCGCGCGCCAGCGGCGGAAGGCCGGATCGGCGAGATGGGCGGTGACATAGGCCTGGGCGGTTTCGCCGACAGCCAGCCCGTAGCCCGCGATTCGCGCGGCAACCGGGGCAAAGACCGCATCCGCCGCGGTATAGGCGCCGAAAAGCCAGGGGCCGGCGGCGCCGTAGCGGTCGCGGGCGAAGCTCCACAGCGTTTCGATGCGGGCGAGATCGGCGCGGGTCCGGTCCGAGGGCTCGAACCCGGTATAGGCCGATTGCAGATTCATCGGGCACTGATCGCGCAGCGCGGCAAAGCTGGAATGCATCTCGGCGGCCATGCTGCGGGCGGCCGCGCGTGCGGCCGGATCGGCGGGCCAATGCCCCGCCTCGGGATGGCGGCTGGCCAGTTCCTCGGCGATGGCGAGGCTGTCCCAGATCACGGCGCCGTCTTCGGTGACAAGGCTCGGCACGGTGCGCGAGGGCGCGATTTCGGCGACCTGTTCGGCGACGGGACCGTCGAGAAAGCTGATACGCCGGATCGCGAAGGGCAGGCCGAAGCGCTCCAGCAGCAGCCAGCCGCGCAGCGACCAGCTTGAATAGGTGTAATCTCCGAGGATCAGTCGATAGTCCATCACGCTCTCCGCAAGATCGGGGTCTTTCAGGGGGTTAGCGTAGTTTCGACCATCAGGGAAATTCCGTTTTGTGGGCGGGCGCATCACCGGATGTCATGAAATCGAGACCGTTTCGGGCCAAGCTCACAAAAAAATGCGCCTCTTGGGGAAACCAATTGTGATCCCGCTGCGTTCTTCACCCGTAGTACTGTGCAAGAAGACGGGGTCCTCCCGTCCACATATCCGATGGGGAGTGCGAATGACATCCGAGTCCTTCAACGACCAGACCCTGTCCCGCAAGGCCATGAAGGCCGAGCTTCTGGATGCGGAAACCGAATTGCAATTGGCCTACGCCTGGCGCGATCACCGCGACGAGGCGGCGCTGCACCGGCTGATCACCGCCTATATGCGGCTGGCGATCTCGATGGCGGCGAAATTCAAACGGTATGGCGCGCCGATGGGCGATCTGATCCAGGAGGCGGGTCTGGGGCTGATGAAGGCCGCGGACAAGTTCGACCCCGATCGCGGGGTGCGCTTTTCCACCTATGCGGTCTGGTGGATCAAAGCGAGCATTCAGGACTATGTGATGCGCAACTGGTCGATGGTGCGGACCGGCTCGACCTCGTCGCAGAAATCGCTGTTCTTCAACATGCGCCGGGTGCAGGCGCGGCTGGAACGCGAGGCCGCCGCCGAGGGCCGGGTTCTGGAGCGCCATGTGCTGCACGCCGCCATCGCCGAAGAAATCGGCGTGCCGCTGGCGGATGTGGAGATGATGGAGGGCCGGCTCTCGGGGTCGGATTTCTCGCTGAACGCGACGCAATCCTCGGAGGATGAGGGGCGGGAATGGATCGACACGCTTGAGGATGAGGGCGAGCACGGGGCGGTGCTGGTCGAGGGCCGGATGGACAATGCGCAGCTGCGTGAATGGCTGCTGGTGGCGCTGACCTCGCTCAACGACCGCGAACGGTTCATCGTGCGCGAGCGCAAGCTGCGGGACGAGACGCGCACGCTGGAGAGTCTGGGGCAGGAGCTGGGGCTTTCGAAGGAGCGGGTCAGGCAGCTCGAGGCGGCGGCCTTCGTGAAAATGCGGAAGTCGCTTGAAGCCCAGTCGCGGGAGGTGCAACAGTTCCTCGCATGATGCGATCCCGCCTGCTTTTTGCCCCGCTCGTTGCCCTGTCTCTCTCTGCTCCCGCGGCTTTTGCCGAAGGGAGCGTTTTCGATGGCGCGCAGGTTCTCTTCCTGGGGGAGACCCACGACAACCCGGCGCATCACGCGCGGCAGGCCGAGCTTGTCCGCGAGCTTCAGCCGGTGGCGCTGGTGTTCGAGATGCTGACCACGGACCAGTCGGCGCAGATCCATCCCGAGCATCTGGCGGATGAGGCGGCGCTCGCAGAGCTGTTGCAGTGGGAAGACAGCGGCTGGCCGGATTTCGCGATGTATTATCCGATCTTCGAGGCCGCACCCGAGGCGGCGATCTTTGGCGCCGCATTGCCGCGCGAAGAGGCGCGGCGGGTGTCGGGTGAGCCGCTGGACAAGGTCTTTGGCGCCAGCGCGGGGTTTTACGGGCTCGACCAGCCGCTGCCGGCGGAAGAGCAGGGCTTGCGCGAAGAGATGCAGATGGCGGCGCATTGCGACGCGCTGCCGGTCGAGATGCTGCCGGTGATGGTGGGCATCCAGCGTCTGCGCGACGCGCGGTTGGCCGAGACCGCGCTCGAGGCGTTGTCGATGCATGGCGCACCGGTGGTGGTGATCACCGGCAATGGTCATGCGCGCACCGATTGGGGGGCGCCGGCGCTGATTGCGCGGGCGGCACCGGAGGTGAAGGTGGTGTCTTTGGGGCAGGGCGAAGCCGGCAAGGGCGCGCCGGACGGATCGTTCGATCTGGTCGAGGAGACAGAGGGGGTCGAGCGCGAGGATCCCTGTGCCGCCTTCCAGAAAACGCCGGGCAATTGAGTTTTTCCCGCCTGCGCCGTAACAGGAGGGGCACAGGGGCAAGGGAAAGGCGCGCGACATGCTGGCCGGCAAACGCATCCTTCTGATCATCGGCGGCGGGATCGCCGCCTACAAGGCGCTGGAGACGATCCGGCGCCTGCGCGAGCGCGGTGCGGCGGTGACCCCGGTGCTGAGCGCGGCTGCGCGGGAATTCGTGACGCCGCTCTCGGTGGGCGCGCTGGCGGGGGAGAGGGTCTATAGCGATCTTTTCGACCTGACCGACGAGGCCGAGATGGGCCATATCCAGCTTTCCCGGGTGGCGGATCTGGTGCTGGTGGCGCCGGCGACGGCGGATCTGATGGCCAAGATGGCACAGGGGCTGGCGGGGGATCTTGCCTCGACGCTGCTGCTGGCCACCGATACGCCGGTGATGATCGCACCGGCGATGAATGTGCGCATGTGGGAGCATCCGGCCACGCAGCGCAATCTCCGGACGCTGATCGGCGACGGGGTGACGGTGGTCGGTCCCGATGCGGGCGACATGGCCTGCGGCGAATACGGGCCGGGGCGGCTGGCGGAGCCCTTGGAGATCGTGGCGGCGGCCGAGCGGGCGCTGAGCGACGGGCCGCTGAAGGGGCGCCGCGTGCTGGTGACCTCGGGCCCCACGCATGAACCCATCGACCCGGTGCGCTATATCGCCAACCGCTCCTCGGGGGCGCAGGGCACGGCGATTGCCGAGGCGCTGCGCGATCTGGGCGCCGAGGTGGTGTTCGTCACCGGGCCGGCGGAAGTGGCGCGGCCCGCGGGGGTCGAGGTGATCGAGGTGGAAAGCGCGCTTGAGATGCGCGCGGCGGTGCTGGGGGCCCTGCCGGTCGAGGCCGGGGTGTTCGCGGCGGCGGTGGCCGACTGGCGGGTGGAAAGCGCCTCGGGCTCGAAGATCAAGAAAGAGGTGGGCAGATTGCCCACCCTACGGTTTACCGAGAACCCCGATATTCTGGCGGAAGTGTCGGCGCTGGCCGAGGACCGGCCCGGGCTGGTGGTGGGCTTTGCCGCCGAGACCGACGATGTGGTGGCCCATGCCACGGCGAAGCGGCTGCGCAAGGGCTGCGACTGGATCCTGGCCAATGACGTGAGCCCGGCGACCGGGATCATGGGCGGATCGGAGAATGCGGTGGTGCTGATTTCCGACGCAGGCGCCGAGGCGTGGCCGCGCATGGGCAAGCGCGCGGTGGCGCAGCGGCTGGCCGAGCGCCTCGCCGCCGCGCTGGGCGCGGGCTGAGAGGGCGGAATTTGCGTATTTGGAAAGAGAAGAAGGGTACGGCGTGGTCACGATAGCTGTCATGTGGGACGAGGGGGCCGACAGGTCTTTGGGGCTGCCGTCCTATGCGACCGACGGGGCGGCGGGGGCCGATCTGCGGGCGAATTTCTCCGATCGCGGCGAGATCGTGCTGGCGCCGGGGGCGCGGGCGCTGGTGCCGACCGGGCTGCGGCTGGCGATCCCCGGGGGCTGGGAGGTGCAGGTGCGGCCGCGCTCGGGGCTGGCGCTGAAACACGGGATCGTGCTGCCCAACAGTCCCGGAACGATCGACAGCGATTATCGCGGCCCGCTGGGGGTGATCGTGATGAATGCCGGGCAGGCGGCGTTTGTGATCGCGCATGGCGACCGGATCGCGCAGATGGTGGCGGCGCCGGTGGCGCGCGCCCGGTTCGACGTGGTCGAGGCCCTGCCGGAGACGGTACGCGGGGCGGGCGGTTTCGGCTCGACGGGGATCGGCTGATGCTGCTGGTGCTGGCGCTGGCGGCGGGGCTCTGGGGGCTCGGGGCGCTCATGGGGGCCTCGCGCATGGCGCGGGCCTATATGCTGGGGCTGCTGTATGTCGCGGTGCTGGCACTGCATGTGGTGTTGCCCGAGGGCCATCCGGCGCGTCTGGCGACCGGCGGCAGCGCGGCGCTCTGGCTGATCGTCGGCGGGTTCGGGGGGCTGGGCGCGGCCTATGCCTTTGTGCTGCGCCGTCTGAAGGCGCGGGCGGAGGCGAAGGCGCCGGTGCAGGCGCCGCCGCCGGGGCGGTTTTCCGGCGCCGAGCTGGAGCGCTATGCGCGCCATATCGTGCTGCGCGAGCTGGGCGGGCCGGGGCAGAAGGCGCTGAAGGAGGCGCGGGTTCTGGTGATCGGCGCCGGCGGGCTGGGCGCGCCGGCGCTGCAATATCTGGCCGCCGCCGGGGTGGGCACCATCGGGGTGATCGACGACGATGTGGTGGAGAACGCCAATCTCCAGCGGCAGGTGATCCACACCGATGCGCGGATCGGCATGCCCAAGGTGTTTTCCGCCCAGGCGGCGATGGAGGCGCAGAACCCCTATGTGACGGTGCGGCCCTATCACCGGCGGCTGGAGGCGGAGGGGGCCGAGGCGCTGTTCGCCGACTACGATCTGATCCTCGACGGGACGGACAATTTCGAGACGCGCTATCTGGCGAACAGGGCCGCCGTGGCGGCGGGCAAGCCGTTGGTCTCGGGGGCGCTGTCGCAATGGGAAGGGCAGCTTTCGGTCTTCGATCCGGCGAAGGGCACGCCCTGCTATCAGTGCCTCTTTCCCGAGGCGCCGGCGCCGGGGCTGGCGCCTTCCTGTGCCGAGGCGGGGGTGCTGGGCCCGCTGCCCGGGGTGGTCGGCGCGATGATGGCGGTGGAGGCGGTGAAGCTCGTCACCGGGGCGGGCCAGCCGCTGCTGGGAGAGATGCTGATCTACGATGCGCTTTGGGGCGAGACGCGGAAGATCGCGCTGAAGCGCCGTGCCGGCTGCCCGGTCTGCGGCGGCTGATCCTTGCGCTTGCGCGGGCGCTGGTCATACTGCCGGAAACCCTGATCCGGAGTCTTTTGTCATGAAACAGTTTTTCCAGAGTGCCGCGCTGCTGCTGCTGGCGGCGACGCCGCTTGCCGCGCAGGATCTGCCCGATCTGGGCGGGCGTGAGGTGGTTGTGGTGACCGAGAACGCCTATCCGCCGCTGCAATTCGTCGATCCCGCCAGCGGTGCGGCGATCGGCTGGGAATACGACGCCATGGCGGAGATCGCCGCGCGGCTGAACATCGCGGTGGTTTACGAGACCATCTCGTGGGATGCGATGATCCCGGCGGTTTCGGAAGGGCAATACGATATCGGCATGACCGGGATCACCATTCGCGAGGACCGCGCGGAGATGGTGGATTTTTCCGATGCCTATATGCGTTCGGAAATGGTGATGCTGGTGCGGGGCGACGAGACCCGTTTCGACGATGCCGCGAGTTTTGCCGCCGATGACGATCTGCTGATCGCCGCCCAGCCGGGGACGACGCCCTTCTACGTGGGGGTCTATGACGTGCTGGACGGCGACGAGGCCAACCCGCGCATCAGGCTGTTCGAGACCTTCGGGGCCGGTGTGCAGGCGCTGAAGACCGGCGATGTGGATCTGGTGCTGACCGACGGGACCGCGGGTGAGGGCTATGTGGCGGCCTCGGAGGGCGGGCTGAAGATCGTGGGCGAGAAGCTCGGGACCGAGGATTTCGGCTTCATCTTCCCGAAGGGCTCGGATCTGGTGGCGCCGGTGAACGCGGCGATTGCGGCGATGCGGGCGGATGGCACGATCGACGCGCTGAACAAGACCTGGTTCCTCGACTACAAGATGGGCGAGTGAGCCCGCGCGCTCGTCAAGCCCGCGCGGGCTTTCCTCGCGGGAGCTCTGTGTGAGCGCGGCACCGGAGCGCGAGTTTCCCTGGTGGCTTGTGGCGGCGGCGGCGCTGGGGCTGGCGAGCTTTGGCGTCGTGCTGGCGGACGAGATGCAGGCGCGCATCCTGTGGACGCTGCTCAAGGGCGTGCAGGTGACCGTCTTCGTCACGCTGGTGGGGTTCGCGCTGGCCTCGGCGCTGGGGATGGGTGTGGCGCTGATGTCGCTTTCGGGCAGCCGACTGCTGCGGCAAAGCGCGCGGTTCTATACCGAGATCGTGCGCGGCGTGCCGATGCTGGTGCTGCTGCTCTATGTGGCCTTCGTGCTGGCGCCGGGGCTGGTGGAGCTGCGGAACTGGCTGCTGGGCTGGCTGGGTGTCGAGCCGGCGCGGGTGCGGGATTTCCCGCTGCTCTGGCGCGCGATCCTGGCGCTGACCATCGGCTACTCGGCCTTTATCGCCGAAGTGTTTCGCGCCGGGCTTCTGGCGGTGGAGGAGGGCCAGATCGAAGCCGCCAAGGCGCTGGGGCTGAACCGGATACAGAGGTTCCGCTTCATCGTGCTGCCGCAGGCGATCCGCACGATCCTGCCGCCGCTGGGCAATGATTTTGTCGCCATGGTGAAGGATTCCAGCCTGGTCTCGGTGCTGGGGGTGCTGGATGTCACGCAGCTTGGCAAGGTTACGGCCGCCGGCAATTTCCGCTATTTCGAAACCTATAACGTGGTGGCGCTGGTCTATCTGACGATGACGGTCACGCTGTCGCTGGGGTTGCGGCGGCTGGAGCGGCACATGAGAGAGCGTCCGGGCGGGCCATGAGCCCGGCAGCAAGAGGAGATCGCAGGGGCATGAGAACGGTACGGTCATGGACGGGGATTGCGGCGTTGCTGGTGGCGGCGGGATGCGCCGCGGCGCCAAGGGCGCAGCGTGTCGATGCGGAGGAGCTGAACTGCATGGCGCGGGCGATGTATTTCGAATCCCACCGCTCGAGCCGGGAGGGAATGATCGCGGTCGGCACCGTGGTGATGAACCGCGTCGACTCCACCGAGTTCCCCGCGACGGTCTGCGGGGTGGTCGGGCAGCGCAATCAGTTCGCCCCGGGGGTGATGAGCCGCGACATGAACAGCCGGAGCCTGCCGCTCGCGCTCGAGGCCGCCGGAGCGGTTTTGCAGGGCGAGCGCCATCCGCAGGTCGAGACGGCGCGCTTCTTCCATGCCGCCAGCTATCGTGCAGGCTATAACAATATGCATTACGTGGCGACCGCCGGTGGCAATGCCTTTTACGAGAAACGCCCGCCCGCGATGGTGACCCAGCCCGTTCCGCTGCCGCCTTCGGGCGGCTGACGCCGCTCCTTCCGGGGGATTTGGCGGGGCCGGAGCGCCGCAGCGGGATTGCGGCGGGCGTCTGCCGGGCATAGCTTTGGGAAAAAGGAGGCTTGTCCATGACCAACCCGCTGCTCGACGATTGGGAGACGCCGTTTCGGATCGCCCCGTTCGGCCGCATCTCCGACGCGGATTTCGCCCCGGCCTTCGAGCTGGCGCTGACCAAGCATCTCGATGAGATCGAGGCGATCGCGGCGAATGCCGCGGCGCCCAGCTTTGCCAATACGATCGAGGCCATGGAGGGCGCGGGCGAGGCGCTGGACAAGGTGCTGTCGGTGTTCTTCTCGGTCGCAGGCGCCGACAGCAATGCAGAGCGGCAGGCGCTGCAACGGGCGTTTTCGCCGAAGCTCGCGGCACACAGCTCGGCGATCTATGCCAACAAGGCGCTGTTCGCACGCATCGCGGATCTGTGGGAGCGGCGCGATGCGCTGGGCCTGTCCGAAGAGGAAGCGCGGGTGCTGTACCTGACCCATCGCGGGTTCGTGCGTGCGGGCGCCGGGCTGGAGGGGGCCGAGGCGGAACGGATGAAAGAGGTGAAGTCGCGGCTGGCGGTGCTGGGCACCGAGTTCACCCAGAACCTGCTGAAAGACGAAGCGGATTGGTTCATGCCTCTCGCGGAAGAGGATCTGGACGGGCTGCCGGAGTTTGTCGTGGACGCGGCCCGTTCGGCGGGCGAGGCACTGGAGCAGGACGGCCCGGTGGTCACCCTGTCGCGCTCGCTGATCGTGCCGTTCCTGCAATTCTCGCCGCGCCGGGATCTGCGGGAAAAGGCGTTCCGTGCCTGGGCGGCACGGGGCGAGAACGGCGGCGAGACCGACAATCGGGGTATTGCCGCCGAGGTCCTGGCGCTGCGCGAGGAACGCGCCAAGCTGCTGGGCTACGAGGATTTCGCCCATTTCAAGCTCGAGACCGAAATGGCGGGCACGCCCGAGCGGGTGCGCGACCTGCTGATGCAGGTCTGGGCGCCGGCGCGCACGCAGGCGCTGCGCGATGCCGAGGAAATGGCCGAGATGCTGCGCGCCGACGGGATCAACGACGCCTTGCAGCCCTGGGACTGGCGCTACTATGCCGAGAAGCGGCGCAAGGCGCTGCACGATCTCGATGAGACGGAACTCAAGCCCTATCTCCAGCTCGACAAGATGATCGAGGCGGCCTTCACCTGTTCCAGCCGGCTGTTCGGGCTGGTATTCGCGCCGCTGGACGTGCCGCTCTACCACCCGGATTGCCGTGCCTGGGAGGTGACGCGGGACGGCAAGCATGTGGCGGTCTTCATCGGCGACTACTTCGCCCGCGCCTCGAAACGCTCCGGCGCCTGGTGTTCGGCGATGCGGAGCCAGGCGAAACGGCCGCGGGTCGAGACGCCGGTGGTGATCAATGTCTGCAACTTCGCCAAGCCGCCGGCGGGCAAACCGGCGCTCCTGTCCTATGACGACGCGCGCACGCTGTTCCACGAGTTCGGCCATGCGCTGCATCAGATGCTGTCGGATGTGGAGTTCGGTTCGGTCTCGGGCACCTCGGTGGCGCGCGATTTCGTAGAGCTGCCGAGCCAGCTTTACGAGCACTGGCTGGAGGTGCCGGAGGTGCTGGAGGAATTCGCCACCCATGCGGAGACCGGCGAGCCGATGCCCAAGGCGCTGCTCGACAAGGTGCTTGCGGCGGCCACCTTCGACATGGGGTTCCAGACGGTGGAATACGTGGCCTCGGCGCTGGTGGATCTGGAGTTCCACAGCGGGGCCGCCCCCGCCGATCCGATGGCGAAACAGGCGGAGGTGCTGGAGAGTATCGGCATGCCGGCGGCCATCACCATGCGCCACGCCACGCCGCATTTCGCTCATGTCTTCTCGGGGGACGGCTATTCCAGCGGCTATTACAGCTACATGTGGTCCGAGGTGATGGACGCGGATGCCTTTGCCGCTTTCGAGGAGGCGGGCAGCGCCTTCGATCCGGCGACGGCGCAGAAGCTGGAGGCGTTCATCCTGTCGAAAGGCGGCTCGCGCGAGGCCGAAGAGCTTTACACCGCCTTCCGGGGGCGCATGCCCGGCGTCGAGGCGCTGCTCAAGGGACGCGGTCTGGCGGCCTGAGACCGGTCAGAACGGCTCGCGCGTGAGGGTGAACCCTGCGCGCGCGAGCAGGTTCAGAACGCCGTCTTCGCCCGGCAGATGCGCCGCGCCGAAGGCGGCGACGATCGGCTTTTCGGTGGTTTTCGCCGTTTGCAGAATGACCTCGATCCAGGCGTGGTTGCGCTGGCTCAGGATCGCATCGCCCGATTCCTGCATCATCTGCGCGGCCTCTTCGGGAGTATACAGCCCGCTACGGGCAATCTGGATCTCGGAGAATTTCCACATCTCGCCCGCGGCCTCGTCGAAATAGGCGGCGATGGTGGTGGCCATGCCATCCGCATCCTCGCCCTGCGTGGTGAGCGAAACCGACATCATCTCGATCTGTTCGTCGAGCGGCTCGGCGTTGAAGATGCCGAAGGTGGTGTCGAAGGATTCGAGCGCGACGGTCGGCACGCCCTGCGCCTCGGCCAGCGCCTCGATCCGGAAATCCAGCCCGTCGCGAGAGTCCAGCGCGGATTTCGCGCAGGCCGGCAGCGCCAGCATCATCGACAGATACCAGGGCCGAAATTTTGCCGCCATGAAGGGCGGAATCCCATGCGCCTCCGCGGCCTCGGCCAGCGCCGCCCAATCCTCCTCGGGCATCAGCTCGGGCAGGGTTTTGTCGGTAAGCAGAAGCAGGCCGGGTTGGCTGGAGATGGCCTGCATCAGCTTGGCTTGTTCGGCCCGGGGCATTTCCAGCAACACGGCGCCGGAGGCGGCGACGACCGGGCGCAGCCGTTCGAGCGGCGCGCCGAGGCGGGGATCGCTGAGGTGAATGGTGCCCACGAGATGGATGATCTCGCCGTCCCTTTCGGCGCGCCAGCGGTTGCCGGAGGCATAGGGCACATCGGCCATCAGCAGGTCGAGCCGTGCGCGTTCCTCGGGGTTGAGCGTCTGGCGCAGATCCTGGCCGACACATTGTGCCGCGCCGGCGGCGGCAAGGCTCAGCCAGAGCGAGAACGCAAGCAGGGTTCGAAACATGTGGGGCCTTTCGGGCAGGGGATCGCCGCGCAGGCTAGGGCAAGGGATGGACAGCGGCAACCGCTGCCGCCACTCTCGGCGGCATGGAGCGGGAAAGCGATCTTTATGCGCCGGTCAAGGCGCTGCTGACGGGGCAGGGCTATGACGTCAAGGGCGAGGTCGGCGCGGCCGATCTGGTGGCGGTCCGCGACGGCGGCGAACCGGTGATCGTGGAGCTCAAGCTAAGGATTTCGCTTGCGCTTTTCCACCAGGCGGTGGCGCGTCTGTCAGTGACCGAGGCGGTCTATATCGCGGTGCCGAAGCCCGCCGGGCGGACGGCGCGGCGGGCGCTCAAGGACAATCTGGCGCTGTGCCGGCGGCTGGGGCTCGGGTTCATCACGGTCAAGGCCGGGCGCGCCGAGGTGCTGTGCGATCCGGGGCCCTATGCGCCGCGCCGGAACAAGGTGAAACGGGCGCGGCTGCTGCGCGAGTTCCAGCGGATCTCGGGCGATCCGAACGATGGCGGGGCGACGCGGCACGGGATCGTGACCGGCTACCGGCAGGATGCGCTGCGCTGCGCGGCGCATCTGGCCGAGCATGGGGCATCGCGGGGGCGCGACGTGGCGGCGGCCACCGGGGTGGCGGTCGCCACCCGGATCATGCGCGACAACCATTACGGATGGTTCGAAAGGCTGGGCACCGGGGTCTATGGGCTGACCGAAGCGGGCCGGGCCGGTCTGACCCATTGGGCCTATAGCTGGTAGGTCAGATCTCTTCGGTGCGTGCTGCGGCTTCGGCGGCGTTTGCGGCTTCGGCAGCGGCCCGATCCTTTTGCCGGCGCGCGGCGATGCGTTCGCGGTTCAGCGTGTAGAGCCCCGAGGCGACGATGACGCTGCAGCCCGCAAGCGTCCAGAGGTCCGGCAGGTCGGCGAAGAGAAGAAAGCCGTAGAGCGAGCTCCACAGGATCATGGAATATTGCAGCGGCGCGACCACGACCGCCTGCGCGATGTCGAGCGCGCGGATGATGAGGATCTCGCCCACGCCGGCACAGGTCGTCATGGCGAGGGCGACAAGCCAGATCCAGGCGGCGGGGGGCGTCTCCCAGACCAGCAGCAGCGGCACCGTCAGCAGGGCGGTTGAGGTGGCTGAGGTATAGGCCACGGTCGTGGCGATGCTGTCGTCGCCGCTCAGCACTCTCGACAGCACTTGCCGTGTGGCAAAGGCGCTTGCAGCCACGACGACCATGAAGATCGCCGGGTGAAAGACACCCATTCCGGGGCGGATGACGATCAGCATGCCGGCGAATCCGGCGAGGACCGCCAGCCAGCGCCGAATGCCCACCGTCTCGCGCAGGACGAGTGCGCCGATGGCCGTCACGATGAAGGGCGCAATGAAGGAGACCGCCGTTGCGTCGGCCAGCGGCACATAGCGCAGCGCCAGGATGAAGAAGGTCGCGGAGGCGGCGGCCATCACCCCGCGCAGGATCTGCACCAGCGGGTGGCGGGTGCGCAGCAGATGCGTACCGCGCAGCCCCAGCATGATCACGACACCGGAAAACAGCCCGATCTGGCGAAACCACGCCACTTGCAGGGGGGGCAGCTCGGTTGTCAGGAGCTTGGCCAGCGCGTCGGTGGCACCGAAGCAGACGAACCCCAGGGTGATCAGGAGAATGCCCCGCATATTGTCGGGGGTGGCAGGCTGGGGGGCGTGCTGGGACGGAATCGTGACAGCGGAGGGAAGGGGCATGAAGGGGGTCTCGGTCTGAGGGCGAAGGCGCACCCGCGCGAAGAAAGCACAGATGCCGGCGAGTTGCCATGCCCCAGGGCCCGCGCCAGGGGCGGGGCGCCCCGGGCGATGCGCGCTCTGGCCGTTATTCGGGCGGGTGGTCTTTTCGTTCCGGTGCTGTTGACACGACTCGGATCTGTGCCTAGCTATGCGCCGTTAGCACTCGACGACGATGAGTGCTAACGGTCCCGTTCGGGACCGTTACAGGGACAACCTTTGAGCTAGGAGACTCGAAGATGGCATTCAAACCGCTTCATGACCGCGTGCTGGTTCGCCGCGTTGAGAGCGACGAGAAGACCAAGGGCGGTCTGATCATCCCCGATAGCGCCAAGGAAAAGCCCGCCGAGGGCCTCGTTGTGGCTTGCGGCGAAGGCGCGCGCAAGGACAGCGGCGAGCTGATCGACATGGCCGTCAAGGCCGGCGACAAGATCCTGTTCGGCAAATGGTCGGGCACCGAAGTGACGATCGACGGCGAAGAGCTGCTGATCATGAAGGAATCGGACATCCTCGGCATCACCGAGGCGGCCTGATCCGCTGATCGCTCCGGGCCCGTTGCGGGCCCGCTTCGCAACAAATCCATATCTATTCAGGAGAACTGACAGATGTCTGCAAAGGACGTGAAGTTCGATACCGACGCCCGCACCAAGATGCTCAAGGGCGTGAACATCCTCGCCGACGCGGTGAAGGTGACCCTCGGCCCGAAAGGCCGCAACGTGGTGCTCGACAAATCCTTCGGCGCCCCCCGCATCACCAAGGACGGTGTGTCGGTGGCCAAGGAGATCGAACTGGAAGACAAGTTCGAGAACATGGGCGCGCAGATGGTGAAGGAAGTCGCTTCCCGCACCAACGACGAAGCCGGTGACGGCACCACCACCGCGACGGTTCTGGCCCAGGCCATCGTCAAGGAAGGCATGAAGTCGGTCGCAGCGGGCATGAACCCGATGGATCTCAAGCGCGGCATCGAAGCGGCCACCGCCAAGGTCGTCGAAGCGATCAAGGCAGCCGCCCGTCCCGTCGAGGACAGCAACGAGGTTGCGCAGGTCGGCACCATCTCGGCCAACGGCGAAGAAGAAATCGGCCGTCAGATCGCGGACGCGATGCAGAAGGTCGGCAACGAAGGTGTCATCACCGTCGAAGAGAACAAAGGTCTGGAAACCGAGACCGATGTCGTCGAAGGCATGCAGTTCGACCGCGGCTACCTGTCGCCCTATTTCGTCACCAACGCCGACAAGATGATTGCCGAGCTGGATGACTGCATGATCCTGCTGCACGAGAAGAAACTCTCGTCGCTGCAGCCGATGGTGCCGCTGCTCGAGTCGGTGATCCAGTCGCAGAAGCCGCTGCTGATCATCGCCGAGGACGTGGAAGGCGAAGCGCTGGCGACCCTCGTGGTCAACAAGCTGCGCGGCGGCCTGAAAATCGCAGCCGTCAAGGCACCGGGCTTCGGCGACCGCCGCAAGGCCATGCTGCAGGACATCGCGATCCTGACCGGCGGCCAGGTGATCTCGGAAGATCTCGGCATGAAGCTCGAGAATGTCACCGTGGACATGCTGGGCACCGCCAAGAAGGTCACCATCACCAAGGACGAGACCACCATCGTCGATGGCGCTGGCGAGAAGGCCGAGATCGAAGCCCGCGTGGCACAGATCCGCACCCAGATCGAAGAAACCACCTCGGATTACGACCGTGAGAAGCTGCAGGAGCGTGTTGCCAAGCTCGCCGGCGGTGTGGCCGTGATCCGCGTCGGCGGCATGACCGAAGTGGAAGTGAAAGAGCGCAAGGACCGTGTGGACGACGCTCTGAACGCCACCCGCGCAGCCGTTCAGGAAGGCATCGTGGTCGGCGGCGGCGTCGCTCTGGTTCAAGGTGCCAAGGCACTGGAAGGCCTGGAAGGCGCCAACAGCGACCAGAACGCCGGCATCGCCATCGTGCGCAAGGCGCTCGAAGCGCCGCTGCGTCAGATCGCCGAGAACGCCGGTGTCGACGGCTCGGTTGTCGCTGGCAAGGTCCGCGAATCCTCGGACCTCAAGTTCGGCTACAACGCTCAGACCGACCAGTATGGCGACATGTTCGCTTTCGGCGTGATCGACCCGGCCAAAGTGGTGCGTACGGCTCTGGAAGACGCGGCCTCGGTTGCCGGCCTGCTGATCACCACCGAAGCGATGGTGGCCGACAAGCCGCAGAAAGACGCTCCGGCCGGTGGCGGCATGCCCGACATGGGCGGCATGGGCGGCATGATGTAATCACACCTGCCTTGCAGGTGTGAGGACTGCGACAGGCGTCGGCACCCCGGGTGCCGATGACACGCGCAGAGTCGTCAGGACAACGGCAAAGGGGCCTTCGGGCCCCTTTGTTCCGTTTTGGAAGGGCTCTGTTTGGGCCGGGGGCAAGAGTTTTGGAAAAACTCTTGCAAATTCCTTGAAGGAATTTGCGCCGCGCGGGGTTTTGCGCTTTCAAGGGCGGCATGAGCGGACCGGATTCCTCCTACGAAGCGCCCTTGTGGCAGACGGGCATGCTGGTGGCCGGGGTCGATGAGGTGGGCCGCGGACCGCTTGCCGGACCGGTGGTGGCGGCTGCCGTCTGTCTCGATCCGGGGCGCATTCCCGAGGGGTTGAACGATTCCAAGGCGCTGACCGCCAAGCGGCGCGAGGCGCTGGAGCCGCTCATCCGGGCGGCTTGCCAGGTGGGGATCGGCGAGGCCAGCGTCGCGGAGATCGACCGCATCAACATCCTCCAGGCCACCTATCTCGCCATGCGCCGCGCCGTGGCCGCGTTGCCGCAGCCGCCCGGGCATCTGCTGATCGACGGCAACCGCCTGCCGCCCGATCTGCCCTGTCCGGCCACAGCCATCGTCAAGGGCGACGGCCGTTCGGTGAGCATCGCGGCGGCCTCGATTGTGGCTAAAATATGGCGTGACCGGATCATGCGGGATTTGGCGCAACACCATCCCGGATACGGCTGGGAAACCAACGCGGGATATGGATCGAAAAGCCACAACGAGGCGCTTCGAAATCTTGGTGTAACCCCTCACCATAGGCGATCCTTCAAACCGGTACACAATATCTTGTGGCAAGGGAAATCCACAAGTGACTGATTCAAAAAAGAAATTGACCGCGAATCACCTTTGACTCATCTTTGTTCCCAACCAGTGAGTGCGAAAACGCACCAGGGACAGAGGCAGAGAATGAACGCGATGACCACGGATAAGAGCACCCAGGTGCTCCCTCTCAACACGATTCTTTCCGGCGACTGCATCGAGATGATGAACAGTCTTCCGGCGGAATCCGTCGATCTGATCTTTGCCGACCCGCCCTACAACCTCCAGCTCAAAGGGGAGCTGCACCGTCCCGACAATTCCCGCGTCGATGCGGTGGACGATCACTGGGACCAGTTCTCTTCTTTCGCCGCCTACGACGCATTCACCCGTGAGTGGCTCGCCGCCGCCAAGCGCCTGCTGAAGCCCAACGGCGCGATCTGGGTCATCGGCTCCTACCACAACATCTTCCGCGTCGGCGCGGCGTTGCAGGATGCCGGCTACTGGATCCTGAACGATGTGGTCTGGCGCAAGGCCAACCCGATGCCGAATTTCCGTGGCAAGCGCTTTACCAACGCGCATGAGACGATGATCTGGGCGTCGAAATCGGAAGGTGCGAAATACACCTTCAACTACGAGGCGCTGAAAGCGCTGAACGAGGGCATCCAGATGCGCTCGGACTGGGTGCTGCCGATCTGCAACGGCGGCGAGCGGCTGAAGGACGCCAATGGCGACAAGGCGCATCCGACCCAGAAACCCATGAGCCTGCTGCACCGGGTTCTGGTCGGCTCCACCAACCCCGGCGACGTGGTGCTCGATCCGTTCTTCGGCACTGGCACCACCGGCGCCGTGGCCAAGATGCTGGGCCGCGACTGGATCGGGATCGAGCGCGAGCCGGCCTATCGCGAGGTCGCGACCGCCCGCATCGCCGACATCCGCGCCTTCGACCGGTCTGCGCTGGAAGTGACCAAGGCGAAGCGCGCCGAGCCGCGCATTCCCTTCGGCCAGCTTGTCGAGCGCGGCATGCTGCGTCCCGGCGAAATGCTGGTCTCGCCCTCGGGCAAATATGCCAAGGTGCGGGCCGACGGCACGCTGGTGGGCGATGACGTCAAGGGCTCGATCCATCAGGTCGGCGCGCATCTGGAAGGGGCGCCCTCCTGCAACGGCTGGACCTACTGGCATTTCCGCAAGGACGGCAAGACCGTTCCCATCGACGTGCTGCGCCAGCAGATCCGCGCCGAGATGTCGGACCGCCCGAACTAAGCACCGAATTCCGAATTCACGAACACCGCCGGTGCCTGTGATGACAGGCACTAACTGGCCCCGCCTGCGCTGTGCAGGCGGGGCATTTTCCATGTGGAGGGTCCGGATTTCCGGAATGGACGGAGAGGCGGGAGGGGCGCAGCATCGGGGGCACTTCAGAGATTTTCAAACCGTCCCTTTCCATCAAGGATTCTTGCCATGTCCCGTCCTTCCAGACGATTCACTACCCTCCCGGGTCGTCCCCTCGCCACGGCGGCGCTTTGCGCGCTCGCGCTTGCCGCTGCGGGGCCCGCCGCCGCGACCGATCTGAAATTCTCAGGCTGCGGTCCCGGCATGAAACGCGAGATCGCCACTGCCTATGAGTTCCTGCTGCACCGGGCGAAGAGCCAGCGTGCCCGGCTGATCGACTGCATCGACCGCGCCTATCTGGTCGAGCACAGCCGCAAGAGCCCGACCAAGATCGTCAACGATCTGACACGCCCCAATGTGACCAAGTTCAAATGCACCCATCTGCCCGGCGCCAATGCCAATGCGCACAAGGTCTATCGCAAGGCCGGCGTCATGAATATCGACCGGGATTTCATCCGCGATCTCAAGGATCAGACCGAGAATGATTACGGCGTGCGCCGGCTGGCCTCGGTCATCGGGCACGAGCTGATGCACAATGCCGGCTACAAGCACACGGGCAATCCCGTCGATACCACGCTGTACCAGAACACCGTGCCCGAGCAGATGGAGGCCTGTCTCCTCAACCTGCATCCCAACGATTACGAGGGTATCGGGAAGCCCGAGTTCATCGCCTCCGAGATGGTCGGTTTCGGACTCGACGGAGAGACCAACGAGGTCTTCGCCTGGTCGGAGGGCAAATTTGTCACCGCCGGGTCGACCACGCGGATGCACAATTTCCGCCATCCCCGCAACTTCACCGTGGCGCCGGGCACGGCCGAGACGGCCATCGTCGGCATGGGGCTCGACGGATCGACCAACATGGTCTTCGCCTGGCTGCGCGACGGCCGCGTGATCGCCGGGTCGAGCGAGGATCTCGACAGCAAGCGCGCGCCCTACCGCTACCGGCTGCCCGCGGGCTATACGCCGGGCGACATCGTCGGCATGGCCGTGGATGGCGAGAACAACTACAATTTTGCCTGGTATCGCGACGGCAGGGTGTCGGCGGGCACATCGGACGATCTCGGTAAGTTCCGCGCGCCCTATCGCTATAGCCTCGCCCCCGGATACACGCCGCAGGACGTGGCCGGGATGGCGCTCGATGGCGAGAACAACATGGTGTTCGTCTTCTACAAGGACAACATGGTCTCGGCCGGAACCACGGACGATCTCGACAGGTTCCGCGCGCCGGCGCGGGTGATCACCGGGCGCTGATCCCGGTCGGGAAAACGCCGACAGCTTCGCGGCTTGCATCCGGGCCGCGAAGGCTGTTTCTCTGCGCCGGCTGGCAATGGGGAACATGATGGATCTGCGCGCGATATTGATGGGGCTGGCCTTTGTGGCCATGTGGTCCTCGGCCTTCACCTCGGCGCGGATCATCGTCGGGGTCGCGCCGCCGCTGGGCGCGCTGGCGCTGCGCTTTCTGATCTCCGGATTGCTGGCGGTGATCCTCGCGTGGCTGATGGGCCAGAGCTGGCGGCTCACCCGGGCGCAGTGGCGCGCCACGGGGATCTTCGGGATCTGCCAGAACGCTCTGTATCTCGGTCTGAACTTCGTCGCCATGCAGACCGTCGAGGCATCGCTTGCGTCGATCGTCGCCTCGACCATGCCGCTGATCGTGGCCCTGGCAAGCTGGCTTTGGCTGGGCGAGCGGCTGCGCCCGATCGGATATGCCGGGCTTCTGGCTGGGGTGATCGGCGTGGCGCTGATCATGGGCGCGCGGCTTCAGGGCGGCGCCGACCCGCTGGGCGTGCTGCTATGCGTGCTGGGGGTGCTGTCGCTGGCGGCGGCCACGATGTCGGTGCGCGGCGCGGTTGCCGGGGGCAATGTCATGATGATCGTCGGGCTGCAGATGCTGGTGGGCAGCGTGCTGCTCTGGCCGCTGGCGCTGGCCTTCGAGACGCCCGAGATCACCTGGTCCTGGTCGCTGGTGATCGCCTTTGCCTATACGGTCCTGATTCCGGGCGTCGCGGCCACCTTCGTCTGGGTTCTGCTGGTCGAGCGCATCGGCGCGATCCGGGCCGCGACCTACCATTTCCTCAACCCGTTCTTCGGGGTCGCCATCGCGGCGCTGTTCCTGGGCGAACCGCTGGGGCCGCTCGATGTGGTGGGCGCGGCAATCATCGCATTGGGGATCCTCGCGGTGCAGCGGTCGCGCGTGCGGCTGCAATGATGCGCGGTTTTCCGCGAGAAGCCGAAGGGTTTGTTTACACCTCTCTGATAGCCAACGCGCTAGCCGGTCCTGTCGTCCGGCGCAAAGAAGGAGCGCGTGTCGGAAATGAGAAGGTTTTCCATCAGGTTTCAGGTCTTGGCGCTGGGCATGGTGTTCGTCGTGCTGCTGCTGGTCAGCGGTCTGCTGTCCTGGAACGTGCAGAACGGGCTGGCGCGCGATGTCCGCTACACATTCGACATCTTCAAGCAGAACGAGTTGATCGCGCTGATCCGCGAGGATCTGGAGCAGGCCCGGGCGGAACTGTTGCGCATCGCGGATGGCGAGGTGGATGCGAAGGACGGGGTGCTTGGCAATCTTGCCGAGGTGACGCGCGACATCGGCGAGAAGGCGATGATCTTTGTCGAAACGGAAAGCGCGCGGGCGCGCAACCCGGATTATCTGGACGCGCTGCGCGAGATTTCGGTCTCGGTCGCGGCGCTGTCGGCGGATGTGGCAGCGCTGCCCGACGCCAAGGATGTGACGCCGTTCCAGATGCATCTCGCGCTTGGCGATCTCTATGATCGTCTCAAGGCCGAGATCGGGCGGATCGACACGATCCAGGAGGTGCTCCGCGAGGAAACCGCCAAGACCGAGGTGCTGGCGGAAAGCGCGGTGACCGACAGCAAGACGATGCTGACCGCCTCGCTGGCGGCGGTCACGGCGATCTCCTTCGTTCTGGTGCTTGTCTTCGGGCGGTTGCTGGCGCGGCCCTTCCAGACCGCGGCCGGGACGGTGCAGCGGATCGCGGAGGGCGATTATGCCCGCGAGATTCAGGGAACCGAATACGGTGACGAGGCCGGCACGATCTCCCGCAATCTCAAAGACCTGCGCGACAAGCTGATGCATGCCGAACAGGCGGATGCGCAGGAACGCGCCGCCAACGAACGCCGGGTGGCGCTGTTCGAGGCGCTTGGGGGCGCGATGGGGCAGCTTGCCCAAGGGCAGGTGGATGAACGGCTCGATCCCTCGGAATGGCGGGATCTCGGGCAGAACTACGAAGGGATCTGCCAGGATTTCAACGATCTGTCCGAGCAGATCGGGGATCTGATCGCCTCGCTGCGCGATTCCGCGCAGATGGTGCAGCGCAATTCGCAGGAGCTGTCCTCGATGTCGACCGAGATGTCGCGGCGCTCGGAGGTGCAGGCGGCGACGCTGGAGGAATCCGCCGCCGCGCTCGAGGAAATGTCGGGCAGCGTGCGGGCTGCGGCAGCGCGGGCCGAAGAGGCCGACAAACGTGTGGGCGACGGTCGCCGGCGGGCCGAGGAAGGCGGCGCGGTGATGGAGCGGGCGTTGGCGGCGATGAGTTCGATTGCGGCCTCCTCGGATCAGATCACCCAGATCATTGGCGTGATCGACGACATCGCCTTCCAGACCAACCTGCTGGCGCTGAACGCCGGGGTCGAGGCGGCACGCGCCGGCGAAAGCGGCAAGGGGTTCTCGGTGGTCGCCTCGGAGGTGCGGTCGCTGGCGCAGCGCGCCTCGGAATCGGCGCGCGAGATCAAGACGCTGGTTTCGAACAGTTCGCAGCAGGTGAAGGATGGCGGGCAGCTTGTCGAGCAGACCGGCGAAACGCTGTCGGATATTGTTCGCTACGTCACCGAAGTGTCCGAGATGGTCGCCGAAATCGCCGCTGCCTCCAAGGAGCAGGCCGCGGGCTTGCAGGAGATCAATGTCGGGGTGGCGGAGCTGGACAAGGTCACGCAGCAGAACGCCGCGATGGTGGGCGAAACCAGCTCGGCCAGCCAGCAGCTCAGCAGCGAGGCGGACCGTCTCACAGCCCAGCTGAACCGTTTCGGCTCTGCCGACGGTCTGGAGATTGGCGAGGTGACACCGGTCTCGGCGCCGATCACCGAGATCCCGCTCGGCGTGCCTGAACGGTCTCAGGAGCCGATGCGCCGCGCCGCCGGCGAGAGCGCCGCGCTATGGGAGGATTTCTGAACCCGGTCGCGCAGACAGGCAGGTCTTGGCGCGGCGCCCTCTGACGCGCTGGCCAGATCCCACTTGGAGAGGGACCGTCAGAACGGTGGCCGCCTCTCAGGGCAAGGATGGGCTTTTAGCCGATCTGGCCGCGGTTGCCGCCGGTCTGGCCGCGATGCAGCAGCAGGTGGTCGAGCAGCACACAGGCCATCATCGCCTCGCCCACCGGCACGGCGCGGATGCCGACACAGGGGTCATGGCGGCCCTTGGTGATGATCTCGGTTTCCTCGCCCGATTTGGTGATCGTGCGGCGCGGGGTCAGGATCGACGAGGTCGGTTTCACCGCAAAGCGCAGCACGATGTCCTGCCCGGTGGAAATCCCGCCCAGGATGCCGCCCGCGTGGTTCGAGCTGTAGACCGGCCCGTCCGGGCCCATGGTGATCTCGTCGGCATTCTCCGAGCCGCGCAGCGCCGCCGCGGCCATGCCCTCGCCGATCTCCACCGCCTTCACGGCGTTGATCGACATCGCTGCCGCCGCCAGATCGGTGTCGAGCTTGCCATAGATCGGCGCCCCCAGCCCGGCGGGCACGCCGCGCGCCACCACCTCGATCACCGCGCCGACGCTGTCGCCGGATTTGCGCAGCCCGTCGAGGTAATCGGCCCAGCTCTCGGCGCTCTCCGCATCCGGACACCAGAAGGCGTTGCGCGCCACCTCGTCCAGATCCATGCGCGCGCGGTCGATCCCGTGCGGCCCCATCTGCACCATATAGCCGAGGATCTCGATCCCCGGCGCCAGCGCGGCGAGTGCCGCCCGCGCCAGACCGCCGGCGGCGACCCGCGCCGCCGTCTCGCGCGCCGAAGACCGCCCGCCGCCGCGATAATCGCGAATGCCGTATTTCTGCCAATAGGTGATGTCCGCGTGGCCGGGGCGGAATTTCTCGGCGATCTCGCCGTAATCCTTCGACCGCTGGTCGGTGTTCTCGATCATGAGCTGCACCGGCGTGCCGGTGGTCTGGCCTTCGAACACGCCCGACAGGATCCGCACCGCATCGGGTTCGCGCCGCTGCGTGGTGTATTTGTTCTGCCCCGGCTTGCGCTTGTCGAGCCAGTGTTGAAGCATCGCCTCGTCCACCGGCACGCCCGGCGGGCAGCCGTCCACCGTGGCCCCGAGCGCGGGACCGTGGCTTTCGCCCCAGGTGGTGACGCGGAACAGATGGCCGAATGTGTTCATGCTCATGGGCGCGGGTCTCCTTGTCCGCTGGTGTCCTAGGGCAGTGCGCGCGCTGTCTCAAGGGATTTCACCTTGCAAGCCGCATCGCGCGCGGCTACGACTCGCCCTACCTCGGGGTGCCCGCAAGGGCTGAGATGCAGCACGCGAACCCGTTGAACCTGAACCGGTTAACACCGGCGGAGGGAAGGTGACGGCGATCCGCCCAGTCTTGCCCTCTCGCCGCAAGTATGGAGGATGCCATGAAGGCCACCATCTTTGCAGCGGGACTTCTTTCAGCCAGCGCCGCGCTGGCGGAGACCCCTGTTCTCACCGTTTATGCGGGCGATTCCATCGTCTCGGAATGGGGCCCAGGCCCCAGGATCGAGGAGATGTTCGAGGCCCAATGCAACTGCGACCTGCAGTTCAAACCGGGCGATCTGTTGCCCCGGCTGCTGCTGGAAGGCGACCGCACCGAGGCCGACATCGTTTTCGGCCTGAACACCGATGTGACCAGGAAGGCGCGCGAAAGCGGGCTGTTCGCGCCGCATAATGTCGATCTCTCGCCGCTGACCCTGCCCATCGCCTGGGAGGACGAGATCTTTCTGCCCTACAATTACGGACACACGGCCTTTATCTACAACACCGAGCGGCTGCCCGAGCCACCCGCCAGCTTCGACGCGCTGCTGGAGGCGCCCGACGATCTGAAGATCGTCATTCAGGACCCGCGCAGCTCGGTCTCGGGTCTGGCGACGGTGCTCTGGATGCAGGCGGTCTATGGTGACAAGGCGGAGGAGGCCTGGGAGAAACTGGCGCCGAAGATCCTGACGGTGACCAAGGGCTGGTCGGAAAGCTACGGGCTTTTCACCGATGGCGAAGCGGATATGGTGATGAGCTACACCACCTCGCCCGCCTATCATATCATCGCCGAGGGCGACCGCAGCAAAAAGGCGGCGATCTTTCCCGAGGGGCATTACTTCATGGTCGAACTGGCCGCGAAGGTGGCGAGCACCGATCAGCCGGAATTGGCGGATCAGTTCATGGCCTTCCTTCTGAGCGAGCCGTTTCAGGAGATGATCGCGACCGGCAACTGGTCGATCCCGGCGGCGCTGCCGCGCGAGAAATGGCCCGAAGGGTTCCAGGAGCTGGAACTGCCGGAAAAGGTGCTGTTCTACTCCGAGGACGAGGCCGCCGCGCTGCGGGATGAGGCGATCGAGGCATGGCGCCGCGCATTGTCGCGCTGACCGCGGCAGGTCAAGGTGTCGCGCTGATCGTGGCACCTCGTGTCGTCGCGCTGATTGCCGCGCTGGCCGTGGCCGGGCTGACGCTCGGCCCGGTCGGGGCGGTGCTGCTGCGCGCGGGAGGCTGGGGCGCGCTGGGGCCGGGCGATGGGCAGGCGCTGCGGTTCACGCTGGTTCAGGCGCTCTTGTCGGCGGGGGTGAGCGTGGCGCTTGCAATGCCGGTGGCGCGGGGGCTGGCGCGGAGGCGCTTTCCGGGACGCGGCGCGCTGGTGGCCCTCATGGGCGCGCCCTTCATCCTGCCGGTGATCGTTGCGGTGCTCGGCCTCATTGCCGTTTTCGGCCAGAACGGGCTGGTGAACGGGGCGCTGCGCGCGCTGGGCCTTCCGGAGATGACGATTTACGGCATCCACGGCGTGGTGCTGGCGCATGTGTTCTTCAACCTGCCGCTGGCGGTGCGGTTGTTGCTGCAAGGCTGGCTGGCGATCCCGGCGGAGCGTTTCCGGCTGGCGGCATCGCTGGGGCTGACGCGCGGAGCGCTGTTCCGGGTGCTGGAACTGCCGATGCTGCTGCGCATTGCGCCGGGCGCCTTTGCGGTGATCTTTGTGATTTGCCTGTCGAGCTTTGCCGTTGCGCTGACGCTGGGCGGCGGGCCGAAGGCGACGACGGTGGAGCTGGCGATCTACCAGGCGGTGCGCTTCGATTTCGATCTGGGCCGGGCGGCGCTGTTGTCGGTGATCCAGCTTGCCCTGGCGCTGAGCGCCGGGCTGGTGGCGCTGAAACTGGGCGCGGGCAGCGGCTTTGGTGCGGGGCTCGACCGGGGGGTGACGCGCTGGGACGGGCAGGGCGTTTGGGCGCGGAGTGCAGATGCGCTTTGGATTGTCCTCGCCGCGCTGTTCCTGCTTGCACCGCTGCTGATGGTCGGACTGCGCGGGCTGACTGGGCTGGTGCTGCTGGGCCCAGGCACCTGGATCGCGGCGGGGCATTCGGTGAGCGTGGCGCTGGTCTCGACGGCGCTTTGCATCCTCTGGGCGTTGCCGCTCGCGACGCGGCGGGGCGAGCTCCTGGGGCTCGCGGGGATCGCGCTGTCACCGCTGGTTCTGGGCACCGGGCTGTTCCTGATCGTGCGGCCCTTTGCCAACCCGTTTGCGCTGGCGCTGCCGGTGACGGCGCTGGTCAATGCGCTGGTCTCGCTGCCTTTTGCCTTGCGCATCCTGCGGCCCGAGGCCGAGGCGGTGCGCGCCGATTACCGCCGTCTGGCGCAGGCGCTGGGACTGACGCCGCTTGCCTGGCTGCGGCTGGTACTGCTGCCCCGGCTGCGCCGTCCGCTGGGCTTTGCCGCAGGTCTCACGGCGGCGCTGTCGATGGGCGATCTTGGGGTGATCGCGCTGTTTGCCGATCCCGATCGGGCGACGCTGCCGCTGCAGGTCTACCGGCTGATGGGATCCTACCAGATGGCGGCGGCGGCGGGGGCGGCCTTGCTGCTGCTGATCCTGAGCTTTGGCGCCTTCTGGATGTTCGACCGGGGAGGGCGGGTGAATGCTGACACTTGAGGGGCTGGTCTTTCGTGCGGGCGCCTATGCGCTTTCCGCCGATCTGGCATTGGCGCCGGGGCGGCGAGTGGCGGTGATCGGGCCGTCGGGGGCGGGAAAATCCACCCTGCTCGATCTCATTGCGGGGTTCCGCAGGCCGGAACGCGGGCGGATCCTGTGGCTGGGGCAGGACATCACCGGCGCCCCGCCCGACCGGCGCCCGGTGGCGATGCTGTTTCAGGAGAACAACCTTTTCCCGCATCTCGACCTGCGGCGGAACCTCGGTCTGGCGCTGCGCCCCGATGGCGGGCGGCTGCGGCGGGGCGAGGATATCGCCGTCGAGGAGGCGCTGGCCCGTGTCGGACTCGACGGGATGGCGGAGCGGCGGCCCGGGGCTCTGTCGGGCGGGCAGCAGAGCCGCGCGGCGCTGGCGCGGGTGCTGTTGCAAGCCCGCCCGATCATCGCGCTGGACGAGCCCTTTGCGGCGCTGGGGCCGGCGCTCAAGGCCGAGATGCTGGATCTGGTGCGCGACGTGGCTGGAGAGCTGGGGGCGCTGGTGCTGCTGGTGAGCCACGATCCGCAGGATGCGCGGCGCTTTGCCGAAGAGGTGGTTCTGGTGGCGGAGGGCGCGGCGCAGGCGCCGGTGGCGACGGAGACGCTTTTCGCCGATCCGCCCGAGGCGTTGCGGGCCTATCTGGGCGGGTAGGCGGCGCGCTCATCGAGCCCTTGCGGGCTTTCTTCGCCACATGCAAAAAGCCCCGCCGGTTGGCGGGGCTTTTCCATGTCGCGAGGCGCGGGCCGGTCAGCTTTCCTTGTGCTTGATCGGGCGCCAGATGCGCTTGTTGGTGAGGTAGAGCAGCACCGAGAGCACGGTGAGGAAGATCACGCCGACGAAACCCGCCTGCTTGCGCGCCATCATCTTCGGCTCTGCCGCCCACATCAGGAAGGCAGCGATGTCCTGCGCCTCGTGATGCAGCGTGTTGGGGTGGCCGTCGGCATATTCCACATCCTCGCCGATCAGCGGCGGGGCCATCGAGATCCAGCCGGTCGAGAAGGCGTGGTTCTCGTAGAACAGCGTGCCTGCTTCTTCCTTTTCCTCGCCGGTATAGCCGGTGAGGATCGAGGCGATGTATTCCGCGCCGCCCATGCCGTTGAAAAGCTGGCTCAGGCCGGTGCCGTAGGGGCCGTGAAAGCCCGCGCGGGCCTTGGCCATCAGCGACAGGTCGGGCGCGCCGGCCGAGGTGTTGGCCGGGAAGTGGTCGGTCGGAAGGGCCGGGCGGAAATCTTCGAGCTCGTTGTCATAGACCTCGAAGTTTTGCTCGGCATAGGCGCGGACCTCATCCTCGGAGAAATGCGGGCCGCCTTCGTCACCCAGGGTGCGGAAGGGGACGAACTTCATGCCGTGGCAGGCCGAGCAGACCTCGGTGTAGATCTGCAAGCCGCGCTGGAGCTGCGCCTGGTCGTAGGTGCCGAAAGGGCCCTCGAAGGAGAAGCTGAAATCCTCCACATGGCCGCCTTCTCCGGCGGCATAGGCGCCGCCGGTGGCCAGGCCGAGCGCCAGTGCGGTCGAAAGGGCAAGTTTCTTGAACATTTTCATTTGTCCTTTCTCTGTCACTCGGCCGGGGTCGCCGCAGAGGCGCCGGTTTCCGAGGACTTGCCGTAATGGGCGTCGAAATCTTCCTCGATGGTCGCGGGCACCGGCAGCGGCTTTTCGAAGACGCCGAGCAGGGGCAGGATCACGAAGAAATAGCCGAACCAGTAGGCTGCCCCGATCAGCGAGAAGCTGGCATAGGGCTCTTCCGCCGGCATGGCCCCGAGCCACATCAGCGCGATGAAGTCGATCACCAGCAGCCAGAACCACCATTTGAACTGCGGGCGGTACTTGCCCGAGCGCACCGAGGAGGTGTCGAGCCAGGGCGCCAGAGCCATGGCGATGATGGCGCCGAACATGGCCAGCACGCCGAAGAACTTGGCGTCGATGATGCCGCCGGTCAGGAAGGAGGCGATCTGCACCACCCAGACTTCGGAGGTGAAGGCACGCAGGATCGCGTAGAAGGGCAGGAAGTACCATTCCGGCACGATATGCGCGGGGGTCGAGAGCGGGTTGGCCTCGACATAGTTGTCGGGGTGGCCGAGGTAGTTCGGCATGAAGCCGACGATCGCCCAGAACACCGCCAGGACAACCGCCAGGGCGAAGATGTCCTTGATCACGAAATAGGGCCAGAAGGGCAGGGTGTCCTTCTCGGCCTCGGCTTTCGAGCCGCGGCGCACGTCAACACCGGTGGGGTTGTTGTTGCCCGTGGTGTGGAAGGCCCAGATATGCACGGCCACGAGGGCGGCGATCACGAAGGGCAGCAGGTAGTGCAGCGAGAAGAAGCGGTTCAGCGTGGCGTTGTCCACGGCGGGTCCGCCCAGCAGCCAGGTCTGGATCGGTTCGCCGATGAAAGGGATGGCGCCGAAGAGGCCGGTGATCACGGTCGCACCCCAGAAGGACATCTGGCCCCAGGGCAGAACGTAGCCCATGAAGGCGGTGCCCATCATGCAGAGATAGATCAGCATGCCGATGATCCAGGTCACCTCGCGCGGCGACTTGTAGGAGCCGTAGTAGAGACCGCGGAAGATGTGCAGGTAGACCGCAACGAAGAACAGCGAGGCGCCGTTGGCGTGCAGGTAACGCAGCATGAAGCCGCCGTTCACGTCGCGCATGATGTGCTCGACGCTGGCGAAGGCCAGGTCCACATGCGGCGTGTAATGCATCACCAGCACGATGCCGGTGGCGATTTGCAGCACAAGGCAGAAGGTGAGCACGATGCCCCAGATCCACATCCAGTTCAGGTTCTTGGGGGTGGGGATCATGATCGTGTCATAGAGAAGACCGACGATCGGCAGGCGCTTGTGCAGCCAGGTCTCGGGCGCGGTCTTGGGTTCGTAATGGTCGTGCGGAATACCGGACATATGCGCGCTTCCTTATCCCAGCAGAATGGTGGTTTCTTCGACGAATTCCGCGACGGGAACCGGCAGGTTTTCGGGCGCCGGGCCTTTGCGGATCCGGCCGGCGGTATCGTAGTGCGAGCCGTGGCAGGGGCAGAACCAGCCGCCGACGCCGCCGGCGGTGAAATCGCCGGCATTGCCCAGCGGAACGCAGCCGAGATGGGTGCAGACGCCCATCATCACCAGCCATTCGCCGGCTTCGTCCAGGGTGCGGTTCTGGTCTTCCGCGTCGGCGGCGCTATCGACATTGGCGTTGCGCGCATTCGCGTCCACGAGCTGGTCCATCGTGACCGCGCGGGCATCTTCGATCTCGGCTTCGGTGCGACGACGGATAAAGACCGGCTTGCCGAGCCATTTCACGGTGAGCTGGGTGCCCGTATCGACGCCGGACACGTCCACGCGGATCGTGCTGAGCGCCCGGACATCCGCCGAGGGGTTCATCTGGTTCACCAGCGGCCAGACGGCCGCGCCTGCGGTGACGGCGCCGGCGCCGGCTGTGGCGTAGTAGAGGAAATCCCTCCGGGTGCCTTCGTGATCTTCTGCTTGTGTCACGGGGTGTACTCCATTCCTCGGGGCCGTGAGGGTGGCCGGATGGCTAGATAGCCGCGGCCCGGCACGGCGTTTCCGATGGCGTGTTTAGCGGTCTGTCATCTGCCCGTAAAGCAATCAAAAGCGGCGCTAGCGCAAGAAGTGCCGTTCTGTCGCAATTGAAACCCATGTGGGGGAATGCTTATGTAGGTCCGAAAAGGCCTTAACGTGCCTGGAGCGAGCTTATGAAAACACTGATTCTCTCCGCGACCGTCTCGGTCGCCGCCCTCTCGTCTTTGCCGGCATCGGCACAGGAGTTCGAGATCTCGGGCTATACCGGCTGGCAGACCGCGCCGCATAGCCGTGTTTCGGGGGACTATCCGGGCACCGGGGCGAGTTACGACGCGCTGATCGGCTGGGAAGGCAAGAGCTTCGAGATGCCGCCCTATTACGGGATCCGCGGCACCTGGTGGCGGAGCGAGACCTTCGGTCTGGCGCTGGAGCTGACCCATACCAAGGTCTATGCGCCCGATGACGAGCGCAAGAAGCTCGGCTTCGACCGGATGGAGTTCACCGACGGTCACAATATCCTCACGGTGAACGCGATGAAGCGCTGGCCGGAATACTGGGGCTCTGCCACGCCTTACGTGGGCGCGGGTCTGGGGATCGCCGTGCCGCATGTGGACGTCGAGACCACGGCGGGCGACAAGACCTATGGCTATCAGCTCACGGGTCCGGCGGTGAAGCTGCTGGCGGGGCTGAGCTATCCGATCAACGACCGGTTCTCGGTCTTCGGGGAATATCAGTTCACCTATTCCAGCAACGAGGCCGATCTCGAGGGCGGCGGCTCGTTGAAGACCGACATCAAGACGAACGCGCTGAACTTCGGTGTGTCGCTGAAATTCTGAAAAGCGGCGGTATGACCGTCGGGAAAAGCGCCCGCGATGCGGGCGCTTTTTTCGTGCCGGGCGATGGGGGGGATTGCGGCGTGGTGGGCAGATTGCCCACCCTACTTCGCCTGACGGTTCCCGGATCGTGTAGGGTGGGCAATCTGCCCACCATCCGTCAGCGCTTCTTGACGAACTCTGTGCGCAGCACCAGGCCCTTGATCGTGTCGTGGCGGCAGTCGATCTCTTCGGGATTGTCGGTCAGCCGGATCGACCGGATCACCGTGCCCTGTTTCAGCGTCTGGCCCGCGCCCTTGACCTTCAGATCCTTGGTCAGCACCACGGAATCCCCGTCGCTCAGGATATTGCCCGCCGCATCGCGCACCTCGACGGCCTGGTCCGCCGCCACCTCCGAGGCCGGGCGCCACTCGCCGCTGGCCTCGTCATAGATCCATTCGTCGCTTTGATCGCTCATCGGGTCGTCCTTTCTTGCGGCGCTGTCGCCGGTGCGGCGCCTGGTCTTGTCTTGGGGCTTCAGGTGTCCGGCGGGGACATGCGCCGGCGCGGCAGCATGACGATCACCGTCGCCACATAGGCGATGCAGAACAGCACCAGTGTGATCCAGGCATAGGTCACGGCGGCGGCGAGGGCAAAGGCCACGCCGACCAGGAAGAACTTGGCGCTCTTGCGGGGGATGCGGGTGGTCTTGAACGACCAGGTGGGAATGCGGCTGATCATCGAAAGACCGATCAGCACCATCCAGATCGCAAGCACCGCGTCCGGCAGGAAGGGCCCCGAGGCAAGCGCGAAGCTGAGGAACATCGGCAGCATCACCAGCATGGCCCCGGCGGGCGAGGGCACACCGGTGAAATAGGCGTTGTCGTGGCTCTTGTCCTCGGATTTGCGCTGCACGTTGAACCGCGCCAGACGCACGACCGAGCAGATCGCAAAGACCAGCACCGCCAGCCAGCCGAAGCCGCGGCTGTCTTCCAGCGCCCAGGTGTAAAGCAGCAGCCCCGGCGCCACCCCGAAATTCAGGAAATCGGCAAGGCTGTCGAGCTCGGCCCCCATACCGCTTTCGGATTTCAGCGCGCGGGCGAGGCGGCCGTCCATGCCGTCGAGCACGGCGGCCAGCAGGATGAGCTGGACCGCATATTCGTAAGAGCCTTGCAGCCCCATGCGGATGGCGGTCAGCCCGGCGCAGATCGCCACCACGGTCAGCATGTTGGGCAGAAGCTGGATCAGCGTCAGCTTTTCCGCGCCGCGCTCGTCCCTCGGCTCAGAGTCCATCGCCGGCGCCTTCCGTGAGATCGGCAATCACCGTTTCCCCGGCGATCATGGTCTGCCCCAGCGCCACCTGCGGCGCCACGCCTTCGGGCAGATAGACGTCCAGCCGCGAGCCGAAGCGGATGAGACCGAAGCGCTCGCCCCGGTCGAGCCAGTCGCCCTCGCGCTTCCACCACATGATGCGGCGCGCCACGAGCCCGGCGATCTGCACCACGGCGATCTCGCGCCCGTCTTCCATGCGGATGCGCAGCGCGTTGCGCTCGTTGTCTTCCGACGCCTTGTCGAGCGAGGCGTTCAGGAACTTGCCGGGCCGGTAGGCAAGGCGGACAAGCTCGCCCGCCACGGGCGCGCGGTTCACATGGCAGTTGAAGACCGACATGAAGACCGAGACCCGGGTCAGCGGCTCGGGGCCCATGCCCAGCTCCACCGGGGGTACGGCGGGTTCGATCAGCGAGACCACCCCGTCGGCGGGGCTGATGATCAGACCGGGACGGGTGGGGGTGACGCGGTCGGGATCGCGGAAGAAATAGTAGCACCAGACCGTGAGGCCGAGGCCGATCCAGCCCAGCGGATCCCAGATCATGAAGAGGAACAGGCTGACGGCCGCGAAGGCGGCCACGAATTTGCGGCCTTCGGGGTGCATCGGTTTCAGGAAGGTGTCGCGCATCCGCATGGGGTGGCGTCCTCTCGGTTGGAATGGGGTTGCCGCCGCTTACGGGGCAACGGCCCGCCGCGCAAGCCCCGCGGCGTCAGGCCGAGGGCGCGGTGGCTTTCATCGAGGGCCGTTCGGCAAAGCCCGCATACCACTCGGCCAGCGCGTCGCGTCCGGTGCGCCATTTGCGCACGTCATGACGGAAGTCGAGATAGCCGAGGGCGCAGCCGATGGCGAGATGGCCCATATCCGTGCGTCCGTGCAGGTGGCCCATCCAGCGGGTGTTGAGCGCGTCGAGGGCGCGCGCGACCTTGGTCCACTGGCCTTCGATCCAATCCATCGAGACCGCCTCGACCGGGCGGAAGCGCTCTTCGTAGACGATGAGCACGGCCGCCTCCATCATCGCGTCGGCGGTGGCCTCGAGCGTGAGCGTGTCCCAGATGCGGGCCTCGGGGTAGAGGCCTGTGCCGGCGCGGTGATCGAGATAGCGACAGATCACCCGGCTGTCGTAGAGCGCCGGCGCATCGCTGCGGATAAGCGCGGGGATCTTGCCGGCGGGGTTGGCCGCGGCCACGGTGGGATCGGGCTGCAGGGGGGTGTTGTGGACGTCGATCATCTCGACCTCGTCCATCTGGCCGGTTTCGTGCAGCGTGACGAGCACCTTGCGCACGAAGGGGGAGGCCGCGGATTTCAGCAGTTTCATGGCACCGCTCCTTGTCGTTCGGGGGCAACCTAGGCGCGGGCCGGGGGCGGGGCAAATCTTTTCGAAAAGATTTGCAAATCCCCTGGAAGGGATTTGCCCGCGTCAACCTGCCTTGGGATGGGTGGCCTCGTAGACCTTCATCAGATGCACCGTGTCGACCGCCGTATAGGCCTGGGTCGTCGACAGCGAGGCATGGCCCAGAAGCTCCTGGATCGCGCGCAGGTCGCCGCCCGCGGCCAGCAGATGGGTGGCGAAGCTGTGGCGCATCGCATGTGGCGTGGCCGTCGCCGGCAGGCCGAGTTGCAGGCGGGCCTTTTCGGTCACCTTCTGGATCAGCCGGGGGTTCAGCGCCCCGCCGCGCTTGCCGCGAAACAGCGGTGCGTCGGTGCCCATTTCGTATGGGCAGAGCCGCAGATAGGTGGCAACGGCGGAGCGGGCCACCGGCAGCACCGGCACGATGCGTTCCTTGCCGCCCTTGCCGAGGATGCGCAGCGTCTCGCCCATCGGCCAGTCGCGCCCCGTGAGCCCCAGCGCCTCGGAAATCCGCAGCCCGCAGCCGTAGAGCATCGTCACCACCGCCGCGTCGCGGGCGCCGATCCAGCCGTCCGTTGCCTGCATTCCCACCGTGTCGATCATCGCGCGGGCGGCGTCTTCGGCCAGCGGGCGGGGCAGCTTTTTCTGGAACTTCGGCGCACGGGCAGACAGCACGGCGGTCGGTTCGAACCCCTCGCGCTCGGCCAGCCAGCGGTAGAAGCTCTTGACCGCCGAGAGCTTGCGCGCCATCGAGCGGGGCGCCGCGCCGCCGCCGCGCAGATGCGCCATGAAGGCACGCATGTCGGGCGTCGTCACCCGCGCCAGCGGTGCGAGCCCCTGCGGCTCGGCGTGATGCGCCGTCAGGAAGGCGATGAACTCGACCACGTCGGCGCGATAGGCGGTGAGCGTGTTCTCGGCGGCGCCTTTCAGCGCCCGCGCGGCCGTCAGCCAGCCCTCCAGCGCGTCACGCGCGGCGGGCGAGATCTCAAGCGTCACGACAGCCAGCGCCGCATGGCGCGTTCGAAGACCCCGGCGAAGAAGGCCAGCAGGTCGGTGCCCTGCTGCGGTGTGAAGAGATGCGGGTCTTCGGACCCCATCACCAGCAGGCCGGGCAGACGGCCCGGGCCGAAATCGAGCTTCAGGCAGGCTTCGGAACGCATCCAGTCGGCCTTGTCGCCATAGATCCGCGTGTCGCCGCCGCTGAGCTGTCGCAGCGTGACCTGGCGCAAGGGCGATTCCCGACCGTCCGAGATATAGCGCTCGATGAAGCCCGGCTCGGCGACCGACAGAACGTCGCCCAGCCGCCGGACTGCCGGGTCGCTGTCGTTCTGGGCCGATTCCAGCACCAGACGGACCATGTCCACCCGCAGGATCTCGGCCACCTCGCCGCCCAGATCGTGCAGGAAGGGTTCGAACTCGACGGGGTCGAGCATCCGCAGGATCGCGCGGTGAATCTGGTTGGTGCCGGCGAGGTTCTCATAGGCTGCGGCAATGACGCTGCGGTGGGTGTCCTCGAGCCGGTCGAGACGGGCTTCGAGCCGTTCCATGGCGATGCCGCGCAGATCGACGATATTGCCGCCCATCGCGCGTTCGTTCGCGGCGATCAGCGCCTGCATCAGATCCCGGTCGTCGAGGATCATGTCGGGGCGCGAAATGATCTCTTCGCGCAGGGACTCGTCAATCGTCTGGGAACTGCGGTTCATGCCTGTCTCGTCATTCTCTTTTTTCGCGACCCTAGCAGGTCGCGGGCGGCTTTGCGCCTGTTTTTTCGATTTGGGCGCCTGTTTCGCCCCGCTGTTGCGCTTCTGTCAAGCGCGGCGGGGGACAGGCTCGGAAAGGCGTGGATTTCGCGCATCTTTGGAAAGGTTTGGCGCTGTCCCGGTTCCGTGCCAGACTGGGTGCATGGAGGAGGAGCCATGCCAAAAATCACCAGCCCGAGCGCGTGTCAGACCGTGATCACCACATTCGAGACGACCCCCGGCACCTGCCAGGATCTGCTCGATGCGTTGCGCGACGCCTATGAATGCTTCATTTCGAAACAGCCCGGTTTCATCGCCGCCGGGCTGCATGTGAACGATGCGCAGACGCGCATCGCGAATTACTCGCAATGGACCCGGCGCGAGGATTTCCAGGCGATGCTGCGCAGCGATGAAATGCGCAACCGCAACCGCAAGATCAACGAGCTCTGCCGGAGTTTCGAGCCGGTGATGTACGACGTGGCAGCGGTCTTCGGATAGCGTAACGGGCGCGCTGGTCTCTGCCGCGCGCCCGCTGCCCGGTTGTGCCGTTTCGCGCCTACGGCGCTTCGCAAGGATGGCCTCAGGCGGCCAGGGCCCGCGCGGTCTTGCGCCGTTCGGTCACTTCGAGCCGGTAGCCCGAGCCACGCACCGTGTCGATCCGCAGCGCGCCGGCGATGCCGTTCAGATGGGTGCGCAGATTGCACATATAGACGTCGAAGACGCGCGGTGCCGGCTCGTTCTCGAACCCGTAGACATGGTTGAGCAGCGCCTCGCGCGAAGCCAGCCGTCCGGGGCGCAGCGCGAGAAATTCCAGGATCTCGTAGAGCTTCGGCGACAGCGACAGGGTGACCTCGCCCACATGCACGCGCCGGGCCGCGAGATCGAGGTATAGCGGCCCGCGTTCGAGCGTGGGCTGCGCAATGCCATGCGCCCGACGCGCCACCGCCGCCAGCCGACCGAGCATCTCGGGCAGCGGGGCGGCCTCGTCGATCACCGTATCCGCGCCGGACATCAGCCAGGTCGCGATCTGCTCGGGCTCGGGCTTGCGGGCGATCAGGCAGATCGGCGTGTCGGGTCTCAGCTCGCGCAGCCGGGTGAGCGAACAGTGGCGCCGCAGTTGCGCGGCATCCAGGACGATCAGGTCGTGTTCGCCCATCTGATGGAAATCCTCGATCTCCTCGCCGGCGTCGCACCGGGTTCTCAGGGTGCCGCTGTCGGCAACCGCTTTCGACAGACTCACCAGCTTCCAGGTCGTTTCGGCAATCAGGTACCGCATGGGCTCGCTCCTCGCTCCTTATGTTTCGGGATGGGCGGCGCGGCCGGATCGGGCCGCATCGCATGGCTCCGGTCGCATGCCGGCGCAGAGGGGGGTGGTCTGCGGGCAGGGATCGGTGCGGCGCGTTCTGCGGCCTGGGGGAAGATTATTGGCGGATTGTGCCCGAAATGTGATGCAAAACAGGTTCGTGGCGGGTGATATGGATCAAGGTGCTATCCTTTCGGATAGGGCTACTTTGCGGAAGGAGAGGAAAGGAGGCCGCAGATGTACAAGAATATTCTGGTCCCCATCGCATTCGACAGCGACGCCAAGGCCGAGGCGGCCATGGCGGTGGCTCGGACATTGGCAGCGGAGGATGCAAATATCACGCTGCTGCATGTCATGGAGCATATTCCGGGCTATGCCATCAGCTACATGCCGCCGGATTATCTGGCGCAGTCGCAGGTGGCGATACAATCCGAGCTCGACGCGATGGCGGCGAAGCTGGGCCATGCCACCGGGCTGGTGGTCGAGGGGCATTCCGGCCGGACCATCCTCGATTGGGCCGAGGAGAACGGTGTCGATCTGATCGTGATCGCCTCGCACCGGCCGGGCATGGGCGACCTGCTCATGGGCTCTACCGCGACGCAGGTCGTGCGCCACGCCAAATGCGCGGTGCATGTGCTGAGATAAGCGATGGGGGCGGCGCGGTCAGCGTGCCGCCCTTTGTTGTTTCTGATATTTGCGGGCAAACACCTCCTGCCGGGGCAGCCAGGGGTATTTGTGGTCCTGCGTGACCGGCCCCCAGTACAGCACCCCGCCATTGCGCCAGGGGTCGAGCACGAGCCCCTGATACATTCCGTCGCCCGGTGCGCTGACGATGACCGTGCTGTGTTCGATGCGCAGCGGGTTCTCGGAATTGGCGATGGCGCGGTGCAGGGACAGGGTGGCAAAGCCCTCCTGCCGCAGCCGCGCCTCGAGATCGTCGGCCCATTGATAGCAAAGCCCGCGCGGCTTCAGCCCCTGGTTCACCTTGATATTGTGGATATAGGGCGGGTCGGTGATCTGATAGGTCAGCGCCAGCCGGCGCGGATATTCGATCGAGACTCGCGCCGCGCGCACCGCCTCGGCTGGGTCGATGCCGGGGCCGAGGGCCTGGATCTCGCGGGCCAGCGCGGCGATCTCGGCCTCGCTCGGCGGCGGCAGCCGGTCCGGGGGCGTGGTGGCGCAGCCCGCGGTCAGCAGGAGTGACAGGACAAGCAGGACGGGGGCGAAGAAATTGCGGCGGGTCACGGTGCTGCGGATCGTTGCGGAAGCGGGCACGAGTGTCGGCAATGCGCCGCGCGGTGACAAGCCCGTCCGGCCCGGCGCTCGCGGCGATGTGACAATCTCTCCGCACTCTCTGCCGGGCAAGATTGCGCGGCGGCGCGCGCTGGGCTATCCCTGAACGGACCCGCTGCGACCCTCGGAGGCCCCATGTTCCGCCTGTTTCCCGTCCTCGGTCTGGTGCTGGGCCTTGCCGCCTGCGCCAACGGCCAGTCCAACCTGCAAAAGCCCGCCGAGCCGCTGGGGAACTTCAAGCTCGGGTTCGCCGAGGTGGTGGCGCCGAATCTGGTCAAGGGGCCGGTGTCGCGCGATGCCAGCGCCGAGGAGTGGATTGCCGAGGTGGACAAGGCGCTGGAAGAGCGGTTCCGCCGGCAGGCGGGGGACAAGTACTATCACCTGGGCGTCAGCGTCGAAGGCTATGTGCTGGCGCAGCCGGGCATTCCGCTGGTCTTCAGCCCGAAATCGGCGCTGATCGTGCGGGTGACGGTCTGGGACGACGCGGCCAGCAAGAAGCTGAACGAAGAGCCCGAGCAGATCACCGCGCTGGAATCCTTCTCGGCCGAGACGGTGGTGGGGTCGGGCGTGACCCAGTCCAAGGCGCAGCAGATGCGCAACCTGTCGGCCAATGTGGCGCTACAGATCGAGAAATGGCTGCGGCGCATGCAGGAGGAAGAGGGCTGGTTCGGCGGCCCCGAGGCCAACCCGCCCGCAGCCGATCCCGAGACGGCGGTCACGGATTCGGCAACGGCCTCCGACAGCACCGGCGACTCGGCCTGATCGTGCCATCGCACGGGGCTTTCGAAGCAAGGCCGAAATGCGGCAATATGCCTGTACGATCAAGGGTTTTGGCGATGCCGGCCAGGCTTTGTGTTCCGGGGGCCGCGAGGCGGGTGCTCTCGCGCGCCGGGGCGCATCATTAGCTTGATTTTCCCGTTTCAAGACACTAAACGGCCCGCGATGCGAAACCGGGTCACTTGGGGCCCCTGAAAAGGCGAGGCGTCTTTAAGAGATGGCAAAGGAAAAGTTTGAGCGCGGCAAACCGCACTGCAACATCGGCACGATCGGTCACGTTGACCACGGGAAGACGACGCTGACGGCG
>NZ_JAMDHK010000021.1 GCF_024721115.1 Salipiger pentaromativorans | reverse complement strand
GGGCTGCTTGGGCATGATGGGGCTTCCTTCTTCGTCCCGCAAAGTCTATACCAAACCCCTCAGAGCGCGAGGTTTTTCAGACCTTCCCTAGATTATGGATATGATCTTGGACCGGACCCGTACAGCACTATCCGTTTCATCCAATCAAACAAGGAGTTGAGAAAACTAGCAAAAGACTTGGTTTCGGCCCATATTTGCAGCAAGAGCGGGCTATCCAGATTTCCCAAGGGCATCAGAAAAAAGCACAGCCTGAAGCGAACAGACAAGCTTTCAGACTACATGAACGACATATTCGATGCCCTGCCTTTCCTTAGAGGCGTACACTCTCGTGGTATTAATTGGATGTACATTGAATCCGAGTTGATAGTTGCAACACTAGAGAGCTTGGCCCTGAAAGGCATCCCAGCCTACCCGGTTCATGATTCAATCATCTGCAAGAAGAAAGACCAAGACATTGCTGTTACCACCCTCAGGGAGAAGATGATCGAGAGCTTTGGAGAATATATCCACCTCGATGTGTCATACTACAATGAAGATAATAACATCATTCAAGAAGTTCTTGAGAATCCAACACCACCCAAGACCTCTACCAGCCCAAGATTCAAGTTTTCAAAGTATGATTGGGGTGTCGAGGATGAAGACCTTTTAGAGGATATAGACCTAATAGAATGAATATATATTAAGAAGGATTACATTAACTTGAGTTTATCTCTGTAGTAGTTGTTGTAGTTGTATAGGGAAGGAAAACTCCCCCTACCCCCAAATCGGAGCAATCCCACAACTCGCAGGGGCTGACACCTATTACCGCCCCAAAACAACTGTAGCCTAGGCTGTCATATCCGACTCCAGACTTCAAACAAAAAAATGAGAGGGGGCTGAAATATACTCCCTCTCGTGAACCCCTCCCCAGCCCTAAAATAGCGCCGTTGAGCAGCATTCAGCATTCCACAGGGAGGGGTCAAGCGAACAGCCGCGCCCCTCACAAGACCCTCACAGAGCCGCTCAGGCACCTTTCCAGTCAATTACTACCCGCCCTAGCGCCTCCCTCTGGCGTTCTAGATTGTAGCCATGCCCATAACCTGCACCAACCCCAAGATTGGAAGTCCACCCCCCTATCTGATCTACAAGCTCAGGCGCACAGCCAGCATTCCTGAGCCGGTCCCTGAGAGTGTGCCGGAAACAGTGACAGGTAAGATCGCCGTAAAGGCTTCGGATGTACTTGTTGAGCGTGTTGCTTGCGTGTGTCGCCACCACTCCTGAGGGCTTCACCCATCTTGGAAAGATGAACTCTTCATCCTGACGGGCATCATGGAGCCGCTTCATGGCCTGCAAACCTGCACCAACCAGAGGGACCACCCTTTCCGAGCCTTTGGTCTTGAGCCGTCTCAGGTCATGGGGGACGATCCTAGCCACCCCATCAGCTAGGGAAATATCCGCCCAGCGCATACCGACAATCTCAGCCAGCCTAGCCCCTGTCTCTCCCAGTATGGGCAGGATCAGGCGGGTATCCTTGTTGGTCGTCAGACAAGCCTTGTAGAGGTCCTGTAGTTGATCCTCAGTGAATACCCCCCTTTTCTTGGCGTCCTTGTTCTCGCCACTGATGGCCAAACGGGCAAAGGGATTCCTCTTGTCTAGGTCCTGCTCAAGGAAACCGAACTCAAGGACAGCATGAAGGGACTGCACACGACGCCTGACAGTTGCTGTCTTGTTCCCTCTTGCCAGCAGAGAGGCCACTAGCAGCCTTGCCTCTGTCCTTTGGTAGGTCTGCACATCCCGATTGCCTGCCACCTCTATAAAGGCCCCTACAGCGAGCCTGACGGGCTTCTCATCAATGCTCTTGCCCGAAAGATACTGGTCAGTGCAGGAAAGCAAGTCCAAGGCGCTGGGCTCTAGGGACTGAACCAGCCTACCCACATCCAAAGGCATCACACGCTCAGCCGACCACACTTCATCTAGTTTGGCAGTCAGGCCAGAACTGAGAATCGCCACCCGCTCAAGGTCCCTGCCAAGGTTATAGCGGACCACCTTCAGGCCGAAGGCATCAGCCACCCGATCCGGGACACGTCGATTGTAGTAGTAGGAACTTCCACGCTGCACTGTGTGTTGCAGTTTGTGTGCCATTTGCATCTCCAAGCATCACTTAACGCTCGGATACAAAAGGGTTTTCCTAAGAAAACTGGTGCGGTCGAGAAGACTCGAACTTCCACGGGAGTTACCCCACAGCGACCTCAACGCTGCGCGTCTACCAATTCCGCCACGACCGCACTGTCATTGGCTTGGTGTCGCGCTCTCTACAAAAGCTGCGCGCAGAAGGAAAGAGGGAAATCGCATCTCGGCCGTATTTTCACACGCCACACGGCCAGGCAGCAAAAAGGCGGGTGCCATGGGCACCCGCCGGTCGTCGTTTCGACGGAAAAAGCTCAGTTCTCGATGGTGAAAACCGGCAGGCTCGCCGCCTTGGTCACCGTGGCCTCCGGTGCCGCCGCGCCGGCATTGCCGCCAAGCATCAGCGACGCCTTGCGCACAAGACCCGCACGCTCGGGCTGACCCGGGCCGAAGACCGGCACGGCGCCGGCGTCGAGCGCATCGAGCGCCTGGCTGTACCAGGAGATCGCCAGATCGCGGCGCTGGCTGGCGCCGAAGCCCTGGCTGAGATGGTGCCCAAGCAGTTCCGCATAGGGTGCCTTGCCCAGCGAAACCAGCATCAGCGCCGCCCCCATCGCCGTATCGAGATCGTCGGTCTTGTAACCCGATGACAGGCAGATCTGCGCCGTCTTCTCGAGCTGAACCGGCGACATGCCGGTGGAGAGCATGAACTGACCGACCCCCTGAAGCACCTCGTCGCGCGGCTGTAGCGAAACCGCGGCAACATTCTCCTTCAGCAACTCGCCGAAGCTCGCGCATTGCGCGGCGATCTGCTGCGGCGTTGCGCCCGCGACCTGCGCCATCAGCTCCTCGCCGCGGGCGATCGCATAGGTGCGGGTCAGGCAGAGCTGTTCGCCCAGCGCCAGCCCCGGATCGGTCAGCGTGTCCGCCGTGATGTAACCGCCATTGGTCGAGGTCATCAGGCTGATCTTGTTGCAATGGGATTCCAGCGACGCCTCCACCGGCGCGGCGCCGAAGAAGTTGGGCAGCGCCGGGCTTGCGGGCGCGGTCACCGGCGCGGTGGACGGGACGACCGGCTGCGCGGAGGGCACCGGGGTCGCCACCATGCCCGCCATCTGCGTTTGCGGCTGCGGCAGCGCCTGCGGCACCGGCATCGCCGGAGCCGCCGCCATCATCGTGCCCTCTCCGCCGGTCTTGGCGCAGGTGCCGCGCTGACAGGTGAACATCGCCGGCGTCACGTTGAAGGCCTGGAAGTCGTTGCGCTCATAGCCCTCGGGGGTCGAGGCAAAGACGCGCACGGCGCAGCTCTGTGCGCTGCACCAGAAGGCCGAGCCCGTCACCGACGTGTCGATGATGTAATCCGTGCGCCCGTCGCCATTGATGTCCGCGAGCTGGATGAAGCCATGGCGCTGCACGAGCTGCTCGGCGGTCGGGTCGGAGCTCTTGGCGATTTCGTTCACCGCCGCCGCCACGATGCTGGGCAGGCCGTAATGCCCGCCGATGGAGGCCGTGGCGCTGTTGCCGCCGCCGTTCATCTGCTCGTCGCGATAGGCGATCAGCAGCCCCTTCACGCCCAGCGGGTTCGAGACGATCATCTGCGAGGTGGTCGGGCCGCCTGCCTGGGCGCGGTGATAGGATCCGATGAGGAAATCGCGTTCATATTGCGTGATCTGGCCGGTGGGAGAATATCCCATATGCGCCTGATAGGCGGAAATCGCCGACCGGCTGCGGCTGCCCATCACGCCATCGACCGACCCGGCGTCGAAGCCGAAATAGTTGAGCGCGGTCTGGGTATCGCGATTCTGCTGGCGCTGCGCGGAATTGACCGAGCTGGTCTTGCTATAGGTCTTCTTGGCCGGCGCGCGGTAGACCTTCTTCTGCGGCTGATTGGCGATGGCACTGCCGATGATCCCCCCGACGAGACCTCCGACAAAGGCGTTGTCGGCAAGCGCGGGGATCGGGGTAAGCGCGACACTGGCTGTCAGCAAACAGGCTACAAAACGGCGTTTCACAGGGAATTCTCCTCAAAAAAGCTACGATCTGCGTCGGTCTCGGGCGCTGCCTGCCCTGTCCCGCGACACATCATCGCCAAAAATCGTCCGCGCTCTTCACGATTCTGTCAACCTTTCGCTGACGCGAATGCGCGACAATACAGGGATACCCGACCGCGATCCGGGCCTTGACGCGCCCCACGTCTCTGCCTAGCCCGCAGATCATGACCGAGTGGATCACAAGCGACGGCCTGACCGGCTATCAGGAGGCGGTCTCCTTCATGGAGGACCGCGCCGGCAAGATTGCGCGCGGCGAGGCCGAGGAAGCGATCTGGCTGCTCGAGCATCCGCCGCTCTACACCGCCGGCACATCGGCCCGGCGCGAAGATCTGCGCGACCCCGACCGCTTTCCCGTCTTCGAGAGCAAGCGCGGCGGGCAATACACCTATCACGGCCCGGGCCAGCGGGTGGCTTATGTGATGCTCGACCTCAACCGGCGCGGCCGCGACATCCGGCGTTTCGTGCAGGATCTCGAGGCCTGGGTGATCGCCGCGCTGGCCGAGTTCAACGTCACCGGCCATATCCGCGACGGCCGCGTGGGGGTCTGGGTCGAACGGCCCGACAAGCCGCGCCTGCCAGACGGGCGCATGGCCGAGGACAAGATCGCCGCCATCGGCATCCGCCTGCGCAAATGGGTGAGCTTTCACGGGCTCTCGATCAACGTGGAACCGGATCTCGAGCATTTCAGCGGCATCGTGCCCTGCGGTATCACCGATTACGGGGTCACCAGCCTGGTCGATCTGGGCCTGCCCGTCACGATGACCGATGTGGACGTGGCGCTGAAACGCAGCTTCGCCGAGCGCTTCGGCGCGTGATCCTGCCCCGATCGCGACGCGGCGCTCAGCTCAGGCGCTTTTCCATATAGACCCGGTGCAGCCCGCGCATCTCGGCCCGGTGGGTTTCGCGATATCCGCGTCCGAGATAGATCGCAATGTTCTCGACCATGGTCACATGGGTATAGAGCCGGAGGGTGTCATAGCCCTGCCGCCGCGCATGATCTTCGGCCAGGTCGAGCAGGTAGCGCCCATGGCCCCTGCCCTGCGCCCAGGGCGCCACGGCCACGTTGTCGAGCAGCAGATGCTCCGCTTCGGGGATCAGCACCAGCACGCCCGCGATGCGTCCCTCCTCGCGCAGCACCCGCAGGTGTCCCGCCGCCAGATGCGCGGCGTAGTCGTCGCGCATCGGCCCGGGCAGCGCCCCGATCCGCGGCACATAAGGACCATAGGCCGCCGCAACCAGCGCGTCGATCTCCGGCAGGTCCGCCGGAACGGCATCGGTGACGGTGGTGCGGGCTCCGCCCATGATGTCTCCTGAAAAAAGCTGACCGGAGCGGCGGGGTTAGGGGAGAAGGCCGCTCCGGTCAGTGTAACCCGCGCCGGCTGGGAACGATACCGCGCAGGTTCAAACGCTTTCACTTGGGACAGGATAAAGCGTTTGTTCGAAATGCGGACGCCCGGTCAGCGGGCCCCGAAAACATGCGCCAGGATCTGGTCGCGGCGCAGGCCCATCCGGGCCAGCTCCGCGTCCGAACAGGCGCGCAGCTCTGCTGCCCGGGCGGCCAGCGCGCGCTGGCGGCGGGCGAAGGGCGTCTCGAACAGCCGGGCGATGCGGCGCGACAGCGGTTCGCAAGAGCTTTGATCGACATAGGCCATGGCGGGGATCCCTCCGGCTCGGGTGATTGGCGTCTGAACAAAGGCTAGCCTGTCCTCTGTTACGGCGCAGGTCCGGAAAACCCTACGCGGGGGCCTGCGCCGGGTCGGGAATTCCTCCGTTGCGGCCCCGGCCCCGGCCTCGAAAGGCCGCATCGGACGCACGCATGCCGCCCCCGGGCCATATGAACCCGCCCGGGCGGCGACAAGAAGGTGCGACAATAAAGTTTGATCCAGATCAAACGGCTATATGGACGCGCCCCCGGCAACATTCTAAAAGGACAATTGGAAAGAGGGGTGGTCCGCTCATCTTTGAGACCGCCATGGGACGAGACCAACAGGAGGCAGATAATGGCAGACGCCGCCATTCATGGCCACGAACACGAGGACAACCGGGGGTTCTTTACCCGCTGGTTCATGTCCACGAATCACAAGGATATCGGGATTCTCTACCTGATCACCTCGGCGATCGTGGGCCTCATTTCGGTGTGCTTTACCGTTTACATGCGTCTGGAGCTCATGGAGCCCGGCGTGCAGTACATGTGCATGGAAGGGGCGCGGCTGATTCCGACCTCGACCGCGGAATGTACCCCCAACGGCCATCTCTGGAACGTCATGATCACCGGCCACGGGATCCTGATGATGTTCTTCGTGGTGATTCCCGCGCTCTTCGGCGGCTTCGGCAACTACTTCATGCCGTTGCAGATCGGTGCGCCGGACATGGCCTTCCCGCGGATGAACAACCTCTCGTTCTGGCTCTATTTCGCCGGCACCACGCTGGCGGTCTGTTCGGTCTTCGCGCCGGGCGGCAACGGCCAGCTCGGGTCCGGCATCGGCTGGGTGCTCTACCCGCCGCTCTCGACCACCGAAGCGGGCATGTCCACCGACCTCGCGATCTTTGCGGTGCACGTCTCGGGCGCCTCGTCGATCCTGGGCGCGATCAATATGATCACCACCTTCCTGAACATGCGTGCACCGGGCATGACGCTCTTCAAGGTGCCGCTCTTCGCCTGGTCGATCTTCGTCACGTCCTGGCTGATCCTGCTGTCGCTGCCGGTTCTGGCGGGCGCGATCACCATGCTGCTCACCGACCGGAACTTCGGGACGACCTTCTTCGACCCGGCCGGCGGCGGCGATCCGATCCTCTACCAGCACATCCTGTGGTTCTTCGGCCACCCGGAAGTGTATATCGTGATCCTGCCGGGCTTCGGCATTGCCAGCCACGTCATCGCCACCTTCTCGCGCAAGCCGGTCTTCGGCTACCTGCCGATGGTCTGGGCGCTGATCGCCATCGGCGCGCTCGGCTTCGTCGTCTGGGCGCACCACATGTACACCGTGGGCATGTCGCTGACCCAGCAGAGCTATTTCATGCTGGCGACCATGGTCATCGCGGTTCCGACGGGGGTGAAGATCTTCTCCTGGATCGCGACGATGTGGGGCGGCTCGATCGAGTTCAAGACGCCGATGCTCTTCGCGCTCGGCTTCCTGATCCTCTTCACCATCGGCGGCGTGACCGGCATCGTGCTGAGCCAAGCGGGTGTGGACCGCGCCTATCACGACACCTATTATGTCGTGGCGCATTTCCACTACACCATGTCCATGGGGGCGGCCTTCACCATCTTCGCGGGGATCTACTTTTACCTGCCCAAGATGACCGGCAAGATGTACCCGGAGATGCTCGGCAAGCTTCACTTCTGGATGTTCTTCATCGGCGTGAACCTGACCTTCTTCCCGCAGCACTTCCTGGGCCGTCAGGGCATGCCGCGCCGCTACATCGACTATCCGGAGGCCTTCGCCACCTGGAACTTCGTGTCGAGCTGGGGCGCCCTGCTGTCCTTCTCCTCCTTCCTGCTGTTCTTCGGCATCGTGATCTACACGGTCCGCAAAGGCGCTCCCTGCACCGAGAAGAACCCCTGGAACGAGTATGCGGACACGCTGGAATGGACCCTGCCCTCGCCACCGCCGGAGCACACCTTCGAACAGCTCCCCAAGCGTGAGGACTGGGACAAGCAGCACGCCCACTAAGCGCTGCACAGCAAAACACCGAAAAAAGGCCCCGGTTCGTTTCCGGGGCCTTTTTGCATGGGCCGAATGATCCGTCTCGCTTTGCCAACCCGGTACCGCACCGCCCGGCACAAGCGCGCCCTCTCCCTCTCCCTCTCCCTCTCCCTCTCCCTCTCCCTCTCCCTCTCCCTCTCCCTTCAGAGAGGGCGCCTCCTCCAGCGCCGCTCACCCCCCCTCCCTTCATCTTTCTCCAAATACGCACCATTACGCCCGCCACAGACGGGACATCCCACCTCTTGCGCGCCGTCCCAAAACAGGCTGCTATTGCGGCATGAGCCTGCCCGACCGTTTCGCCGTCATCGCCGACATCCATGGCAACGCCGACGCCCTGCGCGCCGTCCTGCGCGACATCGATGCGCAGGAGATCGGCACCGTGCTGCATCTCGGCGACGTGTTCAGCGGCCCGCTTGCAGCGGCGGAGACCTGGGACCTCCTGCGCAGCCGTGCCTTCCCCACCGTGCGCGGCAATCACGACCGCCACCTGATCGAACAGCGCCGGGACGAGATGATGCCCTCCGACCGCACCGCCTTTGACGATCTGCCGCCCGAGGCGCTCGGCTGGCTGCGCGGCCTGCCCATGGTGCTGGAGCTGGGAGAGGCCTTCCTCTGCCACGCCACGCCCGGCGACGACCAGATCTACTGGCTTGAGGACGTGAACACGCAGGGCCAGGTGCTGTCCGCCCCGCGCGCCACCGTTTCCGCCAGGCTGGGAGGCGTCACGCAGACCCTGATCCTCTGCGCCCACACCCATCTGCCGCGCATTGTGCGGCTCGGGGCACAGCTCATCGTCAACCCGGGCAGCGTGGGCTGCCCGGCCTATGACGATCTCCATCCCGTGCCGCATGTGGTCCAGACCGGCACCCCGGACGCCTGCTATGCGGTCCTGACCCGCGCCGGCACGACCTGGCAGGTCACGCACCGGCATGTGCCCTATGACAGCACCCATATGGTCGCGCTGGCCCGCGCCCGGGGGCGCGAAGATTGGGCAACGGCGCTCGCCACGGGCTGGCTTGGCGGATAAATGCAAACCCGCGGCATCTTTACCTTAGACCCCGCCGCGCCAGATGATAAATTCGCGCTGTCATGCCGTATCGTTGGGAAAAACCGAACACCGAGACGAACCGGGCCGAGCTGCATCTCTGGCCCCATCAATCGCTGTCGGCGCATGGCTTCTCGCTCTTCATCCTCAGCTTCTTCCTGCTGGCGCTCATCCCCTTCTTCGGGCTGATCGGCACCACCCTGCTCTGGGGGCTTCTGCCCTTCATGCTGGCGGCGGTGGCGGGGATCTGGTTCGCGATCATGCGCAACAGCCGTGACCGCCGCATCCTCGAAGTCCTGACCCTCGGGCCGGAACGGATGCATCTGATCCGCCACAACCCGCGCGGGCCGGCGCAGGACTGGGAAAGCAACACCTATTGGGTCAAGCTCGCCCTGCACGAGCGCGGCGGGCCAGTCCCCTTCTATGTCACGCTGCAAGGCGGCGGGCGGGAGGTTGAGATCGGCGCGTTTCTGAGCGAAGACGAGCGCAAGGCGCTCTATGCCGAGCTTTCCGACAGGATGCGCATGATCACGCGCGCCTGACGCCACCGTCGAAGGAATCGTCCATGGCTCAGGCCCCCGCGACGCCGAAGTTCAAACGTGCGGCCCTTATGGCGGCAGCGACGCTCAGCCCGTCCCTAGCCGGACGCCTCTCGCCCGCGCCCTCGGAACGCGCGGCGCTGGCGCTCCGCCGCGCCGCGCGCGGGCGCAAGCGCGCGCCGGCGGAGCAGGTGATCTTTCTGGTGCCGCTGGTCGGCCCCCAGCACGTAGGCGACTGGCAGGCGGTCACGCAGCGGCTGGCGGGCACGCTGGAGAGCTTTCGCCGCCAGGAGGGCGCCTGGCAGGCGGTGATCTGCTGTCAGGAGCGACCGCCCCTGCCCGACGATTCCCGGCTGCACTGGCTGCCCTTCACCGATCCGATGCCGGGCAACGACAAATGGCGCAAGCTGGCGGCGCTCTGCGATCATCTGGCCGGAATGGACACCGGCCCGGCCTATGTCATGAGCTTCGATGCCGACGATCTGCTGCGCGAGGGCACGGTCGCCGAAATGCTCGAGCGGCAGGACACGGGCTATCTGGCCGAACGCGGCTATGTCATGGATCACGCCACGCGCGACGTAGCCCTCGCCGGCCCCCGCAGCCTCGCCAACCCGCTGCGCAAACCCTTCTGGAAGCTCTGCGGCTCCTGCGCGGCGGTGTTCCACGATCCCGCGCTGCCGCAAAGCGCCGCCTTCCTGCGCGCCATGACCGGCCACGAGCACCGCATGTTCCCCTATCTCGCGCGATTGGCCGGGCGCAGGCTGGCCCCCTTGCAACAGCCTTCCGTGCTCTATGTGCTGAATCACGGCGAGAATTTCGGGGCGCGGCGCGGGCGCGTGGGCTTCAAGACCCGCTTCGTGCAGCGCTACCCGGCCGATCCGCTGGACTGGGCGCAGGCCGCCGGAGAATTCCCCGCCCCCTGAGCCGCCGCCAAATCTCTTCGAAGAGATTTGCAAGGTCCTTCGAAGGACCTTGCCCCGCTCAACCGCCGGAAGAGAGCCGATCCTTAACCATCGGCCCGACCGCCCCGAAATCCATGCGGCCCTGGTAGCGCGCCTTGAGCACGCCCATCACCCGGCCCATATCGCGGATCGAGCTGGCCCCCACCTCGGCCACAGCGGCATCCAGCGCAGAGGAAATCTCCCCATCGCTCAGAGGCTTGGGCAGGAACTCCTCGATCACCTCGACCTCGGCCAGCTCGCGCTCGGCCAGGTCCAGCCGCCCGCCTTCCTCATAGGTGCGGGCGCTCTCGCGGCGCTGCTTGACCATCTTCCCCAGAATCGCCAGCAGATCGGCTTCCCCGACACCGGCCTCGTTGCCTTCGGCCCGGGCCGCGATGTCGCGATCCTTGAAAGCGGCATTGATCAGCCGCAGTGTCGACAGCCGGTCCGCCGCCTTGTCCTTCATCGCCTGTTTGGTCGCAGACGTGATGCGTTCGCGCAAATCCATTGAAACACTATCCCCAACGCGTTTCCGAAAGCCTACCCTAGCGAATGCCCCGCCTCGGTGCAACTCTGCGCGACGAGACGTCAACCCATTGCTTTCATTGAACTTCTCATTTCAGACAAAGCCTTGACCCTGCCCCGCCCAAACTTTACCTATGGCGCAATTTGCCGCCCGCCCGCTGCCAGAGGAGTCGCGCCCATGTCCCCGAACCCCAAGCCCACCGCCTGCCTCGCCCTTGCCGATGGCACGCTGTTCTATGGCCAGGGCTTCGGCGCCACCGGCCAGACCGAGGCCGAGCTCTGCTTCAACACTGCCATGTCGGGCTATCAGGAGATCATGACCGACCCGTCCTACGCGGGCCAGATCGTGACCTTCACCTTCCCGCATGTGGGCAATGTCGGCGTGAACCCCGAAGATGACGAGACCGCCGATCCGGTGGCCGCGGGCATGGTGGTGAAATGGATGCCCACCGAGCCCAGCAACTGGCGTGCGGCGCAGCGGCTCTCCGACTGGCTGGCGGCGCGCGGGCGCATCGCGGTCGGCGGCATCGACACGCGGCGGCTGACCCGGGCGATCCGGCAATCGGGCGCACCGCATGTGGCGCTGGCGCATGACCCCGAGGGGGTCTTCGACGTCGAAAAGCTGGTGGCCGCCGCCCGCGCCTTCTCCGGGCTCACCGGGCTCGATCTCGCCAAGGACGTGACCTGCGCGCAAAGCTACCGCTGGGACGAGATGCGCTGGGCCTGGCCCGAGGGCTATGTCCGTCAGACCGCGCCGAAGAAGAAGGTCGTCGCCGTGGATTACGGCGCCAAGCGCAACATCCTGCGCTGCCTCGCCTCGGTGGGCTGCGACGTGACCGTGCTGCCCGCCACGGCCACCAAGGACGAAGTGCTGGCGCATGATCCCGACGGCGTCTTCCTGTCGAACGGCCCGGGCGACCCGGCCGCCACCGGCACCTATGCGGTGCCGATGATCAAGGGCATCCTCGACGAGACCGAACTGCCGATCTTCGGCATCTGCCTCGGCCACCAGATGCTGGCGCTGGCGCTTGGCGGCCGGACCGTCAAGATGAACCACGGCCACCATGGCGCCAACCATCCGGTCAAGGAGATCGAGACCGGCAAGGTGGAAATCACCTCGATGAACCATGGCTTCGCCGTCGATGGACAATCGCTGCCCACCGGCGTGATCGAGACCCATGTCTCGCTGTTCGACGGGTCGAACTGCGGCATCCGCATGGCCGACCGCCCGGTGTTCTCGGTTCAGCACCACCCCGAGGCCAGCCCCGGACCGCAGGACAGCTTTTACCTATTCGAACGATTCATGAACTCCATGTGAATCCGCCTGAATCCGCGAAGAATTCTCTGCAACCACCTGATAATTAACCGCCTGTTTACTCTCTTGCCGTGATCTGTCTGCCATCGGGAGGACAGGAGGCGATGATGAGCAGACCAAGCCCCGTGTTCCGCAGCTCGCGGAGCGATCAGGCCGGTTGCGCACGCGGGCGGCCCATCGGGTCGATCCTGATGGAGAACGGAACGCTGCGTCCCAGCGCGGCGGTTCAGGCGCTGACCGAAAGCCGCCGCAGCGGCGCCCCGCTGCCCCAGGTGCTGATTTCCGAAGATCTCGCCAGCCCCGACGCGGTGCTGGAAGCGCAGGCGCTGCATTACGGCGCGATGCGGCTGCACCGCGATCAGCACCCGCCCGATCCGGATCTTGCCGGCCTCATCCCCCCGGAAACCTGCCTGCGGCACGCGGTTCTGCCCTGGCGATGGCTCGGCGACACGCTGGTGTTGGCCACCTCCCGCCCCGAGAGCTTCGAGACCGCCACGCTCGCCCTGCCGGAAAGCTGCGGCAAGGTCGCCATGGCGCTGGCGCTGGAATCCGAGATCCAGGCGGAAATCGCCGCCCGCCATGGCGACGCCATGGCGCGGCGTGCGGAAACCCAGGTTCCGGCAGAGGAAAGCTGCCGTGACATGAACACGCTGACGCCGCTCCGCGCGGTGCTCGGGATCGGGTTCGCCGCCGCCTGCCTGAGCCTGCTGCTGGTCCGCCCGGGGCTGTTCTTTTCCCTCGCCGCCGGTGCCGCGGTGCTGACCCTGTGCTTTGCCCAGGCGATGAAGATCGCGGCCTTCCTGGCGGGCCGCCGCCCCCCGCGCCCCGCCACCGGGGCGCCCGGATACATCCCCGCGATGTCGATCCTGGTGCCGCTCTTCCGCGAGGAAAGCATCGCGCGCGATCTGCTGCGGCGGCTGGCGCGGCTCGAATATCCGCGCGCCTGTCTCGAGGTGCTGCTGATCCTCGAAGCGCGCGATGCCACCACCCGCGCCGCGCTGTCCGGCGTTTCGCTGCCGCCCTGGATGCGCGTGGTCGAGGTGCCCGACGGTCCGGTCACCACCAAGCCGCGCGCGCTGAACTACGCGCTGCGCTTTGCCCGCGGCGAGATCGTCGGCATCTACGACGCCGAGGATTCCCCCGCCTCCGACCAGCTTCTGCGCGTCGCCGGCCATTTCGGACGCGCCCCGCCCGAGGTTGCCTGCCTCCAGGGCATCCTGGATTTCTACAACCCCAAGGCCAATTGGCTGTCGCGCTGTTTCACCATCGAATACGCCACATGGTTCCGCATCCTGCTGCCCGGCCTCGCCCGGCTCGGCTTTGCGGTTCCGCTGGGCGGCACCACCGTCTTCTTCCGCCGCGACGCGCTGGAAAAAGTCGGCGGCTGGGACGCGCATAACGTCACCGAAGACGCCGATCTCGGCATCCGCCTCGCCCGCCACGGCTATGTGACCGAGCTTCTGCCCATCGTCACCCGCGAAGAGGCCAATAACCGATTCTGGCCCTGGATCCGTCAGCGCTCGCGCTGGCTCAAGGGCTACATGATCACCTGGGCCGTGCACATGCGGTCGCCCGCCCGGCTCTGGCGCGATCTGGGGGCGTGGAAATTTCTCGGCGTCCAGCTCATCTTCCTGACCGCGATCCTGCAATTCCTGCTCGCCCCGACGCTATGGGCCTTCTGGCTGGCGCTGGCGGGATGGGAGCCGCCGGTCTTCGCCTATCTCGGCGACACGCAGACCCGGGTGCTGTTCTGGGGGTTCCTCGGCGCCGAGGCGGTCTCGCTGCTGATCGGTGTCGCCGCGGTCTCGCGCAGCCCGCATGGCGGGCTGCTGCCCTGGGTGCCAACGTTGTTTCTCTATTTCCCGCTCGGCACGGTCGCCGCCTACAAGGCGGCGTGGGAGATGATCTTCCGCCCGTTCTTCTGGGACAAGACCGCACATGGCAAATCGGCCCCCGACCATGCCGGCGCCGAAATTCCCGCCGACGAGCCGCCCTGAGAGCTCAGTCCACCTTGCGGCTGTCAAGCTTCAGCCGGGTCACGAAGGCCACCGAGATATGATCGCGCAGCGCCTTGTAGGCGGCATCCTCGTCGCGCCGGGCGATGGCATCGACAATCGCCTTGTGTTCGGCGAGCGCGATCTCGCCCCGGCCCTGCGCCGCCAGCGAGGTGGTGGCCATCAGCGCCATGGAGCGGTGCACCAGATCGAGCTGCTGCACCAGAAACCGGTTGTGCGAGGCGAGATGGATCATCTTGTGAAACCGCCGGTTCGCCCGCGCCAGCGCCGAGGGATCGTTCAGAAGCGCCCGGTCCTCGCTCACCATGTCGCGCAGCACCTGGATCTCTTCCTCGGTGGCATGCCGCGCGGCCAGCCGCGCCGCCAGCCCCTCCAGCTCGGTGCGCACCACGTAAAGCTCGGCCATCTGGTTGTGATCCAGCGAGGCCACGATCAGCGAGCGCCCGTCGCGGGTCAGCAGCGATTGCGTCTCGAGCCGCTGCAACGCCTCGCGGATCGGCGTGCGCGACACGCCGAAACGCTCGGCCAGCTCGCTTTCCACCAGCCGGTCGCCGGGGCGGTAAACCCCGGAATCGATCGCCTCCAGGATCAGCGTATAGGCATCCTTGTTGGGCGTCCGGATCTGGTTCATGCGTTTCTCCTCGCTCGATCCGAACCACGATAGCGCCAGCACGCACGCCGGATCAATGCGCCCATTGCCGCAAGTCGCGCGCAAGCCTAGGGTCGCGCCATGGTAAAAGATCATTTCTCGCATGTGCGGCACTGGGTGTTCGATCTCGACAACACGCTGTACCCGCCCGCCGCCCGGCTCTTCGACCAGATCGAACGCCGGATGACCGATTTTGTCATGCGCAGCCTCGGCGTCGATCATGGCGAGGCCGACCGGCTGCGCAAACACTACTGGCACGCCCATGGCACCACGCTGGCCGGGCTCATGGCCGAACACAGGATCGACCCCGACGCCTATCTCGAAGAGGTGCACGACATCTCTTTCGACGCGCTGGTCCCCGATCCGCATCTGGCCGAGCTGATCGCCGGGCTGCCGGGGCGCAAGATCGTCTATACCAATGGCAGCGCGCCCTATGCGGCGCAGGTGCTGAAGGCGCGTGGACTCGATGCCGCCTTCGATGCGATCTACGGCGTGGAACACGCGGGCTATCGTCCGAAACCCGAGGCAGGCGCGTTTCGCGCGGTCTTTGCGCGCGACGGCACCGACCCGAAAACGGCGGCGATGTTCGAGGACGATCCCCGCAACCTCGCGGCGCCCCACGCCATGGGGATGCGCACCGTGCATGTGGCCCCGGAGCGTGGCAAGGGCGCACATATCGAGCATCACACCGACGACCTCGCCCAATTTCTCGGCAAGCTCGGCTGAGACCCGCCGCATTTCGCACATGCGGCAATCTGCCCAAATGATACCCGGCTCGTGCGACATTATTTCCCTGTGAGGCATACCGAAAAAATCCTATCCCGGCCTCATCCAATAAGGAGATATGAATATGAGCATGAATGAAGCGACTACGACCGACCTTGCCACCGAACGCTCGGGCGGGATGAGCATCGAGGCAAAGATCTTTGCCGGTCTGGCCGTCTTCCTCGCCGTGGTGATCGCCGCGACCGTGACCTGGGGTCCGGTCGGCCTGGCGATGTGTGCGCTGGCCTGTGTGCCGGTCTGCTACGCGGCGATCATCCTGATCACCATCGGCAAGTAAGCCGCATGGCATCCCGCTCGCAGCTCGCCTAGAAAGGGGGCAAAGGAGAGCGGTCATGGATTACGACATTCTCATCTCGGGCGGCGGCATCGCGGGTTTGACCGCGGCCGCCGCTTTTGGATCCGCCGGGTTCTCGGTGCTCTGCGTCGATCCGGCCCCGCCGGTGACAGAACGCGACGCCGATGGTGCCGATCTGCGCAGCACCGCCTTCCTGCAACCGGCGCAGCAGTTTCTCGATGAGGCCGGGCTCTGGGCGCGGCTGGCGGATCATGCGATGCCGCTCCAGGTGATGCGCATCGTGGATGCGGGCGGCGACCGGCCCGAACCGCGCGTGACCCGCGATTTCGACGCCACCGACATCTCCGAAAAGCCCTTTGGCTGGAACCTGCCCAACTGGCTGCTGCGCCGAGAGCTTGCGGCACATCTGCACGCGATGCCCGGGGTCGATTTCCGCCCCGGCACCGCCACCACCACGCTCTTCACCCGCGAGGCCTATGCCAAGGTCGGGCTCACCGAGGGCGGCCCGGTGCAGGTGCGGCTGGTGATCGCAGCGGACGGGCGCAACTCGCCGATGCGACAGGCGGCGGGGATCGGGGTCAAGACCACCCGCTTCGGCCAAAAGGCACTGGCCTTCGCCGTCACCCACCCGGTGCCGCATGGCAATGTCTCGACCGAGATCCACCGCACCGGCGGCCCGTTCACGCTGGTGCCGCTGCCGGACTATCAGGGGCTCCCCTCTTCGGCGGTGGTGTGGATGGAAGAAGGGCCAAAAGCACAAGAGCTTCTGGCGCTCGATGTGCCCGCGTTCGAGGCGGCGATGTCCGAGCGCTCCTGCCATCTCTTCGGCCCGCTGACGCTGGCCTCGCGCCGCACGATCTGGCCGATCATCGCGCAGCACGCGGAAACGCTCTATGGCGAGCGGCTGGCGCTGGTGGCCGAGGCCGCGCATGTGGTGCCGCCGATCGGCGCGCAAGGGCTGAACATGTCGCTCAACGATATGCGGGCGCTGCACGAGCTGGCGGTGGCCGCGCCCGAGCGGCTCGGGGACCGGGCGATGCTGGAGAGCTATCACCGCAAGCGCATCCTCGACATACGCGCCCGGGTGGCAGGGATCACACTGCTCAACAAGACATCGATGCTGTCCGCCCCGCCGCTGCGCGATGCACGCGCCAAGGCGCTGGATGCACTCTACGGCATCAAGCCGGTGCGCAAGACGCTGATGCAACTCGGTTTGGGCGCGCGCGGCTAAGGCGCCCCCCGCGCCGGAGGTGATCCGCGGCCTCGCCGGCCCCGTTGGGACGACGTGACAGGTGGGCAGATTGCCCACCCTACGGCGGGGCACATGGTAGGGTGGGCAATCTGCCCACCTTCCTGGGCCCCTCACATCACCTGATCGAGCACCGCCTCCAGCCGTGCCACGGTGCCGTCCACGTCCTTCAGCTTGTCGAGCCCGAACAGCCCCAGCCGGAAGGTCGAGAACCCGGCGGGCTCGTCGCATTGCAGCGGCACCCCGGCGGCGATCTGCGTGCCTTTCGCCGCAAAGGCCCGGCCCGACTGCAACTCGGGATCGGCGGTATAGCTCACCACCACCCCCGGCGCGCCGAAGCCTTGCGCCGCCACCGAGGAGATGCCGCGCGCCGCCAGCAGCGCGCGCACCTTCTCGCCCAGCTCCCATTGCGCCGCCTTGGCCGCGTCAAAGCCCATCTCCTGCGTCTCGACCATGGCGTCTCGGAACATGCGCAGCCCGTCGGTCGGCATCGTGGCGTGATAGGCATGCCCCCCCGCCTCGTAGGCCGCCATGATCTGCTGCCATTTCTTCAGATCCATCGCGAAGGAGTTCGACACCGTCTCCTCCATCCGCGCCATCGCCCGGTCCGACAGCATCACCAACCCCGCGCAGGGCGTCGCCGACCAACCCTTCTGCGGCGCCGAAATCAGCACATCGACGCCGGTGTCCTTCATATCCACCCAGACGCAGCCCGAGGCGATGCAATCGAGCACCATCAGCGCGCCCACCTCATGCGCCGCCGCCGCCATCGCCGCGATATAGGCGTCGGGCAGGATCACCCCGGCGCTGGTTTCCACATGCGGCGCAAAGACGATCTGCGGCGCCTCGCGGCGGATCGTCTCGACCACCTCCTCGATGGGGGCAGGCGCAAAGGGCGCGGTGGGCTCGTTGCCGGTCTGGCGTGCCTTCATCACCGTGACCTCGCCGCCGAACCCGCCGGCCTCGAAGATCTGCGACCAGCGGAACGAGAACCAGCCATTGCGCACCACCAGCGCCTTGGCGCCCTGGCCGAACTGCCGCGCCACCGCCTCCATGCCGAACGTGCCGCCGCCCGGCACCAGCGCCACCGCATCGGCGCCATAGACCTCGCGCAGCATCCCCGAGATGTCGCGCATCACCTGCTGAAAGGCGGCCGACATGTGGTTCAGCGACCGGTCGGTGAAGACGACCGAAAATTCCTCAAGCCCGTTGGGGTCGACATCGTCGCGCAGCGGCATGGCACTCTCCATCTTTGTCCGGTCCTATCGCTACCCTGTCGTGGCCCGACACGCAAAGCCCCCAATGGTCGCGCCCGGTCACAACGGGCCCGGCCGGCGCTCCTCGCTCAACATCACGTTCGCCTCGACATTGCCGACCCCGGGCAGCGTCATGATCCGCCGACGCAGCACCCGCTCGAAATCCGGCAGGTCGCGCGCGGCGACGCGCAACCGGTAGTCGAAGGCGCCCAGCACATGCTCGACGATCTGCACCTCTGGAATGGCGCTCACCGCGCGCTCGAAATCCTCCAGGCTGACGCGTCCCTTGGTGGCCAGCTTGATGCCCAAGAACACCGTCACCCCGAATCCCAGCCGCTCGAGATCCAGATCCAGCCGCGCGCCCCGGAACACCCCCGCCGACCGCAGCCGCTGGATGCGCCGCCAGCAGGCCGGCTGCGACAGGCCGAACCGCCGCCCCAAAGCGCCCGCGCTGGCCTGCGCATCCTCCCCCAGCGCCCGGATCAGCGCCAGGTCGGTCTCGTCCAGCACCATTCCCGCCCCGGTCACAGCGGCACCGTCTCGTCGGATTTCACCAGCGCCACATGCATCAGCGCCTCCACATCGGCGATATGCGGCAGGGTCAGCAGCCTTTCGCGATAAAGGCTTTGGTAATGCGCCAGATCCCGCGCGATCACCGCCAGCCGCACGTCGATGGAGCCCAGAAAGGTCTGGATCTCGATCACCTCCGGCACCTCCCGCGCCGCTGCGATGAACTCGTCGAAGGCGCGCGGCGCGGTCTTGTCCAGCGTCACCCGCAGGCTGACCTCCACCTCATAGCCCAGCGCCGGCCAGTGGATCACCCCGCGCACGCCTTTCAGCACCCCGCTCCCGCGCATGGCCGCCAGCCGCCGCGCCAGCGTCGAAGGCGTCACCCCCGCGCGCGCCGCCAGTTCCGCCGAGGGCGCCTCGGGTGTCGCCTGATATTGCCGGAGAATGCGCCTGTCCGTATCGTCAAGCATGATTTCACCGCATTTATAGCATAGAACGAATGATCTTTCTTCTCTTTTCCAAATACGCACGCAAAACGCAACCACTCTCGCCGTGCCGGGGCTAGGGTGCGCCCCATAACAACAGCAAAACACTCCCAAGGAAGGACGAGAAAGATGCGCGTCTATTACGATCGCGATTGCGACATCAACCTCATCAAGGACAAGAAAGTGGCGATCCTGGGCTACGGCTCGCAGGGCCACGCCCACGCGCTGAACCTGCGCGACAGCGGCGCCAAGAACCTGGTCGTCGCTCTGCGCGAAGGCTCCGCCTCGGCCAAGAAGGCCGAAGCCGAGGGTCTCCAGGTCATGGGCATCGCCGAAGCCGCCGCCTGGTGCGACCTGATCATGTTCACCATGCCCGACGAGCTTCAGGCCGAGACCTACAAGAAATACGTGCACGACAACCTGAAGGAAGGCGCCGCCATCGCCTTCGCCCACGGCCTGAACGTGCATTTCGGCCTGATCGAGCCGAAGCCCGGCGTCGATGTCATCATGATGGCGCCCAAGGGCCCCGGCCACACCGTGCGCGGCGAATACACCAAAGGCGGCGGCGTGCCCTGCCTGGTGGCCGTGAACAACGACGCCACCGGCAAGGCGCTGGAGCTGGGCCTCAGCTATTGCTCGGCCATCGGCGGCGGCCGCTCGGGCATCATCGAGACCAATTTCCGCGAGGAATGCGAAACCGACCTCTTCGGCGAACAGGCCGTGCTCTGCGGCGGTCTGGTCGAGCTGATCCGCTGCGGCTTCGAAACGCTGGTCGAGGCGGGCTATGCCCCCGAGATGGCCTATTTCGAATGTCTGCACGAGGTGAAGCTGATCGTCGATCTGATCTATGAAGGCGGCATCGCCAACATGGATTACTCGATCTCCAACACCGCCGAATACGGCCAGTATGTCACCGGCCCGCGCATCCTGCCCTACGAGCAGACCAAAGCCGCGATGAAAGCCGTTCTGACCGACATCCAGCAGGGCAAGTTCGTCCGCGACTTCATGCTGGAAAACGCCGTGGGCCAGCCCACCATCAAGGCGTCGCGCCGTGCCAATGACGAGCATCTGATCGAAGCCACCGGCGAAAAGCTGCGCGGTATGATGCCGTGGATCTCGGCCGGCAAGATGGTCGATAAATCCAAGAACTGATCCGGAGTCTTCTCCGTCAGACCCGAGCCCGCGCCGCCCCGGCGCGGGCTTTTTCATGCCACGTTTTGATCCGCGCGAGGCGGATTACAGCGCCTCGCCCTGCTTCAGCCGGATCGCCGCGTCGATCTGCGGTGCCGTGGTGCACCATTCCTCGCCCTTGGCCAGCCAGATCGCGTCACGCAGCTCGGCGCGCACGGTGATCCGGTCGGGCGACACATCCACGCGCTCCTGCGGCAGCAGCGACAGGAAAAAAAACAGCGCTTGTGAAGTCAGGCACATCGGAAGCCTCCTTTCGTCAAACCGTCCTCCCGCGCACCAGCCTGCCCCGGATCCCGCAGGGTTTCAGCCCATTTTGCTGCACCGCAGCAAAATCCGCGTCGCGATTGGCGGATGTGATGAAATCCTGTGCGCCCGCGCCCGGTCGCTCAGAACAGGAGTCCCCAGAGGAGCGGCAGCAGCAATGCCGTCGCCAGTGCGTTCAGCCCCATGGCCAGCCCGGCGAAGGCGCCCGCGGTCTCGTTCACCTGCAATGCCCGCGCGGTGCCGATGCCATGGCTCGCCGTGCCGATGGCCAGCCCGCGCGCGCGCCAGTCCGTCACCCCGACAAGCGTCAGCACCATCGGGCCGATCATCGCCCCCAGAATGCCCGTCACGATCACCAGAACGGCGGTCAGCGAGGGCACGCCACCCAACTCCTCGGCAATCGCCATGGCCACCGGCGCGGTGACCGATTTCGGCGCGATGGAGGCCAGCACCTCCACGCTTCCGCCCGCCACCCGCGCGATCCCCACCGCCGTCAGGATCGCGGTCAGCGAACCGCAGAGCAGGCTGACGGTGATCGCCAGCGCCGAGCGGCGCACCAGCCGCCACTGCCGGTAAAGCGGCACTGCCAGCGAAACGGTCGCCGGGCCCAGCAGGAAATGCACGAATTGCGCGCCCTCGAAATAGGTGGCGTAATCGGTCTTGGTGGCCAGCAGCACGACCACCACAAGGATCACCGCCCCCAGCACCGGGTTCAGCAGTGGATTGCGCCCGCCCTTCTCGAAAAGCCACGAAGACGCCTGGAAGGCCACCAGCGTCAGCGTGAGATGGAACAGCGGCGAGGCGCTGAGATAGACCCAGGTTTCCTGTAGGTTATCCATCCGCCCGCTCCCGGCTCAGCCAGCTCATGACCAGTCCGGTCACCGCGATGGTCGCCACCGTGCTGATCAAGAGTCCCAGCCCCAGCGGCAGCAGCGCCTCGCCCAGAAGGCGGAAATGCAGCATCACACCGGTGCCCGCCGGCACAAAGAGCAGCGACATGGCTTTCTGAAGCCCGCCCGCGCTTTGCGACAGCCCCTCGGGCACTGCCCCCCGCAGGGCGAGAAAGACGAAGAGCAGCACCATGCCCAGCACCGGACCGGGCACCGGCCAGGCCAGGGCGCCGACGACAAGCTCGCCCAGAAGCTGGCAAAGAAAGATCAGGGTGAGATAGCCGAGCATAGACGCCCCCTTTGAGACTGAGCCCCAAGGTAAGCCCCGCCCGCCGCCACGGATCAAGCGGCAAATCCCCGGCAGGGTGCGCAGACGGCCTCCGGCCTGTGCAGGGGCGCGGATTGAGGTGTTATATTGTAACCCCCATCTGGACGCGATGACCCAGTATGACATCACCCAGCGCGAGGGGCTGCCCAACGATCTGCAAACCCTCCTCCGGGACCTCCCACGCGATGGCTGGGAGGCACACCCGAATTTCGCCCGCGCCACCCGCAACTGGATGGGCGCGCATCAGAAGTTCCGCGCCCTCGGCACCGCGCTTCAGGGCGACGCCGAAGATTTCCTCGACACGCGGATACCGGAAGAGCGCTATGCCGAGCGCCTTGCCCATGGCGGCCACGCGCTGGTGCAGCACCTGCATGGCCACCACGCCTGGGAGGATCACCGCTTCTTCCCCGAACTGGAGGCGGTCGACCCGCGCTTTGCACGCGGGCTGGAGATGCTGGAGAGCGATCACGTCGCGCTCGACGGGCTGCTTGACACGCTCACCCGTCAGGGCAACCGCGTGGTGCAGCTTGCCACGCTCGCGCCGGCGCAGATGGGCGAAGAGGCACGACCGCTGCGCGACACGCTCGAGCGGCTGAACCGGTTTCTCCTGCGGCATCTGACCGATGAGGAAGACCTCGTGGTGCCCATCCTGCTGCACCACAAGCTGCGCGGCTAGGAGCCGGCCGGGGGCGTCACAGCGTCCCCGGCTGCGACGTCATAAAGCGCGCGCGCCGCCAGGATGTCGGGGACATGCGCCACCGACCAGTCGAGCATATGCACCAGCAGCCGGGCGAATTCCCGGCCCAGCGGGGTCAGTTCGTATTCCACGCGCGGAGGCACCACCGGAAACACCTCGCGCTGTAGCATCCCGTCGCGTTCCAGCCCGCGCAGGGTTTGCGTCAGCATTTTCGGCGAGACGCCTTCGAGCAGCTTTTGCAATTCGGAAAACCGCATCCGCCCCCGGCGCCCCAGCGCCATGACCACAAGATAGAGCCATTTGTTGCTCAGCGCCTCCAGCACCGTATGCGACGGGCAGGTGCGGCGGAACATGTCGTAGGAGATGAAGCCCTTACTTTCCATGAGGTAACTCTATATCCGATTGGTGCATACTTCACAATAGATAGTGACATCCCAGATGGTAGCGTGGCACAGCGAAGGAGACATGCCATGCAGATCATCGAACAGACCGAGACCGGCGCGCCGGAGGTGCTGCGGCTGCGCGAGACCGAAACGCCCGTTCCCGGACCGGCGGAGCTGCGCATCCGCGTGGCGGCGGCGGGGGTGAACCCGGTCGATGCCTTTGTCCGCGCGGGCGCGGTCCCGATGCTGGGCGCGCCGCCCTTCCGCATCGGCTGGGATGTGGCGGGCTACGTGACCGCGAAGGGGGACGAGGTGCGCGGCATCGCCCTGGGCGACCGGGTCATGGGGCTGCTGCGCTTTCCGGCCCAGGCCGGCGCCTATGCCGAAGAGGTGCTCGCCCCGGCGGCGGAAATCGCCCATGTGCCCGACAGGATGGACGATCTTCAGGCCGGCGCCCTGCCGCTGGCCGGGCTGACCGCCTGGCAGGCGCTGATGCGGCACGGGCATCTTCGGCCCGGCCAGAAGGTTCTGATACACGCGGCGGCGGGCGGTGTCGGCCATATCGCGGTCCAGATCGCAAAAGCCTTTGGCGCCGAGGTCTGGGCCACCGCCAGCGCCGGCAAACACGCGGCGGTGCGCGCGCTGGGGGCCGATCATCTCATCGACTACCGGACGGAGGATTTCACCGATCACGGCCCCTTCGACCTCATCCTCGACCACGCGGGGGGCGCGCATGTGCTGCGCTCGCTCGACGCGCTGCGCCCCGGCGGCCATGTCACCACCCTGCTGGAGCCCGCCCCCGAGGCTGTCGCGCGGGCAGAGGCCGCGGGCAAGTCGCTGGTCCGGATGATCGTCACGCCCGACCGGGCCGGGCTCGTCTCGCTTGGCGAGTTGGCCGCCGAGGGAAAGCTCGATGTGCTGGTGGCGCAGCGCTTTGCGCTGGCCGACGCCGCAAAGGCCCACCACGCGCTGGAAAGCCGGCCGGTCGGAAAGATCGTGCTCACCCCCTGAGCGGCTCCCGCAACGAAAAAGGCCCGGGCAACGCGCCCGGGCCGATCCTTTGCAAAGCGAGCCTGGGGCTTATTCCCAGCAGCTCACCTTCACGGTGATGTCGGTGGCCTCGGCGGTCAGGTCTTCCGGCGCCATCGCCCCCTCGCCCCGCGTCTCGGCGCTTTGCACGCCCGCGCGCGTCAGAAACGCCCGGAGCGCCTCGGCATCGGCGGCAAAGGCCACATCGCCGGGCAGCGTCTGGCCGCTCTCGGGCTTGGGCAGCAGCATCCCCAGCACCGCCCCGCCGGCATCCAGAACCGGGCCGCCGGCGTCACCGGGCTGCGCCGCAAGCGCCAGCCGTTCCAGCTCGGTTTCGCCCGCCAGTCCCTTCATGTCCTCCAGCGAGCCGAAGGTCAGCGTCGGGGCGCTCAGCACCCCGCCGAAAGGATAGCCGGCCACTGCGATCTCGGATTTCAGCCGGGGCGTATCGCCCCGGAACGCCGCCACCCGGCGCGGCGCCAGCGCCGTGTCGGGGCGCAGCACCGCAACGCCCAGCGCCGCGTCGCTGGCGGCGACCGTCGCTTCATAGACATCGTCCAGCGTGATCCGCCCGCAGGAGGCCACCGCCTCGGCGGCGGTCACCACCGTGCCGGCGTCGGTGACGAAAAAGCCCGAGACCGTCGCCTTGGGTTGCCGGATCTTCATCCCCGAGACCAGATCGACCGCCTGCCCGGCGTCGCTGACCTCTGCCGGGTCCAGCACCGCGTCCGAGGTGCTGAACGAGGCGTTCATCAGGGCGAGCACCCGCTCGCGCCGCTCTTCGTCGCCCGCAGGCCAGATCAGCGTATAGCCCTTGATCTGCCCGTCGCGCAGCGTCACCTCGGTGTGGCTGGCGATCCGGGCATTGCTGCCGGTCAGGGTAAACCCATCGCGGCGCCGCTCGCGCGGGCCCTCCAGCGGCACGATCTCGAGCGTCTGCATGATCTCGTACAGCCCGCCCAGCGTCTGCCGGTCGCCGGGCTGGCTGATCAGCAGCACCTGCGCCGCCAGATCGCCCGTCGGCTCGTAGATCGCAAAGGGCGCTTCGTAGCGGTCGAAGGTCACGGCACCCAGCGGCAGTTCGATGGAAATCCCGGCGCGGACATCGGTGACCGGGGTCATCTCCATGCCCTCCAGCACCGCGTTATACTGCTTGAGCAGCGCCGCGCGCTGCAAACTGGTCAGCACGCCGGTGGTCTCGTAGCCATTGGCCGACTGCCAGTCCGCCATCGCCGCCCGCGTGCCGCGCCCGAAAGCGCCGTCGATACCGGCGTTATAGACACCCGCCCATTTCAGGGCGACCTGCAACATCTCGCGCTGTCCCCGGGTCAGCGCGGCCTCGCTCGCGCGGGCCTCGCGCGGGGTTTCGTCCAGCACTTCGGGCTCCGCCGGAACGACCGGCAGCTCTGCGGTCTGTGCCGGCGCCTCGGCTGCGGGCGCCTCGGGCACGGGCAGCGGCACCGGCTGCACGGCGGTCAGCCCCGCGCCCACGGGCCAGAACTGATCACGATATTCGGTCGATGCGGCGAGATAGGAATCGCGCGGAATGCGCCCGTCCCGGCGCAGCTCGCGCAGCAGCGGCCCCGCATCCTCGGGTGCATAAGGGCCAAGCGCGATGCCGTACCAGCCGGCGCCCAGCGAAAACCCGTTTACATCCTCCAGCGTACCGGCATAGCCGCGCAGAGCTTCCTCGGCCTGCGTCAGACTCGGCTGCGCCTCGATCTGGATATAGACCAGATCCTGCCCCGACGTTTGTGCAGCCGCTCCGCCCGCGATCAGCAGAGCTGTCGCGCTCACCATGAGAAAAGATCGAAACATACCTGTGCTTGCCCCTCAGGCCCTGAAATTCTTGTTTGTCTGCCAGACTGTTTACCAGACCCGACCGCGCCGTCACCTCAAAATATGGTCAGCCCCGAGATTGACCCCCGCGCCCGTGACGCATAATCAGTGCCCACCACGCAGACAGGGCAGATCCGATGACCGAGACCAGCATCAAACCGCGGAGTTTTCAGGAGATCATCCTGCGGCTGCAGACCTATTGGGCGGCCAAGGGCTGCGCCGTGCTGCAGCCCTATGACATGGAGGTCGGCGCCGGCACCTTCCACCCGGCCACCACCCTGCGCGCGCTGGGATCGAAGCCCTGGGCGGCGGCCTATGTGCAGCCCTCGCGCCGCCCGACCGACGGGCGCTATGGCGAAAACCCCAACCGTCTGCAGCACTACTATCAATTCCAGGTGCTGATCAAACCCTCGCCGCCCGACCTTCAGGCGCTCTATCTCGGCTCGCTCGAAGCCATCGGCATCGACATGTCCGTACATGACGTGCGCTTCGTCGAGGACGATTGGGAAAGCCCGACCCTGGGGGCCTGGGGCCTCGGCTGGGAGGTCTGGTGCGACGGGATGGAAGTCTCGCAATTCACGTATTTTCAACAGGTTGGCGGACATGACTGCACGCCGGTTTCAGGCGAGCTGACCTATGGGCTCGAACGGCTGGCGATGTATGTGCTTGGCATCGACCACGTCATGGACATGCCCTTCAACGATCCGCAGACGCCCATCGCGCTCACCTATGGAGACGTGTTCCGGCAAACCGAGCAGGAATATTCGCGCTGGAATTTCGACGTGGCCGACACCGGGATGCTGCTGAAGCATTTCGAGGATGCCGAGGCGGAATGCACCCGCATCCTCGATGCGGCCCCCGAGGACCCGAAGACCGGCAAGCGCATCGTGATGGCACACCCCGCCTACGACCAATGCATCAAGGCCAGCCATCTCTTCAACCTGCTCGACGCGCGGGGGGTGATCTCGGTCACCGAGCGACAGGCCTATATCGGCCGGGTGCGGGCGCTGGCCAAGCGTTGCGCTGACGCATTTGTGATGACCGAAGCCGGAGGCTATGCCGCTTGAAGCGGCATATCTCAGGCCAGACCGGGCAGAAGCTGCTTCAGCCCGCTTGCGATCATCTCGACCGCGATGGCCGCGAGGATCATGCCCATGAGGCGGATCATCACCACCCGCAGCGTGTGCGACAGATAATGCCCGATCTTCGCGGCAAAGAACATCACCAGCCCCAGCGCGATCAGCACCCCCGCGAGGCCGGCCGCGATGGCAAGATACTCGGGCCAGGCCCGCGCCTGCCCGGTGAAGACGACGATCGTTGTGATCGTACCCGGCCCCACCAGCATGGGAAAGCTCAGCGGATAGAAGGACGGATCGCTCTCGGGATCCTGCCCCGCCTTCTCGGCACGGGTGCCGTGATGCGCGCTGCCGGCGCTGCCATTCAGCATGCCCAGCCCGATGATCATCAGCACCAGCCCGCCAGCGACTCGGAAATCGTCCACGCTGATGCCGAAGAATCCCAGGATCGCCGGCCCGCCAAAGGCCACCACCGCGCAGAGGATGGCGCTGTAGACCACCGTCATCAGCGCCGCCCGGCGCTGCTGCGCCAGATCCATCCCGTCGGTGAGGCTCAGAAACACCGGCAGGTTCACAAACGGGTTCATGATCGCAAAGATCGCCCCGAGAAACTTGATCAGAAACGCCGTGTCCATGCCATGCCCCGTGCCGCCGCCTCCGGCCTATCACGGGCGGATCGCATGGCAAAGCCCGCGGCGCGGACAGGAGAGCCAGCATGAGCGGCAAGATCCTCGCCATCTTCATCGTCGCAACCGCCCTGATTTTCGGGGCCGGCGTCTATTACTTCCAGGTCTTCTATTATTACACCAAGGTCGCCGACGATGCCGGCGAGGTGGCGCTCACCCCGCTGGGCGGCGGCGCGCCGCAGCACATTGCCTACACCGACTTTCAGGGCATCGACGCCAGCAGCTCGCCGATCCGCTTCCGCGGCTGTTTCTCCACGCCGGAACGACCGCAAGCGCTCGACGAGCGTTTCGAGCGCTACGAGGGCGCCGAGCCGCGGAACGCGCCCTTCTGGTTCCGCTGCTTCGACGCCGAAGCCATCGGTCGCCAGATCGAGACCGGCGAGGCGCATGTCTACACCGCACAGCGCAATATCGAATACGGCATCGACCGGGTGATCGCGGTCACCGGCGACGGCCAGGGCTATATCTGGGAAGAGATCAACGAATGCGGCGACAAGGCCTATGACGGCACGCCGCTGGGCGAGGACTGCCCGCCACGCGAGTGATCTCTCCGCTCCCCCCCAAGCCCCCCTTCTTCTCTTTGCAAATACGCCCCCTGCGCCCTCTCCGCCAGCGGCAGCTCTGGACGCCGCGCCGCAGGCCCGTTATCCCCCAAGCGACCCAAGCTATGGTGAGACCATGCCCGACCTTCTGATCGAACTCTTTTCCGAGGAAATCCCCGCCCGCATGCAGGCGCGTGCCGCCGAGGATCTGAAAAAGCTCGTCACCGACGGTCTGGTGGAGAACGGTCTGACCTATGCCGGGGCCGCCGGTTTCTCGACCCCCCGCCGCCTGACGCTGACGGTCCAGGGCCTGCTGGCCGCCTCCCCCGCCACAAGCGAAGAACGCCGCGGGCCGCGCATTGACGCGCCCGAAAAGGCCATCGAAGGCTTCCTGCGCGGCGCCGGCGTGACCCGCGAGCAATGCGAAGAGCGCGAAGACAAGAAGGGCACCTTCCTCTACGCCGTGATCGAAAAGCCGGGCCGCCCCGCCGCCGAGATCGTGGCCGAGGTGCTGGAATCCACCATCCGCAATTTCCCCTGGCCGAAATCCATGCGCTGGGGGGCCGGGGCGCTGCGCTGGGTGCGCCCGCTGCACCGCATCCTCTGCCTTCTCACCTCCGAGACCGGGGACGAGGTCGTGCCGCTGGACATCGACGGCATCAAGGCCGACCGCATCACCGAGGGCCACCGCTTCATGGGCGACGGCGCCTTCGATGTGACCTCCTTCGAGGATTACGAGACCCGGCTGAAGCGCTCCAAGGTGATCCTCTCGCCGGAAGAACGCGCCGAAACCATCTGGCATGACGCGACAAATCGGGCCTTCGCCCGCGGACTGGAGGTGGTCGAGGACCGCGGTCTGCTCGCCGAAGTGGCGGGGCTCGTGGAATGGCCGGTGGTTCTGATGGGCGAAATCGGCGAGGATTTCCTCGGCCTGCCGCCCGAAGTTCTGCAAACCTCAATGAAAGAGCACCAAAAGTTCTTTTCAGTCAAGAATCCCGGCTCCGGGCGGATCGAACGTTTCGTTACGGTTGCAAATGTGGAAACCTCGGATGACGGCGCGACCATCCTCGCGGGCAATCAGAAGGTGCTTTCCGCACGGCTTTCGGACGCAAAGTTCTTTTGGGAGAACGATTTGCGCGTGGCAACGCAGGACGGGCTCGAAGCCTGGACCGCAAAACTCGGGAATGTCACCTTTCATCACAAGCTGGGCTCGCAGCGCGACCGGATCGAGCGCATCGCCGCGCTGGCGCGCGAGATCGCGCCGGCGGTCGGCGCCGACCCGGCGCTCACCGAACAGGCCGCCCGCGTCGCCAAGGCCGATCTCAGCTCGGAGATGGTCTATGAATTCCCGGAACTTCAGGGACTTATGGGCCGTTATTACGCCGAGGCCGCCGGCCTTCCCGGTGAGGTCGCTGCCGCCTGCCAGGACCATTACTCGCCGCTCGGCCCCTCCGACGACGTGCCCTCGGAACCGGTCTCGGTGGCCGTCGCCCTGGCCGACAAGCTCGACACGCTGACCGGGTTCTGGGCCATCGACGAAAAACCCACCGGCTCGAAAGACCCCTATGCGCTGCGCCGCGCCGCGCTGGGGGTGATCCGGCTGGTGCTGGCCAACGATCTCCGCCTGCCGCTCGACCGCTTTGTCGATGCCCAGATCCTGCGCCACAAGCGCCACTTGAACGGCGAGGCCAGCAAGGCCGATCTGGCCGCGATCGACGCGCTGGTGGACGAGATCGCCGATCACGGCGTGTTTGGTGCCGCGTTCCACGCGCTGCTCGACAAGCTGCATGGCAAGGATCCCGCGCAGGAAGGCTCGCTGTTCCGCACCGTGGCCGGGCTGGTGCCGGATCTCTCGACCGACCTGCTGGCCTTCTTCCACGACCGGCTCAAGGTGCACCTGCGCGAAGAGGGCCTGCGGCACGATGTGATCGACGCCTGTCTCGCCATGCCCGGCGCCGACGACATCCGCCTGCTGGTGGCCCGCGCCGAGGCGCTCTCGGCCTTCCTGGGCACCGATGACGGCACCAATCTCGTGCAGGGCTTCAAGCGCGCCAACAATATTCTCACCCAAGCCGAGGAAAAGGACGGGGTCGAATACAGCTATGGCGCCGACCCGAAATTCGCCGAAAGCGCCGAAGAAACCGCATTGTTCACCGCGCTGGACGCGGCCGAGGCACAGATCGGCCCGGCCATGAGTGCCGAGGATTTCGCCGCCGCCATGGGCGCCATGGCCGAACTGCGCGGCCCCATCGACGCCTTCTTCGAAGCGGTTCAGGTGAATGCCGAGAACGCGGTGGTGCGCCGCAACCGGCTGAACCTGCTGTCGCGCATCCGGGCCACCTGCCTTCAGGTCGCCGACCTGACCAAGCTCGAAGGCTGACGACTGCGGGGAAAACCGTTCTGAGGCAAGGGGTTGACCGGTCAGATTGACCGGCCCCTCGACCCGCCCGCGGCGCTTTGACCGTGCAGGCCGCTCGGCTTAACTTCGCCTTTGCGAAGAAAGGTGATATTGTCACAGCCCTTTTCCGGGTTATGCTGCGCTGCGGAAGAACAGGAAAGCCCGTGCCCGATACGCTTCGACAGAACCAGGACCGAGACGTCACCCTGATCACCCCCACGGCGCCGATCTCTGCGCCGACCCATGGGGGCCGGGCGAAATGTCTCCAGCGTCTGGTGCGGCTCGACCTGCCGGTGCCCCGCACCGTGGCCCTGAGCTTTGGCACGGTGCATCGGATCGCGGCGGGCGAGATGCCCGATGTCCGCAAGATCCTGGCGCAGTTTCCCGTCGGTGTGCTGCTCTGCGTGCGCCCCTCCTCGGAAGATCCCGATTGGGGCGGGCCGGGCTCGGTCCTGAACATCGGCATGAACGACGCCGCCTTCGTGGACCTCTCCGACAGCATCGGCGCCGAGGCGGCCTCGGCGCTCTATACCCGCTTCGTGCAGGCCTATGCGATCCATGTCGCGCGCCTCGATCCCGACGTGTTCGAAGAAATTGCCGGCTCCGGGCAGGAGGCGCTGAGCGAAGTGCTGCGCTGCTACGAGGAAGAGGCCGAAGAACCGTTCCCGCAGGATCCCGCTGTCCAGCTTGCCGAGGTGCTGCGCTCGATGGCCCGCGCCTGGGAAGGCACGACCGCCCGCCTCCTGCGCCAGGCGAAAGGCGCGCCGGTGGATGCCGGGCTCGGGCTCATCGTGCAGGAGATGGCGCTGGGGCTGGGGCTAGGCGAACGCGGCTCGGGCGTGTTGCAACTGGTGAATTCCGACACCGGGCTGCGCCAGATCACCGGCCGTTACCTGAGCCAGAGCCAGGGGCGCGAGGCGCTCGAAAGCGGCGAGGCGGCGCTTTACATGGAACGCGATCCGCGCGGCCCCTCGCTCGAGGAGCTGGAGCCCGAGGCGTTCGAGACACTCAAGCATTACGTCGCGCTGATGCGGGAAAAGCTGCGCGCCGAGATGCAGATCGAATTCACCATCGAGAACGGCCGCGTCCATATTCTCGACGGGGTGCGGGTCAAGCGCAGCCCGCGCGCGGCGCTGCGCATCGCAGTCCGGCTGGCCGAAGACGGCATCATCTCACGCCAGGAGGCGGTGATGCGGGTCGAGCCGCGCGGGCTCAGCGAGCTGCTGCACCGCCAGATCGACCCGGAAGCCGAGCGTGACGTGATCGGGCGCGGCGTCGCCGCCTCTCCGGGCGCGGCGACCGGGCGCATCGTTTTCTCCTCCTCCGAGGCGCAGGCCAGCGCGGCGCGTGGCGAGCCCTGCATCCTGGTCCGGCGCGAGACCTCGCCCGAGGATGTGCGCGGCATGCACGCCGCCGCGGCGGTGCTGACCGAGCGCGGCGGCATGACGAGCCACGCAGCGGTGATCGGGCGCGGGCTCGGCCTGCCCTGCGTGGTGGGCGCGGCGCGCATGGGCTTTCGCCTGCATGACAAGCTATTGCTGGCCGAGGACGGGCGCCGCTTCCGCGAGGGCGACACGATCACCGTGGACGGCACGTCGGGCCAGGTGCTGGCCGGGGCGCCCAGGATGATCGAGGCGGCGCTGGACGACGCCTTTCACATCTTCATGTCCTGGGCCGATGCCGAGCGCGATATCGGCATTCGCGCCAATGCCGACACGCCGGCCGACGCCACCACCGCGCGCAATTTCGCCGCCCAGGGGATCGGGCTTTGCCGGACGGAGCACATGTTCTTCGAGGCCGACCGCATCACGCCGATGCGCGAGATGATCTTTGCCGACTGTCCGAAGGACCGCGAGGCGGCGCTGGCGCGGCTGCTGCCGATGCAGCGCGCCGATTTCATCGAACTGTTCCGGATCATGGAGGGGATGCCGGTCTGCATCCGCCTCTTCGACCCGCCGCTGCACGAATTCCTGCCCTCCGACCGCGCCGGGCTGCGCGATCTGGCCGAAGCGCTGGACCTGCCGGTCAGCGACGTGACCCGCAGGGTGGAAAGCATGGGCGAATACAACCCGATGCTGGGCATGCGCGGCGTGCGCCTGGGCATCGCGGTGCCCGAGATCTACGAAATGCAGGCCCGCGCGATCTTTGAGGCGACGCTGGAGGCGTCGAAGGAAGGCGCGCCGGTGGTGCCGGAGATCATGCTGCCGCTGGTCTCGGCCTGCCGCGAGGTCGAGCTGGTGCGCACCCGGATCGACGCGGTCGCGGCGGCGGTGCGCAACGAGCGCGGGCGCGAGTTCGATTATTCGCTGGGCGTCATGGTCGAGACGCCACGCGCCTGCCTGCGCGCGGACGAGATCGCCCAGCATGCGCATTTCCTGAGCTTCGGCACCAACGACCTGACCCAGATGACCTACGGGCTGTCGCGCGACGATGCCGGGCGCTTCATGTCGCATTACGTGCAACAGGGTGTGTTCGCCGAGGACCCGTTCCACCGGCTCGACGCCGATGGCGTCGGCGAGCTGATCCGCATCGGGGTCGAGCGCGGGCGGCGCGGCAATGGCGGTGTGATGCTGTCGATCTGCGGCGAACATGGCGGCGACCCCGATTCGATTGCCTTCTGCCGCAGCGCCGGAATCGACTATGTAAGCTGCTCTCCCTTCCGTGTTCCGGTTGCGCGGCTGGCCGCCGCGCAATTGGCCATCAAGGACAAGATCGGGTAGAATCGCCCTTCTCCCCCCACTAGATGAGCCTGGTTTCCCAAATGTTTGGGCCGAATTCCGCCGGCATATTTTCCCTCTGCTGGACGAAAAGACGCAATTTTATTAAGACGCCCGGGTTTTGTGCGGTTTTGGGACGACCGCCACCTGGGACTTACGAGGGACAGATGATCAAAGCTATCGTTCTTGCGCTGGCCGCGCTTGCCGTGGCCGTGCCGGCTGCTGCCGAAGTGAAACAGGACAATATCCGCCGGCTGGTGACTCTGGAAAAGCGCGGGCTGAACGCCGCCGCACCGGCGCATCTGAACGGGCTGGTCACACCGGTCTCGACCGGCACCGTCCGCGGATTTTCCTATGACAAGGCGTGGCTTTCGCGTCAGCCCAAGGCGAGCGGCGGGGCGCAGTGGCAATGTCTGGCCGAGGCGCTCTATTTCGAGGCGCGGGGCGAGACGCTGAAAGGCCAGTTCGCGGTGGCCGAAGTCATCCTCAACCGGGTCGACAGCCCGCGGTTTCCCAATTCGGTCTGCGGCGTGATCAACCAGGGCACCGGCCGGAAATTCGCCTGCCAGTTCACCTATACCTGCGACGGCCACCCCGAGAATATCAACGAACCCGCCGCCTGGGACCGCGTGGCCAAGGTCGCCAAGGCAATGCTCGCCGGAGCGCCCCGGGCGCTGACCAATGGCGCCACCTACTACCACACCCATGCGGTGCGCCCCTCTTGGTCGCGCAAGTTCACCCGCACCGCCTCGATCGGCGATCACTTCTTCTACCGGCCCGGCTATCGCGTCAGCAGCAACTGACGCCGCCAGAGCGCGCCCGGATGCCGTTTCCGGGCCTCGCAGCCGCCGGCGCACTGCGGTAAGATGGCGCCCGAAGCGACACGGATCGCGGGACGCAAAAGTTTTCGAAAACTTTTGCAAATCTCTTCAAAGAGATTTGTCCCGTCACCGCCGCGACAGGAACAACCACAGACCGACAGCCGAAGAGGGCCCGCCATGGCCGATGAAATCCGCCTTGCCTTTGCCCACCCGTCCGAACGGGCCATCGCCACCGAAGGCGAGGCGCCGCGCGACCGCATCTCGCTGCGCGACCATGTGCGCGAGGTCGAGATCGGCGCCTTTCAAGCCGAACGCGGCCACACCCAGCGGGTGCGCTTCGACGTGGTGGTCGAGGTCGCGCCGGCGGGCGGCCTGCCCGACGACGATGTCGACCGCATCCTCAGCTACGACCGCGTCACCGAGGCGATCTCGGCCGAGCTTGCGGCCGAGCGGGTCAACCTTCTGGAAACCCTCGCCGAGCGCATCGCCGAGCGCATCCTGCTGGAACCGCAGGCGATGCGCGCCTTCGTGCGCATCGAGAAGCTCGACCGCGGCCCCGGTGCGCTCGGGGTCGAGATCGTCCGGACCCGGCGCGACTTCGGGGCGCATCTGAACGAGGTCGCGCAGACCCGCCCGCATCCGCGCATCGTCTACCTGTCCAATGCCGCCATCGCCTCGGATGCGGTTTCGGGCTGGATCGACGGGTTCGCGGCGCAGAGCGCGCCGCTCATCCTCTGCGTCGGCCTGCCAGATGTCGCCCGCCCGCAGGCGGCGCATCCGCTGGCGCAACGGCGGGTCGATCTTCTGGCCATCGAGCAGAACGGCTGGGTTCTGGCGGCCCGCGATCCGCGCTGCAAGGTGGTGGCGACGCGAACCGAACTCGACTGGGCCATGAAGAACGGCCAGATCTGCATCTGGGCGCCGTCAAAAATCGTGCTGGACGCGACCCAGGGCCCGGCCAGCCAGCCGCGCGATTCCGTTGCGCTGGCGAGCTGGTTCGCGGGGCTGATGGAGGCCTGCGAACTGGTGGTCATCGGCGAAACGCCGCCCGCCGATTCACCGGTGCCCAGCAGGGCTGTAACAGTCGGAAACAGCTAGAGGCGGGGCCGCTGGACAAACCGCGCGGACAGGCGCTAGAGACCCCACATGCGAGACTATTTCCGTCCCCTCGTCCGCTCCGACGCGCCCCGTCCAGACGATGCCCTGCCGCTTGCCGGCGGCCCGCTCTGGTTCACCCATGTGGCGCGCCACCGCCGCGACGGCCCCGTGACGCGGCTCCCGGCCTCGACCCTGCCCGCGCCCGAACGCGCGCGGCTCACCGCGCCGCGCCCGCCGCTTCTGGGGCTGGCCATGGACCGGCCACAGATCATGGGCATTCTCAACGTCACCCCCGACAGTTTCTCGGATGGCGGCAGCGACCGCTCCGCCGCCGAAGCCGCGCTGCGTGGCCGCCGACTGATCGGCGAGGGTGCCGATCTGCTCGACATCGGCGGAGAAAGCACCCGGCCCGGTGCCGAAACCGTCCCGCTGGGCGAAGAGATTGCCCGCACCGAGCCGGTGATCCGCGCCCTGGCCGGCGTGCCCATTTCCATCGACACGCGCAAGGCGCCGGTGGCGCGCGCGGCGATCCGCGCCGGCGCCGCGCTGATCAACGACGTCTCGGGGCTGACCTACGACCCCGCGCTGGCCGATTACTGCATCGACCACAGCCTGCCGGTCTGCATCATGCATTCTCAGGGCGGCCCGGAAACCATGCAGGACGATCCGCGCTATGACGACGTGCTGCTCGACGTCTACGATTTTCTCGAAACCCAGATCGGGATGCTGGAAGCCCGGGGCCTGAAGCGCGACAAGATCGTCATCGACCCCGGCATCGGCTTCGGCAAGACGCAGGCGCATAACCTAGCGCTGCTGAACGGGCTGTCGCTGTTTCACGGGTTGGGCTGCCCAATCCTGCTCGGGGTCTCGCGCAAGGGATTCATCGGGCGGATCGGACAGGCACCCGATCCGAAGGACCGCGCGCCCGGCTCGATCGCTGTGGCGCTGGCGGGGATTGCCCAGGGCGTGCAGATCGTCCGGGTTCACGACGTGGCCGCGACGCGCCAGGCGCTGGCGCTATGGCAGGCGGTCGGACAGGGAGGCAGGGATGACACGTAAACTTTTTGGCACCGACGGGGTGCGCGGCACCGCCAATGCCTTTCCGATGACCGCCGAGATGGCGCTGATGATCGGCGCCGCGGCCGGGCGCTATTTCCGCCGCGACAACGGCGGTGTGCACCGCGTGGTGATCGGCAAGGACACGCGCCTTTCGGGCTATATGTTCGAAAACGCGCTGACCGCCGGGCTGACCTCGACCGGCATGAACGTGCTGCTGCTGGGCCCGGTGCCGACGCCGGCGGTTGGGCTGCTGACGCCCTCGATGCGCGCCGATATGGGGATCATGATCTCGGCCAGCCACAACCCGGCGCATGACAACGGGATCAAGTTCTTCGGCCCCGACGGATTCAAGCTGTCGGACGAGGCCGAAGCCGAGATCGAGGCGCTGGTCGAGGCCGGCGTCGCCCCGGCGCAGGCGGGCAATATCGGCCGCGCCAAGCGCATCGACGACGGGCGATTCCGGTATCAGGAACGGGTGAAATCCACCTTCCCGCACGGCATGCGGCTCGACGGGATGAGGGTGGTGGTGGATTGCGCCAACGGCGCCGCCTACAAGACCGCGCCCGAGGTGCTGTGGGAGCTGGGCGCCGAGGTGATCCCCGTGGGCACCGCGCCGAACGGTCTGAACATAAACGAGAATTGCGGCTCGACCAAACCCGCTGCCGCGGCGGCGGCGGTGGTCGCCCATGGCGCAGATGTGGGCATCTGCCTGGATGGCGATGCCGACCGGATCATCCTGATCGACGAAAGCGGCACGGTGGCGGACGGCGACCAGATCATGGCGCTGATGGCCGCCCGCTGGGCCGAGGAAGACCGGCTGACCGGCGGTACGCTGGTAGCGACGGTGATGTCCAACCTGGGGCTGGAGCGGTTTCTTCAGGGGCGCGGGCTGACGCTCGAGCGCACCAAGGTCGGCGACCGCTACGTGGTCGAGGCGATGCGTGCGCGCGGCTGGAACCTGGGCGGCGAACAGTCGGGCCATATCGTGATGACCGATTACGCCACCACCGGCGACGGGCTGATGGCCGGGCTGCAATTCCTGGCCGAGATGGTGCGCACCGGGCAGCCCGCCTCGGCGCTTGCGCGCAGCTTCGAGCCGGTGCCGCAGCTTCTGAAAAACGTGCGCTTCGCCGCCGGTCAGACACCGCTGGAAACACCTGCCGTGCAAGGGGCGATCGCCGAGGCGGAAGCCGCATTGACCGGCAGCGGCCGGCTGCTGATCCGCAAATCGGGCACCGAACCGCTGATCCGAGTCATGGCGGAATGCGAGGACGAGGCGCTGCTCGCCAAGGTGGTCGACAGCATCGTCGCCGAGGTGCAGGCCGCGGTCTGACCGGGTTTGCCGCGCAGTGCGAGCCGAGCGCGGCGGTGGCCCTTTGGGTTGGATACGGCGCCTCGGCCGACCTTGTCGCGAGGCGCACAGCCCCACAAAGCGCCCCCCCCCGGGCCCAGGGCGCGCGGCGCGCAAACGGCACAAGCCAAGAATCGGCTTCTAAGGCCCCGCAAAACGCTCCGTCCGCGCCTTCCGCCGGAACAGCCGTGCCAGCAGCGCCCAGAGCGCCGACAGCGCCAGCCAGCCCGCGCCAAAGCCCACGCCTCCGAAAATCGCCCCCTCGAAGGTGAGCGGCAGGGCCGGACGGTAGGCGCTCCAGGCGCGGGTGGCGATTTCGGGGTCGCTCAGATGCCCCGCAAGCCGCGCCCGCATAAACGGCCCCGCCCCTTCGAGCGCCTGCAAATCCGCCGACAAACGGGTTTGCCGCGTCACCGTGTCCCGCATGCTCTGCGCCCGCGCGGCACCGAAATCGCCGCCCGTGGCAAGCTGGGACAGCGCCGCGTCGCGGCTCAGCCCCAACGTCGCGGCATCGCGGTCGAACTGCGCGACGACCCGCGTCAGCTCGTCCACCGCCCCGCCCAGCCTCTGGGTGTATTGCTGCGAGAATTCAGGGAATTGCGACAGCCCCGCCGCACCGGTCACACCGGCGGCAAGGGCCAGAGCCCGGATCACCATGCTTGCCTCCTGCCGCCCTCTTCATGGGGCGGACAGGAATAAGTCTAGCGCAAGACGGAGGCGCTGTCAGGCCTTTGCCACACCATAGATGGCGGCAATCTTGGCCACGGCGGCCTCGGGCGGCAGCTCTTCGCTCTCGCCGGTGCGGCGCGAGGTCAGCTCTACCACGCCGTTCTTGAGCCCGCGCGGGCCGACGGTGATCCGCCAGGGCAGACCGATCAGGTCCATGGTGGCGAATTTCGCCCCCGCCCGTTCGGTGGTGTCGTCGTAAAGCGGCTCCAGCCCCAGCGCGGTCAGCGAGGCATAAAGCGCCTCGCAGGCGGCATCGGCCTCGGCATCGCCCTGCTTGAGATTGACGATCCCGGCATGGAAGGGCGTCACACCCTCGGGCCAGATGATGCCCTTGTCGTCATGCGACGCCTCGATGATGGCGCCCAGCAGGCGCGACACGCCGATGCCGTGCGAGCCCATATGCACCGGCACCTTGTTGCCCTCGGCATCGGTGACGGTGGCGCCCATCGGCTCGGAATATTTCGTGCCGAAATAGAAGATCTGCCCGACCTCGATGCCGCGCGCCACGCGGCGGCGCTCTTCGGGGATCTGGTTGAACAGCGCCTCGTCATGGGTCTCGTCGGTGCGGGCATAGCGCGAGGTGAACTCCTCCAGCACCGCCTGGCACTGCGCGCGCGAGCTGTAGTCGATCTCGCGGTCGCCGAATTTCAGATCGGTGATCTCGCTGTCGTAGAACACCTCCGACTCGCCGGTCTCGGCCAGCACGAGGAATTCATGGGTGTCGTCGCCGCCGATGGGGCCGCTGTCGGCGCGCATCGGGATCGCCTGAAGGCCCATGCGCTCATAGGTGCGCAGATAGCTCACCAGATGGCGGTTATAGGCGTGCAGCGCGTCCTCTTTGGTGAGGTCGAAATTGTAGCCGTCCTTCATGTAGAACTCGCGGCCCCGCATCACGCCGAAACGCGGGCGGATCTCGTCGCGGAATTTCCACTGGATCTGGTAGAGCGTCAGCGGCAGATCCTTGTAGGAGGAGACGTTGGCGCGGAAGATGTCGGTGATCAGCTCTTCGGCGGTCGGCGTGAACAGCATGTCGCGCTCGTGCCGGTCGGTGATGCGCAGCATCTCGGCGCCATAGGCGTCGTAGCGGCCCGACTCGCGCCACAGATCCGCCGACTGGATGGTCGGCATCAGCATCGCGATATGGCCGGCGCGCGCCTGCTCTTCGTGAATGATGTTCTCGATCTTGCGCAGGATCTTGAAGCCCAGCGGCAGCCAGGAATAGATCCCGGCGCTGGCCTGTTTGATCATCCCCGCGCGCAGCATGTAGCGGTGCGAGACGATCTGCGCCTCGGCGGGCGTCTCCTTGAGGACGGGCAGGAAATAGCGGCTGAGGCGCATGAAGGGCTCCCGGAAGGCTGCGGTCCGGAATGGCGTATGCGATGGGCGGCGCAAGAGCAAGAGCCTCGCCGCTTGCGGGCGCGTTCAGACCTTGCCGGCGCCAGATACCCCGGAAAAGAGCCCGTCTCCGGCGGGGCGAGGCGCGGCGGGCTCTGCCCTTGTGCCCCAGCCACCGCTGGGCGTGCCCAGGATGCCGGCGGAGGCGGGTAGAGCGGTAAGCGCCAGCAGTAGGGCCAAGGTCAGGTGAATATGTTTGGTCATGACGACGGTCTCCTAGCGATAGGGCCCTGCCCCATCCGCCCGAAACACCGGGCGGAGGCGGGTCAGTTGCCGGTTGTCTCGCCGGCGGAGCTGCGGGCATCCCCGAGCGGTCCGGCGACGGGCTCGGGCGGCGCGGCCTGCTTGCCCCAACCACCGGTGGGGAGCGAGAAGACACCCGCCGACAGCGGGGAGGCCAGCGCGAGAAGCGTGGCAAGACAGGCGGGCAGCGAGGCTCTGGTCATGGAACTCTCCGTTCGGATGCGGGGCGCGGCGCCGGGGCGGCGGATCAGAGGCAGGAGGCGATGTCGCGGAACTGGCGCGATCTGGGGTCGGTCCAGGGACACTCGGCCAGAACGATCTTGGCGTCGGCCTTCGGGGCAACGGCGGCCGGGGCGGCGGAAAGAAGGGCAAGAACCTTGGAGGCAATCTGTTTCGTCATGGGGGTGGGCCTTTGTTGTCCGGCGATGGTCCTAAGCTGATACGAAGCTAGCAGCGGCCGCCTTTGCCCCACAGGCAGGAAAACCCGACCTCGGCCGCAAAAGCCCCGGATTTCAGGGCAGGAATACCAGACCCTGCCCGGGCGAGAGCCTTGAAACCCCGGCGGCGACACGCGATGTAGGGACAAAGGTTTCGGGGAAAGGCCGAATATGGCGCTGCCGGTGCGGACACAGCTTAAATACTGGGGAATCGCCGCGGTCTTCTTCGCGGTGATCCTGTGGTTCCTGGGCGACGTGCTGCTGCCCTTCGTGCTGGGCGGGGCCATCGCCTATTTCCTCGACCCGGTCGCCGACCGGCTGGAACGCATGGGGCTCACCCGCGCCATGGCCACGGGCACGATCGCCATCGCCGCAACGCTGATCTTTGTGATCCTGGCGCTGGCGGTGGTGCCCGCACTGCTGCGGCAGACCACGCAGCTCGTGGATTTCGCGCCGCAGCTCTTCCGCAACCTGCAAACCTTCCTCACCGATCAATTCCCCTCGGTCATGGTCGAGGACAGCCCGGTGCGCGCGGCGCTGGTCTCCATCGGCGACACGGTCAAGCAGCGCGGGGCAGAGCTGCTCAACACCGCGCTGACCTCGGCGCTGTCGGTGATCAATATCCTGCTGCTCTTCGTGATCGTGCCGGTGGTGGCCGTCTACATGCTGCTCGACTGGGACAATATGATCGCGCGGATCGACCAGCTTCTGCCGCTCGACCACGCGCCGGTGATCCGGCGGATCGCCCGCGACGTGGACGCCACGCTGGCCGGGTTCATCCGGGGCATGGGCTCGGTCTGCCTGATCCTCGGCACCTATTACGCGGTAGCGCTGTGGCTCGTGGGGCTGCAATTCGGCCTTGTGGTGGGCGTGGTCGCGGGCATGCTGACCTTCATCCCCTATGTGGGCGCCATCGTCGGCGGCGCGCTGGCCATCGGGCTCGCCCTGTTCCAGTTCTGGGGCGACTGGATCTGGATCGCCGCCGTGGCGGGGATCTTCTTCTTCGGCCAGTTCCTTGAAGGCAACTTCCTGACGCCGAAACTCGTGGGCTCCTCCGTGGGCCTGCATCCGGTCTGGCTGATCCTGGCACTGTCGGTCTTCGGCACGCTTTTCGGCTTCATCGGCATGCTGGTGGCGGTGCCGCTGGCCGCCGCCCTGGGCGTGATCGCCCGCTTTCTCGTCGAGCAATATACCGACAGCCGCCTTTACCGCGGCCTCCTGGACGAAGAGCAGGACCAGACATGACCGGCCCCGAGCAGCTTCCCCTGCCCCTGCCGGTTCGCCTGGCACTGGGGCGCGAGGACTATTTCGTCGGCGCCTCCAACGCGCTGGCGGTGGCACAGATCGACAGTTGGCAAAACTGGCCGAACGGCAAGCTCGTGCTTGTGGGACCGGCAGGCGCGGGCAAGACCCATCTCGCCCATGTCTGGGCGGCAGAGACCGGCGCCGCGATCATCGCCGCAGCCGATCTGCCCGCAGCCGACATCTCGGCGCTGGCACAGGGTCCGGTCTGTATCGAGGATGCCGACGCCATCGCCGGGCAGCGCGACGCCGAAGAGGCGTTGTTTCACCTGCACAACCTCGCGCTGGCCGAACGCCAGCCGCTCATGCTGACCGCCCGCGCCGCCCCGGCGCTCTGGCCGCTGGGGCTGCCGGATCTGAAAAGCCGCATGGAAGGCACCCAGACCGCCACTTTGCCCGACCCGGACGACACGCTGCTCGCGGCGGTTCTGGCCAAGCTGCTGGCCGACCGGCAATGCGTGCCCGCGCCGGATGTGATTCCCTTTCTGGTGCCGCGCATGGCGCGCAGCTTTGCCGCTGCACGCGCACTGGTCGAGGCGCTGGATGCCAGCGCAATGACCCGGCCCAAGGGCATTACGCGGGCCTTGGCGCGCGCGGTGCTGACACGGCTTGAAGAGGCCCCGCAAGACCTGTCAGAATAGCCGCAAGCCTGTCACGAAGCTGTTGCAAAGCGTAGCGCATAAGCCCCCCATGAGCATTGCAGATTTCCTCAAAGCCCCCCTGCCCGCACCCAGCGAGCTTGCGGAGGTCGATCTCGCCGGCCCCGGCCGTTTCTATAACCGCGAGCTGAGCTGGCTCGGCTTCAACTGGCGGGTGCTGGAAGAGGCGGAAAACCCGCGGGTGCCACTGCTCGAACGGCTGCGGTTCCTGTCGATTTCGGCCACCAACCTCGACGAGTTCTATACCGTGCGCGTCGCGGGGCTGCGCGAGCTTGCCCATGCCGGCAACACCACCCCCGCCGCCGACGGGCTGACCCCCGCCGAACAGCTTGTGCTGATCGACGAGGACGCCCGCCGCCTGATGGCGCATCAGCAGAAGGTGCTGCATGTGCTCGAGGCCGAAATGGCCGAACAGGGCATCGACATCGTGCCCGGCGACCAGCTCGATGCCGCCGATCTGGCGCATCTGGAGCAGGCGTTTCTGACCCAGGTTTTCCCGGTGCTGTCGCCGCTGGCCATCGACCCGGCGCACCCGTTCCCCTTCATCGCCAACATGGGCTACTGCCTGGCGATCACGCTGGAACGCAAGCGCGACCGCCGCTCGCGCAACGCGCTGCTGCCGATCCCGCATCAGATCGACCGCTTCATGGCGCTGCCCGCGTCCGAGGGTCAGCACCGCTTCATCTATCTCGAAGACGTGCTGCTGCTCTATATCGAAAGCCTGTTCCCCGGTTACCGGGTCAAGGATCATTTCGGCTTCCGCGTGCTGCGCGACAGCGACCTCGAAGTCGAGGAAGAGGCCGAGGATCTGGTGCGCGAATTCGAGGTGGCGCTGAAGCGCCGCCGCCGTGGCGAGGTCGTTCGCCTGACCGTCACCGCCGGTGCGCCGCAAGGGCTGCGCGACATCGTCCAGCGCGAGTTGCATGTGCAGGACGACGAGGTGATCGAGCTCGACGGCATGATCGGCATCGCCGACCTCAAGGAACTGGTGCTCGACAGCCGCCCCGATCTGCTCTGGCCCAGCTTCACGCCGCGCGTACCCGAACGGGTGCAGGACCATGACGGCAACATGTTCGCCGCCATCGCGCAGAAGGACATGCTGCTGCACCACCCTTACGAAACCTTCGACATGGTGGTGCGCTTTCTGCATCAGGCAGCGCTCGACCCGGATGTGGTGGCGATCAAGCAGACGCTTTACCGGACCTCCAAGAATTCGCCCATCGTCGAGGCGCTTTGCGAGGCGGCCGAGGACGGCAAGTCGGTCACCGCACTGGTCGAGCTCAAGGCCCGCTTCGACGAGGCCGCGAATATCCGCCAGTCGCGGCGGCTGGAGCGCTCGGGCGCGCATGTGGTCTATGGCTTCCTCGACTGGAAAACCCACGCCAAGATCTCGCAGGTGGTGCGCCGCGAAGGCGACAAGCTGGTGACCTATACCCATTGGGGCACCGGCAACTACCACCCGATCACCGCCAAGATCTACACCGATCTGTCGTTCTTCACCTGCGACGCGGCGCTGGGACGCGACGCGGCCAAGATCTTCAACTATCTCTCGGGCTATGCCACCCCCGAAGGTCTGGAAAACCTCGCCATCTCTCCGCATTCGCTGAAGCCGCGCATGCTGGAGCTGATCGCCGCCGAGGCCGAACACGCCCGCGCCGGCAAGCCCGCGCAGATCTGGCTCAAGATGAACTCGCTGATCGAGCCCGACATGATCGACGCGCTTTATGCCGCCAGCCAGGCGGGCGTTAAGATCGACTGCGTGATCCGCGGCATCTGCGGGCTGCGCCCCGGCATCAAGGGGCTGTCGGACAACATCCGCGTGAAGTCGATCGTCGGGCGTTTTCTCGAACATTCGCGCATCGCCTGCTTCGGCAACGGCTACGGGCTGCCGCACAAGAAGGCGCGGGTGTTCATCTCCTCCGCCGACTGGATGGGCCGCAACCTGAACCGGCGGATCGAGACCGGGGTGGAGATCCACAACCCCACGGTCAAGGCGCAGATCGTCAGCCAGATCCTTGCGGCGAACCTCGCCGACACCGCGCAAAGCTGGGTGATGGAGCCCTCGGGCAAGTTCACCCGGCATCCGGTGCCCGAAGGCGAAACGCCGTTCAACTGCCACCGGTTCTTCATGGAGAACCCCTCGCTCTCGGGCCGGGGATCGGCCGGCGCAAGCGACGTGCCGCAACTGACCCACGGCGATTGACGGCGCATGCCGGGCGGATCTGGCCGCCCGGCACGACGCATCGGGCTTCGCCCCCCTCCCCGACAATTCGCCATGCGCTTAACCGCCGGTCAATCTTTTGCACGGATTGTCCATGGCGCGCTCGGGGGGCGGGCGGCGCGGGATGGCCATGTGCCCAGGTCCCGTTTCTGCCGGAACGGCTAGACGGATGCCCCAGCCACGGGGCCGCAGCGGTGCAAAGCGCCCGTAACCCCCGCCAAAGGCCTTGCCCCATGTCCAGCATCCTCACCAACGAGGGCGCGTCCATCGCGCTCCAGACCCTGCATCAGATCAGCCTCAACATCGCCGGCACCCAGCAGGAAATCGCCACCGGCCGCCGTGTCTCCAGCGCCGAGGACAACGCCGCCGTATGGGCGATCTCGCAGACCATGCAGGCGGATGTTCAGGGCTATAAACGCGTCTCCGACAGCCTCTCGCTGGGCAGCGCCACCCTGGCCGTCGCACGCGATGCGTCGGAAACCGTGGCCGAGCTCCTGACCGAGATCAAGGGCAAGATCGTGTCCGCGCAGGGCGAGAATGTCGACCGCAGCAAGATCCAGAGCAATGTCGATGCGCTGCGCGACCAGATCGGCGCGGTTGTCGAGATGGCGCAGTTCAACGGGTTGAATCTGCTGAAGAACTCCGACACAGACACTGGTTCAGGCAGCGAGGCAGTGCTGGGCTTTCTGCGCCGCGATTCGCTGGGGGTGACGGGCGCCGACATCGACATCGGCAAACGCGATCTCACCACCAATGCCTCGGCGATCTCGGCCAGCGGCGGCAGCTACACCGCCGGTGCCGCCAGCGCGACGCTCGACGCCACCCAAAGCGGCACGCTCGACGCCAGCGGTGTCGCGGTCGAGACCGGCATGGGCTTTACCCTCTCGATCTTCGGCACCGATGCCGACGAGTCGCGCTTTGTGCAGGACGATCTGCGCACCACGACCGCCACCGCCGAGACCCGCGCCGAGATGGCCACGGCAGAGCTGCGTTATGTGGCTCGCGACGGCGACGGCATCGGCGATGTGATGACGGCGCTGGCGCGAAAATGGGACGATTACGCCGCGAAGGCCGGCATCGACTCCTCGGTGCTGTCGGTTGCCGCCTCGGGCACCGGCCTGAACGTCTCCTCCAGCGTTACCGACGGCACCGACACCATTGCGGTGAACCTCAACACCGTCAGCGCGGATGCCGACAACACCATCGGCGGCGGGCTGGAGATCCTGGCCGGGATCGACGTCTCGACCGCGACCGGCGCCACAGCGGCCCTCACCAGCATCGAGGGGCTGCTCGACTACACCATCGCCGCCTCTGCCGGCTTTGGATCGGATCAGAACCGGCTGGAAACGCAGCAGAAATTCAACGACAAGCTGTCCGATGCCATGATCTCGGGCATCGGCACGCTGGTCGATACCGATATGGAAGAGGCCACCGCCCGGCTCCAGGCGCTCAACGTTCAGCAGCAGCTTGCGGTGCAGGCGCTCTCCATCGCCAACACCGCGCCGCAATCGCTTCTGTCCCTGTTCCGCTAGGCTGCCCTCGCGACACCCGGCGCGCATGGCCCGCATTTCCCCCTCGAGGGCCTTTCGTCCCGCGCCCGATGCGTGGTAGAGGGAAAGCGGAGTGAATCCGGGGATGCACATGGACGGACAAAGCGATTCCGCCCACGGCGACTGGGGGCCGTTCGGCCACCCGCTCTTCGACGATCCGCAGGCGCGGCGGCTGTCGCGCGTGGGCGTCGTGGACATTGGATCGAACTCGGTCCGGCTTGTGGTCTTTGACGGGGCGGCCCGGTCACCCGCCTATTTCTACAACGAAAAGATCATGTGCGGCCTCGGCGCGGGGATGCCCGAGACCGGACGGCTGAACCCGAAAGGCAAGGAACGGGCGCTGGCGGCACTGGCACGGTTCCAGACGCTGGCGCAGGGCATGGACCTGCCGCCGCTCACCGCCGTTGCCACCGCCGCCATGCGCGAGGCCGAGGACGGCCCTGCCTTCCGGGCCGAAATCGAGGAAAAGACTGGTCTCAAGATCTGGGTGATCGACGGCGAGGAAGAGGCGCGGCTCTCGGCCCAGGGCGTGCTGCTGGGCTGGCCCGGCGCCGACGGGATGATCTGCGACATCGGCGGGTCCTCGATGGAACTGGCCGAGCTTTCGGGCGGCCAGGTCGGCCGCCGCATGACCTCGCCGCTGGGCCCCCTGCGCTTCAAGGATCTGGAAGGCGGCAAGAAGGCCCGCGAAAAGCATATCCGCAAGCATATCAAGCGGTTGTCGGACCGGATGCAGATGACCGGAAGCCGGCTGTTCCTTGTGGGCGGCTCCTGGCGCGCCATCGCCCGGATCGACATGGAGCGGCGCGGCTACCCGCTGCACGTCCTGCACGAATACCGCATGGACCGCGCGGCGGTCGAGGAAACGCTGAAATTCATCGAAAAATCCGATCTCGAAGCGCTGCGCGCCGCCTGCTCGATCTCCTCGGCGCGCATGAGTCTGGTGCCCTACGCCTCCGAGGTTCTGGCCGAGCTGATGGAGGTCTTCGCCCCCTCCGGCATCGCGATCTCGTCTTATGGCATCCGCGAGGGGCTGCTCTACGAGCAGATGCCGCAGATGCTGCGCGACCGCGATCCGCTGATCGAGGCTTGCCGGTTTTCCGAAGCCAAGGACGCGCGCCTGCCGGGCTTCGGCAAGAAACTCTACCGCTTCGTGTTGCCGCTCTTCGCCGACGCCGGCGAGGCGCGGTTGCGCATCGTCAAGGCCGCCTGCCTGCTGCATGATGTGAGCTGGCGCGCCCATCCCGATTATCGCGCCGAAACCTGTTTCGACAATGCCACCCGCGCCAATCTCGGCGGGCTCGATCACCCCGAACGGGTGTTCCTGGGCCTCGCCCTGCTGCACCGCTACAAGAACAAGCGCGATGGCACGCGGTTCGAGGATTTCTATTCCCTGATCGACGAGGACGAGCAGCGCACCGCCGAGGTGCTGGGCAAGGCGATGCGCTTCGGTTCGATGCTGTGGATGTCGGATGCCAGTCAGGAGGGCGGCGCGCATCTCGACTGGGATGCGGAGGCGCGGAACCTTGTGCTGCACCTGACCCCGGCGGCAGCGCCGCTTTACGGCGAGGTGGCAGAGGCACGCTTCAGCTCGCTCGCCCGGGCGCTCGACGCCAGCGAAGCCCGGGTGGAGATCGCCGAGGGCTGAGCAGCCCCGGCGCGACCTCTAGAGCTCGATCTCGGTCCCGGCCGGCGGCCGGGGCAGGCCCGGCAGAGGGCGCGGCAGCGGCGCCTCTTCGGTCTGCTTGCGGCGGATGATGATATCGCCATTGGGCAGCATCTCGGGCGGGTGGTAATTCGACCAGTCCTTCACCTGCCCCATCAGATCGCGCAGCGCCGGTCCCATTTCCTCGCCAAAGCTGCGCAGCGCCGGCTCCATCTCCTGCGCCAGATCCTCCAGCTCGCGCAGCGCCGGATCGAGCTCGTCCAGCAGACCGCGCAGGAACAGCTCCGCGCCGCGCTCCATCAGGCTGCGGCTCTCATCCTCCGGCTCCTGCGCAACGGCAGGCGGGGCAAGCAGAACGGCGGTCAGCAGCAGGGTGGCAAGGCGAGTCATGCCCCCCTTATAGGCGGCATTAGGCGCGCTGATAAGGGGAAGCGGCGTTACAGCGCCTCGGTCCGGTACAGCCGGATCTTCAGAGGACCATGCGCCACCGGCGGCCCGGGCGGCAGGAACGGCAGCCCGGTCGCCCGCGCCAGCCCCGGCTCCGAGGTCACCAGCCCGACGCGCCAGCCGGAGAACCGGGTCATGAGCGTCTCGCCCAGGCTCCGGTGCAGCGCGTGCAAGGGCCCCGGCTGGCCGATTCGCGCGCCATAGGGCGGATTCACCATGATCAGCCCCGGCGGCCCCTCGGGCCGCTCCAGCGCACTCACCGGCCGGCAGTCAAATTGCGTCACCGCCGCCACCCCGGCGCGCGCCGCATTCGCCCCGGCCATGCGCACCGCCCCGGCATCGCGATCCGAACCATAAAACCGCAACGCCGTCGCGCGCGGCGCCTGCGCCGCCTTCAGCGCCTCCCAGGCGGCGGGATCGACCCCCGCCAGCCGCTCGAAATCGAAACGGCGCCCGCGCCCGGGCGCCAGCCCCAGCGCGATTTCCGCCGCCTCGAGCACAAAGGTCCCGGACCCGCACATCGGATCCAGCACCGGCTCCTCGCCGCGATAGCCGCACTCCCTCAGGAAGAGCGACGCCAGCGTCTCGCGCATCGGCGCCTTGCCCACCGCCTCCTTGTGCCCGCGCCGGTGCAGCGGCGCGCCCGAGGTATCGACAGAGAAGCCCACCAGGTTCTCCTCGATCCGCACCAGCAACCGCACCCCGTCCTCGGCAACGGGCGCGCCCAGCTCCTCGGCGATCGCCCGCTCGATCCGCTGCTTCGCCGCCCCGGCGTGATAGATCTTCGAACGCCGGCTCACCACCTCGACCTTCACCGGCTGATCGGCGCGCAGCACCTCGCCCCAGGGGAATTTCCGCGCCCGCTTGTCGAGCTGTGCCAGATGCACCGCCGGAAACCCGCCGATCCGCGCCAGCACCCGCGCCGCGCCGCGCAGCGTCAGATTGGCGCGCATGACCTCGGGCCAGCCGCCATCGAAGGCCACGCCCCCGGCATCCGGCCGCAGCGGCCCGAACCCGGCCGCCTTGGCCTCGCCGGCCAGCGCCGCCTCCAGCCCCGGCGCGCAGGCCAGGAAGATCTCGAATGTCTCACCCATCCCGCTCGCATACAGGCTTTGCCCGCCGGGAACGAGCCCCTGTCTTCTTCTCTTCGGCAAATACGCATTCCGCCCTCTCGACCCGCGCGCCCTCTTCCCCCCGGGCGCAATCCGCGCCATAAGGCCCGCATGCTCAAGACCCGCATCATCCCCTGTCTCGATGTCGCCGATGGCCGCGTGGTCAAGGGCGTGAATTTCGTCGATCTGCGCGCTGCGGGCGATCCGGTGGATGCCGCCCGCGCCTATGACGCCGCCGGCGCCGACGAGATTTGCTTCCTCGACATCCACGCCACGCATGAAAATCGCGGCACGATGTTCGATGTGGTCACCCGCACCGCCGAGCAATGCTTCATCCCGCTCACCGTGGGCGGCGGCGTCCGCACGGTGGCCGATGTCCGCGCCCTGCTGCTCGCGGGCGCGGACAAGGTCAGCTTCAACTCCGCCGCCGTCGCCAATCCCGATGTGGTGGCCGAGGCCGCCGATCACTTCGGCTCGCAATGCATCGTGGTCGCCATCGACGCCAAGACCGTGGAGCCCGGCCGCTGGGAGATCTTCACCCATGGCGGCCGCAAGCCCACCGGCATCGACGCGGTGGCGTTTGCCCGCACGGTGACCGCAAAAGGCGCCGGAGAGATCCTGCTCACCTCGATGGACCGCGACGGCACCAAGGCGGGGTTCAATATCCCGCTCACCCGCGCCATCGCCGATGCGGTTGACATTCCGGTCATCGCCTCCGGTGGCGTCGGCACGCTCGACCATCTGGTCGAAGGCGTGACCGAGGGCCACGCCTCCGCCGTGCTCGCCGCCTCGATCTTCCATTTCGGCGAATATTCCATCCAGGAGGCCAAGCATCACATGGCCGCCGCAGGCATCCCGGTGAGGCTCTGATGACTCTGGAAGAGCTGGAAACCATCGTCGCCACCCGCGCCGAAGCCTCGCCCGAGGAAAGCTGGACCGCCAAGCTGCTCGCCAAGGGGCCGGAGAAATGCGCCGAGAAATTCGGCGAGGAAGCCGTCGAGGCGATCATCGAGGCGGTGAAGAACGACCGCGAGAAACTCACCGGAGAGGCGGCGGATGTGCTGTTTCACTTCCTCGTCATGCTGAAATCCCGCGATCTGCCGCTGGCCGAGGTGATGGCCGAGCTGGCACGCCGTCAGGGCCGGTCGGGCCTGGCCGAGAAAGCTGCGCGCAAGGGCTGAGCCCCACGCCCCTGCCGGGCCGCGCGCCCGATGGCTGTCGCCGGGACGGTGAGTATTTGCCGGAAAGATGAAAGAGGCTGCGGGACGGCGGGCGGGGCGATGTTGCCCCGGCAACGAGCGCCGTCCACCGTCAGAGCTTCGAGGAAATCACCCCGGTGTTGAATCCGCCCATGCGCAGCTCGCCATGCAGGCGCTGATATTCGATCTTGGGGCAGCGGTTCATGATCACATCCACGCCCCGCGCCCCGGCCAGTGCCGCGGCCTCGACATGTTCGACCCCGATCTGCATCCAGATCGTGCGCAACTCCGGCAGATGCGCCAGCGCCGCCTCGACGATGGGCGGCACCTCCTCCGAACGGCGGAAAATATCCACCATATCCACCTCCGGCGGCAGCTCTCCGATCGCCGCGCGCACCCGCTCGCCAAAAAGCATCGCCCCCGCATGGCCCGGATTGACCCCGATCACGCGGTAGCCGCGCAGACTCAGATAGCGCGCCACATAATAGCTGGGCCGCACCGGGTTGAGCGACAGGCCGACCACCGCCACCACCTTCGTACGGGCAAGCACCTCTTTCAGAAACGCATCGGAATAGCTCATGCCCCGACCCTAGCCCGGCCCGTCGCAAAGAAAAAGCGCCCAAGGAAACCTTGGGCGCCAGTCACGGAACGAGGGACAGTGAAGGCGTCGCGAAGGTTCCGTCTCCGCGATCCTGTGAAAGAGATGGGCGCAAAAGCCACAATTTAAACCCCTCTCAAGAAAGCGTGAACAAAAAACTTGACGCCACCCCCAAAGCATGTCGCGGCAGATCATTCCGCCGCGATTTGCGCCCCGTTCATCAGCTCCCAAAGCCGCAGCGGCGTAAAGGGCATATCCGCCTGGCGCACGCCCAGCGGCCAGAGCGCGTCCTGCACCGCATTCGACACCGCCGCCAGCGCCCCCACGGTTCCGGCTTCGCCACAGCCTTTCATGCCCATCGGGTTCCCGGTCGAGGGCACCGGCTCCACATCGAAATGGATAAAAGGCACATCGTCGGCGCGCGGCAGGGCATAGTCCATGAAGGTGGCGGAGAGCAGCTGGCCGTCCTCATCGAAAACGGTGCGTTCGCAAAGCGCCTGCCCCAGCCCCTGCGCCACCCCGCCATGCACCTGACCTTCAGCCAGCATCGGGTTGATCAGATTGCCGAAATCATCGACCACGGTGTATTTCACCACCTCGGCGACGCCGGTCTCGCGGTCGATCTCGATCTCGGCGAAATGCGCGCCGTTGGGGTAGGAGCGCGCCTGGATTTTGTCGCGCACATCCCAGGTCAGCAGATCCTCGCGCCCCTTGGCACGGGCCATCTCGGCCACCTCCAGCATGGTCGGCGTCAGGTTCGAGCCCTCGGCGCGGAAACGCTCGTCGTCAAAAGCGATTTCGGCGGCGGGCACCTCCATCTCTTCGGCAAGGAAGGCGGTGAACCCGTCCACCATCGCCTTCACCGCCGTCAGCGTCACATTGGCCTGCATGGTGACCGAGCGCGAACCGCCGGTGCCGCCGCCCTGCGCAATCAGGTCGCTGTCGCCCTGCACAAATTCGATTTTCTCGAAGGGGATCCCGGTCTGATCGCTGAGGAACTTGGCGAACACCGTCTCATGCCCCTGCCCGTTCGACTGCGTGCCCACATAGAGCCGCGCGCCGCCCTCCTCGGTGAACTCGATCTTCACCCCCTCCGAGGGATCGCCCAGAATCGACTCGATATAGAAGCACAGCCCCAGCCCGCGCAGCTTGCCGTCCGCCTCGCTGGCGGCCCGGCGCGCGGCAAAGCCCGCCACGTCGGCATCGGCGATGGCGTGGTCCAGCACGCGGGGGAAATCGCCCACGTCATAGGTCTCGCCCGTGGGGGTCTTGTAGGGGAATTCCTTGATGAAGTTGATCTTGCGCAGCTCGACCGGATCGAGACCCAGGTCGCGCGCGGCGCGGTCCATCACCCGTTCCAGCACATAGATCGCCTCCGGGCGGCCGGCGCCGCGATAGGCATCGACCTGCGTGGTGTTGGTATAGATCCCCTCCACCCGCATATAGGCCGCCGGGATGTCATAGGTGCCGGTCAGCACCTTGGCGAAGAGCAGCGTCTGGATCGGCTGGCCGTAACCGGAATTATAGGCCCCAAGGTTGCAGATCGTGTGGATCCGGTAGCCGGTGATCTTGTTGGCCTCGTCAAAGGCCAGCTCGGCCATGGTCACCAGATCGCGGCCCGCATGGTCCGACAGCATCCCCTCGGTGCGCTCGGACATCCAGCGCACCGGCTTGCCCAGTGCCCGCGCCGCCTGCGCCACGCAGAAATATTCCGGGTAGGAGGCCGCCTTCATGCCAAAGCCGCCGCCCACATCGGGGTTGGTGATGCGCACATCCGCCTCGTCGAGCCGCATGGCTTCGGCCATCTCGCTCTTGAGATCCCACACCCCCTGCCCATTAAACGCCAGATGAATGCGCTTGCCGTCCCATTCGGCGTAACAGCCACGCCCCTCCATGGCGTTCACGATGACGCGGTTGTCCCCCACTTCCAGCCGCACGGTCTTTGCCGCCTTCTCAAAGGCCTCCGCGGTTGCCGCCTCGTCGCCCATGCCCCAATCGAAGGCACGGTTGTCCGGCGCCTCGGGGTGGATCGTCTCGCCGCCCGGACAGACCTCCACATGCGCCGGCAGCTCGTCATAATCGAGCTCGATCAACTCGGCGGCGTCCTTGGCCTGCTGCATGGTCTCGGCCACCACCAGCGCAATCGGCTCGCCCACATGGCGCAGACGGCCGCGCGCCAGCAGCGGGCGTTCGGGCTCCGCCCCCTTGCTGCCATCGCGGTTGGTCACCACCGCGCCCGGCATGTTCACATCCATGCCCGCCGCGAGCAGATCGTCGACGGTCAGCACCAGATGCACGCCCTCGGCCTCGCGCGCGGCACTCACGTCCAGCGTGGTGATCTCCGCATGGGCCACTGGCGAGCGCAGCACATAGGCGTGCAGCGCGCCTTCGGGGGCGATGTCGTCGATATAGCGGCCATGTCCGGTGAGAAAGCGCACGTCCTCGCTGCGCTTCATGGACTGGCTCTTGCCGAATTTCTGCATCCCGGGCTCTCCGCGCGTCGCTGGTCTCTGCGCGGGACTGTAAGCGGCGCCATGGCGGTGTCCAGAGAACGGCGCGCGAAACCTCAGCAGGCGGCGCTCATTCGGACGATCCTGCGCGCTCCGTAACCGTTGAAGCCGGTGACGAGGGCGCGGGAATAGGCGCCCATGCCCTCGAAGACGATATAATCGCCCTCGCGGATCGCCTCGGGCAGCGCCACCGGGTCGGGCAGCCGGTCGAGGCTGTCGCAGGTCGGACCGAAGACCACCCGGTCGCGGCACGCCCCACCACGCGGCAGCCCCTCGGACGAGATCACCCGCAGCCGCGCCATGGGCCCGAGGTCGCGCCATTCGGCCATGCCGCCATAGATCCCGTCATTGAGAAACACCGCCGCCTCTTCCACCGCCTTCACCCGCAGCACCAGCAGGAAGGCTTCCGCACACAGGCCCCGCCCCGGTTCGCAGACCAGCTCTGGCGGCGAGGCAAACGCCGCGCGTGCGGCGATGGCGATGGTGGCAAAGATCGCCTCCAGATCGGGATGCCCCTCGCCCCGGTCGGAGGGAAAGCCGCCGCCCACGTTCAGCCGGTGCAGCGTGACCCCGGCGGCCCGCGCCACATCCGCCGCGGCCTGGATATAGCGCGCCCAGGGCTCGGGCGTGCGGCATTGCGTGCCGGGATGAAAGGTGAGCGACGGGGTGAAGCCCATCTCCACGACCCGGCGCAAAAGCGCCGCAGCCAGCGCCGGATCCGCGCCGAATTTCGATCCGAAATCATAGGCGGCGCCTGTGACCGGCAGTTTCAGCCGCACCGCGATCTCGGTGCCGCGCGGCAGGTGGCGCAACTTCTCCAGCTCGCTCCGCCGGTCCACCGACCAGGAGGTGCAGCCCTGCGCTTGTCCCGCCGCGATCTCCGCCTCCGAGCGCACCGGATTGTGGTAATGCAGCACGGCCTCGGGGCAATGCGCGCGCACCAACGCCATTTCGGCGGGCGAGGCCACGTCGAAGGCCCGGATGCCGGCGGCAACCAGCCCGTCGATCATCTCGGGCGCCGGGTTGGCCTTGACCGCGTAACTCACCAGCCCCGGAAAGCCGCTCAGGAACCGCGCCGCCACCTGCGCCAGCCGCAGCGGGCAGAAGAAAAAGACCGGATCGTCGGGCCGCGCCCGGGCGAGCCAGGCTTCCGGCGACGGCATCAGGGTCTGCTCGATCCCCATGGGTATACCTCCTGTTTGCGCTGCGTTCAGTATGCGGGGGAAATCGCTCGATTTCGCGCGTCAGATCTGTCAGTCTGAGGGTCAAATGGCACAAATCGACAACTCGACCTCGCAAATCGACGAAACCGACCGGGCGTTGGTCGCCCTGCTCTCGGCCAATGCCCGCATGCCGGTCTCGGATCTGGCCCGCCGTCTGGGGCTGGCGCGCACCACCGTTCAGGCACGGATCGACCGGCTGGTCATGCGCGGCGCCATCGCCGGCTTCACCCTGCGGCGCGGCCCCGCGCTCAAGGAGGCGATCCGCGCCACGGTGCTGGTCTGCATCGAGCCGCGCGCCCAGGCCGATGTGCTGGCGCGGCTGAAACAGATGCCGGCGGTCGAGACGGTGCACACCACCTCGGGCCGGGTCGATCTGATGGTGATCGTCTGCGCGGGCTCCACCGAAGCGCTCGACGCCGCGCTCGACCGGATCGCCGAGGCCCGCGGGGTGAAAAGCTCCGAAAGCCTGATCCACCTGACGACCAAGCTCGACCGCCGCGGCTGACCCCGCCTTTCATCTTTCTGCAAATACTCAAAAAAACCATCGCCAGACGCGAAAACGGCGGGCGCTCGCGCACCCGCCGTTTTCAGATGGTCCGGTCCGGGATCTCAGCCCGCCGCGCGCGCGCCCGGCTTGAAGCTGATCCGCTCGGAGGCGGTGAACCGGCCGCCCCGGGTCTTCTCGATCTTGCCGTCGCGCAGCAGCTGCCCGAAGGTCCGCAGCCGGTCCTCGCGGCTCGATTCCTGCAGCTCGACCTGGCGCACCTTGGTCATGAGCTGCGGGCGGGAGAACTGCTCGCGGCCCTCGACAAAGGACATATAGGCCGCGGCCGCTTCCAGAAGCTCGGGCAGCTCGCTGGCACCGACGCTTTCGGCGTAGGCGGCAAACCCGCTCCCGACCTCGTCTGCACCGCCCAGCGTTTCGTCCTCGAAATCGGCGACCCGCACGCGGCGCGGGCGCGGCGCCGGCATCTCGGCATCCACCCGCTGCTCCGCCACCAGCTTGAGCGGTGCCGGGCGCACCAGCTCGGAGGGGCGCTCGGTATGGCTCGACGGCGCTTGCGGACGGCGCGGGCGCACCACATTGGCCAGATCCTCGCGATAGGGCTCGAAGGCCTCTTCGCTGTCCTTCTTGCGGCCCAGCAGCTTGTCGGCGCGGGTCGCGGCGACAGCGGCGCGCAGATGCGCGATCGCGCTGCGGCGGCGGTTGCCCTCGGGCTCCTGAAGCTGGGTGTTGGTCTCGTCGAGGATGCGCGAGGCGTCGTAATCCTCGACGCTCTGCTCGGTCAGCATGGCGCGGGCCGGGCTCGACATCTTCACCGCCTTGCGCGCGCCCTCACGGGCCAGACGCTCGACCGCTTCGGCCTCTTCCGCCAGACGCTCGCCCGACAGAGGCTCATCGTCCTCCTCATCGGCGTCGAAAGCCTCTTCAAACTCGTCCTCGAGCGCTTCGGCGAGATCCTCGTCGTCGTCCCATGCCTCGGTCGGCGCCGCATCTTCCTTGCGCAGACGCAGCGGCGCGGTCACCGCAGCAGCGGCCTCCTCGTCCTCGTCTTCCTCATAGCCGTCCTCGTCGGAGATCGCGGCCGGGCGGATCTCGTCCTCGTCGTCCCAGTCGTCTTCAAGATCCCAATCGTCCTCGGCGTCTTCGGCGACCTCGTCGGCACGCGGCGCGGCGGCGGTCTCGGCGGCGGGCGCATCGTCCCAATCGTCCTCGTCCTCGCCCCAGGCCTCATCGAAATCGGCTTTCAGCTCGGCTTTCACCGCCGCCAGTTCCCGGGCGAGATCGTCCTCGTCCTCGGGGCTGAGGCTGCTCACCGTGCCATTGCCCTTCGCGGCCGCCGCAGAGGCCTCGTCGATCAGCCCGTCGGCCACCGCCGCTTCGAACACGGCGCGCTTGACCTTCACCACCCGGGCACGCGGGCGGCGCAGCGGCGCGCCCGCTGCCGGCACCGGAGCCGGTTCGGGCGCCGCGACGGCGGCCTCCGGCGCGGGGGTGTCCAGTTCGGCCGTTCCCTCGTCGTCGTCCTCATCGTCCTCGTCGAAGAAGGCGGTCGTCTGCGCGTCCTCGTCCTCGTCGAAACCGTCGTCATCGAAGGCATCGTCGAAATCGAGACCGGCAAGCGTGTCGGTGAAGAGATTGTCGCGCTGCGCCTCGGCGGCGGCGGGGGTCTCGTCGCCCGCTTCCGGGGTCAGCGCGCCCAGCATGGCAGAAACCGCAGCGGCCTCGTCCGCTTCCTCGTCTTCGTGCAGGGCCTCCGTCGCGGCGGCCTGACCGCCGGCCACAACCGCACGGATGCGGCGCAGCTTGGCGGCGACGCTCTCGGGATCGGTCAGGGTCGCGGGGGCCTCGGCCTGAACCGGAGGCACCGAGCCGGTCTCGAAGAACTCGGCCTCGGCCTCGAGGCTGTCGTCACCCCCGGCATCGTCGAGATCGGCCAGCGCGTCGTCATCGGAGGAGAGATCGGGCAGATCCAGCGCCTCCGCCGCATCCCCGGCCATCAGATCGGCGACGGCGGCTGCGGTGTCTTCCAGATCGTCGTCGGAGGCGGTCGCCTCGTCGGCGCTCTCGGCGGCGGCAAGCGCCACGCCGATGGCATCGCTCACCGGCGCCTCTGCATCATCCTCGGCGGGCAGCTCGGCCGCGGCGGCGCGTTCCTCTGCCGGGGTTTCTTCGGTGTCTTCGACGGCAGGCACGGGGGCCGGAGCCGGCGCAGCGGCAGCGGGCCGCGACACAGACGGCCCGGCGGCCAGCGCCGCGCTCAACGCCCCGGCCGAGGCCGCGCCCCCGCCATAGGGGCTGCGCAGCGTCAGCGCACCTTCGCCCAGTTCGGAACTCAGTTGCGATTGCAGCAGTTGCGCCGCCATCTCCGGATCGAATTGCGGTGGCTCGGCCCCGAAGAACCGGTCTTCGCGGATGACCCCGCGAAAGAAATGCGTGGTCTCCTTGACCACCGCGAGCGGATCCTCGAATCCTTCCGCCGTACAGGAGAAGGTGCCGTAGGAGACTGTCAGTATCTTGCTCGAACTCACCATTGTGCTGCTCACTTTCATCCGATCTGCAACAAACTGTTTATCATGTTTACCAAGACCAAAGCTGACCGAATCTTAGGTATTCACCGTATCATTTCATGACCGGATTGTGGTCCGTTTCCCAAATCGCCATTAATTTGCCATGAATCGAGAAATTATTCACAGTCCCGCCCCAACCCTCCTGGTCGGAGGTGGGAAGAGCAGCCCGGAGCTGTTGAAAGCGCTGCTGCCGCTGTGCAAGACGCGTGTCGCGGCGGATGGCGGGGCGGCCACGCTCCTGCGCGCGGGGGCGATGCCCGATGCGGTGATCGGCGACCTCGATTCGCTGCCCGCAAGCGCCCGCGCGCAGATCCCCGCCGAGCGCATCCACCACATCCCCGAGCAGAACAGCACGGATTTCGACAAATGCCTGCGCAATATCGCCGCGCCACTGGTCTATGGCACCGGGTTCCTCGACCCGAGGATCGACCACCAGCTCGCCGCGCTGACCGTCCTGGCGAAGCGCGCAAACCGGCGCTGCATCCTGGCCGGAACCGAGGATGTCATGGCGCTCTCCCCGCCCGAGATCACCCTGGACCTGCCGCCCGGCACCCGCTTTTCGCTCTATCCGATGGGACCGGTGCGCGGCGAGAGCGAGGGGCTGCGCTGGCCGCTCGCCGGGCTCGACTTTGCGCCGCAGCATCGCGCGGGCACCTCGAACGAAACCAGCGTGGCGCGGGTCTCGCTCCGGTTCGAGGCACCGCTGATGCTGATTATTCTGCCGCTTGCGCAGTTGCCGGCGCTGGCATCGGGGCTGCTTTCTGCGCCCGAAGCATGGCCCGCTCGCGGATGACGATATAAAGCCCGGCGGCGATCGTGATGCAGATCCCCACGCTGGCGATCGGGTTCGGCAGTTCCTGAAAGATCAGGAAGCCCATGAGCGTGGCGAAGGGGATCTCGAGATATTGCATCGGCGCCAGCGTCGCCCCGGGGGCGTAGCGCAGCGACCAGGTCATGAGCAGATGCGCCAGCGTCCCCAGCAGGCCGATGGCCAGCAGCAGCCCCCAAAGCTCGGGGCCCACCGCCTCCCAGGCAAGATCGGGCACACGGTCGTCGGGCACGATGAATAGCATCGGCAGGATCACCGCCACCGCCATGACGCCCGAGACCGCCTGAAGCGAGATCGCGTCGATCTCGCGCGAGATCTGCCGCGTGGTGAGCATGAAGATCGAGAAGTTCAGCGCCACGCCCAGCGGCAGCAGTGCCGGCCAGCCGACATCGTGGAACGCGGGCTGCACCACCATCAGCGTGCCGACGAAGCCGACCGCGCAGGCCGCCATGCGGCGCCAGCCGACCTCTTCGCCCAGCACGTAATGGCCGAGGATCAGCATGATGAAGGGCATGATGAAGGCAATCGCCACCGCATCCGCAAGCGGAAGATAGCGCAGCGCGGTCACCATCATCGCGATCCCGAGGATGTGCAGAAGCGTGCGCAGGAAGGCGATCCAGAACACCCGCCGCCGCATCCGGAAGCTGCGCCCGGTGAAGACCATGAGCGGGATCAGCACCATCGCCTGAAGCGCGAAACGGACCAGCACCAGCTCGGCCAGCGGCACCTTGTCACTCAACAGCTTCGCCACCGCATCGGCGAGCGGCGCAAGCACACAAAAACCAAGCATCAGCAGGATGCCGAGAAGGGGTCTGTCCTGACTCATGCGGCGAGCCTATCTGCGCCCCGGAGGCCCGGCAAGATACTACCGTGATTATTTTGATCAAACCTGTCCACAACCAATGCGGGAAATGCCCTTCCCTCGCCCGCGCGCAGGCCAATTGCCCGTGCCGGAACGTCACGACGTGGCGGGTTGCGTGCGTGCCCCGCTTCCCCTACATAGCCCGCCAAGACCGCAGGTTTCGGGACTCTTCATGCAAAACGTCATCCTCATCGTGCATCTTCTTCTCGCCCTCGCGCTGATCGGCGCCGTGCTGTTGCAGCGCTCCGAGGGCGGTGGGCTTGGCATGGGTGGCGGCGGTGGCGTGATGAGCCAGCGGTCGGCGGCCACCGCGCTTGGAAAGGTGACCTGGCTTCTGGCCATCGCCTTCATCGGTACCTCGCTGACGCTGACCGTCCTCGCCGCGCAAGACGCCTCGGGCGTGTCCGTGATGGACCGTCTGACCGGCGACGCGCCCGCGACGGACAGCGGTCAGGGCAGCACCGGCACCGGCGATCTCAACACCGACGCGCTGTTGCCGCCGCCCTCCGCCGAAGACAGCACCACCGCGCCCGACGCGCCGCTGGTGCCGCGCGCAGACTGATCTCAGCGGGCGCGGACCACCCGCGCCGCTCAGAACAGATCGTCACACCCCATGACGGGCATGCCCGGATAGGCACCGCCATCGTCTCCCAAGAGATCGGGCTGGACCGGCGCGAGACCGGAGTCATCGAACGGCGCCGTCCCGCCGTCGGTCGCCGCATTGCCGCCACCCGTCGACAGCAGGTCGATCCAGTCCTTGTGATCGTGGTCCGCACCGTCATCGCGGCGTGCCGTCGTGCCCGTGGCAAAATGGAAGCTGTCGGCATCCGTACCGGTCTTTTCCGACACCGCCTGCACCAGCTCGCCGTCGGAGCGCAGCCCGGCCGCCTCCCCGCCGGAGCGCGTATCGGTATAATCGTAGCGGCCGAAATTCAGCGAAGCGTTCTCGCGCATCATGGCTCTGTTCCTTCTGAAAGACGTTTCCTGACACGGCGCGCCCGGTGTCGCACCGTCGCCTCAGCCTCGCCGAAACCCGCCGCGCGCCACAGTCAGGGAAACCCGACCGGTGGGGAAAACCCGACCCACAACAGCTTGCCCAGACGTCATGCGTCACAACAGCATCTTGCGGTGTGCTGGACATCACCCCCCGAATCCCCTATACCCCAAATCCCGTGATGCAGCGCTCTGCGCCCGCGGAGTCAGCACAAAAATACAGGCAATATCACGGGGTTACGCGGCCAATGGCACGTTACATCTTCATTACCGGCGGTGTGGTTTCTTCGCTCGGCAAGGGGCTGGCATCGGCCGCGCTCGGGGCACTTTTGCAGGCGCGCGGCTTTTCTGTCCGGCTGCGCAAGCTCGATCCGTATCTGAACGTCGACCCGGGCACCATGTCGCCCTTTGAACACGGCGAGGTCTTCGTCACCGACGACGGCGCCGAAACCGATCTCGATCTGGGGCATTACGAACGCTTCACCGGCGTGCCCGCGCGCAAGACCGATTCCGTCTCGTCGGGCCGCATCTATACCAATGTGCTCGAGAAGGAGCGCCGTGGCGATTACCTCGGCAAGACCATCCAGGTCATTCCGCACGTCACCAACGAGATCAAGGACTGGCTCGCCATCGGCGAGGACGAGGTCGATTTCATGCTCTGCGAGATCGGCGGCACCGTCGGCGATATCGAGGGGCTGCCCTTCTTCGAGGCGATCCGCCAGTTCGCCCAGGACAAGCCGCGCGGGGAATGCATCTTCATGCATCTCACCCTGCTGCCCTTCATCAAGGCCAGCGGCGAGCTGAAGACCAAGCCGACGCAGCACTCGGTCAAGGAGCTGCGCTCGATCGGCATCGCGCCCGACATTCTCGTCTGCCGCTCCGAAGGGCCGATCCCGCAGAAGGAGCGCGAAAAGCTGGCGCTGTTCTGCAACGTGCGGCCCGAGTCGGTGATCGCGGCGCTGGACCTGCCCTCGATCTACGACGCCCCGCTCGCCTATCACCGCGAGGGGCTCGATCAGGCGGTGCTGGACGCGTTCCAGATCACCCCCGCCCCCAAGCCCAACCTCGAGAAATGGGAGGACGTGTCCGAGCGCATCCACAATCCCGAGGGCGAGGTGAACGTCGCCATCGTGGGCAAATACACCCAGCTCGAGGATGCCTATAAGTCGATTGCCGAGGCGCTGACCCATGGCGGCATGGCGAATCGGGTCAAGGTGAATGTGAACTGGGTCGATGCCGAGCTTTTCGAGCGCGAGGACCCGGCGCCCTATCTGGAAAACTACGACGCGATCCTGGTGCCCGGCGGTTTTGGCGAGCGCGGCACCGAGGGCAAGATCAAGGCGGCGCAATTCGCCCGCGAGCACAAGGTGCCCTATCTGGGCATCTGCCTCGGCATGCAGATGGCGGTGATCGAGGCGGCGCGCAATGTCGCGGGCGTCAAAAAGGCGGGTTCCGAGGAGTTCGACCACGAGAAGGGCGAAAAGCGCTTCGAGCCGGTGGTCTATCACCTCAAGGAATGGGTGCAGGGCAACCAGAAGGTCAACCGCTCGGTCGCCGACGACAAGGGCGGCACCATGCGGCTCGGCGCCTATGACGCGGTGCTCAAGGAGGGCTCGAAGGTGGCGCAGGTCTATGGCACCACCGCCATCGACGAACGCCACCGCCACCGCTACGAGGTCGACATCAAGTATCGCGAAGCGCTGGAACAGGGCGGGCTCTGCTTCTCGGGCATGTCGCCCGACGGCCGCCTGCCGGAGATCGTGGAATGGCCCGATCACCCCTGGTTCATCGGCGTGCAGTTCCACCCAGAGCTGAAGTCGAAACCCTTCGATCCGCACCCGCTGTTCAAGGATTTTGTGCGCGCCGCGAAAGAGGTCTCGCGCCTGGTCTGATAACTGGCGCGCGGCGCTGTCGGCAATCCGCCCGGCAGCGCCGCAATGCACGGGCGGGCCACGCCCGCCCAGAGGGTCAGAACCCCTTGTTGCCCCCGGTCAGATCAACGGTTCCGCCAGTGGCAGGATCGTTGGGGTAATATTCCTCGCCGTAATATTCCTCGACGCCTTCCTCATAGACATACTCTTCGTCGGACGCCTCGTGCCGTATTGCGGGCCTGTCATCGTCGCCGGGGTTCTGATGCGGATAGAGATCGGGATACTCGCGGATCATCCGTTTCTCGAGCCGCCGCAGCATCTGCTCCAGCGCGGTCAGCGAGGGGTCGTAACGTTCGACATAGCTCTTGGCCTCGCGCATCGCCTGCTGCTTGCGGGCGACGGGAAGGCGTTCGAGATCGTAAAGAACGTTCCAGCGCGGCCCGCCCAGCCAAACCGCCGCAAACATGATCTTGGCCCGCTGCGGACGGGTCCCGGAGGCCACCAGCGCGTCGTAGAACATGCGGTGCACATCCTCCCAGCGGCCATTGTGGTAATTCGCCCCGCCCTCGTTGCCTATGCCGCAATAGGCATCGTGAATGGCGGCGGCGTTGACATATTCCGGCGCGGTCGGCGAGCCGACGATCGCCACGAAGATCTTGGGGATCGAGGCGCCGTCCGTCAGCGTGCCCGGCGGCGCGAACCAGCCCTTGCGGCGCGCATCGGTAAAGCGCAGCGGTTCGGCCAGCGGGAAGAACTGATAGGGCCGTTTCGGCAGGGTGATCGGCCTGTCCACCACCTTCACGGGGCTGTTTTCATAGGCGCAATTCTCGGGCCGGACAGAGCAGTTGATCTCGGACAGGGCCTCGACCGTCTCGACATCTTTCGGCGTTGGCGCACAGGCAGACACGGCCAACAGGCAGCCACCGGCAAGGGTGAGTCGTCGCATGGGGGAATCCTAAGGTTCTGAAATAATCTTCGGCACCAATCGTAGCGGAAATTTTACCATTTGTTCAAGAGACTGCGCGCAGACTGCAACTGGCTGCGCCAAGACGCCGAAACGCTGCGCCCGATCCGGGCTTGATACGGATCAAGGAACACATATCGAATTCGTGATGTTTTCTCCGCCGAACGCGCAGCCTAGGAGGTAACGCCATGCTGAGACTTGCCGGAATCCTGTACTCCCTGATCGGGACGACATTCGCGGGCAGCTTCATGATCGCCGCGCTGGTCATGGGACACGACACCTTGATCCCGGTCGTGGCCTCGGCCCTCGCGGGCTTTGTGGTCGGGCTGCCGGTCACCTGGTATGTGACCAAGGCGATCTATTCGCCGAGCTGATCCAGAAGACCGCGCGCCGCGCGTTCGATCAGATCCAGCGCCCCATCGAAATCGCGCGTGTAATACGGGTCGGGCACCTCGCTGGCGCCCGTCTCCGGCGCGTAATCGGTGAACAGGCGCAGCTCGGCGCGGGAGGCGCCGGGGCGCAGGTGTTCCAGATGCGCCAGATTGCTGCCATCCATCGCCAGAATCAGGTCGAAACGGTCGAAATCCGCCCGGCTGACCTGACGGGCGCGCAGGCGCGACAGGTCATATCCCCGCGCCCGCGCCGCCTGCTGCATCGGGCCATAGGGCGGATCGCCCACATGCCAGTCGCCGGTTCCGGCGCTGTCGATCTCCAGCGCGTGGCCCCGCACCTCGGCCATGTGGCGCAACACCCCTTCCGCCGAAGGCGAGCGGCAGATATTGCCGAGACAGACGAAGAGGATACTCTGGGCCATGGGCGTCTCCTTTGCGCCCGAACCTAGCGCGGAGCGGCAAGAGGGGAAAGCATGGCTGCGGAGAAGATCGTCATTCTGACCGGCGCCGGGATCTCGGCCGAGAGCGGGCTGGGCACCTTCCGCGACGAGGGCGGGCTTTGGGCGCAGCACCGGATCGAGGACGTTGCCACACCCGAAGGATTCGCCCGCAACCCCGCGCTGGTGCACAGCTTCTACAATGCCCGCCGCGTTCAGGCGGCCGAGGCCGCGCCCAATGCCGCGCATGAGGCGCTGGCGCGTCTCCAGCGCGACTGGCCCGGAGAGGTGGTGATCGTCACCCAGAACGTCGATGGCCTGCACGAAAAGGCGGGGGCCCGGGCGATCCATATGCATGGCGAGCTGGCCGGAGCGCTCTGCGCGGCCTGCGGCCAGCGCTGGCCCGCGCCGATGGAAATGGCGCCGGGCACGGCCTGCCCGGCCTGCACCGCACCCGCCGGGCGCCCCGACATCGTCTGGTTCGGCGAGATTCCCTACCACATGGAGATCATCGCCGAGCATCTGCAAAGCTGCGATCTCTTCGCCTCGGTCGGCACCTCGGGGCAGGTTTATCCGGCAGCGGGATTCGTTCAGGAGGCGGCCTATTCCGGCGCGCATACGGTGGAACTGAACCTTGCGGACAGCGACATCAGCCGCGCTTTCGACGATCACCGCATCGGCCCCGCAAGCGAGGTGGTGCCCGCGTGGGTCGCCGAGCTGCTGGCGTCGCTCTAGAAACCGCGCATTGAGCTGACCGAGAACAATCTCCGAAACCAGCCGCTATGCCCCAACACGCCACCGCTGCTGCACCCGCTGCGGCCCGTTCCGGCCAGTACATTATCGGTCCCAATGCTTGGGTGAGCCCCCCCGCCCCTTCAAAGAAAAACCGCGCCCCGGTCTCCCGGCGCGCGGCGCTCTTCCGGCACGGCGGAACGTCAGTTGCTCATGGCACCGTTCTGCATCTTCATGCCGCCCATCGTGCCATGCTGCATGTTGTGCATCGGCCGGCGCTCGAGATCGACGGGGATCTCGACCACCATCTCGCCGGCCTTCTCGAAGGTCAGCGTCACGGTGACGCGCTTGTCCTGCTCGAAGGGCGCGGTGAGCCCCATGAACATCACATGGTCGCCGCCCCGCTGGAGCAGGTGCTGGCTATGGGCGGGAACAGCAAAGCCTTCCTCGACCTCGACCATGCGCATAATGCCATTGTCATCGGCGATATGGGTGTGCAGCTCGACCTTCATCGCCGCGTCCGAGCTGGCCGAGACCAGCCGGTCGTCCTCGTCGCCGGTATTCTCGATCACCATGAAGGCGGCGCCGGTCTTGGCGCCCATCATCGAGCTGCGGGCATAGGCGTCCTGAACGACGATTTCGGCGACGGCAGGCGTGCAGAGAGCCAGCGCAGCGGCGCCGGCGAGAATCAGGGATTTCATTGTCTTTGAGTCCTTTGGTGTGTCTGACAGTCTATTGGGAAGGTTCAGACCACCGAAGGCGGGTCGCGCGCCATCGGCACCGGCGCGCGCAGCCCCGCGCCATAGGCCGCCAGATAGGCCGCCGCGATGCGCATCCAGATTTCTTCATGCGGCGGCGGCACCCAGGCCCCGCCCGCCGCGCCAAAGAGCGTCAAAAGCCCGTCCGGACAGACATGGGTCCGGTTGACGGGATTGCCCTCCTCATCCACCAGAACCGTCATCAGCCCGAGTCCGGAACAGATCACGATCTCGCCCACAGGGGTGGGCTGCGCGCGTGCCGCTGCCATCTGGTAGCCGGTCAGCGCCAGCGCCAGTGCGAGGAAAAAAGCAGGCAGTGGATATCTTTTCCGAAGCATCGGCCAAGAATTAGGCAAAAGACCCGGATTTGTCACGCCACAAAAGAAAACAGCCCCGATGCATCTTGCACCGGGGCTGTGGATGATTCTGTGGAGCGCTGGCTCAGGCTTGGGCGGCCTGGGCTTTCGCGATTTCCTTTTTCACCTTCAGCGCATTGGCGCTGAGTTCGGTGTCCTTGGCTTTCGCCAGGAACTTGTCGAGCCCGCCACGGTGATCGACCGACCGCAGGGCCGAGGCCGAGATCCGCAGCTTGACGCCACGGCCCAGGGTTTCGGACTGCAGGGTCACATCATTGAGGTTCGGCAGAAAACGCCGCTTGGTCTTGTTGTTGGCGTGGCTTACGTTGTGACCCGTCATCGGGCCTTTGCCGGTCAGTTCGCATACGCGCGACATGGGTCCATCCTTATCGTCTCTGGGCGAGAACCCCGGCGCTCTTGCCGCGCACCGATGCTTCCGCCAATATGAAAGGGCGCCACGGCGGCGCCCGGAATCTGGTCGGGCTTCTCTAGCTCCAAGCCCCCTGCGCGTCAACCCTTCTCGCACCCCGTGTTTTTTCCGGTATCGACCACCGGCACCACGGTGGCCGCACGCGCCGCGAAGCGCTCTGCCAGCGCCATCCGGCCATGCCGTTCCGCGACCCGGCGCATATGCTCGAAATAACTCGGCGAGACCCGGCGCGCGGCGCGGTGACAGCCGATCAGCCGGTCCGCCTCGACCCAGCCGTGCAAGAGCTGCGCCTGCATGTCCGGAAAGAACCCGCCCTGCCGCAGCACCCGGCTTGGCGGATGCCCGCCTCCGGCCAGCCGGCAGAGACGCAGCCGCGGAAACAGAAGCTGCGCCATGAGCGCATGGGTCAGATCGGCCCGCAGGAAGGGATCGCACAGCACCACCCCGCGCAGGCCCGGCGCGCCATGCCGGGTCAGGTCGCCCAGCGCGGCATCGAAGCCTTTAGCCTCGGCGCGGTAACGCTTGTCGAAGGGCACCAGCTCGGGCGCGATGGAGATCTGCGGCGCGATCGCGATCACCTGCGCGATGTTCAGCGCCCCGGAGAACCGGAACGCACCGTAGCCGCCCATCGAGAACCCCATCGCCACCACCCGGCGAAACCCCGGCGCCAGATCGCGCAGCACCGCCTCCAGCGCCTCGGTTTCGGCATTCACGAACCAGTCGTTCCAGCGGCTCTGGATATGCAGATGGGCATAGCCCCGGCTGGTAAAGGCGCGCACCGGGCGCGGCGGATCGAAAGCGCCGGGAGAGCCGATGCGCTGGCGAAAGCTGACAAAGAGCCGCCTGTTGCCGCCCTTGAAGAGATCGGCCCGCAGCAGCGCGCCGTCGAAGACGCGCGCGCTCTTCATGGGCCCGGCGTCTCTCCCAGATAGGTCTCGAGCAGCTCCTCGGCGGCGGCGGCGGCGCTGACCTCTCCCGCCTCGACCTGCCGGGCAAGCGCCGCCATGGCGCCCTTGACCGGTTCGCGCCGGAGCCGCGCCAGCAGCCCTTCGCGCACTTCCGCCTCGAACCAGTGCCGCGCCTGCGCCGCCCGGCGCGCGACGAAATGCCCGGTCTCGCGCCGCCAGGATGTCAGCGCCTGCATCTCCTCCCAGGCTTTCTGCAACCCGTTCTCCTCCAGTGCCGAGACGGTCAGCGCCTTGGGAAAGCCCTCGGGATCCTGAGGCCGCTTGCGCAGCAGCCGCAGCGCCCCGGCGTAATCGGCACAGGTGCGCGTCGCCGTGGCTTTCAGCTCGCCATCGGCCTTGTTCACCAGAATGATGTCGGCGGTCTCCATGATCCCGCGCTTCACCCCCTGCAGCTCGTCGCCGCCCGCGGGCGCCAGCAGCAGCAGGAACAGGTCCGACATCTCGGCCACCACGGTTTCCGACTGCCCGACCCCCACGGTCTCGATCAGGATCGCGTCGAACCCCGCCGCCTCGCAGAGATCCACCGCCTCGCGGGTGCGGCGCGCCACACCGCCCAGATGCGATTGCGAGGGCGAGGGCCGGATAAAGGCGTTCGGATCGCGGCTCAGCCGCTCCATGCGCGTCTTGTCGCCGAGGATCGACCCGCCCGAACGTGCCGAGGACGGGTCCACCGCAAGCACGGCCACCTTCAGCCCCTGCGCCGTCAGCATCATGCCGAAGGCCTCGATGAAGGTGGATTTCCCCACCCCCGGCGTGCCCGAAAGCCCGATGCGCAGCGCCTCGCGCCCGGCGCCGCGCAGCTTTTCCAGCAAGTCCCGCGCCTGCGCCCGGTGATCCGCCCGCCCGCTCTCCACCAGCGTGATCGCCCGCGCCAGCGCGCGCCGCTCGCCGTTCAGAATGCGTGTCGCCAGATCGCCGATATCCATGCCGCCCACCTTTTCAAATCCGTCCCCGAAATGACCCGTCCGGCACCGCGATGTCCACCCCCTCCCGCACCCTCCCCTTCTTCTCTTGGACAAATACGCAAAATCCGCCAACGCCCCGCCGCGCGACCGCGGGCCCCGATGGACCCGGCCCGCCACATGCGCCATAAGCCGCGCCATGGACCGCCTGCCCATCGACACCGCCCTGCCCGATCTGCTCGCCGCCCTGCGCGACGCGGGCCGCGCCGTGTTGCAGGCCCCCCCCGGCGCCGGCAAGACCACCCGCGTCCCGCTCGCCATGCTGGAGGCCGGGCTCACCGCGCAGAAGATCGTCATGCTGGAACCGCGCCGCCTCGCCGCCCGCGCCGCCGCCACACGCATGGCCGAAACGCTGGGCGAGGCAGCGGGCGAAACCGTCGGCTACCGCATTCGCGGCGAGGCGAAAGTCTCGAAAACCACCCGCATCGAGGTGGTGACCGAGGGCATCCTCACCCGCATGATCCAGTCCGACCCGGAGCTTCCGGGCATCGGCGCGGTGATCTTTGACGAGTTCCACGAACGCTCGCTCAACGCCGATCTGGGCCTCGCGCTCTGCCTCGAGATCGCCGGCGCCCTGCGCGACGACCTGCTGCTGCTGGCGATGTCGGCCACGCTCGACGCGCAGCCAGTGGCCGATCTGATGCAGGCCCCCATCGTCACCTCCGAAGGCCGCGCCTTCCCGGTCGAAACCCGCTGGCTCGATGCGCCCCTGCCCAAGCGCCAGCGCTTCGAAAAGGCCATGGCCGATCTCATCTCCAAGGCCGCCTCGGAAGCGACCGGCGGCATCCTCGCCTTCCTCCCTGGCGAGGGCGAGATCCGCCGCACCCAGGCGCTGCTGGCGAAACGCCTGCCGAAAGACATCCGGATCCGCCCGCTCTTCGGCGCCATGGAGTTCGCCGCCCAGCGCGCTGCGATCCGCCCCGAGACCCAGGGCCGCAAGCTGGTGCTCGCCACCGCCATCGCCGAAACCTCGCTCACCATCGAGGACATCCGCGTGGTGGTGGATGGCGGCCGCGCCCGCCGTGCCCGCTTCGATCCCGGCTCGGGCATGGCGCGGCTGGTGACCGAGCGCGTCACCCGCGCCGAGGCCACCCAGCGCGCCGGCCGCGCCGGTCGCGTCGCCACGGGCACCGCCTACCGGCTCTGGACCAAGGGCGAAGAGGGCGCGCTGCTCCCCTACCCGCCCGCCGAAATCGAAAGCGCCGATCTCGCCGGGCTGGCGCTGGAGCTGGCGCTCTGGGGCGCCGGGCCCGCCGATCTGCCCTTTCTCACCCCGCCCCATCCCGGCGCCTATGCCGAGGCCCGGGCGCTGCTGCGCATGCTGGGCGCGCTCGACGCGGAGAACCGCATCACCGCCCATGGCAAGGCGCTGGCCGCGCTGCCGCTGCACCCGCGCCTCGCCCATATGCTCAGCCTCGCCGGCCCCCGCGCCGCGCCGCTCGCAGCGCTGCTCGCGGACCGCGATCCGCTCACCGGCGCGCCCAGCGACCTCGCCCTGCGGCTCGAGGCCCTGCACGACCTGCGCCGCTTCACCGAAACCCGGCCCTATGGGGTCAGCCGTGGCGCGCTCGACCGGATCCGGGCCGAGGCGAAACGTCTGACGGCGCGGGCGAAGAGCCTCCGCACGGAGGCGATGAGCCCCGCCGCCATGGCCGCGCTGGCCTATCCCGACCGTATCGGCCTGCGCCGCAAGGGCGACGCCCCCCGCTATCAGCTTTCGGGCGGCAAGGGCGCGGTGATGGACGAGGCCGATCCGCTGGCCGCCACACGGCTGATCGTGGTCACCGACACCGATGGCAACCCGCGCGAGGCCCGCATCCGCCAGGCCGTGCCGATCGCCGAAGGCGAGCTGCGGGCGCTCTTCTCCGACCAGATCCGATGGGAAGAGCGTTGCGCCTGGTCGAAACGCGAGCGCCGCGTGATCGCGCGGCGGCAGGAACGCCTCGGCGCCATCGCCCTCGACGACCGCATCTGGAAAGACGCCCCTTCCGATGCCATCGCCCGCGCCATGCTCGACGGGGTACGCGATCTGGGCCTCGCCCTCTCCGACGCAGCAAAACGCTTTTGCGCGCGGGTGGCCATCGCACGCGACAGCGGGCTCGATCTGCCCGACATGTCCGAACCCGCGCTCCTGGAAACCCTCGACGACTGGCTTCTGCCCTCTCTCACCGGCGTCAAAACCGCCGAGGACTGGAAGCGGTTCGACCTCCTGCCGGCACTACGCGCCCGGCTCGACTGGGCACAGACACAGGCGCTCGACAGCGCCGTGCCGGGCAAGTTCACCACCCCGCTGGGCCGCGACATTCCCATCGACTATTCCGGCGCGCATCCGGAGATCTCGCTGCGCCTGCAGGAGATGTTTGGCCAGCGCCACCACCCGATGGTGGGAGGCACGCCCCTACGCGTGACGCTGCTGTCCCCCGCCCGGCGCCCGGTGCAGACCACCATGGACCTGCCGGGCTTCTGGGACGGCTCCTATGCCGATGTGCGCAAGGATATGAAGGCGCAATACCCCAAACACCCCTGGCCCGAGGACCCGCGCGAGGCCGATCCCACTCTGCGCGCCAAGCCACGCGGGCGCTGAGCGCCGCAGGGACGCGCCCGACGAGGCGCGTCATCCTGGTTTTTTTGCGTATTTACAGAAAGATGAAAGGGCAGATCAGCCCCACCAGGGGCCGTGGCGACTGTCCTTCCCGTCGATCCTGTCAAAGCCGTGATGGCCGAAGAAATCCCGCTGCGCCTGGATCAGTGCGGCAGTCCCACGCGGCTGGCGCAGGGTGTCCCAGAAACTCAACGACGCCCCAAGCACCGGCAGCGGGAATCCCGCCGCAACGCCCTGCGCAACGAGGCGCCGCAGCGCCGGAACGCCCTTGGCGAAGGTTTCGGCAAAGCGCGGCGCGAGGAGAAGCTGCCCCTGCGGCGGCCCGTCACGGAACGCCCCGGCGATCTCGTCGAGCAGCTTTGCCCGGATGATGCAGCCCGCGCGCCAGATCTCGGCGATCCGGGGGAAATCGAGACTCCAGCCGTAGCCCTCCGACGCCGCCGCCAGAATCCGAAAGCCCTGCGCATATTCCAGCACCCGCGCCGCCAGCAACGCCGCCTCGAGCGCCCCGGGTTCGATCTCGACAGGATCGCGCGCAGCGCCGAACATGTCTCCCGCCACCCCGCGCAGAGCCTTTTCCGCCGACCAGGCGCGGGCGGCCACCGCGCCCTCGATCATGGTTGCCGACTGCCCCAGACGCACCGCCTCGATGACCGTCCAGCGCCCGGTGCCCTTCTGCCCGGCGCTGTCGAGAATGGCATCCACCATCGGCCCCGTGCCCAGCGGATCGTCATGGCGCAGCACCTCTGCGGTGATCTCGTAGAGATAGCTGCCGAGCGGCCCCTCGTTCCACGCCGCGAACCGGTCGGCGATCGCCTCCGGTGCAAGCCCGGCGCCAAAGCGCAACAGGTCGCAGATCTCGGCGATCATTTGCATATCGGCATATTCGATGCCGTTATGTACGGTCTTGACGAAATGCCCCGCGCCGTCCGGGCCCATCCGGTCCACACAGACATCTTCCCCGAAGCGCGCGGCAATCGCCTCCAGCACCGGTTTCAACCGTTGCCAGCTCTCTTCCGACCCGCCGAACATCATCGAGGGCCCGTGCCGCGCCCCCTCCTCGCCGCCCGACACCCCCATGCCGACAAAATGCATCCCCGCGGCCTCCATCCGCGCAGCACGGCGGCGGGTGTCGTGGAAATCCGCATTGCCCGCGTCGATCACCGTGTCGCCGGCATCGAGCAGCGGCATCACCTCGTCCAGCATGTCGTCGATGGGCTTCGTCGAGGGAATCATCGCCAGCAGCAGCCGTGGCCGCGGCAACGCCGCGATCAGCGCCGGCAGATCCGCCGCGACCGCGACTCTGCCCGCAAAAGGCTCCGCCCGGATCTCGAAGGCCGCGATCAGATCCTCAGTGCGGTTCGACACCGCAATGGAAATGCCCCGCTCGGCCATATTGAGCGCCAACGCCGAGCCCATGGTGCCCAACCCGTAAATGCCGATCTGCGGCTCCGCCATATCTGCCTCCGTGATCGCGATGCGACCACCTTAGCCATCCCGCCCCTGCTGACAATGCGCGCTCACGCACAGGCGCTCTCGCAACAGCCGGCGCGCGAAAGGAAAAGGCGCGAAGGCTGCCGCCCCAGCGCCCAGACTTGCGCTTCTTCTCTTTCAAAATACGCAGATGCGCCCGCGCCGCCCGCGCGAGGCACACCGCAAGGGCGCTCAGCCCCCCACGCACCAGCGCATGATCGCCTTCTGTGCGTGCAGCCGGTTCTCGGCCTCGTCCCAGATCACCGATTGCGGTCCGTCCATCACCTCCGAGGTCACCTCCTCGCCACGATGCGCCGGCAGGCAATGCATAAACAATGCGTCCTTGCCGGCCGCCTCCATCAGCTTTTCGTTCACCTGATAGGGCCGCAGCATATTATGGCGCCGCTCGCGGGCGCTCTGTGCGTCATGCATCGACACCCAGGTATCGGCGACCACCAGATCGGCGCCTTCGACCGCCTTGAACGGATCGCGCTCGATGGTGACGGTGCTGCCCGCGTTGCGCGCCAGCCCGACGAATTCCATCTCGGGATCGAGTTGCACCGGCCCGGTGAAGGTGAGGTCGAAGCCGAACTGCGCCGCCGCATGCAGGAAGGAGGCGCAGACATTGTTGCCGTCGCCGCACCACACCACCTTCTTGCCCGCGATGGGGCCGCGATGCTCCTCGAAGGTCATCACATCGGCCATGATCTGGCAGGGATGTGTGCGGTCGGTGAGCCCGTTGATCACCGGCACCGTGGCGTAATCCGCCATCTCGGTCAGCACCGATTCATCGAAAGTCCGGATCATGATCATGTCGACAAAGCGCGACATCACCCGCGCAGTGTCGGCGATGGTCTCGCCGTGACCCAGTTGCATATCGTTGCCCGAGAGCACCATGGTCTGCCCGCCCATCTGGCGCACGCCCACATCGAAGGAGGTGCGCGTCCGGGTCGAGGGTTTCTCGAAGATCAGCGCGACCATATGGTCCTTAAGCGGCAGATCGTCGTCGGCAGCCGCCTTGGGACGGCCGTTGCGGGCGGTCTTGATCGCCTTGGCGGTGTCGATGATCTCCCGCAGATCGGCTTTGTCGGTTTTGTGGATGTCCAGAAAGTGGTTCATAATCGTATCGCTTTTTTCGGAGGGGGTGGCGGGGCGCTGCCCCCTGCCCCCGGAACGGGTCCGGGGGCATTCCCCCGGGATATTTGGAGCCAATGGAAACGCTCAGGCGGTTTCCAGCGCGGTGGCGGCGGCGTCGAGACGGGCGAGCGCCTCGGCGATCTCGTCGTCGCTGATCGTCAGCGCGGGCAGCAGCCGCACCACATTGTCGGCGGCGGGCACGGTGATCACCAGCGCGCCATAGCCCGCCTTGACGAACTCCGCCGGAGTCGGCTTGACCTTCAGCCCCAGCATGAGCCCGGAGCCGCGCACCTCCTCGAACACCTCGGGATGCGCCGCGACCAGCCCTTCGAGCTTCTGCCGCAAAAGCCCCGCCTTGCGGTTCACATCCGCCAGAAACGCCGGGTCGGCCACATGGTCCATCACCGCGCAGCCCACGGCGCAGCCCAGCGGGTTGCCGCCATAGGTCGAGCCATGGGTGCCCGCAGTCATGCCGCTCGCCGCCTCTTCGGTGGCCAGCACCGCGCCCAGCGGGAAGCCGCCGCCGATGCCCTTGGCCACCATCATGATGTCCGGGATGATCCCCGCCCATTCATGGGCGAAGAGACGCCCTGTGCGGCCCATGCCGCATTGCACCTCGTCGAGCACCAGCAGGCAGCCCTTTTCGTCGCAAAGCGCGCGGATCGCCTTCAGCTCGTCATCGGGCAGCGGGCGGATACCGCCCTCGCCCTGGATCGGCTCCAGCAGCACGGCGGCGGTGTTGTCGTCGATGGTCGCTTTCAGCGCGTCGAGGTCGCGCCACTCGAGATGTTTGAAGCCGGGCAGCAGCGGGCCGAAGCCCTTGACCATCTTCTCGGACCCGGCGGCGGCGATGCCCGCCGAGGACCGGCCATGGAAGGAGCCGGAAAAGGCGATGATATCGGTCTTTTCGGGCAGGCCTTTGTCGTACCAGTATTTCCGCGCCATCTTGACCGCCAGCTCGCAGGCCTCGGTGCCGGAATTGGTGAAGAAGACGGTGTCGGCGAATGTCGCGCCCACCAGCTTGTCGGCCAGCGCCTGTTGCTGCGGGATCTCGTAGAGGTTCGAGACGTGCCAGAGCTTGCCCGCCTGCTCGGTCAGCGCGGCGACCAGCGCGGGATGGGCATGACCCAGCGCGTTCACCGCGATGCCGCTGCCCAGATCGAGGAATCGGCGCCCGTCTTCCTCCACCAGCCAGGAGCCTTCGCCCTTCACGAAGTGCAGGGGCGCGCGGGTATAGGTGGGCAGAACGGACGGGATCATGGAGAAATCCTCAGCATAGGAGGCCCGATAGGTGCCAAGGGCTTGGGGCCAAGTCAAGTTTTATGGGGGTGGTGACGTGCAACGGGGCGCCGTCCCTTGCGGGAGGCGGGAAGGAAGAGCGTTCAGGCTCGTCGGATTCGGGTCGCGTGCGTCATGGGACGTGCTGATACAGGAACGGTGGGTTTTGGCAAGGGGGATGTGTTGGGAGGGGCGGAAAGCCGACTTTCGCTGCAGTTGCAAGGCTTGCCGACCATCTGCATCGATGCTGACAATCTAAAAGTCGATTGTCTTGACTGAGGTAAAAGTCTACAAAATAACCTAAGGAAGGTCTGAAAAACCTCGCGCTCTGAGGGGTTTGGTATAGACTTTGCGGGACGAAGAAGGAAGCCCCATCATGCCCAAGCAG
>NZ_JAMDHK010000020.1 GCF_024721115.1 Salipiger pentaromativorans | reverse complement strand
GCTCGAACCCGCTCGACGTCGCATCCCGCTGCCGCGTCGTCACGAAATCCACACCCCCGAAACTCTGCACCTGGCTCAGGATCACCGGCGCTCCCTCGAACTCCGCATCGAAACTCACCGTCTCGAACCCCGCCGAACTCAGCTGGGCGCTGTCCAGCGTGCCCGCTTCCAGCAGCGTCCCGTCCGGCAGCACCCAGGTCCCCGCCTCGACCACCAGATAGCTCACGCTCTCGTTGTAATGCACACCGTCCAGATAGTTCGGCTCCTGCAGGAACAGCGTGAGCTGGTCGCCGCTGATATTGCTCACCCGCACATTCACCGGCGCCGTCCCGTTCTCCGTCGTCACGAAGGCCACCACAACCGGGTTGGTGTAGCTGTGCGACAGCGTCACCGTCTGCGCAACATGGCTCAGGCTCAGCGTCCCCGTCTCGGCAAAGCTCAGCGCCGCCAGATCCGCGGTCAGCACCGTCTGGTCGGCAAAGACGATCTCTTCGATGCCGCTGAGCTGGTCGCTGCCCTCGTCGCCATCGGCGAGGTTCAGGTCTTCCACATAGACCGTCCCGTCCGCCCCAACCGAAATCGCGAAATCCGACCGCTCGCCCGTGTAGACCGCCCGGTCCGCCAGGCTCTCGTCACCGCCCTCAATCGTGTCGTCGCCAAGACCGCCCTCGATCGTATCGTCGCCGCCCCCGCCGGACAGGCTGTTGCCGGCCGCCGAACCGATGATCTCGTCGCCCACGATCGAGCCCACCACATTCTCGACCGAGATCGCATCGAAGACCTGGCCATAAAGCGCGCCGGTGGCATCGACATGGTGCCAGATCTCGTTTGCCAGATCGAAGAAGAAGGTATAGCTCGGCGCCGCGAACCCCGAAACGTCGATCGTGTCGGTATCCGCCCCGCCGTCGAAATGCCCGCCATAGCTCGCATCGACCAACATATAGACATCGTCGCCGGCCTCGCCCTTCACCGTATCGCCGAACTCGGTCCCGCCCAGATCGGTGATCGTGTCGTTGCCGGCCCCGGCCTCGATCTCGACATCCCCGTCAATCGTGATGTCGTCATCGCCCGATCCCGAGATCAGATGTTCGATGGAGCCGAACTCCTCGGTGACCGCGCCGAACTCGGCGGTGCCATAGCGGAAGTCGATCACCCCGCCGACCGCATTGCCGCTGTAATCGAGCGTATCGATGCCGCCGCCGCCTAGGAAGGTGTCCATGCCGCTGCCGCCGACGAAGGAATCCGCGCCCTCGCCGCCCACCAGCGTGTCGTTGCCCTGCCCGCCCAGAAGCGTGTCGTCGCCGTCCCCGCCCACCAGCGAATCCGAGCCGTTGTTGCCCTCGATCAGATCCGCCTCGGTCGTCCCGGTGATCGTTTCGCTCGAGTTGTCGCCGATGAGGTGAATGTGGTCGCCGTCGCTGCCCCAGTCCCGGAAGGTCCAGCCCGAAAGATCGAGCGTTGGGACCGGCCCCATCAGGATCTGGATGATGTCGCGGGTCCCGCCCGCGTAGCCGTCGATCAGCGCCGTCGGCGAAATCTCCGAGGCCTGGTCCAGCTCCTGCGCGTTCAGCATCAGGATGCGGTCACCCGCGGTGCCATCGGCCGGGAACAGGATCTCTTCGATGTAGAAGAGCTGCACATCGGTCGAGCTCATGTCGGTGGTGGCCAGCACGATGATCTGGTCGGTGCCGCTGCCGCCCCGCAGCGTATCGGATTCCGACCCGGGACCGCCGACATAGAAAGAATCGTCGCCGCCGTTGCCCCGGATCTCGTCCGCTTGCGAGGAGCCGACGAAAATCTCGGGCGAGCTGTCGCCCGTCACCCCGATATAATCGCTGGCGTCCCAGTCGTCGAAGGTCCAGCCGCTCATATCGAGCGACGTCTGGGTGTCCAGCGCGATGTTCAGCGTATGGGTCGAGGTCACGCCGGTATCGGCCTGCACCCACAGATACCCAGAGAGAGGGCCGGTGATGTCCACCAGATCGACGATGAAATCGCCATCGGTCGCGCCGAAGAACAGCTCCTCGATCCCGCTGATCACCGACGCGGTCAGGTCGTAATGCCCCGCGCCCAGAAACCGGATCTGGTCGGTGTCGGGGCCACCGGCAATCGTCTCGGCCTCGCCGGAAAACAGGGATATGCTGATCTGGATGGTGTCGTTGCCGCTGTTCCCGACAGTCGAATCCGCCCCTTCGCCCCCGTTGATGACATCGTCCCCGAGATTGCCGAAGATAGAATCGGACCCGCCCCCCCCCACGAGCGTGTCATTGCCCTGATCGCCGGCAAGGTAATCGTTCCCATTGGAGCCAATGATGAGATCTTCGCCATCGCCGCCGCGGATCGAATAGTCGTTGGTGGACACGATCGCCGCCGCATAAATCGTATCGTTGCCGCCGTTGCCGTAAATCGTGTCGTCGCCGCCCATACCCCCCGAAAGGTAATTGGGCTCGTCATCGCCGCGGATCGTTTCGGTCCCGCCCGAGCCTCGGACCGTCTCGAAGCCGGTGATCACCTGGTAGGTTGCGCTGCCGTTCGAAGCCTCGATGCGCTCGTTCAGCAGGTCGATCTCGACAAGCGACCCGGCAAAGGAGATCATAGTCAGGTCGAGCGTGTCGAAACCGCTGCCGCCATGCCACTCGTCACCGCTGTCGATGACATTGCTGGTAACGACCACCGTGTCGTCGTCCCCCCCGGCATCAATCGTGTCCGTGCCGCCTTCGGTGATCGTGTCGTTGCCCCCGGCGCCAAAGACCTCGTTGTTGCCCGCATCGCCCGTCAGCTCGTCGTTGCCGTTGGTGCCAAAAATCGTATCGTCGCCACCGCCGCCATAGATCGTATCGGGGCCGCCCGAACCGCCGGTAAGATAGTTGGCTTCGTTGTCGCCCCGGATCGTCTCCGACCCGCCCGAGCCATAAATCGTCTCGAACCCGGTAAGCGGCTCGAAGTTGGCGCTGCCGTCAAAGGCCTCGACGCGATGGTTCAGCAGGTCGACCTCGACCAGCGACCCGACAAAGCTGATCCGGCTCAGGTCGAGCGTGTCGAAACCGCTGCCGCCGTGCCACTCGTCGAAACCGCTGACGAAATTGTTGGTCATGAACACCAGATCGTCGCCCGGCCCCGCATCAATCGTGTCGGCGCCACTTTCGGTGATCGTGTCGTTGCCAGCGCCGCCATACAGCTCGTTATAGCCCGACCCCCCGGTCAGCTCGTCGTTGCCGCCGCCGCCATAAAGCGTATCGTTGCCGCCACCGCCGTAAAGCGTGTCGTTGCCATCGGACGCGCTCTCGATCGAGCCGTCGCCGAAAATCAGGTCGTTGTTCCCGTTGCCATGGATGACATCGTCGCCGGCAACCCCCTTCAGCGTGTCCGCATAGGCGGTGCCGTTGAGCGTGTCATCGCCGCCGAACACCTCTGCCATGAGATCGTTGCCGGTGGTCATCGTGACCAGATCGCCCGAGAACCCGTCGACCGTCACATCGGGCAGCGCGGGGTCGTCGTTGCTGAGATCAATCTGCAACTCGGTGATCGTTCCGCTCGTCGGCGTTCCGTCCCCCAGGAAGGCGATGCCGGTGCCGATGCTCTGCACGCTCGATCCGTCCGGGCTCAACCAGGCGTAAGCGGTCGAGGAATTGGTGCCGGCAGGGTTCTGGACATCGTAGAAAAACTGGTCGCCCGTGGCCATGTTCAGCCCTTGCAGGGCATTGGTCGAGGTCAAAACAGCCATAGTCGTTCTCCTGGCAAGGACTTAATTACAATCTTGTATTCGTGATAGAGAGCGGCTTTACGCGGCCGTCCGCGTAAAGCCTGCGTGCCACGATAAGGCGCTTGTCGTGAAATTCGCGTCGCATCGTCCGGAGGGCGAAACTGTTCATGTCCGGACCGTCGGTCACCCAGATATTGAAGACGGCGCTGTCGCCGCTGGTGCCATTGCCCACCCGCGACCCGTCTCCGGCCAGCCATGCCCGGGCGGGTGCTTCGTCCGTATAGGCCCAGCCAAGAAAGCCGGCAGGCTTTTGGTCGCGAAAGAGGATGTAGTAATGCCCCCGGTTCACCTGCCCCGCGATCAGCCGGGCCAGGCCGCCGAACCGGCGATTGGCAAAGACCGGATGGCCCATCAACAAGGCCATGGCGTGACCGGCGGCCAGATGGCCGTTGTTGTTGCGCAGCGCCTGAAACGGGCCGGTCGCAGCAAGCGGCGGCTCATCCGAAGCCCCTGCATTCATGGCGGAAGCCATCTCCAAAACTCACATACCTTATCAAATTCAACGTCAAATTCTTGCCGCGTATCGGGCGAAAAAACCGGCGAAAAGCGTCGGCTACCAGCCACTGCACAACAAAGAAAAAGCCTCCGGACGGCGCCGGAAAAAGCCCGGCACCTACGGGTGCTTTCGACTCATGCTAACGCGGGTATTCCCGATAAGGCAAGTCAGGACATGCGGTTAGACCGGACGCCGCCATGCGGCGCTCTGTCGCCCCGGCATCGAAACCGGCCCCGAAACCGGCGCCGCAAGGATCGCAACCGCCAAGCGACAGAAGGCTTTGTGCCCTGCCCGCGCCGGACCGGCGCCAGGCCCGGCAAGATGGGCGGAAACCCGCCTATTCGCGATCCGGCGCCTCCAGCATCCGCTCCAGCTCGGCCAGCACCAGCTCGACCAGCTCCCGGTCGACCCGGGCGCCCTGAAGGCGAATGTACCACCCCTGCCCGTCCTCTGCCGCCCGCAGGCGCACCCCCGACGACAGCGCCCGCGACGCCGCGCGCGGGGCCGCGCCCTTGCGCGGCCGCCCGCCGCGCGCCGGGTCGGCCTCCGCCGGCTCCAGCCCCGCCAGGATCGCGGCGATGGTCTCGGCCTCTTCCTGCGGCGTCTCGGGCACCCGCTCCGCCAGCCCCTCGCGGATCGCCGCCTCGGCGCCGTCGCGCAGCGCCGTCGCCAGCTTCAGCCCGTCCTTCTCCTTGATCAGATCGGGAAAGGTCAGCATGTCTCCCAGCTCCTCGAAGATCAGCGCAAAACTGCGGATCTTCGACCGCTTCGCCTTCGAGGCCATCGGGAACAGCGCCGCCACCGCCTCCTCGGTGTTCACAAACGCCCCCTGCTGCGCCGCGATCACCGCGATGCGCCCGCGCTCGTACTGGCTCAGCGAGGCGCGGATCTCATTCTCCTCGACCATCGCGGCAAAGGTGCCGCCCATCGCCTCGGGCGACCGGATCACCGCCTTGATCCGCGTATAGGCCGGGTCGCCCGTCATCGCATGCAGGTCCCGGAACGCCCGCAGCCGCCGATACCCCGACAGCAGCCCATAGCGCGGCCCCTCCGCCGCGCCCGTCTCGAACACCTCGACCGGCAGCCGCAGCCCGCCTTTCGCGATCGAGCCCTTCAGCTCGTCCAGCTCGGCAGCATCCATCACCACCCGGTCGCGCACCAGCGCATCCGCGTCGATCTCGGCCACCGGCAGCTCCAGCATCACCAGCCCCCGGTCGCGCGCGGCACGCAGCGTCTCGGCATCGGCCCGGTCGCGCGCCGCCGCCTCGCGCAGCGCCGCCGGGCGCGGATCGTGCGCGCGTGCCGCCTCGCCCGCCACCTGCGCAATCGGCGCGCGGGGCGGCGTGCCCTCCGTCAGCTCCGCCTCGATCCGGCTCAGCTCCTCGGCCGAGGGCGCCTCCAGTTTCCGCCGCTTCGCCATCACCGCGCCTCCCGTTCCGCCATCCGGGCATCGCGCCACCAGGTGCCCAGGATCACCTCCTTCACCTCGGCCCAGGTCCGGTCGAAAGTCTCGCGCCCGCGGACATAGGTCTCGCGGTTGAACTCCCGGTAATCGGCTTCGTAGATGCCCGAGACCTGCTCCCCCGCCTGCCCCACCATCGCCGTCATCTCCTGCCGGTAGGTGGCCATGAAATCCCCGAAATACGCCTGGATCACATTGGCCAGATCGGTCTGCTGGCCCGGATCGAACCGCGTCACCAGCGCCCGCACCGCATCCCATTCGAACCGCGTCTCGGGCAGCCCGTCGGCCCGGCGGCGGCGGTTCTCGCCCTCTTCGATCGAGGCGAAGGTGGAATAGATCATGTCAAAGAACCGCCCCGTGGAATCGAACTCCAGAAACGAGGCGCCCAGCGGCACCAGCAGAATATCCGCCGCCGAGAGCGCGTTGATCGTCAGATATCCCAGCGCCGGCGGCGTATCGAGGAACACCATGTCGTATTCATCGAGCATGCCGCCCTCCGTCAGCGCGTTCAGCAGCGAATCCCAAAGCGGCCAGCTCCGCGATTGCATCCGCCAGACCGGCACCTGGAACTCGGCCCAGTAGAGGTTGAGCTGCGCGCCGATCAGGTCGATATTCGGCCAGTGGGTTTTCTGCACCAGGTTTCGTGGCGAAACCGTCAACGCTTCGGCCAGGGTCTCATCGAAATCGTAACCTGCCTGCCCCGCCGCCGCGCGCACCCGATTCTCCTCCTGGAGATGGCGCGCGAAATCCCGCGCGAGCAGCGGGAACACCGTCTGCCACTCGTCCGAGACCTGCCCCCCCATGATCGAGGTCATCGAGCCCTGGCTGTCGAGGTCGATCACCAGCACCTTGTAGCCGTCGAGCGCGGCGCTCATGGCCAGATGCGCGGCGGTCGAGGTCTTGCCGACACCGCCCTTGAAATTCGCCACCGCCACGACCTTGGCGGGCAGCCCCTCGGGACGCCACGCCCGGTATTCGCGGTCCTTGGCGCCCTCCTCGGCGAAATGGGCGCGCAGCCGCAGGATGTCGTCGAGGGTGAACCATTTCGATCCGCCCTCCCCTTCGCCCTGCGGCAGTTCGGGGTTCTGCTTCAGCACCCGCCGCAGATGCGCCGGCGCCACCGGGATCAGATAGCGGCAGATTTCCCAGGTCGAAAAGCGCCGCAGGCGCTTCTTGCCGTCGGGCGCGTAGCCGCGCCGCGCCAGATCGTCCCGCCCGCGCGCGGCAAAGGCCGCAGCCTTGGCAAAGCGCGCGGTGTCGATGGGCTCTCCGAGCTTGCCCGCCGCGTTTGCCGGGTCGATATTGAAATAGGGAGGAAGCTCGGCCTTGCTGGGTTTCTGTGCCATGATGCCTCGTACATGTTCGCTGTTTACCGCGATATGCCGGGAACTATGTCACATGCCGGGCCCGGTGTGAATCGTTCTGGCCCGGAATCGGCTCTAATAAACCATATAGAAAAGACACAGGCACCCCCGTTTGCAGAGTCTTTATGTTCCTTTAGAATCTTTCCCCTCGTATTTCCCGTTTTATATCATGAATTTACCTTAAACCGGGCACCCGTTTGCGGTGTCATGGGGCGCCGGATACGGGATCCAGGGTACCCGTTTTCAGGATCCCGGGTGCCGATTCGCGGGGCAAAGGCACCGATTCGCAGGAAACCCTTCCGTTTCCCCTGGAATAGACCCTATGCAGCGCGGTGCCGCCCCGCCCCGGCCCGAAGACATCCCGTATCCGGGCACCTTTGGGCTCGGGCGTTCCCCCTGAGGCACCCGGATACGGGATGTCTCAAAGGTGCCAGAGCGGCGCTTGTCAGCGGATACCTTTTCGCCGATACTTCCCGGCAACGGGGCCGCGCGACTCGCGCCAGAGATCCCGGAGCATGAGGCACAGGCGGGCTCCCCCGCAAGCGAGGGCAGAATGGACGACATCCCGAGGGACCGGCTTTCTGGCCCGCTGCGCCGGGGCGCGGTGAAAAAGCATGTGGCGGCGATCCATGTATCGGGCAAGCTGACGCTGTTGCAGCGCAAGCTCTCGAACGTGCTGCTGCTCAACGCCTATGACACGCTCACCTCTCAGACACGCCATCAGATCGACGCGCGCACGCTCTGCATGATGATCGGTTACAATTCCAACGACATGGAGACGCTCAAGGCGTCGCTGCGCGGGCTGGCCGAGACGGTTGCCGAATGGGACATGCTCGACGAGGAGGGGCGCCAGGAATGGGGCGTCTCGGCGCTTTTGTCCTATGCCAAGCTCAAGGCCGGGGTCTGCGAATACGCCTATTCCCCGGCGCTGGCGGAAAAGCTGCACGACCCGAAGGTCTTCGCGCTGATCAATCTCAACATCCAGCGGCGGTTCACCTCGGGCCATGCATTGGCGCTTTACGAGAACTGTTACCGCTTCGTGCGCACCGGCTCGACCGGCTGGTGGTCGCTCGATCTGTTCCGGCGGCTGATGGGGGTGGCCGACAGCCCCTATTACGAGAGCTTCAAGCATCTCAACGCCAAGGTGATCAAGCCGGCGGTGGCCGAGGTCAACAAGACCTCGAACATCGTGGTCACGCCCGAGCTGCGCAAGATGGGCCGCGCGGTGACCGACATCCGTTTTCGCATTGCCGAGAACCCGCAATTGGCGATCCTCGATCTCGACGATGGCGAGGGAATCCGCAACACGCCGGTTTATGCGCGGCTGCGCGCGCTGGGGGTGTCGGACCGGCTGGCGCGGCAATGGGTGGCCGAGCACGGGCAGGACTACGTGCGTCAAAAGCTCGATTACGTGGCCGGCCAGGGCGCGGTGAAGAATCCGGTGGGCTATCTCACAAAGGCGCTAAAGGAAGATTACGGCGCCGCGCGGGAGGTTTCGCCACGAAACCTCCCCGCCTCGTTTCGCGCCCGCCGGCTCGAACGCATCCGCGATCTGGCCGCCGCCCGCACCCCCACCCAGCGCGACGCCGACAAGCGGCTGTTCCTGACCCGGATCGAGGCCGGCGCGGCGCGCGAGGATTTCGAGCGTCACGGCTGGATGTCGGCGCTGAACGCCGAGGCCATCGCGGCTTTCTGGGAAGAGCTGTCGCCGGGGGCGTTCGACGGGCTGTCAGAGGCGTGATCCACGCCCCCTGCCCCGGCCCTCAGGAAAGGTGCCGGCCCGGGTCCATATGGCCGTGCAGGATGCGCAGCACCCGGATACCGCCGGGGATCGGCCGGTAATAGATCACATGCGACACCGCCACATAGCGGCGCGCCCCGGCCCGGACAAAACCGACATCCGCGCCGAAATCGGGATGCTCGGCAACAAGTTCGATCTTCTGGCGGAGAATCCCGGCATAGCGCTCGGCCTGTGCCACGCCAAAGCGCTCGAGGCCAAAGAGATAGATGCCGATCAGATCCCGTTCCGCCTCCTGCGAGACGTCGATGCGGTGGCTCACCCAAGCAGCCCCTTCCGGCGCGCTTCCGCGCGCGCGGCCTCGAGGATCTCGGGAAGCGACCGGGGGCTGGTCTCGGCGGCCTCGGCCCGGTCGAGCATCTCGCGCAGCTCGCGGATCGCGGTTTCCCGCGCCTCCTGATCGCGCCGCACCAGATCGCGGAAATATTCGCTGACATTGCCATAGCGCCCGGCGGCCACCTGGGCCTCGACCCAGTCGTTCATCTGATCGGGCATCGAGATCGTCAGTCTGGACATCGCAGCGGCCTCCGTTTGACAGTTTTCATACCTGTTCATACGGCGGTTTTCAACCGTGCCAGCCCCCTGCCCTGCCCGGCTCAATGCGCCGCGCTTCCGGCACCCTGCCGTGGCGGCTTCATCGCCAGGGCCAGAACCGCCAGCCCGGCGAACAGCACCGTGATCAGCGTGAACACGTCGATGAAGGACATCACCGTCGCCTGCTGCGTCACGCGCCCGGCCAGTTGCGCCAGCGCCCCGGCCTGCCCGTCGGCAAGCCCCTGCGCCTCGAACCCGGCGGCCAGCATGTCGATCTGGCGCAGTGCCTCGGGGTTGGCCCAGTTCAGCGCCTCGCTCAGCCGCGCCGAGTGCAGCGCGCCCCGGTCGGTGAGCAGCGTGTTGATCACCGCCAGGCCGACCGCGCCGCCGAGGTTCCGCATCAGGTTGTAGAGCCCCGAGGCGCTTTTCATCTTGTCCGGCGGCAGCGTGCCGAGCGCCAGGTTGTTGATCGGCACCATGCAGATCATCAGCGACAGGCCGCGCAGGATCTGCGGCAGCAGCAGCTCGCCGAAATCCCAGTCCGCGGTCATGCCGGTGAGCATCCAGGACGAGGTGCCGAAGCCCAGAAAGCCCAGCAGCAGCATCAGGCGCAGGTCGATCTTGGACGAAAGAATCCCGGCCAGCGGCGCGCTGAGGAACATGGCGAGGCCCGAGACGAACACCGTTTCGCCGATCATCAGGCTGTCGTATCCGCGGATCGAGGACAGGTAGAGCGGGTAGAGATAGGTCATCCCGTAGAGCCCGATCCCCATGACGAAGCTGAAGACCGAGCCCACGGCAAAGTTCACATTGCCGAAGGCCGAGAAATCGACCACCGGGTTCTTCCGCGTGAAGGCCCGCCAGAAGGTCGTCACCCCGCCGATCACCATGACGACGAACAGCACCGCGACGATCTCGTCCTGGAACCAGTCGTTGCCCGGGCCCTCTTCGAGCACGAATTCCATCGCGCCCAGGAAACAGGCCAGCGCGCCGAGGCCGATCCAGTCGAAGCTGTCGAAGAGGCTCCAGTCCGGCTTGTCGAAATCCACCAGCGCCAGAATGCCGATGGTCACGCCGATGCCGGCGGGCACGTTGACCAGGAACAGCCAGTGCCAGCTCATGGCGTGGCTGAGATAGCCGCCGACGGTGGGCCCCACGGTGGGGGCGAGCGTGGCGACGAGGCCGATCATCGGCGAGACGACGCTGCGCTTGCTGGCAGGAAAGATGGTGAAGGCCGCGGCAAAGACCGAAGGGATCATGCCGCCGCCGAGAAAGCCCTGCACCGCGCGCCACAGGATCATCTCGTTGATCGACCCGGAGGTGGCGCAGAGAAAGGAGGCGACGGTGAATCCCGCCGCAGAGGCGGCGAAGAGATAGCGCGTGGACATCATCCGCCCGAGCAGCCCCGAGAGCGGGATCATCACCACCTCGGCGATGAGATAGGAGGTCTGGACCCAGCTTATCTCATCGGCGGAGGCGCCGAGCCCGGCCTGGATCTCGGGCAGCGAGGCCGAGACGATCTGGATGTCGAGGATCGCCATGAACATGCCGAAGACCATGACGAGAAACGCCGCGACCCGGCGCGGCGTGATTTCCGGTTCCGGGGGCTGGTCGGCGGCGGTGCTCATTGCAGGGCCTGCGCCACATGGGTGTCGGCGGGGGCGCTGCGGCGGTCGATCTCGACCACCACCGACAGCCCGGCGCGCAGGCCCTCGGTGCCGGCGGGCAGCTCGATCCGCACCGGCACGCGCTGCACGATCTTGGTGAAATTGCCGGTGGCATTGTCCGCCGGCAGCAGCGAGAACACCGCGCCGGTGGCGGGCGCGACCGAGACCACGCGGCCCTCGATCTCATGGCCCTCCAGCGCGTCGATGCTGAGCGTCGCGGTCTCGCCCGGGACGATGCCGGCAAGCTGGGTTTCCTTGAAATTCGCCTCGACATACAGCCCGTGGTCGGGGACGACGGCGGCGAGCCGGGCGCCGACATTGACCAGTTCGCCCGATTCGATGGCGATATTGGCGACGGTGCCGTCGAAGGGCGCCCGCAGTATGGTATGATCGAGATCGCGCTGCGCCTGGGCCACATCGAGCTGCAATTCGCGGCGGCTGGAGTCGGTTTCGGCCCGCTGGGCCTTGAGCACCTCGACCTGGGCCTTGGCGCCGGCAATCGCCGCATGGGCGGCGGCGCGGGCGGCACGGGCGCTGTCGAGCGCGCCGTTGGCGTCGTCGAGATCGGCCTGAGAGGCCACTTTGCGCTGGGTTAGACCCTGAATCCGCGCCTGGGCGGTCTCGGCGGTGCGCAGCCGGGCCTCGGCCCCGGCGAGTTCGGCCTCGGCCTGGGTGACGCTGGTCTCTGCGGCGACGATCTGCGAGTCGATCCGCGCCAGAGTCCGGTCCAGCGTCGGCAGCTTTGCCTGTGCCTGTTCCAGCGCGATGCGGTAATCGCCGTCGTCGATCCGGACCAGCACGTCGCCCTTGGCGACGTGCTGGTTGGACTGTACCGGGATGTCGGCCACATAGCCCTGAAGTTTGGACGAGATCAGAGACAAATCCGCCTGAACATAGGCATCATCGGTGCCGACCATGAACCGCCCCTGCGTCCACCAGCCGTAACCGGCGTAGCCCCCCGCAACCAGCGCAGCCAGTGCGAGACCCCCGAGGATGCGCGTCTTGCGCCCGCGTTTCGCGGGCGCCTCCTGCGGTTCGTGAGTGGTGGCCCGGGGCGGCTCTGCCGGCCGGGTTTCGGGGGGCGTGGCTTCGATACGGTCGTGGCGGGACATGGCGGAGCCTTTGGAACAGGGGCAACGAGTCGGCGGATCGAACCGCCCGGTTCGATGAGACTTAGGGCGGGCACGGGGTGAAATCAAGGCTTCATCGAACCGGGCGGTTCGATTATATTGGGAGACATGACAGAGAGCACATCCTTGGGGCAGGTCGAGACCTGCACGCAGAAACGCCGGCACGCCGCGGGAGCGGATCCGGAGAAGCGCCGCCAGATCCTGGAGGGCGCCTGGCGGGTGTTTGTCGATCAGGGGTTCGATGCGGCGTCGATGAACAGCATCTGCAAGGCCGCTGGTGTCTCTAAGGGCACGCTTTATGTCTATTTCGAGAATAAGGAAGACCTGTTCGTCGCACTGGTCGAGGACAAGCGCGGGGCGCTGTTTCAGGGGATCGAAGAGCAGCTTGCCGTGGCGGGCAGCGTCGAAGAGCGGCTGCTGGCCTATGCCCGGGGGCTGGGGATGCAGCTTAGTTCCGAGGATGTGATCCGGGCGCAGCGCATCGTGATCAGCGTGGTCGACCGCATGCCCGAACTGGGCGTGCGGTTCTACGATGCGGGGGCGCGGCAGTTCCTGACCCGCTTGCAGGAATTTCTGCGGCAGGAGACCGAGGCGGGAAATCTTGCGGTGACCGATCCCGAGCTGGCCGCGTCGCAATTCGTCGATCTCTCGACCACCGGGAGCTGGCGCGCCCGGCTGTTCGGCCGCCGCAGCGATGTGCCGAGCGAGGCGGAGCTCCTGCGGGTCGCATCGGAAGCGGTGCGGGTGTTCATGGCCGCCTACAAGGCCTGACACCCGCTCCGGTCGTCTCTGTTCCGGCCCAATGGGCGCTTGGGCGCCCTGCCCCGGTCAGCGGTCTTCCGGGGTCTTGTCCGCCGTAAAGCTGGCATGGGCGTTCCGGATGAGCTCGGCGAGATTGGCGTCGAGCCAGGCGGCGAAATCCGCGTTTGCGCCGCTTTTGCGGACCGATAGCGCCAGCGCGCCGCGGCTCGATTTGAGCGTGATCCCGTCGAGCAGGATGGTTTCTGTGGCGTCGCTCTCGGCTGCGCTGTCGCGGGTTGCGGCTGCGCGCAAGAGCGCGTCGAGGCGCTGGTCGGAGCCTGTGGCCGGCGCGGATGCGAGGATGTCGAGCGCGGCTTGCTCGGTGAGTTTCCGCGCGATGAAGAGCTCGGCCAGCGCGGTCCATTTCGGCCGCCCGGATTTCGGCGCGGCGCCGATGGCATCGCCCACCGCGCGCGGGACGTTCTGGGTGACCTTGGTCAGATGCGAAAGGCCGGGGGCAGAGAGGCTGAGCGCCTGCCGCGCGGTGGCGCTGTCATGGCCGGCGGCCTGGATGGCCTGGGCAAAGCGGGCCTTTTCGTAGAAGGACAGATTGCGCCGGGCGGCGTTTTCGAGCCCCTTGGCCAGCAGCGCGGTGGCGTCGTCGATGTCTTGCACATTGGCGCGCACCTTGACGCCCAGCTCGCGGCAGGCGCGGAGCCGGCGGCGCCCGTAGATCGCCTCGTAGCGCCCTTCGGTCGCGGATTTCCGGACCAGGATGGGCACCTGCTGGCCGCCGTCGCGGATGCTGTTGCGCAGCGCGTCGAAGCTCTCGCCCTCGTCCTCGGGGTTTACAGTTGTAAACTCGTCGAGCCGGTCGGCGGGCCCCCAATCGTCGATCAGCGCGGGGTCGATTTCGCGGATCGCGGCAAGCGAGCCTTGCAGCGCACCCAGGGCAGGGGCGTTGGGGCGGGGCGGTTTCTCGGCGGCGGAGGCGCCGGAGCGGGCGATGGTGCTGGCGATGCCGGACATATCCCGGAGCGATTTCCTGGCCATTATGAACGTCCCCAAGATTGGTGAATCATGCGCTCGACCTCGCTGCCGACCGCGTCCATGGAGCTTTTGGCGCGATCGTAGGTCGCGCGGGTCATCTCGGAGCGGATGACCTCGTAGATGGATTGTTTGAGCATCGTGGCGTCGCTGACGGCGGTGCTTTTGAGCGCGGTAGCCGACATCACCCGGTCCTGGAACAGCGCGCGCATGAAGGAGGTGAGCTGCTGCGACGGCACGTCGGTGGGCTCGTCGCGGGTGATGAGGAACTTGAAGTGATCGTATTGCAGCGTCGCGCCCGCGTCTTCGATCACCCCCATATAGGCGCCGGCGAGTTCGAGGAACTGCGCGGTCGAGGAGACGTCGAGCATGGAGGGGGTGAGCGGAACGATCAGCGAGCTTGCCGCCGCCATGCCGGAGATCGTCAGGAAGCCAAGCTGCGGCGGGCTGTCCATCAGGACGAGATCGAAGGAGTCGGCGACCTGCGACAGCGCGTTGCGGATGCGCAGGAAGAACGGCTGGTCGGGGTTGGAATGCACGGCGGATTCCGTCTCGAACTCGGACAGCATGAGCCGGGAGGGCGCGATGGAGAGGCCGGGGAAATAGGTGGGGACGACGACCTCGGACATGGCGACGGGATTGTCGTAGCGGATGGCGTCATAGACGGTGAGCCCGTCGAATTCAATTTCGGGGCTGATGCCGCACATCGAGGTCAGCGAGCCCTGCGGGTCGAGATCGACGACCAGCACGCGATAGCCCCGGAGCGCGAAGAAATGGGCGAGGTGAACGCAGGTGGTGCTTTTGCTGGAGCCGCCCTTGAAGTTCATGAGCTGCCAGACCTGGAGCTTTTCGCCGTCGCTGCGGCGGGGGACGTAGCGGCCCTTCTTGCGGGAGGATTGTTCGAGGATGCCGCGCGCATCCCAGAGTTCCTGCGCGGTGTAATAGCGCCGCCCGCCACGGCTTTCGCCGGGTTCGGGGAGGGTGCCTTCGGCGTGCATCTTGCGCATGAACTGGCCGGAGACGCCCAGCAGCTCGGCCGCTTCGGGGGCGGAGAAGCGGCGCAGCGTCTTGGTGTTGTCGGGGGCGAAGGCCGAAAGGAGATGTTCGCGGATCGCGGTGTTCAGCCGCTCGGAAATGTCGGTCGCCAGCGCCGAGGGGCGCTCTGCCGCGATGGGTGTCACTGGAATCATCTGGTTGCCTCAAAATTTGAAATGTGGGCTTTTTCGCGCCACTTGAGGTCAGTGGCCGTGATTTGCCACCTCAAGTCAAGGTTTTTTGCCGGAACAGGGTCTGATTTCGGCTCCGTCACGGGGCTTGCCCAAGCCGATCCGCGGCGCGCTTTACAGATGTAAAGGCTCGGGGCCGGCGTTGGGCGCGAGAGGGCGGGGCAGGGGGCTGACCGCGACGCGCGCGGGCGAGTGAACAAGCGTCTTGCCTGATATTTGCGTGACTGCTAACAAGACATTGCTCAAATGATAAGAATCAAGCGAGTGAACGACCGGAGCCGTCGTCGTTCGGGAGGAGAAAAGTCCGGCGCAAGCGATTGAGCCAGCGGAGGCGTGTCACGCAGGCGGCAGAAGCCGCGGTCTGGAGGAGACGGCGTGACGGATACGACATTCGTGGTGACAGCGCATGCCTTCGATCCGAAGGCAGCCGGCTTTCCCGTGCCCGATGCCGAGGCGGTCCATTGACCAGGAGCGGCCTAGCCAAAGCTCCGACTGACATGGGAGGAATTCATGCAACCATTCAAGCGACTGGCCGTTGCCGTGACGCTGGCGGCCCTCGCGGGGCCGGTCTGCGCCCAGAGCGCCGACGATCTCGCGCGGGATGCGGCGACCACGGACCAGATCCTGACCTATGGCATGGGCTATGGGCAGCAGCGTTACAGCACGCTCGACCAGATCAATACCGAGACGGTCGCGGCGCTGGCGCCGGCCTGGACCCTGAGCCTGGCCAACGAGTTCTCGAACGAGACCTTTCCGCTGCTGCATGACGGCATCCTCTATGTGACGACCCATGATGCGACGGTGGCCATCGACGCGGTCACCGGGCGGCAGCTCTGGAAGAGCTTCACCTATTATCCGACCGAGGCGACGCGGGTTCTGTGCTGCGGTGTGCATAACCGGGGGGCGGCGATCTATGAGGGCATGCTGTTCCGGGGCACGCCCGACGCCCATGTGGTGGCGCTGGATCTGGCCACCGGAGACGAGATTTGGCGAGCGAAATCCGAGGATTACAAGCTCGGTTACAACTTCACTGCGGCGCCCCAGATTGCCGATGGCGTGGTGATCCTGCCGGTGGCGGGGGGCGATTACGGCATTCGCGGCTATATCGACGGCTATGATGCCAAGACCGGTGAGCGGCTGTGGCGCACCTACACGATTCCGGGGCCGGGCGAGCCGGGCCACGAAACCTGGGAGGGCGGCGGCGACGCCTGGAAACACGGCGGCGGCGGCGGCTGGATCACCGGATCCTTCGACCCGGAGCTGCACACGCTGTATATCGGGACGGGCAACGCGACGCCCTATAACGCCTCGGTGCGTCCGGGCGACAACCTCTATACCTCCTCGGTTCTGGCGCTCGATCCCAAGACCGGGGCGATCAAGTGGCATTACCAGTTCTCGCCGCACGATCCGTTCGATTACGACGCGATGAACGAGATGGTTCTGGCCGACATCGACGGGCAGAAGGTGCTGATGCACGCCAACAAGAACGGCTTTCTCTATGTGCTCGACCGCACCGACGGGACGCTGCTGGCGGCGAACCCGTTCCAGACCGGGGACGGGCAGGTGACCTGGGCCACCGGCATCGACCTGGAGACCGGGCGGCCCATCGTGACGGATGTCTATGACAAGGTGGTCGCCGGTGAAGAGGCCGATTACGCGCCGGGCAGCCTTGGCGGCAAGAACTATGCGCCGATGTCCTACAACCCGCAGGACAATCTGGTCTATATCAACACGCTGATCTTTCCGATGACCTCCAAGCCGGTGGAGCCCGAATATATCGCGGGCACCATGTATCTCGGGGTGGAGATGGCCTTTCATCTGCCCGAGGACGGCCATAACGGCGATACCGTCGCGATCGACCCGATGACGGGCGAAGTGGCCTGGATCAAGCCCGCCGAAACGCCGCGTTGGAGCGGTCTGCTGAGCACCGCCGGAGGGCTGGTCTTTACCGGCGAGACCACCGGGGAGTTTGCCGCGCTGGATGCCGCGACGGGGGAAACCCTGTGGTCCTATCAGACCGGCTCGGCGGTGAACGGTCAGCCGATCACCTGGGAGAAGGACGGGCGGCAATATGTGACCGTCGGCAATGGCGGCGGTGCGGCCTATGAGCTCTATTCCGGCGACGAGCGGCTGTCGAACGTGCCCGCGGGCGCGAATATCTGGACCTTTGCCCTGCCCGAGGCGCGCTGATGGTCCGGGGTCTTCTGCTTGGGCTGGCCGCCCTGCTGGCGCTTTTCGGAGCGCCGGCCATGGCGCAGGATCTGTCCGTCGATGAGCTGGTTGCGAAGGGCAAGTCGCGCTATTCGCGGATGTGTTCGCGCTGCCACGGGGCGCAGATGCGGAATTCGGGCAATTCCTCGTTCGATCTGCGCAAGTTCCCGGCCGAGGAGTTCGGGCGGTTCCGGTCGTCGGTCACCGATGGCAAGGGGCGGATGCCGAGCTGGGGCGATGTGCTGCGGCCCGGCGACATCGAGGCGCTCTGGGCCTATGTCACCACCCAGGCCGGCAGCCGCGACATGCCGGAGGCGGCGCGCGCGGCGCTGGCCGGAGACGAGGCGGTGCCGGAAGAGGAGGGCGCCGCAGCGCTGGAGACGGTGGCGCCGGGGGTGCTGACGGTCTGTCTGGCGCGCAATGGCGGAGCGATGTCGGGCTGGCGGCACGATGGCGGTGTCGGGCTCGACTATCTGGTGTCGCGGGCGCTGGCGGAGGCGCTGAACCTGCGGTTTGCCGCCGCATGGTACGAGGCGGAAGGCGGCACCGATCCGCGCGCCGAGGCCGCGGCGCTGATGAGCTACGGCCTGTGCGATCTGGTGCCGGCGCATCCGCTGCTGGAAAGCGCGGTCGGCGCACCGTCTGTGCCTTTCGGGCAGATGCCGGAATGGCTCGGCCAGCCGGATCAGTGGTATCGGCGCAACCGGATCGCGCTTGAGCCCATCGCGGTGACCGCGCCTTACCGGCGGGCCGAGATGGGGCTGGTTCTGGCGCCCTCGGCGGGCGAGCGGGATCCGGCCGGGCTGGGCGATCTCGGCGGGCTGCGGCTCGCGTATCAGGGCAACACGCTCGCGCAGCTCGTGGTGCGGATGAGCGCGCCGCCGGACCTTCGCGCCGATGCCCAGGCCGAGCCGCCGGGCGCCGGCTTTCTGTGGCGGATGGAGACCGGGCTTGCCGATGCCGCGCTGATCGAGGTCGGGGCCTATGATTTCCATCGGCGGCAGAACTCGGTGACGGGGCTGCGGCTGGGAAGCTGGCGGCATCCGCTGGGCATCAATCTCGGCTTTGCGGTGCTGGCGCGCCAGGATGCGCTGCGTCAGGCGGCCGATGCCGCGCTGACCGGGCTGCTCGAGAGCGGACAGGTGGCGGCCTTCGCGGCGCAAAGCGGCGTTCACCATGTGCCGCCGCGGCCGCCGCTGGGCCCCGCGACCCTGACCATGGCCGCAATCGCACGGCTCAACTGAGCGCTGCCGCCGGGCCCGGGCGGGGCCCGGCGATTTTCACCGATACGCAAGATCTGGGGAGGAGGAGCCCTGAACATGTCTATCAAGCTCAAGATCAATGGAACCATGTCGGAGGTCGAGGCCGCGCCCGGCACCCCGCTGCTGTGGGTGCTGCGCGACACGCTTCGGCTGACGGGCACGAAATTCGGCTGCGGCGTTGCCGCCTGCGGTGCCTGCACCGTGCATCTGGACGGCATGCCGGTGCGGTCGTGCCAGACCATGATCGAGGATGTCGGCGACAGCGAGGTGACCACCATCGAGCAGGTCGGCGGCGAGGTGGCCGAAGCCGTGCGGCAGGCCTGGCGCGAGCTGGATGTCGTGCAATGCGGCTATTGCCAGTCCGGCCAGATCATGCAGGCCGTGGGGCTGCTGACCGAAACCCGGTCGCCCTCGGTGGAAGAGATCGACGCGCAGATGTGGGGCAATGCCTGCCGCTGCGCGACCTATCAGCGTATACGCGGCGCCATCCTGCGCGCCGCCGAAATTCTGGAGGCGTGAGATGAGTGTCAAAACCTCCCGCAGAGGGTTTCTTGCCGGCGCCGCCGCGTCGGGGCTGGTGATCGGGGTCGATGCTCGAGGCGCGCTGGCGTTCGGGGTGCAGGCCAAGACGCGCGATTTCACGCCTTTCGTGCGCATCGACACGACGGGCCGCGTGACGGTGCTCGTCAAACATCTGGAGATGGGGCAGGGGCCCGCGACCGGGCTGCCGACGCTGGTGGCCGAGGAGCTGGGCAGCGATCTGTCGGGCATCCGGGTGGAGTTCGCGCCGGCGGACAATGAACATTACGCCAATACGCTCTTTGGCGTGCAGCTTACCGGCGGGTCGACCGCGCTGTCCAATTCCTTCCTGCAATACCGCAAGGCGGGGGCCGCTGCGCGCGCGGTTCTGTTGCAGGCGGCCGCGCAGGACTGGGCGGTGCCGGTGGCGGAGCTGACGCTCGAGAACGGCACGATTTCCGGGCATGGCCGGTCGGAGGGCATGGGCGCGTTTGTCGAGACCGCCAGCGCGATGGTGCTGCCGGAGGATCCGCCGCTGAAGGATCCGGCGCAGTTCCGGCTGATCGGCAACCCGGACCTGCGCCGGACCGACACGCCCGCCAAGATCGACGGCAGCGCGCAATATGGCATGGACGTTCACCTGCCGAACCAGATGGTGGCGGTGATCCTGCGCCCGCCGCGCAAGGGCGCGGTGCTGACCGGGTTCGATGCGGCGGCGGCCGCTGCCGTGCCGGGCTTCATCGAGGCGAAAGAGGGCGTCGGCGGGGTTGTCGTCTTTGCCGAGCATACCTGGGCGGCGTTCCAGGCGCGCGAAGCGATCGCCGCCGAGTGGGACCTGTCCGGCGCCGAGGCGCGCAGTCAGGCCGATCTGCGCGCCGAGCTGTCGGCGATGGTGAGCGCGGCACCCGCCTATGAGGCGCGGGCCGACCGGCCCATGACCGAGATCGCCGCTGCGGTGGCGGGCGCGCCGAGGCAGGTGGAGGCGGAGTTCTTCTTTCCGAACCTTGCCCATGCGCCCATGGAGCCGGTCAACTGCACCATCGAACCGACGGCGGATGGCGGGGTGATCCTGCACGATGGCTGCCAGTTCCAGACGCTGGTGCAGGCGATGGTGGCGGGGGCGCTGGGGCTCGAGCCGGGCAAGGTGCGCATCAACACGATGTTCGCCGGCGGCTCCTTTGGGCGCCGGTCGAACACCGATGCGGATTATCCCGTGGAGGCGGCGCAAGCCTTTGCGCTGACCGACCGGTCCCGCCCGGTAAAGCTGGTGTTCTCGCGCGAGGACGATGTGCGCGGCGGTTATTATCGCCCGGCGGTGGCGCATAAGGTGCGTATCGGTCTCGACGAGAGCGGGGCCATTGCCGGCTGGGATCACCGCGTCGCGGGCGAGTCGATCATCAAGGGCACGCCCTTTGAAGGCGGCATGGTGCAGGAAGGCGGGGTCGATCCGACCTCGGTCGAGGGCACGCGGGACACGCCGTATCGCATCGGCGGGATGTTTGTCGGGCTCACCGACAGCGCGCCGCTCAGCACGGTGCTGTGGTGGCGTTCGGTCGGGCATAACCACACCGGCTATGTGATGGAGACGATGATGGATCAGGCGGCGCGCGCCGCCGGAGAGGATCCGCTGGCGTTCCGGCTGAAGCATCTGACCGGCGACGCCCCGGATCAGAGGCGCATGGCCGGGGTGTTGCGGGCGGCGGCCGAGGCCGCCGGCTGGGACGACCCGTTGCCCGAGGGGCGCGCGCGCGGGATCGCGGCGCACAAGTCCTTCGAGACCTATGTCGCCGAGGTGGTCGAGATCTCGCAGAGCGACGGGCGGATCCAGATCGAGCGGGTGGTCTGTGCCGTGGATTGCGGCCTGGCGGTCAACCCGGATGTGGTGAAGGCGCAGATGGAAAGCGGCATCGGCTACGGGCTTGGCGCGGTGATGCGCAATGCGGTGACCTTCGAGGGCGGGGAGGTGCAGCAGGTGAACTTCCCCGATTACGAGCCGCTGCGCATCTCCGACATCAAGGCCATCGAGGTGGTCATCGTGCCTTCGGCGGCGGCGCCCACCGGGGTGGGCGAACCGGCGGTTCCGCCCGCGGGCCCGGCGTTGGCCAATGCCATCGCGGCGCTGCCGGGGGGCAGGCTGGTGACGGTGCTGCCGATGGCGGAGAACGGCGTGACCTTCGCCTGAACGCCGTCGCGCGGCCGCCCCTGCGGGGTGGTCGCGCGCCAATCTTGCCCCTCTGATGCGGTGGCGCCGTCCGGCGCCGGGATGCGGGGGGCGTTTCTTTGGGAAATCGAAATCGAGAGGGGCAGGGCGCGTGGCGTCTCTGCCCTTTTCGGTTTTGGTCGCGCGGGTTTGCGGAGGGGCGGTTTTTCTGACCGGGGGGCGCATTCGGTGCATGCCGCCACTTGCCAGCTATGTTCACTGATGCTATCAATATATTGCTTTCAGGCTATCAGTTGATGCCGAGAGCGATCACAATGGACCGGAGGAGGGCGGGAGGGCCCGAACCTCCAACCCCAGGGAGGACATCAGGATGAACCATTTTGCCGCTTTCGCGGCCGCAGCCGTATTGTCGGCCGCCGCCGCGCATGCCGAGACTTACACGCTACAGACATTCGTCAACCTTCAGGCGCCCTCCATCGGGCCGAGCCCGGTGCATTGGGCCGAGCGCGTGTCGCTGATGTCGGGCGGCGACATCCGGGTCGAGGTGCATGAGCCGGGCGCCTTCGTGCCGCCCTACGAGCTGTTCGGCGCGGTCAGCTCCGGCGCGCTCGACATGGGCTATGACTGGGCCGGTTACTGGGCCTCGCAGATCCCCGTCGCCTCGATCATCGCGGCGATGCCCTTCGGCCCGTCGCCGGATGTGACGCTGGCCTGGATGTTCTACGGCGGCGGCAAGGAGATCATCCAGAAAGCCTATGACCCGTTCAATGTGCATTACCTGCCCTGCCATGTGCCGATTTCGGAGGCCGGGGGCTGGTTCAACAAGGAAATCAACACGGTCGAAGACTTCAGGGGGATGAACATCCGCTTTGCCGGGCTGGGCGGCAAGGTTCTGGCCAAGCTCGGCGCCAACACCCAGGCGATTCCGCCGGGCGAGATCTATCTCGGGCTTGAAACCGGGCGGCTGGATGCCACCGAGTTCGGCACGCCGCAGCTCGATGTCGGGATGGGGTTCCAGGATGTGGCCAAATATTACTACTTCCCCGGCTGGCATCAGGTCGCGACCTGGAATTCCATCATCGTGAACGGCGATGTCTGGAACCGCATGGGCGAGAAGAACCAGACGATCCTGGAAGAAGCCTGCCTGGCGAATATCGCGTTCAATCTGGCGGATATGGTGAATGCGCAGGCCGGGGCCATCGCCCAGATTCGCGAGGCCGGGGTGGAGATTCGCCGGTTCCCCGACGAGGTGTTGCAGGATCTGCGCGTGGCCTCGGACGAGGTGCTCGAGGAGGAGGCCGCCAAGGACCCGCTTTTCGCCGAGGCGCTGGCGTCGATCCGCAATTATGTCGATACGGTCGGCGAATGGGCCGAGTTGCAGGCGATCCCGCCGCGCAAGGACTGACGCCGCGCCGGCGGGCGCCCGAGACGGCGCCCGCCCACACGTCTCTGCACCATCCATCAGGGAGGGGCCGGAATGGCGCCATCTGACTCCATGACACTTCGTATCCTCGCGCTTGCCCGCAGCCTGCTGTGCCTGCCCGGCAAGATCGCATCCTGGCTGATCCTGCCGCTTGTGCTGACCATCCTTCTGTCGGTGATCGCCGCAATCATGGGCTGGTCGACCCTCATCGACTGGGAGGGCGAGCTGCCGATCCTCGGCTCGGCACTCACGGTCAACAGCCTGCTCGACCTGCAATGGTATTCCTTTGCGCTGATCGTGCTGTTCGGCGGCGTCTGGGCGTTTTTCGAAGACCGCCACGTCACCGTCGATTTCCTTGCGCTGCATTTCTCGCCGCGGGCGCGGGCGCTGATCTCGCTGTTCGGAGACCTGTTCCTGCTGCTGCCGCTCTGCGCGCTCTGCATCTGGTACGGCAGCCGCTTTGCCGGGATCGCCTGGCGCACGGGCGAGGGATCGACCCAGGGCGGGCTCGAGGCGCATTGGCTGATCAAGGGGGCAGTGCCGGTGTCTTTCGCACTGCTGGGCCTCGCCGGCATCGTCCGCATGATCACCACGCTGCGCGAACTGCGCCAAAACACGTTCCACGAGATCGAAACACATCATGATAGCTGATTTTCTCTGGCCCGGCGGGATGCTCGTCGCGCTGATCCTGCTGCTGTTCAGCGGCTACCCCGTCGGGTTCTCGCTTGCGGGGGTCGGCATCCTTTTCGCGGTCTTCGCCGACGTGCCCATGGTGTTCCTCTCCATGGGGGTGCAGCGGATCTATTCGGGGACGCTGACCAACTGGCTGCTCGCCGCGATCCCGCTGTTCATCTACATGGGGCTGATGCTGGAAAGCTCGGGCATCGCCGAGCGGCTGATGCGGTCACTGGCGGCGCTGGCGGGGCGGCTGCCCGGAGGCTATGCCTTTGCGGTTGCGGTGATCGGCGTGGTGATGGCCGCCTCAACCGGGATCATCGGCGCCTCGGTGGTGCTGATGGGGATGATGTCGCTGCCGGCGATGAAAAAGGCCGGCTACGACATGCGCATGGCCACCGGCATCGTGGCGGCCTCGGGCACGCTGGGCATTCTCATCCCGCCCTCGATCATGCTGATCATCCTGGGCGACCAGCTTCGGGTGCCGATCGGTGATCTGTTCATGGGCGCGGTCTATCCCGGGCTGCTGCTGGCGGGGATGTATTTCCTCTATATCATCCTGGTGGCGATCTTCTCGCCCAAGCGGATGCCGCCGCCGCCGCAGGCCGATCCGGTGCCGGCGTGGAAAGCGGTGCTGTCGCTGCTGCTGGATCTGGTGGCGCCGATGCTGCTGATCCTGTCGGTGCTGGGCACCATCATCGCCGGGGTCGCGACACCGACCGAATCCGCCGCCATCGGGGCCTTTGGCGCGACGCTGCTGGCTTTCGTCTCGGGCAAGCTGTCCTTTGCGACGCTGCGCCGGGCGGTGTTCGAGACCACCAAGACCACCGGCATGGTGTCCTTCGTGATGATCGGCGCCACGGTGTTCAGCCTGGTGTTCCGCAAGCTGGGCGGCGATGCGATGATCGCCGATCTGTTCCATTTCGGCGATGTCAGCCCCTATGTGACGCTGGCGGTGGTGATGGCGCTGATCTTTGTGCTGGGGTTCTTCCTCGACTGGATCGAGATCACGCTGGTGGTCATCCCCATCGTGATGCCCATTGTCGCGCGGCTCGATTTCGGCCTGCCGGCCAGCGATGTCACGCTGTGGTTCGCCATCGCGCTTGCGGTGAACCTGCAAACCTCGTTCCTGACCCCGCCCTTCGGCTACGCGCTGTTCTACCTGCGCGGGGTGGATACGAGCATTCCCATCGGCACGATTTACCGGGGCATCCTGCCCTTCGTGGCGATCCAGGTGATCGCGCTGATCCTGGTGGTCGCGCTGCCGCAGATCGTGCTGCATCTGCCCGCGGCGCTGCGCTAGCCGCCGGGGCGGGGCGGCCATGCGCCCGCCCCGCCCGCCTTTCCCACCCACCGGCACAAAGGCTGTTGCGACGGCGCGTTTCGCGCCGCGGGAGAGCCTTGCCTGCCGGTCCCTGCCAACCCAAAGGAGACCTACCATGATCACCCGTTTCGGCCTGCTCAAGCGCAGCCCCAAGATGACCCCCGAGGCGTTCGATGCCTATTGGCGCGACGTGCATGGCCCGCTTGCCACCGCGCTGCCCAATCTGAAAGCCTATTTCCATCACACGGTTGTCGAGCGCGGCGATCACGCGATCCTCGGCCCCTGGGAACTCGACGGGCTTTCGGAGCTGCATTTCGACGATCTGGAGAGCATGCGGGCGGCCTTTGCCACGGCTTCGGGCGAAGAGGCCAAGGACGACCTGTCGCTGTTTCTCGAGGATATGCATCTGGTGGTCTGCGAGCAGCACGCGGTGATCCCCGCGCAGCTTCCCGAGGGGCCGGTTGTCAGCCGCATGTCGCTGATCAAGCGCAAGCCGGGGATGAGCGACGAGGCTTTCCGCCGCGAATGGCTCGAGGTGCATGCCGAGATGATGCACAAATGGCCGAACGTTCTGGGTTACAACCAGAATCTCGTCATCGACCGGTTTCATACGACCACCGCGCAAAGCGCGACCTATGACGAGGTGCCGGTGGACGGGATCGTGCAGATCTGGTTCCCGAGCGAGGAAAAGGCCGCCGAGACCCATGCGACCGAAATCGTCGCCGAGACGCTGGCCCATGCCCGCGATTTCCTGAGCGAGATCACCCCGTTTCTGGTGCGCACGCGGCGCATTGTCTGACGCCTGTGCCCATGCCCGGCCCCGGCGGGCCGGGCAAACCCGTGCGGGGCGCGGCCGTGCTCCGCCATCCTTGGAGGGAGCCTGCCGACATGAAGATCTATGGCATGATCACATCGCCGTTTCTGCGCAAGGTGATGATCGCGGCGCATGAGCTGGGGTTGAGCGAGCGCATCGAACTGGTGCCCACGATGGTGCGCATCGACGCGCCAAGCCCCGCGTTCAGCGCGGTCAATCCGCTGCTGCGCATTCCGGCGCTGGAAACCGACGACGGCGAGATGCTGATCGATTCCACCGCCATCTGCGACTATCTCGACGATCTGGCCGGCGGCGGGCATCTGGTGCCCCGGAGCGGCCGGGCGCGGCGTGACGAGCTGAAACGTCACGCGGTGGCGAACGGGCTGGCGGAGGTCACGGTCCAGTGGCGTTTCGAGATCCTGCGCCCGGAGCCGTTGCGCAGTCGGGACTGGATGGACGGGTTCGCGGTCAAGGTCGATGCGGGTCTGCGATGGCTCGACGAGACCCTGCCCGAGCTGCGCCCGGCGCCGCTTGGGCTCGGGGCGATTGCGGCGGGCACGGTGCTGACCTTCTACGACCTGCGCTTTCCCGAGCTTGCCTGGCGGCAGCGAGCGCCGGCGCTGGCGGAATGGCATGCGGCCTTCGAGGCCCGGCCATCGGCACGGGCCTTTCCGGTCGCCCCGTAGCGCGGCCCGGCAGGGGCGGCGCTACGGGTGTCGCCCCGGTTATTCGCGGGGCGGCTGGTTCAGGCTGCGCTGGACGGTGGGGCGCGCGAGGCAGCGGTCGAGCCAGCCCATCACATGGGGCAGCTTGCTCAGGCCGAGCGCGTCGTCTTCGTTGAAATAATCCCGCGCGGTGCGCACCCAGGGGAAATTCGCCAGATCGGCGATGGTGAAGTCTTCGCCCATGATGTTGGGGCGATCCGCCAGGCGCCTTTCCAGCACGTTGAGCAGGCGCACCGTCTCGTTGAAATAGCGCTCGCGGGGGAGAGGGTCTGTCATCTCGGCGCCGCCGCCGCGCAGGAAGAAGGCGTATTGGCCGAACATCGGCCCGATGCCCGCCATCTGGAACATGACCCACTGGATCGTCTCGTAGCGCTGCGCGAGATCGTCGGGCAGGAAGCGGCCTGTCTTTTCGGCCAGATAGATCAGGATCGCGCCGGATTCCCACAGGCCGAAGGCGCCGCCGCCGGGCCCGTCCGGGTCGATGATCGCCGGGATCTTGCCGTTGATATTGAGGGTCTTGAATTCGGGCGACCCCGCTTCCGAGAGCTTCACGGTATGCGCGTCATAGGGCAGCCCGCATTCCTCGAGCATGGCGGACACCTTGACGCCGTTGGGCGTGGGAAAGGAATAGAGCTGGATCGCGCCGGGGGTGCGTGGCGCCCAGCGTTGGGCGATGGGGAAATCGCCGAGGGTCTTCTGGGTCATGGCAAAAGCTCCGCTGGCGGGTGCCTTTGGGCGGCACCCGCGGGTGAAGGGGGTGAGGCCGGGGCCTCGGAAGTTGGTGAAAAGGGTGATCCGGGGTCAGATCACTTCGATTTCCTCGACCATGTAGGTGGTCGCCGCGCGCAGGAAGACGTCGCCATGCGCGACGGTGGATTTCGCCTGCGGCGAGGCAAAGGCCGCCTCCATCGACTCCTTGTCGTCGAACCACATTTCCAGGATGCCGGTGCAGTGAATGCCGGCGTCTGTCACCGGACCCGCGGGCAGCGGCAGGTTGGCGACGATCAGGTGCTGGAGATAGCCGCGCAGCCCGGGGAATTCCATCACCATCGCCGCGTGTTCGTCGAACCAGTGAAAGCGGAAGTCCTTTTCGCTCATGCCCTCCTTGCCGTAGAGCAGGGTCATGCGCTTGACGCCCTTGCCGGTCAGGGATTTCTCCATCACCGGATTGGTTTCGACCGCATATTGCGACATGGCGCCGGTGAATTCGGGCAGATCGCCAAAGGCCGCGCGGTATTCCGGGGTGCTGCTGGCCTCCTTCATCGCCGCTTCATCGGCGAACCAGAGCTGCGCGAACCCGTCCACTTCGGAGCCGCCGCGCGTGTGTTTGACCATCTGGCTGGTGTCGATCACATGGTTCTGCTGATAGCGCAGAAGCCCCGGCACCTTGGCGGCCAGCGGCGCGTGGATGTCGCGCCAATGTTGCGAAAACTGCGGGCGCGAGATGTCGGCACGCCGCTGGAGACAGCTAAGACGCTGAATCATGGTTGGTCCTCCCAATGTGTGACTGTCTTGCCCCAGAGGGGCCGTGGCCGGTTCAGCCGGCCAGGAACCCGCCGTCGATCGGCAGGGTGGCCCCGGTCACGTAGCTTGCCGCATCCGAGACCAGGTATTCGATGGCGCCGACCAGCTCTTCGGGCTTGCCGACGCGGCGCATCGGCACGCGTTGCAGGAAATAGCCGAGCTTGTCCGCGTCCTTGCGCGTGTCCTGGGTCATCCGTGTCTCGATGATCCCAGGGGCGATGGCATTGGCGCGGATGCCCTCGGGGGCCAGATCCAGCGCGAGCCCCTGGGTGAATTGCTTCACCGCGCCTTTCGAGGCGTTGTAGGCCACGTTGTTCGGGGTGGCGATGAAGGAGGCCACCGAAGCGATGTTGACGATGGAGCCCCTGGTGCTGCGCAGCGCGGGCAGGAAGGCGCGGGTGGTGTTGATCATGCCGGTGACATTGACCGCGAAGGTGGCGTCGAGGCTGTCGTAAAGAGCCTCGTCGGCGATCCCGCCGCGCCGCACGATGCCGGCATTGTTCACCAAGGCCGCGATCTCGCCGAGATCGGCGGCAATCGCCCGGGCCACCTGTTCGCAGGCGGCCAGATCGGAAACGTCGCAGCGATAGGCGCGCGCGTCGCGCCCCTCGGCGCGAATATCCGCCGCGCTCTCTTCCGCAGCTTCGGCATCGACATCCAGAACCGCGACGGCCCAGCCCGCCCGCGCCAGACCCAGCGCGATGGCGCGCCCGTTGCCGTGCCCGGCGCCCGTCACCGCGGCGCATTTCCTCTCTGACATATGTTTCTCCTCCCGATGAATGGTCTAGCCGTGCCTTCGAAGCTGCCCAGCCGTCGAATTGCGCACAACGGTTTCCGGCGAGCGGCTGATGAGCTTCGCCGTTTTCTCAAGTGTTTTCATAAAGTTGGTAAGGGCAGGGGAGAGATAGCTCTCCTTGCGCCAGACCATGCTGACGGGTTCGAGCGTCAGCGGGCAGTCGATGGCCAGGGTGGTGAACCCCTCGGTGATCTCGCAGCGCCGGGCGAGGCTGTCGGCCAGCGGCGTCACCGCATCCGTCGCGCTGACAAGGCCGATGATCAGCGGCACCGACAGGGTTTCCAGGACACCGGCCTCGAACCGCAGCCCGTCCTTGTAGAATTGCGCCTCGATCTGCTTGCGGGCGGTAAACTCCGCGGTCGGCAGGATCCATTGATATTTTGCCAGATGCGCCAGGCTCAGATCGGCGACATCGGCCAGCGGATGGCCGCCGCGTGCGACGATGCGGATGGGTTCGTCGTAGAGCTCGGTCGCGTCGAGCTGGAAATGCCCCTCGGCGGGCAGGCGCAGGATGGCGGCATCGAGATGCCCCATCGTCAGATCGTTGATCAGCCGGTCGCTGGTGTCGTCGCGGATCGAGAAGGTGACACCGGGGTTTGCCTTCTGGAACACCGCGATGGCCTGCGGCGCCAGAACGGCGGCGGCCACCGAGGCGATGCCGAGGCGGATCAGCCCGGTGCTGCCGCGCCCGATGGCGTCCAGCTCTTCGGTCACCCGGTCGAGGCTGGCAAGGATCTGCGCCGCCTGCCGGACCAGCACCAGGCCCTCGTTGGTCGGTTCCATCGACCGGGTGGTGCGGGCGAAGAGGCTGACGCCCAGGCTTTTCTCGATCCCGGCGAGTTGCCGCGACAGGACCGATTGCAGCACGCCCAGTTCGGTCGCCGTCTCGCCCATGTTTCGGTGCCGCTCCAGCGCGACCAGCATTTCACATACGCGCGGTGTCAGCGGACTGCTGGAATGCTGTGCCCGTCTGTTTTCGGTCTCGGAAGCCATTCTGATCCTCTTCTCTTTACCAACAGGGCCGTTGGCATCCGAATTTGCGCATACTAGCTATCAAATAATACCATTGAAGCTAATAGTGCAAGTGCGAAAGCGGGCCCACAGTGATTCTGTCGTGCAAGGTAGCGCGTTTGGCGGGGCTGTGCGGTGTGTCACGCGCGGCGGCGGATCTCTTCGGGGGGAGGGTCTGGCCGCTGTGCCGCACCGTCAGGACGCGGATCCCGGTGATGGGATTTCGCAATGGGGAATGGGTTTTCCCATGGTGAAGGGCGCGCCTGCGGGCGGTGACGGCCGCTGCGGGAGGTTCCTGGAAAGAAGGGTCGGGAGAGGCTGTGGAAGTTTCCGCTTGGCATCGCGTCACGATTTGTTAAGATCAAATCGCTTCGCAATTACCGAATTACTGAGCGGCAGGCGCCCGAGGATCGGGTGTCGGGCCGGAAAGGGAGGAACCATGCTAGGGATCAAGGGGCAGGTGGCGGTGGTGACCGGCGCCGCGCAGGGCAATGGCAAGGCCATCGCCTTCGGGCTGGCCGAACAGGGCGCGCGCGTCGCGGTTTGCGACATTCAGAAAGACGCGGTGGCCGAGGTCGCCCGCGAGATCGTGGCGGCGGGCGGCGAGGCCATCGCTCTGGTGCTCGACGTGGCCGACCGGGCCTCTTGCGGGGCGGTCGCCGAAGAGGTCCGGGCGCAGTTCGGTGCCGACACCGCAATTCTGGTGAACAATGCCGGGATCATCCGGCGCACCGCGCCGGAGACCGAGAGCTTCGAGGCCGACTGGGACATGGTGATGCAGGTGAACGCCACCGGCTGCATGAACATGGTGCGCGCCTTCCTGCCGCAGCTCAAGGAGAGCAAGGGCCGGATCGTCAATCTCGGCTCGATCATGTCGGTCTCCGGCGGCCCCGGCCTGGTGGCCTATGCGGCCTCCAAGGGCGCGGTGCTTCAGATGACCCGCGCGCTGGTGCATGACCTGTCGGAACACGGCATCCGCGTGAATGCCATCGCGCCGGGGGTGATCGAGACGCCGATGACCGCCGCCACCCGCGAAAACCCCGACGCCATCGGGCGGTTCATGGCGCATACGCCGATGCGGCGGCCCGGCCAGCCTTCCGAGCTGATCGGCCCGGTGCTGTTCCTGGCCTCCGAGGCGTCGAGCTATGTGACCGGCGTGCTGCTGCCGGTCGATGGCGGATACCTGACCGCATGAGGATGCAAGAGATGAAACGGGAAGACGTGGACGTACTGGTGGTCGGCTCGGGTGCCGGGGGGCTTGCTTCGGCGGTCTCGGCGGTGCACCGGGGCCTCAAGGTGATCGTCGCCGAAAAGGAAGCCGTCTTCGGCGGCACCACCGCGCGGTCGGGCGGCTGGAGCTGGATTCCGAACAACGCCCCCGGCAAGCGTGCCGGGGTCGAGGACAGCGTCGAGAAGGCGCGGACCTATCTCAAGCACGAGACCAAGGAACATTACGATTCCGCCAAGGTCGAGGCGTTTCTGGAGGCCGGTCCCAAGGCGGTGGATTTCTTCGAAAGCCAGACCGCGCTGCAATTCGATCTGGGGCCGACCTTTTCGGATTATCACCCGACCGCGCCCGGCGGGCTCGACGGCGGCCGCTCCATCGTGGCGCGGCCCTTCGACGGGCGTGAGCTGGGGAAGGAGATCAAGCGGCTGCGTCCGCCGCTGCGCGAGATCACCGTGCTGGGCATGATGATCGGGTCCGGCAAGGAGCTGCTGCATTTCTTCAATGTCACGCGCTCGCCGATCTCGGCGCTGTTCGTCACCGGGCTGGTGGCGAAATTCGTCCGGGACGTGACCTTCCACGGGCGGTCCATGCGCCTGATGAACGGCAATGCGCTGATCGCACGGCTGGCGAAATCCTGCTTTGACAAGGGTGTGCCGATCTGGACCTCCTCGCCGGTGACATCGCTGATCCGCGACGACAGCGGCCGGGTCACCGGGGCCATCGTGAACCGCCCCGACGGGCCGGTCGAGGTGCATGCGCGCAAAGGCGTGGTACTGGCCGCCGGGGGCTTCCCGCAGGATGCGGTGCGGCGCAAGGCGCTGATGCCGCATGCGCCCAGCGGACACGAGCATGTCTCGCCGGCGCCGCCGGGCAACACCGGCGACGGGTTGCGTCTGGGCGAGGCGGTCGGTGCGACGGTCAAGACCGATCTGCCGAATTCCGCTGCCTGGGTGCCGGTGTCGCGCCCGCCGATGGGCAACGGGCTGCTGGGCACCTTCCCGCATTTCGTCGATCGCTCGAAACCCGGCGTGATCGCGGTGACCCGTTCGGGCAAGCGGTTCGTCAACGAGGCGCAGAGCTATCACGATTTCTGCCAGGCCATGGTCAAGCGCTGCCAGGAAGAGGGCGGCCCCGATGCCGAGCTTGCTGCCTGGTTCATCGCCGATCACCGGACCTTCCGCAAATATGGGCTGGGCTTTGCCAAACCCTCGCCGGTGCCCTACAAGCCGCTGATCAAGGCGGGCTATCTGATCCAGGGCAAGACCATCGCGGATCTGGCCCGTCAGATCGGCGCCGATCCGGTGCAGATGGAACAGACCGTGGCGGAGTTCAACAAGCACGCGGTCAAGGGTGAGGATCCCGAGTTCGGCAAGGGCTCGACGGCCTACAACCGTTCGTTGGGCGATCCGCAGCACAAGCCAAACCCCTGCGTGGCCCCGGTGAGGAAGGGGCCGTTCTATGCGGTGCGGCTCTATGTCGGCGATCTCGGCACCTTCGCGGGGCTGAAGACCAATGAATATGCCCAGGTGCTGAACGGCGAGGGTGCGCCCATCGGCGGGCTGTACTCGGCGGGCAACGACGCGGCCTCGATCATGGGCGGTAACTATCCCGGCGGCGGTATCACGCTCGGCCCGGCGCTGACCTTTGGCTATATCGCCGCCCGGCATATGGCGGGGGCCAATTCCTGATCTCTCCGGGGCAGGGGATATACAGGCGAAGGCCCCGCAGCATGCTGCGGGGCCTTTCTTGTGGCAAAGGGTGCCCGGGCGGTCGGGGCGGCGATCAGCCGCCCTTGAGCCGCTGCATGAGAACGACCTCGCTTTCGGGGCCTATCGGGCTGTGCCGCCCGGTGGCCATCTCGCCGTCGATCACCACCGACACGCCGGCATCGACGATCGGGGCGAGCCCGGGATAAGCCGCTTTCAGCCCGTCCAGAACCTGCCCGGCGGTCGCCGCCTCCAGCTCGACCACCCGCGCCCCGTCGGTGAAGCGGGTGAGGCTGGACCAGAGGTTGACCGCGACCACGGGCTCAGCCCCGACCGGCGGCCTTGAGCGCGGCCAGCACCTTGGGCGGGGTCATCGGCAGATGCGTCATGCGCAGGCCGGTGGCGTCCTGGATGGCGTTCGCGATGGCGGGCAGCGGCGGGGTGATCCCGGTTTCGCCCACACCGCGCACCCCGAACGGGTGGCCCGGGTTCGGCACCTCGACGATGACCGTGTCGATCATCGGCAGATCCGAGGCGACCGGCACGCGGTAATCGAGGAAGATGGCGTTTTGCAGCCGCCCGTCCTCGCCATAGATATACTCCTCGTTCAGCGCCCAGCCGATGCCCTGCACCGCGCCGCCCTGATACTGGCCTTCCACATAGGAAGGATGGATCGCGCGGCCCGCGTCCTGCACCACGAGATAGCGCAGGATGGTGGTGTGGCCGGTTTCGGGATCGACCTCGACATCCACGACATGGCAGCCGAAGCTGGCGCCGACGCCTTCGGGCAGACCTTCATGGTGGCCCGAGATCGGACCGCCGGTCTCGCCCATCTTGCCGGCGATTTCCCGGATGGTCAGCGGCGGGAATTTCCCGGCATTGGGTCCGGCGGGCTGCGCCGCGCCGTTCACCCATTCCACGGCGTCCTCGTCGATGCCCCATTCGGCGGCGGCGCGGCGGCACATTTCCTTGATGGCCTGGCCGGTCGCCACCACGGCGGCCTTGCCGCTGGCAAAGGTGGCGCGGCTGCCATGGGTCGGTTCGTTCACCCCCAGCGAGCCGGTCTCGACCACGTTGACCCGGACATCCTCGTAGGGAATGCCCAGCGTCTCGGCGACCATCAGCGCGATGGAGGCGCGGCTGCCGCCGATGTCGGGCGTGCCGACCGAGACCTGCGCGCTGCCGTCCTCGGAGATCGCCATCGAGACCGAGGTTTCGCCGCTGTGGTTGAACCAGTAGCCCGCCGCGATGCCGCGGCCCTGGTTCGGCCCGAGCGGCACCAGAAGGTTCGGGTGCGCCTTGGTGGCCTCGAGCGTTTCGATCAGCCCGATGGAGCCGAAGGTCGGGCCATAGCTTGCCCGGTCGCCTTCGCGCACGCCGTTGGTCAGGCGCACGTCGAGCGGATCGAGGCCCAGTTCGCGGGACATCTCATCGACAAGGCTTTCCACCGCGAAGGCGCCCATGGGCGAGCCCGGCGCGCGGTAGGCGGCGCATTTCGGACGGTTGGCCAGCACGTCATAACCGATGTGATGGACGTTCTTCAGCTTGTAGGGCGCAAAGGCGCAATAGAGTGCCATGTCCACCGGCGCGCCGGGGAAGGCGCCGCCCTGCATGCGGAACTCGGCCCGGGCGGCGGTGATCGTGCCGTCCTTCGTCATGCCGATCTTGACATCCATCGAGGCGGAGGCGGTCGGCCCGGTGGCACGCAGCACCTCGGAGCGGGTCATCACCAGCTTGACCGGGCGCCCGCCCGCCTTGCGCGAGAGCGCCAGCGACAACGGTTCCATGAAGATGGTGGTCTTGCCGCCGAAGCCGCCGCCGATCTCGGAGGGGGTCACGCGGAGCTGCGCGGTTTCCAGTCCCAGCACATCGGCGCACATCTTGCGGATGTACCATTGGCCCTGCGTGCAAACCCACATCTCGCCCTTGCCGTCGGCGCCAAGCTGGCCGACGCAGGCATGCGGCTCGATATAGCCCTGGTGGGTGGCCTCGGTCTTGTAGGAACGCTCCATCACCAGATCGGCCTCGGCAAAGCCGGCATCGACATCGCCATGGCCGAAGTCGATATAGCGCACCACATTGGCGGGCATGCCCTCGGGCACGGTGGCATCGGCGGCGCCCGGACGGATCGCCGGGGCGTCGGGCTTGATCGCGTCATCGACGTCGATCACATGCGGCAGCACCTCGTAATCCACCTCGATCAGCCGCGCGGCATCCTGCGCCAGCAGCGCCGAGGTCGCAGCGACGGCGGCCACGGCGTGGCCGTCATAGAGCGCCTTGTCTCCGGCGATGGTGTTTTCCTGAAGGTTCCATTCCTCGCCGGTCAGCCCCTCGGGGAAATCGGCACGGGTGACCACGGCCTTGACGCCCTCGAGCGCCTCGGCCTTGGATGTGTCGATCCGGAGGATACGGGCATGGGCGTGCGGCGAGCGCACGACCGCGGCCCAGAGCATGCCCGGCATCGACATGTCGGCGCCGTACCGCGCCCGGCCGGTGACCTTGTCGAGCCCGTCGGGACGGTCGGGGCGCGTGCCGACCAGCTTGAATTCGGTAAATTCGTCCTTCGCCATCACGCAGCCTCCCCGCGCAGTTCCGCCGCCGCATCCATCACGGCGCGGACGATCTTGTCATAGCCGGTGCAGCGGCAGAGGTTGCCCGCCAGCCAGTACCGGATTTCGGTTTCGGTGGGATTGTCGTTCTGCTCCAGCAGCGCCTTGGCGGCGACGAGGATGCCCGGTGTGCAGAAGCCGCATTGCAGCGCCGCATGTTCCACGAACTTGCGCTGGAGCGGGTGCAGCTCGTTGCCGTTGGCCATGCCCTCGATGGTCTCGACGGTCTTGCCCTCGGCCTCGACCCCCAGCACCAGGCAGGAACAGACGAGCGTGCCGTCCAGCCGCACGGAACAGGCGCCGCAATCGCCGGTGCCGCAGCCCTCTTTCGAGCCGGTCAGGCCGAGACGGTCGCGCAGACAGTCGAGCAGGCTTTCGCGCGGATCGGCGAGAAATTCGACCTGATCGCCATTGACGGTGGTGGTGACGTGGATCTTGCTCATGCCTCGGCTCCTTTCGCGCGTGCATAGGCGATCTTGGCAACGCGGCGGGCCAGAACGCCGGCCACTTCGGTGCGGAACTCGGCGGTGCCGCGCTTGTCGCTGATGGGGGTGCAGGCGGCTTCGACCGCCGTGGTGAGCGCCGCGAGCGCATCGTCGTCAAGCGTGGTGCCGGTGATCGCCGCCGCCGCTTCGGGCACCAGCAGAACCGTGGGCGCCACGGCCCCCAGCGCCACCCGCGCCGAGGCGATGCTGTTGCCGTCGAGGGTCAGGCTGATGGCGCAGCCGACGACCGCGATGTCCATCTCGGTGCGCGGGATAAAGCGCTGATAGGCGTCGCCGCCGGCTGTGCCGCGCGGCGGCAGCAGGATGGCGGAGATGACCTCGCCCGGTTGCAGGGTGGTCTTGCCCGGGCCGGCCGGGATGTCCTCGACCGGCGCGCTGCGCAGGCCCGAGGGGCCGGAGATTTCGACGGTGGCGCCGGCGGCGACCAGACCGGGGACCGAATCCGCGGCCGGAGAGCCGTTGCACAGGTTGCCGGTCAGCGTGGCGCGGCCCTGGACCTGGGTGGAGCCGACCAGCTCCATGCCCTCGACCACGCCGGGCCAGTCGGCGCAGAGGCCCGCATGTGCCCCGAGGCGCGCGCCCGGCACCGCGATGCCGATGCGCCAGCCGCCTTCTTCGGTCTGGGCGATCTCGCTGACGCCGGGGATTTTCTTGAGGTCGATCAGATCGTCGGGGATGACCGCGCCGGCGCGCATCTGGACAAGAACGTCGGTTCCGCCGGCCAGAAACCGCGTGATGCCCGATGCCTCTGCCGCAAGCCGCGCGGCATCTTCGAAAGTTGAGGGGGTGTGGTATCGCATGGGCTCTCCATTGGTATTCGGTCCGGTCGCCGGAAGTGCGAGGGATCAAAAAGGCGTCGGGGCGCACGATGCCGTGCGCCCCGGGGTTTTGCAATGTCCGAACCGAATTGCGAGAGAGAGCCCAGCGTTGCGGGTCAGCTTTCTTCGAATTCCTTGGCATGCAGCCAGTCGGCGTGTTTCGGCGCGCGCTTGGTGCGGCTCCATTCCTCGAGCATGTCCCATTTGACCGCATCGAGCCGGGCGAGGTTCTTGTCCTGATCCGGGTCCGGCGCCGCCAGTTCGACGCGATGGCCGTTGGGATCGAAGAAATAGATCGAGTGAAAGATCGTGTGGTCGGTCACGCCCAGCACCTCGACACCGTTCTTCTCCAGATGGTCGCGGTATTCCAGCAGTGCGTCGCGGTCCTTTACCTGGAAGGCGATGTGCTGGACCCAGGGCGGGGTGTTCTCGTCCCGGCCCATCTCGGGCTTGGTCGGTAGCTCGAAGAAGGCGAGGATATTGCCGTCGCCCGCATCGAGGAAGAGATGCATGTAGGGATCGGGCTCGTGGGTCGAGGGAACCTGGTCCTCGGCGATGGCCAGCACGAAATCCATGTTCAGCATCTTGGTGTAGAACTCGACCGTCTCCTTGGCGTCCTTGCAGCGGTAGGCGACGTGGTGAATGCGTTCGATCTTCATCTGTTCGGCTCCATTAGTTGCATTTGCAACTAATATCGGAATCGCGCATCCGGTAACTTGATCCAAATCAATTCGGCCATGACAAATCCCCTGCATGGCGTGGTTCTGCGGCCTGTCCGAAACGCAACGGGGCGCCGCTGCCCGTGTCGGACGGCGGCGCCCCGGCGCATGTCTTTGTCTGTGCGCGTTAGCGCAGCATGGCGTGGGGAATCCACAGCGCGATCTGCGGGAACATCATCACCAGCGCCAGCGCGAAGAGCTGCAACAGGACGAAGGGGATGATGCCCTTATAGACCTGACCCAGCCGCACCTGCGGCGGCGCCACGGCCTTGAGATAGAACAGCGAGGGGCCCATCGGCGGCGTCATGAACGAGGTTTGCAGGTTGATCGCCAGCATGATCGCGAACCAGTAGGGCAGATCCGCACGGGCGACGTGATCGCCGAAATCGAGGTTCAGGATGATCGGCGAAAACACCGGCAGCACGATCAGCGTGATCTCGATCCAGTCGAAGAAGAACCCCAGCAGGAACACCAGCGCCAGCACGATGATCAGCAGATGCCAGGGCGTCAGCTCCATCGCGGTGACGATGTCGGTCACCAGATGCTCGCCGCCCAGCAGCCGGAAGGTGAGGGCAAAGGCGGTGGCCGCGACCACGATCATGAAGATCATGCCGGTGGTCAGCGCGGATTCGCGGGTGGCAAGCAGGGTGGTGCCCCACCAGCCGCGGTTCTCGGCGGCAAAGCGCGCCAGCAGGCCGCCTTTCACCGCGTTCGCGGCGGCGCCGTCGATGGCGAAGCGGGTAAAGCTGAGCAGGGCATAGATGCCCGGCCGCACCACGAAGGCCAGCAGCAGCGACCCCGCCGCGCCGATGCCCGCGGATTCCGTCGGCGTGGCCCAGCCGAAGATGATCGAGCCCAGCACGCAGAAGATCAGCAGGAAGGCAGGCACCAGGCCGACCGCAAGCGTGACGATGAGCTGCCCCCAGCCGGTCTCCGAGGGGCCGCGCCGCGCGGGCGGGGCAGCCTTGGGCGACAGAATGCTCAGCACGAGGATATAAAGCAGATAGAGAATGCCCAGCATGAGGCCGGGGCCGAAGGCGGCCATGAACATGGTGCCCACCGAGCGCGACAGAAGGTCGGCGATGATCACCAGCATGATCGACGGCGGGATGAGAATGCCCAGCGTCCCCGAGGCGGCGATGGTGCCGGTGGCGAGCCCCACCGAATAGCGCTTGTCCAGCATCACCGGCAGCGCCAGCAGGCTGAGCATCACCACCGAGGCGCCGACGATGCCGGTCGCGGCGGCGAGGATGATCCCCAGCAGCGTCACCGACAGTGCCAGCCCGCCCGGCACCCGCTCCAGCGCGCGGTTGAGGCTGTTGAGCATGTCCTTGGCGACGCCCGCCTTTTCCAGCACCAGCCCCATGAAGACAAACAGCGGCACGGTGGTCAGCGTCAGGTTCTCGGCGGCGCCGGCCCACATCCGCTGGGTGATGGAATAAAGCTGGATCGGGATCAGCTCGCCCAGGGCGATGCCGATCAGCGCATAGGCCACGCCGACCCCGCCCAGCACAAAGGCCACGGGAAAGCCGGTGAACAGCAGAACGGCCATGGTGCCGAACATGAAGAACGGCAGATACTCGACGAACAGCGTCACAGCCCGCCCCTTTCAGTAGACTCGAGGTCCGCCCGGTGCGGGTCGGACAGCGCCGCGATGGCACGGCAGCCTCGGCTGATCCCGGCCAGCGCCAGCAGATACAGCCCGAGCGGCAGCATCGACTTGATCGCCCAGCGGAAGGGCAGCCCGTCGATGGATTGCGACACCTCGTTGCGGATGAAGGAGGTGTAGGCGAATTTGGTCGCGAAATAGCCGGTGACCGCGCAGAACGGCAGCACCAGGAAGAGCACACCGAAGATCTCGACCAGCGCCTTGCCGCGCGGGCTCAGGGTCGCGTGGATCAGGTCGATCCGCACATGGCGGTTGTGGACAAAGGTCGTGCCCAGGAACAGCATGATGAGGATCGTGTGCAGATGCCACTCGGCTTCCTGAAGCTGGGTCGAGCCCATCTGGAAGAAGCGCCGTGTCAGCACGTCGAAGACCACGACGACGATCAGCCCCAGCAGGGCATAGGCGGCCAGCTTTGACAGGCCGTTCAGCAAGGCGTCGATGGCCTCGCTTACCTTCAGCAAAACGTTCATTTCCCCTCCCCACTGCCGCGCCGGGCGTGCAGACCAGTGTTTCGGTGTTGCACCTGCCGGTGTCTTGTTATGGCGCCGCAGAGCCCGGCGGGGCTCTGCGGCAAAACCCGTCCGTCCGGCGGGATTACTCGTCGCCGACGGGCTTCAGGTAGCCAAGCTGCTGCCAGCTCGCATAGCCGTCGCGGAACGCTGTGTAGGACTCCATCACCTTGGCGAACTTGGTGTTCTTGGCGCTTTCCTCGGCCGCGACCTCGTCCCAGGCGCCGCGCAGCGCGTCGAGGATCTCGTCGGACCACATCTTGATCTCAAGCCCCTCTTCGCCTTCCAGCTTGGTGATGGCGGCGGGCTGATCGGCGGCGCCGCGTGCCAGCGTGCGCAGGGTGGCTTCGCCGCAGGTCGTCTCGATGGCGAGCTGCTGCTGTTCGCTGAGCGCGTTCCAGGTGTCGAGGTTGATGATCAGGGAGTCGACCGAGACCTGCTGGTGCCAGCCGGGGAAGTAGGCGAAATTCGCCACCTGATCGAGACCGGCGGACACATCGACCGAGGGGCTGGCGTATTCGCCGCCGTCAATCACGCCGCGCTCCAGCGCCGCATAGACCTCGGAGCCGGGGATGAGCTGGATCGAGGCGCCGAGCTTGTCGAGCACGCGCCCGCCAAGGCCGAAATAGCGCAGCTTGAGCCCGGCCAGATCCTCGACGGTGTTGATGTCCTTCTTCATCCAGCCGGCGGTTTCGGGTGCACCCAGGGTGCAGACGAAGCCCTTGAGATTCAGATCGGCGAGGATCTCGTCATGCAGTTCCTGACCGCCGCCGTAGCGCATCCAGGCCATGAATTCGGTCGCCTGCGGGCCAAAGGGCACGGCGGTGAAGATCGTCATCGCGGGTTCGAGCCCCGCACCATAGCCGGGCGTGCCGAAGGCCATGTCCACGGCGCCCTGCGACACCGCATCGAAGTAATCGGTGCTGGGCACCAGCGCGCCCGGCTCGAACACGTCCACTTCCAGCGAGCCGCCGGTCAGTTTCTCGACCCGGTCCGCGATCCACGGAACGATGTCGCCGATCACCGGCGTGGTGGTCGGGAAGGCCGAGTGCAGCCGCAGCTTGCGGGTGTCCTGGGCCTGGGCCGCGCTTGCGGCGGTCAGGGCGATCACGGACGCCATCGTGGCCAGGCGAATGCCAGTCTTGAGTGTCATTGAATATCCTCCTCCTTGGTCCGGCGGGCCGCGCCCTCCGGGTTCTTGTGCGCTCTTCGCGAGCTGTTCCGGCAGTGCGATCACCGCGATCGCCTTGCCTCCTCCGGCGGGGCGTCTCCGCCCGACCCGGCCGCCGCATGGGCGCGATGGCCTTCGGTTCCCATCCTCGCGGAGCCTCCGCAAGTTCGTCGTTATTCGCGAAATGATTCACGATTGACTAATATTTGTCAACCTGGAACGCGCCGCCCCGTCGGCACAGTTTGTGTCGGCAGGGCAGGCGGGGGGCCGGGCAGACCTTTCCCGGACCGCCGCGAGATCGCGGCGGGGGAAAGCGGCCCGGCTTGCCCGAAAAGGGTCAGACGATGGTGCGCGTCTCGACGAAATACGGGGTGATCGTGTCGAGAAACACCTTGGCGTGTTCCTGCGTCTCGGTGACGATGTCGCTGGCGTAAAGCTCGGCTGCCGTGTCCTTGTCGCGGAACCAGAACTCGACGATCCCGTCCACCGGCACCGCGTCATAGCTGGCGCTTTCGGTGCGCGAGCCGTGATAGCGGTCGATCACGAGGTTCTGGTGATAGCCCAGCACATTCGGCCAGCGGCGCACGAAATCGGCGTGGGTTTCCAGCCATTCCTTGCGGAACTGCTCGGGGCTGACGCCGGGCAGGCGTTTGAGCAGCGTCATGCGCTTGAGATAGGGGCCGTTGTCGAACTCCATCGGAACGACCTTGTGCTTTTCACAGGCCACCAGCTTCACGTCTTCGAGGAACTCGGTCTCGTCCACCAGCGTCGGCGCGAAGATCTCGCCGCTGACGGCTTCGATCATGGCGTCCATGTCGTCGAAATGCAGCTCCGAGAACCCGTCCAGATCCCAGTCCTGCCCGCGCGCGTGGCTGATGCCGAACTGCTCCTTGTCGGTCACCGCATGCTGCCAGTAGCCGCGCAGCCCGGGGAACTTGGCCGCCATCGGGCCGTGGGTGCGGAACCAGTGGGCGTTGAATTCCTCGGGGGTCAGGCCCTGTTTCTTGGTCAGCAGACCAAATCGTGTGATCATCTTCTGTCTCCTCCTTCAGTTTTCTTCGCTTAGCAGCCGGTTCAGAACCGTCTGCCGCCGGGAAAGCCAGTCGCGGTGCTGCATCGGCCAGGCGCTGAAATCCTCCTGTCCCAGCGCGCGGGTCGCTTCCGCCGGCCAATAGGGCGTGCGCAGCGCCTCGCGTCCCAGCGCCACCAGATCGGCCTTGCCGCTGGCGACGATCTCTTCCGCCTGCTCGGGGGTCAGGATGATGCCCACCGCTTGCGTACAGATGTCGGCCCGGCGCCGGACCTCCTCGGCAAAGGGCACCTGAAAACCGATGCCGCGCGGTACGTTGCTGCGCCGCGTCTCTTCGGTGAGCCCGCCCGAGGAGCAGTCGATCACATCCACACCCACCGCCTTCAGCGCCAGGGCCAGTGCCACGGTATCGTCCATGTCCCAGCTTCCCTCGGTGCCGTCGAGGCAGGAGAGCCGGGCAAAGAGCGGCTTGCCCTCGGGCCAGACCGCGCGCACCGCCTCGGCCGTTTCGACCGCAAAGCGCATGCGGTTTTCCAGCGAGCCGCCATATTCGTCGCTGCGCTGGTTCGAGCGCGGGGAGAGGAAGCTGGCGAGCAGATAGCCGTGGCCGTAATGCAGCTCGACCACATCCGCCCCGGCGGCGTCGGCGCGCCGTGCGGCCTGTACAAAGGCGTCGCGGATGTCGTGGATTTCCGCGCGGGTCAGCTCTTCGGGTGTGGACCACTCGGAACTGGCGGCGATGGGGCTGGGGCCGACCCGGCGCCAGGTGAGGCCGGTCGCGTCCAGCGCCTCGGGCGTCAGCGCGCGGCCACCTTCCCAGAGCGGTTCCGAAAACGCCTTGCGCCCGGCATGGGCAAGCTGGATGCCGAAGCGGGCTCCGTGCTGGTGGGCGAAATCGGCGAGTCGGCGCAGGCCCGGAATATGGTCGTCGGACCAGATCCCCAGATCGGCGATGCCGACCCGGCTGTCGCTGGTGACGGCGGTGCTTTCGGTCAGCACCAGCGCGGCGCCGCCGAGGGCGAACTTGCCGTAATGCACGATGTGCCAGTCCTGCACAAAGCCATCGACGGCGGAGTGCTGGCACATGGGCGAGATGACCATCCGGTTGCGAAGGGTCACATCCCGCAGGGTGAGCGGTTGCAGCAGTTTTGCCGGGGCGCCGGTTCCGGCGCCTCCGGTCTGGCGGTCTGACACGGGCGGCCTCCTCCTGTTTCGCGCCTGTGCGGGCCCGGTTCGGGGCGGACGCCGGCGCGGTCGGTCGCGATTCGAGATTCATTAATGGCAAATAAATTATTTAAAAGCAAATCTCATGATCTGCCGGACCGGCGGCGCGGGCAGGGGGGTCCGATCACAGGAAAATCTTTGTTTTCCGGTGATCTCCTTGGGGTCGACGCGCGCGGGATGATCGCGAATCAACTTGTCTATTTCAAAAATTTCTTGGTCTGCACCGGGCAAGCTGTTATGCGGATAGGGACCTTTTCCAAGGCTCCGGCAGGGTTTGCAGTCCGCAGCGCCGGAGCCTCTCTCAAGCAACCGGTAGCCATGTCTTCACTCGATCCGCAGCAAACGCGGCCAAACCTGATCGGACTCTTCTACGGATGTCTGACGGTGCTGATCTGGAGCGCCTTCAACGTGGGCTCCAAGATCGGCACGCTCGACGGATTCCGCGCGGTCGATCTGATGGTGCTGCGGTTCAGCGTGGGCGGGCTTGTCATGCTGCCGATCCTGCTGTTCCGAGGGCGGATCGTCCCGACGGCGCCCTGGCAGCTTATATCGGTGCTGTTTCTCGCGGGCCCGGCCTTCTATCTGCTGCTCACGACCGGGTTTCAGTACGGCCCGCTCAGCCATGGCATCGTGATCGGACCCTGCATGTCGATCAGTGTCGCGAACCTGCTGCTGTGGAAGCTCGACGGCGAGCGCCCGACCCGGCAGCGGATCCTCGGCATCTGCGTCATGCTCGCCGGGCTCACGCTGATCGGGCTCGAAGCCTCGACCGAGACCGGGGCCGCAGCGGAGGGTCAGAACATCCTGCTGGGCGATCTGGCCTTTGCGGCCTCGGGGGGGATGTATGGCGGCTATACCTATCTGCTGGGCCGGTGGAAGATGCCGCCCTTGCAGACCGCGGCGATGATCACCGTCTTGTCGGGGCTCATCATGGCGCCGCTCTATCTTGCGCTGTTCGAGCCGCCGGCGCTGGCAACCGGCAAATGGGTGGAGCAAAGCGTCTATCAGGGGCTGCTGGGCGGGGCGCTGGCCTTTGCCACCTTCGCCAGCACGGTGTCGCATCTGGGCGCGGCGCGGGCGACGCTGTTCATGGCGCTGGTGCCGCCCACCGCGCTGGTGCTGGCGATCCCGCTGATTGGCGACATCCCCACCGGTCTGCAAACCGCCGCGATCTGTCTCGGCGCGACGGGCATTCTTTTGTCGATGCAGACCGGCAGGCTGCGGCGGCGCCCCTGAGGGCGCCAGCCCGGCTCCCGCTCAGGCGGGTTTGACCGCGTCGGGCTCGGCGGCGCGGAACGCCTCGATTTCGGCGCAGGCGGCGGCAACGCGCCGGATCTTCGGCAGGTCGTCGGTCTGCGCCCCCCAGCGTTCGGCGTTGTAAAGCTGCGGAATCAGCGCCAGATCGGCCTGGGTCAGATCCGCGCCCATGCAATAGGGGCCGTCCTCGGAAAGCAGCGCCTCGACCGCCACCAGACCGGGGCGGATGAAATGGCGCATCCACTCGGCGCGGGTTTCGTCGCGCCCGCTGAGCCTGGTGGCATGGGCGGCGACGCGCAGGTTGCAGACCGGGTGAATGTCGCAGGCGATGGATTGCAGCACCGCGCGCATCCGCACCGCCGCGACCGGATCTTTCGGGCGCAGCGACAGCCGCCCGGTGTCTTCGAGATAATCGAGGATCGCCATGGATTGCGTCAGCCGCAGCCCGTCGATTTCGAGCACGGGGACAAGCCCCTGCGGATTGCGCGCCAGATGCGCGTCGCTGCGCTGGTCGCCGGCGACCAGATCCACCGGCACCGCGCGATAGGCGATCCCCGCGAGGTTGAGCGCGATGCGCACACGCCAGCTCGCGCTGGAGCGCCAGTAGTCGTAAAGAACCGTCTCGGACATGGGGTCTCTCCTCCGGATGCAGAGACGCCGCCCGGAGAGAGCCGGGCGGCGCTGTGGTTTGCTGTATGGCGGGACAAGCCCGGACCGGCTGGCCGGGGCGCCGCCCGTGCGCGGCGGTCAGCCTTGCAGGTCGGCCCACATCTGCTGGTCGCGCTCGGCGGTCCAGATGCGCGGCGTGTCGATGCCGCGCGCCTCGTCATAGGCGCGGGCGACGTTGAACGGCAGGCAGTGCTCGTAGATCGCGTAATCGGCGAATTTCGGGTCGCATTCGGCGCGCACCGCGTCCCAGGCCTCTTTCAGCGAGCCGCCGCGGGCCACGACCTTGGCCACCGGCGCATAGGTGGATTTCACGAAATCCGCCGTTGCGTCCAGCGCCTTGGCCACCATCTCCTCGCCGACCAGAGCGTCGCCCCGGCCCGGCGCGATGCTCTTGGGCTCGAAGGCTGCGATATTGGCCAGCGTCTCCGGCCAGTCGCCAAAATGCGCGTCGCCGCAATAGCAGGCCGAGTGGTATTCCACGATGTCGCCGGTGAACATGACTTCCTGATCCGGCACCCAGATCACCGAGTCCCCGGCGGTGTGGGCGCGGCCCAGCTTCATGATATCGACCCGGCGCTTGCCGAGATAGACGGTCATGCTGTCGCTGAAGGTGGTGGTCGGGCGGGTCAGGCCGGGGATTTCCTCATGGCCCTGGAACAGCCGGGGGAAGCGGCCGAATTCGCTGTCCCAGTCCTCTTGCCCGCGCTCTTCCACCATCGCGGCGGCCACGTCGGACATGATGATTTCGCCCGCGCCATAGGCGCTGGCGCCCAGCACGCGCACGGCGTGGTAATGGGTCAGCACGACGTGGCTGATCGGCTTGTCGGTCACCGAGCGGACCTTTTCGATCACCATGCGCGCCAGACGCGGGGTGGCCTGCGCCTCGACGATCATCACGCTTTCGTCGCCGATGATCACGCCGGTGTTGGGATCGCCCTCGGCGGTGAAGGCATACAGCCCCTCACCCACCTCGGTGAAGCTGATCACCTTGTCTTCCATGTCGCCTTGCGACGCGAATGCCTTTGCCATGATGGTCTTCCTTCCCTGTCCCGGCGCCTCTGGCCGGTCTCCTGAAATGCGGGGCGCGCGCGCAGCGCTGTGTCGCGCGCCGGTGTTTCGTTTAGCGTGCGAACGGATCGTCGAGCGCTGGCAGAAGCGTGCCTGCGCAGGCGCCGAAACCGACTCGATAGCCATCGCCCTGCGCCGCGCCGTACAGCGTCAGCGTGTCGCCGTCTTCGAGGAAGCTGCGGGTCTCGCCGCTGTCCAGCGTGATCGGTTCCTTGCCGCCCCAGCTCAGTTCCAGCAGCGAGCCGCGCGTGTCCTTTTCGGTGCCCGAGATCGTGCCCGAGCCGAGCAGATCGCCCACCCGCATCGAACAGCCCGAGGTCGTGTGGTGGCAAAGCTGCTGCGCGGCGGAATAGTACATATTGGTGTAGTTGGTGCGCGAGATGGTGTTTTCGACCCCGCCCGCCGGCGTCAGCGTCACGCTGAGGTCGATGTCGTAGAGCATCGGCCCCGGCTCGGCGAGATAGGGCAGCAGCTCGCGCTCGCGCGGTGGCGTGGGCGCGCGGAACGGTTCCAGCGCGGCCTTGGTGACGATCCAGGGGCTGATGGTGGTCGCCGTCGCCTTGGCCTGGAACGGCCCCAGAGGCTGGTATTCCCAGGCCTGGATGTCGCGCGCCGACCAGTCGTTCAGCAGCACATAGCCGAAGATCATGTCATCGGCCTCGGCCACGCTGACCGGACCGGACGAGGGCGTGCCGACGATGGCGCCCATCTCCAGTTCCAGATCGAAGCGTTTGCAGGGGGCGAAGATCGGCAGCTCGGCGTCGGGCGCCTTGAGCTGGCCCCAGGGGCGGCGCACGTCGCTGCCCGACACCACCACCGAGGAGGCGCGGCCATTATAGCCGATGGGGATCGACAGCCAGTTCGGCGGCAGCGCGTTTTCCGGGCCCCGGAACATGGTGCCGACGTTGAAGGCGTGGTTCTTGGAGGCGTAGAAATCGGTGTATTCGGTCACCGCGAAGGGCATGCAGAGCGTCGCCCCGGCCAGCGGCACCAGCATCGGGCGCAGCGCCTCGGCCTCGGCGGCGCCTTCGGAGAGCAGCGTGACGAGCTGGCGGCGCAGGTCCTTCCAGACGGCGGCACCGGCGCCCATCACCGGGTTCCAGGCACCCGATTGCAGCAGCGGCCCGCCCTCGAGCGCGATCAGCCCGGCGGCCTCGGCGGCGGCGGCATCCAGCACCATGTCGCCGATGGCGACGCCGCAGCGCGGCGCGGTGCCTTCGGTCGCGAAGACGCCATAGGGCAGGTTGTTGAGGGGGAAGTCGGTCTCGGCGCTATTGGCGCTTTCGACCCAGCTTTTCTTGAGAGTCATATCTTGTCCGTTTCGACGGTGTTTCGTCTGGCGTTTCGCCTGAGGGCTCAGGCGGTCACGGCCCGATCGTTGGATCGGGCCGCAACGCGGGAGAGACAGGGCGGGAGCAGGCCCTGCCAGGGAAGGTCACTTGTTCCAGTTGCCTTCGGGCGTGCCGTCGAAGCGTTTCTTCAGGCTGTCCCAGCAGTCGATGTAATCGTCCTGCAGCGGCGCCTCCTTGGCGGCGAATTTGGTCAGGTGCTGCGGGAAGCGGGTCTCGAACATGAAGGACATGGTGTTGTCGAGCTTGTTCGGCTCCAGCTCGGCGAAGGTCGCCTTTTCGAACGCTTCGTTGTCCGGCCCGTGCGGCAGCATCATATTGTGCAGCGACATGCCGCCGGGGGCGAAGCCGTTCGGCTTGGCGTCGTATTCGCCATAGATGTTGCCCATAAGCTCGGACATGACGTTCTTGTGGTACCAGGGCGGACGGAAGGTGTTTTCCATCGTCATCCAGCGCTCGCGGAACAGCACGAAGTCGATGTTCGCGGTGCCCGGCACGCCCGAGGGGGCGGTCAGCACGGTGAAGATCGAGGGATCGGGGTGGTCGAAGAGGATCGCGCCGATCGGGCAATAGGTGCGCAGGTCGTATTTCACCGGCGCGTAATTGCCGTGCCAGGCGACCACATCCAGCGGCGAATGGTCGATATGGGTGACGTGGAACTGGCCCTGCCACTTGATCGTCACGGTCGAAGGCGCGTCGCGGTCCTCGAACGCGGCCACCGGCGTCTTGAAATCGCGGCGGTTGGCCATGCAGTTCGCACCGATGGGGCCACGACCCGGCAGCTCGAATTTCTGGCCGTAGTTCTCGCAGACGAAGCCGCGCGCCGGACCGTCGAGCAGCTCGACCCGGTAGACGAGGCCGCGCGGGATGATGGCGATCTCTTTGGGTTCGAGGTCGATCACCCCCAGCTCGGTGCAGAAGCGCAGACGGCCCTCCTGCGGCACGATCAGCAATTCGCTGTCGGCGGAGTAGAAATATTCGTCCACCATCGACTGGGTGACCAGGTAGATATGGCTGGCCATGCCGACCTGCGTATAGACGTCGCCGGCGGTGGTCATGGTGTGCATGCCGGTCAGCCAGGTGAGCGGCTTGTCGCTGTGCGGCACCGGATCCCAGCGGTACTGGCCGAGGCTCACCACGTCCGGATCGACGTTGGGCGCGCTCTGCCAATAGGGCAGCGAGATCTTTTCGTAGCGATGCGAATGCTTGACCGAGGGGCGGATGCGATAGCACCAGGTGCGTTCGTTCTGGTGGCTCGGCGCGGTGAAGGCGGTGCCCGAAAGCTGTTCGCCGTAAAGCCCGTAGGCGCATTTCTGAGGGCTGTTCATCCCCTGCGGCAGCGCGCCGGGCAGGGCCTCGGTTTCGAAATCATTGCCGAAACCCGGCATGTAGCCGTCGGTCGTGCCGGTGGTGCTGGCGGAACGGATCATGCCGTTAGGCAGGTCATGCGTGCTCATGGCGAGACTCCTCCGATGGGGTGCGTTTCCGGGGCCAGAAGAACCATAATTTGGTTGCCAATGCAACTGACTTCCAAAATTATTCGACATAGATAAATCTTTTCCCAGCCTGTTCTGCGGGGGTTTCGGGCATATTCGGCGGGTTTTTCGGACAGTTACCGCGCCGCTCGGCATTCTGGCTGTTGCATCCTCCCGTGCCCCGGTGACATGCTCCGACACGCCCGGCAGCGCCGCCGGAGAGGGAAGGCGGATCTGAATCATGACGGAACGTGGCACGCCGGAGACCGGGGCGGAATTCGATCTCGAGGCCTTTCTGCCGTTCATCCTGAACCAGACCGCCGAGGTCATCGGAAAATCCTTTCAGGCGCATTACCGCGCCGCCTATGGCATGACGCGCACGCAGTGGCGGGTGCTGGCCATCGTCGGGCGGTATGGCGGGCTGACCGCAAGCGATATTTGCGCCATCGCGCATGAGGAAAAGAGCCGCGTCAGCCGCGCCGTCGCCGCGCTGGAGGAGCGCGGGATGCTCAGCCGGGAGATCAGCCCCGAGGACAAGCGCGCGGAAATCCTGTCGCTGAGCGCCGAGGGCGCCGAGACCTATCGCGTGCTGGGTCAGGCGGCGCTAGCCTTCGATCAGGCGCTGCGCGACAGGCTCGGCCCCGAGGCCGAGACCCAGCTCAGGGATCTGCTTCAGCGGTTGCGCAGCGTAACCGGCGGTGCGGAAAAAGGCTGAGCCGCGAGTTGCGCGCGATTCGCCATATATAAAGTATTTTGAATTTAGCGAATCATCTGTCAGGTTGGGTCTGCCGCGTCTTTCCGGGCGCATATGGGTGTGGACCGCCGCATCGGTCTTCTGCTTGGGGTGGGGCCATCGCGGCCGGAGCCCCAGCGGTCCTTGCCTTGCAACGACTGCGTGGCGCGCGATCTGCGAGGGGTTCCCCGCAAGGGCCCGGATGGCTATGACATTGGGTCAGATCGCGGTCTGTCCCGGCGTTTGCCCGGCGGCGGAACCGTGGTGAGGATGACAGGACAACAGGATCAGACCCGATGCGCGCCGGAGCCCGCGGAATTCAGTCCATCGAAGTGAGCGGCAGGATCCTGCGGGCGCTGGTGGCAACGAGCAAGCCGATGATGCTCAAGGAGCTGGCGCAGGCCGCCGAGCTCGCCCCGGCGCAATGCCACGCCTATCTGACCAGCCTGCGCAGCGTCGGCCTTGTGCATCAGGATGCGACCTCGGGCCTCTACCGCACCGGCCCTTTCGCGTTGCGGCTGGGGATCGGCTGGCTGAACGGCACGCCGCTGGCGGTGGCCGCGATCCGCGAGCTGCGGCTGCTGGCCGAAGATCTGGGCATCATGTCGCTGCTGAGCGTCTGGGGCGTGTCGGGCCCGACCATCGTGCAGATCTGCGCCGGCTCGACACGCGCGGCGCTGAACCTGCGTCCGGGCACCCTGTTTTCGGTCACCGGCACGGCGACGGGCCGGGTGTTTGCCGCGTTCAGCGAGAATGAGGCGGTGGGCGCGATGGCCGCGCAGGAGTTCAGCCAGGCGGGGCGGCGCGGCGGGATCGGCGGCCTGCTGACCCGCGAGGATTCCGAGACCCAGCTCGAGGCCACGCGCAGCTGCGGCTATGCGATCGCCGAGGCGGTGCCGATTCCCGACACCAACGCCGTGGCCGCGCCGATCTTTGACAATACGGGCACGCTGCAATTCGTCGCCACCTTGATCGGCCCTATCGAGGATCTCGCGGTCGATCCCGGTGCGGTGGCGGTCCGGCGGCTGCTGGCCGTGACCGAGGGCCTGTCGGCGGGCCGGGGCGCGCCGCTCTCCTCCGGCGCCGCACAGAAGGAGGCGTGAGCCGATGACCGCAAAACCCGCCGCCGTGAAAAAGCCCGCCACGAAATCCGAGGGGCGCGGCGTCCAGTCGATCGAGATCGGCGCCCGCCTGCTTGCGGCGCTGGCCGAAGAGGTCGAGCCGATGATGCTCAAGGATCTGGCGCAGGTCGCGGGCTTTGCCCCGGCGCAGGCGCACGCCTATCTGGTGAGCTACCGCAATATCGGGATCGTCGAGCAGGATGCCGACACGGGGCGCTACCGGCTGGGCCGTTTCGCGCTCGATCTGGGGATTGCGCGGCTGCGTACCACCGACCCGATGCGCATGGCCGCGCAGGCGGTGATCGACCTCTCCGAACGCACGGCGCTGAACGTGGCGCTGGTGGTCTGGGGCAGTTTCGGCCCGACCGTCGTGCAGGTGCAGGAAAGCGGCAGCCAGCTCAATATGAACACGCGGCCGGGCACGGTCTATTCCATGAGCAGCACCGCCAGCGGGCGGATGTTCGCGGGTTTTCTTCCCGAGGTGACGGTGAAGGACGCCATCGCCCGCGAAAAGCGCGAAAAGCCCGGATCTGGCCGGGTCGGGGTGCCGCGCTTCATCTCGCGCAAGGAGATCGAGCAGATCCGCGAGGCGGGCTATGCCACGGTCGAGCAGCCCCCGGTTCCCGGCCTCTCGGCCTATTCGGCGCCGGTCTTCGACAGCGCCGGCGAGATCATTCTCGGGATCACCATCATCGGCCAGGACTTCTATCTCGAAGACCGCGCGGAGAGCGAATTCATCCCTGCGCTGCTGGAAACCACGCGCGGGCTCTCTGCCGAACTGGGCTATCTTCCCGCCCGCTGAGCCTGGCCCGCGCGTGCAAACCGGGCTGGCAATTTCGGACAAGAGCTCTGGCAAGCCCGTGCAAGCGCGGTTTCCGCCTGACCGTTAACCTCCCTGAAACCGCGGCCCTGCCGCGGCCGGAAGCGACAAGGGGGGAGACCGGACCATGATCTATACGCGCATCGACCTTGCGGGTGCCGAAGCGATCAATCCGCTCGGTGGCATGGCCGGGCTTGTGGAGGCGGTGGGCTCGGACGCGTTCTGCCCCCGTGTCGAGACCCTTCTGATGGAGCGCTTCGGGATCAGCGAACTGCTCGTGGTGCAAAGCGCGCTCAGCGAAGGGCGGCCCGACATCCTGCAATCGCATAGCCGCGACGCGCGCTCGCATGAACGGGCGCGGGCCTATGGGTCGCAGTTCTTTGCCGACGATCCGATTTTCAGCGTTCTCACGCCCGATGCGCCGGACGGGGTCTATTCGCTCCGGGTCAGGGCCGAGGACATCCGCAACCCCCGCTACCGCAGCGCCTGCTACACCCGTCCGGGGCTGAGCGAGAAACTGACGCTCGCCCGCAAGGACGAGGGCCGCGTGCTGCTGCTGAGCCTGTTCACCGCTGCGGGCGAGCCCGGTTTCGATGCCGAGCGCGTGGCGGCGCTTTGCGATCTGGGCAGCCTGTTGCTGCCGCTCATCAGCCTGCATTTCCGCCTGGTCGGAGAGGACAAACGCTGCACCCGTGTCAGCGCCGAGGCGATGGAAGAGCGCGTGGGCCGCGCCTTCCCCGAGTTGACCGGGCGTGAGATCGCGGTTTGCGCGCGCTCGATCCTCGGGGTCACCGCCGAGGGCATCGCGCTCGATCTGGGGATCAAGCAGACCAGCGTGCTGACCTACCGGCGCCGGGCCTATGCGCGGCTCAACGTCAACTCGATCAACCAGCTTTCGACAATGCTGATCCAGTCCCCGGCGGCACATAAGCTGGCCGCCGCCTCCTGAGGCGGGGGCTCAGTTCCGCAAGAGCAGTGTGCGCGGGGTCGTGCCGAACTTGCGCGAGAACGCCCGGCTGAAATGCGACACGTCCTTGAAGCCGAAGCTGAAGGCCGCCTCGGTCACGTTGCGCACCCGCTGGTGGCTGAGCGCGTCATGCGCCATGCGCAGCCGCCGGTCCCAGACCCAGCGCATCGGCGTGGTGCCGTCCTCGGCAAAGGTCCGGTTCAGGGTGCGCGCCGACACGCCGCTGGCCTCGACCAGCCGGTCGAGATTGAGCTCGGTGTCGTCGATATTGCGCGAGACGTAATCCGAGAGCTTTTCGATGAGGGCGAGATTGCGCCGCAGCTCCGGCACTTCGGGCCGGAGTGCCGTGGTCGAGATCACGTCGAGCGTCGCCCCCACGAGCTGCGGCACGCCGCCGATCTCGCGGGTGACCGCGCTGGCGCAAAGCTCCTGCACCATGGCCAGCGCCAGCCGCCCGTTGACCGTGTCGCCGGTCAGCGCCACCGGCGCGTTGCGCGCGATGGCGGGGCAGTGGGCCTCCATCACCTCGGGCGTCACCCAAAGCGACACGGCGAGGTAGTTATAGGGAATCTCCAGCTCGAAGGGCGTGCCGTGGCGATAGACCAGCGCCTCGCCATGGCGCGCCTGAAGCCGCCGGTCGCCCTGCGACAGCCGCAGGTCGCCGCGCAGCGACAGAAGGATCATGAAACCGTCGAACCGGTCGCTGCGGATCACGCTGGGCTTGCGCGAGAACCAGCCCGCCGAGGCCTGGATCCGCGACATGCGGGCATCGCCGTGTTTGACCGAACTCAGCTCGCCGCGAAACGCGGAGGCTTCTCCGGGCATGTACTCGGTCCGCGAAAAGGTCGCGCAGAGCGTGTCGTGCCAGGTGTCGACATTCTCCATGCGCACATAGTTGACCTTCGGCGCGGTGCCGCCGGGCGCTGCGCCCTTGTGAAGCCCTTCGTGAATCATCGGATAAACCTGTCCTCCCGGTGCATGATAATCGTGTGAGGGGCCACTTCGTGTCAAGTGCAACGATTTTTGAGCCGGTCACGACCGCTTGAGATCCGGCGCCCGCGGGGCCTGTCCCGCGCCTGTCCTTGGCGGATGCGACAGACCCGCAGGCCCGTGCGGCGCAGGATGGGGCATCTGCCGGGGGCCCGTGCCTCCGCCTCCCACGTTTGATCAATACGAGAAGCCGAAAAGCATGGAACAGTACGACGTCATCGTTGCCGGGTCCGGCGCCGGCGGGCTCTCCGCCGCCATCACCGCCGCCGATCAGGGACTTTCGGTGCTGGTCATCGAAAAGGCCGACACCTACGGCGGCACCACCGCGCGCTCGGGCGGCTGGATCTGGATTCCGAACAACGCCCAGGCAAAACGCGAGGGCATTCAGGATTCCGCCGAAAAGGCCCGCACCTATATCGAGACCGAGGCCGGCAACCAGTTCGACGCGGCGCGGGTCGATGCGTTCATCGAGAACGGCCCCAAGATGCTCGACTGGTTCGACCGCAACACCGAGGTACAGTTCACGCTGGGCAGCTATTTCCCCGACTACCACCCCGGCCAACCCGGCGGTCTCGATGGCGGGCGCTCGCTGAACGCCGATCCGGTGAACCTCAAGACCCTGGGAAAGAACGCCGACCGGCTGGCGCCGCCGATCCCCGAGGCGACCTTCATGGGGATGATGGTCGGCTCGAACCGCGAGCTGAAGCATTTCTTCGAGGCCACCCGTTCGGTCAAATCCTTTGGCTATGTGGGGGCGCTGCTGGCGCGCTACGGCTATGAAAAGATCCGCTACGGCAAGACCCAGCGGCTGACCAACGGCACGGCGCTGGTGGCGCGGCTGGCGAAATCCGCCTTCGACCGGGGGGTGGAGATCCGCACCGGCACGCCGCTCGACGACCTCGTGGTCGAGGACGGGCGCGTCACCGGCATCGTCACCGGCGGCAAGACGCTGAAGGCGCGCAAGGGCGTGGTGCTGGCCACCGGCGGTTTCCCCTTCGACATGGGCATGCGCAAGAAGCTCTATCGTCACGCGCCCACCGGCGAGGGGCATTTCTCGCCCGCATCGCCCACCAACACCGGCGACGCGATGCGCGCCACCGCCGGGCTGAACGCGGCGATTTCGGAGGGGTACAAGCACCCGGCAGCCTGGGTGCCGATCTCGCTGGTGCCGCGCAAGGACGGCACGCAGGGCACCTTCCCGCATTTCGTCGACCGCGGCAAACCGGGTGTGATCGCCGTGCTGAAAAGCGGCAAGCGCTTCGTCAACGAGGCCAATTCCTATCACGATTACGGCGAGGGTCTGATCGCCGCCCATGACGGCAACGGCCCGGCGGAATCCTGGCTGATCATCGACCATCCGACGCTGCGCTATTACGGCCTGGGCTTTGTAAAGCCCTATCCGATCCCGCTCGGCCCGGCGCTGCGCTCGGGCTATCTCAAGCGCGGCAAGACGCTGCGCGAGCTGGCGCAGGCGGCGGGCATCGACCCGGCGGGGCTGGAAAAGACGGTGACGGATTTCAACCGCAACGCCCGCGAGACGGGGGACGACCCGGAATTCGGGCGCGGCAGCACCGCCTATAACCGCTATCTGGGCGACCCGGACAACAAGCCGAATCCTTGCGTCAAACCCATCGAGACCGGCCCGTTCTACGCGATCCGCGTGGTGCTCGGCGATCTCGGCAGCTTTGTCGGCCACCGCACCGATGCCTCGGCGCGGGTGCTGACCGAGGGCGGCGACGTGATCCCCGGCCTCTATGCGGTGGGCAATGACGCAGCGAGCCTCTTCGGCGGCAATTACTCCGGTGGCGGCATCACGCTGGGCCCGGCCATGACCTTCGGCTTCATCGCCGGGCGGCATCTGGCGGGCATCTCCGACGCCGCCTGAGCGCGGCGTCGCCTTGGGGGAGGAACCGCCGGCCCGCCCGTGGCCGGCGTTTGCGGGAGGGACGAGAGTGTTCAAGCGCATCACGCTCCTGCGGCGGCGGGACGATATTTCGGAAACGGCCTTCCGCAACCACTGGGCGGATGTGCATGCGGACATCGCCACCGGCTTTTGCGGGCTGGAGCGGTACACGCAGAACCGTGTGGACCGGATCTGCTGGCAGACCGGCGCCTCGTTTCAGGTCGATGGCGTCGTCGAGCTGTGGTTCGCCTCGCAGGCGGCGGTGGCGGCGAGCACCGCCTCCGAAACCTCGCGCGCGCTGATCGAGGACGAGCCGAATTTCGTCTCGGGCCTCACCGCGCTGGCCGTGGGCGCCGCCGAAAGCGGCGAACCGCAGGGGGCCGAGAGCAAATACATGATCCTGGCCCGCAGCAGCGCGCCCGGCCGGCTCGAGGCCGGGCTGCGCGCCATGGTGGCGGAGCTTTGCCCCGCCGACCGTCCGCTGGCGCTGCGGGTGGAACGGATGACGCCGGGTTTTACCCGCCGGTCCCTCTGGTCGGAGCCGGAGCCGCCCAACACGCTGGTGACGATCTGGGCGCGCAACGCCGACGCCACCGGGGCGCTGATGTCCTGCCTGCGCTCGCCCCTGCGGCTGTTGTTCGAAGCCGACCGCGCGGGTGCCGCCACCGCGCTTACCATCGACGCGCTGCGCATCGTCTGACGGGCCCAGCCCGCAAAAAAGGCGGCTCCGAGGAGCCGCCTTTGCCGTGTCCGGTTTGTTGTCCGGTCTCACATCGACAGGAACCCGCCATCCACCGGCAGCATCACCCCGGTGATGTAGGAGGATTGCGGCGAGCTGAGGAACAGCGCCGGACCCACCAGCTCCTCGGGCTCGCCGAAGCGGCCGAAGGGGATGTGCTCGTAATAGCGTTTCACCGTCTCGGGGTTCGAGCGCGTGGGCAGGGTCATCGGCGTGGCGATCACGCCGGGCGCGATGCCGTTCACCCGGATACCGAAGGGCGCCAGCTCTGCCGCGAGGGTCTGGGTCATCAGCAGCACGGCGCCTTTCGACATGCCATAGCCGACGCCGCCCGTGGTCGAGCGGAAGCTGGCGATGGAACCGAGGTTGATCACCCGGCCGCGCGTCGCCTTGAGCTGCGGCAGGAAGGCGCTGACCATCTGAACCGAGCCGACCGCGTTCACCGAAAGCTGGCTTTCGACGGAGGCGATGAACCCGTCTTCGCCGGTGCCGACGCGGCGGACGATGCCGGCGTTGTTGATCAGGATCGAGGTATTGCCGACCTCGCTTGCGACCCGCTCCGCCAGCGCCTGACAGCCAGCGGCATCGGCCACATCGGCGGTCATCCCCACCACGTTGCCGCCCTCGGCGCGCAGCGCCTCGACGGTGGGGGCGAGCGCCTCGGCGTCGCGGTCGGCGGCCACGACCCGCGCACCGCAAAGCGCCAGGCCGCGCGCGATGGCCGCGCCGTTGCCCATCGCCGCGCCGGTCACCACCGCGACATCCGAGGCCAGCAGCCCCTTGAAGGGCGCAAGATCGAAGCTGGGGATCGGGTGTGAAGGTTCTGTCATTCTCAAGTCTCCTGAAACGGATGGTATTGAACGGCGGCGGCCCCCGCCTGCCGTCCTGATGCGGCGGGCGGGGGCCTCCCTGTGTTTCCGGGGGCCCGACGCCGGACCCCGCCCGGCGCCTTACTGGCCGAGCTTGCTCATGAGATGCTCGCGGATCAGCACCGCGACGGCCTCGGCATCGCTGCGGTCCACCGTGGCGAGCCGTTCGCTCCACTCGGTCTGAAGCCGGGCGTATTCGTCAAAGATCGCCTGGGCGTCTTCGATGTTTTCCGCGCCGTCCACAAGCCCCGCGATGAACTCGGCCTTGAACCCGTCGATATGCGTCGCCAGCTCCGGCCCCGCCTCGTGCAGCACGATGCCGCGCGATTTGGCGTCGTCGAAGCTCTCGCCCACCGAGCGGTCGAATTCGAGCTGGGTCTTGGCGAGCCCCAGCGCCATCTCGTCCTTCAGCAGCGCGCGCTCCTCGTCCGAGAAACCTTCCCAGCTATCCTTGTTGAACACCCAGTTGGCGCCGGTCACGACGCCCAGCGGCACGACGGTGATGTCGGTCACCACCTCGTTGAAGGAGGCGGTCATCAGGTTGGTCGGGTCGGCGAGGATGCAGTCGAGCGAGCCGCGCTGCATGCCGCTATAGGCATCGCCGATCGGCACCGAAACCGCCGTGGCGCCGAGCGAATCCGACAGGCCCGTAAAGGCCGCGCCGGCGGTGCGCATGCGCTTGCCCTGCGCCTCTGCGGGCGTGGTGAGCGGGGTGTTGCACATCATGTTGTAGACCGGGGTCGAGAAGGCGCCGGTGAACACCGCGTCGAACCGGTCCCATTCCGCCAGCGCGGCGGGGTTGGTGAAGTTGATCTCGGAATAGGCCAGCGCCACCGCCAGCGAGTCGTCGGCAAGGAAGCTCGCGCTGTTCAGGAACGCCTGGATCGGCAGTTCGGCGGGGGTGTAGGAGGGGTAGACAAAGCCCACATCCGCCACGCCGTCGCGCAGACCGTTGATCGTGGTCTTGGCGGGCAGCAGCGAGCCGCCGTAATGGATCTCGAAATCCATGTTGCCGCCGGTGGCCTCGCGCACCCGGTCGAACATGCCGGCATAGGCGTTCACGGCCTGCGGGTAGTTGGACGGCAGGTAGATGCTGGCCTGATAGGTGTCGGCACTGGCGGCGCCCGCCGCGAGCGTGACGGCCAGCGCCGCCGCGAGAGAGGTGTAAGAGACCTTGGTATTCATGTGCTCCTCCGGTGATGAATGATGAGGTCGTTGGGATGTATCGGGATCACTGCGCGAGGCTGGGTAGCCAGAGCGACAGGATGGGGAAGGCGATGATCAGCGCCAGCGTCACGAAATCGGACAGAAGGAAGCCGAACGTGCCGCGAAAGATCTGGCCGACGGGCACCTTGTCTCCCATGGCGCTTTTCACCACGAAGATGTTCAGCCCCATCGGCGGTGTGACCATGCCCATTTCGAGCAGCTTCACGGTGATGACCGCGAACCACACCAGATTGACATCGAAATGCTGGAGCACGGGGGTCAGCACCGGCAGGGTCAGCAGCATGATCGAGACGGGTTCCAGAAAGCAGCCCATCACCAGGTACAGCGCGGCGATGGCGAGGATCACGCCAAGTTGCGTGTGGATATGCGTGGCGACGAGCTCGGAGAAGAAATTCGCGAGCCCCGTCAGCCCCAGCAGTCGCTGGAACAGCGCCGCGCCCACCACGATGATGAAGATCGAGGCGGTGCCGTTCGCCGTGCGCTTCAGCGCGTCGGCAAACCCCGCCATGGTGAAGGAGCGGCGCAGGATCGCAAGCCCGATGGTCAGCGCCGCGCCGATGGCCCCGGCCTCGGTGGGCGTGAAAAGCCCGGCGAAGATGCCCCCGATCACACAAAGGATGATGACGGGCAGCGGCCAGACATCCTTGAACGCCTCGCGCTTTTCCTCTGCCGAGATCTCTTCGGTGACGCGCGGCGCCAGCGACGGGTTCAGCGTGACGCGCAGGGTGATGTAGATCAGGAAGACGATGGCCGAGAGGATGCCGGGGATCAGCCCCGCCAGGAACAGGCTGTTGATCGATTCCGACATGGTGATGCCGAAGACGATCATCAGCACCGAGGGCGGGATGAGCGCGCCCAGCGTGCCGGCGGCGGCGACCGAGCCGGTGGCGAGCCCGGCATCGTAGCGCGCCTTGAGCATCTCGGGCACGGCGGTGCGCGAGAAGGCGGCGGCGGTGGCCACGCTCGACCCGCTGGCAGAGGCGAAGAGCGCCGCCGAGATCACCGTGGCCGAGGCCAGCCCGCCGGGCAGCCAGCCAAGCGTGATGCGGGCGGATTTGAACAGGTTCTTGGTCAGCTCGGACGAGGCCGCGACATAGCCCATCAGCAGGAACATCGGGATCGCCGAGAGATTCCAGTCGCCCACCATCTCGAAGGGCACCGCCGAGAGGATTCCCAGCCCGGCCTTGAGGCTGATCGCCAGCCAGATGCCGCCGAAGGCGACGATGCCCATGCCGATGCCGACGGGCACGCCAAGGGCGACGAGAAACAGCACGACACCGATACTGGCCGCGCCGATGAGTTCGCGTTCGTTCATCTCAGAAAGATCCTGCCGAATGGTGGGGGGCGGGCTTTTCGCCGAAGAAAAGCGCGTGAATGGACTGGTAGAGTTTTACCGCCGCCGCCAGCGCCGCCAGCGCCAGGCCCAGCGGCATGAAGATGCGCGCGGGCCAGATCGGCACGTCCCAGGTGCCCGCGACATATTCGCGGATCTCGACCGCCTCGACCGCCACCTTGAAATAGAGCCAGCCCAGAAGGGCGTAGAAGACCGCCGCCAGCACATGCCCGACGATGTCGAAGAGGTCCTTCACCGGATCCGGCATCTTGTTGCGCAGCGCATCGACGGCGATGTTCTCGTCCAGCAGTTGCAGCATCGCCAGCGGCAGGAAGATGGTCGACACCATCAGATAGGATGCGACGATGGCGTCGATCCCCGGAATGGCGATATTGACCGTGGCGCGCAGGATCACATCGGCGGTGACAAGCACCAGCATGCAGACGATGCCGACACCGGCCAGCGCGATGGCCGCGCGGCTGAGTGTGGCGACAAGCCGTGTCATGGGTTCCCCTCCATTTTCCGGTTCGGACCGTGACGGCGAAAGCGGGCCGGTCCCCCGCAGACGCCCCTCGCGTCGGGCTCAGCATGCGCGATCCCTGCGGCCGGCTCTGTCGTCATGACCAATGACAAAATGCCGAAAAGCGGTGTGGGGAAGGGGAGGCGGGCCGCCGCGGGCTTAAAGCGCGCGAATCTCCATCAGCTCGGCCAGCGTGTCCTGAAAGGCGTCGAACCGTGCCCCCAGCGCGGCTTCGAGCCGCCGCTGGTACTCCTGCGCAAAGGGCACGATCTCGGAGAGCAGCGCGGCGCCCGCATCGGTCAGTTCCAGCCGGATCAGGCGCCGGTCGGTTTCGTCCACGCTCTTGATCACATAACCCGCCGCCTCCAGCCGCGTTGCGGCGCGGCTGACCTTGGACTTGTCGAGGCTGACCCGGTGTTCGATGTCGCGCACCGAGGTCTTGTCGGAATAGCCGACGTTCACCAGCACCCGCCATTCGGTGATCGAGATGCCGAAACGCTGGCGGTACTGCTCGGCCAGACCCTTGGAAAGCTGGGTCGCCGCCACCGCCAGACGGTAGGGGACATAAGCGTCCAGATCGAACTCCGGCAATTCGTAACGCACTGTTTTCCGGCCCCGTTCCTGCTCCTGTCCTCAGGTCATGTGACGCAGCTTTCATTTCATATGCAACAAATTTCTTGACTTCATTGCATATGCAACGATTATTCGCCGTCAACGCCAGGGTCCGGAAGGCCGGGTGTAGGCCGCCAGAGGGATGGCGGTTTGGACAGACAGCAAAGGGAGGAGACGCGCATGTTCGACGACCGCTACACATTGGCCTATAAGGTCTATCCCTATGAAAAATCGCCGGATCAGGATCTGGACGCGCCCGTCCGCCACCCCGTCGTGGTGATGGGCGGCGGCCCGATCGGCGTGGCCACCGCGCTCGATCTCGGGCGGCAGGGCATCCCGGTTCTGGTGCTCGACGACCACGAGGGAATCGGCATGGGCAGCCGCGCGATCTGTTTCGCCAAGCGCAGCCTCGAGATCGCCGACCGCTACGGCTGCGGCAAGCCGATGCTCGACCAGGGCGTGGTGTGGAATCTGGGCAAGGTGTTCCACAAGGACCACAAGGTCTTTGAATTCAACCTGCTGCCGGAAGAGGGTCACGCCTATCCCGCCTTCATCAACCTGCAGCAGCCCTATTTCGAACATTTCATGATCGACCGGCTGCGCGAGCTTCAGGCCCAGGGCGCGCCGATCCAGCTGCGGGGCAAGAACCGCGTCGACGCGGTCGAGGTGAAGGACGATCACGTCGTGCTCTCGATCACCACCCCCGACGGTCCCTACACGCTGGAGGCCGACTGGCTCATCGGCTGCGACGGCGCCAGCTCGCCGCTGCGCGGGATGCTCGGGCTGGATTTCTCCGGGCGGATCTTTCAGGACAGCTTTCTCATCGCCGACATCAAGATGACCGGCGAGACCAGCTTCCCCACCGAGCGCTGGTTCTGGTTCGAGCCGGTGCACGGCTCCGGCGCCTCGACGCTGCTGCACAAGCAGCCCGACAATGTGTGGCGGGTGGATTTCCAGATCGGCTGGGACGTGGACCGCAAGGAAGAACTGAAGGAGGAGAACATCCGCCGCAGGCTCGACGCAATGCTGGGCGATGTGGACTACGAGCTGGTCTGGTCCTCGATCTACACGTTCCAGTGCAAGCGGATGGAGCATTTCCGCCATGGAAGGGTGTTCTTTGCCGGCGATTCCGCGCATCAGGTCTCGCCCTTCGGCGCGCGCGGCGCGAATTCCGGCATGCAGGACGTGGACAATCTCGGCTGGAAGCTGGGGCTCGTGGTGTCGGGCAAGGCGCCGGAGTCGCTGCTCGACAGCTATGACAGCGAGCGCGTGCACGGCGCCGACGAGAACATCCTGAACTCGACCCGCTCCACCGATTTCATCACGCCGAAATCCGAGACCAGCCGCCTGTTCCGCGACGCGGTTCTGGCGCTGAGCGGCGCGTATGACTTCGCCCGGCCGATGGTGAATTCCGGGCGGCTGTCGGTGCCCTGCGTCTATGACGGCTCCGGGCTCAACACGCCCGACGCGCTCGACGGCGGCCCGGCGCGCACGCGGCCCGGCGCAAGCTGCCCCGACGCGCCGCTGGGCGAGGGCTTCCTGCTCTCCGAGCTGGGCGACGGGTTCACCATCCTGACGCTGGATGCCGAGGCGCCCGAAAGCCTGACGGAAGACGGCGTCACGGCCAAACGTCTGGAGCTGTCGGTCAAGGATGCGGCTGACGGGCCGCTGGCACAGCGCTATCTCGGCGAGGCATCCTCGGCGGTCTATCTGATCCGCCCCGACCAGCATGTGGCCGCGCGTTTCGCGCAGTATGACGAAGACCAGATGCGCGCCGCGCTGCGCCGCGCCACCGGCAAGGAGACCGCAGCATGAGCGACCTGATCCTGACCCCGAACATCGAACGGTCCGACGATTTCTATGCCGAACTTCTGGCAGTCCACGAGGGCAAGACCAAGGAGGAGAGCGACGCGCTCAACGCGCGGCTGATCCTGATCCTGGCGAACCACATCGGCAGCCGCGCCGTGCTGAGCGACGCGCTTCAGGCTGCCTCCTCCGAGGCCGTCTCGGGCTGAGACCCCTTCCGTTGGCGCGGGTTCCTGCGCCAACGGCCCCGCTACGGGTCAGGCGAGCCCCGCCACCCCGTTGCGGATGAGCATCAGGCCGACCAGCCCCAGCAGGATCAGGATGATCCGCTCGAAGCGGACGGGATCGGTGCGGCGCACCAGCCAGACGCCGCAGAGCGAGGCGACAAAAGCCCAGGGCAGCAGGATCATCACGATGTGAACCACCTGCGTGTCGTATTGCCCGAGCAGAAGGAAGGGCGGCAGCTTCACCAGGTTCACGATGCAGAAGAAATAGACCGTGCAGCCGACAAACGTGTCGCGCGGCAGGCGCAGCGGCAGCACATACATCTGGAAGGGCGGCGCCCCGGCATGAGAAATCATGCTGGTGACCCCGGCCCCGGCGCCCGCCAGCGCGGCCAGCCCGGCATGCGGCGCCATCCGCCCGTCGTGCTTGCGCCACATGCGGATCAGCCCGCGCAGCGCGAACAGCGCCGAGATAATTCCCAGGGTGATCGTAAGGATGCCTTCCGGCACGCGCGCGGCAAAGAGATAGCCGACCGCGATGCCCGCGACGGCGCCGGGCAGCATCGGGCGCAGGATCGTCCAGTCCACCTGTTTGCGGTAGATCACGCATGCCACGAGATCCTGCGCGACCAGGATCGGCAGCACGATGGAGGCCGCCTGAAGCGGCGGCACGACCAGCGACAGCAGCGGCGTGGCCAGCATGCCGACCCCGGCGAACCCGCCTTTGGCGAGGCCCGAAAAAGCGACCGCGACAATGGCGGTGAGCCAGAACTGCATATCCATCTCAGCCCGCCTTTCCGGAGAGACGCCGCGGCGCATTCCTGCCCGATGGCCCGCGATCCCCGCCAGCCGCGCAAACAAGCGCGGGAGGGGCCGACTGTGGCGGAGCACTCGACCCGCAGCATGCTGTTCTCACCGCCATCTACAATCCCGCTTCCCTGAAAAGCCCTGCGCAGGCAGGCGATCGTCAAGTTATGCGAATCTATTCTCTATTGTCAAACTTCATACATTGCGCTGGAGATGAGCGCTACGGCTCCGCAAAGCCCGCGATCCCGCGCAGTTCCGATGTGTGATGGGCCGGGCGTCAACTCACGCCTCACGACGCGACAGCGCGCCGCCCAGACCCATCCGGAAGGTGCCCCACCGGGCCCCTCAGTCCGCACCCTAGCGCCAGAACACCAGCTTGCGCTCCAGAAGCGCGACGATTCCGAAGAAGCCGAGGCTGGCGATGGAGGCGACAAAGATCGCGGCCCAGACCTGCACGAAGTCGATGACGATCACCGCTTGATAGATCACCCAGCCAAGCCCGCCATAGGCGCCGAGCATCTCGGTCACGATAGCGACGATCAGGCTGCGCACGGTCGACAGGCGCATGCCCGACAGGATCAGCGGCAGCGCGGTGGGCAGGCGCAGTTTCCACAGGATCGCGGCGCGGCTGGCGCCGAAGCTGCGCATCAGGTTGACCGAGCGCTCGTCCACCCGGTCGAAGCCGGCGAGTGCCGAGACGAACATGGTGAAGCTCACCGCCACGGCGACCATGACGATCTTGGAGCTGACGCCCATGCCGAACCACAGCAGGATCAGCGGCGAAAACGCCACCACCGGCACCGAGTTCACTGCCGTGGCGGCGGGCACGATGATCTTGCGCAGCGGCGGCACGAGGGTGATCGCCAGCGCCAGGCCGATGCCGACCGCGCCGCCGAGCAGGTAGCCGGCAACGGATTCGCCCAGCGTGTAGGCCGCCGCCTCGCCAAGCGCGACGCGGGCGGTCCAGAGCCGGGCGAGGATCTCGGAGACGGCGGGCAGGATGTAGCTCGGCAGCTCGAACAACCGGGCGACCAGTTCCCAGATCGCGAAGAGGGCCAGCCCGCCAAAGATGCCGCGCGCCAGCGCCTGCTGCGAGGGGGCCATGGGATCGTCGCTCATGTGCTTTCGCCTCCCCAGAAGACAATGCGTTTCTCGGCGAGGCCGATGGCGCTGAAGAAGGCCACGCCCAGAACCGCCGAGCACAGGATGCTGGCCCAGATCGCGACCATGTTCTCGGCATACATGCCCTGAAGCAGCAGCACGCCGAGCCCGGTGGTGTCGCCGAACCATTCGCCGACCACGGCCCCGGCGAGGCCAAGCGCCGAGGCGATGCGCAGCGCGACAAAGATGTGGGGCAGGGCGGTGGGAAAGCGCAGTTTGCGCATGATCTCGCGCTCCGAGGCGCCGAAGCTGCGCAGAAGCTGTACCTGCTTTTCGTCCACCGCGCGCATGCCCAGAAGCGCGTTCACGGTGACCGGAAAGAAGGTCAGATAAAAAACGATGACGGCTTTGGCGAGGATCGTGTTGCCGAACCACATGACCACCAGCGCGCCGAAGGCGATGACCGGGATGGTCTGCGAGACGATGAAGATCGGAAAGACGGTCTCGCGCAGGAAACGCAGCCGCGAGAAGGCGATGCCGATCCAGATCCCGAAAAGCGCGCCGGCGCCGAAGCCCATCAGCGTTTCCAGCCCGGTGCGGATGATCGCGTCGCGATAGGCGGCGGGGGTGCGCAGGATCGCCTCGATCACCGCGCTCGGGCGCGGCAGCACATAGGGGCGGATGCCGAAAAGGATCACGATGAGTTCCACCGCAAGCAGCACGGCGGCCAGCGCCGCGACCCCCTTCAGCAAGGGAAGCACGGCGCCGAAGCGCCGTGCCACGGGCGAAGCGCCCGCCATATTGGCCTGAACCGTCATTCCGGCAGACGCTCGGCCGACGGGATCGCGTCGACGAACTGGCTGTCGAAGGCGCTGTCGAGGTCGATGGGCCCGCCCAGAACCTCGTAATCCACCAGGATCTGATGCGCGCTCGACACCGCGTCCATGTCGATGGTGAAGAGACCCTCCTCGCCGGCGGCACCGGCAAGCATGATCTTCTCGATCTCGTCGAGCATGAATTCCTGATGCGGACGTTCGAGGGTCGGCGCCTCTTTCAGGATCAGGTCGATGGCCGCTTCCTTGTCGGCGAAGGCATCGAGCCAGCCCTTGACCGAGGCGCGCACAAAGCCCTGCACGAGATCGGGATGCGCGGCGGCGAAATCGTTGCCGACGATCAGTGTGTCGCGCGGGAAGGAGACGCCGTAATCCTCGGGCACGAAGCGCTTGAGATTGTCTTCGCCGACGCGCTGCATCAGTGTGTAGAACTCGTTATAGCGGGTGGCGGTGACCACATCGACCTGACCGTCGACAAAGGGCGTGACCGAAACCTGTTGCGGCTGGATGTTCATGGTCGACCGGTCGAGACCGTTGGCCGCCAGCATGCCGAACAGCACATAGTTCGCGCCGGTGAACCAGGTGGTGATCGAGGCGTCCTGGAAATCGCCGATCTCCTGCACCGGGCCGTCGGCCTTGGAGACGAAGACGAAGGGCGTTTCCTGATGCGCGATGCCGATACATGTGATCGGCAGGCCCTTCTCGATGGCCGCGAAGACGGAGTCGGTGCCGCCCGAGAGGCCGAAGGTATCGGCATTGGTGGCCACGAGGTTTTCGGTCAGCAGGTTCGGGCCGCCGGGATTGATCGTCAGATCGAGGCCCTCTTCCTCGTAATAGCCCTTGGCCTTGGCCATGTAGAAGCCGACGAACTGGGCCTGCGGCAGCCATTTCAGGCGCAGCGACACGGTTTCGAGATCGGCCGCCTGGACCGCCGGGGCGCCAAACATGGCGACCGAGGCGGCGAGACCGAGCGTGGAGAGGAAAGAACGTCTTTTCATGGGAGTATACTCCTTGTTGGGGATGAGGCCCGGTTTGGCCGGGCTCGGTTGCTTGGCCCGGGGTTCAGTGGGAGGAGGGGCCAAAGGTCTTCATGCTCTCTTCCTCGATCGCGTCGAGCAGCTCGCGCTTGAGGGAGATGAACTCGGGGGCGGTGACCAGATCGGCGCTGCGCGGGCGCGGCAGATCGACCTTGCGCTCCAGCTTGATCGCGCCGGGGCGGGCGGTCATGACCAGCACCTTGTCGCCGAGGAAGATCGCCTCGTCGACATCGTGGGTGATGAACAGCACGGTGCGCTTGTGTTTCTGCCAGACCTCGAGCAGCCAGCGCTGCATCATCGTCCGGGTCAGCGCGTCGAGCGCGCCGAAGGGCTCGTCGAGCAGCATCAGGTCGCGCTTGAACATGAAGGTCCGCATCAGCGCGACGCGCTGGCGCATGCCGCCCGACAGCTCGTGCGGATACTTGTCGGCAAAACCCGCGAGACCGAATTCGGGCAGCATCCGCTGCGCCTCGGCCCGTGCCTCAGCCCGGTTCGCGCCCTCGATCTCCAGCGGCAGGATGGCGTTGTCGATCACGTTGCGCCAGGCGAGCAGCAGGTCGCGCTGCGGCATGAACGAGACCTTGCCGAGCAGTTGTTTGGCATGCACCGACTGGCCCTCGAAGCGCATCACCGAACCGGCGTCGGGCTCTTCGAGCCCGGCGACGATGTTGAACAGCGTGGACTTGCCGCAACCCGAGGGGCCGACGACCGTGACGAACTCTCCGGGCTGCACCGTCAGCTCCACCCCGTCGAGCGCCTGCACCTCGCCAAAGGTCTTCGAGAACTTGCGAAGATCGAGGATCGGCTCTTCTGCGGGGGTCATGGCGGGCTCCATCGTGCGAGGGTGGGTCATTGGCATGTTCATGTGGTCGGGGCCCTTTCGAGCATGCGGAAGAAGGCGGCGGCGCTTTGGCGCATCAGTAGAACTCGAACCCCATCGTGCGGGCGTGGTAATAAAAGCCGCCATCCTGGACGATCAGGAATTCGGCGCGGCTGTCGCCGTCATTATGGTGGCTGTGCTTGGCCGCCGGCGGGGTCAGCAGCGTGGCCCAGGGGCTCCAGTCGCATTTCTGCTCGTCGACCATCGAATAGGCCGGATCGCCCGCCACAGCGAGGGTGAGCGCCGCCGAGTTGTGCTTGTGCGGCGGTTGGAAACTGTGCGGCTTGAGCGTGTTGAGCGACAGGGTCAGCGTCGGCGCGATATTGCGGCTGGCCTCGGTCTGCGCCGCCGAGAAGATCAGCGCGTGGCCCGAGGTCGTGTCGTTGGCGTCGCGCTGATAGACCAGATCGAGCTGATGCTCGATTTCGGTGGCGGGGAAATGCACGAAGCCGGTGGCGGCCTCTGCGCCGGTGATCGGCGCGGCCTTTTCGAAGGCGAGCTGCGGATCGTTGCCCACCGCCCAGAACACCGCCGTCTCCGACGCCTCGATGCGGCTTTCGACACCGCCCGGCAGCAGGAAGACATCGCCCTTGCCGAGCGCCGCCGTTTCCTCGCCGACATAGGCGGTCGCGCTGCCCTCGATCACGTACCAGATCGAGGCGGTGCAGGTCAGCGTGGTGTCGAGACTGTCGCCCGCGAGCACCGTCGCATAGCGCGCCAGCATCAGCGGCGTGGTGGCGGGGAAGGGGCAGCCGAGCTCTTGCGAGAGATCGCAGAGCACCCAGCCGGTCGCATTCTTGGCCATCGCCTTTGCCGGCTCGTCGCGCAGGATACGCGGCGGCACTGGCGGCAGCTTGATGTTGAAGGCGTTGCCCGAGTTGAAATAGCGCCCGCGCGCTTCGGCCTCGGTCTTTGGTGCGCGCGGCTGCTGCACCGGCATTTCGGCCATATCGTTGATCGTCATGCGAGATCTCCTGTGTCTGGCGTGGCGCGGGCTGCGTGCAGGCAGGTGTCGAGAAGCACCTGCGCACCGGCGGCCACATGGTCTGGCTCCGCCCATTCGTCCGGGTGATGGCTGAGCCCGCCCCGGCATGGGATAAAGATCATCGCCGAGGGCGCAAGCGGCGCGATATGCCGTGCGTCATGCCCGGCGGCGGAAAGCAGTTCGGTGGCGGGCAAGCCGCGCGTGGCGGCACTGTCGAGAATGGCCCGGCGCAGAGCCGGCGAGAAGCCGTTGGCCGGGGCGTCGACCATGCGGGTGATCTCCACGGTGCAGGGCGCGGCCCCGGCCTTTGCTGCGGTTTCGAGCGCGGTGCCGGTCCGGTCGAGCACCGCGTTTTCGGGGTGGCGCAGGTCGATGCGGAACCGCACCGTCGCGGGCACGACCGAGGGGGCGTTGGGCAGCACCTCGACACGGCCGATGGTGAAGCGGATCTCGGGCCCGGCCGCGAGGGCCGCATTCTGCATCGCTAGGGCGACGCGGGCAAAGGCCTGCACCGCATCGGCGCGGCGCGCCATGGGCTCCGTGCCCGCATGCGCCTCGCGTCCGGAAAGCGTGACCTCATAGGTCTTCTTGCCCTGAATGCCGGTCACCGCGCCGATCACCAGACCCTCGCGCTCAAGCAGGTCGGCCTGTTCGATATGCGGCTCTATATAGGCGTGAAGCGGAAAGCCGGGGGCGATACGGGGGATCTGCGGGAAGTGCTCCGCCAGCAGGTCGAGCGCCGCGCCGACGCTCACGCCCTCGCTGTCGGTCGCCGCGCGGATCTGGGCGAGGCTGCGCCCGCCGGCGAACACCTCGGAGCCCATCATGCCGGGCGCGAACCGTCCGCCCTCCTCGTTCATCCAGGCGACGAGGGTGATCGGGCGCGGCGGCACGATCCCGGCATCGTGCAGGCTCTCCAGCGCTTCGAAAGCGGCGAGCACACCGAAGGCGCCGTCGAATTTCCCGCCGGTCGGCTGGCTGTCGAGATGCGAGCCGATCAGCACCGGCGCGCCTTCGGCGGCACCGGGCAGGGTCAGGAACAGATTGCCCGCCGTGTCGAAGCCCGGCACCAGCCCGATCGCTTCGCCCCAGCCGATGAGCCGCGCCATCGCCGCGCGGTCCTCGGCGGAAAGCGCCTGCCGGTCGACCCCGCCATCCGTGCGCGCGCCGATCTCGGCCATCTCCATCAGCCGCGCCCAGAGGCGCGGGCCGTCGATGCGGGGCAGGGGGGGCGTGGGGAGGTCCATCCGGCTCATCTCTCAGTCGGTCCGCATCACCTGGCCGGGATCGGCGCGGGCGTCGCGGCGGCCCCAGGCGCCGGCCTCGGCCATGGCGAGGAACTCGGCGAGGTGGCTGTTGAAAAGGCCCGGCTCTTCGAGATTCAGCGTGTGCCCGGTCTTGGGCAGCACCAGCAGGCCGGAGGCGGGCATGGTCCGCTTGAGAAAGAGGCCCGGTTGCAGGCAATGGTCGTCCTCGTCGCCGACCATGATCAGCGTCGGCAGATCGCAGGCCCTGAGCCCGTCTTCGAGATCCCAGAACGAGGGGCGCCGCGCCTGCACGCCGCGCATGGTATTGGCCGCTCCCACGCTGTCGTGCCGGGCGAGCCGGGCGACGAATTTCAGATGCTCGCGCGGATCCTTGTTCTCGAACTGCACCCGGCTGGCGCCGCGCCCGTAGATCTCGGCAAAGCCCACGGGATCGGCCTCGAACTTGTCGGCCACGGTCAGCGAGACGCCCCGGAAATACGCCTCCGTCTCCTTTTCGCAGCCATAGCCCGCGCCCGCCACGGTCAGCGACAGCGCCCGTTCGGGATAGGTCAGGCCGAAATGCACGGTGGCGAAACCGCCCATCGAGAGGCCGACGATATGCGCCTTTTCGATGCCGAGGTGATCCAGCACCGCAACCGCGTCGTCCACGGCGATGGCCTGGGAATATTTCCCGACATCGGTCGGAATGTCGGACGGCGCATAGCCGCGCGCCGCATAGGTGATGCAACGGTGGCGCCGCGCGAAATAGCTCATCTGCGGCTCCCACGCGTCGTAGTTGCCGCCGAATTCATGGATGAAGAGGATCGGCGTGCCGCGCTCTCCCGCGGTTTCGCAATAGAGCCTGGTGCCGTCCTTGGCTGTCGCGTACATGGGCGCCTCTCAGAACAGGGCGGGCACGTCGGTCAGGCCCCTGGCCGTCTCGACATACGTCGCGAGTTTGGATGCCAGCTTGTCCGCCCAGGCCTCGGGCACGGTGGTCGAGACCTTGATGAAGCGGTCGCCGAAGGCTTCGGTGTGATAGGCGCCCTGACGGATCATCACCCCGTCGAGCCGCGCCGCCTCGACGATGGCCTCGGGGGTGACGCCGGTGGCGGCGGTCTCGATCACCAGGAAATTGCCATGCGAGGGCCAGACCGGCACCGACATGCCGAGCGCCTCGGCGGCCTCCTTGATCTTGACCTTGTTGGCGCGGTCGATGCGGCGCACCTCGGCCATCCATTCGGATTTGACCCTGAGCCCGGCCAGCGCGCCGCGCTGCGCGACCACCGAGCCGCCGAGCACCGAGGTCGAGACGGCGGCAAACTCGGCGATCAGCTCGGGGCGGGCGAGCAGCCCGCCGATCCGCATGCCGGCAAGGCCGAGCCACTTGGAGAAGCTGAAGGTGCAGATGCAGTTTTCTGTATCCACCGAGACCGCCGGCGTATGCCCCTCGGCGAAATCGCGATAAGTGCAGTCATGCACCAGAAGCGCGCCGTTTTCCCTGGCGATGGCGGCAAATTCGGCGATCTCTTCGGCGCTGTAGGTCACGCCGAGCGGGTTGTTCGGATCGACCAGATAGACGATGGCGCAGCGGTCGTCGATATACTCGCGCAGCATCCCCGGCGTCAGCTTGTAATCGGTCTCGGGGCCGTAGATCGGCGTCTGCACCACCTCGGCGCCCTGCTGGGTGGCGAAGAGGCAGGGCCATTTCCAGGTCGGATCGGTGGTGACCAGCGTGGTGCCCGGCTTGGCGCGCGCCCGGCAGACCAGCGACAGCGCATTCACGCCGCCCTCGGTCACCAGCGCCTCGAGCCCCGTCACGCCGAAATCCTCGACAATCGCCGCGCGCAGATCCTCGAAGCCGAGCGGCGGGGCATAGGCGTTGTATTCGCCCTTGGTGATCGACGCGACCATGGCCTCGGTCACCGCCGGATGAGCAGGGATGTGATTGGTGTTCTGCCCCATCCACGCCAGATCGGGCGTGTTGAACAGGTCGTCGAAATAGCGGTTCCGGACAGCGAGCGTGCTCATCAGATCACCGAGCCGCGCGCCGAGATCCCGCCGTCGATGGTGACCACGGTGCCGGTGATATAGCCCGCCCGGGGCGAGGCGAGGAAGGCGCAGAGGTCGGCCACTTCGCGCGCGGTTGCGGGGCGTTTTCCGGGATATTTCTCGTAGAGCTCTTCCCAGCGGCTTTCGTCGCCGAGCATGTCGATGGCCTTGCGCTTCATGATCTTGAACATGCGGTCGGTGTCCACCGGGCCGGGGTTCACACCGACCACGCGGATGCCCTCGTCGAGCGAGCGGCCGCCGAGCGCCTTGGTGAAGGACATCAGCGAGGCGTTGCCGGTGGAGCCGGCGAAATAGGAGGCATCCCAGTTCTCGCCCGAATTGCCGATGACATTGATGATCACGCTGTCGGGCTTGCCCTTGCGCTTCTGCCAGAACAGGCGCGAGAGGGTGATGTAGCCGAAGACCTTGAGTTCGAAGCCGCTGCGCAGCGCCTCGTCGCTTACGTCGGTGATCGTACCGGCGGGAATGTCGCCCGCATTGTTGATCAGGATGTCGTAGTCGCCGGCGGCGGCATCGAGCGCGATCATCGCCTCGGCAGAGCTCAGATCGGCGGGGTGAATCGTCACCGAGACATCGAATTCGGCGTCGATTTCAGCCTTGAGCGCCGCCAGCGCCTCGCCGTTGCGCGCGGCGAGATGGAGGTTGCAGCCCTCCTCGGCAAGGGTCAGGGCGCAGCTATGGCCGATCCCCTTGGAGGCGCCCGTGATCAGGGCGGTCTTGCCGGACAGGTCGAGTTTCATCGCAATCTCCTTTGTATGCATTATTTTCGTATTTGCATACAGATTGAAGTCTTCCTGTCCATAGACCAATTTCACCCGGCGCGAAAAATCTAGAACATTCGCAGAATTTTCCGGAAATTTGGGGGGAATTGCGCCTGATGCTTGCAAGACGGGCAGGAATCCTCAGTTTTCGCCTGAAAAACCATCATCTCGCAAATTTAATCCACAAAACTTCTATAAGAATACAAAGTACGTCTTTACGGATACTCAAAACTGGGATCTGAGTCGCGGCATCACCCGGAACCGCTCCCTCGCAGCGCTTCCCCCGACCCAGATCTTCCTCCTGCTGAAAAAGGACGTCACGCAGGGCATCGCGATGAGCGGCATCACGAGCCGATCTTCTGAAAGGACCCACATGACCGATTACCCCAAACCCGAACGCTACTCCGACGCAGAGTGGGAAGCCCGCGTCTCGCTCGCCGCCGCCTATCGCATGGTGGCGAAGCTCGGACTCGACGATCTGATCTACAACCACATTTCGATGCGGGTGCCGGGCAGCAAGGACCAGTTCCTCATCAACCCCTATGGGCTGCTCTTCTCCGAGATCACCGCCTCGTCTCTGGTCAAGATCAACACCGTCGGCGACATCATCGAAGAGACCGGGTACACGGTGAACAAGGCGGCCTTCGTGATCCACGCCGCCGTGCACAAATCCTCTGAGACGGCGCATTGCGTGCTGCACACCCATTCCGACGCCTCCACCGCCGTGTCCGGACAGCCCGACGGGCTGCTGCCGCTGAGCCAATTCGCCATGCGCTTCTACAACCGGCAGGGCTTTCACGATTACGAGGGCGTGGCCATCGACGAGGCCGAGCAGCAGCGCATCGTCGCCAATCTGGGCGACAATCCGGTGATGCTGATGCGCAATCACGGCATTCTCACCGTGGGCCGCACGGCGGGCGAGGCCTTTATGCTGCTCTACTATTTCGAGCGCGCGGCCAAGATCCAGCTTCAGATGCAGGCCGCCTGTGCCTCGGGCATTCCGCTGGTGATCCCCGATCACGATGTCTGCGAAAAGGCGGCGCGGCAGTTCTGGGAGCTGAAGGGCGACATCATGATCCCCGGCGAGCGCGAATGGCCGGCACTGATGCGCGATCTCGACCGCGTCGATCCGGGCTATCGCGCATGAGCCGGCAGATCCGTCTCGGCCTGTTCCTGCTCGGCACCGGCAGCCATATCTCGGGCTGGCGGATGCCGGGCGCCGTCGACGGGTTCGAGAGCATCGCCGAGATCACCGCGATCTGCCGGGAGGCCGAGCGTGGGCTGTTCGACCTGATCTTCATGGGCGACAATCTCAACGCCGACCCCTCCGCGCACCCCTCCTACTGTTCGCGGCTCGAACCGATGACGATGCTCTCCGCCGTGGCCATGAACACGATCCATGTGGGCTTGGGCGCGACCTCCTCGACCACCTATGGCGATCCGTGGACGCTGGCACGCGCCTTCGCCTCGCTCGATCATATCTCGGGCGGGCGCGCGGCCTGGAACTCGGTCACCACCTCCAACCCGCAGGCGGCGGCGAATTTCGGCACCACGCACCCCGATCACACCCGCCGCTACGAGATGTCGGCGGAGTTCATCGAGGTGGTGAAGAAACTCTGGGATGCGTGGGACGACGGCGCGCTGGTCAAGGATGCCGAGAGCGGCACCTATTTCGACACCGGCAAGATCCACAGCATCGACCACGAGGGTACGTTCTTCAAGGTGAAGGGGCCGGTGAACATCTCGCGCCCGCCGCAGGGAAGGCCGCTGATCCTTCAGGCCGGCGGATCCGAGGCGGGGCAGGAGCTGGCGGCGAAACATGCCGATGTGGTCTTTACCGTGACCCAGGATCGCGGCGAGGCGGCGGAATTCTATGCGGGTCTCAAGGCGCGCCTGCCCAAGAACGGCCGGGCCGAGACCGATCTGGTTGTGCTGCCCGGGGTGATGCCCGTGGTCGGGCGCACCGAGGCAGAGGCCCGCGCCAAGCTCAGCCGCCTGATGAGCTTTGTCGATGACGACACCGCGCTCGGCATGCTGTCGGAGCGGTTCAACACCGATCTGAGCGGCCACGATCTTGACGGGCCGATCCCGGATCTTGGCGAGAACGATGCCTATCACGCCTTCGCCAAGGCGATGCTCTCCAAGGCCAAGCGCGAGAACATGACCCTGCGCGATCTCTATTCGCTGGTCGCGGCGGCGCGCGGGCACTGGGTGCTTTGCGGCTCTGCCGAGCAGGTCGCCGACACGCTGCAAGAGTGGTTCGAAAGCGGCGCGGCGGACGGGTTCAACGTCATGCCCGGCTGGTTCATGGAGGGGTTCACCGACTTTATCGACCTGGTGCTGCCGATCCTTCAGGAGCGCGGCCTCTACAAGACCGCCTATGCAGAGGGCACGCTGCGCGACAAGCTTGGACTGCCCGTGTGACGCGGCCCTCGGCCGATACGCAGGCCGGCCCGGTCCGGGCGACCGAGGCCGGCAGGCCCCGCTTGCCACACACCGGGCGCGCCTGCGACCGTGTGCCACGGCTTTCGGTCCCGCTGCGGCTGCTGAAGACGGTCGAGGGGAGTGCAACCCGCGACTGCCACCCGTTGGTCCAATATCCCGGAAACCGCCCGCGGCGCGGGCGATTTTCCTCAGACCGAGGGCCTGCATTGGCTGTTGCCACTTTTCGGCTCTGAACTTGACCAATCTGGAACGGGCTGAGATGAATGCGATGGGAGAAGAAATGTATATTTCAACACGCTTATGGGTATATTGCCGGATGATTTCCTCCCCGTTCATTCCAGACGGCGCCCTGATGCAGGAGCCCATGACATGAGCCAAGTCGTCGAAACCAGATCCGAGAAAGAGCGCCGTCGTCCGCCGACGCGATCCGAAGAACTGCAAGAAGACCTCAAGCAGCTTATTGTCAGCGGCGAGATGAAGCCCGGCGAACGGCTTGACGAAACCGAGATCGCCAAGCGCTTTTCGGTGTCCCGCACCCCGGTTCGCGAGGCGATCAAAGGGCTGGTGGCAAGCGGGCTGGTCGAGGTGCGCGGGCGTCAGGGCACCTTTGTCGCGACGCTGTCGATCCCCAAGCTGATCGAGATGTTCGACCTGATGGCCGCGCTCGAAGGGCTTTGCGCCCGGCTCGCCGCGCGCCGCGCCTCCCGCGAGGAGAAAGAGCAGATGCTGGAAATCCAGTCGCGGCTGGAGAAGGCCTTTGCCGACAACGACCCCGAGGCATTTTACGCCATCAACGAGGAATTTCACGACCTTCTCTATCTGGCCGGGCATACGCATTTCCTTGCCGATCAGACCATCGCGCTGCGTCTGCGCCTGTCGCCTTATCGGCGGCAAGTGACCTTTCAGCCCGGCAAGATGCGGGCGACCCTGAGCGAACACAAACGGATCATCGACGCCATCGACGCGGGCGATCCCGATGAGGCGATGTCGGCCGCCAGCGAACATGTGCGCTTGCTCGGGGATCACCTCTCCGACTTCATCGCGACCATTCCGCCGCATCTGCTGGGATGACGTCAGAAAGAGGCGGAAACCTTCCGCCGCTGTCTGGGGCCGCTCGAACGGGATCTCATGCGCCGATCCGACGTTGGGCGAGGGTGCAGAACGCCTGTAAAAGCCGCGTCTTGTAGGTGCCTTTCCGGAAGATCATCGAGGTTTTCCGGATCGGCATCTTGCCACTGATTGTCAGTTCGTCAACGCCATCGACCAGGCGGCAAAGATGACGGGACGCGATTGTGACAAGGCCCAGATCGCGCGCCATTTCGATATTCGTGCGAATGTTGTTCGACTCGATCGTTACGTTAAGGAAGGTCTGAAAAACCTCGCGCTCTGAGGGGTTTGGTATAGACTTTGCGGGACGAAGAAGGAAGCCCCATCATGCCCAAGCAGCCC
>NZ_JAMDHK010000001.1:370761-648677 GCF_024721115.1 Salipiger pentaromativorans | reverse complement strand
CTACGAGCCCAAAATCGGTCCCTGTATGCTAAATCAAAGCCCGATTGCATGGAAATCGGCACAGCCAAAACGGTAGATCAGACGTTCCTAAGGTTAATGGGTGAGTCCGGACGAAACTGCCCCGAGAGCGGGCCGCCGGGCTGAAGGAGGAGAGATCATGAGTGCCGCACCGGCGAATGAGCCGACGTTCCGTCAGAGCGTCGATTTGATGTTCAACCGGGCGGCTGCCCTGATGGATCTGCCTCCGGGGCTGGAAGAGAAGATCCGGGTCTGCAACGGCGTCTATACGGTACGTTTCGGCGTGCGGCTGCGCGGCCAGATCCAGACCTTCACCGGCTACCGGGCGGTGCATTCCGAACATATGGAGCCCGTGAAGGGCGGCATCCGCTACGCCCCTTCGGTCGATCAGGACGAGGTCGAGGCGCTGGCCGCGCTGATGACCTATAAATGCGCGCTGGTGGAGGCGCCCTTCGGCGGCTCCAAGGGCGGGCTCTGCATCGACCCGCGCGACTATGACGAGCACGAGCTGGAACAGATCACCCGCCGTTTTGCCTATGAGCTGATCAAGCGCGACCTGATCCACCCCAGCCAGAACGTGCCGGCGCCCGACATGGGCACGGGCGAGCGCGAGATGGCCTGGATGGCCGATCAATACGCACGGATGAACACCACCGACATCAACGCCCGCGCCTGCGTCACCGGCAAGCCGCTGAACGCGGGCGGCATCGCGGGCCGGGTGGAGGCGACGGGGCGCGGGGTGCAATATGCGCTGCGCGAGTTCTTTCGCCACCCCGAGGATGTGCTGGCCGCCGGCATGACCGGCTCGCTCGACGGCAAGCGGATCATCGTGCAGGGCTTGGGCAATGTGGGCTATCACGCGGCCAAGTTCCTCTCGGAAGAGGACGGCGCGAAGATCACCGGCATCATCGAGCGCGACGGGGCGCTGTACGATCCCTCAGGGCTGAATGTCGAAAAGGTGCGCGACTGGCTGATCCGCCACGGCGGGCTGACGGGCTACCCCGAGGCGAATTCCGTCGCCGATGGCGAAGCGGTGATGGAGAGCGATTGCGACATTCTCATCCCGGCGGCGCTGGAGGGGGTCATCAACCTCACCAATGCGCATAACATCCAGGCCAAGCTGATCCTGGAGGCGGCGAACGGGCCGATCACCGCCGGGGCGGACGACATCCTGCGGTCGCGCGGCGTGGTGATCATCCCCGATCTTTACGCCAATGCGGGCGGGGTGACGGTGAGCTATTTCGAATGGGTGAAGAACCTGTCGCATATCCGGTTCGGCCGGATGCAGCGGCGGCAGGAGGAGGCCCGCCACCAGCTGGTGCTGGACGAGCTGGAACGGCTCGATCACGCCATGGGCGACGCCTGGAACCTCTCGCCGAGCTTCAAGGACAAGTACCTGCGCGGGGCGGACGAGCTGGAGCTGGTGCGCTCGGGGCTCGATGACACGATGCGCACCGCCTATCAGTCGATGCGCGAGGTCTGGCACGGGCGCAACGACGTGACCGATCTGCGCACTGCCGGGTTTATCGTGGCGATCGAGCGCGTGGCGCGCAGTTACCGCGCCAAGGGGCTGTGATCCGCTGATGGCGCGGCGCCCGGCGTGACATTGCGCGCCGGGCGGGCTAGGCCGGGGCGGCAAGCGGATTCAGACGGAGCGAAGGTCATGCGCGTGGCGGGAATGGTTCTGGCGATGGTTCTGGCGGCGGGGCCGCTGACGGCGCAGGTCTCGGCGGCCGAGAAGAAGACGCGCTGCGCCGAGAGCGCGGCGATCGTCATGACGGCGGTGCAGGCGCGCAAGGACGGCGAGAGCAAGGCCAAGGCGCGCCGGACGCTGCGCAAGGAGCTCGACCGCACCGCGGGCGAGATGCTGGCGGACTGGATCTGGGATCTGCCCGAAGAGCAGCTGACCGAGGAGGTGGGGCAGCTCTGGGAGGCGCAATGCCTCGCGCAATAGCGCCGGTCTGATCCTGCGGCGCGCCTGCGGCGCACAGGGTTTTCAGGCGCCCGTGGCGGGCTGACGCCTGTGCCGGAGGCGCGTGCGGGTTGCGCGGTGGGCGTTGCGTATTTATTAAAGAGAAGAAACAGGGGGCGGAGTGACAGGGGTTCTGGACACGGGGCGCGCGCGGCCCGATATTCGGGACATGAGTCTGCCCCCCGGTTTCCTCGATGAACTGCGCAGCCGCACGAGCCTGTCTCAGGTCGTGGGGCGCAAGGTGCTGTGGGACAACCGCAAGTCCAATCAGGCCAAGGGCGACATGTGGGCGCCGTGCCCGTTCCATCAGGAAAAGAGCGCCTCGTTCCATGTCGACGACCGCAAGGGGTTTTACTACTGCTTCGGCTGCCATGCGAAGGGCGACGCCATCTCCTTTGTGAAGGAGACGGAGAATGTGGGCTTCATGGAGGCGGTGGAGATCCTGGCGCGCGAGGCGGGCATGCCGATGCCCGAGCGCGACCCGCAGGCGGCGAAACAGGCCGACCGGCGGGCGCTGCTCGCCGAGGTCATGGAGCAGGCCACGCGCTGGTTCCGCATGCAGCTGCGCAGCGGGGCGGCTGCGGAGGCGCGGGCCTATCTCGACCGGCGCGGGCTGGCAGACGGGGTGCGCGATCGCTTCGAGCTGGGGTTCGCGCCCGAGGGGTGGCAGAACCTCTGGGATCACCTGCGCGGGCAGGGGGTGGCGGAGGAGCTGATCCTGGGCGCGGGGCTCGCCAAGCCCTCGGACAAGGGGCGCCAGCCTTATGACGTGTTCCGCAACCGCATCATGTTCCCGATCCGCGACGCGCGCGGCCGCGCCATCGCCTTTGGCGGGCGGGCGATGGATCCGCGCGACAATGCGAAATATCTCAATTCGCCCGAGACCGAACTGTTCGACAAGGGGCGCAACCTTTACAACCACGGACCCGCCCGCGAGGCGGCGGGCAAGGGCCAGCCGCTGATCGTGGCCGAAGGCTATATGGATGTGATCGCGCTTTCGGAGGCAGGGTTCGGCGCCGCGGTGGCCCCTCTGGGCACGGCGGTGACCGAGACGCAGCTGCAACTGCTCTGGCGGATTTCCGACGAGCCCGTCGTGGCGCTCGATGGCGACAAGGCCGGGCTGCGCGCCGCGTACCGGGTCATCGACCTGGCGCTGCCGCATCTGGTGGCGGGCAAGTCGCTGCGCTTTGCGCTGATGCCCGAGGGCAAGGATCCCGACGACCTGCTGCGGGCGGAAGGCGCCGGCGCCGTGGCGAAGGTGCTGGAGGCCGCGCTGCCCATGGTGCAGCTGCTCTGGCGGCGCGAGACGGAAGGCAAGGTCTTCGACAGCCCCGAACGCAAGGCGGCGCTGGACGCGACGCTGCGCGAGGTGCTGCGGCGCATCCAGGACCCCGGCCTGCGGCGCCATTACGGCGACGAGATCAAGGAGCTGCGCTGGCAGCTTTTCCGCCCGCAGCGCCCGGCGCGGGCGAAGGGGCAGGGAAAGCGTGCCTGGAATGCGCCGCCGCCGCCCACCTCCAGTGCGAAAAGTTCGCTGCTGGTCGCCGCCGGAGATGCGGCGGAGCTGGAGCTGCGCGAGGCTGTGATCCTCGCGGTGCTGCTCAACACGCCCGAGCTGATCGCGGAATTCGAGCATCAGCTCGATTCGCTGACCTGTGCCGACCCGCAGCGCGCGGCGCTGCGCGAGGTGCTGCTGGGGCATCCGGCGGAGACGCCGGAGGCGCTGCGCACCGCCGTAGAGGCGAGAATCGGGCCCGAGGCCCTTGAAACCTTGCTCTCGGCACGCCATGTGGCCATCGTTCCCTGTCTGCGCCAGCCCGGCGACACCGCGCTTGCCCGGCTGACCGTGGCCGAGGAACTGTCGAAGATCGCCGCGCAAAGCGGGCTCGATGCCGAAATCGCCGAGGCCGAGGAAGATCTGGAACATTTGGCCGACGAGGCGCTGACCTGGCGGCTCGCGCAGGCGGCGCAGGCCCGCAATCAGGCGGTTCTGCGCAAGGACGAAGACGAGATGGAATATGATTTCGGGCCGAACGGGGCCCGGATCGACAAGGGCGAACGCAGCGCTTTCGAGGCGCTCATGCAACAGATTCGCTTTTCCAAGCACGGGAACTAGCTGTGCAGGTAGGGAAAACTGGAGGAAAACGGGGTAGACGGGTGGCCGAATCAGTTGATTCCCCGCATGATTCGCGGGACCGAATCACTTCACCCGCGCGACCGCCGGCCTGACGGGCCGCCTCCCTCTGACGGAGCTTTTCATGGCAGCCAAAGACAACGACGACGCCAAGCCCGAGTCTCAGGACGATGCTCACAGCCTCGACATGAGCCAGGCGGCGGTCAAAAAGATGATCGCCGAGGCGCGCGAGCGTGGCTACATCACCTATGACCAGCTGAACCAGGTTCTGCCGCCCGATCAGGTCTCTTCCGACCAGATCGAGGACGTGATGTCGATGCTCTCGGAAATGGGCATCCAGGTCACCGAGGATGACGAGGAAGGCGAATCCGACGACGACGCCAACAAGGGTTCGACCGAACTGGTCGATGCCTCCAAGGGCCGCGATGTCGCGCTCTCCTCGGGCGGAGCCGAAAAGCTCGACCGCACCGACGACCCGGTGCGCATGTATCTGCGCGAGATGGGCTCGGTCGAGCTGCTGAGCCGCGAGGGCGAGATCGCCATCGCCAAGCGTATCGAGGCGGGCCGCAACACGATGATCCTCGGGCTTTGCGAAAGCCCGCTGACCTTCCAGGCGATCACCATCTGGCGCGAGGAACTTCTCTCCGAAGAGATCCTGCTGCGCGACGTGATCGACCTCGAGACCACCTTCGGCAACCAGATGGACGAGGATGGCGATCTGGACGAGCCGGTGGTCGATGCCTCGGCCACAACCTCGGAAAAGCCCAAGCGCGACGAGCCCGAGCTCGATGCCGACGGCAACCCGATCTCGCGCGAGGACGACGACGAGGACGACGAGCAGGCCAACATGTCGCTGGCCGCGATGGAAACCGCGTTGAAGCCGCGCGTTCTCGAAACCCTCGACCGCATCGCCCGCGACTACGAAGAGCTGGCCGAGATGCAGGACGCGCGCATCAGCGCGACGTTGAACGAGGACGGCACCTTCTCCTCCGATGACGAGGCGCTTTATCAGAAGCTGCGTTCGGAAATCGTCGAGCTGGTGAACGGGCTGCACCTGCACAACAACCGGATCGAGGCGCTGATCGACCAGCTTTACGGCATCAACCGCCGGATCATGTCGATCGACAGCTCCATGGTGAAGCTGGCCGACCAGGCCCGCATCAACCGCCGCGAATTTGTCGATGAATACCGGGGCAACGAGCTTGATCCGAGCTGGATGGAGCGCATGGCCGAAAAGCCGGGCCGTGGCTGGCAGATGTTCATCGAGCGCTTCTCGGACAAGGTCGAGGATCTGCGCGCCGATATGGCGCAGGTCGGCCAGTATGTCGGTCTCGACATCAGCGAATTCCGCCGCATCGTGAACCAGGTGCAGAAGGGCGAGAAAGAAGCGCGTCAGGCGAAAAAGGAAATGGTCGAGGCCAACCTGCGCCTCGTGATCTCCATCGCCAAGAAATACACCAACCGTGGCTTGCAGTTCCTGGATCTCATTCAGGAGGGCAACATCGGTCTGATGAAGGCGGTGGACAAGTTCGAGTATCGCCGCGGCTACAAGTTCTCGACCTATGCCACCTGGTGGATCCGTCAGGCGATCACCCGGTCCATCGCGGATCAGGCGCGCACGATCCGTATCCCGGTCCACATGATCGAGACGATCAACAAGCTGGTGCGCACCGGCCGCCAGATGCTGCACGAGATCGGCCGCGAACCGACGCCCGAAGAGCTGGCGGAAAAGCTGCAGATGCCGCTCGAGAAGGTCCGCAAGGTGATGAAGATCGCCAAGGAACCGATCTCTCTCGAAACGCCCATCGGCGACGAGGAAGACAGCCAGCTCGGCGATTTCATCGAGGACAAGAACGCGATTCTACCGCTGGATTCCGCCATTCAGGAAAACCTGAAGGAAACCACGACGCGGGTTCTGTCCTCGCTCACCCCGCGTGAGGAGCGGGTTCTGCGGATGCGCTTCGGCATCGGTATGAACACCGACCACACGCTGGAAGAGGTGGGTCAGCAGTTCTCGGTGACCCGCGAACGGATCCGTCAGATCGAGGCCAAGGCGCTGCGCAAGCTCAAGCACCCCTCGCGGTCGCGCAAGCTGCGGTCGTTCCTGGATCAGTGAGCGATACCGAAGACGAACAGCAACAGATTGATCGTCTTCGGACGCGTTGAAAGACACAGGCCGTGCGAGATGCTTTCGCACGGCTCTTTCATGCGCAGAGGGCTCACATCTGCATGTTTGCCGCGATCCCACGCGGGGCGTTTTCGGCGCTCCACTTGTTTCCCCGCGCAAATGCTCGGCGCTATGCCGATTGGGAATGTGGTTTCAGGGCAGCCCAAACGCATAAGCGGTGGTAATTCCGTCGGACGGGCTTCGGGAACGGTCTCTTCACTGCTGCCGCTATTCGGATGGCTTTTGACGCCGATCTGAGTGAAACAGCAGGTGAAATGATGTCGACTCTGCATGCGGTGAAAGAGGTCGATGCGCTGATCGGCATTGTTGAACACTGCTTGCTCCGACACGAACGGTCCGTTTGACTTCGTTCCCGAAGGATGGCTTGTCCCAGGCCGGGAACTGTCTATCCTGCCCCGGAACTGACGCTTGATTATACTCTGAAGGAGGCAACGGATGTCGCTTTTGTCCCGCCTGTTCGGCGGTGGTGCCAAAGATGCCGCTGCCCCGAAACCCTCCGCCGATTCCGTCGATTACAAGGGGTTTCGCATCACCCCCGAGCCCATCGCCACGGACGGGCAGTTTCGCATCGCCGCGCTGATCGAAGCCGAGATGGCGGGCGAGGCAAAATCCCACCAACTGATCCGCGCCGATCTGCTGCGCGACCGGGAGGAGGCCGTCGCCGCCTCGCTGCGCAAGGCGCGGCAATTGATCGACGAACAGGGGCCGCGGCTTTTCGGCTGACCCGCGACAGCCCCGGCGCGGGGCTGATCTGATCGCAGTGCGGGCCGGGCAGGGTCGGGAATGCCCGACTTTGCAGGCCGGAGCGCGACAGGCATGGTTGGCGCATGACCGAGAGGATGCGCCATGCAGATGATCCCGAAAATGATTGCCGCCTCGATTGTGCTGGGGCTTTGGGGCGCGACCGCCGCCGCCGAAGACATCCCCTATGTCTCCTCGGAAGGCCATGAATATCGTCTGACCTGTACCCGGGACGGCTATGTCCTGACCTCGATGGCGCCGGTGTCGCGCTTTACCGGTCAGGGCGCCGCCACGCAGGTCGCGCGGCGGACCGAGACGCTCTATCTGGGCCGAAGCTGCGACTCCTTTCTGGATGTCGCCGGCGCAGGCACCTGGGGTTGGGCGAATGGCGGTTTCGGGGCCGAGTTCCCCGGCGGGCTGCGCGTGATGTTTCCCAGACAGGAGCTGTACTGCGCGCCGCGCGTCTCCTACGCTGGTGCCTGCCGCTGGTGATCCGGCGCCGCATTTCGACAGTTCATCAGAAAGCGTTTTCCAATGAAACATTTTGCCATCGCGCTCTCCGCGCTGATCCTTCTGCCCGCCACCTCCGAAGCGGCCTGTTTCGGGGCCGGCGAACCGCTGTTCCACTGCACCGTGGATCACGGGCGCAAGGCGGTGGATGTCTGCCTGCAAGGCGGCGTCGCCATCTATCGCTTCGGTCCGCCGACCGGCGCCGCCGAGATGCTGCTGGCGCCCGTCGTGACCGAGACCGAGATGACACCCTGGAACGGCATCGGGCGGTATCTCTGGGAAGAGGTCACTTTCTACAACGGGCGTTACGCCTATCTCGTCTCCTATTCGCTCGACCGCACCGCGCCGAACGGGCAGGCCGCGCCCGAAGGCGGGATCATCGTCGCCGAGGGCGACAGCGAATTGGCGGATCTGCAATGCGATGCCGGATCGGTGACCGAGGCGAATTTCTATCCGCTGTTCGAGGCGAAGGAGGCCGCCGGGCAGCCCTGGTGCCCGGCAACGCAAAGCTGGGGCATGCCCTGCAACTGAACCGGCGGCCGGCGCACTCACGGAACGCTAACGGCATCCGGGCGTTATAGAGCGAGTCGAAAGGAGAGCCCCATGACCCGCCTGATCGCCCTTGCCGCCGCCGCCACCTGCATCTCGGTTGCCGCTTTCGCGGCCACCGAGGCGCTCATGGCCGAAGAGCCCTGCGTGATCGAGATCGAGGTGGCGCCGCAGGATCTGGCGCGCTGCCGCGAGACGCTCCGGCAGGTGGGGCAGAGGCCAGCAGTCACCGATTCCGGCAGTCCGATCCTGCTCGACCGCACAAGCGGTCTGCCGGGTGTGATCTGCGTGGCGGTGGGGGCCTGATAGCGCCAACCTCCGCTCTGGCCTCTGGTATCCCCGTCCGTGTGACGCTAACCAGAGGCAAAGCGGGACAGGCGGGCCATGCAGACGACATTCACGATTTCCACCGATGGGCCGGGACTTTACGAATTCACCCGCGATGTGGCGGAATGGGTGAGGGGCACCGGGCTTCTGACTCTCTTCATCCGCCATACCTCGGCCTCGCTGCTGATCCAGGAGAACGCCGATCCCGAGGTGCGCAGCGACCTGACCGAGTTCTTCCATCGGCTGGTGCCGCCCTCGGATACTCCCGCCATGGCCTATCTGACCCACACCTACGAGGGCCCCGACGACATGCCCGCCCATATCAAGGCGGCGCTTTTGCCGGTCTCGCTGTCGATCCCGGTCAGCGGCGGGCGGCTGGCGCTGGGCACCTGGCAGGGGCTGTATCTCTTCGAACATCGCCGGGCGCCGCACCGGCGTCAGGTGGTGGCGCATCTGAGCCGCTGAGCCGCCACGCCGGAGGGCGCCGAACCGCCTGTCCGACAGGCGGAAAAGCCCCTTGAGGGGGAAATCTGTGCCGATTTTCCCCGTCTTGCCCGCCCCTTATCTTGTTGCCGCATTTCCCCTCTACCCAATGGATGGAGGCTCCCCTATAGTGACTGTGGATAAGTGGGGAGCAACCCCACGACCGAGGCAGAAAAGAACAGATTAGGGGAACGGCCATGCGCTGCCCGTTTTGCGGACATATTGACACGCAAGTGAAGGATTCCCGTCCCGCCGAAGAGCATGTCTCGATCCGGCGGCGGCGGTTTTGTCCGGCCTGCGGAGGCCGGTTCACCACCTATGAGCGCGTGCAGCTGCGCGATCTCGTGGTGATCAAATCCAATGGGCGGCGCGAGGATTTCGACCGCGACAAGCTCGAACGCTCGATCCGCATCGCGCTCCAGAAGCGCCCCATCGAGCCCGAGCGCATCGACCAGATGATCAGCGGCATCGTCCGCCGGCTGGAAAGCCTGGGCGAGACGGACATTTCCTCCAAGCAGATCGGCGAGATCGTGATGGAGACGCTGGCCCGGATCGACACCGTCGCCTATGTGCGCTTCGCCAGCGTTTACAAGAACTTCCAGGCTGCCGACGATTTCGACAAATTCGTCAGCGAATTGCGCCCCGAGACCGCTCCGGCGGAGAAGTGAACGACGACACCCGGCACATGGCTCATGCCCTGCGGCTGGGCCGGCGGCGGATGGGCCAGTGCTGGCCCAATCCGGCCGTGGGCTGCGTTGTCGTCAAGGACGGCCGCATCGTGGGCCGCGCGGCCACCGCGCCGGGCGGGCGGCCGCATGCCGAGCCGCAGGCGCTGGCCCAGGCCGGTGCCGCGGCGCGCGGCGCAACCGTCTATGTGACGCTGGAACCCTGTTCGCATCATGGCAAGACCCCGCCCTGCGCCGACGCGCTGGTGCAGGCCGGGGTGGCGCGGGTGGTGGCGCCGCTGGCCGACAGTGACCCGCGCGTTTCGGGCAAGGGGTTCGAGCATCTGCGCCGGCACGGGATCGAGGTGACCACGGGCATCCTGCCGGAAGAGGCGGCGCGCGATCACGCCGGGTTCTTTCTGCGGGTGGGGCAGGGGCGGCCTCTGGTCACGCTGAAACTCGCCAACAGTTTCGACGGGCGCATCGCCACGGCCACCGGCGAAAGCCAGTGGATCACCGGGCCCGAGGCGCGCCGTGCGGTGCACGGGCTGCGCGCGAGCCACGATGCGGTGATGGTCGGGGCGGGCACCGCCCGGGCGGACGATCCGGCGCTGACCGTGCGCGGCTGGGGCGAGGTACGGCAGCCGGTGCGCATTGTGGCCTCGCGGCTGATCGACGTGCCGCTGATGAGCAAGCTCGCCAGTACGGCGCGCGAGGTGCCGGTCTGGATCGTGCACGGCTCGGATGCGGCCTCGGAAACGCGCCGCGCCTGGGAAAGCTGCGGGGCGGTGTTGATCTCCTGCGAGGTGACGGCGGGACGGCTCGATCCCCATGCGCTGCTGGCGGCGCTGGGGGAACGGGGGCTGACGCGGGTGTTTTGCGAAGGCGGCGGACAGCTTGCCGCCTCGCTGCTCTCTGCGGATCTGGTGGACGAGCTTGTGGGGTTCACCGCGGGAATCGCCCTCGGTGCCGAAGGCCGCCCCGGGATCGGTGCCATGGGCGTCGACCGTCTGGCCGAAGCGCCCCGCTTTGCGCTGGAGGAGGTTCGCGCCGTCGGCGCCGATGTCCTGCACCGCTGGCGCCGGGGTTGAGAGGCGCGACCACAGATCACACGCGCCCGGGCAGTCCACGAGGTCATCTTGCGGCGCGGACGCATCCCAGGCACGCATCGTGAGGGAACGGGCGGGGCAGGGCCCCGCCGCCGGTCAGTGCACCGTGACGGGGGCCAGATCGTTCTGCCGCGCCAGCACAAAGGCGAGCTGGCGGTCTTTCACCAGCGCCAGCCGTTCGCCATCGGCGCTGTGGACGGCGTAGAGCGTCTTAAGCCCGCCCAGTTGCCCTTGCACGTCTTCCGGCAAATCGTCGGCGGCCACAGGGCGCACGTAGACGATGCGGTCTTCGCCGGGCAGTTTGAATTCGAACTTGGTATTCATGGCTTACCCCTTTCTGATCTGGATCGTCTGCACCACCGTCTCGGGACGGGAGAGGGTCAGATCCACATGTAGCAGGCCGTTCTCCATCACAGCCTCACCTACTTCGACGCCATCGGCCAACACGAAACTGCGCTGGAACTGCCGGGCTGCGATGCCGCGATGCAAAAAGATGCGTTCCGCGCCATCGTCGCGCTGCCGGCCACGGATCACCAACTGGCGATCCTCGACGGTGATCGACAGGTCATTTTCCGAGAATCCGGCCACGGCCAGCGTGATCCGGTAGGAATAGTCCGAGGTCTGTTCGATATTGAAAGGCGGGTATCCCTCGCTCGACTTGGCGGTGCGTTCGAGCAGGCGCTCAAGCTGCTCGAAGCCGAGCATATGCGGGTAGGAACCCAGGGTCAGTTTGCTCATCGACACGTCCTTAACAGAAAGCGACCGTCCGTGCCGGGCCCCGATTTCGGCAACCCGGCTTCCTGAATATGGGAAGCGGTTGGTTTTTGCGCAAGGGCTTTGCCAAAACGTCGAGAATCGCTATGCTAAATGCCTGCACTACAAGGAGTTTGCCCGTATGGACGCGCCGCAAGATATCTCGATGAAGACCGAGGAGGTGCTGCGGGTCGAACTGGAGGTGTTCAAGCGCGAACACCGCGATCTCGACGAGGCGATCCGGGCCCTGCACGAACGGGGCACCGCCGATCAGCTCACATTGCAGCGGCTGAAGAAGAAGAAGCTGTTTCTCAAGGATAAAATTGCCTTGATCGAAGATCGGCTGACCCCCGATATCATCGCCTGACCACGCGCCTTGCACCGGTTTTCGGACACCAGGACAGGCGCATCGTCCCATCTTGTGTCTGAGGCCGGTCCCTCTGCGCGGGAAGCGGCGCGGGCAGGGCGCTAGCCAAGCGCCTCCGCCGTCTGCTTGAGCATCTCCGCGGATTGCCGCAGCGCCGCCGCCTCGTCGCCGGCAAGCTCGGGTGTCAGCGTGGCCAGCACCCCCGCGCGTCCGACCACGCGCGGCAGGCTCAGCGCGACATCGCGCACCCCCTCGACCTCGGGCGTCACCGTCGAGACCGACAGCACCGCGCGCTGGTCGTCGCGCACCGCCTGCACGATCCGGGCGAGCCCCGCGCCGATGCCGTACCAGGTCGCGCCCTTGCCCTCGATGATGCGATAGGCGGCGCGGCGCACGCCCGCGTCGATCCGTTCGCGCACCGATTGGGTGATCGCCGCGCCGACCTGCACCGCAAAGCGCGCCACGGGCTCGGACCCGGCGCGGGCCGAGGCCCAGGCCAGCACCTCGGAATCGCCGTGTTCGCCCAGCACATAGGCATGCACCGATTGCGGTGCCACGCCCAGATGCCCGCCCAGCAGGCTGCGGAACCGCGCCGTGTCGAGGATGGTGCCCGAGCCGATCACCCGGCTTGGCGGAAGCCCCGAGGCGCGCAGCGCCACATCGGTCATCACATCCACCGGATTCGAGGCCACCAGCAGCATCGCCTCGGGCGCCGCCCGCTGCACGCCCTCGATCACCTGGGCAAAGACCTCGGCGTTCCGCGCGAGCAGGCTCAGCCGGCTTTCCCCGGGTTTCTGCGCCACCCCCGCCGCGAGGATCACCAGATCGGCGCCCTCCAGCGCCGCATAGTCCCCCGCGCCGATCCGGCAGGGATGGGCGAAGGGCACTGCATGGGCAATATCCTCGGCCTGGGCCACCGCAAGCGCGGCGTTGCGGTCGACCAGCACCACCTCGCTGGCGCCGCCGCGCAGGGCCAGCGCATAACCCGCCGCCGATCCGACCATGCCCGCGCCGACAATTCCGACCTTCATGGCAGTTCTCCCGTGTCCGGTGCTTGAGGGCAGCCTTGCACGGGGCGGGCGAGATGAACAGGGGCGTGGGGGATGCCAGCGGGATGGTGGGCAGATTGCCCACCCTACGGAGGCGTCGCGGCGCGAAACCGGGCGCAGCCGTCTCTCTGTCGCAGCCTGGGCGCCCGCCGACAAAGACCGGCAACGCCTCTGGCGCAACGGGAGGGCGATCTGGCGCGGCAGGCGCCACGTATCCAGATCATGCGGCCCTGACCCGGAGACATCCAGACCGCTCGCCACCGCAAAGGCGCGCGCAGCTCCCGTCATCTGCGCCGTAGGGCGGGCAATCTGCCCACCTTTCTCGTCGCTCAGACCCCCAACGTCTCGGTGAGCCCGCGCAGCGCCTGACGGTCGGTCTCGTTCAGCCTGGCCATGCGGCTGCGGAACAGCGTCGCCTGGCTGCGCAGCACGGGCTCTTCCTCCAACACCTTGAGATGATTGGCGCGCAGCGTCTCGCCGGTCGAGGTGATGTCGGCGATGGCCTCGGCGGTGAGGTTCTTGACCGTGCCCTCGGTGGCGCCCTGCGAATCCACCAATTGGTAATCGGCCACGCCGCCGGCGCGCAGATAGTCGCGGATCAGCCGGTGATACTTGGTGGCGATACGCATCCGAAAGCCGTGCCGGGCGCGGAAGGCCGCCGCCGCCGCGTCGAGATCGTCGAGCGTGTTCACATCGACCCAGCAGGCCGGCACCGCGACGATCAGATCGGCCTGTCCGAACCCCAGCTCGGCCAGCGGCTCGACCTTCTGGTCCCATTGCACCAGCTTTTCGCGGATAAGGTCGGTGCCCGTCACCCCCAGATGGATGCGCCCGGCGGCCAGTTCGCGCGGGATCTCACCGGCCGAGAGCAGCACCAGATCGACGCCCTCGACCCCGTCCACCGCGCCGGAATATTCGCGCTCCGATCCGGTGCGCGTTAGCTCCACCCCGCGCGCGCCGAACCAGTCGAAGGTCTTGTCCATCAGCCGGCCCTTGGAGGGCACCCCCAGCTTGATACTCATGCCCGGCCCTCCAGTTGCAGCAACAGTCCGGGGCGCAGGACCCCGCCCACCGCCGGCGCGGCGCGGCCACCGCCCAGATGCCGGGTCAGCGCATCGTAGCGCCCGCCGGTGGCGACCGGCGGCAGATCGGGGCGCTGCGGCGCCAGGAAGCCGAAGACGAATCCGTCGTAATATTCCATCGAGGTGCGCCCGTAGCTCGCCTCGAATTCCAGCGCCTCCACATCGACGCCGCGCGCCGCCAGCGCCTCGCAGCGCCGCTCGAAGCGGTCCACGGCGGGCAGCAGGCCGGGCAGGTCCACCGCGATGTCGTGCAGATGCTCCAGCGCATAGGGGCAGGTCTCGCGCACCGCGAGCAGCGTGTCGATGAGCTGCACCTGGCTGTCGCAGAGCGGCCCCTCGGCGGCATCCGCGCGCAGCGCCTCGATGCGGGCCGCGATCTCCGTCTCGGTGCGCATCCCGATCATCGGGCCGGCCCCGGCCATCGGGTCGCCCGCCGCCAGCAGTGCCTTGCGCGAGGCCGGCTGCGGGCCGCGGCCCGAGTAGCGGTCGAGCAGGGCGCGGAAGCGCCGGGGCCGCCAGATGTGCCGCATCAGCGCGGCACGGCGGCGCTCCGAGGTCTTGAGCCCCGCCACGGCGGCGGTCAGGATGCCGATGTCGCCGGTCACCGCGCGCAGCCCGTAGGGCGCCAGCGTCTCGGCAAAAAGCGCAAAGACCTCGGCATCGGCCTGCGCCGGGGCCTCGTCGGCGAACAGCTCGTAACCCACCTGGAAATATTCCGAGGCGCGCTCGGGGTGCTCTTCCTGCCGCCGGAACACCTCGCCGCAATAGGTGTAGCGCGAGGGCGCGGCGCCGGTTTCCATATGCATCTGCACCACGGGCACGGTGAAGTCGGGGCGCAGCATCACCTCGCCGCGCGCCGGATCCTGCGTGACATAGGCGCGGGCGCGGATATCCTCGCCGTAGAGGTCGAGCAGGGTCTCGGCGGGCTGCAGGATGGCGCAATCGACATTGACCGCACCCGCCTCGACAAAGCGCGCCCGCAGCCGCACGGCCTCGGCGCGTTCCGCTGCGATGGTCACGCCCATTGGTCGAGGATCTCTCTCACCTTGGCGACCAGCTCGCCGCGCGGCACCTCATACTGGCTGGGTCGCTCTTTCCATTCCTCGAGCGTCGCCTCCTGCGCCAGCTTGGCGCCGAGGATCAGGTCCTTGATCTGCACCACGCCGCGCGCCTGCTCGTCGCCGCCTTCGATCACCGCGACAGGCGAATTGCGCTTGTCGGCATATTTGAGCTGGTTGCCGAAGTTCTTGGGGTTGCCGAGATAGACCTCGGCGCGGATGCCTGCGTTGCGCAGCTCGGCCACCATGGTCTGGTAATCGGCCATGCGGTCGCGGTCCATGACGGTGACCACCACCGGTCCCTGAACGCTGCCGCCGATGCGGCCCTTCTCGCGCAGCGCCGCCAGCAGCCGGTCGACCCCGATGGAGACGCCCGTCGCGGGCACCGCCTGACCGGTGAAGCGCTTGACGAGATCGTCATAGCGCCCGCCGCCCGCAACCGAACCGAACTGCCGCTTGCGGCCCTTCTCGTCGAAGATCTCGAAGGTCAGCTCCGCCTCGAACACCGGCCCGGTGTAATAGCCGAGGCCCCGCACCACCGAAGGGTCGATCTCGATCCGCTCGGACCCGTAGCCCTGCGCCGCGAGGAGCGCGCCGATCTCTTCCAGCTCGTCCACGCCCTCTGCGCCGATCTGCGAATTGCCGATGGCCGCGCGCAGGTTGGCCACCGTCGCCGCCGCGTCGGCGCCTTTCGAGGTCAGGAAGGCCACCACCGGATCGGCCTGCGCCTCGCTGAGACCCACCCCGTCGATATAGGCACCCGAGGCATCGAGCCGGCCCTTGCCCAGCAGCTCGCGCACGCCCGCCTCGCCGACCTTGTCGAACTTGTCGATGGTGCGCAGCACCGCGTCGCGCTGGGCGTCGTCGGACAGCCCCATGCATTCCAGCACACCGTTCAGCACCTTGCGGTTGTTGACCCGCACCAGATAATCGCCGCGCGGAATGCCGACCACCTCCAGCGTGTCCGACAGCATCGCGCAGATCTCGGCATCGGCGGCCACCGAGGCGGTGCCCACCGTATCCGCGTCGCATTGATAGAACTGCCGGAACCGCCCCGGCCCCGGCTTTTCGTTGCGCCAGACCGGCCCCATGGCATAGCGCCGGTACGGGGTGGGCAGGTCGTTGCGGTGCTGGGCATAGACCCGCGCCAGCGGCGCGGTGAGGTCATAGCGCAGCGCCACCCAGCCCTCGTCCTCGTCCTGCCAGGCAAAGACCCCCTCGTTCGGGCGGTCCACATCGGGCAGGAACTTGCCGAGCGCCTCGACCGTCTCCACCGCGCTCGATTCCAGCGCCTCGAAGCCGTAGCGATGATAGACCCCGGCGATGGCGCGCAGCATCTCGGCGCGCTCGCTCACGTCCGATCCGAAATAATCGCGGAAGCCCTTCGGCGTCTGCGCCTTGGGGCGGGGGGCTTTTTTCACTTTGGCCATGGCGGGCTCCGGGCTCCTCCAGATTGCGCGCCCCCCTTAGCCCGTCGCGCGGCAAGGAGCAAGCGAGCCGCGACGCGCTCCCCCGGCGCGGCGCCCGGCCCCGAGGGCGCGCCGTGCGTATTTGCCGAAGAGAAGAAGAGGGGGGCTGCTCTTCTTCTCTTTGCAAAATACGCGACTCCGACCGTGGACATCGAAGGGGGGCGCTTTTATCTCTGGCGCGAAAGGAGCCGCCTATGTCCGCCGAGACCGAGATATTCGAAGAACGGCTCGCGCACCTGATGCGCGTGATCGACGACCTGTCCGATACGGTGGCCCGGCAGGACCGCGAGATCGCGCTGCTCACCCGCCGCGTGGCGCTGCTGATGGAGCGCGAGGCGCTGCGGCAGGAGGAAGGCACCGGCGGGGTGATCCTGGGCGACGAGCGGCCTCCGCATTACTGAGCGCCGGGGGCTTAGTTGCTGAAGGCCAGCAAGGCGCCGTCATGCAGCAGGATGTTGGCATAGCGCGCGCTGCCGAAATCCGGATAGACCGTGACGAAGGCGGTACTGCGCGAGAGCTTTGCGAGGCTGCGCCCGCAGGGCTTGCCCTTGCCGACCCGGCAGACCTTGGATTTCACCGTCTCATAGGCCTCGTCCACCGCGCTGTAAGGCAGGGTTTTCGAGGGCAGCCCGTAGCGGAGTTGCTCGTGTAGCTCGGGCGCGGCGAACATCGCCAGCGCGCCGGTGAACTGCCGGGCGCAGCCATCGTCGAAACCGGTCAGGAACAGTGTGCGGGCGACGGTGCTGCCCGGAGCGCTGTCGTAAAGCGCATAGCCCCGGCCGCGCTCGGGATAGGTCGCGACCTTTTCTCCCAGGCGCCGCTCGGGCACGCCGCAAAGCCGGGCCAGCTCGCCGAAGGGCAGCGTGACGCCCGGGCCGACCTGACGGTAATCGGGGGTGCCAGCGGTGCGGGGCGCCACCGAGGGGGCGCCCGGCGCGGCGACGGGCGGGTCTGCGGGCGTGGTGGTCAGGGCGGCGGTTTCGAGGGGCGCGGGGTCGGCCTCTTGCGGGGTGTCGACCGTCTTCGCGGCCTCTGCACGGCGCTTCAGGAAGCCCAGAAGGCCGCCGGCGGGAGGGGCGGGCGCCGCTGTCGCGGCGTCTTCGGCAGCGGCTTCGGGCGCGGGGGCGATCTGGTCGGCAGCGGCCGCAGCGGGCGCGTCCTCGGCGCCTTGCGGCGCCTCCTCCGGGGCGGGCGCGGCGAAGAGCGTGCTCAGCAGCCCGTCTTCGGATCTGTCGCCCTCGGGCGCGGGCAGCGCATCGGCCTGGCCCGCGCCGCCATCGGCGTCGATTTCGGAGAGCCTGGGCATCTCGCGCAGCGGATCGCCGCAGCCCGCCAGCAGGCCCGCCGCCAGAAATGTCAGGATCAACTGCCGCAAACGGGCCCCTCCGGTGACTGTTTCCGAAGTGTTAGCCGTTTGCCGCGGGCGAATCCACCGCCACCGCCGCGTCGGGAGCGCCGCGTCACGGATCAGAAATCCTCGACCGCGAGTACCCCGTCCAGCGATTTCACCGCGCCCTTGATCTCGGGGGTCACCGGGAACTCCCGCTTGAGATCCATCTCGACCTCTCCCGGCAGCCCGGCGGCGGTGAGACGCAGCCGCACCGGCCCGCGCCCGGCCTTGGGAAGCTGTTCGGCGGCGCGGGTCAGCACCGAGGCGACCTGGGCCAGCGTGTCCGGCGTCTCGATGAAGATACGCATCCCGGTGGCGCCGGCATCGGCCACGACTTGGTCGATGGGCCCCACCGAGCGCGCCAGGAGCTTGAGCTGATCGGATTCCATCGTCGCCTCGACCGTCACCACCACCTTGGCGCCGGTTTCGAGCATGTCGCGCGATTTCTCCAGCGTCTCGGAGAAGATGGTGACCTCGTAGGCGCCGGTCGGGTCGGAGAGCTGGGCAAAGGCGAAGCGGTTGCCGCGGGCCGATTTGCGCTCCTGCCTCCCGGCAACCACGCCCGCGATCTTGGCGATACAGGCGCCGCCCCGCGCCTTGTCCTCGACCTCGTCCAGCGTCATCACATCGCGCCGCTTCAGCGCCGGCATGTAATCGTCGAGCGGGTGGCCCGAGAGATAGAAGCCGATGGCCTTGAACTCCTCGCTCAGCCGCTCGGCGGGCAGCCAGTCGGGCACCGGCGAGAGCCGCGGTTCGGGCAGATCGTCGCCCGCCTCGCCGAAGAGCGAGACCTGCGCGCTGGCCTTCTGCTCGTGCACCGCCGCCGAATAGGCGACCAGCGCGTCGAGCGATTCGAACACCCGGCGGCGGTTGCGGTCGAGCTGGTCGAAGGCGCCGGCGCGGGCCATCATCTCGAGCGGGCGCTTGCCCACCCGCTTCAGATCCACCCGGCGGGCGAAATCGAACAGCGTCACGAAGGGCTTGTCCTGGCCAGCCGCCGCTTCGGCACGGCGCCCCGCGACCACCAGGTTCATCGCCTCGACGCCCACGTTCTTGAGCGCGCCAAGCGCATAGACCAGTTTCTGATCGACCACGTCGAAGGTGGCCTGCGAGCGGTTCACGCAGGGCGGCACATGGTCGAGCTTCAGCCCCTTCTTCAGCTCGTAGAAATAGGTGGCGAGCTTGTCGGTGAGGTGGATATCGCAGTTCATGACGCCGGCCATGAACTCCACCGGGTGGTTGGCCTTGAGCCAGCCGGTCTGGTAGCTCACCACCGCATAGGCGGCGGCGTGGGATTTGTTGAAACCGTAATTGGCGAATTTCTCCAGAAGGTCGAAGACCTCGGTCGCCTTCTTCTTGTCGACGCCGTTCTCTGCCGCGCCCTTTTCGAACTTGGGCCGCTCGGCGTCCATCGCCTCCTTGATCTTCTTGCCCATGGCGCGGCGCAGCAGGTCGGCGCCGCCAAGCGAATAGCCCGCCATGACCTGGGCGATCTGCATCACCTGTTCCTGGTAAACGATGATGCCCTGCGTTTCGGCAAGGATGTGGTCGATCGACGGGTGCACCGAGGTGATCTCGCGCAGCCCGTTCTTGACCTCGCAATAGACCGGGATGTTCTCCATGGGGCCGGGACGATACAGCGCCACAAGCGCCACGATGTCCTCGATACAGGTGGGCTTCATGCGCTTGAGCGCATCCATCATGCCCGAACTTTCCACCTGGAACACTGCGACCGTCTTCGCATCGGCGTAAAGCCTGTAGGTCTTCTCATCGTCGAGCGGGATGAGGTTCATCTGGTTCTCACCGCCCTCGGCAGGCTGGTAAAGCTCGGTGCCGTCGGCGGCCACATGGATCGGCCGGCCCGATTTCAGGATCAGGTTCACCGCGTTCTGGATCACCGTGAGCGTCTTGAGGCCGAGGAAGTCGAACTTCACGAGGCCCGCCTGTTCCACCCATTTCATGTTGAACTGGGTGGCGGGCATGTCCGAGCGCGGATCCTGATAGAGCGGCACAAGCTCGTCGGTGGGGCGGTCGGCGATCACCACGCCGGCCGCGTGGGTCGAGGCGTTTCTGAGCAGCCCCTCGACCTGCTGGCCATAGGTCAGCAGCCGGTCGACCACCTCTTCGTTGCGCGCCTCTTCCTTGAGGCGCGGCTCGTCCAGAAGCGCCTTTTCGATGGAGACGGGTTTCACCCCCTCGACCGGGATCATCTTCGACAGCCGGTCCACCTGGCCATAGGGCATTTGCAGCACCCGGCCCACGTCGCGCACCGCCGCCTTTGACAGCAGCGCGCCGAAGGTGATGATCTGCGCCACCTTGTCGTGGCCATAGCGCTCTTGCACATAGCGGATCACCTCTTCGCGGCGGTCCATGCAGAAGTCGATGTCGAAGTCGGGCATCGAGACCCGTTCGGGGTTGAGGAACCGTTCGAAGAGCAGCGAATAGCGCAGCGGGTCGAGGTCGGTGATGGTGAGCGCATAGGCCACCAGAGAGCCGGCGCCCGAGCCCCGGCCCGGGCCCACCGGAATATCGTGGTCCTTGGCCCATTGGATGAAATCGGCCACGATCAGGAAGTAGCCGGGAAAGCCCATGCCCTCGATGATGCCCAGCTCGAAATCCAGCCGCTCCTGATATTGCTCGACGCTCACCGCATGCGGGATCACCGCCAGACGGGACTGGAGCCCCTCATTGGCCATGCGGCGCAGCTCGGCCACCTCGTCATCGGCGAATTTCGGCAGGATCGGATTGCGCCGGTAGGCCATGAAGGCGCAGCGTTTCGCGATCTCGACGGTGTTCTCGATGGCCTCGGGCAGATCGGCGAACAGCGTCGCCATCTCCTGCGGCGTCTTGAGGTAATGCTGCGCGGTGAGGCGGCGGCGCGGCTCCTGCTGGTCGACATAGGCGCCCTCGGCGATGCAGATCAGCGCGTCATGCGCCTCGTACATCTCGGGCTTGGGGAAATAGACATCGTTGGTGGCGACCAGCGGCAGGCCCATCTCATAGGCCATCTCGACAAAGCCGCGCTCGCTTTGCCGTTCGGCCTCGGGCAGCCCGTCCTCGCCGGGGTGGCGTTGCAGCTCGACATAAAGCCGCCCGTCATAGATCTGGTGCAGCCGGGTCATCAGCGTCTGCGCGGCGGCGCGGTGATTGTCGCGCAACAGCCGGCCCACCGGGCCGTCGGGGCCGCCGGACAGGCAGATGAGCCCCTCGTGATGCTTCTCCAGCTCTTCCAGCAGCACATGCGGCTGTTCCCCGTCATGGCGCAGGTAGAGGCAGGAATTGAGCTTCATCAGATTTTCGTAGCCGCGCTCGTTCTGCGCCAGCAGCACGACGGGCGCGGGCGGCTTGGGGCGCTCGCCGGGGGCGGGCTGGGTATAGCGCAGATCCACCTGACAACCGATGATCGGCTGAATGCCGGCGCCGCTGGCCGTGACGGAGAATTCCAGGGCCGCGAACAGGTTGTTGGTGTCGGTCACGGCGACGGCGGGCATCTCCATCGCCTCGCAGAGACCGGGCAGCTTCTTGAGCCGCACGGCGCCTTCCAGCAGGGAGTATTCGGTATGGACGCGGAGATGGATGAATCGGGGGGTGCTGCTCATGTTGGCACATTATGAGCTGCGCCGCGGCTGCGAAACCCTCCTCGTGCTGTTCCACAAAGCCCGGGGTTTGCCCCTGATCTTTCACCTTTCGGGGACAATACTGCCCAATTTTCACCGACTTCTCCCGTCACTGTCGCAACTTGTGCTAGAACAGACGTCGCGGCGGCTTGGCCGTGGGGAACAGAAATGACCGAGGCAGTGAGCAAACACGCCCCGCGTGAGATCGCGGGGAGAGCGGATCCGTCTCTTGCGAGCCAGACTGCGCCGCGAGAGAGGTCGACCCGCGTCGATTCCCGGCCTGCGGGTGGGGCTCCGGCGCCTGCCGGCAGGCTCAAGGCGTCCCGCCGTAAGATCCTTCAGATCTCGGCGCGTCTGGCGCCGCGGATCACCGCGCATTTCCTGGCCCGGCGCTACCTGAGCTCTGCCGTGCATGTCGATGTCGCGGCCTGGACCGCGCGTGCTGGCGTGAGCGCGGTGGCGGTCGATTCCGAAACCACGGTGTTGCAGTTCCGGCCCGATGCACCCTGCGGCACGCGGGTTCTGCTGTCGCATGGGCATGACGGCAGCGTCCGGCAATTCGCGCGGCTGGTCCGGGCGCTGCTGCGGGCCGGGGTTGAGGTGGATGCGCTTGTGCTGCCGGGGCATCTGAGACCGGAGCAGCAGGTTTGCAGCCTGTCGACGATCGTCGGGGCCATTCAGCGCTGCAATGCCGCGCTGGGCCCCTATGACGGGATCGTCGGGCATTGCATCAGCGCGAATGCGCTGCTGCATGCGCTGAGCGAGGGGCTCGTCTGTCCCCGGCTGGTGTTCATCTCGGCGCCGGTCGAGTTTTCCAAGCTGATCCGGCTGGCGGGCCGGCAATACGGGATCGGCGGCCGCTGCCTGGACTATTTCGTCGAGGAAGTCAGCCAGCTCGGCGCGCCCTACACGATCGACCGCCCCTGGCGCCGCATGGCCGCAGAGCGCCCCGAGACGCTGCTGGTGGTCCATGCCCGGCACGATTACGCCGCACCGGTCCAGGATGTGCTGGAGCTGGAAACGCTCTGGCCGGACGCGCATGCCGAGATCTTCGAGCAGGGCGACCACAACAGCATTCTGAACATGAACGCCCCGACGCGCTCTATCGCCGAGTTCCTGACCGCCGGCCGGGCGATGCCCGGTGCCGGGCCCCTGTCCCACGACGCCGGGACCCGCGCGCACTGACGGGGGCTTTCACGGGGCTCTGCCCGATGGGCAGGCGCTGTTGCCTTCGATGCCTCGCAAATAAGCATTTTCTTCTTGCCAAGCGCGAAACCTCGCACCTAGCCTGTCTGGGAACAGGGATCGTCCGCGCGCCTTCTACGCCGCATCGGGGGCACGCAACAAAGGACCGGGTAAGGCGGCGGGTTACAGCATATGGACATCTCTTTTCTTCTGAACGGGGAAAGAGTCGAATTGCGCGGGGTCTCGCCCACGCGCACGGCGCTCGACTGGCTGCGCGAAGAGCGCGGGCTCACGGGGACAAAGGAAGGCTGCAACGAAGGCGATTGCGGCGCCTGTACGGTGATGGTCACGGATGAGGGCGGCAGCCGCGCGGTCAATGCCTGCATCCTCTTCCTGCCGCAGCTTCACGGCAAGGCGCTGCGCACGGTCGAGGGGATCTCGGGGCCGGGTGGCGAGATGCATCCGGTTCAGGAGGCCATGGTGGCCTATCACGGCTCGCAATGCGGCTTCTGCACCCCGGGCTTCATCATGTCGATGGCCAACGCCCATCTGAAGGGCGACACGGCGTTCGACGATGCGCTGGCTGGCAATCTGTGCCGCTGCACCGGCTATGCGCCGATCATCCGCGCGGCCGCGGCCGCCGCCACGGTGCCGGTGCCCGAGTGGCTGGCAGCGGATGCCGCGCTGCCGGAGGTGCCGGGTGGGATCTCGTCCGCCGACATGACGGCGCACGCGCCGGAGAGTGCCGATGCGCTGGCCGAACTGGCGGCGCGACACCCTCAGGCTGTGCTGGTCGCCGGGGCCACGGATGTCGGGCTCTGGGTGACCAAGCAGCTACGCGAACTGCCCGAGGTGATCTTTCTCAACCGTTGCCGCGATCTGCAACAGATCGAGCTGGGCGAGGAGGTGATCCGCATCGGGGCCGGCGTGACGATGGACCGGGTGCTGGAGCTGATGCGCGCGCATTACCCCAGCTATGCCGAGATGCTGCGCCGCTACGGTTCGGGTCAGGTGCGCGCGGCGGCGACCATTGGCGGCAACGTCGCCAACGGCTCGCCCATCGGGGACAACCCGCCGGTGCTCATCGCGCTGGGGGCGACCTTGCATCTGCGCTACCGCGACACCCGCCGCGAGATGCCCATCGAGTCCTTCTTCCTCGAATACGGCAAGCAGGACCGCTATCCGGGCGAATTCGTCGAGGCGATCAGCATTCCGCGCCGCGACGACCGGCTGCGGGTCTACAAGCTGTCGAAACGGTTCGATCAGGATATTTCCGCGGTTTGCGGCGCCTTTTCCGTGCGCGTCGAGGATGGGGTGGTGCGCGAGGCGCGCATCGCCTTCGGCGGCATGGCGGGGATCCCGAAACGCGCGCTGGCGGTCGAGGCGGCGCTCGAAGGGCGGCCCTGGACCGATGAGGCGGTGGTCGCCGCCTGGGATGCCTGGGAGGCGGATTTTGCGCCGCTGTCCGATATGCGCGCCAGCGCCGAATACCGGCTGGCGGCGGCGCGCAACATGCTGACCCGCTATCTGCTCGAGGATCTGGGCGCGTCGGTGAACGTGCGGGAGGTGCGGCCATGAGCGTCACGAAACCCCTGCCGCATGACGCGGCGCCGCTGCATGTCACCGGCAAGGCGCGGTATATCGACGATATTCCGGTGCCGGCGGACTGCTTGCACCTGGCCTTCGGCCTCTCCGAAATCGCCGCCGGCCGGATCTCCGGGATCGACCTGTCCGAAGTGCGCAAGGCGCCCGGGGTTGTGAAGGTCTGGGAGGCGAAGGATCTGCCCTCGGACTGCGATTGCTCGCCGTCCTTGCATGACGAGCCGCTGCTGTCGGGCGCGACGGTGCACTATGTCGGCCAGCCGGTCTTTCTGGTGGCGGCCACCAGCCATCTGGCGGCGCGCAAGGCGGTGCGCAAGGCGCAGATCACCTATCAGGAGCGCGATCCGGTCTTCACCGTGGACGAGGCGATGGCCGCCGATACTCGCTTCGAGGAGGGCCCCCGCATCTGGGAAAAGGGCGACGCCATCGCGGGTCTGGACGCGGCGCCGCATGTGATCGACGGCACGCTCGAGATGGGCGGGCAGGAGCATTTCTATCTCGAAGGGCAGGCGGCGCTGGTGTTCCCGCAGGAAAACGGCGACATGCTGGTGCACAGCTCGACCCAGCACCCGAGCGAGATCCAGCACAAGGTCGCGCATGCGCTGCATCTGCCGATGCATGCGGTGCGGGTCGAGACCCGGCGCATGGGCGGCGGGTTCGGCGGCAAGGAAAGCCAGGGCAACGCGCTGGCCATCGCCTGCGCCGTGGCCGCCGCCGCGACGGGCCGGCCGGCCAAGATGCGCTATGACCGCGACGACGACATGGTGATCACCGGCAAGCGCCACGATTTCCGCATCGACTATAGCGTGGGCTTCGACGAGCAGGGCAAGCTGCTGGCGGTGGATTTCGTGCAATACGCCCGCTGCGGCTGGGCGCAGGATCTGTCGATTCCGGTGGCTGACCGGGCGATGCTGCACGCGGACAACGCCTATGACATCCCGGCGCTGCGGGTGGAAAGCCACCGGCTGAAGACCAATACGCAGAGCGCCACCGCCTATCGCGGGTTCGGCGGCCCGCAGGGCATGTTGGGGATTGAGCGGGTGCTCGATCATGTTGCGCACGCGCTGGGCCGCGATCCGCTGGAGGTGCGGCGCGTCAATTACTACGCCGATTGCCCCGCCGACGCGGCCGATGCGGAAACTGCGGTACCGGTCCAGACCACCCATTACGGCCAGCCGGTCGAGGATTTCATCCTCGGCGGGCTGACCGATGCGCTGGCCGACCGCTGCGATTACGCAGAGCGGCGCGCCAGGATCGCGGTCTGGAACGAAGAGACGCCGCTGCTCAAGCGGGGCCTCGCGCTGACCCCGGTAAAATTCGGCATCTCCTTCACCCTGACCCATCTCAACCAGGCGGGCGCGCTGGTGCATGTCTATCAGGATGGCTCGGTCTCGCTGAATCACGGCGGCACCGAGATGGGGCAGGGGCTGTTCCAGAAGGTCGCGCAGGTGGCGGCGACGGGGTTCGGCATCCCGCTGGATCTGGTGCGCATCACCGCGACGGACACCGCCAAGGTGCCCAACACCTCGGCCACCGCGGCCTCTTCCGGCTCGGATCTGAACGGCATGGCGGTCAAGGCCGCCTGCGATACGATCCGCGACCGTATGGCCGGACATCTCGCCGGGCTCTATCAGGCCAACGCGGCAGAGGTGCTCTTTGTCGATGGCTATGTGCATGTGGGCGAGGCAACGCTCAGCTTCGCCGAGGCGGCCAAGCTCTGCTACGAGGGGCGCGTGAGCCTGTCTTCGACGGGGTTCTACAAGACGCCCAAGGTCGAATGGGACCGGATCAAGGGGCAGGGTCGGCCGTTCTATTACTTTGCCTATGGCGCGGCCTGCACCGAGGTGGTGCTGGACACGCTCACCGGCGAATATCGTATCCTGCGGGCGGACATCCTGCACGATGCCGGGGCCTCGCTGAACCCGGCGCTGGATATCGGCCAGATCGAGGGCGGCTATGTGCAGGGCGCGGGCTGGCTCACCACCGAGGAACTGGTCTGGGACGACCGGGGGCGGCTGCGCACCCATGCGCCCTCCACCTACAAGATCCCCGCCTGTTCCGACCGGCCCGAGATCTTCAATGTGGCGCTCTGGGACGGGCGCAATGTGGAAGAGACGATCTATCGCTCCAAGGCGGTGGGCGAGCCGCCCTTCATGCTGGGCATCTCGGCGCTGATGGCGCTTTCCGACGCGGTGGCCGCCTGTGGCGAGGCCTATCCCGCGCTCGATGCCCCGGCCACGCCCGAGCGGGTGCTGATGGCGGTCCGGAAGGTGCAGGATGGGGCTTGATCTGGCGGCGCTGCGCGCGGCGGTCGCGGCGCATGGCCGCGTCGCGCGGGTCGTCGTGGCCGAGGTCGCGGGGTCGGCCCCGCGCGAGGTGGGCGCGGCGATGCTGGTCTGGGAGGGCGGTCAGTCCGGCACCATCGGCGGCGGTGCCCTGGAACTGATGGCGGCCGAGGCGGCGCTGCAACGCCCGGGGCTCAGCCGCCACGCGCTGGGGCCGTCGCTTGGCCAGTGCTGCGGCGGCGCGGTGACCCTGCTGACCGAGATCCATGATGCGGCATCGCTGGAGGCGCTGGAGGGGCAGGAGGTGATCGCGCGGGGCGCGGGCGCCCGCCCGCTCGCCGTTCAGCGCCTGCTCGACCGCGCCCGGGCGCAGGGCGTGCGCCCCGAGCCGCAACTCGTGCAGGGCTGGATGGTAGAGCCCATCGCCCGGCCCGCGCGGCAGCTTTGGATCTGGGGCGCGGGCCATGTGGGGCGGGCGATCGTCGATGTGCTGGCACCGATGCCCGATCTGGCGATCACCTGGGTGGATACGGCGCCCGGGCGTTTTCCGGAGGCGGTGCCCGCTTGCGTCACCGTGCTGCCCGCCGCCGACCCGGCCCGGCTGCTGCGCCACGCGCCGCGCGACGCCGAACACCTGATCCTGACCTATAGCCACGAGCTGGATTTCGCGCTCTGCCATGGGCTGCTGAGCCACGGGTTCGGCTTTGCCGGGCTGATCGGGTCGGGCACGAAATGGGCCCGGTTCCGGTCGCGCCTTCAGGCGTTGGGTCATGCCGATGCGCAGATTTCGCGCATCTGCTGCCCGATTGGGCAGAAAACGCTGGGCAAACATCCGCAGGCCATTGCCATCGGCGTCGCGGCGCATCTACTCAACCGAGAAACAGGGGACAGACAAGCGTGGCAGACACACTTCTCAGCATCCGGGGGTTGACCAAGGCCTATCCGGGCGTCGTGGCCAATGACGACGTCTCCTTCGACATCATGAAGGGCGAGATCCACGCGCTTCTGGGCGAGAACGGCGCCGGGAAATCGACGCTGGTCAAGATGATCTTCGGCCTCGTGAAGCCCGACAAGGGCGAGATGCTGCTGGACGGTGCCGCCTATGCGCCGGGCAAGCCCTCGGATGCGCGGCTTTCGGGCGTCGCCATGGTGTTCCAGCATTTCTCGCTCTTCGATGCGCTGGACGTGGCCGAGAACGTGGCGCTGGGCATGGAGACGCCGCCGCCGATGCGCGATCTGGCGCGCCAGATCAAGGAGGTCTCGGAAACCTACGGGCTGCCGCTCGACCCCTATCGCGTGGTGGGCACACTCTCGGCGGGCGAACGCCAGCGGGTCGAGATCATCCGCTGCCTGTTGCAGAACCCCCGCCTGCTGATCATGGACGAGCCGACCTCGGTGCTCACCCCGCAGGAGGTGGACATCCTCTTCGAGACCCTGCGCAAGCTGAAATCCGAGGGCACCTCGATCCTCTATATCTCGCACAAGCTCGAAGAGATCCGCACGCTCTGCGATGAGGCGACGATCCTGCGGCTGGGCAAGAAGGTGGGCACCTGCACCCCGCGCGAGGTCACGGCGCGGCAGATGGCCGAGATGATGGTGGGCTCGAGCTTCCTTACGCCCGAGCCCAAGGCCACCGAAAAGGGCGCCGTGCTGCTGAAATGCGACAAGCTCTCGATGCCCGCGCCGGGCGCCTTCGGCACGCCCCTGCGGGAGATCTCGCTCGAGGTGCGCGCCGGCGAGGTGCTGGGCATCGGCGGGGTCGCGGGCAACGGCCAGGACGAGCTGCTGATGGCGCTTTCGGGCGAGCGTCTGGCGCCCAAGGGGGCGATCTGGTTCAAGGGCGGCGACATCAGCCGCGACGGGCCGATGAAGCGCCGCGACGCGGGGCTGCTCTCGGGGCCGGAAGAGCGGCTGGGCCACGCGGCGGCGCCGAACATGAGCCTGACCGAAAACGCCGTCCTGACCGGCGCCCGGCGCAAGGGGCTGGTCTCGAACGGGTTCATCGACTGGGGTAAGGCCAAGGGCTTTGCCGAAGAGGTGATCGCGCGGTTCGACGTGCGCACGCCGGGGCCCGGCGTGGCGGCGCGGGCGCTCTCGGGCGGCAATCTGCAGAAATACGTGGTGGGCCGCGAGATCCTTCAGGCGCCGGATGTCTTCGTGGTGAACCAGCCGACCTGGGGCGTGGACGCGGCGGCGGCGGCGGCGATCCGGCAGGCGCTGCTGGACCTTGCCGCCAAGGGCGCGGCGATCATCTGCATCAGTCAGGATCTCGACGAGCTGATGGAAATCTCCGACCGCTTCGGCGCGCTGAACGAGGGGCGGCTCTCGCCCACGCGCGCCGTGGCCGAGCTGGATATCGAAAAGATCGGCCTGATGATGGGCGGGGCGCATGACATGGAGGTGGCCCATGTGGACGGCTGAGGCGCAAAGAAGAAATTTCGTACGAAATTTCTTCGCGGCGAAGATTTTTCGTACGAAAAATCTTCTGGGCCCGGAGCATCTGCAATGATCCGGCTGGAAAAACGCCCCAACCCGTCGCGGCTCTGGACCGCGCTCACACCCGTTCTGGCGGTGGTTCTGACCATGTTGGTGGGCGGCATCATGTTCGCGCTGCTTGGCAAGCCGCCGCTGGAGGCGATCCGCACGATTTTCTGGGATCCGCTGTTTCACCCGCAATTCGCCGGCTATTCGCGGCCGCAGCTTCTGGTCAAGGCCGGGCCGCTGATCCTGATCGCCATCGGCCTGTCGGTGGGCTTTCGCGCGGGCATCTGGAACATCGGTGCCGAGGGGCAGTACATCATGGGCGCGGTCTGCGGGGCCGCCGTGGGGCTGGCCTTCTACCCCGCCGACACCTGGCTTTTGTTCCCGCTCATGGCCATCGCAGGCGCGCTGGGCGGCTGGGCCTGGGCGATGATCCCGGCCTTTCTCAAGACCCGCTTCGGCACCAACGAGATTCTCGTCTCGCTGATGCTGGTCTATGTGGCCGAGAACATTCTCGCCTCCGCCTCGGCGGGCTGGCTGCGCAATCCCGAGGGCATGGGCTTTCCCGGATCGCGCAATTTCAAGCAATGGGCCTCGGTCTACAATGACGAGCTGGTGATCAACACCGGCATGCACTGGGGCGTGGTCGCGGCCTTCATCGCGGTGATCGCGGCCTATGTGCTGATGGCGCGGCACATCCAGGGCTTCAACATCCGGCTGACCGGCGAGGCGCCGCGCGCGGCGCGGTTCTCGGGCGTGAGCCCGGCGCGGATCATTTTTCTCTGCCTCGGCATCTCGGGGGCGCTGGCGGGCATGGCGGGGCTTTTCGAGGTCACCGGGCCCGCGGGCCAGATCAGCATCGACTTCAACTCGGGCTATGGCTTCACCGCGATCATCGTGGCCTTTCTCGGACGGCTGAACCCGTTCGGCATTCTGCTCGCCGGGCTGCTCATGGCGCTGACCTATATCGGCGGCGAGCTGGCGCAGCTCATGCTGGGCCTGCCCGGCGCGTCGATCCAGCTATTCCAGGGGATGCTGCTGTTCTTCCTGCTGGCGACAGATGTCTTTACCAATTACCGCGTCCGGCTGACCGGAAGGGAGGTGGCCTGATGGATCCCGTGCTGCTTGTCGCCTCGATCATGGTCTCGGCCACGCCGATCCTGCTGGCCGCCATCGGCGAGATGGTCGTCGAGAAATCCGGCGTGCTGAACCTCGGCGTCGAGGGGATGATGATCGTCGGCGCCGTGATGGGCTTTGCCATCGCCGTCTCGAGCGGCTCGCCGGTGCTGGGGTTTCTTGGCGCGGCCATCGCCTCGGCGGTGTTCTCGCTCGCCTTCGGTCTGCTGACTCAATACCTGCTGTCGAACCAGGTGGCGACGGGGCTCGGGCTCACGCTGGTTGGCCTGGGGCTTTCGGCGCTGATCGGCTCGAATTACGAGGGTCAGCGGGCGCCGAGCCTTGCCAAGCTCGATATTCCGGGGCTGGGCGATATTCCGACCCTCGGGCCGATGCTTTTTGCCCATGACTTCGTGGTCTATCTGAGTCTTGCGCTAGTGGCGGCGGTCTGGGCCTTTCTGAAATACACCCGCGCGGGCCTCATCCTGCGCGCGGTGGGCGAGGACCACGAAAGCGCCCATGCGCTGGGCTACAAGGTGGTGCGGGTGCGGATGATGGCGATTGCCTTCGGCGGCGCTTGCGCCGGACTGGGCGGCGCCTATGTGAGCCTCGTGCGGGTGCCGCAATGGACCGAGGGCATGACCGCGGGTGCCGGCTGGATCGCGCTGGCCATCGTGGTCTTTGCCTCCTGGCGGCCGCTGGGCGTGCTGATCGGGGCCTATCTCTTCGGCGGCGTCACGGTCATCCAGCTCAACCTTCAGGCGGCGGGCACCACGGTGCCGGTGGAGCTCTTGTCCATGTCGCCATACCTGATAACGATCATCGTGCTGGTGATCATCTCGGCCCGAGGGGCGCATGGTGCGCCTGGATCCTTGGGCCGCCCGTTCCACGCCGCGTCCTGACGGGGCCGTTCAAACAGCTATAAACAGTACAGAAAGACAGGGAGACCGAGTACTATGAAACGCAGAACCCTTCTGGCTTCGGCCGCCGCGCTGAGCCTTGCGGCGGGCGCCGGTTTTGCCCAGGACGTGCCGAAGATCGGCTTTGTCTATGTGGGCCCGGTGAACGATGGCGGCTGGTCGCAGCACCACCATGAATCCGCGATGAAGATGAAAGAGCATTTCGGCGACGCGATCGAGCTCATCGAACAGGAATCGGTGCCCGAGGGTGCGGATGCCGAGCGCGTGCTGACCCAGATGGCGCTGTCCGGCGCCGATCTGATCTTCACCACCTCCTTCGGCTACATGGACCCGACGATCAACGTCGCGGCCAAGTTCCCGGATGTGAAATTCGAGCACGCCACCGGCTACAAGCAGGCGCCGAACGTCTCGGTCTATTCCGCGCGCTTCTACGAGGGCCGCGCGATCACCGGCTATCTGGCCGGGGCGATGACCAAGACCAACAAGATCGGCTATATCGCCTCCTTCCCGATCCCCGAAGTGATCCGGGGCATCAACTCGTCCTACATCCACGCCAAGAAGGCGAACCCGGATGTGGAGATCGCGGTGGTCTGGATCTCGACCTGGTTCGATCCGGCGAAAGAGGCCGACGCCACCCAGGCGCTGCTCGATCAGGGCGCGGATGTGGTGCTGGCGCATACGGACTCCACCGCGCCTCTGGCGGTGCTGGAAAAGGCCGGTGCCTATGGCTTCGGTCAGGCCGCCGACATGGAGGAGTACAAGCCCGAGCCGCGCATCTCGTCGATCATCGACGACTGGGCGCCCTATTACATCGAGCGCGTGCAGGCGGTGATCGACGGCAGCTGGGAGAGCGTGAACACCTGGGACGGCATCGGCGCCGGCATGGTGGGCATCGGCGAGTTCACCGGACCGATCCCCGATGACGTCGTGGCCACCGTCACCCAGATGAAGGAAGACATCGCCTCGGGCGCCTATCATCCTTTCACCGGCCCGCTGAACAAGCAGGACGGCTCGGCCTGGCTGGCCGAGGGCGAGGTGGCCGATGACGGCACGCTGGCGGGCATGAGCTTTTACGTCGAGGGCGTGACGGGCGACATTCCGAACTGAACCTCGTTTTCATGTGAGACCTGTGGCACCGTCGGCGCGCAAGCGCGGGCGGTGTCGCCGTTTGGGCGGTCGGTTTTTTTGCGTATTTGGAAAGAGAAGAAGACAGGGGTTTGGGCGTGGAACCGGAGGTCTCGGAGGAGCGGCGGCCTGTTGCACTGGTGCTGGGCGCGGCGGTCTGGCCGGGGGGCGAGCCCTCGCCGACGCTGCGGCGGCGGGCGCTGAAGGCGGCCGAGCTGTGGCGGCAGGGGGCGGTGCGGACGGTTGTCGGCTGTGGCGGGCTCGGGCGGTATCCGCCGACGGAGGCCGAGGTGATTGCGGCGCTGTGCACGGGTGCCGGGGTGCCGGAGACGGCGGTGTTTCTTGAGGATCGTTCGGTCACGACGGAGGAGAACATCCGCTTCGCCCTGCCGGTGCTGGCGGAGCTGGGCGCGCGGGAGGTGGTGGTCGTGACGGATCTTTACCATCTGCCAAGGGCGCTGCTGGTGGCGCGGCGTGCGGGGCTGGTGGCGTGCGGGACGGCGCCTTCGCTGAGGGGCGCGCGGTTGCGTAGCCAACTTAGGGCGGCGCTGCGCGAGCTGCCGGCCTATCTGTGGTATCTGTTGCGCGGGGCGGGGCGGTAGGGGCGCCGGACGGCCAGCGTCAGAGCACGCCGATCTCGGCCAGCGCGCCCGCCAGCTCCGGCGGCAGGGTATCCTCGCTCTGGCGGGTCTCGGAGAGATCGGGCGGCGCGTCCTGCGGGGCGAGGTAGCGCCAGCCCTGGAACGGGCGGCGCGGCGCGGGGGCGACGCGGATCAGCGCGGGATCCAGCACGATCGCACAGCGGTCGATGCCGTCGCTGCCGGTCACCCGGTCGAGCCGGAGAATGCGCTGGCGGCATTGCACCAGCCCCTGGAACACCCAGTAGATGCTGCCGCCGTTCAGCACCTCGGCCTCGCGGCGGGGAAACATCCGCGTCACATGGCAGGGCAGCCCGTCCCCGGTCTGCGCCGCGCGGGTGGCCTGCCAGGCGGCGAGGCTTTCGACGCTCTCGGTGCCGACGCTGAGCTTGATGAGATGGGTGAGCTTATCCACTGAGTCCTCCACAGGGCGCTCAGATATTGTAGGGGGCTGAGCGCGGGCTTCAAGCTGTTGTGGTTCGCGGGTCTCTGGCGTACACTCTTTCTCCATCAAAGCCGGGAATCGCCCGGCTTTTTTTGTCATGTCAGGAGAACAGCGCCCCATGACCCGCTTTGCCGCGCCCATCGCCGAACAGATCTGGGATATGAAATACCGCTTCAAGGAAGCGGATGGCACGCCCATCGACGTGACCGTCGAGGACAGCTGGCGGCGGATCGCGCGGTCGCTCGCTTCGGTTGAGAAAGAGCCGGCGCTTTGGGAAGACAGGTTCTATGCGGCGCTGGAAGATTTCAAATACCTGCCGGCGGGCCGGATCACGGCAGGGGCGGGCACGGCGCGTTCGGTGACGCTCTTCAACTGCTTTGTGATGGGCACAATCCCCGACAATATGGGCGGCATCTTCGAGATGCTGAAGGAGGCCGCGCTGACGATGCAGCAGGGCGGCGGCATCGGATACGATTTCTCGACCATCCGGCCCAAGGGCGCCACGGTGCACGGGGTGGCGGCGGATGCCTCGGGGCCATTGTCATTCATGGATGTCTGGGACGCCATGTGCCGCACCATCATGAGCGCGGGCTCGCGCCGGGGCGCAATGATGGCCACCATGCGCTGCGATCACCCGGATATCGAGCAGTTCATCGGTGCCAAGGCCGACAGCGCGCGGCTGCGCATGTTCAACCTCTCGGTACTGGTCACCGATGCCTTCATGGAGGCGGTGAAGGCCGATGCCTCCTGGGACCTGCAATTCGACGGCAAGGTCTATCACACGGTGCAGGCGCGCGATCTGTGGAACCGCATCATGCGGGCGACCTATGATTACGCCGAGCCGGGGGTGATCTTCATCGACCGGATCAACGCGGCCAACAATCTCAACTATGTGGAACAGATCGCCGCGACGAACCCCTGCGGCGAGCAGCCGCTGCCGCCCTATGGCGCCTGCCTTCTGGGCTCGATCAACCTTGCGCGGCTGGTGAAGGCGCCCTTCGATGAGGCGGCGCATATCGAGGAGGACGAGCTCGACAGGCTGGTCGCCACCGCCGTGCGCATGATGGACAATGTGGTCGATGCCTCGCGGTTCCCGCTCGAGGCGCAGTTTGCCGAGGCGCGCAACAAGCGCCGCATCGGGCTGGGGGTCACCGGGCTTGCCGATGCGCTGCTGATGAAGGGGCTGCGCTACGGCTCCGAAGAGGCCGCCGCGCAGACCGAGCGCTGGCTGAAGCGCATTGCGCGCGCCGCCTATCTGGCGAGCGTCGAACTGGCGAAGGAGAAAGGCGCCTTCCCGCTTTTCGATGCGGAGCAATACCTGGCTTCTGGCAACATGATGCAGATGGACGAGGATGTGCGCGACGCGATCCGCAGCCACGGCATCCGGAACGCGCTGCTGACCTCAATCGCGCCCACGGGCACGATCTCGCTTTACGCGGGCAATGTGTCGTCAGGCATCGAGCCGGTCTTTGCCTATGCCTATACCCGCAAGGTGCTGCAAAAGGACGGCACCCGGACCGAGGAAGAGGTGGTGGATTACGCGGTGCAGATGTGGCGCGACCTGAAGGGCGATGCCGAGCTGCCGGAGTATTTCGTCAACGCCCAGACGCTGGCGCCGCTCGATCACGTGCGGATGCAGGCGGCGGCGCAGAAATGGATCGACAGCTCGATCTCCAAGACGATCAACTGCCCCGAGGACATCTCTTTCGAGGCGTTCAAGTCGGTCTATATGGAAGCCTTCGAGACCTGCTGCAAAGGCTGCACCACCTATCGGCCCAACGAGGTGACCGGCTCGGTTCTCTCGGTGTCCGAGAAGGAAGAGAAGACCCCGGCCGAGACGCCGCGCCTGGCTGTCGAGGCGGGGCAGGGGGCCGAGGTGGTCTATATGTCCGAACCTCTGGACCGGCCGCAGGCGCTGGAGGGGCAGACCTATAAGCTGAAATGGCCCGACAGCGAGCACGCCATCTATCTGACCATCAACGACATCGTGGTGGGCGGGCACCGGCGGCCCTTCGAGATCTTCATCAATTCCAAGAACATGGAGCATTACGCCTGGACCGTGGCGCTGACCCGGATGATTTCGGCGGTGTTCCGGCGCGGCGGCGATGTGAGCTTTGTGGTCGAGGAGCTGAAGGCGGTGTTCGACCCGCGTGGCGGTGCCTGGATGCAGGGCAAGTATATCCCCTCGATCCTGGCGGCCATTGGCGGGGTGATCGAGCGTCACCTCGTGGCGACCGGCTTCCTGGAGGGCGAGGGGATGGGGTTGAAATCCGATCCGCAGGCGCAGGTGGTGAATCTCGACACGCCGCGCGGTAAGGCCTGCCCGTCCTGCGGGCAATACGAGATGCGCATGGTCGAGGGCTGCATGACCTGCGCGAGCTGCGGTCATTCGAAATGCGGGTGAGTGTGGGCTGACCGTCAGTTTGTAGCGAGCCATGCGGCAGGGCTAGACGGCCATTTCGTCGGCTGCTCTGAAGAAACGGCCTCGGGGGAACCTCCGAGGCCGTTCGTTTGCCCGTCGCCGGTCGCAATGGCTATGGCGTGGCCCTGAGCAGACGTTCCGGTGCCGGGAACTGCTCGAATGGCGATTGTTTGGGTTACCGGGCGGGCCGTTCGGACGGTGTCTCGGACGGGCCGGTCCAGTGCGGGTCTTTCGCGACGAGTTCAACGGTGTTGCCGTCGGGATCGAAGGTGAAGATGCCGCGCCAGCCGACCCAGTCGAAATATTCGACAGTATGGTCCCGGCCAAGCTGCTCATACCAAGCGATCACCGCGTCCTGCTCATCCCAGGGCAGGCTGAACGCAATGTGGTGCAGCGATGATCCGGCGCCGGTCCGTGGCGGCGTTGCGCTTCCGCGGGTCCGGCCCGCCGCCGCGATGTCATGATGAAACAGCGCCAGAACGGCAGTGTGCCCACCGAAACTTTCGCCGAGACGGAAGAAGGCAATCGGGCCGCTCTCCGTGTCATTGAGCGGTGCGAGCCCGATCACATCACGGTAGAAGGCGACCATCGCATCGAAATCGACGCATCGGATGGCGATTTCCCCAAGCGCGCGGACCTGGAAGTCTCTTTGGATCATGGCGTGTCTCCTGTCTCTGTCATCTGGCCCGGTGGGCCTCCTTGGGCGGGCTTTCTGAAATCTGCGTCGGGCGGCCCTCAGACCGGGGGATGTCTTCTCCATGAAGGCCGTTGTCGCAGCGGCCCTCCGAGCAAATCGAGTCCGGCCCGGTATGGCACGCTTACGCCGGTGCCGTCTTCTGGCGCAGCCAGGCACGGGGCGATGCCAGCACCCCGGCGGCAAGGGGCGCCTTTCCCGGTCCCCGAGCGGGCGCCGGGCGGTCGTTCAAGGATTGACGGTATCTTTCAAGTCTCTCTCTGTTCCGGTCGGTGGCGCGTCCGTCAGGGGTGAACTCAGCAAAGGCCCGGATCAGATCTGGAGATAGATTCAGCATCATTTTGAGACGCTCCTGTTTTTCACATATCCAGCTGATACCCTTTTTTGTTCACTCATGCTAAGAAACTAAAATATCGGAGTGATACATGAGGTATCATATTGGAGCCAGACTGGAAGACGTTGCCCTCCCTCGCCTCGTTGCGTGCCTTCGAACTGACCGCCCGCAGCGGCAGCTTCGCTTCGGCCGCGCGGGAGCTCAATGTCACGCATGCGGCAATCGCTCAGAGGGTCCGGTCCCTGGAGGCTGATCTTGGCGTGGCGCTGGTCAGACGGTCGGGCCGGAGCGTCGTTCTCACCGACGCGGGGGCGCGGCTGGCGCAGCACCTGACCGACGGGTTCGGGACCATCGCGGCAGGGGTCGGCGCATTGCGGGAAGATCAGGGCCGATCGCCGGTTCAGATCGCCGCGACGGTCTATATCTCTCAGGCGGTGATCATCCCCAGGCTGCACGAGTTCTGGCGGCTGCACCCGGACATTCAGGTTTCGATCCTGCCGTCGCAAGATACGGTGGACATCGTTTCGCTGGGCTTCGATTTCGCCATACGGGCGGCGACCGGCGCCCCGGACTGGCCCGGCCTTGCGGCGGAACCGCTTCTGGAAAGCGAGATCATCGCTGTCGGGGCACCGTCTCTGGTCACCGACCACATGGGACCGCCCGATCAATTGCCCTGGATCTGGTCGGCAGGCGTTCCGTTCGAGGAAGAGACGATGAAGGCTTTCGGTCTCGACACGCAGCGGCTGAAGAACGTCGATATTGGCGTTCCGTTTCTGCAACTGCCGCTGGCCCGCCAGGGCTTGGGGGTGTCGTTTGCACCGGAAGTGCTGGTTCGCGACGATCTCGCGTCGGGCGCGCTCTGCAGAGTGCCTCTGCCCTCGCCGTTTTCGGTCACCTACTATGCGGTGACCCCCGCCGGCCCGGTGCGCCCGCAGGCGCAAGCTGTCATCACCTGGCTGAAGAAGACCTTGGCCAAGACCGCTTGAACGTCCTCGCGACGGCGGGAGGGCATGGCCGGTCTATTTGCCTCGCAACCGCCGCGAGATGATGGCGGACGACAGCAGGGTCAGCGCGGCGAGGCAGAGGAACAGCACCCGGCAAGCGGCCTCGACCGCGGGCCGCAGCGCCGGGGCGACCGTGCCGCCCGACACGATTGCGGTCGCCGTCTCGTCGGGAACTCCGGCGAGGGCCGCGATCAGCCCGGCATAGAGCGCCGAGACCAGTGCCAGAACGATGCCCTCCGAGGCGACCCGCACGGTCGAGAACATCCCCGTCGCGACACCGGCCTTGTCGCGTGGGGCGATCTCGACGGCGAGCCCGTCCATCAGCCCCCAGGGCAGCCCGATGCCACCGCCGATCATGGCGAGCGCCAGCAGAAGCGGGGGCAGGGGGCCGGCGAAAGGGGTGAAGGCGAGACAGACCAGCCCGAGCGCCGCCAGACCCAGCCCCAGCGTCACCAGACGGCGGCGGTCGCTCGCGGGAAAGCGCGTCAGCAGGGCGGGGATCAGAAAGACCGGCGCCGCCAGGGCCATGGAGATCAGCCCCGCCTCCAGCTCGGAATATCCCGCGCCGATCAGTTGCAGCGGCACGATCACCAGCAGCGAGACAAAGCCGAAACAGGTCGCCACCGGCAGTGTCTGCACGCCGAGGAAGGCGGGGTCGTCCAGCAAGGACAGGTCGAACATCGGCGCGGCATGGCGCTTTTCCTGCCGCACGAATCCCAGCAGGCAGAGCCCGGTCAGGGCGAGCAGGCCGATCTCCAGCGGGTCGGCCGGGCCGCGCGCCGGCAGCAGCACCGCCCAGGCCGTCAGCGCTGCGAGCAGGCTTGCGAACAGCGCGGCGCCGGCGATGTCGAAGGGCAGGGCGGCGGGGCTGCGGCTTTCGGGAAGGGCGCCGGCGCCGGTGGCGAGCGCGGCGGCGGCCAGCGCCGAGGCCAGAACGAACACCGCCCGCCAGCCGCCCGCCTCGAGGGCAAGCCCCGCGATCACCGGGCCGAAGGCCAGCCCGAAGCCGAAGGTCGCCCCGATCATCGAGAACGCCTTGCGGCGGCGCTCTTCCTCGGGGATCTGCGCCAGAAGGGCGGTGCCGCCGGCCAGCGTCGCCGCCGCAAAGAGCCCCTGGATCCCGCGCAGAAGATCGACGATCAGAAGGGACGGGGACAGCGGCAGGAGCAGGCCGCTGATCACGAAACCCGTCAGCCCGAAGCGGAAGACCCGCCGCCGCCCAAGACGGTCGGCAAGGGCGCCGGCGACCAGCGGCAGGGCGCCGAACACCAGCATGAAGCCATTCACCACCCAGAACAGCAGGGCGCCGCTCTGGTCGAAATCGCGTCCGAGATCGGGGGTGGCGATGGCGCCTCCGGCAAAGGTCATCGGCAGAACCATCGCGGCAAGGCAGATCGAGATCACCATGCGCCGCTGCGGCGCGGGGGTGGCGGAAAGGGTCATGGAACCGGTCATGCGGCGCTCCTGTGCTGGCCGGTTCGAAAATATACCTGTCATTGAAATCCGGAATGATCCATTCTCTCGGCTAATTACCAACCAAATATCGTGAATGAATCATGCCGAGCCTGACTCTTCTCGAGAGCTTTACCGCGACCGCCCGCGCCGGATCGTTCGCCGGGGCCGCGCGCCGGCTTGGCGTGTCGCCCTCGGCCATCGGCAAGGCGATCCAGCGGCTCGAGGAGGAGCTGGGGGTCACGCTCTTCCGGCGCACGACCCGGCATCTGGAGCTGACCGAAGAGGGGCGCACGCTGCTGTCCGGCGTGTCGCCCGCACTCGAGGCGCTGGACGAGGCGCTGGAGGAGCTGCGGGACCGGACCGAACGTCTGGCGGGGCCATTGACGCTGACGGTGCCGCTGGTCGGTTATCATTTCCTGAACGCCCGGCTCGAGAGCTTTCTGCGGGCCCATTCCGAGGTGACCGTCGAGATCCGGTTTTCCGACAGGATGACGGATCTGGTCGCCGAGGGCATCGACCTGGGAATCCGCAACGGGCCGTTGCGGGACAGCTCGCTGAAGCTGCGCCGCTTCGGCCCCTATCACCACGGGCTCTATGCGGCGCCGGCGTATCTCGAGCGTCGCGGCATGCCGTCGCTCGACAGTCTCGACGGCCATGACCGGATCGGCTTTCGCTACAGCATGACGGGGCGGCTTCAGCCCTGGTTGCGGCGCGACGGGGCGCCGCTGGCGCTGTCTCCGCCCCGGATGGTGGTAAGCGCCATCGAGGGCGCACGCAGCGCTGCGATTGCCGGGCTGGGGGTAAGCTGGCTGCCGGATTTCGTGGTGACGGAGGATCTGGCGCGGGGCCGGCTGGTGCGGGTTCTCGCGGCGGAACTGCACGAAGCCGGGGCGTTCTTCCTGGTCTGGCCCGCCGCGCGGGCGATGCCCCGGCGCCTGCGGGCCCTGATCGACCATCTGGTGGCGCCCGCATCGTGAGAGCGGGCGGGTGGCGCGGCCGGACGCGATCCGGCCGCTGCCGATCTTTGCGGCAAGCGGTTCAGTAGCTGCCGAGCTTGGGGTCGATCTGCCAGACCTCGCTGACGATGGTCTCGCCGCGGAAGGTCAGCACATAGCGCACGGGGATCGTAGCTTTGCCCGAAAAGGTCACATCGGCGGTCACGGTCGCGCCGGCGGGGTTGGCGTTTTCCTGAAGGTTGCTCACCTCGGCGGTCAGCGCGCCCTGGGCAGTGCTGAACTTCTGCCAGACCGATTGGATGGCCTCCTTGCCGGTATAGGTGCCGTCGAGCGGGCCGCCGACCCATTCGAAGACGGTGCTGTCGGAATAATGCGCCGAGGCATCGGCGACGGCGCCGGTGGCGACGGCATCGAAATGTGCCATGGCCAGATCGGCGCCGGGCCCGGCGATTGCGCCGGTCCCGGCGCCGAGGGCGGCGATGAGGAGGGCGGCGGCGGTGTGTTTGCGATACATGGATCACGGGTCCTTTGTGAGTTGCAGTGCCCTATCTACGGTGCCGCCGCCGCGATTATTCCCGTGGTCTCTAGGCGTCGAAACGATCGCGGATCACATTTGCGAAAGAGGCCAGCTCGCGCTGCGAAAACCCGCCGGCGAGCCCGAACTCGGCACCGCTGCTGGCCCAGGTGACCACGCCCGCGCGGTTGTCCTGCCAGAAGTCCATTGCCTCGCCGGAGCCCTGCGAGGGTTCGTTCGAGATATAGAGGGTCAGCCGGCGCCCGCTGTCCGACTCATACATCAGCAGCGCGGCGGGGGCGGTCTCGCCCATCATCAGCCGCCCGCCCAGAAAGCGGAACCCCTGCTCGGCGAGGCTGGGGACAGAGACGCTCATCCGCAGCCGGTTCGACAGCCAGTTGGTGAGATGTTCGGACTCCTCGGCCCCGACCTCGACCGGGTGCAGCGTCTCCGGCGCATAGACCGCATAGGCCAGCGCCGCCCGTTCGGCGAAGCCGCCGGGCGCCGCGCCGGGGCCTGCCGCAAAGCCGGCGGCCTGCCATCCGAGCGCGCCGCCCACCGCCAGCCAGACCACGGCGGCGGCGATGCGCATCAGCGGATAGCGCGGCGGTCGCCCGGCAGTGTCCAGCAGCGCCTGCGGGATCGGTTCGTCGTCGATGTCCTCGCTGCGGCTGAGCAGCGCGGCATTGATGAGCTGGTAATCCGCCACCCGCGCGGCGGCGGCGGGATTGTCGCGCAGATAGGCTTCGACGGCGGCGGCGCGCTCGGGCGGGAGCTGGTCGTCGGCATAGGCGTGCAGCTCGTCCACGGTCACGTCGGTCGGCACATTTTCGGGCGGGTTCGTCATCATTTCACCTTTCGAAGAACCGCAGTCTTCTTCTCCATTCCAAGCGTCTGACGCAATCGTTCGCGTCCGCGATTGAGACGCGACATCAGCGTCCCCAGCGGAATCGACAGCACCTTGGCGGCATCCGCGTAGCTGAGTTCCCGCACCCCGACGAGCACGAGAACGTCGCGCTGTTCGCGCGGCAGCGCGTCGATGGCGGCCAGCACGCGGGTGAGGTTCACATGGTCCTCCTGCCGCGCCGGTTGCGACAGTTCCGGAACCTCGCCCAGACCGACCGTTTTTCCCGAAAACCGGGTTTCGCGGATCATGTCCACATGCAGGTTGTACATGATGGTGAAGAGCCAGGGGCGCAGCCGGCGGTCGGTCTGCCAGAGGTGGAACTTCTTGAGCGCGCGTTCGAGGCAGCGCTGCACGAGATCGTCGGCGGTGTCGGGATCGCGGCAGAGCGCGCGGGCATAGCGGCGCAGATGCGGGATCTCGGCGATCAGCAGCGACCTGTCACGAAACATCGCATGCTCCGGCGGCAAGGGGGGCATCTGTCTGGGGCACGGCGGCGCTCCTCCGGATTGCGGGTCGACGGAAACAGGTTCACGCAGGGACGTCTACCCGGGACATACGGGGCCGGACGGAGGATTATTCCCGGGCGCGCGGAAATTTTCGCGCCCGCCCTGGGCCGACTGCCCGCCGGGGCGTTCTGGGCCATGGCGAGGGGCTTTGCCGTCATTGCCGTCTGGGGCGGAGCAAAGCGCCCGGCGGTCGCGCCGGGCGTCCGGTCAGTAATCCTTTTCGAAGAACACCCCGAAACCGGTGTTGCCGTCGGTCGAGACCTGGCCGCGCGCCTTGACGTTGCGGTTGATCTGGATGTTCAGGTTGACCGCCGTGTCGCCGCCGGAGTTGATCTCGACATCGGTATAGATGTTGTCGCTGATATACTTGCCCAGCCGCAGCCCGGCATTGCCCTGGTCGTCGGTGGTGACGTCGAAATCGTCGAGGCCGAAGCCCCGGCGCAGATTGCCGACGATCCCCTCGCCACCCTTGCCCGCCAGCGTGTTCACCGCCGCCGCGATGCGCAGCGCCTGAAGCGCGGAAAGTTCGGTCACGTCGCGCCCGAAAAGCAGCAGCGCCAGGACCTCTTCCTCGGGGCGCGCCGGGTCGGAGGAAAACGACACCTCGGGCGAGGTGGCCTGACCGTCCAGCGCCACCTTGATCACCGTGCCATCGCGTTCCGAGGTGGCCTCCACCTCCAGCGTCGGATCGAAATCGCCGGTCAGCCGCAGGATGGCCTTTTCCAGCGTCAGGCGCTGGCCGAGAATGTCCAGCCGCCCGCGGATCAGATCGAACCGGCCCACCGGCACCACGTTCTGCGAGGTTCCGGTCAGCCGCAGCGTGCCGCCCAGTTCGGCGTCGAGCCCGCGGCCGCGCACGAAGAGCCGCGAGGGGGCACGGATCTCGAGATCAAGGGGCAGCGTATAGGGCCGGCCGCCGGCTTTCTGCGCCGCGTCGAGCAGCCCGGCGCGGGCGCGGGTCTGGTGCACGGCGGCGGGTTCGGCGATATGCGTGAGGGTGAAGCTGCGGCTGCCCGGTCCCAGCCCGGTTTCGGGAATGCGCAGCTCGGCCTCGGCGATCTCGACCCAGCCAGCGACGCGGGGGCCGGTCAGCAGCGGCCCCTGCACGGTGATATTGCCCTCGGCGCGGGCCTGATACAGCCGGCGGTCCTGAAGCACCAGATCGCGCAGCCGCACCCGCAGATCGGCGGCATAGGGGGCGTTGAGCCCGACGGTGCCCTGGGTTTGCAGCCGTCCGCCGGTGGACAGGTCGCCCTCGACGGTCAGGCGGGCCTGACCGCCGCCGAGCGTGGTGTCGATGTCGATCCCGGTCAGCGTCAGCGCCGGTCCGGGCAGCACCGCCTCGGCGCCGCTCACCCGGATTGTGCCGGACAGCGACGCGGGCGCCAGCGGCCCGTCGAGCCGCAGATCCATCCGCGCGAGGCCCGACAGCAGGTTGGGTTCCGCGAACCGGTTGACCAGCGCCAGCGGCGCGGCGCCGGAAATGGCAAGATTGGCGCTGTCGAAGGCGCGGGCAAGACTGCCCGAGACCTGCGCCTCGGTCCCGCCCGGGGCGGTGAGGCTGGTGTTGACCTGCCAGGGGCCGGTACCGGTGGCGCTCAGCGTGCCTGTGGCGGTGGCGCGACCGGGAAGCTGCTCGACGATCCGCCCGAGATCGCGCAGCGCGATGTCGTAGCGCATGGCGCTGTCGCCGGTCTGCCCCATGCTGCCGCTGAGCGTCGCGGTCAGTTCGGTGGTGCTGAGATCGAGCCGCTCGACGGTGATCTTGCCGCTGCCGTCGCGGGTCATCGACACGGTGGCGGTGCCGGTGCCGCCCAGCAGCGAATCCGCCGTCGGAATTCCCAGCGCGAGATCGGAGGTGCGCAGATCGCCCCGGGCGCTCAGCGCCCCGTCGGCCAGCGTATAGGAGGCAGCGCCGTCAAAGCTGGCACCGCCGCGCAGCGGCCGCCCGGCCAGCGGCGCATAGGCCGAGAGCGCGGTGGCGGCGGCCTTGCCGGCAAAGCTCAGCGTGCCGATGCCGCCATCGGCGGTCTTCGACGCGGTCAGCGTGCCGCTGGCCTCGGTGCCGCCGGGGCCGGTGGCGGTGAAATCGAGCGCATAGTCCGAGGCGCTTTCCTGAAGGTCGCCCTGGAGCGTTGCGGCGCCGCCCAGCCCGGGCTGGATGCGCGAAAGCTGCGGCAGGGTCAGCGCGAAGCTGCCGGTGCTGGCGCCGGTCCGCAGTTCGGCATGGGCGGTCAGCCCGATGCCGGGCCCGTCCAGATTGAGACGCCGCAGGAAGGTGCCCGCCTCGCTGCGCTGCATCGCCGCGGCAAGGCTCAGCCGCCCGGCCAGCAGCCCGTCGAGCTGCGCAATATCGGCGGAGAGATCGGTGGCGCTGCCGCTGAGCGCCAGGTCGAAGCGGCCCGACAGCGGCTCGGCGCGCCCGCGCAGGGCCAGATCCGCCGCGCCGTCCAGCGGCCGCCCGGCGAGCCCCGAGAACCGGGCCAGATCGCGGGTCTGCACGGTGAGATCGGGCGCAATGGCCGGATCCTCGCCCGGGGTGAGCCCGGAAAAGGTCACCGCGCCCGCGATGTCGATCCCGGCGCCGCTGAGGTCGATCTGTGAAAGCGTCAGCGGGGCGTCTTCCTGCCAGTCGAACTGCAGCGTTCCGCGCAATGCCTCGCCCGCCGCCTGGGCCAGCGCAGGGTCCGCCAGCGACAGGCCGGCGACGTCCAGCGTCAGCCCGCCCTGCACGCGGCCGGGCAAGGTGGTGCCGCTGTTGCGCGTGATGGTCCCCCGACCGGAGATCCGCGCCTCGCGCAGCGCCATCTCGGGGCGGTCGATGCCCTGCGCCAGCATCTCCAGCGTGAACCCGTCGCCCTGGGCCGCGGCATAGGCGAGGCTCAGGGTCGCCTCGTCGAGCCGGGTCACGTCCTGGGTGAAGGCGATCCGCACCGGGCCGCCGTCCTGCGCGGCGATGCGCCCGTCGAGCGCCAGCCGTTCGGGCCAGCCGTCGGCCCCGATCCGCGCCGCGCCGCTGAGCGAGACGGCGGCGGTCTGCAAGTCCAGCGCGTCGAGCGCCAGCGCGCCGCCGGCTTCCAGCATCCCGGTCGTGCGCAGCGACTGGCGCGGTCCGAGAAAGGCGCGCTGGTCCGGCGGCAGCAGCGGCCGCAGATCGCCGGCCAGATCGGCGGCGAAGCGATGGCCTTCCTCGGCCGCGCCTTGCAGCGTGATCTGTCCGGCCAGCCGGTCCTGGCCATCGGTGGCCAGCGTCAGATCTGCGGTGAAATCGTCCACCGGCGCATCGCCCTTGAGCGTGAGCCGCAGCGAGGGCGTGCCGGGCAGCCCCGCCTTGGTGCTGATCAGCCCGCCCGCCGCCTCGTCCAGCGCCAGATCGAGCGTCAGCCGGCGGGTCTCGTTGCCATAGCTGCCGGTGAAGGTCAGCGCATCGTTGGGGCCATCGACGCGCTGCACCGAAAGTTCGGCAGTGCCCGCGCCGCCGGCAAGATGCGCCGCGCCGGCGACGCCAAGCGCCACCGCCTCGCCGATCACCGCCGCGCCCAGCTCCACCCGCGCGATGGCGAATTCCCCGATGTCGATGGAGACCGGCAGATCGGGCAGCGAAAAGCTGGTGCCGCTGGCTTCGGGCGCGGGCGTGTCGGTCTGCGCGCCGGGCAGCCGCGTCAGCTCCAGACGCGCGGCGGAGAGCTTGTTCACCTCGACCCGGCCGCTCAGCAGCGCCGCCCGGCTCCAGTCGAGCTCGGCGTCTTCCAGCGTCAGCCAGATGCCGTTGCCATCCGAGATGGTGAGCCGGTCGAGCGTCGCCTGCGCGCTCAGCGCGCCGCGAAAGCCGCGGATCTGCACATCCATCCCGTCCGAGGAAATTGCGTCCTCGATCAGCCGTTCAAGCCGTGTGCCGCCATCGTCGTCCTGCGCATGGGCGGGCAGGGAGAGGCCGAAGAGCAGCGTGAGCAGAAGAAGGAACCGTTTCAAAACGCCTGACCTATGCCAAGATAAAGCTGGACGCCCGAGCCGGTGCCGCCGCTCGTGGGCGCCGCGATGTCGAGCCGCAGCGGGCCGATCCCGGTCTGATAGCGGACCCCGAGCCCGGCGCCGGAATGCCAGTCGCCGCTTTGTCCGGGGGTGCTGTCGGCGCCGATGAACCCGGCGTCGGCAAAGGCCACAAGGCCCCAGTTCTCGCCGATGTCCTGCCGGATCTCGGCGGAGAGGCCGAGGAAACTGCGCCCGCCGGTTTCGTCGCCGCCGCCGAGATCGACGTTCAGCGACTGATAGGGCTGGCCCCGGACTGTGCCGGCGCCCCCCGAATAGAACAGATATTCCGGCTGCGTGTCGGTCAGCTCCGATCCCAGCACCGAGCCGAGTTGCAGCCGCCCGGCCAGCACCGTGCGCTTGTCGGCGCCCAGCCCGTAATAGCCGCGCAGATCGGTGTAGAACCGCGCGCCGTCGCCGGGGCCAGAGATGTTCAGGAACGGAGTCAGTTCGGTGCCCACATACCAGCCCGAGCGCGGATCGAGATCCTTGTCGCGGGTGTCCCAGGTCAGCGACAGCGGCAGGGTGAAAAGCGAGAAGGAGCGATAGCCGAGATCGTCGTCGGTTTCGGAATAGCGATAGCCGATCCCGATCTCTCCGGTGAGCTGCTCGTTGAACCGGCGGGTGAGGCCGGTGGTCAGCTCGATGCTGTTCGCGGTGTAGGTCGGTTCGTTCTCGCTCGACAGGGCGGCCTGGAAGAAGGCGTCGGTATCGGGGCCGAGCCGCGCGATCGCGGCGGGGATCTCCAGCCGCGCGGTGAGGCTGGCGTCGATTTCGCCGGTGTTGCCGGAGATGTCGGAAATCTCGCCATCGACGCGCAAGCGCTCGGCCCCGCCGCGGAAGTTGCGGTGCAGCCAGAAGGCGCTGAGCGTCAGCCCCTCGAGCGAGGAAATCTCGGCGCCGAACCCGAAGCGGCGGGGCTTGGCGTCGGCGACCCGCAGCTTGATGTCGAGCGTGCCGTCGGGGTTGGGCGTTTCCGCTTCGCGCAGCGTCACGCTGGAAAAGGCGCCGGTGGCGGTGAGCCGGCGGGTCACCTCGTCCAGCTCGTCGGGATCGAAGCGTTCGCCGGTGGGCAGCCCGGCGATGCGGCGCTGCGCGGCGGCGCGCACGGCGCTGTCGTTCACGGTGATGAGCTTGCCGAACCGCAGCTCGGGCCCCGGCGCGATGCGCATCTCGACGTTCAGCCGGCGCGCGGCATGGTTGGCTGTGACCTGCTGATAAGAGAGATCCGCCTTGGCGTGGCCGATCTGACGCCAGCCGTCGATGGCGGTCGAGGCGGCCTCGCCCACCAGCGGCGCAAGCGCGGTGGCGCCGGGGGCAAAGCCCTCGGGCAGCACCGTGCCCGGCGCCAGCGGGGCAAGCCGGGCGGTTCCGAACTTGAAACGCGGCCCGCTGGTGACCGTCACGGTGACCGAGCGCACCGTCTCGGGGGTCGAGAGCAGCGGGATGTCGGCGGCCTCGTGCCCGTCGAGCTGGATGCTGACCGTGCCGCCGTAATAGCCGTTGGCATAGAGCGTCTCGAGCAGCACACCGTAATCCGACAGGGCCGCGGCCACCGCATCCTGCCCCGAGACCCGGCCTTCGGCCTGAGCGGCGGTCAGGGCCGAGTTGTTCTTGAGCTGCGTGCGCAGATCCTCGTCCATGCCGGGGGTGGAGAAATTCAGCGCCTCGAACGCGACGACAGGGGAAGCGGCGAGGCCCAGCGCAAGGCCGAAAACGGTCGAAAAGCGCCGAAGGGTCACGGAGGCGGTCCTTTCTGGGGCGTTGGCAACAGCGCGCGGCCTGGCTCACGCCAGACCACTCTAGGGCAGAGGTAGCACTGGCACCAGAAAACAAAAGCACATCTTGTGGAGTTTGGCAGAGTTTTGCGGAGGTCGGCCCTGAGGGCGGTGTCTGGGCACCGTGGCTTGCCGGGGGCGTCTCGGGGTCTTATCCCGAAGCGATGGCTTTGCACGGGCCGGGCAGAATCGCGGCGCGCGCGGCGGGCCCGGAAAACCGGACGGGGGAACGGGCAGGATGAGCGCGGAAATTTACGTCACCGGCAGCTCGGGGGTTCTCGGCTGCGAGATTCTGGACCATCTGACCGCAATTGCCGGTGGCAAGAGGATCGTCACCGGCGTTGCGCGGCGGGGGCTGCCGGGGGGGCGGCAGGCGCTGGCGCAGATCGTGACGCCGGAGGTGCTGTGCCCAGACTGGCTGAAGGCGGGCGACCGGACGGCCACCATCGTGCATTGCGCGGGGCTCGCCAGCCCGCGCGTGCCCTTCGACGATTTCGCCGACCTCAGCCGCCGCGAGATCGAACCGCAGATCGCCTTTGCCGAGGCGCTTGCGGCGCGCGGCTGGGCGGGCCATCTGGTCTATGTCTCCTCCGCCGGGGTCTATGGCGACAGCGACGATCTGCCGATCCCGGAAGCGGCGCCGATGCAGCCGAAATCCTTCTACGCGCTGCAAAAGATGGCGGTCGAGCAGGGGCTTGTGTGGCTCGCCAACCGGCACGGGTTCCGGCTGACGATCCTGCGGCTGGCCAATGCCTATGGCTCGCCGCTGGCCGGGCCGCGCTATGGGGTGGTCAACATCCTTCTGGACGCGCTGGAGACGGGCGCACCCTTCAAGCTCTTCGGCACCGGCGAGAGCCTGCGCGACTATATCCATGTCTCCGATTTCTGCCGCGCGGTGGAGCGGGTCTGCACGCTGCCGCTGCCCGACCGGATCACCACGCTGAACATCGGTACGGGGCAGGGCACCTCGCTGGCGCGGCTTGTGGCGCTGGTGCAGGAGGTGACGGGCCGTCCCCTGACGTTGCAACGCGAACCGCTGGCGAGCGAGGTCAAATCGAGCGTGCTGGGGATCGACCGCGCAAAGGCGCTGCTGGGCTGGGCGCCGACCGTGGGGATCGACGAGGGGCTGCGCCGCACCGTGGCGGCGCTGGGCTGAGGCTCAGTCTTCCTCGAACGGGTCCCATTCGTCCTCGACCTCGGGCAGCGCCTCGGCGGTCGCTTCCTGCGCGGCCTCTTCGGGGGTGTGCACCTGGAGGATCTCGGCATCGGGAAAGACGGCCAGCGCGGCCTGCACCAGCGGGTGTTCGCGCGCCTCGGCCTTCAGCGCCAGCTCGGCGGCATGTTCCTTTTCATAGACCGTCGGCGCGTCGCAGTCGTTGACCAGGATGACCGCCCAGCGGTTGCCGGTCCAGCGTTGCAGCGCAGAGCCGAGCTTCTGCGCCAGATCCGCCGGCGCGTTTTCGGCCGGGGTGAATTCGATGCGGCCGGGCTGATAGGCCGCCAGCCGGACATGGCGTTCCACCTGCGCCAGCAACAGCCCGTCGCGATTGGCGCGGATCAGCTCGATCACATGGTCGAAGCTGGGATAGCGCGCCAGCGCCGCCTCGGGGGCCAGCGCGCGGACGGCATTGCCCTGATGCGCGACCGGGCCGGAGGGCGCCGCGTGGGTCGGCGCCGGGCCGCCCATCGCATGGGCGCCGCCCGAGGGCCCACGGGCATAGCCGCCGCCTCCGCCCGGGCCCGGGTTGGGCGGAGGCGGGGTGTCCTGCAACTTGCGCAGCAGCTCCTCGGGCGAGGGCAGCTCGGCCACATGGGTGAGGCGGATCACCGCCATCTCGGCGGCCATCATCGCGTTGGGCGCCTGCGCCACCTCGTCCAGCGCCTTGAGCAGCATCTGCCACATGCGGGTCAGCGCCCGCATGCCGAGATTGGCCGCCAGCGCCTGGCCGCGCGCGCGCTCGTCGGGCGAAATGGTCGGGTCTTCGGCCGCTTCCGGCGTGATCTTGACCACCGAGGTCCAGTGCGTCAGCTCTGCCAGATCGCGCAGCACCGCCAGCGGGTCGGCACCGTCGGCATATTGCTCCGAAAGCTCGGTCAGCGCGCCGGGCGCGTCGCCATGCATGATCTTCTCGAAAAGATCCATCACCCGGCCCCGGTCCGCGAGCCCCAGCATGGCGCGCACCTGCTCGGCGGTGGTCTCACCGGCGCCATGCGAGATTGCCTGATCCAGCAGCGAGGTCGCGTCGCGGGCCGAGCCTTCGGCGGCGCGGGTGATGAGCGCCAGCGCGTCGTCGCTGATCTCGGCCTCTTCGGAGGTGGCGATCTTGCGCAGAAGCGCGATCATCACCTCGGGCTCGATCCGGCGCAGGTCGAAGCGCTGGCAGCGGCTCAGCACGGTCACCGGCACCTTGCGGATCTCGGTCGTGGCGAAGATGAATTTCACATGTGCGGGCGGCTCTTCCAGCGTCTTGAGCAGCGCGTTGAACGCGCTGGTCGAGAGCATGTGCACCTCGTCGATGATGTAGATCTTGTAGCGCGCCGAGGCCGCCCGGTAATGCACCGAGTCGATGATCTCGCGGATGTCGTTGACCCCGGTGTTCGAGGCCGCGTCCATCTCCATCACATCGACATGGCGGCCTTCCATGATCGCGGTGCAATGCTCGCACTGGCCGCAGGGCTCGGTGGTGGGGCCGCCATTGCCGTCGGGGCCGATGCAGTTCATGCCCTTGGCGATGATCCGCGCGGTGGTGGTCTTCCCGGTGCCGCGAATGCCGGTCATGATAAAGGCCTGCGCGATGCGCCCGGCCTTGAAGGCGTTTTTCAGCGTGCGCACCATGGCGTCCTGACCGACGAGATCGGCAAAGGTCTCGGGGCGGTACTTGCGGGCGAGGACCTGATATTTCGGGCTCTGGTCGGACATGGTGGCCTTTTGCGCTGCGGGGTTGCGGCCAAGGTATGCGCGGCGCGGGCCAAGGTAAACCGGCTGGCGCGGAAAAGCGGTTTGCGCCGGGCGCGCTTTAACCTATCCTGCACCCAGGCCCGCCGGCAGGGGGCCGCCCGGTCCGCGGAAAGCGCCCGCACCTGCCGTTCGGATTTTCGACGAAAATTCGGTTTCCTTCGCCCGGCTTAGCGGACCATCGGGCGGTCACGGAGGTAACCGACCATGTCCGAATTTTCCCTCGAGTCCCTGCGTTTCGACGCAAAACGCCTGCAACGCGGCTTCGAATCCGGCGCGCCCTGGGCGTTGGAGCGCCTGCGCGCGCACCCGCCGCGCGCGGTGCTTTCCGGCCTGAAACGCGCCGATTTCCTGCAAGTTGTGGCGCGCGAGAACGGTTTTGAAAGCTGGCCGCGCCTCAAGCTGGCCGCCGAGACCCAGGGGCTCGACCGGGCCGCGCGGGTGCAGCGGCTGAAAGTGGCGCTGTTCCATGGCCAGATGCGCGTGGCCGAGCGGCTTCTGGACGAGACGCCCGACCTTGCCGACGGGCTCTTCGGCCTGCAATGTGCGCTTTACCGGCGCGAGGCGGTGGCGGCGGCGCTGGCCGAAGAGCCCGCGCTGGCGGTGACCCGCTTCGGCCCGCGCAGCCCGATCCTGCATCTGGCCTTTTCGCGCTGGATCCATGTCCGCCCCGAGCTCGAGGCCGATATGCTGGCGGTGGCCGAGCTGCTGCTGGCGCATGGGGCCGATGTGAATGACGGCTATCCCTATCGGGAGGGCGATCCGCATCTGCTTTCGGCGCTTTACGGCGCCATCGGACATGCCGACAACATGGTTCTGGCGCGCTGGTTGCTGGCGCAGGGGGCCGATCCGGATGACGGGGAATCGCTGTATCATGCCACTGAACTGAGCCATCATGAGGGGCTGCGGATGCTGCTCGAGCATGGCGCGAACCCGGCGGGCACCAACGCGCTGCTGCGGGCGCTGGATTTCAACGATCACGCGGCGGTGGAGATGCTCGTGGCGCATGGCGCGCGGGCCGACGATTTCGATCCCGATGAGGTCGGCGGCGAGGCGCCCTGGGTGATCCCGGCGCTGTTCCAGGCGGCGCGGCGCGGCTGCGACCGGCGCATGGCCGAGCTGCTGCTGGATGCGGGGGCCGATCCGCGGCGCCCCTGGCAGGGCATGGCCCCCTACGCCTATGCCCGCGCCTGCGGCAGTGTCGCGCTGGCCGAGGCGCTGGCGGCGCGCGGCTGCGCCGTCGCGTTGACGCCGGAGGAGGCGCTGCTGGCCCGGGCCGCCGACGGGGCGCTGCAACCGGGCGATGCGCTCGATCCGGGAGCGGTGCCGCCCGCCTGCCGGGGCCTGCTGCACGAGATCGCCCACCGGCCCGAACGCCTGCCGCATATGCGGGCGCTGGTGGCGCTGGGGATGCCCTTCGACGCGCCGGGGTCGCAGGACGGCGCGTCTCCGGTGCAGGTGGCCGGATGGAACGGGGTGCCCGAGGTGATGGGCTATTTCCTGAGCCTGGGCCCGGATCTCGGCCATATCAACGCCTATGGCGGGACGCTGTTATCGACCATCCTGCACGGGTCGGAAAACGCGCCCGACCGCGCCCGGCGTGACCATGTCGCCTGCCTGGAACTGGCGCTGCGGGCGGGCGTTGCGCTGCCGCGTCGGGCGATCCGCAGCGCCGGGCGCGAGGATGTGGCGGCGTTTCTCGAGGACTGGGCCGAGGCGCATCCGGCGCAGGTGGTCTGACGCGGCGCTGCGGCGGGGTCATTCCCCTTCACGGCTCACGGCGATGTGACTATCATCGCCGCAAGCCAGTAGCAGGGGATTACGAGTCATGCGCCTCAAGGGCATCCGCCGCAGCAGCAATATCGAAGACCGCCGCCGCTCCGGCGGTGGCGGCAAGGCGTCGCTTGGCGGTGTGGGGCTGCTGATCGTGCTGGCCATCGGCTATTTCGCCGGGGTCGATGTGACCCCGCTGCTCGAAAGCATGCCGGCGCAGCAGCAGGGCGATCCGCGCGCGCTGTCGGCGGAAGAGCAGCGTGCGGCGGAGTTCTCGGCCCAGGTGCTGGCGACCACCGAGGAGGTCTGGGGGCAGCTTTTCCCCGAGCAGCTCGGCCGGAGCTATGCCGCGCCGGTGCTGGTGCTGTTCTCGGGGCAGACCGAGTCGCCCTGCGGCGGCGCCAGCGGCGCCACCGGGCCGTTCTACTGCCCGGCCGACCGCAAGGCCTATCTGGACACCGAATTCTTTGCGACCTTGTCGCAGCAGCTCGGGGCCAAGGGGGATTTTGCCGCCGCCTATGTGATCGCGCATGAGGTGGCCCATCACGTGCAGAACGAGCTGGGCATTCTGGGGCAGGTGAACGAGGCGCGTCAGGCTGCCGGCGAGGCGCAGGGCAATGCGCTGACGGTGCGGCTCGAGCTGCAGGCCGACTGTCTGGCCGGGGTCTGGGCGACCCATGTGGACGGGCTTCTGGAGCCGGGCGATCTCGACGAGGCGCTGACTGCGGCGCGGATGATCGGGGACGATCATCTGCAGCGCCGGGCCGGCCGGGTGCCGCAGCCTCACACTTTCAGGCATGGCACCTCGGAACAGCGCGAGAGCTGGTTCGCGCGCGGTTACGAGAGCGGCGAGGTCGGGGTCTGCGACACGTTCTCGGCGCGGCAGCTCTGATCATGATCATCCATGCCCTTCCCGTCGCGGGCGGCATTCTCGCCCTTGCGCCGCTGCCGGGGCGCGAGGGCGATTTTGCGGCGGATATGGCGCATATCACCGAATGGCGCCCGGCGCTGGTGATCTCGCTGGTGACCGATGTCGAGCTGGCGGGCGCGGGGGCCGGCGGGATCGGTCGGCATGTGCTCGAGCATGGCGGCCGCTGGGAGCATCTGCCGATCCTCGATTTCGGCGCACCGGGGGCGGAGGTGCAGGGCCGCTGGCCGGAGGTCAGCGGTTTTGCGCGGCGGGCGCTGCTCGGGGGCGGGCGGGTGCTGGTGCATTGCCGGGGCGGCTGCGGTCGGTCTGGCATGATCGCGCTAAGGCTGATGATCGAATCCGGCGAGGCGCCGGACGAGGCGCTGGCGCGGCTGCGGTCGGTGCGCCCCTGCGCGGTGGAAACCCAGGGACAGATGGCCTGGGCGATGGCGGCCCGGCGCGAGGCCGCGGTTTTCCTGCGGCACGAGGAGTGAGGCGCCCTAAAAAATTCGTTCGAATTTTTTAGGGCCCAAGATTTTTCGGATGAAAAATCTTGGGCGCGAGGCGGCCCGTTTTGCAGCTCATGTGACGGAAAGAGGGGAAGCCGGGGGGCCGTGCGGCCTTGGGCCGCGGGCGGTCAGTGAGAGGCTGGACAACGACCCAAGCGGGGCTCGTTACGGCTGCTTCCTTCCGGACCTGACCGGGTTGGCGAGGCGCCTGCCCGCGCCAACCTCTCGACCGCTCATGTAAGACGGGCACCGGGGATTCGCAACCCCGGTGCCCGCATGCCGTATCAGAGCGCGATCCGGAACAGCGCAAAGCCCTCGGCGGTGTCGCCCGCGTCCTCGATCGCAAGCCCGGTCAGCGCGTCGAGATAGCCGCGCGCGGCGGGCCCCGTCTCGAACAGGACGGTGGTGCCGGGCATCGGGGCAAAGGTCCAGTTGCCGTCGGCGCTGGGATTGATCGTGCCCTGTTCGACGATATAGCGCACGATCACGTCGCGGTTGGTGTCCGGCCCCTCGAAGACGATCGTGTCGCCGGTACCCGGGAAATTGCCGCCGCCCGAGGCGCGGTAATTGTTCGTCGCGACGATGAACGCCATGTCGTCCGTCACCGGAGCGCCATTGTAGCTCAGATCCTTGATCCGCTGCGCCTCCGGTGCCGCCAGCTCGCCCTTTGAGGTGAATTTCGACGGTTCCGACAGGTCGATCCGATAGGTCACCCCGTCGATCACGTCGAAATTGTAGCTCGGGAAATCGGGGTTCAGCAGCACCGCGTCCTGTGCGCCCGGCGCGATCTGGTTGAACATGCCCGCCGAGCGCTCCAGCCAGTCGCGGAGCTGCGCGCCGGTCACCTTCACCGCGCGCACGGTGTTGGGATAAAGATAGAGATCGGCCACGTTCTTGATCGCCACATCGCCGGCGGGCACGTCGGTGTAATACTCGGGTCCGCCGCGGCCGCCGGCCTTGAAGGGCGCCGCCGCCGAGAGGATCGGCAGCCCCTCGTATGCGGTGCCCATCATCATCTGGCCGATATACCATTCCTGCGCCTGCGAGACGATCTGCACCGAGGGGTCGTCCGCCACCAGCGCGAAATAGGAATAGAGCGGTGCCGAGGTCTTGCCCACGGCACGGCGCACATAGGCCAGAGTCTCTTCATGCTGCTGCTTCACAGCTGCAAGCACGGCGGCGTCGTCTTCCACCAGCGCGGTGACCGAGCGGTCCTCGTTGCGCTTCGAGATCGGGCGCGCCTCCGAGGTGGTCGAGACCACGCGCCAGCCGTTGCCGTCGCGTTCCAGCAACAGGTCGATGAGCCCCATATGCGAGCCCCAGAACCCGCCCATCACCGCGGGTTTGCCGTGGATCGTGCCGGCGCCGACATCGACGCCCGCATAATCGGCGTAGGTGGGCGAGGGGAAGACCAGATGGCTGTGCCCGGTCATCACCGCGTCAATGCCCTCGATCCCGGCGAGCGGCACGCTGGCGTTTTCCATCCCGTCGGAGTGATCCGCCGAGCCGATGCCCGAGTGGCTGAGCGCGATGACGATGTCGGCGCCGTCCTCGACGATCTGCGGCACCCAGGCGCGGGCGGTCTCGACGATGTCGCGCGCCTGAACGTTGCCTTCGAGATGCTTGCGGTCCCAGTTCATCACCTGCGGCGGGGTGAAGCCGATCACGCCGATGCGGATCGGATGGCTGTTGCCGGCGCCGTCGGTCAGCGTGCGGTCGAGGATCACATAGGGTTTGAACAGCGTCTTGTCGGCGCGCGGATCGCCGCCCGCCTCGGTGGCGATATTGGCCAGCACGATGGGGAAGGCCGCGCCCGCGGTGGATTTCCGCAGGAATTCCAGCCCGTAGTTGAATTCATGGTTGCCGATGGTGCCGGCATCGAATCCCACGGTATTCATCGCGTCGATGACCGGGTGGGTGTCGCCGTCCTTCATGCCGCGCTCGTAGGCGATGTAATCGCCCATCGGATTGCCCTGCAGGAAATCGCCGTTGTCGAGCAGCATCGAATTCGTCGCCTCGGCGCGGATGCCCTTGATGATCGAGGCGGTACGCGACAGGCCCACGGTGTCCACGGGTTTGTCGGAATAGTAATCGTAGGGATAGACATGCACATGCAGGTCCGTCGTCTCCATGATCCGCAGATGGGCCTGGTTGGAGGCGGCATGGGCCGAATAGGGGTGCAGAGCGATCACGGCAGAGCCTGCTGCTGTGCCCGCCAGGAACGAACGGCGGGTGAGTTCGGACGGTCGGGATCGGGTCATGGGGCATTCCTTCGCTGGATCTTGATTCGCGGATACGCCAGTTTCCCAACAGTCAGGCGACAGATGGGAGGATTATTTGCGTCAATTCAACCTTGGGGAGAGTTTCCGTTGCGGGAAGGTTTGATCTGAAACCGAATTGCCACGCTGCCGGGGGCGTGGCATGGCAGGAGGGGCAGGTCTGAGGGAGTGCGTGCGATGCGACATGCGGAAGAGGTGACCTTTGGCGGATCGGGGCTGGACCGCGCGGCGGAGCTGCGCGGCGATATTCCGGCGCTGGCGGCGCTCATGCAGCAGGAAAGCAGCCGCACGGTTGTGCTGTGGCGGGGCAAGGTGCTGGTCGAGGAAGGGCTCTGCCGCCTGCCGCTCGATCACCCGGTGTTGACCGATGCGCGTGGCGCGCCGCTGTTTCTGGGCCGCGAAGAGGGCGGGGCGGTTTTCGCCCACGATCTCTCCGGCTGGGAGCCCGAGGGGGCCGCGTCGATCGAGGGCGGGTTCCTCGATGGCAGCGAGCAGCAGCACCCGGCCTGCGCCCCGGAGCAGCGCTTTGTCGAGCTGCGCACGCTGCTGAACCGGCTGTCGCCGCGCGATGCCGAGCTGGCCGCCACCGCGCGGGCGCTGTTCAACTGGCACGCCACGCACGGGTTCTGCGCCCGCTGCGGCGCGGCCAGCGATGTCTTTCTGGCGGGCTGGCAGCGGGTCTGCCCGGCCTGCGGGGCGCATCACTTCCCGCGCACCGATCCGGTGGTGATCATGCTGGTGACCCGTGGCAATGCCTGCCTTCTGGGCCGGTCGCATGGCTGGCCCGAGGGGATGTATTCCTGCCTTGCCGGGTTTGTCGAACCCGGCGAGACGCTGGAGGCGGCGGTGCGCCGTGAGGTGCAGGAGGAAGCCGGCGTGAAGATCGGGGCGGTTCGCTATCTGGCAAGCCAGCCCTGGCCGTTTCCCGCCTCGCTGATGATCGGCTGCCAGGGGATCGCCGAAAGCGCCGAGATCGAGATCGACCCGGTCGAAATCGAGGCGGCGCGCTGGGTGTCGCGGGAAGAGCTGGCCGATGCCTTCGGCGGCGGCAATCCCGGGCTGATGCCGGCGCGAAAAGGGTCGATCGCGCATTTTCTGCTGCGCAACTGGCTTGCGGACCGGCTGGATTGAAGCGACACTGCGCGCAACCACAACATCTAGAATGATGGAGCCGCGGGCAGATGGAGTTTTCGACCAAGGAAGATATCGAGGCGCCGCTTGACAGGGTGTTCGCCGAGGTCACGGATTTCGAACATCTCGAGCGGCAGGTGATGCGGCGGGGCATCGACGTGCGCCGTGTCTCGGGCGATCCCGCGACACCTTCCGAGGGCTTGAGCTGGAGCGCGGGGTTCCGGTTTCGCGGCAAGGGGCGCAAGGCCGAGATCGCGCTGTCGGAATACGACGCGCCGAACACGATCTGCTATCACACGGTGTCGGGCGGAATCGAGGCGATGACGCGGATCGACTTCGTGGCGCTGTCGCGCGCGCGGACGCGGGTGGGGATGCGGATCGAGCTTTTGCCCAAGACGCTGTCGGCGCGGTTGGCGGTGCAGTCGATGAAACTCGCCAAGGGCAATATGGAAAAGCGCTTTCGGGTGAAGATGGCGGAATATGCCAAGGATCTGGAAGACCGGCTGAAACGCGAGGGCTGACGCGGGCGGCGGCACCGCGCCGCGCCCGGATCAGGGCGCCGGGGCGTCGGGGGGCTCGCCCAGGCGGATCACCCTGCCGCCGGCGGCCTCCGCATCGGCGCGGTCGTGGGTGACCAGCAGCACCGGCAGACCCTGTGTCCGGGCGCGCTCGAAGACCAGCGCGCGGATCTGACCGCGCAGCTCGGCATCGAGCCGCGAGAAGGGCTCGTCGAGCAGCAGCGCGCGCGGCGCCGCCAGCAGCGTGCGCATGAGCGCCACCCGCGCCTTCTGTCCGCCCGACAGGGTCGCCGGGTCGCGCGGGGCAAAGCCCGCCAGACCGATCTCGTCCAGAGCCTCCGCGATCCGGGCCCGGCGCGCGGCGCGGCCCCGGACCGAGGGCGGCAGGCCGAAGGCCAGATTGCCGCCCACCGAGAGATGCGGGAACAGCAGCTCGTCCTGAAACAGAATGCCCGTGCGGCGCTGTTCGGGGGGCAGGGCGGTGATGTCGCGCCCGTCCAGCAGGATGCGGCCCATCAGGGTGAATTGCGGGGCCAGCGTGCCGGTGATCGCGGCGAGCAGCGTGGATTTCCCCGATCCGGAGGGGCCCATCACCGTCAGCACGCTGCCGGGCGCCACCGCCGCGTCGAGCGCGACCATGACGCGCCCGCCGAGCGCGATGCGCAGATCCTCCAGCACCAGCCCCTCAGCCATGGCGCAGCCCCCGCCGGTTGCGCCAGACCAGCGCCGGGATCAGCAGCGCCAGGGCGAAGGGCACGAAGGCGGCGGCGGTCTGCGCCAGCGCGGTGACCCCGATCACCCGCCGCGCGCCGCCCGAGGCCAGCGCCACCGCCTCGGTGGTCAGCGTCGGCACCCGGCCGGCGCCCAGCAGCAGCGTCGGCAGGAATTGCCCGACCGAGACGGCGGCCCCGACCGCCGCCGCCGTCAGCACCGGGCGCAGCAGCATCGGCAGCCGCACCTGCCAGAACACCCGCGCCGGCCCCGCGCCAAGCGCCCGGGCGACGGCACCGTGTCGCGCATCCCATCCGCGATAGGGATCGGAGAGCGACAGAAAGACATAGGGCAGCACAAAGATCACATGCCCGGCGATCACCGCGCCCCGGCTGCCGTCGATCCCGGTGACCAGCGCCAGCAGTTGCAGCCCCGGCAGAAAGGCGATCTGCGGCACGATGAGCGGCAGGTAGAGCAGCCACAGCGCCCGCGTCGTCGGGCGCAGGCCAAAGCGGTCCTCGGCCTCGAGACAGGCGAGCACCAGCGCCAGCGCCACGCCCACCGCTACCAGCGCGATCAGCGCCGTGTCGGCGGCGGGGGCCAGCAGCATCGGACCCTGCCGCATCCAGCTTTTCAGCGTCAGCGTGTCGGGCAGCAGTGCGGGAAAGCCCCAGAAGCCCGCCACCGACCAAACCGCCAGCGCGGCAAGTCCGAGAAACACCGCCGCTGCGGACACCGCGCCCAATGCCAGCGCCGCGCCGCGCAGCAGCCCGTCGCGCGTGCCGCGCCCGCCCGCCGCGATCCAGCGCCGCCCGAGCCGCGCCACGGCATATTCGCCAAGCCGCCAGAGCCCCAGCGCCGCAACGGTCAGCGCCAGTTGCAGCACCGCGCCCGCCGCCGCCCGCAGCCGCAGCGCCAGATCGGGGTCGTTCATCCAGCGCAGGATCTGCACCGACAGCGTCGGCGGAGTGCTGGGGCCGAGGATCATCGCCACATCCACCACGCTCATGGAAAAGGCCAGTACGGCATAGACCGGCAGCCGGATCTGCGGGTAGAGCCGCGGGAACACGGTTTTCAGCCAGCCGGTGCTGCGCCCGTAGCCCAGGCTGCGCGCGGTGGCGAGGCTTTGCGCGGGCCGCAGCGCGGGCAGCGCGGCAAGCGTCATCAGCAGCAGGAACGGCACTTCCTTGATCACCAGACCGGCGATCAGCGACAGGCCCAGGGGATCTTGCAGGATCAGCAGGTCGGGCGGGCGCTCCCATCCGGTGGCGGGTGCCAGGGCCCGCGCGATCCAGCCCGAAGGTGCGATGAGGAAGGCGAAGCCGAAGGCCGCCGCGGCATGCGGCACCGAAAGCAAGGGCGAGAGCGCCCGTTCGAGCCAGCGAAAGGCGCGGGTGCCCTGCCAGCCGGCGCAGATCAGCAGCGCGATCGCCAGCGCCAGCGCCGTGGCGGCAAACCCGGTGCCGAGGCTCAGCGCCATCGCGCGCGGCAGGCCGGGCCAGGCCACAAGCTCGTGAAACGGCATGAACCCGGGCTCGACCCGGCCCAGGGCCGGCATCACGCCGAAGGCCGGCAGAAGCGTCCCCGCGAGCCCCGCCGCCACCGGGCCGAGCATCACCAGCAGGGTCAGCGCCGGGGCGAGGCGCAGCGCCGGCACGTTACTCCGCCACGCCGTAGCGCGCGGCCCAATCCTCTTCGAGCCGGACCATCCAGGAGGGGTGCGGCTCGGGCCGCGGCGCCCCCAGCGCGTCGGGCGGCAGCGTGGCGGGGCCGAAGGTGAGGCGCTCGAACCGGGCCCGGTCCTCGGCGCCGAGCCGCGTCAGGTCGAGCACCGTGCCAAGCCCCCAGATCTCGGGATCGGCCATGCGCGCCTGCGCTTCCGGCGAGAGCAGGATATTCGCCACCACCATCGCGCCGGCCTTGGCGCTGGCATTGTAGGGGATGGCGACAAAGCTCGCATTGCCGAGCGTGCCACCCGTGTGCAGATGGCTGCGCACCGTGTCGGGAAGCTGGCCGTTGGCGATGGCGTTGGAGGCGGCGTTGGGGTTGAACTCGAACCCGATGTCGATCTCGTTATCCGCCATGAGCTGGATCAGCCGCGCGCCGTTCTGCGGATAGGCCCGGCCCTGACGCCAGAGCAGCGGCGTCAGCGCGTCCATGAAGGCCCAGAGCGGCGCGGTGACAGCCGCGTAATCGGCCTGATCCACCGGCAGCGACAGCGCGTCGCGGTCCGGCGTCAGCTCGATCAGCGCCTGTTTGAGAAAGCTGGAACCCAGGAAATCCGGCGGCTGCGGAAAGGCGATGCGGCCGGGATTCTCGCCGGCCCAGTCGAGCAGGGCGGTCATGCTGCGCGGCGGCTCGGGCAGGCGGGCGCTGTCGTGGAAGAACACGAGCTGCGCCATGCCCCAGGGGCTTTCCATGCCGTCGGTGGACACGGTGAAATCGGCGCCAAGGGCGCTGTTTTGCGGGTCGGTCAGGGCCCGGTTGGGCAGGGCCTCGGCCCAGGGACCGAAGAGCAGGCCCTGCGCCTTCATCGCGGCGAAGTTCTCGCCATTGATCCAGATGAGGTCGATGCCGCCGCCCGCGTCCTGCCCGGCGGTCTTCTCGGCCAGAACGCGGCTCACCGCCTCGGCGGTGTCGGTCAGCTTCACATGTTCCAGCGTGACGCCTTGGTCCTCTGCCCGGTCGCCGATCCAGGCGATGAACCCGTTCACCACATCAGACCCGCCCCAGGCGTTCCAGTAGACGGTCTGGCCCCGGGCCTCCTCGGTGACGGCGGCCCAGTCGGCGGGATCGGGCTCGGCCCCGGCGGGCATTGCGAGGGCAAGCGAAAGACCGGCGGCGGCGAGTGCGGATTTCATCTTGAGACCTCCCCTGATCCGGCCTTTTGCCGGCAATCCGGGCGCTTATGGCAAGCGCGTGCGCGTCCGGTCAAATGACATTCCGGTGGGGAAGGTTTCAAGCCCCGACATGCCGCGCGGCCTTTGCGGGGCGGGAGGATCGGCGCGTGCGGAGGGCTGCCGCGCTTGAGATTCGCGCTGCGGGGCCCTAGCTCTGGACGGATCAGAGGCAGGGAGGCCGCCATGTGGGAAGACCGCTACAATACCGAGGATTACGTGTTCGGACGCGAGCCGGCGGCGTTCCTGCTGCGACACGAGGACCGGCTGCCGCGCGACGGGCTGAAGCTGGCGCTGTCGGTGGCCGATGGCGAGGGGCGCAATTCGGTGTTTCTGGCAGAAAAGGGCCTGCGGGTCACCGCCTGGGACGGCGCGCCCTCGGCGGTCGCCAAGGCGCGGGCGCTGGCGCATGAGCGCGGGGTCGCGGTGGCCTATGAGGTGGCCGATATCGAGGACTGGGCCTGGCCCGAGGCAAAGTTCGATCTGGTGCTGGGCGTCTTCATCCAGTTCGTCGGCCCCGAGGCACGGGCACGGCTGTTCGAGCGGATGAAGCGGGCATTGAGGCCCGGCGGGGTGCTGATGCTGCACGGCTACACGCCGAAGCAGCTCGAATATGGCACCGGCGGGCCGCGCGCCGTGGAAAACCTCTATACGCCCGAGCTGTTGCGCGCGGCCTTCGGCGATCTGGAGATCCGCGAGCTGGAGGCCTATGAGGCGGATCTCGACGAGGGCGGCGGCCATGTGGGCCGCTCGGCGCTGATCGACCTCGTGGCGGTGAAGCCTTTGCCCTGACGCGCGGATTCGGGCGGCAAGACCCTTCGAAGAGTCTTGCAAATTCCTTTGAAGGAATTTGGTCAGGCGCGCGGGGCGAGGGCTGCGCGCAGATCGACGGGCAGCTCTGCCGGTGCGAGCGAGGCCAGAACCTCCGCCGCGCCGAAATCCTCGTCCTCGGTATAGACCGAGGGCGTGACGATCACCCGCAGCCCCGCCGCCTGCGCCGAGAGCACACCGTTGCGGCTGTCCTCCAGCGCCAGGGCCAGCGCGGCGGGCAGGCCCAGCCGCTTCAGCGCAAGGTCGTAGACATCCGGCGCGGGTTTCTTCGCGGCCACCTCGTCGCCCGCGGCGATCACATCGAAGACCGCTTCGCCGGGCCGGCCCCAGCAGCAGCGGCACAGCGCCTCGACATTCGGGCGGCTCGTGGTGGTGGCCACCGCCAGCCGCAGCCCCGTATTCCGCGCCGCCGCGACCAGATCGCCCACGCCGGGGCGCAGCGCCAGCCCGCCGCTCTCGAGGATCTCCACATAGCGCGTGGTCTTGGCGGCGTGCAGAGCGGCAATATCGAGCCCGTCCTCCGATGCGCCGCGTTCCGCGAGATAGGCGCGGATGCGCTCCTTGCCGCCGGTGGTCTTCAGCAGGCGCCGGTAATCGTCCCGCGTCCAGTGCCAGCCGAGCCCCCGGGCGGAGAACGTCTCGTTGAAGGCCAAGCGATGCGCCTCTTCGGTCTCGGCCAGCGTGCCGTCCACATCGAAGATGAGCGCCCGCAGCGTCATGCGCGGATCTCGGAGAAATGGCGTGCCACCAGATCCGGCAGCGCGTCGAAATGATCGAAGGCGTAGCTGTGATACATCTCCGAGACGGGGGTCTTGCGATAGCCTTCGGTGTAAAGCGCGAAGGGCACACCCGCGCGTTCGGCGGTCTCCGCGTCCACTTCGCTGTCGCCGACGTAAAGCGCGCTGTCCGCGCCAAGGTCGCGCATCACATGCAGCAGCGGCGCGGGGTCGGGTTTGCGCTGGGGCAGGGTGTCGGCGCTGGCGACCTTGCTCAGAAACCGGTCGAACCCGAAATGGCGCAGGGCGATCCGGGTCGGTTCCTCCGGCTTGTTGGTGCAGAGCCCCATGGAACAGGACATCGCCTCGAGCCGGGCCAGCGCGTCCATGACGCCGGGATAGACAAGGGTGTGGGCGGGCTCGCCTTCGTAATGGGTCATGAACTTGGCCAGCAGCCGGGCGTGTTCGGCGGGATCGTCGCCCAGCCCGACTGTATCCATGACGCGGCTGATCAGCACCCCGGCGCCCTTGCCGATAAAGCTGCGCGCCTGCGCGAAGGTGATCTCGGGCAGACCTTCGTCCCGCAGCACCAGATTGGCGGCGAGATGCAGATCGGGGGCGCTGTCGATCAGCGTGCCGTCGAGGTCGAAGACGATGGCTTTCATGGCAGGGATCCTTCGGGACGGGGCCGCGCCCGGGCGGCGGAGGGGACGTCGCTGGCATCGGGGGGCCGGTGCGTATTTGGAAAGAGAAGAAGCGCAGGGGACGGTGCGTCTCAGGCGGCCTTCCATTTGATCGAGCAGCCCATGGAGGGGATCTGCTCTTGCGGTCCGTGACCGGTTTCGGCCACGAGCCGCATCGCCTCGTAAAGCTCGCGCCGGAGATCCGGAGGACCGGCCTCTTTGCGCGAGGCGTCGAGTCTGCCGCGATATTGCAGCCCGCCCCCGGCATCGAAGCCGAAGAAATCGGGGGTGCAGGCGGCGCCATAGGCGCGGGCCACGCCCTGGGCCTCGTCGTAGAGATAGGGGAAGGGGAAGCCCCGCGCGACCGCCAGGGCCTTCATGTTCTCGAAACTGTCCTGCGGGTAGGCTTCGGCATCGTTTGAGGAGATCGCCGCCACGCCGATGCCCAGCCGCTGCAGATCCCGCGCGTCGCGCAGGATGCGGTCGAGCACGGCCAGGACATAGGGGCAGTGGTTGCAGATGAACATGACCAGCGTGCCGCGGGGGCCGGCGATGTCCTTGTAGCCATAGGCGCGGCCGTCGGTGCCGGGCAGGAAAAAGCCCGGCGCCTGCCAGCCGAAATTGCAGATCGGCGGGATGACGGCCATGCGATCAGGCTGCCTTGCGGGCGCCTTCGGCGGCGTCACGAATGGCGCGGATATTGGCGCCGTAGACCTCGGGGTTGGAGACCGAGCCGCCCTTGAACACCGCCGAGCCCGCCACCAGCACATCGGCGCCTGCCGCGACCACCAGAGGCGCGGTCTCGGGGGTCACGCCGCCGTCGATCTGGATGTGGATCGGGCGGTCGCCGATCATCTGGCGGATCTTGCGGGTTTTCTCGACACCGGAATGGATGAATTTCTGCCCGCCGAAGCCGGGGTTCACCGTCATGATCAGCACCATGTCGCAGAGATCGAGCACATCGGCCACCGCCTCGGCAGGGGTGCCGGGGTTCAGCACCACGCCGGATTTCACCCCCTGCGCGCGGATCGCCTGAAGCGTGCGGTGGATATGCGGGCCGGCCTCCACATGGGCGGTGATCATGTCGGCGCCCGCCTCGGCATAGGCCTTGATATAGGGATCGACCGGCGCGATCATCAGATGCACGTCCATGAAGGTCTTTACATGCGGGCGGAACGCCTTCACCGCGGGCGGGCCGAAGGTGAGGTTCGGGACGAAATGCCCGTCCATCACATCCACATGCACCCAGTCGGCGCCCTGCGCCTCGATGGCCTGGATCTCGGCGCCGAAATTGGCGAAATCGGCCGAGAGGATCGACGGGGCGATCTTGATGGAACGGTCAAAGCTCATGCGCGTGTCTCCTCATGCGCGCGGTCCACGTCCAGCCCGCCCTGAAAGACCCGGCTGGGGCGGATATCCGCCTCTGTAATCGTGCTCAGCGCGGTTGCGTCGAGCGGGCCGGTCGAGGTCTCGAACAGCCGGTTGGCCTGCCGCAGCCGCGCCCGGTCGAGTGCGTTGCGGATGGAGCGCGCATTGGCGAAATGCGGCTGCGCGCGCCGCTTGCCGATATACTCCTCCATCGCACGCTTGCCACCCGCGTCAAAGACGTAATTCTGCTCTGCGAGCATGGTTTCGGCGATCCGTTCCAGCTCGGCATCGGTGTAGTCGGGAAATTCGATGTGATGCGCGATGCGTGATCGGAAGCCGGGATTGGCGGTAAAGAACTTGTCCATGCGGTCGGCATAGCCGGCCATGATCACCACAAGGTCGTCGCGGTTGTTCTCCATCACTTGGAGGAGAATCTCGATGGCCTCCTGACCGTAGTCACGCTCGTTGTCGGGCTTGTAGAGATAATAGGCCTCGTCGATGAAGAGCACGCCGCCCATGGCCTTCTTCAGCACTTCCTTGGTCTTGGGCGCGGTGTGGCCGATATACTGGCCGACCAGATCGTCGCGGGTCACCGTCACCAGATGGCCCTTTCGGCAATAGCCCAGCCGGTAGAGCAGCCCGGCCATCTTCAGCGCCACGGTGGTCTTGCCGGTGCCGGGATTGCCGGTGAAGCTCATGTGCAGCGAGGGCGCCGCCTGGCTCAGCCCCATGTCGCGCCGCGCCCGGTCCACCAGCAGCAGCGCCGCCGTCTCGCGGATCCGCTGCTTGACCGGTCTCAGCCCGATCAGCTCCTCGTCGAGCTCGCGCAGTACCTCGGCCACGCCCGAGGCCTCGTATTCGGCGGCGAGGTCCACGGTTTTGGGAATCGTCGTCTCGGTCTCGGCGTTCATCGGGTCAGCCTTTCATCTTTCTGAAAATACGCCAAAATCCGCGAGGGGCAGCGCCCCTCGCGGCAAGGCCCGTCAATAGCGCGCGTCCCAGGCGTATTTCTGGGACCGGCCCTCGAAATCGGTCCGCTGCATGTGCAGCTTGGGCTCTTCCGGCGGGCGGTTGACGATGAAGGACATCATCACCGTTTCGAAACCGCGTGTGCTGTCGAAGGCCTGCAGGCGGATATAGCTGTCGGGATGCGCCTTGCGGCACTCGTCGAGCTCCATCATCACCCCCTTGGCATCGCGCAGGTCGAACATCGGGTGGCCCCACATTTCCCAATAGGTGTTCCGCGGGTGGGGATCGTAGACATATTCGACGCTCACCGCCCAGTCGCGGCTGAGCATGTATTCCACCTGCGCGGTGATCTGGGTGTCGTCGAGGTCGGGCAGGAAGGAAAAGCACCCCTGAGTGATACGCATATCTTGTCTCCTTGAGCTGGTCTGTGGCGCGTCCGGTGCGGCCGGGAGCGCAAATTCCTTCCAAGGAATTTGCAAATCTCTTCGAAGAGATTTGTCCCGGCCGCCCCCTTGGCGTTACATGGCGGGCGTTTCGGTGGGCACGAAGTCCGAGGTGTCGGTCGATGTGTAGTTGAAGGTGATATTGCCCCAGGTATCGAGCGCGGCTTCCAGCGGCTTGCACCACTTGGCGGCTTCGCGCAGGATCTCGGGCCCTTCATTGGCGATGTCGCGCCCCTCGTTGCGCGCCAGCACCATGGCCTCCAGCGCCACGCGGTTCGCCGTGGCGCCCGCCTGGATGCCCATCGGGTGGCCGATGGTGCCGCCGCCGAACTGCAACACCACATCGTCGCCGAAGAGCCCGATGAGCTGGTGCATCTGGCCGGCATGAATGCCGCCCGACGCCACCGGCATCACCTTCTTGATGTCGGCCCAGTCCTGCTCGAAGAAGATGCCGCGCGGCAGATCCACTTCGTTATGCGTCTCGCGGCAGACGTTGTAATAGCCCTGCACAGTCAGCGGATCGCCCTCGAGCTTGCCGACGGCGGTGCCGCAATGCAGGTGATCGACACCCGCCAGCCGCAGCCATTTGGCGATCACCCGGAAGCTGATGCCGTGGTTCTTCTGGCGGGTATAGGTGCCATGGCCCGCGCGGTGCATGTGCAGGATCATGTCGTTCTCGCGGCACCATCTGGAGATCGACTGGATCGCCGTCCAGCCGATGATCAGATCGACCATGACGATGACCGAGCCGAGCTGCTTGGCGAATTCCGCCCGCGCATACATCTCCTCCATCGTGCCGGCGGTGATGTTGAGGTAGTGGCCCTTGACCTCGCCGGTCTCGGCGCTGGCCTTGTTGACGGCCTCCATGCAGTAGAGGAAGCGGTCGCGCCAGTGCATGAAAGGCTGCGAGTTGATGTTCTCGTCATCCTTCATGAAGTCGAGCCCGCCCTTGAGCCCCTCATAGACCACCCGGCCATAGTTCTTGCCCGAGAGCCCCAGCTTGGGCTTGGTGGTGGCGCCCAGCAGCGGCTTGCCGAACTTGTCGAGACGCTCGCGTTCGACCACCAGCCCGGTCGGCGGGCCTGCAAAGGTTTTGCAATAGGCGACGGGGAACCGCATGTCCTCGAGCCGCGCGGCCTTGAGCGGCTTGAACGAAAAGACGTTGCCGATGATCGAGGCGGTGAGGTTGGCGATGGAGCCCTCTTCGAAGAGGATCAGGTCATAGGCCACATAGGCGAAATACTGGCCGGGATTGTTCGGCACCTCTTCGACGCGATAGGCCTTGGCGCGGTACTGGTCGGCGGCGGTCAGCCGGTCGGTCCAGACCACGGTCCAGGTGGCGGTGGAGCTTTCCCCCGCGACGGCGGCGGCGGCCTCGATCGGGTCCACGCCCTCTTGCGGGGTGATCCGGAACAGCGCCAGAATGTCGGTGTCCTTGGGCTGATAGTCACCGTCCCAATACCCCATCTGCGCGTATTTCAGAACGCCCGCCTTGTAGCGTTCCTTGCCCTTCAACTCCTTGGGATTGCTCATCTCGTTCATGGTCCTTCCTCCTCCGAAGGGTTACGCGGCGCGTTGCGCGGCGATCTGGGGGTTGAGCGCGCCGCTGGCATAGCGGCTCGCCATGTCGTCGAGCGAGATCGGCTTGATCTTCGCGGCCTGGCCGGCGGTGCCGAAGCGTTCGAACCGGTCGGTGCAGAGCTTGGTCAGTTCCTCCATCGCGGGGATGTTGAACTTGCGCGGATCGAATTCCTCGGGCTTTTCCTGCGCGACCTTGCGGAACTGGCCGGTCATCGCCATGCGGCAGTCGGTGTCGATATTCACCTTGCGCACGCCCATGCGGATGCCCTTTTCGATCTCCTCGACCGGCACGCCGTAGGTCTGCGGCATGTGCCCGCCGAATGCGTTGATGAGATCCTGAAGATACTGCGGCACCGAAGAGGAGCCGTGCATCACCAGATGCGTGTTCGGCAGCTTCTCGTGGATGCCCTGGATGGTCTTCATCGACAGGATGTCGCCATCGGGCTTGCGGGTGAACTTGTAGGCGCCGTGCGAGGTGCCGCAGGCAATGGCCAGCGCATCGCATTTGGTGGCCATGACGAACTCCACCGCCTGATCGGGATCGGTCAGAAGCTGGTCGTGGCTGAGTTTGCCCTCGGCGCCCGAGCCGTCCTCTGCCGCCGCCTCGCCGGTCTCCAGCGAGCCCAGAACCCCCAGCTCGCCCTCGACCGAGGCGCCGACCGCATGGGCGGCCTCGGTCACGCGGCGGGTGATCTGCACATTGTACTCGTAGGAGGCCGGGGTCTTCATATCCTCCTCGAGCGAACCGTCCATCATCACGCTGGTGAAGCCGTGGCGGATCGCCGAGAGGCAGGTGGCGTCGTTGTTGCCGTGGTCCTGATGCATCACGACGTGGTTGTCGGGATACATCTCGCAGAGCGCCTCGACCATGTGGCGCAGCATGACGTCGCCGGCGTATTTCCGCGCCCCGCGCGAGGCTTGCAGGATCACCGGCGCGCCGGTGGCCTTGGCCGCCTCCATGATGGCAAGGCCCTGTTCCATGTTGTTGATGTTGAAGGCCGGCACGCCGTAGCTGTTCTCGGCGGCGTGATCCAGCAATTGTCTGAGCGTTATCAGTGCCATTCTCGGTCCTCCCTCAGGCCGCTTGCTTGGGCGCGCAAAGCGCCGCGATGCCGGGCAGCGTCTTGCCTTCCAGCCATTCCAGGAATGCCCCACCGGCGGTGGAGACATAGGTGAAGTCCTGCGTGACCCCCGCCGCGTTCAGCGCCGCCACGGTGTCGCCGCCGCCCGCCACGGTGACCGCGCGGCCCTCGTGGGAGAGGGTTGCGGCCTGCTTCGCCACGGCCACGGTGGCCGCGTCGAAAGGCGGGATCTCAAACGCGCCGAGCGGGCCGTTCCACAGGATCGTATGGGCGTGGTTGAGCCGTGCCATGAAGGCCTCGGCGGATTGCGGGCCCGCGTCGAGGATCATCGCATCGGCGGGGCAGGCATCGGCGGGCACGATTTCGCAGGCGGCGCCGGCCTTGAACTCGCGGGCGACCACCACGTCCTCGGGCAGCAGAAGCTCGCAGCCCGACGCCTCTGCCAGCGTCTCGATCTCGCGCACGGTGGCGATCTGGTCGACCTCGTGCAGCGATTTGCCCATCGGGCAGCCGCGCGCATAGAGGAAGGTGTTGGCCATGCCGCCGCCGATGATCACCGCATCCAGCTTGCCCACCAGATTCTTCAGCACCGCGATCTTGGACGAGACCTTGGCCCCGCCCACCAGCGCCACCGAGGGCCGCTCGGGCGCCTCGAGCGCGGCGGTGAGCGCGTTCATTTCCTCGATCAGAAGCGGGCCGGCATAGGCGGGCATCAGCCCGGCGATGGCGGCGGTCGAGGCATGCGCCCGGTGCGCGCAGGAAAACGCGTCGTTCACGTAGAGGTCGCCCAGCCGCGCCAGCGCGGCGGCGAAGGCGGGGTCGTTGGCGGTCTCGCCGGGATTGTAGCGTAGGTTCTCGCAGAGCAGGACCTGGCCGTCTCCCAGTTGCTGCGACAGCAGAACGGCGCTGTCGGTGGCGCAATTGTCCGAAAAGGCGACCGGCCTGCCAAGCGCTTCGGCCAGCGCCGGGCGCAGCTTGTCGACCGAAAAGGCGGGGTCCAGCTCGTTGGGCTTCGGGCGGCCGAAATGCGTGAGGATGACCAGCCGCGCGCCCTGATCCAGAAGCGGCTTCATGCCGGCGGCGAAGCGGGTGATGCGTGTGGCATCGGTGACGCGCCCCTCCTCGACGGGCACGTTCAGATCGGCGCGCACCACAAGGCGCTTGCCCGCCACATCCACCTCGGTGATCGGGGTGATCTGCATCAGAGCAGCCCTCCCATCGCCACCGCCGTATCGGCCATGCGGTTCGAGAAGCCCCATTCGTTGTCATACCACGACAGGATGCGGACCATCTTGCCGTCCATCACCTTGGTCTGGTCCATGTGAAAGACCGAGCTGTGCGGATTGTGGTTGAAGTCGATGGAGACGTTGGGGGCGTCGGTATAGCCGAGGATGCCTTTCAGCGGCCCGTCGGCGGCCGTGCGGATCGCGGCGTTCACCTCTTCGACAGAGGTGTCCTTGGCGGCCTCGAAGACCAGGTCCACCACCGAGACATTCGGTGTCGGCACCCGGATCGCAACGCCGTCGAGCTTGCCGTTCAACTCGGGCAGGACGAGGCCCACGGCCTTGGCGGCGCCGGTGCTGGTGGGGATCATCGACTGCGCGGCGGCGCGGGCGCGGTAGAGATCCTTGTGCATCGTGTCCAGCGTCGGCTGGTCGCCGGTATAGCTGTGGATCGTCGTCATGAACCCCTTCTGGATGCCGATGGCGTCGTTCAGCGCCTTGGCGACCGGCGAGAGGCAATTGGTGGTACAGGAGGCGTTGGACACCACCAGATCGTCGGCGGTCAGCGTGTCGTGGTTCACCCCGAAGACGATGGTCTTGTCCGCGCCCGAGGCGGGGGCGGAGACCAGCACGCGCTTCGATCCGTTCTCCAGATGCAGCGCGGCCTTGTCGCGGTCGGTGAAGATGCCGGTACATTCCAGCGCGATGTCCACATCGCCCCAGGGCAGATCCGCGGGGTTGCGCTCGGCGGTGACCTTGATGGGGCCGCGGCCCACGTCGATGCTGTCGCCGGAGACGGTGACCTCGCCGGGATAGCGGCCATGCACGGAGTCGAAGCGCAGCAGATGGGCGTTGGTCTCGACCGGGCCCAGATCGTTGATGGCGATCACCTCGATGTCGGTGCGGCCCGATTCAGCGATGGCGCGGAGCACATTTCGCCCGATACGGCCAAAGCCGTTGATAGCAACCGTGACAGTCATTCCAGTCCCTTTTGTATTTTACATCAGTTGTTTGGCGAGGTCGGTCGTCGCCTCTGCCGTGATGCCGAAATGGCGGTAGAGATCCGGCGCCGGGGCCGAGGCGCCAAAGCCGGTCATGCCGATGAACCCGTCCTCGGGGCGCAGCATGAGATCCCAGCCCTGCCGGATCGCGGCCTCTATCCCGATGCGGGGGGCCTCGCCCAGAACCTCGTCGCGATAGCTCTGGTCCTGCTGCGCGAAGAGTTCGAAACAGGGGGCCGAGACCACGGCAGCCCGGAGCCCGTCCTTTTCCAGCATCTCGGCGGCGCTGAGCGCGAGTTCCACCTCGGAACCCGTGGCGATGAGCGTCACGTCGCGGCGCGACGGGTCGCGCAGCAGATAGGCGCCGCGGGCGGAGAGGTTGGTGTCGGTGTGGCGGGTGCGCAGCGTGGGCAGACCCTGCCGCGACAGCGCCAGCGTGCTGGGGGTGGTCGTCTGTTCCATGGCGATCTGCCAGGCCTCGGCGGTTTCCACCGCGTCGGCAGGGCGGAAGACCAGATGGTTCGGCATGGCGCGCAGGGAGGCGATGGTTTCTACGGGCTGGTGGGTCGGACCGTCCTCGCCCAGCCCGATGCTGTCATGGGTCATGACATAAACCACCGGGACGCCCATCAGCGACGACAGCCGCATCGCCGGGCGGCAGTAATCGGCGAACACCAGGAAGGTCCCGCCATAGGGCTTCAGCCCGCCATGCAGCGCAAGGCCGTTCATCGCGGCGGCCATGCCGTGTTCGCGGATGCCGTAATGGATGTAGCTGCCGGCATAGTCGCCGGGTTTGATCGGGGTCTGCCCCTTGGTTTTGGTGTTGTTCGAGCCGGTCAGATCCGCCGAGCCGCCGACCGTGTTGGGCAGGGTGCCGTTGACGATTTCCAGCGCCATTTCCGAGGCTTTCCGGGTCGCGACCTTGGGCTGGTCTTCGGAGAGACGGTGCTTGTAGGCGCAGATCGCCGCGTCCAGCGCCTGGGTGTCCACCGGCGCGTGGGCGGCGCGGAAGCTGTCGGCATTGGGGCTGTTGAACAGCCGCCGGGACCAGGATTCGCGCGCCTCGGACCCGCGCGCGGCAATCGCGCGCCAGCCGTCATAGACCTCTTGCGGGATCTCGAAGGGCGGATGGTTCCAGCCGAGCGCCTCGCGGGTGGCGGCGATTTCCGCATCGCCGAGCGGCGCACCATGCACGGAATGGGTGCCCTGCATGTTGGGCGCGCCGAAACCGATCACCGTCTTGCAGGCGATCATCGAGGGGCGGTCGCTGGCGCGCGCCGCCTCGATGGCGGCGGCCACCGCATCCTTGTCGTGCCCGTCCACCGCGCGCACGTCCCAGCCGGCGGCGGCGAAACGCGCCTTCTGGTCGGTGGAGGTCGAAAGCTCCGTGCCGCCGTCGATGGTGATGCCGTTGTCGTCCCACAGCACGATGAGGCGCGACAGCTTGAGGTGGCCGGCAAGGTCGATGGCCTCGTGGCTGATCCCCTCCATGAGACAGCCGTCGCCGGCGATCACATAGGTATAGTGATCGACCAGATCGGTGCCGAAGCGCGCGTTCATCATGCGCTCGGCCAGCGCCATGCCGACGGCGGTGGAGATGCCCTGACCCAGCGGGCCGGTGGTGGTCTCGATCCCCTTGGCGTGGCCGTATTCCGGATGCCCCGCGGTGCGCGCGCCGAGCTGGCGGAAATTGCGCAGCTGCGCCATGGGCATGTCGTCATAGCCCAGCAGGTGGTTGATCGCGTAGACCAGCATCGAGCCATGGCCCGCGCTCATCACAAAGCGGTCGCGGTCGGGCCATTTGTGATCTTTCGGATCGACGTTCATGAAGCGGTTGAAAAGCACGGTGGCCACATCGGCCATGCCCATCGGCGCGCCGGGATGGCCCGATTTCGCCGCCTGCACCGCATCCATGGCAAGCGCGCGGATCGCGTTGGCCATGAGGTCTTCGGCAGTGGTCGAGATCTTTTGCTGAATGGTCATCCGGGTCTCCTTCACGCGCGCTTGGATTCGTTGACGAGCCGCTGGACCATCGGCGTAAAGATGAGCTGCATGGCGAGGTCCATCTTGCCGCCGGGGATCACGATGGAATTCGCCCGGCTCATCCAGGAGTTCTGGATCATCGACGTGAGATAGGGAAAGTCGATGCCCCTGGGGTTCTTGAAGCGGATCACCACGAGGCTTTCATCGGCGGTGGGGATCCAGCGCGCGATGAACGGGTCGGAGGTGTCGACCACCGGAACGCGCTGGAAATTCACATCCGTTTCAACGAATTGCGGGCAGATGCAGTGCACATAGGCGTGCATCCGGCGCAGGATCGTATCGGTCACCGCCTCGGTGGTGTAGCCGCGTGAAGCCTTGTCGCGGTGGATCTTCTGAATCCATTCGAGATTGATCACCGGCACCACGCCGATCTTGAGATCCGCATGCGCCGCGAGGTTCACCTCGTCATTGACCACCGCGCCGTGCAGCCCCTCGTAGAACAGCAGGTCGCTGTCGTCGGCAAAGGGCTTCCAGTCGGTGAAATGGCCCGGCGGCGTGCCGTGGCGCTCGGCCTCCTTGTCGTCGTGGATGTAATGGCGGGTGCGGCCGGTGCCGGTGTCGCCATAGGTGCGAAAGATCGTCTCCAGCTCGCCCAGCTCGTTGGCGTCATAGGAGAAATGCGAGAAGGTCTCGTCGCCGGCGGCCTTGCGGTTTTCCAGCTCGGCTTTCATGTCGGCGCGGTTGTAGCGGTGAAAGGCGTCGCCCTCGATGCTCACCGCCGAGATGCCCTCGCGGCGGAAGATCTGGTCGAAGGTCGCCTTGACCGTGGTCGTGCCCGCGCCGGACGAGCCGGTGACGGAGATGATCGGGTGTTTCTTGCTCATGGAACCTGTTGTCTTTCTGTCCGGGGCGGCGTCAGGCGCGGAACAGGCCGCGATTGCCGAAAAGGGCGGAGACTTCCTGCTCGGGAAGATCGAAATAGGCGCAGACCCGGTCGACCTTGACCGACGAGCCGAAGACAAAGGGCGTGCGGGCGTGCAGCGCGCCGGGGATCTTATCGAGAATGCGCGTGGTGCCGTCGGTGGCCCGGCCATGGGCCTGTTCGACCAGCATCGCGATCGGTGCGCATTCATAGACCATGCGCAGCCGGCCCATGGCATAGCCCGGGCGGTCGTCGCCGGGATAGAGGAACAGGCCGCCGCGGATCAGGATGCGGTGGGTTTCGGCCACCAGCGACGCGATCCAGCGCATGTTGAAATTCTTCTCGCGCGGCCCCTCGGCACCGGCGAGGCAATCGTCGATATAGGCGCGCACGGGCTTGGGCCAGTGGCGGTAGTTCGAGGCGTTGATGGCGAATTCGGCGCTTTCCTGCGAGATGGTCAGCGCGCTGTTCACCAGCGTGAAGAGGCCGGTGTCGGGGTCGAGGATGTAATCCTGCACGCCGGTGCCGAAGGTGACGAGCATCATGCATTGCGGGCCGTAGATGATATATCCCGCCGCGATCTGTTCGTGGCCCGGGCGCAGAAAGGTCTCTTCGCCGTCCTCGCGGGCCTCGCGGATCGAAAAGATCGTGCCGATCGAGACGTTGGTTTCGATGTTCGACGAGCCGTCCAGCGGGTCGATGGCCAGCGCCAGCGGGCCGCCAGCGTCGATCTCGACCACGACATCCTGCTCTTCGGAGGCATACCAGCGCACGCCGCTGCCCTTGAGTTCGCGGGCAAAGGCCTCGTCGGCCATCACATCCAGCGCCTTTTGCTGATCGCCGCCGGCGTTGTCGCCGACGGCGGCGGCAAGCTGACCTTCGAGCGGGCCGCGGGCGATGCGCCGGGCGAGATCGCGTCCGACGCGGCCAAGCGCCTCCATGGCGGGGCGCAGGCGGGCCGGAATCGGCGCATCTGCGGAATAGGGGTTCATGCCGGTCATCAAGGCCTCCTCCTCCTCGACGGGTGACTGAGGCTTGATCATGGGAATTGCGGCTTGTAAGAAAATTTAAAAATTCTGACCCTCGTTTCAGGAAAAATGAATGCGCAGATTGGCCTCTCTGACCTTCAAACAGCTTCGCGCGCTGGAAGCCGTTGATCGGACAGGATCAATTTCCCGGGCTGCGGAAGAGCTGGGGCTGACGGCACCGGCGGTGCACAGCCAGCTCAAGACGCTGGACGAGACTTTTGGCTGTGCCATGCTGTCGCGGGAGGGGGCAGGGCCTTTTGTCGCAACCCCCGAGGGCAGGGTGCTTTTGCAGGCCTATGAGAAGGCCGATGCGGGATTGCGCCTGGCGGTGCGCCGAATCGATGCGCTGCAAAAGGGGCTCGCCGGGACGGTGGTTCTGGGGGTGGTCTCGACCGGGAAATATTTCGCGCCGGGGATTGTGGCGCGGTTGCGCAGGAGCTGCCCCGAGATCGAGGTGCTGCTTCAGATCGGCAACCGCGACACGATCATTTCGGCGTTGCAGGACGGGGCACTGGATCTGGCGATCATGGGGCGGCCGCCGCGCGACCCGCCGCTCGAGGCGATCTCGCTGGGCGATCACCCGCATGTGCTGATCGCGCCGCCCGATCACCCGCTGGCGCATGCGGCGCAGATCACCCCCGAGGAGGTGCTGAAGGAGACGATCCTGATGCGCGAGCAGGGTTCGGGCACGCGGATTCTGGCGACGCGGTTCCTCGACCGGATCGGCGAGGGCAAGACCTATGAGCGCGCCGAGATGGGCACCAACGAGACGATCAAGCAGGCGGTGATCGCGGGGCTGGGTCTGGCGCTGATCTCTTATCACACGGTGGTGGAGGAGCTGCGCACCGGGCGGTTGGTGACCCTCGATCTGCCGGGGCTGCCGATCGTGCGGCACTGGTTCCTGCTGCATCCGGCGGATGCGCCGCTGAGCGGCGCCGCGCGCACCGTCTGGGAGTTCATCGCGGCGGAGAAGGACGACTTTCTGCCGCATTGGCCTCCGGCGTGAGGCCCAAGATTTTTCGGACGAAAAATCTTGGGCCCGGTCAGCGCAGGCGTTTGTAGACCGGCGTCATCAGCAGCGGCGTCAGATACATCGGCACCTGATAACAGCCGATGAACAGCAGCAGCGCATCGGTGGTCTCGGCGGGCAGGGCAACCAGGAATAGCGCGATGTTGCGGTTGCCGCAGGTGATCGCCAGCGCCGGAATCTGCGTGCCCGCGATCCGCTGCCGCAGCGCCAGCACGGTTGCGAACTGGGGCCCGAGATTGGCGGCGCAGGCGAGCGCCAGCCAGGCGGCGAGCGCCGCCGGGCGTTCGGTCAGCGCGGGGCCCACCGCCGACATCAGCCCGAGCACCATCACCGTCATGGTCAGCGCGGAGAGCCCGTCGATGCGCTGAAGCGCGGGCTCGGAGGGCTGCGTCATCAGCGTGAGCCGGAGGGCAAAGGCGGCGCCGGCGGCCAGCGCGATGGTGGCGAGCAGTTTCAGCACCGATCCGGTCACGGCACCGGCGCTGCCGAGCGCGGGCAGCGCCCAGAACACCGGGATGACGGTCAGCGGCAAAAGCGCCGTGCCGAGGATCAGAAGCCGCAGCGCCGGGGCGGGATCGGCCCCCACCAGCATGGTGAGATTGGGGCTGCCCGCCAGCGGCGAGGCTGCGAGCATCAGCACGAGTGCCAGCGCGGCGGGATGCGTCAGAAGCCCCAGCGCGGCGGCCAGCGCCAGCGCAATCAGCGGCAGCGCCACTTGCCAGAGCAGCGCGGTCAGCGCCGTGCTTCGCAGCTCGTGCAGCGCGCCGAGCGCCCGGCGCGGCCCGATGCGCAGCGCGGCGAGAAACAGCATCAGCGCCACCAGCTCGGGCAGCCAGGCCCGCACCGTGCCGGCGGCGCCGGGCAGGGCAACGCCCGCCACAAGTCCCGCCACCAGCAGCCAGCGCGCATGGCGGGCGCAGGCGCGCAGCGGGCTCACAGCAGCCCCCGCAGGATCAGCGCGACGCCGGCCAGCCCGCTGATGCCCAGCAGCGCCGTCCGGTAGCGCGCATCGAGTCGCGGCCCCAGCGCCCGCGCCGCGAGGAACCCGGCGAGGGCGGCGGGAGAGAGCAGCAGCGCCAGCCACAGATCGCTCATCCCGGCCCAGCCGCTCAGCCAGAGCCCGGCCAGCGAAAACAGCGTGCCGAAGGTGAAGATCGCCGAGAGCGTGGGGCGCGCCTCGTTGGCAGGCCGCGACTGGAACACCATCGCCAGCGGCGGGGCGCCCACCGAGGTGATCGTCGCCATCACCCCCGAGACCGCGCCCATCGCCAGGATGTTGCGCCGGGTGAAGGCCAGCCGCAGCCCGGCGAGCGACAGCGCCACGGCGCCGGTGATCAGCAGCCCGAAGATCAGGCTGAACCCCTTGTCCGAGGCGATGCCGCCCAGCACGACCGCCGCCGCCAGCGCTCCGGCGCCGCGCCCGCCGGCGGCCAGCGCGACGGCGGGCCAGCGGATCGCGCGGGCTTCGCGCAGCGCACCGCCAAGCGCCACCGCAAAGCTCATGATCAGGGCGGGCACCGGCACCAGCGCCGGGTCGAGCAGCGCCAGAACCGGCGCCACGGTCAGGCCGAACCCCATGCCGAGCGAGAACTGGACCACGGCACCGGCAAAGACCACCGCCAGCGCGATTGCGGCGACCCAGGGGGCCGCCGCGAAATGGCTCAGCGCCTCCTGCACCGGCTCAGCCGCCCGGACCCTTGCGGATATTGTCGGGCAGCCAGGTGGCGAGTTCCGGGAAGGCGATGAGGACAAAGACCATCACCACCATGATCAGGAACATCGGGATCGCGGCGCGGGCGATGAAATTCATCTCATGCCCGGTCATGCCTTGCAGCACGAAAAGGTTGAAGCCGATGGGCGGCGTGATCTGCGCCATCTCGACCACCACCACGATGAAGATGCCGAACCAGATGATGTCGATCCCCTGGGCGCGGATCATCGGTTCCACCACCGCCATGGTCAGCACCACCGAAGAGATCCCGTCGAGGAACATCCCCAGAATGATGTAGAAGACCAGAAGCGCCATCAGAAGCTGGAACCGCGACAGCTCCATCGAGGCGATGAGATCGGCCAGCCCGCGCGGAATGCCGGTGAACCCCATGCTCAGCGACAGGAAGGACGCGCCCGCGAGGATCAGCGCGATCATGGCGCTTGTGCGTACCGCCCCCATGAGGCTTTCGCTGAAGGTGCCCCAGGTAAGCGAGCCCTGCGTCGCCGCCAGCACCATGGAGCCGATGACGCCGAAGGCCGCCGCCTCGGTCGCCGTGGCGATGCCCATATACATGGAGCCGATCACCACGAGGATCAGGCAGATCACCGGGATCAGGAAGCGCGAGTTCTTGAGCTTCTCCATCAGGCTCATCGGCGGTTCGGGATCGGGATCGAATTGCTTCGAGAGTTTCGAGGTGAGCGCCACATAGCCCATGAACATCAGCGCCAGCACAAGACCGGGGAAGACGCCCGCCATAAAGAGCTTGGTCACGCTCTCGTTGATCGTCACGCCATAGACGATGAGCGTCAGCGAGGGCGGAATCATCAGCCCCAGCGTCGCCGCGCCCGCCAGCGTGCCGATGACCATCTTTTCCGGGTAGTGCCGCTTGCGCAGCTCGGGGATGGACATCTTGCCCACGGTGGTGAGCGTCGCCGCCGACGATCCGGAGACGGCGGCAAACACCGTGCAGCCGACGATATTGGTGTGCACCAGCCCGCCGGGCAGACGTGCCATCCAGGGCGAAAGCCCCTTGAACATGTCCTCGGACAGACGCGTTCGGTAGAGGATCTCGCCCATCCAGATGAAGAGGGGCAGGGCGGTCAGCGTCCAGCTCGACGAGGAGGACCAGACCTTGGTGATCATCGCGTCGCCCGCCGGGCGCGAGGTGAAAAGCTCCATGCCCACATAGGCCACGCCCATGAGCGCAAGGCCCACCCAGACGCCGGACCCCAGCAGCAGGAACAGCACGAAGAGGAAGATGCCGATCGGGATCAGTTGTTCCATGTCATTCTCCCTGGCTCTGATCGACAAGATCGGTGGTGATGCCGTGCGATCCGGTCACGATCAGCCGCACGAGATGATCCCAGAACGCCACGGCCAGCAGCACCGTGCCGATGGACATGGAGAGCTGCGGGATCCAGATGGGCGTCGCGTCGAGCCCCTGGCTCAGCTCGTTCCAGCGCCAGGAGATATGGTTGCCCTTGATCGCGTACCAGGCGAACCAGGTGGAGATCGCCGTGCCGATGCCGAAGCACCAGATCTCGCCCCAGCGGCGGTATTTCCCCAGCGCCGAGAGGAACAGCGACACGCGGATATGCGCCCCGTGGTTCAGCGCATAGGCGAAGGCGAAGAACGAGGCGGCAGCCATGCAATAGCCCGCGTAGTCGGTGGCGCCGGGAAACACATGGCCGGTCCAGCGCGCCAGCATCTGCAGCACGATGATCGTCAGAATGGCGATGAGGAAGAACGAGGCGATGATGCCTCCGATCAGATAGAGCGTGTCGAGTAAGCGCCTCAGCGCCTTTGCCGCGGCCATGGGCTGTCCCTCTCTGTGCTGCTGCGCGGGCGCGTCCGGCCTGTCTTTGATCATCGGGCGGGCGCCTGTCTGTCAGGCGCCTGGCCGGGGCCGCCGAAACTTGGGCCCGGTCGCCGTTCGGCGCCCCACGCAGGATAAAAAAGCGCCATCCGTTTGTGGCGCTCGTTGGGTGCCGGACCCGCCCGAAGGCAGGCCCGGCCCGATGTCCGGTCGCTCGGAAGAGACGCGGCTTATTCGCCCTTGTAGGCGTCGACGATGGCCTTGCCGTCGTCGCCCGCCTGTTCCAGCCACTCGGCGGTCATGACCTCGCCCATGGCCTTGAGCTGGCCCATGAGCGTGTCGTTGACGCGCTCGACGGTCATGCCGTTCTCTTTCAGCCCGTCCAGGGTGAACTGGGTATAGTCCTTGGAGCGTGCCAGACCGTCCGCCGCCGCCTTGGTGGCGCAGTCGTTCATCACTGCCTTGGTCTCGTCCGGCAGGTCTGCCCAGGCGTCCTTGTTCACGAAGACCGCGTTGCGCGGCAGCCAGGCATCGACCTCGTAGAAATTCGACAGGTGTTCCCAGACCTTGCGGTCATAGCCCGTCGCGCCCGAGGAGATAAAGCTCTCGGCCACGCCGGTGGCCAGCGCCTGGCTCAGTTCCGCCGCCTCGACCTGCACCGGCAGCGCGCCGGTCAGCTCGGCCATCTTGGCGGTGGCGGTGGAGTAGGAGCGGAACTTGACGCCCTTGAGGTCGGAAATATCCGAGATCGGCTTGTTCATATACAGGCCCTGCGGCGGCCACGGCACCGAATAGAGGTAATGCAGATTGTCCTCGTCCAGCGCCTTTTCCACATAGGGTTCGGCGATCGCCCAGAGCTTTTCATGCTCGTCGAAGGAGGAGACCAGGAAGGGGATCGAATCCACGCCGTAAAGCGGGTTCTCGTTCTGATGCGCCGACATCAGACGCTCGCCGATATTGGCCTGGCCGGTCATCACCGCGCGCTTGATCTCGGCCCCGCCGAACAGCGAGCCCGAGGGGTGGGTGACGATTTCCAGCGCGCCAGAGGTGCCGTCGGTCACGCATTTGGCGAATTCGGCGCCGATCTCGGAATGGAAGTTGGTCGCGGAATAGGCCATCGGCATATCCCATTTCTCGGCTTGCGCGGCCACACCCGTGCCCGCGAGCGCCGTGGCGGCCAGCAGCGTCTTGATCGTTTTCATGATCGGTCTCCCTGTTGTTTGTGTTCTAATGTTTTTACGTGGGCTCAGTGAAACCGATCCGGGGCGTAGGGCGCAAGGTTGATGTTCGGCGTTCGGCCCGAGATCAGCTGCGAGAGCAGCAGCCCGGTCTTCGGACCGCCTGTCAAACCGACATGATCGTGGCCGAACCCCATGAAGGCGCCCCTCACCACGGTGGATTCGCCGATGATGGGCAGGGAATCGGCCATCGAGGGGCGGTGTCCCATCCATTCCACGGTCTTTTTCCAGCTCAGGCCGGGGATCGCGGCACGGATCTGACGTTCGAGCAGCGCGAAGGGCGCGCGCGAGGGCGGCAGATCGAGCCCGCCCAGCTCGACGATCCCGGCAAGGCGCAGCCGCCCGTCCATCGGCGTGGCGACGAATTTTCCGCTGGCGATCATCACCGGTGCGCGCGGCATGACCGAGGGCTCGTAAAGTTCCAGATGATAGCCGCGCTCGGATTCCAGCGGCGGTTTCACCCCCAGCTTTTCCGCCAGCGGGCCGGACCAGACGCCAGTGGTCAGCACCGCGGCATCGCAGGCGATGGTCTCGCCGCCGACCCGCACGCCGGTGACGGCGCCCTGTTCGCGGGCGATGTCGGTCACCTCGCCCATGATCAGCCGCGCGCCCTGCGCCTCGGCAAAGGCGGCAAGGTCCTTCACATAGCGACCGGGATCCGAAATGCGCCCATGGCCGGGGAAGCGGGCGGCGCAGGTGATCTCGGGGCTGAAGATGGGGTCGTAATCGCGGAAGGCCTGGTCCTCCAGCAGCTCCCATTCAAAGCCGTTCTCCTTTCGCACCGAGAATCCGAAGGCGTCGGCCTCGTAATCGGCGCGGCTGTTGTAGAGGAAAACGTAATCGTCCGGGTGCAACCATTTCTCGGCACCGGTGCCCGAGGCCAGCGCGACGTGGTCGTTATAGCTGTCGCCGATGATCTGCGTAGAGGCGGCTGCACGCTTGTGCACCGCCGCCGCGTTGGCGTGGGACATGAATTTCATCAGCCAGGGCGCGATCTTGGGCAGGTAGGACCATTTCATGAAGAGCGGCTGGTTCGGATCGAGCAGCATCTTCGGCGCCTTCAGCCAGAGCCCCGGTCCCGGCACCGGCACCACCGAGCAGGAGGCCAGAACGCCGCCGTTGCCGTGGCTGGTGCCCTCGCCGGGCCCGGCCTTGTCGATCAGGATCACCTTGTGCCCGTCGCGCTGCAACCAGATCGCCGTCGAAACGCCCACGATCCCCGCGCCGATCACTGCCACTGTCTTTGTCATGTCGCCCCCTTGGCCTGTCCTCACCGCTGCGGATCAAGCGCGCATTTCAAGGGGGTGTCAACTCGGCGGGGCCTCTGGCCCGGGCGGGTCCGGCGTGGCGCCTCAGACGCGCTCAAACCCGCGCCGAAGCTCGTAATCGGTGACCGCGCGGTCGAAATCTTCCTGCTCCACCTCGGCGGCGCGGGTGTAGTGATCGACCACCGCGTCGCCCAGAGTCTTGCGCAGCATCTTCGAGGCGCGGAAGGTCTCGGTCGCGGCGCGCAGGGTGGCGGGCACCTCGGGGATCTCCTCCATCGCGTAGAGATCGCCGCGCGCGGGGGCGGGCAGGGGCAGTTCCTCCTCGATCCCGGCCAGCCCGGCGGCCAGCTGCGCGGCGCAGGCGAGATAGGGGTTCATGTCGGCGCCGGGGATGCGGCATTCGATGCGCACGCCCTTGCCGCCCTCGCCCACCAGCCGGAACCCGGCGGTGCGGTTGTCGACCGACCAGGCGATCTTGGTCGGTGCAAAGGTGCCGGGGATAAAGCGTTTGTAGCTGTTGATATAGGGCGCGAGCAGCAGCATGGTCTCGGGCGCGTATTTCAGCAGCCCGGCCACGTAATGGCCCATGGTCTTTGACATGCCATGCGCGCCCTCGGGGTCGTGAAAGGCGTTTTCCCCGTCCGCGAACAGCGACTGATGCAGATGCGCGGCGCTGCCCAGCCGGTCGGCGCGCCATTTCGCCATGAAGGTGGCGGCATGGCCCTTCTGCTCGGCGATCTCCTTGACCGCCTGCTTGGCCAGCGTGTGGTGATCGGCGGCGCCAAGCGCCCCGGCATAGCGGATGTTCAGCTCTTCCTGCCCGGTCTCGGCCTCGCCCTTGGTGTTCTCGACCGGGATGCCCATGGCATAGAGCGTGTTGCGCACCGGGCGCATGATATATTCCTCCCGCCCCGTCATCTGGATCGAGTAATCCTGATTGACCTTGATCAGCGTTTCGAGATCGCGGAAGCCGCTGGCGCGGATGCTGTTGTAATCGCGGGCGAAGAGGAAGAACTCCAGCTCCGTCGCCATCATCGGGGTGAACCCCAGCGCACCCGCCCGCTCGATCTGCGTCTTGAGGATCTGCCGCGGCGACTGCGGCACAGGCGCATGGGTCTTCGGGTCGAGCAGATCGCAGAGCACCAGCACCGTGCCATCGAGCCAGGGCACCGGGCGCAGGGTGCCGAGATCGGGCTTCATGAGGTAATCGCCATAGCCCAGCTGCCAGCTTGTGGTGGCATAGCCCTCGGGGGTGCCCATCTCCAGATCGGTGGCCAGCAGGTAGTTGCAGCAATGCGCCTCGTCCTGCGCATGTTCGAGAAAATGCGCGACGTGATAGCGCTTGCCCATCAGGCGGCCCTGCATGTCCACGGCGCAGACCAGAACGGTGTCGGTCTCGCCGGAATTTGCCTGCGCGGTGAGCGCGTCGAGCGTGAGTACGGCCATGAGATCCTTGCTCCGTTCCAGTTGCGGCGCGTCTCGCGCCAGCCTTGCCAATCCGGTTGCCCGGTGGAAAAAACAGTTCCAGTCAGGCGTTTCTGCGTCAAGCCGCGCGGCAGGGGCAAGCCGGTGTACCGGGGGTGCCGCCCGGGCGGCGCGGGATGCTCAAAATGCAGGCAGGGGATCTGGCGGCGCGGGACATGGCCCTGCGGCATCCCGCCACGCCGGCGGCGGATCCCTCTTGCTCCTGCGTATGACAATGTGCAGAGGACCGGCGCTTTCCACGTGGAAGGCGGCTCCGGCCGGAACAGAGGGCAGGACCATGGCACGCAGCAGCGCCGAAATTTCCGCAACGCTTCAAAAGGCCAAACAGCGGCGCAAGCCGGTCTGGTGGGGGATTGCGCTGCTGTTGCTTGTCGCGGCGGGCGGCTGGGTCTGGCTGACCAACGCGCAGTCGCAGCGCAGCGTGGCCTATGTCACCGAAACGGTGGGGCGGGGCAGCTTTCAGGTCGAGGTGACCGCGACCGGCACCGTGCAGCCCACCACCGAGGTCACGGTGTCCTCGGAGCTTTCCGGCACGATTGCCAGCGTCGAGGCCGATTACAACGACCGGGTGAGCGTCGGTCAGGTGCTGGCGCGGCTCGACGATACCAAGCTCAAGGCGCAGGTGACCACAGCCGAGGCCTCGCAGGCGGCGGCCAGAGCGCAGCTTGCGCAGGCCGAGGCCAGCGCCCGCGAGGCGCAGTCCAATTTCGACACGCAGCGGCGGCTGGACGAGCGCGGGGTCAGCACTCACACCGATCTCATCGCCTATGAGGCGGCGAACGAGCGTGCCATGGCGGCGGTCGATGCGGCACAGGCCGACCTCAAGCTCGCCACCGCCAATCTGGCGCTGGCCGAGGCGGATCTGGCGGATGCGGCCATCGTCTCGCCCATCGACGGGATCGTGCTCGACCGCGACGCCGAGGTCGGCCAGACCGTTGCCGCCAGCCTTTCGGCGCCCGAGCTTTTCACCCTTGCCGAAGACCTGCGCCGGATGGAGGTGCAGGTGGACATCGACGAGGCCGACATTGGCCGCGTGGCCGAGGGCAACCCCGCCACCTTCACCGTCGATGCCTATTCCGGCCGCCACTTCGATGCCGAGCTGGCGCAGCTGCGCTATGCGCCGGAAGAGACCGACGGGGTGGTGACCTACAAGGGCGTGCTGACGGTCGATAACGACGCGCTGCTGCTGCGCCCCGGCATGACCGCCACCGCCACCATCGCCGTGGCCCAGGTCGAGGAGGCTCTGCTGGTCTCCAATTCGGCCCTGCGCTACGTGCCGCCGCAGACTGTGGCGGGCGAGGGCGACAGCGGCGGGGGCGGCGGTCTGGTGGGGCTGGTCCTGCCCTCGCGGCCCTTCGACGGCGCGGGGGCCCGCGCCGATGCCTCCACGGTCTGGGTGCTGCGCGACGGTGTCGCCACCGAAATCGCCGTGCAGACCGGCGAGACCGACGGGCGCAGCACCGAGATCCTTGCGGGCGATCTGGCCGAGGGCGACACGGTGATCATCGACCAGACCGAGGCGCGATGACATGGGCGAGGACGACACCAGCCCGCTGATCGCGCTCCGCGATGTCAGCCGCGTCTATGGCGAGGGCGAGGCCGAGGTGCGGGCGCTCGACGGCGTCGATCTGACCATCGGCGAAGGCGAGTTCATCGCCATCATGGGGCCGTCGGGCTCGGGCAAATCCACCGCGATGAACATCATCGGCTGTCTCGACCGGCCCACCGGCGGCAGCTACCTGTTTCACGATGTGGAGGTGGGCGGGCTCGACCGCGACCAGCGCGCGATCCTGCGGCGCGAATATCTGGGGTTCGTTTTCCAGGGCTTCAACCTGCTGCCGCGCTCGACGGCGCTGGAGAATGTCGAGCTGCCGCTCATCTATAAAGGCGTGCCGCCCGCCGAACGCGCCGCGCGGGCGCGCTCGGCGCTGGAAAAGGTCGGGCTGGCGGGGCGCGAGCATCACCAGCCCTCGCAGCTCTCGGGGGGCCAGCAGCAGCGCGTCGCCATCGCGCGGGCCATCGTCGACAACCCCATGGTGCTGCTTGCTGACGAGCCCACGGGCAACCTCGACACCCACCGCTCGCGCGAGATCATGGAGCTGCTTTCGGCGCTGAACCGCGATGACGGGATCACCATCATCATGGTGACCCATGAAGAGGAGATGGCGGAGTACGCGCACCGCATCGTTCTGTTTGTCGACGGGCGCGTGCAGAGCGCCGATTTCCAACCGGCCGCGCGGGAGGGCTGAGAGATGCTTTGGGAAACCGTCCGGCTTGCGCTTCTGGCGATCACCCGCAACGCGCTGCGCTCCTTCTTGACCGTGCTGGGGGTGGTGATCGGGGTGGCCGCCGTCATTGCCATGGTGACCATCGGACAGGGCTCTTCCGAGCAGGTGACCTCGGATGTGGAAAGCCTTGGCAGTGATGTGCTGATGCTGCGTCCGGGGGGCGGTTTCGGCGGGCCGGGTGCCTCGGAGGAGGCGGCGAATTTCACCCTGCGCGACGCCGAGGCGCTGGGCGGGCTGAGCGTGCTCTCGGCGGTGGCGCCGGTGGTCAGCAGCATGGAAACCGTGGTCTATGGCAATGCCAACGCCTCGACCACGGTCACGGGCACCACCTCGGATTACCTCGATGTCGGGAACTGGACGGTGCTGCGCGGGCGCGGCTTTACCGAGGCCGAGGAAAGCGCGGGCGCCGCGGTCTGCATCCTGGGGGAAAGTCTGCGGCAGGAGCTGTTCGGCAATGCCGACCCGACGGGCGAGACGATCCGCATCGACACGGTGTCCTGCCTGGTGATCGGGTATCTCGAGGCCAAGGGGGCCGGGATGATGGGGCAGGATCAGGACGACCTGATCCTGATGCCGATCCGCGCGGTGCAGCGGCGGCTGGTGGGCTCGGCGGATGTGGCGAGCTTTCAGCTTGCGCTGACGCCGGGCGTCTCGGCGGATCGCGGCACCCGCGAGATCGAGGCGCTGATGCGGGAACGCCGCCGCATCAGCGTGGACGAGGCCGACGATTTCCGGGTCATGGACATGGCGCAGATCGCCTCGATGCTGACCTCGGTGAACGCGGTGCTGACGGGGCTTTTGTCGGCGGTGGCGGCGGTGAGCCTGCTGGTGGGCGGCATCGGGATCATGAACATCATGCTGGTCTCGGTCACCGAGCGCACCCGCGAGATCGGCATCCGGCTGGCCATCGGCGCCACCGCGCGCCAGGTGCTGACGCAGTTTCTGGTCGAGGCCATCGTGCTGTCGGTGCTGGGCGGTGTGATCGGCATCCTGACCGGCTTCGGCATCGCCTTCGTGGCGGCGCAGCTCATGGCGATTCCGTTCTCGCCCAGCGTCGAGGTCGTGCTGCTGGCCTTCCTGTTCTCGGGGCTGGTGGGGGTTGTCTTCGGCTATTTCCCTGCCCGCCGCGCGGCGCGGCTCGATCCGATCGAGGCGCTGCGGCATCAGTGACCCGGCGCGTGTCGCGCGCCGGGGCGGTTGCTGCGCCACGGGGGCCGTTCTGTGGCGGGCCCGGGGCTCCGGCAGATTATGCCGGCTGCGGAATGTGCTGGATGGCCCGGAACCCTTCGAAGCGCGGCGCGCCCGCATGCAGCTTGCGGCGGGTGCCGGCGCGGGCATGGGCGGTGCGGAACGCCTCGCTTCGGGTCCAGTTGCGGAAATCCTCCTCGGTCTCCCAGGCGGTGTGCGAGGCATAGAGGATCGTGCCATCGGTCTCGTCGCCCTTCAGCATGTGGAAGGCCAGGAAGCCCGGCATTTCCTGCAAGGCACTGTCGCGCGACAGCCACATCTCCTCGAATTCCGCGGCATTCTCGAGCGGGACGGTGAAGCGGTTCATCGCAAGATACATGGAATGTCCTTTCGGGGTCAGTCTGCCGCGCGTGCCGCGGCCTGGGGAAGAAGGAAGGGGGTGCCCGGCGGCGGTGCCGCGCCCACGCGCAGCCGGCAGCCATAGGCCCGCGACAATGTTTCCGAAGTCATCACCTCGGCCGCCGGGCCCGCCGCCAGAACATGGCCTCCGGCCAGCAGCGCGACGCGGTCGGCGAACATGGCGGTGAGGTTCAGGTCGTGCATCACCGCGACCACGCCGCCGCCGGCATCGGCGAAGTCGCGGGCGATCTGCATCACGTCGAGTTGATGGGCGATGTCCAGCGCCGAAACCGGCTCGTCGAGGAACAGCCAGCGCGGTCCGTCCTCGGCGACGGGGGCGGCGACCTGCGCCAGCACCCGGGCAAGCTGGGCCCGCTGCTGCTCGCCGCCGGACAAAGCCTGATAGGGGCGGGTGGCGTAGTGATCCAGATCGACCCGGGCCAGGGCCTGCATGGCGGCCTCGGGATCGCCGCCGGACCGGCCCCGGCTCAGCCCGATCTCGACGACTTCGAGCACGGTGAAGGGAAAGGCGAGGGCGCTGGCCTGCGGCAGCACGCCCCGGATCGCCGCCAGCTCCCAGGGGGCGCGGGTCTCGAGCCCGGCGCCGTTCAGGGTGATCCGCCCGTCATGCGGGAGGTCGCCGGTCATGGCGCGCAGCAGCGTGGTCTTGCCCGAGCCGTTGGGGCCGCAGATGGCGGTGAGCTGGCCGGGGGCGGCGTCGAAGGCGATGTCGTGCAGCACCTCGGCGCGGCCGAGGGTCACGGTGATGTTCCGGGCCTGTAGCATCAGAGATCCACCACGCCGCGCTGCCGCAGCAGGATCCACAGGAACACCGGCGCGCCCAGCACGGCGGTGACGATGCCGATGGGGAGTTCTGCGGGGGCGACGACCACGCGGCTGATCATGTCGGCCACCACCAGCAGCGCGGCGCCCAGCAGCGCGGAGTTGATGAGCAGCGCCCGGTGATCGGGGCCGGAGCCGAGGCGCAGCAGATGCGGCACCACGATGCCGACGAAGCCGATGCCGCCCGAAACCGCGACGGCGGCGCCGGTGGCGCCCGCGACGCAGAGGATGGCGAGGCGTTTCATGCGCTGCACGGGGATGCCGATATGGGCGGCGGTGGCCTCGCCGAGTGCCAGCGCGTTGAGCCCGCGGCCGATCAGGCCGGCGCCGGCGATGGCGATCAGCATGATCGGCAGGGCGGCGGCGAGCTTGCCCCAGCTCGCGCCCGCCAGAGAGCCCAGCCCCCAGAAGGTCAGGTCGCGGAGCTGGTTGTCATCGGCCATGTAGACCAGCACGCCCGAGACGGCGCCGGCAAGCGCCGCGAGCGCGATGCCCGCCAGCAGCATGGTGGCGACCGAGGTGTGGCCGCGCCGCGTGGCGACGCGGTAGAGCAGCAGCGTGCTGGCCCAGCCGCCCAGGAAGGCGGCGAGCGGCACAAGGTGCCCGCCCGCGAGGCCCAGCAGCGCGGGCGGCAGCAGCCCGCCCAGCACGATGGCGAGGATCGCGCCGAGGCCCGCCCCGGCGCTGACCCCGACGATGCCGGGATCGGCCAACGGGTTGCGGAAGAGCCCCTGCATCACCGCCCCGGAGACGGCCAGCGCCGCGCCCACCGCCAGCCCCAGCACCAGGCGGGGCAGGCGGATGTCGAAGAGGACGACACGTTCCATGCGGGACAGCTCCTCGCCTCTTGCGAGGCTCCTCGCCACGTCCCAGAGCTGGACCCCCGTTGCCCCGACGGTGAGGCTGGTCAGCGCCACCGCGATCATCAGCAGCGCCAGCCAGAGATGCAGGCGCCGGGCGCGGGCGAGGCGGCTTGGCGGGGCCGCCGCCCGCCGCGCGCCGGGGGCGGGATCGGTGAGCGCGACCACGGATCAGTCTCCGTAGAGCATGGCCGACAGCTCGGCCACCGCCGCGCCGGTGCGCGGCCCGAAGCCCAGCAGCTTCAGCCCGTCCATCTTGATCAGCGCGCCGGTTTCGGCAGCGGGGGTGACGGCCAGGGCGGGCAGGGAAAACAGCTCTTCCGCGCTGGCCGCATGATCGCCCTCGCGGTCCATCATCAGGATGACATCGGGCGCGGCGGCGGTGGCGGCCTCGTCCGAGAGCGGCTTGTAGCCCTCGACGCCCTCCAGCGCGTTCACCCCGCCGGCAAGCGCGATGATCGCCGCCGCGCCGGTGTTCTCGCCCGCGCCCATCAGCCGTCCGCCCTGCGCGGAGAGAACGAAGAGCACGCGCTTGGGCGCGCCTGCGGCGCCTTGCGCACGGGCGCTGGCGGCGGCGATCTCGGCGGTGACCTCGGCGGCCAGCGCCTCGGCCTTCTCCGGCACACCGAGGGCCGCGCCCACCGCGCGGATCTTGGCGGCGACGCCTTCGGCATCCAGCCCGCCCGGCACGGTGATGAAGGGGATCTGCGCCTCTTCCAGCACCTCCAGCGTCTCGGGCGGGCCCGCGCCCTCTTCGGAGAGGATCAGGTCGGGTCCGACCGACAGCACGCCCTCGGGCGAGAGCGCGCGCATATAGCCCACATCGGGCAGCGCCTCGGCCTCGGGCGGGTAGGTCGAGGTGGTGTCGCGGGCCAGAAGACGGTGCTCCTGCCCCAGCGCATAGACGATCTCGGTGACCGATCCGCCGATCGACAGCGTGTCGGCCTCGCCCCGCGCCGCCTCGGCGGGCAGGACAGCGGCGCCGAGCCCGCCAAGCACGAGAGTGGCGGCGGTGGACAGCGCAAGCGTGTGGAAGGCGCGGCGTCTCATGCGCTCACCTCCTCGCGGCTGGCGAGCCCCCCGACGATGTCTTTCCAGGCCGGGCGGTGGTCGTTGCCCTGCTTGCCGACGCCGAAGCACTGGAAGATCAGCCCGCCCTCGGCGTCGAAAGCCTCGACCGAGAGCGCCGGGCCGCGCTGGGTGGGTTTCTCCACGGCCCAGAGCTCGGCCACCTTGTCGCGGCGCAGATGCAGGTTGAAGCCGGGGTCCATGATGTTCTGCCACGGCCCCATCGGGTGCAGATTGCGCACCGGGCCGGAGTGGATCTGGATGCAGCCGCGATTGCCCACGAAGAGCATGATCTGGGTCTCGCGGTCGCGCACCGCCTCCAGCATCGGATCTATGGCGGCGGGATCGAGCGGGCGCACGAAGGGGGCGCCAGCGATGCGATAGGCGCCGAGCCGGTTCATCTTGAGCTTGGAGCAGAGCCGCAGGAACTGATGCGTGTCGGTGAGCCGCGCCCATTCCTTGCGCAGAATGTCGCGCTTGGCGGGATCGGACTTTGCCGCCTCGGTGGTCTGGCGCGGGGCCAGCTCCAGCGTGTCGCCCGTCTCGCCGGTGGCGAGCGCCTGTTTCAGAGCGGCCCAGCCGCTCAGGTCCGAGCCTTCGCGCAGATGCACCTTGTGGATGGCGTCGCCCGCCGCGTCGAAGATCTGCAGGCTGCGTTTCACGCCGCCGTCGCTCTCCTGCTCGACGAGGAAGCCGTGTTGCCAGTGGCTCGGGAAGATGCGCAGGTCGATCTCGTCGGCCAGCACCATCGCGGCATGCGGGCCGGGGTGGTAATTGGCATAGATCCCGACTTTCTCATGCACCGCCGCCTCGACGCGGGTCAGCGCCATGACCTCGCCCAGCGTCTCGACCGCCGGCATTACCGCGTCGGGATGGGCGTTGATGCGGGTGACGCCCTGGCCGGTCCGCGCGGCCAGAAGCGCCGCTTCCGGGAGGCCGAGCTGACTGGCGAGATCGCGGGCGCGCATCTTGGGATTGTAGTCGAGCGCGGCGCGAATCGCCTCCGCGGAGAGGGGCTGCGGGGCAGCGGTCTGGGTATCGGCCATCGGGGGTCCTGTCCGGTCGTTGCGTGTCAAAAGCTCACATGGGCTGGCACGACGCGGAAAAGCGGGGTCGAGGCTGGCGGGTTCTTAGTTGACTGTTTTAGTTGGATACGTTAGCCGCTGCAAGGAACAAACGGATCCGTGATCGAAATTTGCGCGGATCCGCCGAAGCCAGCCCCGTGCCAGCGACCCGATAAACCACTCGCTGACGAAGGCTGATCTCATGACACGCAGCATATTGCGCGGCAGCACCGCGCTTGTTCTTCTTTCTCTTTGTCCGGCGCCGGCTCTGGCGCAGGACACCGGCACCGACCTGTCCACGGTGAGCGGCTTTCTCGGCACGCTCTACCTGACGCCGGGCAAACGCGACCTGAGCCTGGGCGGCGCGGTATCGACCACCACCATCGACGGGGAGGAGATCGAGGACCGGCAGGCGGGCACCGTCGCCGAACTGATCGATTCCGTGCCCGGCGTGACGCTGATCAACGGTTCCACCCCGCAGGGCTCGGGCATCAATATTCGCGGCTACGGCGCCAACAGCACCTATGGCAACGACCAGAAGATCGCGATCCTTGTGGACGGGGCATCGGTGGGCTCGGAAGAGCTGTACCGCATCGGCACCCAGCTTTTCACCGATCCGCTGCTCTATCGTCAGGTCGAGGTGCTGCGCGGCACCATGGGCAGTTTCGAATATGGGTCCGGCATCGTCGGCGGGGTGGTGAAGCTCGAAACCAAGAACGCCTCGGATTTCACCGGCGGGGTGCCGGGGTTCCGGGTCGGGCAGACGCTGGAATTCAGCTCGAACACGGCGGGGGCGGTCAGCTCCACCACGCTGGCCTGGCAGCCGACCGAGCGGGCGGAGTTCCTGCTGAACTACACCTGGCGGCAGCAGGACGATCAGGTCGATGGCGACGGCAATGTCATCGGCAACAGCGGGTTCGAGACGCCCTCGGGGCTTTTCAAGGGCAAGTTCACCTTCGGTCAGGACGACGACCACAGCCTGACCTTCTCCTATTCGCGCACGCTCGCCGACGACAAGGACGTGCCCTATGACACGTTCGACACCACCGGCGGCACCTTCGGCAATGTCGACCGCGAAACCGACACGAGCCAGACCACGCTGGAATACAATTACAATCCGGTCAGCGATCTGGTCGATCTGACCGCGACCCTGTCTTACGCCGATCAGCAGATCGACTACAGCTATGTGCCGGGCTCCTCGCCGCTGGAGGGCACGCCGACCTGGCCCTTCCTCGAACCCACGGTGAACGCCGAGCAGCGCTATGAGACCACCAAGTTCACGGTGAAGAACGTGGCGCTGTTCCAGACCGGCGTGGTGGACCACCAGCTGCGCAGCGGCGTCGAGGTCTCGCGCCGGGTGCGCGCCGACAACGAGGCGGGCAGCGCGCCGGGGGGCGAGGACAACCGTCTGGCGCTGTTCCTGATCGACGAGATGCGCGCGGGCGGGTTCACCATCACCCCGGCGCTGCGCTACGAGAAATCCAAGGTCGAGAGCGCGGCCAGCTACGGAAGCTATGAGAACGACGCGCTGATGGGCGGTCTGGCGGTGGCCTATGATTTCGGCAACGGGCTGTCGGTCTTCGGCAGCGCCGCCTATACCGAAGGTCTGCCGATCATCGACGATCTGGGCGGCAGCGCCGCCAACGAGTGGCGCATGACCACCTCCGAGAAATCCCACACCTTCGAACTGGGGGCGTCTTACGCGGGCACGGATCTGTTCACGCCGGGCGACAATTTCTCGATCCGGGGGAACATCTACCGGACCGAGCTCTGGGACATCACCAGCTACACCGCCTCTGGCTCGACCTCGGTCAATCTCGACCGGGTCGAGACCGAGGGGTTCGAGCTGGAAGCCTCTTACGGGCTTGAGAACGGGGTCTATGTGGATTTCCACGGCGCCACCGGGCAGGGCACGGAATATGCCGATGGCTTCGCCGATGAGGATTGGCGGAACCAGCCCGCGACCACACTGGGGCTGACGCTGGGCAAGCGCTGGAACGACACGCTGGATCTGAGCTGGGAGGTGCGGCATACGGCGGATGCCCGCGACGCCACATTGAACGATCTGTCCGACTACACGGTCCACAATCTGCGCGCGACCTACAAGCCGCAGACCGGGGCGTTTGAAGGGACCGAGATCCGTTTTGGCATAGAGAATGCCTTTGATCTCGACTACACGGGGAATCTGTCGTCGCGCAAGGCGCCAGGCCGGACCTTCAAGGTCAGCCTCACCAAACTCTTCTGATCCCGCCGCGGTTCCCTCTCGGCGGACAGGGTGGAAACGCCCTCCGGATTTCCGGAGGGCGTTTTCCGTTTCCGGGGCAGAGGCGCCCGAGCCGGCTCAATCCCTCGGGATGCCGTATTGCTTGATCTTGCGGTAAAGCGTCGGGCGCGAGATCCCGAGCCGTGCCGCGACCCGGGTGAGGTTGCCGTTCTCCGCCGCCATCGCCCGGCGAATGGCCTGATCCTCGACATTCTCCAGATTGACCGCGGCGTCGCCGCTGTCAAAGGCGGAGACCGAGAAGCCGAGCCCGCTCGGGGTTTCCAGGATTTCGGCGGGCAGATCCGACAGGCCCACCGTGCCGGAGCGCCGCAGCAGGTGCAGACGCTCGACGAGATTGCGCAGCTCGCGCACGTTGCCCGGCCAGTGATAGCGTTGCAGCCGGTCGAGCACCTGCGACGAGAATTCGAGCCGCGCGCTGTCGAAGCGCTGGGTGAAGCAGGTGTTGAAATGTTCGAGCAGCGCCAGAATGTCGGTGCCGCGTTCGCGCAGCGGCGGCACCTCGATGGCGACGATGCCGATGCGGTAGAACAGATCGCGGCGGAACCGCCCGGTTTCCACATCGTCGCGCAGATTGCGGTTGGTCATCGCCACGAGCTGCACATTGACCGGGCGCCGCTCGCTGTCGCCGATCCGGTAGACCGCCCGCTGTTCCAGCGCCCGCAGCAGATAGGGTTGCAGCTCCAGCGGCATGTCGCCGATCTCGTCGAGACAGAGCACACCGCCATCGGCCTGTTCGAACTTGCCCGCCTTGCCGCCGCGCAGCGCGCCGGTAAAGGCGCCTTCCACATGGCCGAACAGCTCGGCGCCGATCAGCTCCTTCGAGATCGCCGCGCAGTTCACCGTCACATAGGGCGCCTCCTTGCGGGTCAGCCGGCTGTGCACGAGGCGCGCGAACAGCTCCTTGCCGGTGCCGGTCTCGCCCTGGATCAGCACGGTGACCCCGGCGGCGGCGGCGCGTTCGGCCAGCTCGATCGCCTCGAGCATCTTCGGGGCGTTGCCGACGATGATGATCTCGTCCTCGGCCACATTCGGCCGAGGCCGGATGCGCACCGTCTCTTCCTGCCGGGCATGCGCCGGCTGGCTGTGTTTCAGGAACAGCGCCGCGCCGCGCAGACGGCCCTCGAATTCCAGCCGTTCGATGCCGTCGGTTTCCAGCTCCGGGGGCAGGGCGGCGACGATGTCGCCATCGCTCATCCCGGCATTCAGCGCCAGAAGCTGTTTGCCCACCGCCAGATCCGAGCGCGGCAGGTGCAGCCGGTCGTCGAGCCCGCGCCGGTAGAGAATGCGCCCGACCTTGTCCAGCAGCAGCACGCCGTTGCCGGGGCGGCTGACATCGGAATTCAGGAACGCCTCGAGCAGCAGCGTGCGCTCTTCGCGCTGCTGTTCGGCAAGCGCGATCTCGATCTCGCGGGCGGCGGCGACCACCAGCGCGATATTGTGGCGGCGGAAGATGTCGGGCGGCCCCGACAGATCGACCACCCCGATCACCGTCCGGTCGAACGGGTCGAAGATCGGCACGCCGGCGCAGGTCCAGGCTTGCACGCCCTGGCAGAAATGCTCGGCCGCATGCACATAGGTCGGCTTGCCGGTCTTGAGCGCGGTGCCGATGCCGTTGGTGCCGATGGCGTCCTCGTTCCAGACGCCGCCGATCTCGAGGTGAATCTCCTGCCCCTCGTCGAGCACGGAATGATCGCCGATGGCGTCGATGATCACCCCGTTGCTGTCGGTCAGCAGCAGGATCGCCTTGGCCTCGGAAAGATGCGGGGCCAGCCGGGCAAAGGCGGCCCGCGCCGCCTGCATCAGCGAGGCGTTGCGGCGCCGCAGCCGGTGCAGATCCTCCTCGGCGCCGATCTTGCGCGAATGCTGCATCTTGGCATCGACGCCCATCCGCAGGCTGCGTTGCCAGGATTGCACGATCTCGTTGCGGACCGGAGCGATTTCCGGCTCCGCCAGCGACTGGCCGGTGATCACGCTTTCCCAGGCCTGACGGGTCTGGCCTTCGCAATATTCCGTCAGAGGCGCGGCGGGCGTCCGGGGTTCGTTTGTTTTGTGTGTGCGCTGGAAATAGCTTGTTCGACCCATACCTAGCTCGGTGTTGCGCATGCCTTGCTGTGTTTCAGAGGCGGAGGCCCCGCTGGGCCCCCGCAAGGGGCGTGGTCAGGTCAGACCGAGGCTTTCCTCCAGAGCGGCGGCAAGCTGCTTTTCGCCGAACTCCCGGGTGATCGGCTGCTCTTCGAGATGCCGGATCGCGGCATAGACATCCTCGGGCAGCGGCGAGAAGAAGCCGTTCTCGGCGGTGGCGGGCACGAAGCGCGCCGGATAGCCGCTGCGAATCTCCCCCAGCATGTGAAGTTGCCGGCCACTGTTCTTGTCGGCCAGAACCACGCGGTTGTTGAGGCTGATCTTGACATAGGGCTCCGGCTCGGCGGCGCTGCGGGCGCTGCCGAGATCGTGGATGATCAAGCCCTTGGGTTGCGGAGGTTTTTTGGCCTTGGCCTGTTGCATCGCGGTATAGCCGCCGCCGCTGATCTGGTCGGCGAGCTTGCGAATGACAGGCGCGTTTTCGGAAATCATGCGTTTGGCGCGCACGTCTTCTGCGCGCGGCCCATCGCGTTTCGAGAAAATGTCCAATTTTAGTCCTCCCTGCTTAAAAGATTAACAGATGACAAACCTTTTGCCTACGTGATTTTGCGCGCCGATCCGGCGCGCCATCGCGCGAAACGCCTTTCTGCCTTGCAGAAAACGCGTTTTTTGCAGCTCTGCCGGGTACGTGGCCGGCGGGGAACTCACGGACAAAAGGCGCCGGGCAACGCGGAAAGCGGCCTGTCGTGCGACCGTCGCGGAGCCTTTGGCGCAAATTGTCGGGTCGAGCCTAGCAAAGTCCTGCGATATGTCTAAATTTAATGATCTGATCTTTGCGATAAGGTTCTCAAATGGCCAACCTCACGCTCAAGCAGCTTCGCTATTTCGACGCGCTGGCGCTGCACAAGCATTTCGGGCGGGCGGCCTCGGCCTGTTCGATCACCCAGCCGGCGCTGTCGCTACAGATCAAGGAGCTGGAGGCGGAACTGGGGGTGGCGCTGTTCGAACGCGGGCCGCGTCAGGTCCGGCTGACCCATGTGGGCGAGGAATTCGCCCCCCGTGCGCGCGAGATCCTGCGCGCGCTGGACGAGCTGGGCGATCTGGCCCGCGCCTCGAAGGAGCGCTTCGTGGGGCGGCTGCGGATCGGGGTGATCCCGACCATCGCACCCTATCTGCTGCCCTCGCTGATCCGCCGCCTCAATCAGAGCTATCCGGGGCTCGACCTGCAAATGCGCGAGACGGTGACCAGCCGGCTGATTTCCGAGCTGTCCGAGGGGCGGCTCGACGCGGCGATCGTGGCGCTGCCGGTGTCCGAACCCTCGCTGACCGAGGTGGCGCTGTTTTCCGAGAATTTCGTCCTGATCCGTCCGGGCGAGGACGAAGGCACCCCGGTTCCCTCGCGCGAGACGCTGCGCGAGATGCGGCTGCTGCTGCTGGAAGAGGGGCATTGCTTTCGCGATCAGGCGCTGTCCTTCTGCAAGGTGCAATCGGCGCTCCCGCGTGAGATGCTGGACGGCAGTTCGCTGTCCACGCTGGTGCAGATGGTGGCCGCCGGCATCGGGGTCACGCTCATTCCCGAAATGGCGGTGCCGGTCGAGACCCGTGCCACGCCGGTCGCGGTCTCGCATTTCGTGGGGGCGCAGCCGGCGCGCACCGTGGGGATGATCTGGCGCAACGGGTCGCCGCTGGCCGACCGGCTGCACGAGATTTCGGAGGCGGTGCGGGATTGCGGTCTGGACCTCGTGGCCGGGGCGGTGCCGCTGCCCGCCGCGGCCAAGGCGGCACCCGCGCCTTCCGTCTGATGGACAGGGGCGGATTTCCTTCCTAGAGTGATGTGCCGGGAGGGAGCGCCGGAGCCGGACCCCGGGAGGACGGGGCCGGAACGGCCGGAAGAGGAGGGAACAGACGCATGTGCCAGGTTTTTGCGGGGCAGGAGCCGCAGCGCTACGCTTCGACCACGCGCCGGCTGCGGCTCAACGGTCAAAGCACCAGCATCCGGCTGGAAAATTCGTTCTGGGCGATCCTCGACGAGATCGCCGAGAAAGAGGGGCGCACGACCCCGGCCTTCCTGTCCAAGCTGCATTCGGAAGTTCTGGAACTGCGCGGCGAGCCGGAGAATTTCACCTCGCTGCTGCGCTGCGCCTGCCTGGTGTTCATCGAGGCCAATCCCGAGCGGTCGCAGCGTCTGATGGCGGCGGAATAGACCGCCGCCGCCGACCGCTCAGCGGCCCTTGATCTGCACGGAAAAGCTGCGCTGCGCGCCGGCGGGCGGCGCCGGGAAGGGCGCCGCCCGCTGCACGACCTTCAGCGCTGCGCTGTCCAGTGCCGACGAGCCCGAGCTGCGGGCGACCGAGACCCCGGCCAGCCCGCCGGTGCCCGAGATCCGGAAGGCCACAACGGTGGCGCCGCGCACATTCATGCGCGGGCGCGGCACGCGCGAGAGCTTCCGCATCACCTGACCGGGATAGTTGCTGGCCGCCGCATTGCCCGATTGCTTGGCCTTGCCGCCGGCGCCGCTCCGGGTTGCCTTGGCGCTCTGGCTGCCCTGCTCCTGACCGGCCTTGGCATTGCGGTCTGCATTGCCTCTGGGCGCGGGGGCGGCCTTGGGCTGCGCCTTGGCGGTCTTGGTCTGCGTCTTCGGGCGCGCGGCGGCTTTCGGGGCCGGCGCGGGCGCGGGTTTGCGCAGGGTCTCGGGGCGCTCGATGGGCCGAAGCGACCGCGCCAGCGCGTTGGGCGGCACGTCCTTCTCTTCGGCCTCGAGGGTTTCGGCGGGGACCGCCGGGCGGGCCGCCTCGGGCGTTTCGGGGCGCAGTGCGGCCACGGCGTCGGGCGCGGGCAGCGGGGCGCTCGTTTGTGCCGGCGCGGCGGGCTGGACGTGCTCGGCCACGGGCGGCGCTTCGGCAGACTGCGCCTCGGGGACGGGGGGCCGGGGCGCGGGCTCCGCCGCGATGGGCGGTTGCGGTTCGGGCGGTGTGAGCGGGGTCAGCGCCGCCTCCTGCACCGGCTGCGGCGCGACCGGCTCGGGGGATGGCTCGGCGCTGAGCGTGCCCGTTGCCATGTCGGCAAAGCTGGATCCGACCCGTGCCTCGGGCGCGCCGTCCGAGCCTTCGATCTCGACCGGTGGGTTGTCGGGCAGCAGCGCCAGCGCCAGCGCGCCATGGGCGCTGCTGGCCAGCAGCAGTGCCACCGCTTTCAGAAGGCGGGAATTCGCGATCATTGCAGCACCCTTTCGCTGACGATCAAAACCCTTTCGGCCCCGCCCGCGCGCAACGCCCGCGCCACCGCCACCAGATCGGCGGCGGGCAGGTCGCGGTCGGGCACCAGCCGCACGGTCGCGCGTGCCTCGGGGGCGAGCGCCGCAAGGAAGGTTTCGGGCGTGTCCACGACCTGCCCCTTGTGGCTCAGCGCGCCGTCCGGATGCACCACCAGCGCGTCGGGCGGCGGCGGGCTGCCGTCGAGATCGCGGGTGCTGACCAGCCGCAACGCCGGGTCCAGCGGCTGCGCCAGCGTGCCGGCCACGAGGAAGAAGATCAGCATCAGGAAGACGATGTTGATCAGCGCGATGGTCGGCTCGCTCTGCGGGCGGGGACGGCGCGGGCGCATCACGAGGCTCCCAGCACGACCGGCGCCAGCCCCGGCAGGCCACGCAGTACCACAAGCAGGTCGGTCAGCCGTTGCGCGCTGACCCCCGGTTGCAGCGCGACCAGCAGCCGCCGCACCGCCGCCCCGTCGCCCCGCTGTGCGGCGAGCGCGTCGGCAAGCCCCTCCAGCGCCACCTCGGCACTGTTGAGCCGCGCGGTTTCGGGCCCGAGTTGCAGGAACAGCGGGCGCTCCGAGGGTGCCGGCGCCGCGCCGCTGCCGGCGGCGGCCAGTTCGACCTCGGAAAAGCGGGTGAAGGTCGAGGTCAGCATGAAGAACAGCAGCAGCAGAAAGATCACGTCGATGAGCGAGGTCATCGAGAGCCTGCGTCTGCGCTTTGCGCTACGCATGGGCGGGCGCCCCGATCGCCACCGTCTCGGCCGCCTGCGTGCTGCCGGCGGGCGACAACACGCTGCGCAGCGCCTGTTCGGCCAGCACGCGCTCGGCCTCCATGCGGGTTTCGAACCAGCTCAGCACCAGCGCCGTGGGCATCGCGACGGCCAGCCCCACGGCGGTGGTGAGCAGCGCCACCCAGATGCCGCCCGCAAGAATCGAGGGATCGACCTGCGCGCCCGCGTCCTGAAGCGCCTGGAAGGCCGAGATCATCCCCAGCACCGTGCCGAAGAGCCCCAGCAGCGGCGAAAGCTGTGCCACCGAATCGAGAAAGCGGAAGCCGCGCTCGAGCCGGGCAAAGCGGGTCTCGGCCTCGGCGTCGAGCCGCGCCGCATCGCAGCGCCCGGCGAAGGCCATGGTAATCACCGGTTTCAGATAGCTGGAGGACCGCGCCAGCGCGTCGCGGGCGGTGCCGTGATCGCCGGCATCCCAGGCGGCGACCGCGTGTTTCAGCGCCCGGTGCCGCCCCACGCCCGCCGCGCGGAACTGCCAGATCTTATAGAGCATCACCGCCAGGGTCAGCACCGACAGCGCGATCAGCAACAGCACCACCGGCCCGCCGAGATCGGCCACCCGGACCAGCATGTCGATCAGCATTTCGATCATCCCATCATCTCCACATCGGTGCGGCTGGTCAGGCGCAGCCCCTGGGTGCAGGCGCCCGGTGTGCCGGCCTCGCAGCGCGTGGCGCCGTTGATCAGGATCTGTCCCAGCGCCTCGCATTGCAGCCCGGGCACCACGAATTGCCGCAGCCGGGGCTTGCCCGCCGGCAGCGCGCCGAAATCGAACAGCGTCAGCCGCTCGACCTGGCCGCCGGTGTCGAACAGCACCGTCTCGAACACCGCGCCGGCAATGTCGCTGTCATGGCTGTTGCGGGCGAGAAAGCTGAGCTTGCAGCCGGTCTCGGTCTGCTCCTGCGCATTCAGTTCCAGCGCCAGCGCGCCCTCCTGCGCGGCGAGGGCCGTGGGCAGCAGTAGTCCGGCGGCAAGGGGCGCCAGGGCGCGACGGCAGGCGGAAGGGATGGCACGGAACACCGGCAACTCCTTGAAACGTGGTCAGGTACACGGTTCGCTGGCGTTGCCCCGGATGGCAGGGTGCTGGCTGTTGTGATTGCGCCGAGAGTCACCACAGCCGGAGGCAAATTTCAATACCTTATTAAGTTAATCAACTTTATTGGCGCAAGCCCGTGACCGGTCTGGCGGTGCCTCGGGGCAGGGGCCATGGAGGTTACGGCCTGCGGATTTCGAAATAGGTCTTCGCGTTTCTCTGGAAGCCGGCGCCTTCATAGAACCTCAGGGTCGATTCCCGCGCCGAGCCCGTCGCCAGCACAACCTTGTAGCACTGCGCGTCCCAGGCCTTGCGTAGTGCTGCGGACAGCACCGCGCGGCCGAGGCCGCGACGGCGGTGCGCCCCATCGGTCACCACATTCTCGATGACGCCGTAGGGCTGTCCGCCCCGCGACAGGTTCGGTACGATGGCGAGCGTGCAGGACGCGACAAGGAGATCGTCTTGCTCGATGACGAAGACGGTGGTCACGCCGCAGGACAGCAACCTGGACCAAGTGGCCTCGGCTTGGGCTCTATCGAGTACGGGATCGGCTGGATGGAGTTGACGATAGAGCGCCAGAACGGCGGTCAGATCGTCTTGCGCCGCCGCGCGAACACGGGGATCCGCCATATCTGTTCTCTCAGATGATCATGGCCTGCATCGGCACTAAAGACGCTCGGTCGGAGGATCGCAAGGCCCGGCTCTGGCGGCCCGCCGCGGCGGTTTCGCTCAAATTCCGTATCTCAGTGTGAGTGTTTGGAGCGGGCGATGAGATTCGAACTCACGACCCTTACCTTGGCAAGGTAATGCTCTACCCCTGAGCTACGCCCGCATCCGTTTACGACAGCCATGCTGCCGAAGGGTCCATCTGGAGCGGGCGATGAGATTCGAACTCACGACCCTTACCTTGGCAAGGTAATGCTCTACCCCTGAGCTACGCCCGCGTTCCCGATGGTGGAGGCGATGTAGAGGCTTGCGCGCCGCTCCGCAAGAGGAAATTTGCACGGAGTCCGCGGAAATCCGCGACGGGCCGCGCGGGGCGGTCCTTCAGTTCCGGGGCTCGGGGTTTTCCACCGGCCCGCCCTGTTTCACCCAGTCGCTGAACCCGTCTTTCAGATGGGCCGCATCAAAGCCCATCTCCTGCAGCATCGCCACGGTCAGCGCCGAGCGCCAGCCGCTGGCGCAGTGAAAGAGATAGCGCTTGCCCTCCTGGGCGAACACCTCCTTGTGGTAGGGGCTGGCGGGATCGACCCAGAATTCGATCATCCCGCGCGGCGCGTGCACCGAGCCTGGAATGGATCCGGTGCGCTGACGTTCGCGCACGTCGCGAATATCGACGATGACCAGATCCGGGTCGCCAAGCTGCGCGATGGCGTCGGCGGTCTCTACTTCGGGGATGCGCGCCCGCGCCTCCGCCACCATCTTCGCCGCCGTGATCTTCAGCGCCATGGCTTCTCCTCCCAGGACCCCGAAAGCCCTTTCATCTTTCTAGAAATACTCAAAAAAACATCTCAAAAAGGCGCGGGGCAGGGGAGGCATTCCCCCGCCCCGCAACCGCTCATTCCAGTTCGATCAGCAGGTCCTTGGCGTCGATCTGGCCGCCGGGCAGCACATGCACCGCCTTCACCACCGCGTCGCGCTCGGCGTGCAGGCCGGTCTCCATCTTCATCGCCTCGATGGTCAGCAGCAGATCGCCTTCCTTGACCGCCTGACCGGCGCTCACGGCCACGCTTGCCACCACACCCGGCATCGGCGCGCCGATGTGGTTGGGATTGCCGGTCTCGGCCTTGGGCCGCGCCGCCGAGCTGGCCTTGGCCTTGCGGTCGGGCACGCGGATGGTGCGGGGCTGGCCGTTCAGTTCGAAGAACACCCGCACCTCGCCATCGTCCTGCGTCTCGCCCACGGCGATCAGGCGAATCTCCAGCGTCTTGCCGGGGTCGATCTCGGCGGTGATCTCGGCGCCGGGCTCCATGCCGTAGAAATAGGTCAGCGTCGGCAGCACCCGCACGGGGCCGTAATCCTCGTGCCGGGCGACGTAATCGGTGAAGACCTTGGGATACATCAGGTAGCCGTTGAAATCCTCGTCGTCGAATTCGACATCCTCGAATTTCGCCTGAAGCTCCTTGCGCAGCGCGTCGAAATCGGCGGGCGCCAGATGCGCGCCGGGGCGGTCGGTGTTGGGCTTTTCGCTCTTCAGCACCTTCTTGACGATCCCCTTGGGGAAGCCGCCCGGCGGCTGGCCGAGATTGCCGCGCATCATGTCGATGACCGAATCGGGGAAACTCACCTCGGTCTTCGGATCCTCGACCTGAGCGCGGGTCAGGCCCTGGCTGACCATCATCAGCGCCATGTCGCCGACCACCTTCGACGACGGGGTCACCTTGACGATGTCGCCGAACATCATGTTCACGTCGGCATAGGTCTTGGCGACCTCGTGCCAGCGCTCTTCCAGCCCCAGTGAACGCGCCTGCGCCTTGAGGTTGGTGAACTGGCCGCCCGGCATCTCGTGCAGATAGACCTCGGAGGCGGGGGCCTGCATGCCCGATTCGAAGGCCGCGTATTGCCCGCGCACCGCCTCCCAGTAGTTCGAGACCTCGCGGATCACGTCCACATCCAGCCCGGTGTCGCGCTCGGTGTGGCGCAGCGCCTCGACGATGGAGCCCAGCGTCGGCTGCGAGGTGTTGCCCGAAAGCGCGTCCATCGCCGCGTCCACCGCATCGACCCCCGCCTTCGACGCCTCCATGATCGTGGCGATGGCGGCCCCGGAGGTGTCATGGGTGTGGAAGTGGATGGGCAGGCCCACCTCTTCCTTCAGCGCCTTGACCAGCATGCCCGCAGCGGAGGGTTTCAGCAGGCCGGCCATGTCCTTCAGGCCCAGCACATGCGCGCCCGCCGCCTTCAGCTCCTTGCCCATCGCGACATAGTATTTCAGGTCGTATTTGGCCCGCGCGGGATCGAGGATATCCCCGGTATAGCAGACCGTGCCCTCGCAGATCTTGCCGCTCTCGATCACCGCATCCATGGCGACGCGCATGTTCTCGACCCAGTTCAGCGAATCGAAGACGCGGAACACGTCGACACCCGAGGCCGCCGCCTGGGCGACAAAACTCTGCACCACGTTGTCGGGATAGTTGGTATAGCCCACCCCGTTCGAGGCGCGCAGCAGCATCTGCGTCATGATGTTGGGCATCTTGGCGCGGATGTCGCGCAGCCGCTGCCAGGGGCATTCCTGAAGGAAGCGATAGGCCACATCGAAGGTCGCGCCGCCCCAGCATTCCACCGAGAAGAGCCCCGGCATATTATGCGCATAGGCGGGCGCCGCCTTGATCATGTCGAGCGAGCGCATGCGGGTGGCGAGCAGCGACTGGTGGCCGTCGCGCATGGTGGTGTCGGTGATCAGCAGCTGTTTCTGCGCCGCCATCCAGTCGGCCACCGCCTGGGCGCCTTTCTCTTCCAGCAGCGTGCGGGTGCCGGGCGGCGGGGTTTCGGTGCGCAGCTTGGGCGTGCGCGCCGGTTTTAGCTCCGCATGCGGCATGGGACGGCCCTGCACCTCGGGGTGACCGTTCACCGTGATGTCGGCGATATAGGTCAGCACCTTGGTGCCCCGGTCGCGGCGCTTCTTGAAATCGAAAAGCTCGGGCGTCGTGTCGATGAACTTGGTGGTGTACTGGTTGTTCAGGAACACCGGGTGTTTCAGCAGGTTGATCACGAAGTCGATATTCGTGCTCACCCCGCGGATGCGGAATTCACGCAGCGCCCGGTCCATCCGCTTGATGGCCTTTTCCGGCGTCGGCGCCTTGGCGGTCACCTTCACCAGCAGCGAATCGTAATAGCGGGTGATCACCCCGCCCGCGTAAGCCGTGCCGCCGTCGAGACGGATGCCCATGCCGGTGGCCGAGCGGTAGGCGGTGATGCGGCCGTAATCGGGGATGAAGTTGTTGGTGGGGTCTTCGGTGGTGATCCGGGTCTGAAGCGCGTGGCCGGTCAGCTTGATGTCGTACTGGCTGGCCTTGCCGGTGGCCTCGGCCAGCGACTTGCCCTCGGCGATCATGATCTGCGCCTGCACGATGTCGATGCCGGTGACCTCTTCGGTCACCGTATGCTCGACCTGCACGCGCGGGTTGACCTCGATGAAGTAGAACTTGCCCGAGTCCATATCCATCAGGAACTCGACCGTGCCCGCGCATTCGTAATTCACATGGGCGCAGATCTTGCGGCCCAGCTCGCAGAGCTCCTCGCGCTGCGCTTCGCTCAGATAAGGGGCGGGCGCGCGCTCGACCACTTTCTGGTTGCGGCGCTGCACCGAGCAGTCGCGTTCATAAAGGTGGTAGATATTGCCCTGCTGGTCGCCGAGGATCTGCACCTCGACGTGGCGGGCGCGAAGGATCATCTTTTCCAGATAGCCCTCGCCATTGCCAAAGGCGGCCTCGGCCTCGCGGCGGCCTTCCAGCACCTTTTCCTTCAGTTCCTTGGGCTCGGTGATCGGGCGCATGCCGCGCCCGCCGCCGCCCCAGCTGGCCTTGAGCATCAGCGGATAGCCGATCTCTTCGGCTTCCTTGGCGATGGCCTCGAAATCGTCGCCCAGAACCTCGGTGGCGGGGATCACCGGCACCCCGGCGGCGATGGCCACCTTGCGGGCGGAGGCCTTGTCGCCAAGCGCGCGCATGGTCTCGGCCTTGGGGCCGATGAAGGTGATGCCGGCCTCGACGCAAGCATCGACGAAATCGGGGTTTTCAGAGAGCAGCCCATAGCCCGGATGGATCGCGTCGGCGCCCGATTCCTTGGCCACGCGGATGATTTCGGGAATCGACAGATAGGCCGCGACCGGCCCCAGCCCCTCGCCGATGCGATAGGCTTCGTCGGCCTTGAAACGGTGGAGCCCAAGCTTATCTTCCTCGGCAAAGACGGCAACCGTCTTCTTCCCCATCTCGTTCGCCGCCCGCATGATGCGGATCGCGATCTCACCCCGGTTGGCGATGAGAATCTTCTGGAACTCGGACATTATTTTCCTCCGTCTTGGGCCGTTCCTGACCGTGGCGGGGAGTGAACGCGATGCCGCGATGCGGCGCAAGATTGCTTTGCAAAGTTAGCCTGGATTTTCAGGCGTTTTGCAAATCTCGCTGTAACAGAATTTGCCGTTAGCGGATTTTATTGTTTCAAGCTGCAACAGCGCGTGCAAGCGGCCCCCTGCGAAAGCTGTGGAACATTGCGTGAACGCCGCTTTTCTTTGGTCGCGTCTGCGGCTAGATTGGGCATATGAGCAGTTTCGATGACATGGACGCCTTCGAAGGCGCGTCGCTGTCGGCCCGTGCCATGGCGGCGCGGCCCGCGCCCTATCTCGACGACCTGAACCCGGCGCAGCGCGAGGCGGTGTTGCAGATGGACGGGCCGGTGCTGATGCTGGCCGGCGCGGGCACCGGCAAGACCAAGGCGCTGACCGCGCGCATCGTGCATCTGCTGATGTCCGGCAAGGCGCGCCCGAACGAGATCCTCGCGGTGACCTTCACCAACAAGGCCGCGCGCGAGATGAAGCAGCGGGTGGGGCGGATGCTCGGCCAGCAGATCGAGGGCATGCCCTGGCTCGGCACCTTCCACTCGATCTGCGTCAAACTGCTGCGCCGCCATGCGGAGCTGGTGGGGCTCAAGAGCAACTTCACCATTCTGGATACCGACGACCAGATCCGCCTGCTGAAACAGCTCATCGCCGCCAGCAACATCGACGAAAAGCGCTGGCCCGCGCGGCAGCTTGCGGGTCTCATCGACCACTGGAAGAACCGCGCCTGGGTGCCCGCCAAGGTGCCCGCCGCCGAGGCGTCGGCCTATAACCACCGTGGCACCGAGCTTTACGAGCAATACCAGACCCGGCTGCGCGAGCTGAACGCCTGCGATTTCGGCGACCTGCTGCTGCATATGGTGACGATCTTTCAGGCGCATGCGGATGTGCTGGAGCAGTACCAGCGCTGGTTCCGCTACATCCTCGTGGACGAGTATCAGGACACCAACGTCGCGCAATATCTCTGGCTGCGGCTGCTGGCGGGCGCGCATAAGAACATCTGCTGCGTGGGGGACGACGACCAGTCGATCTATGGCTGGCGCGGCGCCGAGGTCGGCAATATCCTGCGGTTCGAAAAGGATTTCCCCGGCGCCCATGTCGTTCGGCTGGAACAGAATTACCGTTCCACTCCGCATATCCTCGCCGCTGCGTCCGGCGTGATCCGCGGCAATGAGGGCCGGCTTGGCAAGGAGCTCTGGACCGAGGCCGAGGGCGGCGAGAAGGTTCGGCTCATCGGCCATTGGGACGGCGAGGAAGAGGCGCGCTGGATCGGCGAGGAGATCGAGTCGCTGCAAAAGGGCACGCGCGGGCTGAAACCTTATTCGCTCGACGATATGGCCATCCTTGTCCGCGCCTCGCACCAGATGCGCGCCTTCGAGGACCGCTTCCTCACCATCGGTCTGCCTTACCGGGTGATCGGCGGCCCGCGCTTTTACGAGCGGATGGAGATCCGCGATGCCATGGCCTATTTCCGGCTGGTGGTCTCGCCCGAAGACGATCTGGCCTTCGAGCGCATCGTCAACACGCCCAAGCGCGGTCTTGGCGACAAGGCGCAGCAGATCATTCAGGCGACGGCGCGGGAGTTTGGCGTGTCGCTGGTCGAGGGCGCGCGGATCGCCGTGGACGAGGAGCGCATCAAGGGCAAGGGCGGCGGGCAACTGCGGCTCTTGTGCGAAAATCTCGCGCGCTGGGGCCGGCTGACCGGCGACCGCGACATGACCCATATGGAGCTGGCCGAGATCATTCTGGATGAGTCCGGCTATACGGGCATGTGGCAGGCCGACAAGACGCCCGAGGCGCCGGGGCGGCTGGAAAACCTCAAGGAACTGGTCAAGGCGCTGGAGCAGTTCGAGAACCTGCAAGGGTTCCTCGAACACGTCGCGCTGATCATGGACAACGAAAGCGAAGAGGCGGGGGCGAAGGTCTCGATCATGACGCTGCACGCCGCCAAGGGGCTGGAGTTTCCCTGCGTGTTCCTGCCGGGCTGGGAGGACGGGCTCTTCCCCTCGCAACGCTCGATGGACGAGAGCGGGTTGAAGGGGCTGGAGGAAGAGCGGCGGCTGGCCTATGTCGGCATCACGCGGGCCGAGGAGCTGTGCACGATCTCCTTTGCCGGCAACCGCCGGGTGTTCGGCCAGTGGCAATCGGCGCTGCCCTCGCGCTTCATCGACGAACTGCCCGAGGCGCATGTGGAGGTGCTGACCCCGCCGGGGCTTTATGGCGGCGGCTTCGGCGCGGCGGCGGCCTATGGCGGCATGTCCTCCGGGGTCGAGGCGCGCGCGGCGGAGGCCAATGTCTACAATTCGCCGGGCTGGAAGCGGCTACAGGAGCGCTCTTCGCAGCGCCCGGTGAGCCAGCCGCGCGAAAGCCGCAACACGGTGATCGACCTCGAGGCGGTCTCGGCCTTCGAGACCGGGCAGCGGGTTTTCCACCAGAAGTTCGGCTATGGCGAGATCGTGGGGATCGAGGGCGACAAGCTGGAGATCGCCTTCGAGAAGGCGGGGCTCAAGAAGGTCGTCTCGCGCTTCGTGCATGCCGAGGATGACGTGCCGTTTTAGGGGCTTACGCGACCTGATCGCCTTCCGCGGTCCTCAATCCCCGCGCCTTGGTCCGGACTCAATGGCGTAGCCCGCCGGGGCGGGCTGCCGCTGTTGTGGCGTAAACGCCTCGTTTCGAGGTTGTTCGGATGTGGCCGGGATCAGTCAGGGGTTACAGCCCGTCTGGGCGGCACCCCACGGGCCAACGCCGGCCCGGCAAACATTGCATGGGAGGCACTCGGCAAGGGGCTTAACCGTTGCGATTTTCATGCAATCGTAGGGTGGGCGATTCGCCCACCATGCCTGTCTGGCATGTCCGCTACGGCGACAAGCTTAGCCCCTCGGCATCCTCAGAACGATGTTCCGTCCGCCCTTGGTAAGCTGAAGCTCGGATTCGCCGATGGCGGCAACGCGCCCGCCGTCGAGCCGGTCGCCGACCTTGACGTTCTGTAGCCGTCCGTTCGACAGGCGTACCAGGGCGCGGCGGCTCGAGGGTTTGCCGAAGACGCCGATCAGGTTCATCTCGCGCAGGTTGATCTGGTTCCGGACCGTGGCCTCCTTGGCCACATTCGCGTTCTGCGGCACCTTGGGGCCGGGCTGGATCCGGATCGGCCCGGCAGAGGCGGTCTGCACGGTCTCGCGATCGGCGCGCTGGACGATGGTGTCCATGTTGCGCGGCCGTGTCTGCGGTTGCAGCGAGGTCGCAACCGCCAGCGCCGTGGCCGGCGGTGTCGCGGGGGCGGGGGCTTCGGCGGTGGGCTCTTGCTGAGGGGCGTCCTGCTGCGCCTCTGCCGCCTGCTCCTGCGCACTGGGCGGGCGCATCGCGGGGCGCTTGCCCGCCAGCTCGGCGATCGAGATCCCGCCGAGATTCGCGCGTTCGGTCTGCTCCACCAGATCGTCGGGCCGGGGCTGCGGGCGGAGCTGGCGAAGCTGGTCCTGTGCCGGATCGGCCGCGGGCGCGGCCTGCGGGGCGGCCTCCTGCTCCGGAGCCGCCGGCGTCTCGGCGACACCGCGCAGCGGCGGCACCTGCGGCGGCAGGCCGGCAAACACGCGTACCCCGTCGGGCGAGACGGCGCCCTCGGGCGTCGCGCGCACCAAACCCTTGTCATCGAGATCGAACCGCACGTCCGGGCCGGGCGGCAGCGCCACCGGCTGAGGCGCAAGATCGTCATGGTCGATGGCGGTCCGCGGCAGTGCCACGGCATCGAACTGGCCCACCTGGGGATCGACCGAGGCGATATAGAGATCGTCCACCCCGCTTTGCGCCGGTTCCAGCGGTGCGGTCGGCGCGCGTTGCCAGATGCCGGTCGCGGCGTAGCGCGCGGCGGCCTCTTCCGGGGTCAGCGCCTGGGGCAGGATGGGCTGGCTCAGCGCCGATGTGGCGGCATCGGTCTGCACCGGGGCCGGATCGAGCGCGGCCATCTCGGTGTCTTCCGCCTCTTCCTCGGCCTCGGTGGCCGGGGGCGGCAGCGGCAGGGCCTCGTCCGGCAGCGCGGCGGCAATCGCCTCTTCCGCGGGATCTTTCGGGCCGAAGAAGCGCGACAGCCCTTCGTCGAGGAAGACCGAGGCCCAGGCAGCGACGCCGGCGAGGAACAGCAGCAGCACGGCGGTGAGCATCAGCCCAAGATAGCGCGGCTTGCCGCCGATCTGCTCTTCGCGCCGCGCGCCGAAGACGGTCATGCGGCGGCGTTCCTCATCGGGGTCGAGGACGGCGGCGCCGGCGGCAGCGGGCGCCATTGTCGGGGGCGGCGTGGGAGTGGGCGCCGGGTCGCGGCGCATGGCGGCGATCTGCGCCGCGGCCTTGCCCGGCGATTTCAGCATGGCGGCGGCCTTGGAACTTGCCTTCCTGGCCGGCGCGCGGGTTTTCCTGGGGGCCGGCTCGGGGTGCGGGGTGCTATCTGCGGAGGGGGCCGGTTCGGGGTCGGGCGCGGCGCTCTCGCTGCGCCGGCGGCGCGACAATGCCGACAGCGCGCGGCTGGCCATGCTGTCGCGGTCCGGAGCGGGAGCCGCCGGTGTGGCCGGGGTCGCGTCGCGGGCCGGTTGGGCGGGCAGCTCGGGGCCTTGCAGCCTCGGGGCGGTTCTGGGCGCGTCGCTGACGGAGGCCGGCGCCGGGGCTGCCGGTGTCGCCGGCAGATCGCGGGTGGCGCGGATGCTGGAGAAACTGGGGGCCGGGCCGGGCGCTGTCGTGTCGGCGCCCGAGAGCGGCACTGCCGGGGCGCCACTGGCCGTGCGTGCGGGGGCCTTGACCGGGCGCAGCACCGGCGTTTCCTGCTGCGGGGCGGGGATCGTGTCGGCGCGGGCGTTGCCGCCGGGGCCGAACATGCCCTCGCCAAAGCTGACCCGCGCGGGTGGCTCGGGCGCCACGGGCGCGGTTGGCGCGGCAGGAGCCGTCGGCGGCGCAACGCGGGCGGGTTCGGACGGCGGAGGGGCGACCGGCGTGGGGGTCGGCTTCGGCGCCGGGCCCGGGGGCGGGGCCGGCGGAACGGCCACTGGTTCCGGTTGGGGCGGCGCGTCTGCGGCCGGGGGCTGCTGCGGCTCGGCGCGCGGGCGCGACCAGGGCAGATCCGGCGTGCCCTCGACGATCCGCAGCGGCTGCGGCAGCCGGTCCGGCGCGGCGCCGGTCCAGCCGGGGGCGGCGCCGAGGAACAGCGGGCCCTCGAACGCCTCCTCCGGCGGGAGCGCGGTAAAGCTCACCGGATCGAAGCCATGCGCCCGGATGAACCCGTCAGCCTCTTCCAGCGTCTCGCGTGCCACGGCGGCGGCGAGCAGGCGGTCGCCGCTTTGCGACCAGTCGAAGACCAGCTCTTCCACCGCATAGGGGGTGGCGCCGTCGAGCGCGGCGCGGACGGCGGTCTCGCGCTCTGCGCGGTCGCCGCCGGGGTCGGGCAGGTCGAGATAGCGAATCTGCTCGTTGGGCAGGACCAGCAGAACCTGCGCCCCGTCCGGCGCCAGTTCCAGCGCGCGATCGCGCAGCGCCTGCAACGCGCCGTCGAGGTCGTCGCTGTCCAGCGCCACCGCGTCGAGCCGCATCCAGCCGGTGACGGCACGGCGCAGCAGGGCGATGCCATCGAAAGAAAGGGATAGCGCGAAATTCGGTGCCATGCGCGGTCTCTATCACTGCTCGGGCGCCTATGGGAGTCCCAAGACGCGGGAGCCCAGTCTACAGCAGCTCTCCGCTCAGCGAAAGAAGCCTTTGGCCGCAGGGTCTTGCGGGACGGGAGCTGGCGAGGGATGTTAGCGCCCGGAACCGCATGAAAAAGGAGGCCCTCCATGCGCCGTCTCGTCCTTGCCGCCGCCTGTGCCCTGATGGTGACCCCTGTCGCCGCGCTGGCCGAGGATCTGGTCCCGAAACTGACCGTTACCGGTGATGGCCGGGCCGCCGCTGTGCCCGACATGGCGACCGTGACGCTGGGGGTGACCGCCGAGCACAAGGAGCCCGGCGCCGCGATGAACGAGGCCAGCCGGGTGGCGGGGGCGATTCTCGCTCGGCTCGACGCGCTGGGGATCGCCGCGCGCGACCGCCAGACCTCGGACATCGGCTTGCAGCCGGTCTGGACCGATTACAACAGCAACCGCGCGCGCGAGATCACCGGCTATGTGGCGAACAACCGCCTGACGGTTCGGGTCCGCGATCTGGCGCGGCTGGGCGAGGTTCTGGGCGCGGTGACCGAGGATGGCGCCAACCGCCTGTCCGGGCTGAGCTTCGGCTTGCAGGAGCCGGGGCCGGTGATGGACGATGCGCGACGCGACGCGGTGGCCGACGCCATGGCGCAGGCGCGGGTTCTGGCCGAGGCGGCCGGGGTCGGGCTTGGCGCCGTCCTGTCGATCTCCGAGGCGGGCGGCGGTTATGCGCCGGAGCCGATGATGGAGATGGCCCGGGTGTCCTCGGTGCCGGTGGCTGCCGGGGAATCGGTGCTGACCGCGCGGGTGACGATGGTCTTCGCGCTGGAGGAGTGAGCGCGATGGCCGAGGTGGTCGCCGTGGCGCGCGACGCGGCGCACCGCTTTAGCAAGACCCCCTGTCCCGCGATCGTGCTGATTGCGGGAGAGGGGGTCGAGGGCGATGCCCATCGCGGCGTGACGGTGCAGCACCGGTCGCGCGTGGCGCAGGATCCGACCCAGCCGAATCTGCGGCAGGTGCATCTGCTCTCTGCCGAGCTTTTCGACGAGCTGGCGGAGAAGGGTTACGAGGTCCGGCCGGGCGATATGGGCGAGAACATCACCACGCGGGGGCTCGACCTGCTGGGGCTGCCGCGCGGGACAGTGCTCGGGATCGGCGAGGCGCGGCTCGAGGTGACCGGGCTGCGCAATCCCTGCGCGCAGATCTCGGGGTTCCGCCCGGGGCTTTTGTCCGAGGTGCTGCGGCGTGGGCCGGACGGAACGCTGGTCCGCCGGGCGGGGATCATGGCGGTGGTGACGCAGGGCGGGGCGGTCTCGCCGGGCGATGCGATTTCGGTGCATCTGCCGGCGGCGCCGCATCTGCCGCTGGAACGGGTCTGACGGGGGAGCGCGGCCCGATGCGCGGCATGGAGGGGGATGGCGCGCGGCGGGCCGCGCGCCTCCCGTCGCGGGGCGTTCAGCCGGCCTTGGACAGCGCCTGGTCCAGATCGGCGATCAGGTCTTCGGGATCCTCGATCCCGATCGAGATCCGCACCACGTTGGGCGCCGCACCCGCCGCGATCTGCTGCTCTTCGGAGAGCTGGCGGTGGGTGGTCGAGGCGGAATGGATCACCAGGCTGCGGGTGTCGCCGAGATTGGCCACATGGCTGAAGATCTCCAGCGCGCCGACGAATTTCACGCAGCTCTCGTAGCCGCCCTTGAGCGCGACGGTGAACAGCCCGCCAGCGCCGTTGGGGCAGATCTTGGCGACCCGGTCATTGTAGGGCGACGAGGGCAGGCCGGCATAGGTCACCTGCGCGACCGCCGGGTGATTTTCCAGCCACGAGGCCACGCGCATGGCGTTCTCCACGTGTTTCTGCATCCGCAGCGACAGGGTCTCGATGCCCATCAGCGTGTAATGCGCCGCCTGCGGGTTCATCGTCATGCCGAGATCGCGCAGACCGATGGCGATGCCGTGGAAGGTGAAGGCGAGCGCGCCGAAGGTCTCGTGGAACTTCAGCCCATGATAGGCGGGCTCGGGCGCCGAGAGCGACGGGAACTTATCCGAAGCCGACCAGTCGAACTTGCCCGAATCCACCACGCAGCCGCCGGTCACCGTGCCGTTGCCGGTCATGTATTTGGTCAGCGAATGCACCACCAGCGTGGCGCCATGCTCGATGGGCTTGCAGAGATAGGGCGTGGCCGAGGTGTTATCGACGATGAGCGGGATGCCGGCCTTGTCGGAGATCGCCGCGATGGCGTCGAGATCGGTCACATAGCCGCCCGGGTTGGCGATGCTTTCGCAGAACACCGCGCGGGTGTCGTCGTCGATGGCGGCCTCGACGGCGTCCAGATCGTCGAAATCGACAAAGGTGCAGGACCAGCCGAAGCGTTTGATCGTCTGGCTGAACTGGGTGATCGTGCCGCCGTAAAGCCGCGTCGAGGCGACGATATTGCGCCCCGGTGCCATCAGCGGGAACAGCGCCATGATTTGCGCCGCATGGCCCGAGGAACAGCAGACCGCGCCCGCGCCGCCCTCGAGCGTCGCCACCCGCTCTTGCAGCGCGGCGACGGTGGGGTTGGTCAGGCGGGAATAGATATAGCCCACTTCCTGGAGGTTGAAGAGCGCGGCGGCATGATCGGCGTCGCGGAAGACATAGGCGGTGGTCTGGTAGATCGGCACCTGCCGCGCGCCGGTGGCCGGATCGGGCCGGGCGCCGGCGTGCACCTGCAATGTGTCAAAGCCGTGTGTCATGGGATCCTCCCTGTTCGTGCAATTGGCCATAGGGGTATGTCATTGCGCGAGCGCTCACAACAGGCAGGGCGCGGGCGCGCGACAGGTTCGGATCGTGGAATGTATGCGCGGCGGGCCGGCGAAACCGCCGCGCGGGGGCGCCGCCATGCGCGGGGGAGGGGCGCGCGCTCAGGCGGGCTCCAGCACTTCCACGCAGAGGATCGTCGGCAGGTGCCGGGCAACCTCGCGCCAGCTCTCGCCCTCGTCGGCGCTGGCGAAGACCGAGCCGGAATTGGTGCCGAAATAGACCCCGGCCGGATCCCGCCGGTCGGTCGCCATCGCATGGCGCAGCACGGTGAAATAACAGCTCTCCTGCGGCAGCCCGTTGCGGCACTCCTCCCAGCTCTCGCCGCCATCGCGCGAGCGCCAGACCGCGGCGCGGGCCTCCGGCGGATAGCGCCCCGCCATGTCGCCGTTCAGTGGCAGCGTCCAGATCGTCTGCGGGTCGTGCGGATGCACCGCGATGGGGAAGCCGAAGGTCGAGGGCAGCCCCTCGGTGATGTCGTCCCAGCTTCGCCCGCCATCGCGCGAGCGATACACCCCGTGGTGGTTCTGCTGATATAGCAGATCGCCGTCGCCCGGCGCGCGCTGCATGTTGTGCACGCAATGCCCGGTCTCGACCCCGTCGCCCGCCGCCGGATGCGCGCAGGGCGTCGCTGGCGCGTTCGAGCGGCGGTTGCGCCGCTCCCAGCTCTGACCGCCATCCTCGCTGGCAAAGACCCCGGCCGCCGAAATCCCGACCCAGAGCTTTTCTGGCGCGTCCGGTGCCGTGACGATGCTGTGCAACGTCAGCCCGGCGGCGCCCGGCTGCCAGCTGTCCGAGGAGGGGTGCTCGCTCAGCCCGGTGACCTCCTCCCAGGTTTCGCCGCCGTCGGCGCTGCGCAGGAGCCGCGCGGGTTTGGCGCCGGCATAAAGCGCCTGCGGCGTGTGGCGGATCGACCAGAGCGCATCGGCCTTGCCGGTGAAAGGCGCCGGCGGTGCGGGCGAGAGGCCGAACTGCTCGGCCATGCCGGGATCGTTCTCGATCCAGCGGTCGAATTCTCCGTTTGAGAGCTTGGCCAGTTGCCAGTCCTGCCCGTCGGCGCTGCGCCAGACGCCCGCGCCGTGCCAGTCGCTGCCGCCCGCCGCCCAGAGCTGCCCCGTGACCGGATCGCCGGTCATGTGGTTGATCGGCCAGCCGTCGCAGAAGGGGCCGCTGACGGACCAGCCGTCGCAGGTGATCAGAAACGCACCCTTGGTGGTGCCGACAAGCAGACGGGCGGGCAAAGACATATGCGTGCTCCCAAATACGTTGATGTTAACGTATCATGCCGGAGAGAGTCGCCAAAGCGCCATTTTGAGGCGCCGGTCAGTCGAACAGCGTTGCCTGGCCGGGGGCCTTTGGCGCGGGCAGGCCGAGATGGGTCCAGGCGCGCTGTGCGAGCATGCGCCCGCGCGGGGTCCGCTGGATCAGCCCCTGTTGCAGCAGATAGGGTTCGATCACTTCTTCCAGCGCGTCGCGGCTTTCGCTGAGCGCCGCCGAGAGCGTCTCGATCCCGACGGGGCCGCCGGAATAATGCTCGGCGATGAGCTGAAGATAGCGCCGGTCGGCGCCGTCGAGCCCGAGCCCGTCCACCCCCAGCCGCGTCAGCGCCCCGTCGGCCAGCGCGCGGGTGACCACGCCATTGCCCTCGACCACGGCGAAATCCACCACCCGGCGCAGCAGCCGTCCGGCGATCCGCGGCGTGCCGCGCGACCGGCGCGCGATTTCGCGCGCGCCGTCGGGTTCGGCGCGCACGCCCAGCTTTTCGGCATTGCGGGTGACGATGCTGTTCAGCTCGTCCACGGTGTAGAATTGCAATCTTGTGGGGATGCCGAACCGGTCGCGCAGCGGTGTGGTCAGCAGCCCGAGCCGCGTGGTGGCGCCGACCAGCGTGAAGGGCTGCAACTCGATCCGCACGGTGCGCGCGGCGGGGCCTTCGCCGATCACCAGATCGAGCTCGTAATCCTCCATCGCCGGGTACAGCACCTCTTCCACCGCCGGGTTCAGCCGGTGGATCTCGTCGATGAAGAGCACGTCGCGGGATTCCAGATTGGTCAGGATCGCCGCCAGATCGCCGGCCTTGGCCAGCACCGGACCGGAGGTCATGCGAAAGCCGACCCCCAGCTCGCGCGCCATGATCTGCGCCAGCGTCGTCTTGCCGAGCCCCGGCGGGCCGTGGAACAGCGTGTGATCCATCGCCTCGCCGCGCGACCGGGCGGACTGGATGAAGACCCGCAGGTTCGCGCGCGCCTCCGCCTGCCCGACGAAATCGTCGAGCATCTGCGGGCGCAGTGCGCGGTCGCGATCCTCGGGCAGCGGCTCGGGGCGCAGGGTCGGGTCGGGTCCGGTCATGGCTCAGCCTTCTCGCGTCATCCCTTGGGGGCCAGCAGTTTCAGCGCGGCGCGGATCAGATCCGCGGTGCCCGCATCGGGCGTTTCGCCCGCCGCCTGTGCCACCGCCGCCGCCGCTTCGCCCGGGGCATAGCCGAGATTGCCGAGCGCCGAAAGCGCCTCGGCTTGGGCCGGGGCCGCGCGGGGCGCGCGCGCCGGGGCGGGGGATGCCGCCGGGGTCGGTTGAGCGTCGTCGATCACCTCGGGGCCGGGGCTGGCCACCGGTCCGGCGCCCATCGCCATCACCGCGGGCGCCTTGTCCTTCAGCTCGTTGACCACGCGCTGTGCGGTCTTGGGGCCGATGCCCCGCGCGGCCTTGATCGCGGTCGCGTCGCCAAGCGCGATGGCGCGGCTGACGCCGTCAGGCCCCAGCGTGCCGAGGATCGCCAGCGATGCCTTGGCGCCGACGCCCTGCACCGACATCAGCAGCCGGTGCCATTCCTTTTCCACCAGCGTGGGAAAGCCGAAGAGCTGCAAAAGATCCTCGCGCACCAGCAGATCGGTATAAAGCGCCGCCGCCTCGCCGGGGCCCGGCAGCGCGGCCAGCACACGGTCGGAGCAATAGACCACATAGCCCACGCCGCGCACGTCGATCAGCACGTGATCCTCGCCCTTGTATTCGATCCGCCCCGCGATCCGCCCGATCATGCCCGCACCTTCAGTCGCTGTCCGCCCAGATGATGCGCGTGGCAGATCGCGATGGCCAGAGCGTCGGCGGCATCGGGCCCGGCGATCTGCACGCCGGGCAGTTGCATCTTGACCATGTGATCCACCTGCCGCTTGTCCGCGTGGCCGACCCCGACCACGGTCTTCTTGACCGTGTTGGGGGCGTATTCGCCCACCTCCAGCCCGAACTGCGCCGGCACCAGCAGCGCGATGCCGCGTGCCTGACCCAGTTTCAGCGTGCCGGCCCCGTCGCGGTTGACGAAGGTCTGTTCCACCGCCGCGATCTGCGGCTGCCAGAGCGTGATCACCCGGGTGAGCTGTTCGTGCAGCGTCAACAGCCGCAGCGCCAGCGGGCCGGTGCCCGATTCGCAGATGCCGTTGGCAATGTGGCGAAGGCGGCTGCCTTCGGCCTCGATCACCCCCCAGCCGAGATGCCGCAGACCCGGATCGACGCCGAGAACCCTCATACTGCCCGCCTTTATGTTGCTTTTATACCTCGAATTAGCACGAAACGCGAACATCCGCCAAGCCCCGGCAACGGGGCAATATGGCTCGGTTTGCGGGAAATCGCGGGGGAAATAGCGGAAACCGACACGAATCCGTCTGTCAGCGACAGCAGAACGTGAGGTTTTGTAATTCTTTTACATACACTTAAGCCGGTGGCGAGCTATGTCCCCGCTGCATACGGCCATTGCGTTTTCGCGGTGTTGTCAGGATGAGCATGGGTGGCTATTTGCCGCGTATAAATTGTGCAATCTGAAAACTTCAGGACAAGGACACTGACCTATGTCGGCATATGACACCACCCGCTCGCAAGACGGCGCCGCCGGCCTGGCCGGTCGCATCGGGTCCGTCTTCGTTACCGGTTTCGGCGCGGCGCCCGAGCGCAGCGCTTCCGCTTCCGTCGCCATCGCGGCGCAGATCAGCCGTTTCGTTTCGTCCATCGCCGATGCGATCGCCGATTGGAACGACGCACGTCTGACTCGCAAGAGCCTTGAGGCGCTGACCGACCGCGAACTCGATGACATCGGCCTGACCCGCGCCGATATCTCCTATGTCTCCCGTGCCCGCTGAGGTGCCGCGAGACAGATCCGGAGCGTCCGCAGGGCGCCGCCGGGCCAGAAAAAGGGCCGCGTCTTTTCACTGAAAGACGCGGCCTTACTTTTTACGCACACCGGCTACGGAGATAGTCGGAGAGAGATAGCGGCCGGGCCGAGACCCGGCATGAAAACTCAGGAGAGGTAGGGCTGCAATTGCAGGGCGACCCAGAGAGTCGCCGGATCTGCGCCCATCAGCCAGGCGCCGATGCGCTCGATGGCGGTGCCGTCGGAGAGATGGCCGATGCGGGCGGCATAGCCCTCGGTTCCGAGGCTGGCCAGCAGGTAGCCCTTGAAGGCGAAGACCCCGGCAACCGCCAGCAGCAGACCCTTCATCGACAGAAACCGGACCCGCCGGATCGGCTTGTGCTCGATCGTGCCGTTGCGGTTGAGCTTCGTCGTATAGCCCTGCGCCAGCTTGCGATGTTTCGCGGTCACGGCACGTTGGCGTTTGTCGAAGTCGTGGATCGCACTATCCATGGCAGCCTCGTGTTACCCGGCCCCCACCGGATGGCGCCAGCTATGCGCGAAAATTGCGGCAAATTTGAGGCAATTGCCTTGGGTTCTCCTCAAACCCGATGGGTCTCACGCGGATTTCTGGAGGGTGAGCGTCACCCAGTCACCAATCTCTTCTCGGTGGGCGAGATTGATGCCGTTGCGTGCATAAACCTCGACGACCTCATCGGCCTGGCGGGTGAGAATGCCGGACAGAATCGCGTAGCCGCCAGCGCCAAGATTCTCCGCCATCGAAGGGGCGAGGTCGATCAGCGGCTGCTTGAGGATATTGGCGAAGACCAGATCGAAAGGCGCCCGCGCGGCGATCTCGGGGTTGTCGAACCCCGCCGCCTCGACGCAGGTCACCTTGCCCTCCAGCCCGTTGGCGCGGACATTGGCCTCGGCCACCTCGACCGCCACCTCGTCGATGTCCGAGGCGATCACCGGATCGGGCCAGATGCGCGCCGCGCCCATGGCCAGAACGGCGGTGCCGCATCCCACATCGGCGACGCTCTTGCCGATGAAGCCTTCGTTCGCCAGCCGGTCGAGCGCCCGCAGGCAGCCCAGCGTGGTGCCGTGATGGCCGGTGCCAAAGGCCATGGCGGCCTCGATCAGCAGCGGCTCGGCGCCCTCGGGGATCTTGTCGGCGTCATGGCTGCCATAGACAAAGAACCGCCCGGCCTCGACCGGGGTCAGCTCGCGCCGCACCTTGTCGACCCAGTCGGTATCGGGCACTTCGGAGACCACGAAATCCTGCGCGCCGAAAGCGGCGGCGAGCAGCGCCAGCTCGATCCCGTCGGGCTCTTCGGTGAAATAGCCGCCCACTTCCCAGGTGCCAGAGCCGTCCTCGATCTCGAAGACGCCGACGCCGGTGGGCATCGGATCGAGCTCTTCCATCGCCTCGCCAAGCGCCTCGGCGGAGTCTTTTGCGGAAAGTTTGGTGAAGGCGGTCCAGGTCTTGGGCATGGAAAATCTCCGGCAGGGTCGCGGCCCGATAGCGTGTTTGGCGCGGCTTGGGAAGGGGCGGGGCCGAAGCCCGGCCTTTCATCTTTCCCGATACACTCCCGCCGGAGGCATCCAACCTTGTGGCCGGGCGCTATTCCGCGGGGGCCGCCGCGACGAATTGCGAAAAGACCGTCTCGTTGCCCGGTTCGGGGTGGCGCGGGATCATCAGCGCCAACCCCAGCGAGGCCAGCGCCATCAGCGCGGCGAGGCCAAAGACCGCGCCGGGCGAGACCAGCCAGAGATAGCCCAGCAGAAACGGCAGGAAGACCGCCGCGATATGGTTGATGGTAAAGGCCACGGCGGCGGTGGGCGCCATGTCGCCGGGATCGGCGATCTTCTGGAAATAGGTCTTCAGCGCCATGCGCAGTGCAAAGAAGACATGGTCGATCACGTAAAGCACCGAGGCCAGCACCACACCCCAGCCGAACCAGTAGATTCCGCCGTAAAGGACAAAGACCACCGTCAGCCCGAGATATTCGAAGATCAGCATCGGGCGCTCGCCATAGCGGTGCACGGCCTTGCCCAGCAGCGGCGCGGCGACAAGGCTCACCACGAGGTTGATCAGGAACAGCCCCGTCACCTCATGCACCGAAAAGCCGAAGCGCTCGACCATCATGAACCCCGCGAAGACGATAAAGATCTGCCGCCGCGCGCCCGCCATGAATTGCAGCGCATAGTACAGCCAGTAGCGCTTGCGCAGGACAAAGCTCTTGCGCTGCGGGTTGGGGCTTTCGAACTGCGGAAAGGCCAGCGCGCAATAGGCCACGATCACCAAGGTCAGCCCGCCGGAGGCGAGATAGACCGTGTTGTAGGACAGGCCCAGCGACTCCCAGGTCATCACGATGGCCACATAGGCGACGAAGGTCGCGGCGCTCGCCGCCGAGAGCAGCCAGCCCAGCATCTGCGGCGCGCGGTCCTTGGGCAGCCATTGCAGTTGGAGGCTCTGGTTCACCGTCTCATAGTAGTGAAACCCGATGGAGCTGAGCATCGTGACGATCAGCAGCCCGGCCATGGAGGGGAACCAGGCGGTGACCGCCGTGGCTACGCCCAGCAGGGTCAGCGCCGCAAGCGCCAGAACCTGTTCGCGCATCACCAGCAGGATCAGGATCACGCCGATGGCGAGAAACCCCGGGATCTCGCGCACCGTGTGCAGCCAGCCGATATCCGACCCATCGAACTGCGCCGCCTCGATGACGAAATTGTTCAGCAGCGCCGACCAGGTCGAGAAGCTGAGCGGCATGGCGATGGCCATCAGGAACAGCAGGGTCACGGGGCGCCGCCAGATCGGCAGGGACCGCGCGGCGGCAAGGGGCACGATACGAGTCATGTTCTGTGCTTTACGCCGGAAATTACCCTGAGGCGAGCCGATACTCTGTGCGCCTGCGCGCAGAGCTCTTCGTCAGGCTTGCGAAAAGCGGTATTCCACATCCGCAAAGCGGTCGCGCGGGAAGATATAGAGAAAGCGCAACCCCTCGGGCCCGGCGACCGTGCCGTGTTCCGCATCGTCGGGGATATAAAGCGCGATCTCGGGGCCCAGCGGATGCGGCACGCCGTCGATGGTCACCACGCCCGAGCCCGACAGGCCGAAATAGATCTCCGCCGGGCCGTGGCGATGCGGCAGCAGCGTGCCCATGGGGCCGAATTCCGCAATGCCCAGAACCATGCCCTTGGTGGGGGTGCGGTCGGCGCAGAAGAGCGTCCGCCAGAGCACGCTGCCAAAAGCCGGGTCTTCGCCCCCCTCGAGCGGGGTCTGCGCGGCATCCGCCATCACCGCAAGCGACATCAGCGCGGCCAGCGGCGGCATGGTGGCGGCGTCGATCTCCGGCTGCGACATGGCGGTCCTCTCCCCGGCCTGTGGTTCCGACAGCCATGCGCTGACATCGGCCCCGCGTCGCGCCGAATTCCGACCTCGATGTCGCGAAGCGGCGCCCATGATCTGAATCAAGGCGCACATATTCGCATGCAGGCATGAGTCCGCGCCAAAAGGAGCCCCCGCCATGGATCTTATCGCCCTCGTCGAACGACTCGGAGAAAACCCGACCGCCGCGCTCTTCGGCCTGATCACCGGCACGGTCTTTGGCATCGCGGCGCAGCGGTCGCGGTTTTGCCTGCGCGCGGCGACGGTGGAATTCGCCCGCGGTGCAATGAAGGACAAGGTGGCGGTCTGGCTGCTGACCTTCTCAACCGCGCTGGTCTGGGTGCAGGGCGCGCAGCTGCTGGGGTTCTTCGATTCCGCCAACGCAAGGATGATGGCAGTGCCGGGCAGCTGGTCGGGGGCGATCATCGGCGGGCTGCTGTTCGGTGCGGGCATGGTGCTGGCCAATGGCTGCTCCGGACGGCTTCTGGTCATGGCGGCGACGGGCAACCTGCGCTCGGTGATCTCGGGGCTTATCTTCGCCGTGGTGGCACAGATGAGCCTCTCGGGCATCCTCTCGCCATGGCGCGACAAGCTGGCGGCGATCTGGGTCACCTCGGGCGGGCGCAACATGGATCTGCTGGCGGCGGCGCATCTGCCGCGCGAGGCGGGGCTGGTGATCGGCCTGATCATCGCCGCCATCGCGCTGGAGCTGTCGCGGCGCAACCGCATCGGCTTTTCCCGGCTGATCTTTGCGTCCGGCGTGGGCTTTGCCGTGGCGCTTGGCTGGGGGCTGACCTATGCGCTGGCGAACGTGGCGTTCGACCCGGTGCAGATCGAAAGCGCCACCTTCACCGGCCCCTCCGCCCATACGCTGATGTTCTTCCTCGACCGCAACGCGGTGCTGGAGTTCGACGTGGGTCTGGTGCCGGGCGTTTTCGTCGGCGCCTTCCTGGCCGCGGCCTGGGGGCGGGAGCTGAAATTCCAGGGCTTCGACGGCCCGACGCCGCTGCGCAACGCGATGATCGGCGCCGCGCTCATGGGGTTCGGCGGCATGCTGGCGGGCGGCTGCGCCATCGGCGCGGGGGTGACCGGCGGCTCGATCTTCGCCGGCACCGCCTGGCTGGCGCTTTTCTGCATGTGGATCGGCGGCATGACCATGGATGTGCTCATGGGCGGCCGGAGGCAATGCGCCACGGCCTGAGCGTTTTGCCCATGGCGCGGGCCGACGCGGCGGGCTAAGCCGTTTGCATGACAACGATCTCCGACCGCCCGGCGCTGGGCATCCTGTTCATCTGTCTTGGCGTCGCCGCGATCTCGGTGAACGACATGCTGATCAAGCTGCTCTCGGGCGGCTACCCGCTGCACGAGCTGGTGGCGGTGCGCGCGGGCCTTGGCCTGATCATCACGCTGAGCCTCTTGCAGCTGGAAGGCGGCTGGCGGCTTTTGCGCACCAGCACGCCGTTTCTGCACATCGCGCGCGGGCTGCTGGTGGTGCTCGCCAATATGACCTTTTACGCCGCCTTTTCCGTGCTGCCGCTGGCGCAGGTGACGGCGCTGTTCTTCGTTGCGCCGCTTTTTATCACGCTGCTGTCGATCCCGTTTCTGGGCGAAAAGGTCGGTCCGCTGCGCCTCGGTGCGGTGGTGGTGGGCTTTGCCGGCGTGCTGATCATGCAGCAGCCGTGGAAAGCCTCGCTCGAAACCTCGCGCATCGTGCTGTTTCTGCCGGTGATTGCCGCGTTTTTCTATGCTCTGTTGCAGGTGCTGACCCGGCGGCTAGGGCTGACGACGCGGGCCTCGGCGCTGGCGGTCTATCTTCAGGCGACCTTTCTGGTGGTGGCCTTCGGCTTCTGGCTGGTGGCGGGCGATGGCCGCTATGCCGACCGCGTCGAGAGCGAGGCGCTGCGCTTTCTGCTGCGTCCCTGGGTCTGGCCCGAGGGGCGCGATGTGCTGGTGTTCCTGGCGCTGGGCACGCTCTCGGGCTTTGTCGGCTATGCGCTGAGCGCCGCCTACCGGCTGGCGGCGGCGGCGGTGATTGCGCCGTTCGAATATATCGGCCTGCCGCTGGCGATTCTCTGGGGCTGGCTGATCTTCGGCGAATGGCCGGGCGCCAGCGTCTGGACCGGCTGCGCGCTGATCGTGGGCGCCGGGCTCTTCGTCTTCCTGCGCGAGCGGCAGAAGGACAGCCTCGCCCCCGGACGGCGGCGGCTCTGGGGACGGCGCTGAGCGGCGGTGCAATTTCCGCTTCAATCCGTCCGTGAGCGCCCGTTATAAGCGCCCCCGTCGCAAGCGAAGGAGCACCCATGCAGCCTCAGGATGTCGAGCCGCTGTTCACCCGCAGGGACGGCAGCTATTTCTGCGCCCGCTGGGGGCGGCCCCTCGTGCCCATCGTCTGCGGGGTCGAGGACGCCACGCTGAGCGTGGTTAAAGGCGCCTTCGAGGCGATCTGCGCGCTCTCGGGCCACAAGATGGCCGAGACCGACCCGGAATTCGGCGCCAATGTCATGGTCTTCTTCTTCCGTGACTGGGCCGAGCTTCTGGAGCTGCCCGATCTCGGCCGCATGATCGACGGGCTCGACGAGATTGTGGCGCGTTTGCAGGCGGGCGGGGCCAATCAGTACCGCGTTTTCCGTTTCGACCGGGAGGGCGCGATCAAGGCGGCGTTCGTCTTCCTGCGGATGGACAAGGCACTGGCGGCGCAACCCGCCGAAGAGCTGGCGCTGTCGCAGGTGGTGCAGGTGATGCTGGTCTGGTCCGAAGGGGCCTTTGCCGAACGCTCGCCGCTGGGGCGACTGGAGGACGGGCGCGTGGTGCTGCGCCCGGACATCGCCGGGGTGCTGCGCGCGGCCTATGATCCGGTGATGCCGGCGCTGGCGCAGGATCCGAGCCACGCGCTGCGGCTCGCGGCACGGGCCGGGCAGGGCGCCTGAGTTCACGCTTTTGAAAGGCCCGCCGGGCTAAAGCTGGTGTCGCAGAATGCGATGGCAGGAGAAACCGGCGGCCTCATGGGGCGATTTGGGAACAGGATCTGGGTTTGCGCTTGGGCGCTGTGGCTGGCGCTTGCAGCCGGGGGCGCTTGGGCGGCGCCCGAAGCGAGCTTTGTCATGGATGCCCGTACCGGGCAGGTCTACGCGGCGGACAACGCCGATGCGCGGCGGCATCCGGCCTCGCTCACCAAGATGATGACGCTCTATCTGGCCTTTTCGGCGGTGGAGCGGGGTGCGCTGGCGATGGAGGATGTGGTGCGCATCTCGGCCAGGGCGGCGCTGGAGCCGGGCTCGCGCCTCGGGCTGCGCGCGGGCGAACGGGTGACGGTGCGCGATCTCATCACCGCGACGGCGGTGCGGTCGGCCAATGACGCGGCCACGGCGCTGGCCGAGGCGGTGGCGGGCAGCGAGACGGATTTCGTCGCGCGGATGAACGAGGCGGCGCGGAGGATGGGCCTGCGCAACACGCGGTTTCGCAATGCCCACGGGCTGACGGCGGAAGGGCACTATTCCACCGCGCGCGATATGAGCCTGCTCGGGCGGCAGCTCGCCCTCGATTTCCCGCAGTTCTTCGATCTTTTCCGCCAGCAACAGGCACAGGCGGCGGGGCGCGAGATCCTGCACACCAACCGGCGCTTTCTGGGGGCCTATGAGGGCGCCGACGGGATCAAAACCGGCTACACAAGCGCGGCGGGCTACAACCTGACCGCCTCGGCCCGGCGCGGTGACAGATGGCTGATCGTGACGGTGATGGGGGCGGGTTCCTCGGTGGAACGTACCGCGCATGTGACGCAACTGATGGATATGGGTTTTGCCAAAGCGCCCGAGCGGGTCACCCCGGTGCCGCCGCGCCCCGCGCTACGCCCGTTGCTGGCAGACCGGGCGCCGCTTTTCACCGCCGCCGCAACCGACGCCGTGAAAGGGCAGAGCCCGCCACGGCGGGCGGGCTCGGTCGGTGTGTTTGCCTTGCGCTAGGCGCCGGGGTCAGGCCCCCGCGCCCACCATGCCGACGATCTCGTAGGTCTTCTTGAGGATCGGCGCGGCAATCGCGCGGGCGCGGTCGGAGCCGTCTTTCAGGATGCGGTCGATCTCCGCCGGATCTTCCATATAGCGCGCCATCTCCGACGAGATCGGCGCCAGCTTGGCCACCGCCAGATCGGCGAGCAGCGGCTTGAACTCGGAAAACGGCTTGCCGCCCATCTCGGTCATGACCTGCGCGGCGGGCATTTCGGCCAGGGCTGCGTAGATATTGACGAGGTTGCGCGCCTCGGGCCGCCCCTCCAGCCCGTCGAGATCGGAGGGCAGGGGCTCCGGGTCGGTCTTGGCCTTGCGGATCTTCTTGGCGATGGCATCCGCATCGTCGGTCATGTTGATGCGCGAGGCGTCCGACGGGTCGGATTTCGACATCTTCTTAGAGCCGTCGCGCAGCGACATGACCCGCGTCGCAGCCCCCTCGATCACCGGCTCGGTGATGGGGAAGAACTCGGTCTTGAAATCGTGGTTGAACTTGATCGCGATGTCGCGCGTCAGTTCCACATGCTGTTTCTGGTCCTCGCCCACCGGCACATGGGTGGCGTGGTAGATCAGGATGTCGGCGGCCATCAGCGCGGGATAGGCAAAGAGCCCCAGTGAGGCTTTCTCGGCATGTTTGCCCGCCTTGTCCTTCCACTGCGTCATCCGGTTCATCCAGCCCATGCGGGCGACGCAGTTGAAGATCCAGGCAAGCTGCGCGTGCTCGGCCACCTGGGACTGATTGAAAAGAATGGATTTCGCGGGGTCGAGCCCGGCGGCAAGGTAGCCCGCGGTCAGTTCGCGGGTCTGCCGGGTCAACGCCTCGGGGTCCTGCCAGACGGTGATCGCGTGCAGATCGACGACGCAATAGATCGTCTCGATTCCGCTGTCCTGCATGTCCACGAAGCGCTTGATCGCGCCGAGGTAGTTGCCGAGCGTCAGGCCTCCGGATGGCTGGATGCCGGAAAACACGCGCGGGGTGAAGGCGGGATTGTTCTGGGCCGCCTCGGACATGGGCCATACTCCGTCTGGATATTCGGGTGGCGCTGGCTTACCCATGCCCCGACATGCCGTCAAGAAAGAGCCCGCCATGGTGCATCCGCATAACGAACCGCCCCTGAACCCGATGCCGCCCGTGGTGATGGCGCTTTTCATCGTCATCGTGGGCGCGGAGGCGGTGTTGTCGCTGGGCGCCTACGGCTTTGTCGGCGGGCCGGGCGCCGTGGGATGGCGCATCGACGCGATGGAGCGCTTCGCCTTTTCCGCGCCGGTGCTGCAATGGATGATCCAGACCGGGCAGTTTCCGGTGCAGCATGTGATCCGGCTGTTCAGCTACCCGTTCGTGCACGGCAATTTCACCCATGCGCTCTTTGCCGGGGTGATGCTGCTGGCCATGGGCAAGATGGTGGCGGAGGCGCTGGGCGCGCTGCGCACGCTGGCGATCTTTTTCGCCGCGACGCTGGGCGGCGCGCTGGCGTATGGGCTGCTGCTCGAGACACGCATGCCGCTGATCGGGGCGTTTCCGCCGGTCTACGGGCTGATCGGGGCCTTCACCTATCTGCTCTGGCTGCGGCTCGGGCAGATGGGAGCGCAGCAGATCCGGGCGTTTTCGCTGATCGGAATGCTGCTGTTCATCCAGCTTGTCTTTGGCCTGATTTTCGGGGGCAGCCAGGACTGGGTGGCCGATCTGGGCGGCTTCGCCACCGGCTTCGCGCTGGCGCTGGTGCTGGTGCCCGGCGGCTGGACCCGGCTGCTAGGGAAGTTCCGGCGCGACTGAGCGGCGCTCAGCGCATCCAGAACCCCTCGCGTTTCAACGCATTGCGGATCGCCTGTTCGCGGCGCGGCAGGTCGTCGCGATCGAAAAGCGCGCGCGCCTTGTGGCCGCGGCCCTGATAGAGCATGCGCTTGATCGGCTCGTATTGCTTGAGCAGTTTCTTGATCTTGTTGGGCGCCGCGATCTCTTCGAGAAACGCCACCACCGCGTCGGGCTCGCGCGCGTAAAGCAGCGGCAGGGTGCGGTAATGGCAGGTGACCCGGCCGTCCAGCAGCCCTTCGGGCAGCGTGTGGCGCCCGCCGCCGAAGGAATGGATCACCAGCGGCAGGGCGATCTGGTCGAGCCAGGGGTCGAGGCTTTGGCAGATCAACTCGGGGGGCGGGTCGTCGCGGATCTCCAGCGCGTAATCGAGGAACCGCCGGCCGAACTTGCGCGGGCATTCGTAATAGAAGAACCCGGCGTTGAAATAGAGATAGCGCTGCCAGTATTCATCCGGCCAGGAGAGATCGAGCGAGCTTTCGAAATCGAGCCCGAAACGGTCGTAAAGCGCCTTCCAGGTCCGGGTGTAGCCGGGGCCGTAAAGCTCGATCTGCGGCCAGGTGCCTTCGCGTTTCATCGAGGCGGAGGGGCGTGCGAAATCGAAGGGCACCGCGCTCAGATCGTCCAGCACCAGCGTGTCGGTGTCGAAGAACACGAAGGGCGCGCCCTCGGGCAGTTCCAGCAGCGCCTCGATCTTGTTGCCATAGGGGTAATCCCCACCGAAATGCCGGCTTTCGAAGGGCAGGAACCGCACCCCCTGCGCTTCCAGCAATGCGCGGAGCTCGTCGTCCCGGATGCGCGGATCGCTCTGCCAGCGCGGGCCCGGTTGCGGCTCGGCGACATAGAGCTGCACCCGGCTCTTCGGCGTGGTGGCCGCCAGCGAGACCGCGAAGAGGATCGCCTCGTATTGCAGCCGCCCGGCCTGACCGACGATCATCACGTTGAGCGGGTGCGCCCGCGCCTTGTCTGTCATGCTCGCCTCTGCGCTTTTGGCAGCAGTATAGGCGGGCGGGCGCGGCTCCGGAAGCCGGGAAAGGCGCGGGCGCGGCGGTCAGAGGACGATGGGCGACAGCACCTGCGGTTCGATCACATCGACCCCGGGCAGCCCGGCGGCCAGCGCCTCGGCCGATTGCGCCAGCGCCGGGAAGGTGCGGTAATGGCCGGGGATCACCGTCTTGAAGTCGAAATAGGTTTTCGCCGCCCAGGCGGCCATCTCCATATCCATGGTGTAATAGCCACCGGCGGAGAGGATGCCGATGTCGGGTTTGAAATATTCCCCCATCCAGGCCATGTCCGCCATGATCGTGGTGTCGCCGGAGAAATAGAGCGTCTTGCCCTCGCCGCGGATCATGAAGCCGGTTTCCATGCCGGTATAGGTGGTCAGCCCGTCCACCTGCATGGACGAGCTGTGCGAGGCGGGGACCATCGTGACCGAAACGTCGCCGAAGCTGACGGTGCCGCCCTTGTTGAAGGCATGGCCCGCCTTGGCGCCCTGTGCGGTCAGCAGCCCGGCCAGTTCGAAGATGCCCGAAACCGGCAGGTCGGTCTTTTGCGAGAGCGCGACGATGTCCTTGGTGTGGTCGAAATGGCCATGGGTGACGAGAATCTGCGTCGCGCCGGCGAGCGCCTCGTCGTGACGGTCCTCGGGCATCATCGGGTTGCCGTCGAGCCAGGGGTCGATGAGCAGCACCTGATCCGCGATCTCGATGCGAAAGGAGCCGTGGCCGAGCCAGATGATCTTCATGGGGGAATCCTCCGGGTGTTGATGTCCGGGGCGACGGTAGCGCGTCCTCGGGCGGGGTAAAGGGGGCGCTGCCCCGCGCGCGCCGGGGCGCGCGGCCCCCCGGAGTATTTGGCGGAAAGATGAAAGGGGAAGCGTCAGACCGCCGGCGAGCGGGCGGCGAGCCCGGCCATGATTGCGCGGTCGGCGGTATCGAGCGGCCCGTCGGCGCCGGGGCGGAAGCGGGCGCGGAAGGCGGTCAGCAGTGCCGGGTGCTGGTCTTCGGTGAAGACATAGCCGAAGCGGCGCGCATCGGCGTGGAAATCGCCGGGGGCTGCCGCTTGTGGGCGGATCGCCAGGCCCCGGCGGGCGAGGCGCGCCCAGTCGAAGCGCGGGCCGGGGTCGATCTTGCGTCCCAGGGCCATGTCGGAATGGCCGATCACCCGGTCCGGCGGGATCCCCCAGCGAGCGAGGATGCCTGCGAGCAGTGTTTCCAGGGCGGCCATCTGCGGTTCGGGAAAGGGTTCGAACCCGGTATTGGCGATCTCGATCCCGATCGAGCGCGAGTTGACCTCCTCGACGCTGCCCCAGGCGCCGAGCCCGGCATGCCAGGCGCGCATATCCTCGCGCACGAGCTGCCAGCAGGTGCCATGGCGGCCCAGGACATAATGCGCAGAGACGTTGGAGGCAGGATCACAGAGCCAGTCGCGCGCCGCCTCGGCGCATTCCATGGCGGTGTAGTGCAGCACGACCAGATCCGGCCGCACGCCAAGCCGGCGCGGGCCGAAATTGTCGCTGGGATGCCAGAGCGGGGTCAGCCGCCGCGCGCCGCGCGGAACGGCGCGGGATCCCAGGCGCAGGCAAAGCCGTCGCCATCGGGGTCGAGCCCCTTGCGGTCCCGGTCGGGCCCGCCCATGGAGAGGAATGCCTCCTGCGCGAGATCGGAGGAGTTGTAGGCGCCGCAGGCCCGCGAGATGCGGTTGCCGTCATAGCGGCCCGAGCGCTTGTAGAGCGTCACGCCGACCGGGTTGGTCGTGCGCAGGGCGTATTCCACGATATTGGGCGCGTCGCTGTCCGGGCGCGGCGGCAGGTCGGTCGGGGTGATGAGCTGGTACTGCGCGCGGTTCTGCGCGATCAGCGCCGCGTCGGCCTGAATGTCGCGTTCGGCCGAGACCGCCTCGAAATTGTTCTCGTTCGAAATACCCGCGGCATTGGTCACCACCTGCGGCGCGGGGTTCGAGGGCGAGGCCTCGACCGGGGCCACGCCGGAGTTCTGCGCGGCGGCGGTCGCTGCGGCGCGCGTGTCTGCATCGTCGAGTGTCCGGCTTTCGACCGCGGTGGGCGGCTGCACGGTCATCTGACTGCTGGCCTGGCGCTGCGCGTCGAGCTGGCGTTGCGAATAGGTCCGGTAGTCTTCGAACCCGACCCCCGTACCGCTGTCCGGCACGGAGGGCGAACATGCCGACAGCGCCAGCGCTGCCACACCGCAAAGGAATACGTTTTTCATTGTTCTGTTCTGCCCGTCACCCTTGTTTTGAGCGGTCTTACCACCATTTCGCGGGTTTTTCCACAAACCCGGCGGCGCGCTCCAGCGCGTAGGCGGTATTCAGCAGATCGCCTTCCTCCCACGGGCGTCCGATCAGTTGCAGCCCCAGCGGCAGGCCCTGCTTGTCCAGACCCGCCGGAACGCTGACGCCCGGAAGCCCGGCGAGGTTCACGGTGACGGTGAACACGTCGTTGAGATACATCTGCACCGGATCGGCCTCCTGCATCTCGCCGAGCCCGAAGGCGGCGGAGGGCGTGGCAGGCGTCAGGATCGCATCGACGCCCGCGGCAAAGGCCTCCTCGAAGTCCTTCTTGATCAGCGTGCGGACCTTGCGGGCGCGATTGTAGTAGGCGTCGTAGAAGCCCGCCGACAGCACATAGGTGCCGACCATCACGCGGCGCTGCACCTCGTGGCCGAAGCCCTCGGCGCGGGTCTTTTCGTACATGTCGTTGATGCCCTCGCCCGAGGCGAGCCTGGCGCGATGGCCGTAGCGCACCCCGTCATAGCGCGCGAGGTTCGACGAGGCTTCGGCGGGCGCGATCACGTAATAGGCGGGCAGCGCGTATTTCGTGTGCGGCAGCGAGATATCGACGATCTTCGCGCCCGCATCGGCCAGCATCTCGCGGCCTCTGGTCCAGAGCGCCTCGATCTCCTCGGGCATGCCCTCCATGCGGTATTCGCGCGGGATGCCGATGGTCTTGCCCTTGATGTCGCCGGTGAGCATCGCCTCGAAATCCGGGACCGGAAGGTCGGCGGAGGTGCTGTCCTTGGCGTCGTGGCCGCACATGGCCTGAAGCAGAATGGCCGCGTCGCGCACGTCCTTGGTCATCGGGCCCGCCTGGTCGAGCGAGGAGGCAAAGGCCACGATGCCCCAGCGCGAGCAGCGCCCGTAGGTCGGCTTGATGCCGGTGATGCCGGTGAAGGCGGCGGGCTGGCGGATCGAGCCGCCGGTGTCGGTGCCGGTCGCCGCGAGGCAGAGATCCGCCGCCACCGCCGCCGCCGAGCCGCCCGAGGAGCCGCCGGGGGTGAGGGCGGTGTCGTCATTGCCGCGCCGCCAGGGGTTCACCGCGTTGCCGTAGCACGAGGTCTCGTTCGAGGACCCCATGGCGAACTCGTCCATGTTGAGCTTGCCCAGCATGACCGCGCCGGCGTCGAAAAGCTGCGTGGTGACGGTGGATTCGTATTCCGGCCGGAAACCTTCGAGAATGCGGCTCGCCGCCTGGCTGGCCACGCCCTTGGTGCAGAAAAGATCCTTGATCCCCATGGGGATGCCGCACATCGACGGCGCCTCGCCTTCCTTGATGCGGGCATCGGCGGCCCTGGCCTGCTCCAGCGCGATCTCGGGGGTCTTGTGCACAAAGGCGTTGAGCGCGCCCGCGCCCTCGATGGCCGCAAGGCAGGCTTCGGTCAGCTCGACCGAGGTCACATCGCCGGCGCGCAGCGCGTCGCGCGCCCCGGCCACTTTCAGCTTCGTCAGATCGCTCATTCCACCACCTTCGGCACGGCAAAAAAGCCCTCGCGGGCATCGGGGGCGTTGGACAGGATCTTGTCCTGCATGCCACCATCGGTCACCCCGTCCTGACGGCGCTTGAGCCGCATCGGCGTGACCGAGACCATGGGCTCGACGCCCTCCACATCCACCTCGTTCAGCTGTTCGATGAAATCGAGGATATTGGAAAACTCCTGCGCCAGCGCGGGAAGCTGGTCGTCCTCCACCCGGATCCGGGCAAGTTTCGCCACGCGGGCGGCGGTATCGGTGTCGATCGACATCGGGGGTCTCCGTTGTCCTGAATACGTCCCGCCCGCTTTACTCCGCCATGTCTGTGGTCGCAAGCGCCCGGCGGTCCCGCGCCGGTGTCGCAAGGTTTCTTTTGCGGATTTGCAAAGAGAAGAAGGGGCAGGGGCGCACCCTTGTGCTTCTTCTCTTTCCCAATACGCCCGCCGGAGGCATCCGCAAGCACGGCGCCTGTCATGCCGGGCAAGGTAGGGTGGGCAATTTGCCCACCGCGTCGCAAACCGGGCTATTCCAGCGAGTAGGGCACCACTTCACGCCGTTCGGGATGGATCGACAGCCGCTTTTCCAGCGGCGGCACCGAGCGCTGGTGGCAATCGGTGCGCTCGCAGATCCGGCAGGAGATGCCGATGGGTTCGAAGGCGCCGTCGCGGCCCAGGTCGAGCCCGTCCGCATAGACCAGCGCGCCCGCATGCTTCACCTCGCATCCGAGTGCCATGGCATAGCGCCGGACGGGGGCGCCGAAATGGCCGCCGCGCTTGGTGACGTCGCGGGCCAGCAGCACATAGCGCACCCCGTCCGGCGTCTCGGCGAGCTGGCGCAGGAAGCGGCCCGGCGTCTCGAAGGCGCGGTGCACGTTCCACAGCGGGCAGGCGCCGCCGAAGCGGGCGAATTGCAGCCGTGTGGCCGAGTGCCGCTTGGTGATCGTGCCCGCCTGATCGACCCGGGCGAAGAAGAAGGGGATGCCCTTGGCGCCGGGCCGCTGCAGCGTCGAGAGCCTATGCGCCACCTGCTCGATCGAGGCGCCGAAACGCGCGGCGAGCAGTTCCAGGTCGTGGCGCGTCTCCTGGGCTGCGGCAAGAAACCGGCCATAGGGCATCAGCGCGGCGCCGGCGAAGTAATTCGCCAGCCCCAGCTTGGCGATGGCGCGGGCGGCGTCGGACTGGAACCGGGCCAGATCCAGCGTCGCTTCCAGAAGGTCGTTCTGCCGCAGCAGAGCGATCTGTACCAGAAGCTGAAAGGTCTGGGTCTCGGGCGGCACCAGACCGGAGAGCGTGAGCTGCCGGCGCTCGGGATCGTAGGCGCGCAGCGTGGCGGTCTGGGTGATCTCGACCGCGATGCCGCGTTCGCGCAGGCGGGCGATCACCGCGGCGCGCATATCGCCGGCGAGGTGCTGCGCGTAATGCTCGGCCGCACGGTCCACCGCGTCGATGTAATTGTCGCAATAGTGAAAGAAATCGCGCACCTCTTCCCAGGGCGAGGGCTGGAGCTGCGCGCCTTCGCGCCCCAGCGCCTCGTCGAGCGAGGCCAGCCGTTCGTGGGTCTGGCGATAGGCGCGGTGCAGTTCGAGGAAGGCGCGGGCGAGGGCCGGGGCGTTTGACGCGGTGAGCCGCAGATCGGCCAGCGGCGGCGTTTCGCCGAAGACCGGGTCTGCCAGCGCCTCGCGCATGTCCGAGACCAGCCGCTCGCTGTCGCCCTGGCCCAGCTCGGTCACGTCGAAGCCGAATTCCTGCGCCAGTGCGAGCACCACCGTGGTCGAGACCGGGCGGTTGTTGTTCTCCATCTGGTTCAGATAGGGCAGCGAAATCCCCAGCTTGGCGGCAAAATCCTTTTGCGTCAGCCCGAGCCGTCCGCGCAGGTCGCGCAGCTTGGCGCCCGCATAGAGCTTGCGTGTGGCCATGATCCCCTCCGTGCCCGTTTGCAGATTAGCGTCGGGTGGGGAGCTACTTTGCAAATCCAGCGGGCGAGGTCCAGCCCTCATGTGGCGGAGGTCAGAGCGTTCCCAGGCCCCGCAGCCGGCGTTCGCGGCGGATCACCATGAGGATGGCGACGATGGAGGCGGCGCCGGTGGCGAACATCAGCCAGAGCAGCGGCCAGGCGCCGGTGCCGGGTTTCAGCAGTGCGCCCGCGAGCGCCGACAGCGCCGCGCCGCCGCCGATCATGATCGCGCCGCCGAGGCCCGAGGCGGTGCCCGCCAGATGCGGACGCACCGACAGCGAGCCGGAGGTGGCGTTGGGGATGGTCATGCCGTTGCCGAGCCCGACAAAGGCCATGAAGCCGAAGAAGGTCCATTCCGACTGGAAGCCGAAAGCGAAGGCCAGCAGCGCCATCCCCAGCCCGCCGGCATTGATCAGGCAGCCCCAGAGAATCATCCGGTTGATGCCGACCCGGGCCGAGAACCGCCCCGACAGCCCGTTGCCGGTGAAATAGCCCACCGCCGGCACGCCGAAGAAAAAGCCCAGCGTGGCGGGGTCGAGGCCAAACACCTGCGAGCCGACGAAAGGGGCGCCGCCGAGATAGGCGAAGAAGGCGCCCGAGCAGAAGGCGGCGGTCAGCGCATAGCCCCAGAACCGCGGGCTGCGCAGCAGTTCGGGATATTCGCGGAACTGCCGCGCGAGCGACAGGCTGCTGGCGCGCGAGGTCTCGCCCAGATCGCGCCAGCTCAGCCAGAGGATGAGGGCGCCAAGCACGAAGAGCATCCAGAAGCTGGCCTGCCACCCGAACATCTGGTCCAGCACGCCGCCGAAAACCGGGCCGACCATCGGCACCACGGCGACCCCCATGGTGACATAGCCGATCATCGAGGCGGCCTGATCCTGCGAAACCATGTCACGCACCACCGCGCGCGACAGCACCATGGCGGTGACGATCACCGCCTGACACATGCGGAAGGCGAGGAAAACCGCCACGTTGGGGGCAAAGATGCAGCCCAGCGTCGCCACCAGGAACAGCCCGAGCCCCCAGAGAATCACCGGGCGGCGCCCGAACTTGTCGGAGACGGGTCCGATGAGGATCTGCAGAACCGCGTTCACGCCCAGGTAGATCGCGACCGAAAGCTGCATCAGGCGATATTCGGTGTTGAAATGCGCCGTCATGTTGGGCAGCGAGGGCAAAAAGACGTTCATCGCAAGCGCGGATAAACCTGCCAGCAGGATAAGTGTGACAATATGCGGCGGAGTCGTGCGGTCCAGAAAACGGACCAGAGGCGCGGTTTGCATGGAGAAAGGGGTAGGGCCGAAACGGGGAAATGTCCATTCGGCGCACGCGGATGAGGTGATTTTGCGATTTTGCGTTTCGCAAATTTGACTCTTTCCACAATTTGCAAATTTGCCGAATTTGACTTGAGCGGCCATGCCGCCTCTGTATGGTCCTGCCAAACGAAAGGGACGGCCATGAAAGACATTCTGCACGAACTGGAAGAGCGCCGCAGCGGGGCGCGGCTCGGAGGGGGCCAGAAGCGGATTGATGCGCAGCATGCCAAGGGCAAGCTGACCGCGCGCGAACGGATCGAGCTCTTGCTCGACGAGGGCAGTTTCGAAGAATACGACATGTTCGTCGCCCATCGCTGCACCGATTTCGGCATGGAAAAGAACCGTCCCTATGGCGATGGCGTGGTCACCGGCTGGGGCACGATCAATGGCCGCATGGTCTATGTCTTCAGCCAGGACTTCACCGTTCTGGGCGGCTCTGTCTCGGCCACCCATGCGATGAAGATCTGCAAGATCATGGATATGGCAGTGCAGAACGGCGCCCCGGTGATCGGTCTCAACGATTCCGGCGGTGCGCGGATCCAGGAGGGCGTCGACTCGCTGGCCGGTTATGCCGAGATCTTCCAGCGCAATATCGAGGCCTCGGGCGTGATCCCGCAGATCTCGGTCATCATGGGCCCCTGCGCCGGCGGCGCGGTCTATTCGCCCGCCATGACCGATTTCATCTTCATGGTGAAAGACACCTCTTACATGTTCGTCACCGGCCCCGACGTGGTGAAGACCGTGACCAACGAGGTGGTGACCGCCGAGGAGCTGGGCGGGGCCTCCACCCACACCAAGAAATCCTCGGTCGCCGACGGCGCCTTCGAAAACGATGTCGAGGCGCTGGCCGAGGTGCGGCGCCTGGTCGATTTCCTGCCGCTCAACAATCGCGAAAAGCCGCCCGTGCGACCCTTCTTCGACGATGTGGACCGGGTGGAAAATTCGCTCGACACGATCATCCCGGAAAACGCCAACCAGCCCTATGACATGAAGGAACTGATCCTGAAGGTCGCGGACGAGGGCGATTTCTACGAGATCCAGGAAGAGCACGCCAAGAACATCATCACCGGCTTCATCCGCCTGGAAGGCCAGACCGTGGGCGTGGTGGCGAACCAGCCGATGGTGCTGGCGGGCTGTCTCGACATCGACAGCTCGAAAAAGGCCGCGCGGTTCGTGCGGTTCTGCGACTGTTTCGAGATTCCGATCCTGACCTTTGTGGACGTGCCGGGCTTCCTGCCGGGCACCGGCCAGGAATACGGCGGCGTCATCAAGCACGGTGCCAAGCTGCTCTTCGCCTATGGCGAGGCGACGGTGCCGAAGGTGACGGTGATCACCCGCAAGGCCTATGGCGGGGCTTATGACGTGATGGCCTCCAAACATCTGCGCGGCGATGTGAACTATGCCTGGCCGACGGCCGAGATCGCGGTGATGGGCGCCAAGGGCGCGACCGAGATCATCCACCGTGCCGATCTGGGCGATGCCGAGAAGATCGCCAAGCACACGCAGGATTACGAAGATCGTTTCGCCAACCCCTTCGTGGCGGCCGAACGCGGGTTCATCGACGAGGTGATCCAGCCGCGCTCGACCCGTCGCCGGGTGAGCCGTGCCTTTGCCATGCTGCGCAACAAGAAGCTCAGCAATCCGTGGAAGAAGCACGACAATATCCCGCTCTGAGCCGGTCCGGGGAGGAGTGATGGGCCACAGGGGCTGGCATATGCAGCGGGACGGCGAGGCGCTGACCCTTGCCCGGCGCTGGCCGCCGCGTTTCGACCTGAGCGTCGAGACCCGGCTGCCGCGTGTCGCCCGCAAGGGGAGGCTGGCGCATCAGGTGCGCCAGGATCTCTGGCGCGCGTTGCAGGATCTGCGGGGGTTCTCGCCCTGCGTGTCGCTGCGCGAGACACCGGAGGGGCTCGTACTGCGCGCCGGCGGGCAGCTCGACGGCGCCGCGCCGCGCGCGGTGGCCGAAGCGCGCATCGCGGCGGTGCTGGAAGATCGCGGCAACCGCGCCCGCTGGATCGGGTGGGCGGCATGACGATGCGGGTCGGGAAGGGGCCCAGGGCGCTGATGCTGGCGCTTTGCCTGGCTGGCCCTGCGTCTGCGCTGGCGCTGGATGAGACGGTGACCGTGCCCTCGGGCATGCCGGTCGCCTTTCACGAGATGCTGTGGGACGATCCCGGCGGCGGGGCGATCTACCGGTTCCGCTTTCTCGCGCCTGAAATCGGCGGCGCGCAGCCGCGCCCATATGAGGAGGTGGCGGCAGATATGGATTTTCTCTGCCAGGACATCGCCGCGCCGGAGCTTGCCGAGGCCACGCCCGCAGCCGCGCGGATCGTGATCTCGCTCATGGCGGAGCCGGTCGAATTCGGCGATCCTTCGCCGAGTGTCCGGCAATATTTCGAGGCCTACAGCCTTCGGGACGGTCTCTGCATCTGGGAGGCTTTCTGATGTTTCCACAACATCTTGCGAGCCGTTTCTCATGTGGACAAGTGAATGCGGCTTTCGAGTCACAGGTTGGCGTCTGCGTGCGGGCCCAATATCTTTCACGCCCTGTTTCGGATATGGTCGAAAACGATTGCACCCAAGCAATCGTTACCTCGGAACGAGGACAGGCAGGGCCGACAGGTCCTGTCGGTTTCGTTGAACCTGACAGGAGAAAGAGATGTCCAAGAGCATCAAAGTTCTTGCCATGCTGGGCCTTTACTTCGGCCTCACCGCTTGCGGCGGTCAGCAGGAAGAAGAGTTCGTCGTGGTCGATCCCGAGCCGATCAGCGTCGAGCCCGTCTACACCGGTAAGTACAAGTAACCGGACTTCGGGACGGGCCCTTCGGCCCGTCCCCCTTTCGGGCGCCGTGGCGCCGCTGCGGGCTGGGCGTGTCTTCGTCCCCTCAGCTCGTGTTTTTCCGTCTGTAAGAGACGGACTTCATGACATTTTCTCACGACCCGGTTACCATGGTCCCCGATCCTGCGCAGAATGCGCTGAATCGCTCTCATCCACGATTGTCGCGGGGACAGTGACATGCACGCACGTAACATCCTTCTCACATTGCTCGCCTCGGGCGGGCTGCTCGCCTGTACGCAAAGCGAGCCCGTTCCGGTGCCGGTCGGGCCGGAGCCCATCGCCGACAAATTCGGCAATGCGCTTTATTGCCCCGGCGATTACGTTCTGCAGGGCGAGGTCTGCGTTCCCGTGGCCTATGCGCCCGCGGCAACCGGAATGGCCGCCGGCGGCGACGGCAGCACATCGGGCGGTGCCGGTGGCGGCAGTGACGACGGCGGTGACGATACCGACACCGGCACGGGCTCCGGCAACCAGAACCAGAACCGTGAAAACACCCAGAACCAGAACAACAATCAGAATAACAACCAGAACAACAATCAGTCTCAGGGGAGCTGAGCGCCGGTTCCCTGACGGGGTCACCCACAGCGGTGCCGGGGGCTTTGGTCCGGCCGGGGAGAGCGTGTCATGCTGAAGCATCGCGGTTTCCCCGGGCGCCTTCCCGGCACCGACTTCCAGTTCACCATTCGCCGGGCCAATCCCAAGGGGGTCACCCCGCTGGTCCGGCGCGAGCGCTATCGCGACCGCAAATCCGTGGACAAGCGCGCGGATCTTGCCTTCATGGCGTCGCTCTGGGCCTATTTTGGCACCGAACCCTTTGAACGCGGCAATCTCGACGCCGGGCGGCTGAGCTGGCTCTTCGGGCGCGAAGTGCTGCCCTATGACGATCCGTTCGATCCCGAAAGCTATGACGCGCTGCTGATCATCGACGAGCAGGCGGCCCGCGCGGCCTTTCCCGATGCGTTCGAGGAGGGCGAGGAATGGGCGTGATCTTGCCACCGGAAGGCGAGTTTGCGCGAAACCGCGCCGATGTCTCTGCGGCGGCCAGCTTCTTCTATGCGGGGTCGGGCGACTCGGGCAATCTAACCGTGTTGCGAGTTGTTCGGTGTCTCCGTAGGGCACCTTTCATTCACCGTTACCCTTCCCCTTGCGGACGACGTGGTACATCCCCTGGCCCGTCGTCCGTTTTTCCCGTTTCAGACCGGAAAATCCTTGATCGGCAAAGGCTTGCCGATCACGCTCTGTGGCGGAAATCGGGCTGGAACCCGAGGGTCGTTCTGTGGGTTATGGCTGCATCGGCAGTCAAATCCATTAGGGACGGAGAACAATGCAGATCGTCAAATTCCTCACTCTCGGCGCGGCGCTGGCCGGGCTCTCGGCCTGCGGCGACACGCTGGGCGAACAGGCGCTCATCGGCGCAGGGGCCGGTGCGGCCACCGCTGTCGCCGTCGATGGCGACCTCGCGACCGGCGCCGTTGTCGGCGCGGCCGGCAACATCGCCTATTGCCAGCGCTACCCGTCGCGCTGCTGAGACGCTGATCCATCGCGCGGCCGCGTGCCGCGCGCATTTTTCTGAACCGGCCACCGGGGCGATGCGCCCCGGTGGCCGTTTTCGTGTTCATGCCGCGTGCGCCCGGGCGTCCGCAGGCCGCAAGATGCAATGAAAGGGACAGAGTATGTTCGATAAGATCCTGATCGCCAACCGTGGCGAGATCGCCTGCCGGGTCATCAAGACCGCGCGCAAGATGGGCATCAAGACGGTGGCCGTCTACTCCGATGCCGACAAGCACGCGCTGCATGTCGAGATGGCCGACGAGGCGGTGCATATCGGCCCGCCGCCCGCGAACCAGTCCTATATCATCATCGACAAGATCATGGACGCCATCAAGCAGACCGGCGCACAGGCGGTACACCCGGGCTATGGCTTCCTGTCCGAGAACCCGAAATTCGCCGATGCGCTCGAGGCCGCCGGCGTCGCCTTCATCGGACCGCCCAAGGGCGCCATCGAGGCGATGGGCGACAAGATCACCTCGAAGAAGCTGGCTCAGGAAGCCGGTGTCAGCACCGTGCCCGGCTATATGGGGCTGATCGAGGATGCGGACGAGGCGGTGAAGATCTCGAACGACATCGGTTATCCGGTGATGATCAAGGCCAGCGCCGGCGGCGGCGGCAAGGGCATGCGGATCGCCTGGAACGACACCGAGGCGCGCGAAGGCTTCCAGTCGTCCAAGAACGAGGCGGCCAGCTCCTTCGGCGACGACCGGATCTTTATCGAGAAATTCGTCACGCAGCCGCGCCACATCGAAATCCAGGTGCTTTGCGACGCGCATGGCAACGGGCTGTGGCTGAACGAGCGCGAATGCTCGATCCAGCGGCGGAACCAGAAGGTGGTGGAAGAGGCGCCGTCGCCCTTCCTCGATCCCGAGACCCGCAAGGCGATGGGCGAGCAGGCCGTCGCGCTGGCCAAGGCGGTGGATTACACCTCTGCCGGCACGGTGGAATTCATCGTCGATGGCGACAAGAACTTCTACTTCCTGGAAATGAACACCCGCCTTCAGGTGGAACACCCGGTGACCGAGCTGATCACCGGCATCGACCTGGTGGAGCAGATGATCCGCGTCGCCAATGGCGAGCCGCTGAGCATCACCCAGGACGATGTGACCATCAACGGCTGGGCCATCGAGAACCGGCTTTACGCCGAGGATCCCTACCGCAACTTCCTGCCCTCCATCGGCCGTCTGACCCGCTACCGCCCGCCTGCCGAGGGCGCGCTGGGCGAGGGCATCGTGCGCAACGATACCGGCGTCTACGAGGGCGGCGAGATCTCGATGTATTACGACCCGATGATCGCCAAGCTCTGCACCTGGGCACCGACCCGCGAGGCAGCGATCGAGACCATGCGCAACGCGCTGGACAGTTTCGAGGTCGAGGGCATCGGCCACAACCTGCCCTTCGTCGCGGCGGTGATGGACCACGAGCGCTTTGTCACCGGCAATATCTCGACCGCCTTCATCGCCGAGGAATATCCCGAGGGGTTCGACGGGGTGACGCTTTCCGAGCCCAAGCTGCGCGACATCGCGGCGGCGGCGGCGGCGATGAACCGGGTTGCCGAGATTCGCCGTGCGCGGATTTCGGGGACGCTCGACAACCACGAGCGCAAGGTCGGCACGGTCTGGAACGTGACGCTTCAGGGCGAGAGCTTTGATGTCACCATCGACGCCGACAAGGCGGGCGCCACCGTGACCTTTGCGGACGGGGCCGCGATCCGGGTCGATGGCGATTGGACGCCGGGCAAGTCTCTGGCCCATATGTCGGTGGACGGGCGTCCGCTGGTTCTGAAGGTCGGCAAGATTTCGGGCGGGTTCCGCATCCGCAGCCGCGGCGCCGATCTGAAGGTCAACGTGCGCACGCCGCGTCAGGCCGAACTGGCCCGTCTGATGCCCGAAAAGCTGCCGCCGGACACGTCCAAGCTGCTGCTCTGCCCGATGCCGGGTCTGATCGTGAAGGTCGATGTGGCCGAGGGCGACGAGGTGCAGGAGGGTCAGGCGCTCTGCACCGTCGAGGCGATGAAGATGGAGAACATCCTACGCGCCGAGCGCAAGGGCGTGGTCAAGAAGATCAACGCGGGTCCGGGCGACAGCCTGGCCGTGGACGATGTGATCATGGAGTTCGAATAACGCCATGACGGCCGTGCCGGGATATAGGGCTGTTTCGCTGCCGCCGTTCAGGCGGCGGCGGAGCTGTCGCCCGTCCGGCGCGGCAGCCGCGCCGCGCTACTGCCGGAGCTGGTCGCGCCGGTCGCGCACCTCTTGCTGGCGCAGCGGCTGCTTGTCGATCGAGCGCGAGATTTCCCGCACATCCCAGGGAGCCGGCTTGCGCAGGATGACCGTGCCGTCCTTGGCGATGAGCACGAACATGAAGCCGCGCGCCCGCAGCGCCTGGCGGATCGGCGAGCGTGCCGCCGGATCGGTGTCGGTGATCACCACCACATCGCGTTCGGTCAGCGCATCCAGCCGTTCTGTGACGAGCTGCATCTGCTGCACATACCGGGGGTCGGCGGGATTGTCGGCGAAGACCACCAGCGGGCGGTTGATCCAGAGGAACTCTTCCAGCGTCGCCTCGCCGGCGGGACGGATCGCACCGGCCTCGGGCGCCTCGGCGCTCTGGGCGGCGCCGAAACTGGCCGTCAGGGTGAAAAATCCAAGCGCGACAAGGGGGATCCAGCGGGTCATGCCCTCAGATATAGGGGCGCGACCGGGCTCTGCACAGCGTTTCGCGCGGGCCGCGACGAATTTTTCCGCTCTTAACCGCTTTCTCATGGAGAGGCGCGCATGATGCCGCGTCTGTCCCATATGAGGAGCGTCCGCCATGGACATTGTCCTGCACCTTGGGGCCCATCGTGCGGGCTCGACCAGCTTTCAGACCTACCTGCGCGGGGCCGAGGTGCCGCTGGCGGGGCAGGGGATCGGTTTCTGGGGGCCGTGGCGCACGCGCAAGGGGCTGCTTCACGGGCTGATGGAACCAGCGCTGCGCCCGGGGGCAGAGCGGCACGCCAGGGGGCGGGTCCGTCTGGCGGCAGAGGCCTCGGCGCGGCGCGGGCTAGCGGTGCTGCTGGTCTCGGACGAGAACATGCTGGGCAGTCCGCGCGGCTGCCTGCGGGCGCGGCGGCTCTATCCCGACGCGGGCGCACGGGTGGCCCGGGTGTTGGGGGGCTTCGGCAGTGTGCGGCGCGCGGTGCTGCAGATCCGCTCGCCCGAGATGTGGTGGGCCTCGGCGCTGGGCTATCTGGTCGCGCGCGGCGGGGCGCTGCCCGACGCCGCGCTGCTGAAGGCGCTGGCGGCGCAGACGCGCGGCTGGCGCGAGGTGATCGCAGACATTGCCTGCGCCTTGCCGCGAACCGAGCTGCTGGTCACGCCCTTCGAACGCTTCGTTTCGCGCCCGGACCGGCTGCTGCGGCGGGCGGCGGCGCTGCGCTTTGCGCCGCCGATGCCGCCGGGCGGCATCTGGGCGCATCGCGGCCCCGATCTTGCGGGGCTGCGGGCACTGCTGGCGGACCGGGGCGAGGATCCGCGCGTGCTGCCCGAGGGCGAGGGCCGCTGGATGCCGTTTTCCGCCGAGCAGGCCGCCTGCCTGCGCGAGAGCTATGCCGACGATCTGTTCTGGCTGCGTGCCGGGGCGGATGGTCTGGCCCGACTGACAGAAGACCCGGAGCCCGGGCAGGACAGGATCAACTGGCCGCCGGCTCCCAGAGAGAGAGGACAAACCGATGACAGCCAAGACGGACGATTGGCGCAATCTCGCTGAGAAAGAGCTGCGGGGCCGCCCGCTGGAGGATCTGACCTGGGACACGCTGGAAGGCATCGAGGTCAAGCCGCTCTATACCGCCGCAGACGTGGAAGGGTTGCCGCAGATCGGCGAGCTGCCGGGGTTCGAGCCGTTCACGCGCGGCGTCAAGGCGACGATGTATGCCGGGCGCCCCTGGACGATCCGGCAATATGCCGGCTTCTCCACCGCCGAGGAATCGAACGCCTTCTACCGCAAGGCGCTGGATGCCGGGCAGCAGGGCGTGTCGGTGGCGTTCGACCTTGCCACCCACCGGGGCTATGACAGCGACCACCCGCGCGTGGTGGGCGATGTCGGCAAGGCGGGCGTGGCCATCGACAGCGTCGAGGATATGAAGATCCTGTTCGACGGCATCCCGCTCGACAAGGTCTCGGTCTCGATGACGATGAACGGCGCGGTGATCCCGGTGCTGGCCAACTTCATCGTCACCGGCGAAGAGCAGGGCCATGACCGCGCGTTGCTCTCGGGCACGATTCAGAACGACATCCTGAAAGAGTTCATGGTGCGGAACACCTATATCTATCCGCCCGAACCCTCGATGCGGATCATCTCGGACATCATCGAATACACCTCGAACGAGATGCCGAAATTCAACTCGATCTCGATTTCCGGCTATCACATGCAGGAGGCCGGCGCGAACCTGGTACAGGAGCTGGCCTATACGCTGGCGGACGGCAAGGAATACGTGAAGACGGCGATGGATGCCGGCATGGATATCGACAAGTTCGCCGGGCGGCTGTCGTTCTTCTTTGCCATCGGCAAGAACTTCTTCATGGAGATCGCCAAGCTGCGCGCCGCGCGCATGCTCTGGAGCCGGATTATGACCGAGCTCGGGGCCAAGAACGCACGCTCCAAGATGCTGCGTACCCACTGCCAGACCTCGGGCGTGTCGCTGGCCGAGCAGGATCCGTATAACAACGTGATCCGCACCGCCTATGAGGCGATGAGCGCGGTTCTGGGCGGCACCCAGTCGTTGCACACCAACGCGCTGGACGAGGCGATCGCGCTGCCGACCGAGTTCTCGGCGCGGATCGCGCGGAACACCCAGCTCATTCTCCAGCAGGAGACCGGCGTGACCAAGGTGGTCGATCCGATGGCGGGGTCCTACTATGTCGAAAAGCTGACCGCCGATCTGGCCGAGGCGGCGTGGAAGCTCATCGAGGAAGTCGATGAGATGGGCGGCATGACCAAGGCAGTGGCCTCGGGCATGCCCAAGCTGCGCATCGAGGAGACGGCGGCCAAGCGCCAGGCCGATATCGACCGGGGCGATGATGTGATCGTGGGCGTGAACAAGTACCGTCTCGCCAAGGAAGATCCGCTCGACATTCTCGATATCGACAATGCCAAGGTGCGCGAGGGGCAGATCGCCTCGCTTGAGAAAATCCGCGCGACCCGCGATCAGGCGGCCTGCGACGCCGCGCTGTCCGAGCTGGAGCGGCGCGCGAAAGAGGGCGGCAACCTGCTGGACGCCGCGGTGGAAGCGGCCCGCGCCCGGGCCTCGGTTGGGGAAATCAGCATGGCGATGGAAAAGGTGTTCGGCCGTCACCGGGCCGAGGTGAAGACGCTCGCCGGGGTCTATGGCGCCGCCTATGAGGGCGATGAGGGCTTTGCCGCGATCCAGAAGGCGGTGGACGATTTCGCCGAGGAAGAAGGCCGCCGCCCGCGCATGCTGGTGGTCAAGATGGGCCAGGACGGCCACGACCGGGGCGCCAAGGTGATCGCGACGGCCTTTGCCGATATCGGTTTCGACGTGGATGTGGGCCCGCTGTTCCAGACCCCGGACGAGGCCGCGCAGGACGCCATCGACAACGACGTGCACATTGTCGGCATCTCGTCGCAGGCGGCGGGCCACAAGACGCTGGCGCCGCAGCTTGTCGAGGCGCTGAAGGCGCAGGGCGCCGAGGACATCATCGTGATCTGCGGCGGGGTCATCCCGCAGCAGGATTACCAGTTCCTCTACGATGCCGGCGTGAAGGCGATCTTCGGCCCGGGCACCAATATCCCCGAAGCGGCGCAGGACATCCTCAAGCTCATCCGCGAAGCGCGGAGCTGAGCGGCGTCCGGCGCGTCCGGATCTTGGGATCCGGCGCCGGGATCTTTGCAAGCGCCGGGCCCTTTGGGGCCCGGCGTTTTGCCGTGCTGGGCCGCTGCTCCGGGGCGGATCCGCGCGGTGGCGGGCCCGGTTGGGGCGACGTGGCGCATTTTTGCCATTTGCTTAGCGATTACCGTACCCTATCGTAATCCGGACCGGTCACGGAACGGGCGGAACATGAAGCTGCAGCTTGATCACATCGCGGTGCTGGGTGAGAGCCTGGAAGAAGCGGTCGCCCATGCCGAGGCGGCGGCGGGAGTGCCTCTGCTGCCGGGCGGCACGCATCCGCGCTACGGCACGCATAACCAGCTTCTGGGGCTGGGGCGCGGCCTTTATCTCGAAGCGCTGGCCATCGACCCGGCGGCCCCGCCCCCCGAGGGCGCGCGCTGGTTCGGGCTCGACCGTTTCGCGGGGCCGGCGCGGCTCGACAAGTGGATCTGCCGGGTGAGCGACATGGAGGCGGCGCTGAAGCTGCTGCCGATGGCCGGAAAGCCGGTGACGCTGTCGCGCGGGCGGCTGCGCTGGATCATGTCGGTGCCCGAGGACGGTATGCTGCCCTTCGACGGCGTGTTTCCGGCGCTGATCCAATGGCTGAGCCCGGTGCCCGCCGGGGCGGTCCTTTCGGCCTCGGGCACGGTGCTGGAGCGGCTGGCCGTCGTCCACCCCGAGGCCGCCGCGCTGGAGGCGCTTCTGGCGCCCGTGCTCGACGCGCCGCTGGTGTCCTTCCAGAGCGGCCCCGCCGGGCTGCGCGCCGAGCTGCGCACGGCGCAGGGCCATCTGAGGGTGCTGCAATGATCGTCCGCCCGGCGCGGGCCGAGGATGCCGCCCCGCTGGTGGCGCTGTGGAACCCCTGGATCGCGGAGACCGCCATCACCTTCTCGACTGCGCTCAAGACCGAAGCGGGGGTGGCCGCCGATATTGCCGCGCGCGGGGCGGGTTTTCAGGTGGCCGAGGAGGCCGGAGAGCTTCTGGGCTTTGCCACTTTCTTTCCCTTCCGCTCGGGGCCCGGCTATGCCCGGACCAAGGAGCACACGGTGATTCTGTCGCCCCGGGCGCGCGGGCGCGGCGCCGGTCGGGCGCTGATGACGGCGATCGAGGCCGAGGCGCGGGGGCAGGGGGTGCATTCGCTGTTTGCAGGGGTCTCGGCGGAAAATCCCGACGGCGTGGCATTCCACGCCGCCATCGGGTTCCGCGAGGCGGCGCGGCTGCCGCAGGTCGGCTACAAGTTCGGGCGCTGGATGGATCTGGTGCTGATGCAGAAATTTCTCTGATCCGCCCTGACAGCGCCGCAGAGAGCGCGTAAGATTCCCCCATGTCGATCTGGACCCGCATCACCGAAGCGCTTTCCGCGCTGGCCAATGGCGAGGGGCTCGCCGCCGTTTTCGAACGGCTGCGGCAGCCGCCCGAGCGCAGCGTGGGTTTTACCATCGCGGTGATCGCGCTTTCCGCGAAGATGGCCAAGGCCGACGGCCGTGTGACGCGCAACGAGGTCGCGGCCTTCCGCGAGGTGTTCCGAATCGCACCCGAGGACGAGAAGGCGGCGGCCCGGGTCTTTAACCTGGCGCGTCAGGACGTGGCGGGGTTCGAGGAATACGCCCGCCGGATCCGGCAGATGTTCGACGACACCCAGGGGCCGATCTGCGATCTGATGGAAGGGCTGTTTCACATCGCCATGGCCGACGGCCATTACCACCCCGGAGAGGACCAGTTTCTGGAGCGGGTGGCGACCATCTTCGGTCTGCCCGATCCCGAATTCCGCGCGCTGCGGGCCCGTTTCGTGCCCGACGCGCCGCCCGATCCCTATGCGGTGCTTGGCGTCTCTCCGGACGCGCCCCTGGACGAGATCCGCCGCCACTGGCGCCAGCTCGTGCGCGACAGCCATCCCGATGTGATGCAGGCACGCGGCGTGCCCGTGGAAGCGGTGAAGCTCTCCGAAAAACGGCTCATCGACATCAACCGCGCCTGGACCGAGATCTCGGCGCGGCAGGACGCCTGAGCGCGGGGGATGCGCCTGGCCACCTATAATATCGAGTGGTTCGACGCGCTGTTCGACGATGCCGGCCAGCTTCTGGCCGATGGCGGCTGGTCGGCGCGGCACGATATCACCCGCGCGCAGCAGACCGAGGCGCTGGGGATCGTCTTTACCGCGATGAACGCCGACGCGGTGATGATAGTCGAGGCGCCCGACAGCAATTCCCGACGCGACACCGCCCGTGCGCTCAAGAGCTTTGCCGCAGCCTTCGATCTGCGTACTCGCGAGGTGCTGACCGGGTTTCTGAACGGCACCCAGCAGGAGATCGCGCTGCTTTACGATCCGGCGGTGCTGACCGTGCGCCATGCCCCCGAGGGGGACCCCAGGAGCGGCGATGCCCCGCGCTTCGACGGGGTGTTCCGGATCGACCTGGACATCGACGCGACCGAGGACAAGGTGACGTTCTCGAAGCCGCCGCTGGAGGTGGAGGCGGTGACCGCGCAGGGCCATGTGCTGCGGCTGATCGGGGCGCATCTGAAATCCAAGGCGCCGCACGGGGCGCAGACCCGCGACCAGATCATGCGGCTGGCCATCGCCAATCGGCGCAAGCAGCTTGCCCAGGCGATCTGGCTGCGCCGCCGGGTCGATGCCCATCTGACGGGGGGCGACAGCCTGATCGTGCTGGGCGATCTGAACGACGGTCCCGGGCTCGACGAATACGAGGATCTGTTCGGGCGCAGCTCGGTGGAGATCGTGCTGGGCGACGGCGGGCCGCGGCTTTTCGATCCGCATGCCTATCTGGCGCTGCACCCGCGGCTCGGGCCGCAGCCGACCACGGCGCGATTCTATCTGGCGCCCGAAAAGCGCTATATGCAGGCGATGCTGGATTACATCATGGTCTCGCCGGATCTGCGGGCGCGCGCGCCGGAATGGCGAATCTGGCATCCGTTCGACGATCCGGTCTGCTGGAAGACGCCGGAACTGCGCGAGGCGCTGCTGACCGCCTCGGATCATTTCCCGGTGACGCTGGACATCGACATCTAGCGCCGCGCCGGCCTGAGGCGACGGGCAGCACGCGCCGCCGCCTCAGTCGCGCAGCAGCTTCAGCGCATCCTTGAGGTCGATGGCGCCGTCATAGAGCGCCCGGCCCGAGATCGCGCCGTTCAGCGAGGCACCGCAATCGCGCAGGGCGCGCAGGTCTTTCAGCGAGGATACCCCGCCCGAGGCGATCACCGGGATCGTCACCGCGCGGGCCAACGCTGCCGTGGCCTCGACATTCGGCCCCTGCATCGCACCGTCGCGGTTGATGTCGGTGTAGATGATGGCGGCCACGCCCGCGTCCTCAAAGCTCCGGGCCAGATCCACCGCGTCGACATCGGTGACCTCGGCCCAGCCCTTGGTGGCGACGCGCCCGTCCTTGGCGTCGATCCCCACGGCGATCTTGCCGGGGAACTTGGCCGCCGCCTCGCGCACCAGCGCGGGGTTCTCCACCGCCACGGTGCCCAGGATCACGCGGGCGAGCCCCTTGTCCAGCCAGCGCTCGATCGTGGCCATGTCGCGAATGCCGCCGCCAAGCTGCGCCGGGGTGTTGGTGGTCTTGAGGATCGCCTCGACCGCAGCGGCATTGACCGGCTCGCCGGCGAAGGCGCCGTTGAGATCCACCAGATGCAGCCATTCGCAGCCGGCGGCGACGAATTCCAGCGCCTGCGCGGCGGGATCGTCGTTGAACACGGTGGCTTTGTCCATGTCGCCGCGAAGCAGGCGCACGGCCTTGCCGTCTTTCAGGTCGATGGCGGGGTACAGGATCATGGCGTTTTGCTCGATACAGTCTTTTGTGGATAATTTCATGACGTGCGGGGCGATGCAATCCGACCTTGGGTCATTGCCGAATGGAAACGGGCATTTGACGCCCGCCGGTGATGCAGAAATGCGGCGATTTCACACCTCTGGATTGCGTTTCATGCCCTCCATGCGGCTTTGGCGCGAAAAAGCTCTTGCGCGGGCATCGCCGGTCACGGGCGCCAGCGCAGGAAATTGGCGATCATGCGCAGGCCGGTGGCGGCGCTTTTCTCCGGGTGGAACTGCAAGCCGAGCACCGTGTCGCGCCCGACGATGGCGGTGACGTCGCCGCCATACTCCACATGCGCGAGGCGCTGCGCGGGATCGGACATGCGCATCTGATAGGAATGCACGAAATAGGCGTGATCGCCGGTCGCGATGCCGTCGAGCACCGGGTGGGGCATGTCGATCACCAGATCGTTCCAGCCCATATGCGGCACCTTCAGCGACGGGTCGGAGGGGACGATCCGCTCGACCTCGCCGTCGATCCAGCCGAGCCCGTCGGTTTCCTCGTATTCATGTCCCTTGCGGGCAAGCAACTGCATGCCGACGCAGATGCCGAGGAAGGGCACGCCGCGCGTCTCCACCGCCTCGACCATGGCCTGAAAGCAGCCCGAGCGCCAAAGCGCCGCGGCGCAGGCCGGAAAGGCGCCGTCGCCGGGCAGCACGATGCGGTCGGCATTGGCCACGGTCTCGGGATCGGTGGTCACCACGACCTCGCCGGCATCGGTTTCCCGCGCCATGCGCTGGAACGCCTTTTCGGCGGAGTGCAGATTGCCGCTCTCGTAATCGATGATCGCCGTCAGCATCGCCGCGCTCCTGTCTTCAATGTCGTCCGGAAGAGGCGGGCGGCCCGGAAGGCGGCGCCGGCCTCAGAGGTTTTCGTATTGCGGCATGCCGAGCACATGGAAGCCACCGTCCACATGCAGGATCTCGCCCGTGGTGCAGGCGCCGGCATCCGAGACCAGATAGACCGCCGTGCCGCCCACCGCGTCGAGCGTCGCGTTGGCGCGCATCGGGGCGTTCTGGTCGGTATGCTTGTAGGTCTTGCGCGCCCCGCCGATGGCCGCGCCGGCCAGCGTCTTCATCGGGCCGGGAGAGATCGCGTTGACGCGGATGCCCTCGGGGCCGAGGTCGTTGGCCAGATAGCGCGTCGCCGATTCCAGCGCCGCCTTGGCCACGCCCATGACGTTGTAGTTCGGCACCACGCGCTGGCTGCCCTCATAGGTCAGCGTCAGCAATGTGCCGCCGTTCTCCACCATCAGAGGATGCGCGCGGCGGGCGACCTCGATGAAGCTGTAGCACGAGATGTCGAGCGAGTTCTTGAAGTTCGCCCGGCTGGTGTTGAGGATCCGCCCGGTCAGCTCGGACTTGTCGGAAAACGCGATGGCGTGAACCAGAAAGTCGATCGTGGGCCAGCGCGACCCGAGCTCGGCAAAGGCCGTTTCGAGCGAGGCGTCGTCGGTCACATCGACATCGACCATGAAATCGCTGCCCACCGAGGCGGCCAGGGGTTCCAGGCGCTTGCCGAAGGCTTCGCCCTGATAGGTGAAGGCCAGCTCGGCCCCCGCCTCGTGCAGCGCCTTGGCGATGCCCCATGCGATGGAGCGGTCATTGGCCACGCCCATGACCAGCCCGCGCTTGCCCTTCAGAAGCTCCGACATGTACCTATAACCCGTTGTTTTTATTGTTGATCAATCGCGGTAACGGCTCAGAAGCATGGAGCCGTTGGTGCCGCCGAAGCCGAAGGAATTGGTCATGACCGTATCCAGTTCGGCGTTTTCCACGAGCGTGGTGGCGATCTCTTCGGGCTTCAGCGCCGGATCGAGGGTCTCCACGTTGATCGAGGGGATGATGAAATCGTTTTTCAGCGCCAGCAGGCAGTAGATCGCCTCCTGCGCGCCAGTGGCGCCCTGGCTGTGGCCGGTCATCGACTTGGTCGAGCTGACCGGCGGTGTGCTGCCGTCGCCAAAGACCCGGCGCACCGCTTCGATCTCGCCCACGTCGCCGACCGGAGTCGAGGTGCCATGCGCGTTGATATAGCCGACCTTGCGGTCTTCGGGCAGGGTGGAGAGCGCCAGCCGCATGGCGCGCTCGCCGCCCTCGCCGGAGGGGGCGACCATGTCGTGCCCGTCGGAGGTGGCGGCATAACCGGTGACCTCGGCATAGATCTTGGCGCCGCGCGCCTTGGCATGTTCCAGCTCTTCCAGCACGACGATGCCGCCGCCGGCCGAGATCACGAACCCGTCACGGCCCGCGTCGAAGGCGCGCGAGGCGGTCGCGGGCGTGTCGTTGTATTTCGAGGACATGGCGCCCATCGCGTCGAAGAGGCAGGACAGGGTCCAGTCCAGCTCCTCGCCGCCACCGGCGAACATCACGTCCTGCTTGCCCATCATGATCTGTTCGGCGGCATTGCCGATGCAATGCAGCGAGGTCGAGCAGGCCGAGGTGATGGAATAGTTGATGCCCTTGATCTTGAAGGCGGTCGAGAGGTTCGCCGAGATCGTCGAACACATCGCCTTGGGCACCGCGAAGGGGCCGACGCGCTTGGTGGCGCCGGTGGTCAGCACGGTCTGATGCGCGGTGAGCAGCGCCGAGGTCGACGGCCCGCCCGAGCCCGCCACCAGCCCGGTGCGCGGGTTCACGACGTCGGACCCCTCGAGCCCGCTATCGGCGATGGCCTGGCTCATGGCGATATGGGCATAGGCAGCGCCCGGTCCCATGAAGCGCAGGGTACGCTTGTCGACATGTTCGGACACGTCGAGATTCACGGCTCCGGCGATCTGGCTGCGGAAGCCGTGCTCTTTCATCTGTTCGTTTGCGGTAATGCCCGACCGGCCCGCTTTCAGCGAGGCCAGCACTTCTTCGGCATTGTTTCCGATGGAGGATACGATCCCCAGTCCCGTGACGACGACGCGGCGCATGGGCATTCTCCTGGTTCAGCTTTCGGACAGGGCGACCTTCATGTCCTTGACTTGATAGATGACCTCGCCATCCGCCTCCACGCGGCCATCGGCCACGCCCATGGTCAGGCGGCGGGTCTGAACCGCCTTGGTGAAATCCACGTAATAGGTCAGCATCTTGCGGTCGGGCCGCACCATGCCGGTGAGCTTGACCTCGCCCACACCCAGAGCATAGCCGCGCCCGGGCCATCCGCGCCAGCCCAGATTGAAGCCGGTGAGCTGCCAGAGCCCGTCAAGGCCGAGACAGCCCGGCATGATCGGGTTGCCGGGGAAGTGGCAGGCAAAGAACCAAAGATCGGGGGTGATGTCGAATTCGGCCACCACATGCCCCTTGCCATGGGCGCCGCCGTCACTCGAAATATCGGTGATGCGGTCCATCATCAGCATGGGCGGTTCGGGAAGCTGCGCATTGCCGGGGCCGAACAGCTCGCCACGGGCGCATTTCAACAGGTCTTCCTTGCCAAAGCTGGTGGGGTAGTCGGCCATATGCGCGGGGCCCTTCGTTCCTTGGGTTGCGGTTCGCGCCCCCTCTATCACCGTGAAAGCGCGGCTTGCAAGCCTGCCGAATCCTGGGCGCTTGGCATGTGATGCCGGGTTTTTCATTTGAAATTGCAGGCAGGCTTCCTTTATATATGTCGGCACCTTGAAACAGGCGGAAGATGCAATGACCTCAGAGGCCGTTCAGAGAGGCACAGAGTGGCTGGGACATGCCGGGCTGCGCCCGACGCGACAGCGCGTCGCGCTTGCCGCATTGCTGGTGGGCGACGGCAACAACCGTCACGTCACCGCCGAAAGCCTGTTCGCCGCCGCCAAGGACCAGGGCGAAAGCGTGTCGCTGGCCACCGTCTACAACACCCTGCGCGCCTTCTGCGACGCCGGGCTGATGCAGGAAGTGACGGTCGACGGCACCCGCAGCTATTTCGACACCAACACCCACGAGCATCCGCATTTCTTCTGGGAAGAGGATGGCCATCTCACCGATGCGCCCGCCGATCAGATGGTGATCTCGCGTCTGCCCGACGCGCCCGAAGGGGCCGAGATCGCGGCGGTCGATGTGGTGATCCGCCTGCGCAAGCGGAGCTGACCGGTCGCAGAGCGGGGTTCCCGAAAGGTCCATTGTCGTATGTGCCGATCCGCCGCCGCGCGCGGAGAAGGATCTGTGCGGGCGTGGCACACGGCGATCTTCCGGTCGCATGGAGCGAGGCCGAGCGGCGCGCGGAGAGGGGCTGTCGCGGATGTCCGGACCGTGATCCGGAGGACCGGCGCATCCGGGTCTTTGCGTCAGCCGCGCAGATCGCGCGTATAGAAAAGATCGGTCTCTGGCCCGTCCGGGCCGATCACGGTGTTCGGCATCCGGCCCTGTCGCGCAAAGCCGTGGCGCTCGTAGAAGCGGATCGCGCGGGGATTCTTCTCGGCGACGCAGAGCTCGAGCTGCCAGACCCCGAGCGGCGTGACATGCGCCACGATTCCCTGCATCAGCGCGTCCGCCGCGCCCTGACCTTGCAGCGCGGGACGGATATAGAACCCGCCGATCTCGCAGCGGTGGGCGGCGCGGGCAAAGGGCAGGCGGCGCAACCCGGCCATGCCGGTCAGCGCGGCGCCGTCGAACAGCCCCAGCGTCATGCCGGCGGCCAGCATCCCGGTCACTGTCTCCAGCGTCATCGCGCGGACCTCTTCGGTGCCGGCGAGAAAGGCGGCGGGATAGGTCTCGACCGCCTCGATCCGCAGCGTTTTCCAGGCGCCGGCATCCGGCGCGCCAAGCGGCCGGACGGTCAGAACCATTGTCCGGGCTCCATCAGTCCGAGGTCGAGCAATTGCCGCGAATGCCATTCGAACCGGGCCGAGTTGTGCCAGTGGAAGCTGGGGATCTCGAAGGTGCTGCCCGGGTTGCGTTTCAACGCCTTCGCGGTGCGGAACGACGCCAGCGCCGCCGTCAGGTTGCTGTGCCAGGGGCAGGCATAGGTGTTGTATTCCTCGTCGTCGAAGGTGTGATCCTCGCGCAGATGCAAGCCGGGCTTGGCGCGGAAGATCGCAATCCGGTCGATCTTGCGGCGCTCGGTCGGGATATGCTCTTCGTAGCGCCAGCGCAGCCCGCCGAAGAAATCCAGCTGCCGCTCCTTGGGGTGGTTGTGGTTCGCGGGATCGTTGCGCGCCAGCGCGTAATAGCCCGACCGGTCGAGCCAGGCCTCGTCCAGCGAGACCGCATCGGGGTTGCGGTCGAGGTCGCGCGCATAGAGGTCGATCACATAGGTCAGCATCGCATCGCGCCGCTCTTCGGCGTGAAAGGCCAGCATTTCCGAGATCGAGCGCGTTTCGCAGAACGGGTAGAACAGATATTCCGCGTTGTAGCAGTAGAACATCCACAACCCGGGGCCCGCCGCGCCGACCGCGTTCACCGCGCGCGGCACCGCCCCTTCGCTGTTCAGGTCATAGTCGATGCGGTGGATGCGCTCGCGCACGTCCGGAGCGACAGCAAAATGCGCGGGCATGAAGGCGAGGGTGGATTTGAACCCCAACTGCATGTGATGGCGCAGGGTGGTGTCGATCTCGGTCTCGTCCTCGCAAAAGACCATCGCCACGGGGCCCTTGCCAAGCGCGGGGTTCGCCTCTTTCAGAAACGCGTCGAGTCCGGAATACTGCATGGCCCGCCTTTGGTGCTGTCGGGTGCAGATTCGGTGAAAAATCCGGGCATTGCAAGGCGCCCGTCCGGCGGAGACGGGGGCGAAACCGGCGCTGGCCGTGGCGCGCGGCGCGGCGCCTCCGGGCCTTGCCGGCGCCTTGCCCTTTTCACGCGGGCGGTTTTGCGCTATCCGCCCGCCCTTGAACCGCGCGACCGGGAGTCTCTCTATGACCCAGCCCAAGAAGCTCTTCATCAAGACCTATGGCTGCCAGATGAACGTCTACGACAGCGAGCGCATGGCCGAAGCCATGGGCGGGCAGGGCTATGTCCAGACCGACCGGCCGGAAGACGCGGACATGATCCTGCTCAACACCTGCCACATCCGTGAGAAGGCGGCGGAAAAGGTCTATTCCGAGCTGGGCCGCTACAAGGGGCTGAAGGCCGAGCGTCCCGATCTCAAGATCGGCGTGGCGGGCTGCGTGGCCCAGGCCGAGGGCGAAGAAATCATGCGCCGTCAGCCGCTGGTCGATCTGGTGGTCGGCCCGCAAAGCTATCACCGGCTGCCGGATCTGATGGCGCGCACCAGCAACGGTGCCAAGGCGCTCGACACGGATTTCCCCGAGGAAGACAAGTTCGAGCATCTGAAAGCCCGCCCCAAGGCCAAGCGCGGCCCCACCGCCTTTCTCACTGTGCAGGAAGGCTGCGACAAGTTCTGCGCCTTCTGCGTGGTGCCCTATACCCGCGGCGCCGAGGTCTCGCGCCCGGCGGATCGTGTGCTGGCCGAGGCGCGCGATCTGGTTGAGCGCGGGGTGCGCGAGATCACCCTGCTGGGGCAGAACGTCAACGCCTATCACGGTCACGAAAAGGGGCTCGCCGGGCTGATCCGCGAACTGGCCAAAATCGACGGGCTGGCGCGCATCCGCTTTACCACCTCGCATCCGAACGACATGGATGACGACCTGATCGCCGCCCATGGCGATTGCGACAAGCTCATGCCCTATCTGCACCTGCCGGTGCAGGCGGGCTCGGACAAGATCCTCAAGCGGATGAACCGCCAGCACACCGCCGAGCAATATCTGCGGCTGATCGAGCGGCTGCGCGCGGCGCGCCCCGATCTGCACATGTCGGGCGATTTCATCGTCGGTTTCCCGGAGGAGACCGAGGAAGATTTCCAGGCGACGCTGGATCTGATCGCGGCGGTGGAATACGGCTCGGCCTTCTCGTTCAAGTATTCCGAACGCCCCGGCACCCCCGCCGCCGAGCGCCCGCAGGTGCCCGAGGCGGAAAAGGACGACCGGCTCCAGCGGCTTCAGGCGCTGCTCACCCGCCAGCAGCGGGCCTTGCAGGATGCCATGGTGGGCCGTGAGGTGGGGGTGCTCTTCGAGAAACCGGGGCGGATGCCGGGGCAGATGGTGGGCAAATCCGATTATCTGCACGCGGTGCATGTGGCCGCCGAGGGGCTGGCCCCCGGCGATTTGCGCCGGGTCCGGATCGTCGAGAGCGGCCCCAATTCGCTCAAAGCTGTGCTGGTCTGACCAAAGCGCGGTCACAGACCCGCCGAAAAAACGGCTTCATTCCCGGTATTTGCAAGAGATCCCGGGACAATTGCGGCAATTGGGGTGGTTTGTTACGCGATTAACCACAATATCTGGTGGTTTTCGCTTCACAGACCGGATTTGTCTGTTAATGTCTTGGATTATAGTAACTTTGCGCCGCGAGCCCGATTCCGCTGGCGACGCATCTGGGGGAAACACCAAGTAAAAGGGACAGAGGCTGTGGCGAATCGCATTACCAAAGCTCTCCGCGGCGTCGTCGGCGCGGTAGCGCTGGCCACCCTCGCTGCCACTGGGGCCATCGGCCCCGCCGCTGCCGGCAGCGACGGCTTTAACGAACCGATCATTTCCACGCAGAACACGCGCACCATCCGGGGCGAGCGTTACATTCCGGGCATCTCGATCTCGCCCGATGGCTGCGAGATCTGGGTCATGGACGACGGGGTCGAGGGCTATGCCGTGTCGCGTGTCACGCCCGACGGTCGCCCGGTCTGCCGCGACATCAACGTGTGCGGCACGATCAACACCGATCAGTATTTCGCCACCGACAGCTACAAGATCTGGTCCAAGAGCCGCGGCCGGCTTGAGGATTTCTTCCGCAATTCCTCGGCCTTCGGCTACATCATCGTCGGCCACACCGACGCGCGGGCCAGCCAGGAATACAACATGCGGCTGAGCTACAACCGTGCCAATTCGGTGGCTTCGGTCGCCCGGTCGGTCGGCGCCCGGATCATCGACGTGCGCGGCTATGGCGAGGATTACCCGATCGCGACCAACCGCACCTCCGAGGGCATGGCGAAGAACCGCCGCGTCGAAATCCTGTGTGTGCGCTGAGGAGACCGATATGAAACTCGTGAAACTCGCTTTCGTTCTCGGCGCCGTGGCCACGCTTTCGGCCTGTGCCACCGATGTGCCGATCGGTCCCGACAAGAGTGTCGACCGCAACACCATCGACCGCAAGGATCTCAGCCAGATCAAATGGGGCGTCTGGGTCGATCCGGACGGCTGCGACAACTGGATCGCGGATGACGGCGTCGAGGGCTATCTGGCCCGCCGTCTCGACAAATACGGCAAACCGATCTGCTCCGGCGTCGCGCCGCCGACGGTCGCCACCGGCGACTTCAAGAACGGCTCGACCTCGGTCATCGGCGACCCGCTCTGACCCTTGGCAGAGCCAGCATCTTTCCCGGCCGCGCGGTTGCCCACCGCGCGGTCGTTTTGCATTTTGCGGCCGTCTTCGGCGCAGGCAGGGCTTGCTCTCGGACCGGTCGCTTGGCACCATGAACGTGATCTCAAGCGCAGGAGACATGCGTGAGCACAGGCACTCTCACCGAAGCCATCCTTGAATTCCCCGACAACCGTCTTCTGATCGACCTTTGCGGCGAATTCGACCGTAACCTCACCGACATCGAGACCCGCACCGGCGTGCAGATTCTCCGACGCGGCAACCAGCTCGCGATTCACGGGCCGGAAGAGGCCCAGGCAGCCGCGCGCGAGGTGCTCTCGGCGCTCTATGCGCGGCTGGAGCAGGGGCGGACCGTGGGGCGCGGCGACATCGACCGCGAATTCCGTCTGGCGCCGGAAGAGGCGGGCCCCGATGCCCAGCTCGAGATGTTCGAGGGCGGCAAGGTCGAGATCAAGACCCGCAAGAAGCTCATCGAGCCGCGCACCGACGCGCAAAAGGCCTATGTGCGCTCGCTCTATCAGAACGAGATGTGTTTCGGCATCGGGCCCGCGGGCACCGGCAAGACCTATCTCGCCGTGGCCGTCGGCGTGAACATGCTGATCACCGGAGCGGTGGACAAGATCATCCTCTGCCGTCCCGCCGTCGAGGCGGGCGAGCGGCTGGGCTTTCTGCCCGGCACGCAGGAGGAAAAGGTCGACCCCTATATGCAGCCGCTCTACGACGCGCTGAACGATTTCCTGCCGGGCAAGCAGCTTGCCAAGATGCGCGAGGAAAAGACCGTCGAGATCGCGCCACTGGCTTTCATGCGCGGGCGTACCCTGTCGAACGCCTTCGTGGTGCTGGACGAGGCGCAGAACGCCACCACCATGCAGATGAAGATGTTCCTCACCCGTCTGGGCGAGGGGAGCCGCATGGTGATCACCGGCGACCGCACCCAGATCGACCTGCCGCGCGGCGTGCCTTCGGGGCTGCAGGACGCGGAGCGGCTGCTGAAGAGCATCGAGAAGATCGGGTTCAACTATTTCACCTCCGCCGATGTGGTCCGCCACCCGCTCGTCGCCGCGATCATCGAGGCCTATGAGAAGGATGCGGAGGGGGCCTGAGACGGTCTGTTCGGTCGCCAGCTCGATCCCCGCACCTTTGGTCCGGAAGCAAGGCGCAGAGCGCCGCCGGGCCAGCGGCTGCCCGTCCCGGCGGGCGGCCGCTCTGGTGACATAGGCGCCTCGTTGAGAGGCCCTTCGGATGTGGCTGGGATAAATCGCGGAATTCCGTGCTTGCTGCGGCCCCCCTCGGGCCGTCGCTGGGCCCGGCGCCCGTGGCGCCAGCGACTGGACATTTGCGGCCCTGCGTTGCAGAGCGCAGGGCGCAGGCCCCAAAACGCCGGGCCGCCGCGCGACGCTCCCTTTGCCACGGATCCCCGAATGCTGACCGACACGATCATCGAAGACGACCGCTGGGACGAGGCCGGGCTCGAATCGCTGGCCGAAACCGCCGCATGCGCGGCGCTGACGCATCTGGCGCTCGATCCCGAGCGCTTCGAAATCGCGATCCTCGCCTGCGACGATGCCCGGATCGCCGGGCTGAACGCCGAATTCCGCGAAAAGCCCACACCCACCAATGTGCTTTCCTGGCCGTCGGAAGAGCGCAGCCCCGAGGAGCCGCCGCAAGGCGGCGAAGAGGGGCTGCCCGAAGAGCTGGGCGACATCGCCATCGCCTACGAAACCTGCATCCGCGAGGCCGAAGAGCAGGGCAAGCCCCTGGCCGATCATCTCACCCATCTGATCGTGCACGCCACGTTGCATCTTCTGGGCTACGACCATATCCGTGACGCGGATGCCACGCTCATGGAAACTCTCGAGGTCGAAATACTTGGCAAACTGGGGGTCGCGAACCCATATTCGCAGGGCTAGGGGCATGGTCCCCGTCAACGGATAGGAACAATGGGCGATAGTGACGGCTCGTCTACGGCAGCGCAAAGCGCGCAGCCGACGGCAGATTCGGATCAAGGCGAAGGTTTTTTTCGCCGTATTTTCAAGACTTTCATACCGGCGCCCGTCGAGGGCGCCCCGGTGAACGGCACATCCGTGACGACACCCCAGCCCAGCCCGCCCAGCATGATGAACCTGCGTCGCATGCGGGTCGAGGACGTGGCGATTCCCAAGGCCGACATCGTCGCGGTGCCCGACACGATCACCAAACCGGAGCTGGTGAAGGTGTTCCGCGAAAGCGGCATGACCCGGCTGCCGGTCTATTCCGGCACGCTCGACACGCCGGTGGGCATGGCGCATCTGAAGGATTTCGCGCTCAAGCACGGGTTCAACGGATCGGGCCAGCGCTTCGATCTCAAGAAGATGCTGCGCCCGCTGGTCTTCGTGCCGCCCTCGATGCCTCTGGGCGTTCTGCTCACCAAGATGCAGACCGAACGGCGGCACATGGCGCTGGTGATCGACGAATATGGCGGGGTCGACGGGCTGGTGACCATCGAGGATCTGATCGAACAGGTCATCGGCGAGATCGAGGACGAGCACGACATTGCCGAGGGGCGCAATTTCTCGCGTGAGAAATCCGGAAGCTGGCTGGCGCTCGCCAAGACCCCGCTCGAGGAATTCGAGGCCGAGACCGGGCTGGCGCTGACCGAGGATGACGAGATCGACGAGGAAGAGATCGACACGCTGGGCGGGTTGGTCTTCATGCTCGCGGGCCATGTGCCCGCGCGCGGCGAGGTGATCCCGCATCCGGCGGGCATCGACTTCGAGGTGGTCGATGCCGACCCGCGCCGCATCAAGCGGCTGCGCGTGCGTCCGCACGCCGCAGCCGGGGCCCCGTCGCCGAAACCGGCAGTGCCTGCGGCGGTTCGGTCCGAGGCGGCGCCGGAGGCCCATGGTGCCTGACAGCGCCGGTGCCGGGCCGGACCGGCTGCCGCGCTGGGCGCGGCTGCCGCTGGCCATCTTAGCCGGGGCGCTGATGGGGCTGGGGCAGGCGCCCTACGACCTGCCCTGGCTGGCCTTCCCGGGGCTGGTCGGTGCCTTTCTGCTGTTTTCCACCGCGCGCAGCCCGCTTTACGCGGTGGGGGCGGGCTGGGGCGTGGGGCTGGGCTATTTCGGCCTGGTGCTCGGCTGGGTGATCGAACCGTTCCAGGTCGATGCTGCCACCACCGGCTGGATGGCCCCCTTCGCCCTCTTCGGCCTCGCCGGCGGGCTGGCACTGTTCTGGGCGCTGGCCTTCTGGGGCGCGGTACATGCGCCGGGGCGGCGGCGGCTCTTTGCGCTGGCGGTCTGCTGGGCCGCGGCCGAGCTGGCGCGGGCCTATGTGTTCACCGGCTTCGCCTGGGCGATGCTGGGCTATCTCTGGGCACCGGTCGCGGCGATCCAGTGGGTTTCGGTGATCGGGCCGCACGGGCTCACCTTTGTGACCCTGGCCACCGCGGCGCTTGTCGCCGCCGCGCTGCGGCGCGGGCGGCGGGGGCTCTGGCCGGGGCTGGCGGGCGGCGGGCTGCTGGCGGCGCTTCTGGCGGGCGGCGCGGCGCTGGTGCCGCCGCTTCAGGATCTGGGCGGCCGCCCGGTGGTGCGGCTGATCCAGCCCAACGCGCCGCAGCATCAGAAATGGGACCGCGCCTTCGTGCCGATCTTCTTCGAGCGGCAGGTGGATTTCACTGCCGCACCCTCGCAGGACGGGCTGCCGCGTCCGGTGCTGACGGTCTGGCCAGAGACGGCGCTGCCGATGCTGCTGAACCACGCGGACGAGGCGCTGGGCATTGTCACCGACGCGGGCTTTCCGGGCAAGGTGGTGGTCGGCATCCAGCGCGAAGAGGATGGCGGCTATTTCAACTCGCTGGTGCTGGCCGAGCAGGGACCACGGGTGCTGCAGGTCTATGACAAGCACCACCTCGTGCCTTTCGGCGAATACATGCCCGCGGCAGAACTGTTCGAGCGCTGGAACATCATCGGCCTCGCGCAGCGGGCGGCGGGCGGCTACACGCCCGGCCCCGGTCCGCAGCTTCTCGATCTGGGGCCGGAGCTGGGGCAGGCGCTGCCGCTCATCTGCTACGAGGCGGTGTTTCCGCAGGATCTGCGCGGGCCGGGACGGCCCGCCCTCCTGCTGCAGATCACCAACGATGCCTGGTTCGGCACGTTTTCCGGGCCTTATCAGCATCTTGCTCAGGCACGCATCCGCGCGATCGAACAGGGGCTGCCGCTCTTGCGCGCGGCCAACACAGGGGTTTCGGCGGTGATCGACGGGGCCGGGCGGGTGCTGGACGAACTGCCGCTGGGCGAGGCGGGCTATCTCGACACCCGGCTGCCGCCGCCTCTGCCGCCGACACCCTACAGTCGGATGGGCGATCTTCCGGCCTGGGGATTGTTCCTGTTGCTGGGCCTGGCGGCATTCTGGCGCCGCCGCCGGGTTTCGCATTGACGCGCTGTTAGCAACCTCCTAGCTATGGTCCGTTACATCCCCGTCACAACGGCTTCCTGGCGTGACGGCAGGTACCCAATGGAGCGCTCATGTCCCGCCAAAACTATATCTTCACTTCGGAATCCGTCTCCGAAGGCCACCCCGACAAGGTCTGCGACCGTATTTCCGACGCCGTGCTCGACGCGCTGCTCGCCGAGGATCCGCTGGCCCGCGTCGCCTGCGAAACCTTTGCCACCACCAACCGCGTGGTGATCGGCGGCGAGATCGGGCTCACCGATCAGGACAAGCTCGCCGAGTATATGGAGGCGATCCCGGACATCGTGCGCGCCTGCATCAAGGACATCGGTTACGAGCAGGACAAGTTTCACCACGCGACCTGCGAGATCACCAACCTGCTGCACGAACAATCGGCGCATATCGCGCAGGGCGTGACCGGGCAGGGCAACCGCGACGAGGGCGCGGGCGATCAGGGCATCATGTTCGGCTATGCCACCAACGAGACGCCCGAGCTGATGCCCGCGCCGATCCTCTACGCCCATGCGGTGCTCAAGCGGCTGGCAGAGGTGCGCAAATCCGGGGTCGAGCCGCTGCTGGGCCCGGATGCGAAATCGCAGTTCTCGGTGCGCTACGAGGGCGGCAAGCCGGTCGGCGTGACCTCGGTCGTGCTGTCGCATCAGCATCTCGACCCGAGCCTCGAATCCGAGGATGTGCGCGCCATCGTGGAGCCCTATATCCGCGAGGTGCTGCCCGAGGGCTGGCTGAGCGCGGCGACCGAATGGTGGGTGAACCCCACCGGCACTTTCGTGATCGGCGGGCCCGATGGCGACGCCGGCCTCACCGGGCGCAAGATTATCGTGGACACCTATGGCGGCGCAGCGCCCCATGGCGGCGGCGCGTTTTCCGGCAAGGATCCGACCAAGGTGGACCGCTCGGCGGCCTATGCGGCGCGCTATCTCGCCAAGAACGTGGTCGCCTCGGGCATGGCCGAGCGCTGCACGGTGCAGCTTTCCTATGCCATCGGCGTGGCCAGGCCGCTGTCGATCTATGTCGATGCCCATGGCACCGGCCAGGTGGACGAGGCGGCGATCGAGGCGGCGATCCCGCAGGTGATGGATCTCACCCCGCGTGGCATCCGCACCCATCTCGATCTCAACAAGCCGATCTATGCCCGCACCGCGGCCTATGGCCATTTCGGCCGCGCGCCGGATGCCGAGGGCGGCTTCTCCTGGGAGAAGACCGATCTCGCCGAGGCGCTGAAGACCGCGGTCTGAGCGGGGCAAAACTCTTCGAAGAGTTATGCAAATTCCTCCGAAGGAATTTGCCGCCCCCGATCGAAACGACGGCAGAGGGGCGATGTCGCCAAGCTGCGGCATTGCCCCGCGCGGAGCTTGGCGCTAAACGCCCCGCCCATGACCACATCGAACAAACATCCCGATGCCCCCTGGCGCAATTTCTATGGCCGCGTGCGGGGCAAGACGCTGAACGCGGCGCAGGAAGCCTATCTCGACGAAGATCTGGCAAAGCTTTCGCCGGGGCCGGTCGATTGGGAGGTGAACCCCGAGCGCCATCCGCTGGATCCGGGCGCGCTCTTCGGCGGGCGCCCGGTCTGGCTGGAAGTGGGGTTCGGCGGCGGCGAACACATGGTGCATCAGGCCGCGACTCATCCGGATATGGGGATCATCGGCTGCGAGCCTTTCATGAACGGCGTGGCCATGCTGCTGGGCAAGATCCGTCAGGCGGGGGTGGAGAACGTGCGGGTCCATCCGGGCGATGTGCGCAACCTCTTCGACGTGTTGCCCGAGGCGAGCATCGCCAAGGCCTTTCTGCTCTACCCCGATCCCTGGCCGAAAAAGCGCCACCACAAGCGCCGTTTCGTCACGCAGGAGCATCTGGCGCCGCTGGCCCGCGTGCTGAAACCCGGCGGCGAATTCCGCGTCGCCACCGACATCCCCGACTACGTGCGCCAGACGCTGCTGGAGGTGCCGAAAGCCGGGTTCGACTGGCTGGCCGAGCGGCCCGAGGACTGGCGGGAGCCCTGGGACGACTGGCTCTCGACCCGCTACGAGCAGAAGGCGCTGCGCGAGGGACGGGTGCCGCATTATCTGACCTTTCGCAGGCTCTGAGCTTTTTTGAGTATTTGGAGAAAGATGAAGGGCAGGGGGCGGCGTTCTGCTTTCATCTTTCCGGCAAATACTCAAACGGCCTCGGGGTCCGCGCGGGCGATGGACGGGGCACGAGGCGGCTGCTATCAGGCGCGCGAGCGATAACACGAGGGGGCGTCATGTCGAGCCACGGGGAAGCCATTCCGATGATTGCGCGCCGGTCCACGGGGCTGAGCGGCGAGGCGCATGTGCCGGGGGACAAGTCGATCTCGCACCGGGCGCTGATCCTGGGCGCGCTGGCGGTGGGCGAGACCCGCGTGACCGGGCTGCTGGAGGGGCAGGACGTGCTCGACACCGCGAAGGCGATGCGCGCGTTCGGGGCCGAGGTCGAGAAACGCGGCGACACCTGGCATGTGCAGGGCGTGGGTGTGGGCGGGTTCGCCGAGCCCGATCAGGTCATCGACTGCGGCAATTCCGGCACCGGGGTGCGGCTCATCATGGGGGCGATGGCGACGACGCCGATCGCCGCCACCTTCACCGGGGATGCCAGCCTCAACAAGCGGCCCATGGCGCGGATCACCGATCCGCTGGCGCTCTTCGGGGCGCAGGCTTATGGGCGCTCCGGCGGGCGGCTGCCGATGACCATTCTCGGCGCGCGCGATCCGCTGCCGGTGCGCTACGCCACGCCGGTGCCGTCGGCGCAGGTGAAATCCGCCGTGCTGCTGGCGGGGCTCGCCGCGCCGGGCGAGACCGTGGTGATCGAGCGCGAGGCGACGCGGGACCATTCTGAGCGCATGCTGGCGGGGTTCGGCGCGACGGTGACGACCGAGGAGACCAATGAGGGCCGGGTGATCACGCTGACGGGCCAGCCCGAGCTGGCCCCGCAGGACATCGTGGTGCCGCGCGATCCGTCTTCGGCGGCCTTTCCGGTCTGCGCCGCGCTGATCTGCGAGGGCTCGGATGTGCTGGTGCCCAATATCGGGCTCAACCCGACGCGGGCGGGGCTGTTCTTTACGTTGCGGGAGATGGGCGCGGATCTGACATTCGAGAACGAACGCGAGGAGGGGGGCGAGCCGGTTGCCGATCTGCGCGCGCGGTTCTCGCCCGACCTCAAGGGCGTCGAGGTGCCGCCCCATCGCGCCGCCAGCATGATCGACGAGTATCCGGTGCTGTCGGTGGTGGCCGCCTTTGCCGAGGGCAAGACCTATATGCCCGGCGTCAAGGAGCTGCGGGTCAAGGAAAGCGACCGGATCGACGCCATGGCCGTGGGGCTGCGCGCGAACGGCGTGGCGGTCGAGGAGGGCGAGGACTGGTGGACGGTGCATGGCCGCGGCCACGGCAATGTGCCGGGCGGGGCGGAGGTGCAGAGCCATCTCGACCACCGCATCGCCATGTCCTTTCTGATCCTGGGGCTGGCCACGAAAGATCCGGTGCGGGTAGATGACGGCGGGCCCATCGCGACCTCCTTCCCGATCTTCGAGGGGCTGATGGCGGGGCTGGGGGCTGAGATCGGCCGCGTGGAATGACCCGGCTCGCCACCCTTGCGGGGGCGCTGTCCCTGGCGCTGTTCCTGATCATGGCGTGGTATTCTCATATGGTGCTGGTGCCGGCGGCGGGCGGGCTCCTGCCCTTCGATGCGCGCGCCTGGGGCTATGCGCCGGAGGCGGCGCAGTCCTATCTGCAGGCGCTGGATGGCGCCGGGCGGGCGGTTTATCTGCTTGAGATGCGCTGGCTCGACGGGGTCTTCATGCTGAGCTTTGCCCTGACGCTGGGTCTGGGGATGCTGTTCCTGGCACGGCCCCTGCCGGTCTGGGTACGGAGCGTGCTTCTGCTGCCGGTGCTGGCCTATCTGGCGGCGGACTGGGCGGAAAACGCCTCGGTCGGCGAACTGCTGCAACGCGGACCCGAAGGTTTTGTCCCTTTGCTGGCGACCTGGGCCAGCCTGTTTACCAGACTGAAATTCGCGCTCCTGTTGCTTTGTCTGCTGATCCTGGCCGGTCTCTGGCAGCGCAGCCGGCGCGAGGGTTGAAGCGGCGCGCAGGGCTCGCCATAACCCGGTCAAGACATTTGCAGCAAAGGAAGAGATGCCCATGACGTTCACCATCGCCATCGACGGGCCGGCAGCCGCGGGCAAGGGGACGATCAGCAAGGCCGTTGCCGCGCATTACGGGTTCGGGCATCTGGATACCGGGCTGCTCTATCGCGCGGTCGGCAAGCGCATGCTGGACGGGACCGAGCCGGTGGCCGCCGCCCGCGCGCTGGTGGCCGAGGATCTCGAGGTGGACGGGTTGCGCACGCCGGAGGTGGCACAGGCGGCCAGCAAGGTCGCGACGATTCCCGAGGTGCGCGCGGCGCTGGTGGATTTCCAGCGCGCCTATGCGCGGCGCGCGGGCGGCGCGGTGCTTGACGGGCGCGACATCGGCACGGTGATCTGTCCGGAGGCCGAGGCCAAGCTCTTTGTCACCGCGAGCCCCGAGGTGCGCGCGCGGCGCCGCTTCGACGAGCTTTGCGGCAAGGGCGTCGAGACGGATTACGAGACGGTGCTGGCCGAGACCCGCGAGCGCGATCACCGCGACGCAACCCGCGCCGATGCGCCGCTGCGCCCGGCGGAGGATGCGCTGCTGCTCGACACTTCCGCGCTGGACATCGCCGCGGCGGTCGCGGCGGCCATCGCCGCGGTGGATGCGCGCCGCTGAACACGCCGGAAAGGACCTGCCTCGAGCGTTGCGATCGCCCGGCCTGAGGCCGCCGTGGCGCGTGCGAGGGCAGGGGCGTCCTTGCGCGAAGGCGGGCCAGAAGAATTGGGGTGCCGGGCGGACAGCCGCTTTCCGGCGCCGGAAGACAGGACCGGGGGTTCCGAATGTCGGGCCCGTCCGGTCGGCCAGGAACGGGAGTACCGAAAGATGAAAAAGCGGATGATCGGCGGGGCAGAGGTGTCTTGCCTGGGGATTGGGGCGATGTCCTTTGCCGATTTCTACGGCGCCACCACCGAGGAAGCCTCCTTCGCGATTCTGGATCTCGCCCGTGACTGCGGCGTGACCCATATTGATACCGCGAACATCTACGGTCAGGGCCGATCCGAGAATGCCATCGGGGCGTGGCTGGCGGCCAACCCCGGGGCCCGCGACAGGGTGCATATCGCCACCAAGGCGGGGATCACCGCCGATGCGCAGGGCAACCGCTGCTTCGACAATACGCCGGAGCATATGGAAGCGCAGCTCGATGCCTCGCTGGGCCGGCTGGGCGTCGATTGCGTCGATCTGTTCTATGTCCACCGCTATCAGGCCGAGATCCCGGTGGAAGAGGTGGCGGGAACCATGGGCCGGCTGGTGGCCAAGGGCAAATGCAAGGCCATCGGCCTGTCCGAGATCGCGCCGGCGACGCTGCGCCGGGCGCAGGCGGAATATCCGGTGGCGGCGGTGCAATCGGAATATTCGCTTTCGACCCGCGCGCCGGAACTGGGGCTGATCCAGACCTGCGCCGAGTTGGGCGTGGCGCTGGTGGCGTTTTCGCCGGTGGGCCGGTCGCTGCTGACCGACGATCCGGTGTCGCGCGCGCGGATCGAGACCAACCCGTTCCTGTCGATCAATCCGCGTTTCCTGGAGCCGAACTATTCGGCGAATCTGCGGCTTCTCGAGGGCTTCCGCGCGCTGGCCGCCGAGATGGGTCTGAGCGCGGCGGGGCTGTCGGTGGCCTGGGCGCTGCACAAGGGGTCGCATGTGATCCCGATTCCGGGCACCCGCTCGGTGCCGCATTTCCGCGAGCTGGTGGCCGGCGCCGAGGCCGCGCTGTCGCCCGAGGATATGGCGCGGATCGAGACGGTGCTGCCGGTGGGCTGGTGCCATGGCGACCGCTACGCCACAGTGCAATGGGTGGGGCCGGAGAACTACTGCTGAGCGCCGACGCGCAGGGGGTTCGGAAAATCGGGGTTTCGTGTTAGCCTGCTTGCCCGGGCGCCGGGATTTTCGGCGTCTCCGGATATTTTTGTCTGAATTGCAGGATTACGGATCATGGATCATTTCGTTTTCAAGAAACCCGGCGCCCAGGTCATCAACACCCTGAAGATCCCCGACATCGACGGGGAAAGCCAGATCGACATCTACCCCGTTGGCGGCAGCGGCGGCGTGAGACTCGTACATGTGGAGCCGCGCGCCTTCGACGGCGTGGACGGCGAAGCGAAGGATTTCGATCCCGGCCCCGCCGCCGTGGTCAGCTTCGACGACCCGCTTCTCGGCTGACAGGGGCGGATCAGAACCGGCCATCCGCTCTCCGGGCTTGATCCCGGGGGCGGCTTTGCGTATATCGCGCGCGTCAAGCAAGGCAAACAACGCCGCGGATGAAGAAACGAGCAGGGGTCGGCACAACACCGGCCCTCTTTGTTTTGCGGACCGCCCGAAGGACCAACCTCAAGACCGGTGGAGACAACCGCCCGGCCAGAAAAACTGAAGATGAAAAGGACATATACGCCACATGGCTAATGCAACCATGGAGGAATTCGAGGCCCTCCTTAATGAAAGCCTCGAAATGGACACCCCGGACGAAGGTTCGGTTGTCAAAGGCAAGGTCATCGCGATCGAAGCGGGCCAGGCCATCATCGACGTCGGCTACAAGATGGAAGGCCGCGTCGAGCTGAAAGAATTCGCAGAACCCGGTGAAGCGCCCAAGGTCGAGGTCGGTGACGAGGTGGAGGTCTATCTCCGCGCTGCCGAAAACGCCCGCGGCGAAGCCGTGATCTCCCGCGAGATGGCCCGCCGCGAAGAGGCCTGGGACCGTCTCGAGAAAGCCTATGCCGACGACGCCCGCGTCGAAGGTGCGATCTTCGGTCGTGTCAAAGGCGGCTTCACCGTCGATCTCGGCGGCGCCGTGGCCTTCCTGCCCGGTTCGCAGGTCGATGTGCGCCCCGTGCGCGATGCCGGCCCGCTCATGGGTCTCAAGCAGCCGTTCCAGATACTCAAGATGGACCGTCGCCGTGGCAACATCGTTGTGTCGCGTCGTGCGATCCTCGAAGAGAGCCGCGCCGAACAGCGTGCCGAGGTCATCTCGAACCTCACCGAAGGCCAGACGGTCGACGGCGTGGTCAAGAACATCACCGAATACGGTGCGTTCGTTGACCTGGGCGGTGTCGACGGCCTGCTGCACGTCACCGATATGGCATGGCGCCGCGTGAACCACCCGTCCGAGATCCTGTCGATCGGCGAGACCGTCAAGGTCCAGGTCATCAAGATCAACAAGGACACCCACCGTATCAGCCTGGGCATGAAGCAGCTCCAGGAAGATCCGTGGGATCTGGTGGCGGTCAAGTACCCGCTGGGCTCGGTCCACAAGGGCCGCGTGACCAACATCACCGATTACGGCGCCTTCGTGGAGCTGGAGCCGGGCGTCGAAGGTCTGGTGCACGTTTCGGAAATGTCCTGGACCAAGAAGAACGTCCACCCGGGCAAGATCGTCTCCACCTCGCAGGAAGTGGACGTCATGGTGCTCGAGATCGACCCGGCCAAGCGCCGCGTCTCGCTGGGTCTCAAGCAGACCATGCGCAACCCGTGGGAAGTCTTCTCCGAGACCCACCCCGAGGGCACGCAGGTCGAGGGCGAGGTCAAGAACATCACCGAATTCGGTCTGTTCATCGGGCTCGACGGCGAGATCGACGGCATGGTGCACCTCTCGGATCTCAGCTGGGATCAGCGCGGCGAGGAAGCCATCCAGGAATACCGCAAGGGCGACGTGGTTCAGGCCGTGGTCACCGAGGTGGATACCGAGAAAGAGCGCATCTCGCTCTCGATCAAGGCCCTGGGCGGCGACAAGTTCGCCGATGCCGTGGGCGGCGTGAAGCGCGGCTCGATCGTCACCGTGACCGTCACCGCGATCGAGGACGGCGGCATCGAGGTGGAATACGAAGGCATGAAATCCTTCATCCGCCGCTCCGACCTGTCGCGTGACCGTGCCGAACAGCGCCCCGAGCGCTTCTCGGTCGGCGACCACATCGACGTGCGCGTCACCAACATCGACTCCAAGACCCGCCGTCTGGGCCTGTCGATCAAGGCACGCGAGATCGCCGAAGAGAAAGAGGCCGTGGAACAGTACGGTTCCTCCGACTCGGGTGCGTCGCTGGGCGACATCCTGGGCGCCGCGCTCAAGGGCGACAACTGAGACCCACGCGGTTTCTGATGTGACAACCGACCCCCGCCGGAGCGATCCGGCGGGGGTTTTTCATGGCGCGGGCACCCGCCCGCCTGCCCGTTGCGCGCCCGAATCGTCGCCGCGCCGGTCGCTAGCCGCGCCGCAGCATTCCCGGGGCTTCGGGGCCCCATCCGGCGGAGCCTTGCCGAACCGGGCCTCAATGCGCTGCTTTGCATGGCTTTTTTGTGCGATCCCAAGGTTTCCATTTGGCGGGAAAGGGGGAAGTGTCGTAGAACACCGGGGCGCGAAAAGACGCCGCAAGGGGATGTGTGACGATGATCAGATCGGAATTGATCCAGAAGATCGCGGAGGAGAACCCGCATCTCTACCAACGGGACGTAGAGCGGATCGTGAACACGATCTTCGAGGAGATCACCAATGCCATGGCCCGGGGCGACCGGGTCGAACTGCGCGGCTTCGGGGCCTTTTCGGTCAAGCAGCGCGATGCCCGGCTGGGGCGCAATCCGCGGACCGGCGAAGCCGTCGAGGTCGAGGAAAAGCACGTGCCGTTCTTCAAGACCGGCAAGCTGTTGCGCGACCGGCTGAACGGAAAGTAAGACAAAGACCATGCGTTACATTCGCTACGCGTTTCTGGGCGCCCTCGCGGTTGTCCTTGTGGCCATCGCGATGGCCAACCGCTCCATGGTGGAGCTGCAACTGCTGCCGGACGAGCTGGCGGGGCTTCTGAGCTTTCAGAAGACGCTTTCGCTGCCGCTGTTCCTGGTGTTCTTCGGCGGGATCGTCGCGGGGCTGCTCATCGGGTTCTTCTGGGAGTGGCTGCGCGAGCACAAGCATCGTGCGGCGGCGGCCGAGCGCAAGACCGAGGTGCGCAAGCTCGAGCGTGAGCTGAAGAAGACCCAGGCCGAGCGCGACAAGGACAAGGACGAGGTCCTGGCGATTCTGGATCAGAGCGCCTGAGATCCCGGCAGGGCGGGGCGCGCGCGGGGATCGCGGGCGCCGGTGGACAAGCTGAGAGCGGGCGCGGGATGACCGAGATTCGCGTGAAGATCTGCGGGCTGAAACGGCCCGAAGAGATGCAGGCCGTGGCTGCGGCCGGTGCCCGCTATGCCGGGCTCGTGTTCTTTCCCAAGAGCCCCCGCTACGTGAGCATCGCCGAAGCGCGCGATCTGGCGCTTTCGGCGCCGGTCGGGCTCGCCAAGGTGGCGCTGGTCGTCGACGCGGAGGACGCGCTGCTCGACGCGATTCTCGCAGAGGTGCCGCTGGACATGTTGCAACTGCACGGGCGCGAGAGCGTGCAGCGGGTGGCCGAGGTGCGCGCGCGCTACGGGTTGCCGGTGATGAAGGCGGTGGGCGTGGCCTCGGAGGCGGATCTGCCGGCGCTGCTGGACTATGGCAAGGTGGCCGATCAGATCCTGGTGGATGCCAAGGCGCCGAAGGGCGCGGTGCTGCCGGGCGGCAACGGGCTGGCCTTCGACTGGCGCCTGATCGCCGGGCGGCGCTGGCCCTGCCCGTGGATGCTGGCCGGCGGGCTGACCCCCGAGAACGTGGCGCAGGCGGTGCGGATGACCGGGGCGCGGCAGGTGGATGTCTCCTCCGGGGTGGAATCCGCCCCCGGCGTCAAGGATCCGGCGCGGATCGCGGCGTTTCTGCGCGCGGTGACCGATGCCGAAGAGGCGGCGGCGGTGCCCCGGCTCTGAACCGTCGCGCGCGCGGAAAAATCGGGCGCGCCCGGGGCGGGGCCGCGGCTGCGGCGTTGAATTGGCTGGTCTTGACGCCCGCCGCGGTGCTTTTCTGATCTGCGGAGCAAGAGGCTGCGGGCAGAGAGGCCGTGATGCGATTTTCCGTCCGACATGAGACGCTTTACCGCTATGCCACGCCGGTGACCCTGGCCGCGCACCGGCTGCGCCTGACCCCGCGCGGCGATGGCGGGCGGCTGCTGCTGCGCGCGCTGGTGATCGAGCCGGAACCCGCCGCGATCGTCGAGCAGGAAGACGCCCATGGCAATGTGCTGACGCTGGTGGAATTCGGCGGGGCGACGGATCTGCTGCGCATCGACAGCCAGTTCGAGATGGAGACACAGGCGCCGGTGCCGCTGGCGGGGGGCGCCGTGCCGCTTCTGCCCTGGGCGCTGCCGGACGCGGCGCTGGCGCCCTATCTGGAGCAGCCCGATCCCGGGGCGGCGGTGCGGGCCTTCGCGCAGTCGATGGCCGATGTCGCCCGGGGCGAGGCGCCGGTCTTTCTCGACAAGCTGACCGAAACGCTTTTTGCGCGCACCGACCGTCGAATCCGCGACACCGGCTATGCCCAGAGCCCCGAGGACACGCTGTTGCGCGCTGTGGGCGCCTGCCGCGATCTGGCGGTGCTCTTCATCGCCTGTTGCCGGCTGATGGGCCTGCCCGCGCGGTTCGTGAGCGGCTATCAGGCGCGCGCCGAAAGCGTCGATGGCAAGCGCCATTTGCACGCCTGGCCCGAGGCGTTTCTGCCCGGCATCGGCTGGCGTGGCTATGATCCGACCCATGGCACGCGGGTCAGCGACGGCCATGTGGCGCTATGCGCGGCGCCGGGGCAGGCCGAGACGATGCCGGTGGAGGGCGGGTATTATGGCGCGCTCACGGGATCGGAACTCAGCTACCGGGTCGAAATCGTGGCGGAGGAGTGAAGGGGGCTGCGCGGCAACTCGCCGGCACGGACAAGTCGCGCGGCGTTTGGGCGCCAGAGGCGCCCCTTCCCGCAGAGGCCGCGACAATCATGCTTCGGGCCCAAACAGCAGAAAGGCCACCCGAAGGTGGCCCATTCCGTCTTTCGCGATCCGTTGCCGGTTCAGCCCTGGCGGGCTTTGAAACGGCGCTGGGTCTTGTTGATCACGTAGACGCGGCCCTTGCGGCGCACAACGCGGCAGTCGCGATGGCGCTTTTTGAGCGAGCGGAGCGAGTTTGCGACCTTCATCCTGGTCTCTCCTCTTGTCGCGGCGCGCGAGCGCCTGGCGTTGCGATGACCCCCGGGCGAACCCGCGGGGCGGTGAAGTCCATGGTGGGCGGTACTGGGATCGAACCAGTGGCCCCTACGATGTCAACGTAGTGCTCTACCGCTGAGCTAACCGCCCATTCATGGCCTGCGCGATACTTGTCTCTGTGCCCCAGAATGAAACGGGGCGCGGAGAGACCGCGCCGGTGGAGGGCTCTATAAAAGGAGTCGGAGACGGTGGCAAGGGCTTTTCCCGCGCCCGGTGTCGGTTTCCTAAGTGCTTGCAAAACGGGCTTTTGGAGACGGGGGAATTGGGGCTAAACTGCGCTCGAAGGAGCCCGAATGCCGAAAGTCGCCTATCACCTCGATCTGCCCGAGACACCCACCTCCTGCGTGGTCTTCGCCTCACCGCATTCCGGGCGTGATTACCCGTGGAGCTTTCTGCGCGGCACCGTTCTGGACGAGCATTCGATCCGCTCTTCCGAGGATGCCTTTGTCGACCGGTTGTTCGATTGTGCGCCGCAGTTCGGCGCGCCGCTGCTGCGCGCGGGCGCCCCGCGCGCCTTCATCGACCTCAACCGTGCCGCCGAAGAGCTCGATCCTGCGCTGATCGAGGACGTGCGGCGCGGCGGGCACAATCCGCGGGTCTCGAGCGGGCTGGGCGTGGTGCCGCGGGTGGTGGCGAATGGCCGGGCGATCTATCGCGGCAAGCTGCCGCTGGCCGAGGCCGAGCGGCGGATCTCGCGCTACTGGCATCCCTATCACGAGCAGTTGCGGCGGTTGCTGGAGCAGGCGCGGGTGCAGTTCGGCGAGGCGATCCTGATCGACTGTCACTCCATGCCGCACGAGGCGGTGGACGGGGTGGCGCGCACCGCCGCGCGGCGGCCCGAGATCGTGATCGGCGACCGGTTCGGCGCCTCGGCGGCGCCCGAGATCGTGGCGCGGGTCGAGGCGGCCTTTGCCGGCGCCGGGCTGGCGGTGGTGCGCAACGCGCCCTTTGCCGGCGCCTATGTCACCCAGGCCTATGGCCGCCCGTCGCGGGGGCAGCATGCGATCCAGATCGAGATCGACCGTTCGATCTATATGGACGAGGCGCGGATCCGGCCGAACGCGAATTTCCAGGCGTTCCGGCGCCTTCTGCGCGGGGTGGTGGCCGAGATCGCCGCCATCGGGCACCGCGACCGCGAGCAGCCGCTGGCGGCGGAATAGGCGGGCGCCGGGCCGCGCGGAACTCTGCCCGGACTCTAGCCGAACAGCCGGGAGAGCGCGGTTTCCAGCGGCGCGGGGTCTTCGATTTGCAGCCGCACCGGCAGGGTCAGCACCTTGGGGCGGAAGGCGGCGGGCAGGCGCACGGCGTCCTTCTCGGTGGTGACGAGCTGCGCGCCGAGCCGGGCGGCATCGGTTTCGAGCCGGGTCAGCAGCGCCTGGGTAAAGGGCTGGTGATCGTCCAGCGCCTGGGTTCCGCGCAGCTCGGCCCCGAGCCCCTTCAGCGTGGCAAAGAACTTTTCCGGATGGCCGATGCCGGCAAAGGCGAGCGCTGGCAGCCCCTCCCAGTCCATGCCGGTCTGCAACGGCGCCAGATGGCCGGTGAGATGGGGCAGGGCGCTTTGCGCGATCTGCGTGCCCCAGGTGGCGGCAAAGCGGCGCTGCGCCGGGTCCGGGCCGATGGACAGCAGCAGATCGGCGCGCGCCAGTCCCGGGGCGACGGGTTCGCGCAGCGGCCCCGCCGGCAGGCAGCGCCCGTTGCCGAACCCCTTGGCGGCATCCACCACGATCAGCGACAGGTCCTTGTGCAGCGCCGGGTTCTGGAACCCGTCGTCCAGCAGGATGACCCCGGCGCCGGCCGCGACCGCCGCGCGGGCGCCCGCCGCGCGGTCGCGGGCCACCCAGACCGGTGCGAAGGCGGCCAGCAGCAGCGGCTCGTCGCCAACATCGGCGGCGCTGTGGCTGCGCGGATCGACCTGGACCGGGCCTTCCAGCCGCCCGCCATGCCCGCGCGAGACCACATGCGCGCGCGGACCCAGTCGCTCGATCAGCGCGATCACCGTCGGGGTCTTGCCGGTCCCGCCGGCATTGAGATTGCCGACGCAGATCACCGGCACGCCGGGCTCCGTTCCGCGGCCCGCCACGCGGCGCGCGGTGGCACGGGCGGTGAGTGCGCCAAGCGGCGCCAGCAGGCGGGCCTGCCAGCCGGGGCGGTCGGGCGGGTGATACCAGAAACCGGGCGGGCGCATCAGGCGGCCTCACCCGTGCCGTTGCCGCCGTCGTCGCCGTCGAGCCATTGGAAGGCGAGCGCGATCACCTCGTCGGTCAGCGCCGCGCCCTGGCTCACCACATCCCAGCCGGCATGGGCCATGGCGGCGGCGCGGTCGGGGGCGACAAGCTGCGAGACCGCCGCGGCCAGCGTGTCGAAATCGCGCACGATGCGCGCCGCTCCGGCTTCGACCAGCCGCGTATAGGCGGAAAGATGGCGCCCGACATTGGGGCCGTAGAGCAGGGCGGCGCCATGGGCCGCGGCCTCGAGCGGATCCTCGCCGCCATGGCCGGGGCGCAGCGAGCCGCCGAGAAAGGCGATGGGGGCCAGCCGGTACCAGAGCCCCAGCTCGCTGGCATCCTCGGTGAGCAGGACCTGGCAGTTCTCGTCCGGCATCTCGCCCGCATCCCAGCGCGCGACGCGCAGGTCGGAGGCGCAGGCGGTCTCGGCGATGGCGGCGCCGTCCCGGGGGCTTGCGGGCACCAGGATGAGGATCAGCCGGTGCGCGAGCCGGGTGGCGCGGCGATGGGCGCGCAGGATGTCCGTCGCCTCGTCCGCGCGCACCTTGGCGGCGAGCCAGACCGGGCGGCCGGACAGCGTCTGCGCCATTTCCTCATGCAGCTCGGGCGGGCAGTCGAGCGGCGGCGCCGTCTCGCTCAGCGGGCCGGCGCGGCGCAGCAGGCTGTCGGGCAGCCCCATGCGGCGCAGGCGGCGCAGGGCGGGGTCGTCCTCGGCGAAGATCCGGTCGAAGAGGGCCAGCGCGGCGGTGGTGCAATCGGGCACCCAGAGCGGCGCGGGCACGTACCAGGTCTCGTTGCGCGCGCCCAGATGCGCGAGCCGGGTGCCCGCCTCGGAGAGTTTCGTCAGCAGCGCCGGGCGCAGGGTCTGGCCGGTCCAGAGCCCGAGATCCGGGCGCCAGTAGGCGGCGAAGTCCTGCGCTTCGGACAGGCTGTCGCCGGGCAGCGGCTGGGCAAGGCAGTAGCGCGGGGCATCGGGGGGCGTGGCCATGCCGGCGGGCCAGGTGAGCAGCGCCGCGACTTCGGGGCGCTGGACCTGCATGCGCGCCGCCAGCGCCGCCAGGGCGCGGGCGGTCTCGGCCCGGTCGGCATGCAGCCAGATCAGCGGCCCGTCCGGGCGCGGTGCCGGCGGCGGCGCGGGGGGCGCGGCGGGGCGCCCCCGGGCAAAGGCCAGATAGGCCGAAAGCGCGAAAGGTTTGCGCGTCAAGACGGTCAGCCGAGCTCCTCGGTGGTCGAGGCTTCGGTCTCCTCGTCGCGCAGCCGGTGCAGATGGGCGATGAAATAGCGCATATGGGCGTTGTCCACCGTGCGCTGCGCCTCGGCCTTCCAGGCATCGTGGGCGCTGGCATAATCGGGGAAGATGCCGACGATATGGATGTCATCGACATTCTTGAAGGCGTTCTTTTCCGGGGTCACGAGTTCGCCGCCGAAAACCAGGTGGAGTCGCTGAACCATGCTGAAGTCCTTTCTCGCACTGACGGGGGCAACCTACGGCCTGTCCGGGCGAGGTCAAGCATCGAGCGGGGCGCGCAAAAGTTTTCGAAAACTTTTGCAAATTTCTTCAAAGAAATTTGCAGCGCCGGTGACCGGGGAGGCGTCAGGGCATCTGCCGCAGGCGCCTGAGGATGTCGTCGTGCAGCGCCGGGTTGGCGGCGACCAGCCCTTCATGCAGGGGCCTGGCGGCGTTGAAGCGGATCGGCGCCCCTCTGCGGTCGGTCAGCCGGGCCCCGGCCTCGGAGAGCAGCAGCGCGCCCGCCGCGATGTCCCATTCCCAGGACGGGCGGAAGGTGAACATCGCGTCATAGCGGCCTTCGGCCACCAGCCCCAGCCGATAGGCGATCGAGGGACGGTGGCTGCGGGTCAGCTCGGGCGTGGCGCGCCAGTGGGTCGGGTCGAGCGCCGGCTTCGTGGCCAGCACATGCGCCCGCTCCAGTACCGCGACCCCGCTTGTGCGCAACGGCGCGCCGTTCAGCCGCGCCCCGCCGCCCGCCGCCGCCTCGTAGAGCTTGCCGCGCTTCGGCAGCAGCACCACGGCGGCGGTGATCGCGCCGTTGCGCGCCACGGCCAGCGAATGCGCCCAGCTTTCAGACCCTTCGATGAAGCTGCGGGTGCCGTCGATCGGATCGACGATGAACACATGCTCGGCGCCCAGCCGCGCCGGATCGTCGGCGCTTTCCTCGCTCAGCCAGCCGTAATCGGGCCGGGCGCCGCGCAGGATCTCGCCCAGCACCGCGTTCACCGCGAGATCGGCATCGGTGACCGGGCTGCCATCGGCGGGTTTGTGGCGGACGTTCAGCGCCTCGCCGGCATAGCCTGTCGCGACCTCGGCGGCGGCCTCTGCGGCCCGGATGAGCAGCGCAAGGTCACTCTCCGGCAAGGGTGAGCCCCTCGACCAGCAGGGAGGGCACGACGCGCGAGAGCCAGGGCCGGGCGTCGTTCGCGGGGGTCATCCGGCGCAGCATGTCGCGCAGATTGCCGGCGATGGTCACGCCGGAGACCGGATAGGCGGGCGCGCCGTTTTCGACCCAGACCCCGGCGGCCCCGCGCGAATAATCGCCGGTATTGGGGTTGATCGTCGCGCCGATCATCGAGGTGACGATCAGCCCGGTGCCCATCTCCGCGATCAGGTCCTCGCGGCTCTGCGGGCCCTGGGTCAGCGCCAGGTTCCAGTTGCTGGGCGCGGGCGCGCCGGAGGTGCCGCGCGCGGCGTTGCCGGTGGGCGCCAGGCCCAGCTTGCGCGCATTGGCGAGGTCGAGCGTGAAGCCGGTCAGCACGCCGTTCTCGACAAGCGCCCGGCGTCGGGTCGGCAGGCCCTCGGCGTCGAAAGGCCGCGATCCCGAGATCCGCGGGCGCAGCGGATCCTCGATCAGCGACAGCGCGGCGGGCAGCACCTGCTCTCCCAGCGCGTCGCGCAGCCAGGAGGCGCCGCGGGCCACCGCCGCGCCATTGGCCGCGGCGGTCAGATGGCCGATCAGCGAGGCGGCGATGCGTTCGTCGAACAGCACCGGATAGGCGCCGGTCTTCGGCTTGCGCGGGTCAAGCCGTGCCAGCGCGCGCTCGGCGGCACGGCGGCCGATCTCTTCGGGCGCGCGCAGATCGGTCTGGAAGGTGCGGCCGTCGCCATCGTAATCGCGCTCCATCGCCAGCCCCTCGCCGGCGATCGCCACGCAGGACAGGGCCCGCGAGCTGCGGGTATAGCCGCCCGAGAATCCGTTGGTCGCGGCCAGATGCACCCTTTGCCGCCCGTAGCTTGCCGAGGCGGACTGGACCTGTGCGATCCCCGCCACCGCCAGCGCCGCCGCCTCGGCCGCGCAGGCGTCTTCCTGCAGCGCCGCCGGGGCGGGCTCGGGGGTCGGATCGGCCAGTTCCAGCGCGTCGATGTCCCAGTCGTGGGCGAGCTGTTCGGGCGCGGCGAGCCCGGCATAGGGATCCTCGGGCGCCTCGCGGGCCATGGCGACGGCGCGTTCGGCCATCGCGGTCAGCGTCTCGTCGCGCGTGTCCGAGGCGGAGACCACCGCCGAGCGCTGGCCGACGAAGACCCGCAGCCCGATGTCGGTGCCCTCGGCGCGTTCGGCCTTTTCCAGCGTGCCGTTCCGCACGTCGATCTCGATGGCGCTGCCGTCCACGGCCATGGCATCGGCCGCATCGGCGCCGGCTTTCCGCGCGGCGCCCAGAAGCGCTTGGGTCAGGGTGTCGAGTGGTCGGGCCATGTCTCCTCCGCGTCGCATCTGTCCCGAGGTAGGCCGGGCGGCGGCGCTGTGCAAGGAAAAGGCGCGGTCCGGCCCGCCCGGCGGCTCACTCGACGGGTTCGACGACGCCCAGAATCGGGCCCATGCTGCGCCCGAGGTCGCGGCGCCCGATCTCGGGCGCATAGAGCCGCGAGACATTGCCATCGAGGAACAGCGCCTGGGGCAGTTCCAGCCGGTCGCGGAACAGCCGCGCGAATTCGTGGAAGGTCACCGCGTTTTCGGAAATCGCAAAGACCACCGTCTTGCCATCGGCGGAGCTGCCAACGCCGTTGCGGATGTAGCGCGAGCTGCTGTCGGGCAGGAAGCGCGGATGCAAGGCGCCGTCGATCACCAGCATCGGCCCGGATTGCGTCGCATAGCGGCAGCGCGGGCGGTCACGCAGGAAGGCGCGGGTCTCGATCACATCGGCGCGGCTGGCGCGGATGCAGAAGATGCCGTTTGGCAGCAGGCCGAAATTCCCCGGTCCGGCGCTGGAGATCACCCGCATCTCCTCGCGCCGGTTCTCGACATAATAGCCGACCGGCGCGCGGTCTTCGTGATACATGCCGCCGTTCATGCCGAAGACGAGGGTCCGGCCCTCGGCCTTCAGCGCCGCCTCGAGGGGCGCGAACTGCCCCCAGGGCGTGCCCTCGGGGGTGTAGAGGAAGCTGCGCAGGGTTTCGCGGGCGGCATCCACGGTGCAAAGCGTGTAGCGGTTGCCCTCGTAGGTTTCGCTTTCGCAGGTCACCGCGCGCGCGGGCAGCGCGGCAAGCGCCGCCAGCGCCAGCGTCCCGGCGATGGCGAGCCAGCGGCGCACCGGGCTACTCCTCCAGATCGCGGCGCACCGCGTCCTGGGAAAACAGCCGCCGCGTCTCGTCGAGCCGGTCGAAGGTTTCGTCCAGGCGAAACCGCAGCTCGGGGGCGAATTTCAGCGTCAGCCCTTTCGAGACCGCCCGGCGCAGCTCGGATTTGTTGCGCTTGAGCAGGTCGAACATCTCGTCGGAGTGACCGCCGCCCAGAGGCACCACATAGGCGGTCGCGACCTTGAGGTCGGGCGAGACGGTGACCTCGCCCACGGTGATCGACATCCGGTTCAGCTCGGGATCGTGGATGTCGCCGCGCGTCAGTACCTCCGAGAGCGTCCGGCGAATGAGTTCGCCGACCCTCAGCTGCCGCTGGCTTGGCCCGTGCCCGTCATGGAATCTGTTCTTGCCCATGCCTTCCCACTTAGTCCTTGCCCGCCCCTTTGCCAAGCGCGCCGGAGCGCGCTAAGGAGACGCGGATGAGCGCAGGCGCAGATTGGAGGGCGCGATGACCGAAAAGCCGGGTGTTGTGGTGACGGGGGTCTCGGGCCGCATGGGGCAGATGCTCGTGCGCGAGGTGCTGAAAAGCGACCGGCTGACGCTGGTCGCAGGGGTCGAACGCAGCGGGCACGCCTGGGTCGGGCGCGATCTGGGCGTCTGCATGGGCGGCACCGAGCTGGGCGTGGCGGTGACCGATGACGCGCTCGAGGCTTTTGCCAAGGCGCAGGCGGTGATCGACTTCACCGCCCCGGCGGCGACGGTGGCATTCGCCGAGCTGGCGGCGCAGGCGCGGGCGGTGCATGTGATCGGCACCACGGGGCTTTCCGAGGAGGATCTGCACAAGATCCATGTTGCCGCGCGCCATGCGGTGATCGTGCGGGCCGGCAATATGTCGCTGGGCGTGAACCTGCTCACCAAGGTGACGCAGCAGGTGGCCGCCGCGCTCGATGCCGATTGGGACATCGAGATCGTCGAGTCGCATCACAACCAGAAGGTCGATGCGCCCTCGGGCACCGCATTGATGCTGGGCGAGGCCGCCGCCGCCGGGCGCGGCGTGGCGCTCGAGGAGGTCTCGGACCGGGGCCGCGACGGGATCACCGGCAAGCGGGAGCGGGGCCATATCGGCTTTCACGCCCTTCGCGGTGGCGATGTGGTGGGCGAGCACGAGGTGATCTTTGCCACCGCCGGCGAGCGCATCGTCCTCAAGCATATCGCCTCCGATCGCGCGCTTTTTGCCCGGGGCGCGCTGAAGGCGGCGCTCTGGGGGCAGGACAAGGGGCCGGGCGAATACGACATGCTGGACGTGCTGGGCCTCAAGGACTGAGGCCCGCGCCTCTGGCGCCGCAGTTTTTTTGCGTATTTGAAAAGAGAAGAAAGGGCAGGGGCTGTCCCCGTCTTTGATCTTCTTCTCTTTGACAAATACGCAGGGCGTGGCGTGCGGGCCCGCGCCGCCGCGGGGATGACCGTGCTGCCTTCCGGTCAGAAGTCGATGGCGATGCCCTTTTTCTCCCAATCGCCGTAGCGCGCGGGATCGAGCCCGTCGCGGCCGCCGTATTCCTTGGGCGCGGGGTTCTTCGCGGCCTCGTCCTCGGCCAAGCGCCGGCGCTCGGCGGCTTCGGCCAAAGCGCGCTGCGCGGCGGGGGGAAGGTCTTGGCGGGCGGTATTGTCCTCGGACATGGCGGCTTTCCTCGGCTGGTTGCCTTTGATATACGCGCCGCCACCCCAGCGACAACCCCCGGAGAGACCTCATGCCGCCCATCCCGACCGCCCGCGCGCAGGCCGTGGCGCTGCTTGGCCAGGTTCTGGGCCAGGGGCGGCTGATGTCCGACGCCATGACCGGCCCCGCCTGGGCGGCGCTGGCGCCTGCCGACCGCGCTGCCGCACAGCGCATGGCGGCGGAGGTGCTGCGCAATCTCGAACGCTGCGACCGGGTGCTGAAGCCGCATCTGCGCAAGGGGCCGCCGGTCTTTGTGAAGAATGTGCTGCGGCTGGGCGCCTGGGAGCTGTGCACCGGCGGCGCGGCCCATGGGGTCGTGAACGACTGCGTGCAGATCGTCGCGCAGGACCGCAAGGCGCAGAGCATGAAGGGGCTGGTCAACGCGGTGCTGCGCAAGATCGCCGCCGAGGGCCCGGCGGAATGGGCCAAGCTGCGGGTGCCGCGCCTGCCGCGCTGGCTGCGCGCGCCGCTGGTGGCGGCCTGGGGCGGCAAGGCGGTGGCGGCGATGGAGGCCGCGCATCTGGCGGGGGCGCCGCTGGATCTGACGGCAAAGACCGACGCGGCGGCGCTGGCGCAGACGGTGGCGGGCGCGCTTTTGCCCACCGGATCGGTGCGGCTGGCACAGGCGGGGCAGGTCTCGGCGCTGCCGGGCTACGCGGCCGGCGACTGGTGGGTGCAGGATGCGGCCGCAGCATTGCCGGCGCGGCTCTTGGGCGATGTCGCGGGGCTGCGGGTGCTGGACATGTGCGCGGCGCCCGGCGGCAAGACCATGCAGCTTGCGGCGGCGGGGGCGCGGGTCACCGCGCTCGATCTGTCGGAAACGCGGCTGGCGCGGGTGTCTGAGAACCTCGCCCGCACCGGGCTCGAGGCCGAGATCGTGGCGGGCGATGCGCTGGAGCATGAGGGGCGCTATGACGCGATCCTGCTCGATGCGCCCTGTTCGGCCACGGGCACGATCCGGCGCCATCCCGATCTGCCGCATGCGAAACAGGGCGAGGGGATTTCGGACCTGATCGGCTTGCAGGCGGCGATGATCGACCATGCGCTGGACCTGCTGGTGCCGGGCGGGCGGCTGGTCTTCTGCACCTGTTCGCTGATCCCCGACGAGGGCGAATGCCAGATCGAGGAGGCGCTGGTCCGCCATGCCGGGCTGACGGTGCTGCCCGCGGAGGCGCCAGGGATCGCGCCAGCCTGGCGCAGTTCCGAGGGCGGGTTGCGGCTGCGGCCCGATTTCTGGGCGGATCGCGGCGGCATGGACGGGTTCTATATGGCGCTGCTGCGGAAACCGGGCTGAGACCGGCCATTCCAAGGTGACTCGCCCCGGCCCGCAGGTTATCATCGCCGCAAAGAACAGCCGCGATCAGAGCGGGCGAGAGGCACGAGGGCGCATGTCACAAAACGGAAGCTGCTCCGCCGCCGTGACGCGGTTTCTGAACCGCTTTCATGCGCGTATGGCCACCCGTGCCCGGCCTGCCACCGGCTTTGTCTCGCAGCCCGAACCGCGCAGCACCGGCAGTTTCGCCAAGGGGCGGCAGCTTTGCGCGGGCAATCTGATGTTCGCGGGCCATCTGGTCGAGGCGCCCGAGGTGATGATCTGGGATCTCGACACGCCGGATGCCGCCTGGGAGGAAGAGATCCACGGCTTCCGCTGGCTCGACGATCTGGCGGCGGTGGGCGATGCGCGGGCGCGGGCGGTGGCACAGAAATGGCTCTGGGGCTGGATCCTGCGCTATGGCAACGGTCGCGGGCCGGGCTGGACGCCCGAACTGGCCGGGCGGCGGCTGATCCGGTCGATCCATCATGCGCTGTTCGTCCTGCGCGGCATCGACAGCGAGAAATCGACCGATTTCTATCGCGCGCTCGCCTGTCAGACGATCTTCCTCAGCCGGCGCTGGTCGAGCTCGGCGCCCGGGCTGCCGCGCTTCGAGGCGCTGACCGGTCTGGTCTATGCGGGGCTGTCGCTGCAGGGCATGGGCGCCCATGTGGAGCCCGCCCGTCGCGCGCTGGGGGCGGAATGTGCCCGGCAGGTGGATGCGCTGGGGGGCATTCCGACGCGCAATCCAGAAGAGCTTCTGGAGGTCTTCACCCTGCTCACCTGGACCCAGGCGGCGCTGGAAGAGGGTGACAGGCAGCCCGACGAGGCCCATCTTGCCGCCATCGCCCGCATCGCGCCGACGCTGCGCGCGCTGCGCCATGCGGATGGCGGGCTGGCGCGGTTCCAGGGCGGGGGCCGGGGGCTCGACGGGCGGCTCGATCAGGCGCTGGCCGCCTCGGGGAGCAAGAAGCGGCAGGCCGACGGGCTGGCCATGGGCTATGCGCGGCTGTCGGCGGGGCGCACCAGCGTCATCGTCGATGCGGCGCCACCGCCGGGCGGGCGGGCCTCGGCCGATGCCCATGCCTCGACGCTGGCCTTTGAACTGACCTCGGGGCGGCGCCCGCTGGTGGTGAGCTGCGGCTCGGGCGCGGTCTTTGGAGAGGACTGGCGGCGCGCCGGGCGCGCGACGCCTTCGCATTCGACCCTGTGCCTGGACGGCTATTCCAGCGCCCGGCTGGCGTCGCCGCGCCGGGTGGGCGGCGCCGAGCGCGAATTGCTCGAGGATGCGCCGCAGAACGTGCCGGTGCAGATGACCCCCGCCTCGGACGGGATTCGTTTCGAAGGCGGGCATGACGGTTATCGCAAGACGCACGGTCTGACCCATGCGCGGGTGCTGGAGCTGACCTTCGACGGTCGCGGGCTGGTGGGCGAGGATCTGCTGATGACGCTCAGCGATCCCGACAAGCTGCTGTTCGACCGGCGCATGGATGCGGTGAAGCTCTCGGGGCTGCCCTGGCAGCTCCGCTTTCATCTGCACCCGGAGGTGGATGCCGAGCTGGACATGGGCGGAAGCGCCGTTTCCATGGCGCTGCGGTCGGGGGAAATCTGGGTTTTCCGCTTCGATCCGGGGCCGGAGCTGACGCTGGAGCCGTCGGTTTATCTGGAAAAAGGCCGTCTGCGGCCCCGTGCCGCCAAACAGATCGTTTTATCCGGGCGCGTGATGGAGTATGCGACGCGCATCCGCTGGTCGCTGGCCAAGGCGCAGGACACCGCGATTGCGGTGCGCGACCTTGCCATGGACGACGCGGATGAGACGCTATGAACCATCTGGGGACCCCATCCGAATGCCTGATCTGCACCCTGTCGCCCGCGCGCTGATTTCCGTTTCCGACAAGACCGGCCTTATCGAGCTTGGCCAGGCGCTGGCCGCGAGGGGGATCGAGATCCTCTCCACCGGCGGCTCGGCCAAGGCGCTGCGCGAGGCGGGCGTCGCGGTGACGGATGTGGCCGAGGTCACCGAATTTCCCGAGATGATGGACGGGCGGGTCAAGACACTGCATCCGCGCATCCATGGCGGGCTGCTGGCGCTGCGCGACAATGCCGAACACCGGGGCGCGATGAAAGGCCACGGCATTCCCGAGATCGACCTGCTGGTGGTCAATCTCTACCCGTTCGAGGAGACGGTGGCCAAGGGCGCCGATTACGAGACCTGCATCGAGAATATCGACATCGGCGGCCCGGCGATGATCCGCGCGGCGGCCAAGAACCACGGCTTCGTCAATGTGGTGGTGGATGTGGCCGATTACGACGCGCTTCTGGCCGAGCTCGACGCCCATGACGGCGCCACCAGCTATGCGTTCCGGCAAAATCTGGCGCTGACCGCCTATGCCCGCACCGCCGCCTATGACGCCGCCGTTTCGGGCTGGATGGCAGGCGCGCTGAAGGCGGCGGCACCGCGCCGCCGCGCCTTCGCGGGCGAGCTGGCGCAGACCCTGCGCTATGGCGAGAACCCGCATCAAAGCGCGGCCTTCTACCGCGACGGCTCGGCCCGTCCGGGGGTGGCGACGGCTGAGCAGCATCAGGGCAAGGAGCTCAGCTACAACAATATCAACGACACCGATGCGGCATTTGAGCTGGTGTCGGAGTTCCTGCCCGCCGACGGGCCGGCCTGCGCGATCATCAAGCACGCCAATCCCTGCGGCGTGGCGAAGGGCGCAACGCTGAAGGAGGCCTATCAGAAGGCCTTCGACTGCGACCGCACCTCGGCCTTCGGCGGCATCGTGGCGCTGAACATGGTGCTGGATGCCGAGACGGCGGAGGCGATCACCGAGATCTTCACCGAGGTGGTCATCGCGCCGGGCGCAGACGATGCCGCGAAGGAGATTTTTGCCCGGAAGAAGAATCTGCGCCTGCTGACCACCGGCGCGCTGGCGGACACCGCCGAGCCGGGTCTGGCCTATCGTCAGGTCTCGGGCGGGATCCTGGTGCAGGACAAGGATAACGGGCGGATCACGCGCGACGATCTGAAGGTGGTGACCAAGCGCAAGCCCACGGATGACGAGCTGGCCGATCTGCTTTTTGCCTGGAAGGTGGCCAAGCATGTGAAATCGAACGCCATCGTCTATGTGAAGGACGGCGCGACCGTAGGGGTGGGCGCGGGCCAGATGAGCCGGGTGGATTCGGCGCTGATCGCGGCCAAGAAGGCCGAGCGCATGGCCGAGGCGCTGGAGCTGTCCGCGCCGCTGACCAAGGGCTCGGCGGTGGCGTCGGACGCGTTCTTCCCCTTTGCCGACGGGCTGCTGGAAGCGGCGGCGGCGGGGGCCAGCACGGTGATCCAGCCGGGCGGCTCGATGCGCGACGATGAGGTGATCGCGGCGGCCGACGCGGCGGGGCTGGCGATGGTCTTTACCGGCATGCGGCATTTCCGCCACTGAGGCGCCGCTCCTCGAGCCCTTGCGGGCTCTCCTCGCGGGGACCGAAGCAAAGAAGGCCGGAGCGATGCTCCGGCCCTCTTTCCATTTCCGGGGAAAACGCGGGTTACTGTCCCGGCGTTTCCTCCAGCCCCTCGGGCTGGCCCACGACCACGAAACGCAGCGCATCGGGTTTCAGAAGATCGCCGGCGACGCGCTTCACATCCTCCAGCGTCACCGCCTCGACCTGGGCGTTGCGGGTGGTCACGTAATCCGGCGTCAGCCCGTCCATCTGCATCCCCACCAGAATCCGCGCGATCGGGCCATTGCCGTCGAAGCGCAGCGGATAGGCGCCGGTCAGATAGGTCTTGGCCTGGTCCAGCTCTTCCCGGGTCACACCGTCCCGCGCCATCTTGGCCCATTCGTCGCGGATCACCGTGATCGCCTCGGCGACCCGGTCATTGGCCGAGGCGACGCGGCCCAGATAAAGCTCCGCATGATCCAGCGGCACGAGATAGGAATAGACGCCATAGGTGAGCCCGCGCTTTTCGCGCACCTCGGTCATCAGCCGCGCCTCGAAGCCGCCGCCGCCCAGAATCGTGTTCATCACATAGGCGGCGAAGAAATCGGGATCGTCGCGCTTGAGCCCCTTCTGGCCGAACATCGCCACCGATTGCGGCGTGTCGAAGGGTACCACCGTGACGCCGGCGGTGGTCGTCACCTCGAGATCGGCGGGCAGCGGCGCGCCGGTCGCCGGCAGATCGCCCAGCAGCCCGTCGATCAGGCTGGACAGCTCTTCGGCGGAAATGTCGCCGGCGGCAGCGATATAGACCCGGTCACGGGCCAGCGCCGCCTTGTGCGCGGCGATCAGATCGTCGCGGCTGAGCGCCGAGACGCTCTCTTCGGTGCCTTCGGGCTGCGAGCCGTAGGGATGATCGCCAAAGAGCATCCGGTCGAAGGTCGCGTTGGCGATGGCATCGGGATCCTTCGCATCGCTGCGGATGCTGGAGAGCACCTGCGCGCGGACCCGCTCGACGGCGTCCTCGTCGAAGCGCGGGGCGACCAGGCTTTCGCGCAGCAGCGCCATGGCCGCGTCGCGGTTCTCGGTCAGGAACTTCGCCGAGACCGAAACCGTGTCGGGGCCGGAATCGTAGCGGAAGCTGGCCGCCAGCGCCTCGGAGGCTTCGGCAAAGCCGCGCGCGTCATACTCGCCCGCACCTTCCTCGAGCAGCGCCACCATCAGATGGGTCGCGCCGCGCTCGCCCGGCGCATCGAGCGAGGTGCCGCCCTCGAAGCGGATTTCCAGCGAGGTGAAGGGGATCGACGGCTCCTCGACCAGCCAGGCGGTAAAGCCCTTCGGGGTCTCGACCGTCTGGATGTCGATTTCGGCGAGCGCCGGGGCGGCCAGGAACAGGCTGAAGACAAAGGCGAGAAGCGGCTTCATTGCGAGACCTCCTGCGCCGCGGGCGCGGCCTCGTCGGGCAGCAAATACCCGGTCACCGAATGATTGCGGTCGAAGACCTTGCGCGCCGCCGCGACGATCTCGTCGCCGGTCACAGATTGCAGGATGTCCGGCCAGGCCTGCACATCCGCGACCGTCAGCCCCGAGGTCAGCGCGCCGCCATAGCGCCGTGCCAGCCCCTGGACATCGTCGCGGGCATAGATCTGATCGGCGCGGAACTGGAACTTGATCCGGTCGAGCTGCGCCGGATCGACACCCTCGTCGAGAAACGCCGCCAGGGTCTCGTCGAGCGCCGCTTCGGCCGCGTCCAGCGTCACGCCGGGGGCGGGCACCACGATCAGGCCGAAGCTGGTGTCGTCATAGGAGGTGCCGTTGTAGAAGGCCGCCGTGTATAGAGAGACCTTGCGGTCGAACTGAAGGTCGCGGTTCAGCACCGAGGTCTGCCCGCCGCCGAGGATCTCTTCCAGCAGGGTCAGCGCCGCCGCCTCGCGCTGCGCGCCCGCGTCCCGCTCGGGGGCGAGATAGCGGCGCATCACATAGGGCTGCGCGACGCGCGGGTCCTTGAAGATCAGCCGCCGCTCGGCCATCTGGCGGGGCTCCTGCGGGCGGGCGCGGGGGGCGCCGACCTCGGGGTTGGCGGGCACCGGGCCGTAATGCTCTTCGGCGAGGCGCCGGACCTCGTCCGGGGTCACGTCGCCGGCAACCACGAGGATCGCGTTATTGGGCGCGTAGAAGCGGTGGTAATAGCTGTAGGCGGCGTCGAGATCGAGGGTTTCCATCTCGTCCCGCCAGCCGATGATCGGCACGCCGTAGCGGTGATTGAGATAGAGCGCCGCACCGAGCTGTTCGCGCATCAGCGCCGCGGGGTCGTTTTCCACCCGGGTGTTGCGCTCTTCGATGATCACGTCGCGCTCGGTGAGGATGTCCTCTTCGTCGAGGCGCAGATTGACCATCCGGTCCGCCTCCATCTTCATCATCAGCCCCAGCCGGTCGGCGGCGACGCGCTGGTAATAGGCGGTCTGATCGGTGGAGGTGAAGGCGTTGTCGGTGCCGCCGTTTTTGGCCACAACCTGCGAGAATTCACCCGGGGCCAGCGTGTCTGTGCCCTTGAAGAGCAGGTGTTCGAGAAAATGCGCGACCCCGGATTTGCCGGGGGTCTCGTCGGCGGAGCCGGCGCGATACCACACCATGTGAACCACGACCGGCGCGCGATGATCCTCGATCACCACCACCTCCATGCCGTTGTCCAGCGAAAAGCTGGTGACTTGATCCTCCGTGCCCTCGGCAAGCGCGGGCAGGGCGGTCAGGAACAGGGCGGTGCAGGCCGCGGCCAGTCGTCTCATCGGCAATTTCCCCGGTCTCTATGCGGTTGGTGCGCTTCAACCTACGCGCTCGGCAGAGGTAATCAAGCCGGGCTTGCGGTTTCGTGAAGGGGGCGGGGCGCGACGGAACCGGCCCCGGATGGCGGCGGCAGGCATGGCCGCCTTGGCTGCAGGCCCGCCGGCGCAGCACCCGCAGGGCGGGGCCGCTGCGGGGTGGGGCGGTTTGCCGCGGGCGCGGGGGGTTAGTTTTCCCAGCCTTCGGGCGGGGCGGAGGGCGTGCGGACGCCGGCGCGGCGGAAGGCGTCGAGCACCGCATAGGTGTCGAGCCACTGCCGGCGGTAGGCGTCGTAATATTCGTCCTGCGGCACGAGCTTCCAGGTGAACAGCGACTTGCGCTTGCGGAACTCCAGATCCTCGGCGGCAAGCTGTTCGCGGATGCCCGCATCGCGGCCATAGCGCGAGGCGCTGTTGATCAGCGCGCCGTCGCCGCTCGGGGCGCCGCCGCTGGCGGTGACCCGTGCCGGGTTGCCCCCTAGCGCGGCCACGGCATCGGCCTTGGGCGTCTGGTCGCTGCGGTTGGCGCTGCCCGGGGTCGGGGCCGGAAGCGCCGCCATGGTCTCGGGCATTTCCAGCGGCCGGTTCGGCACGATGGCAAATTCCTCGGGCGTGCCCTTGTTGCTGCGCAATTCGTGCAGGCGAATATCCCGCTCGCGCCCGGAACAGGCGGCGAGCCCGATCAGCCCCATCATCAGCACGACGTGCGACAGCTTCATTGCCACCCTCCGGTTCTTGCCTGTCCCTGCTTTAACGTATGATTTGCGCGGCGTCACGAGGCGTTTTTCCCTGCCTTGCGCCCGGGAAACAGCACCAGCCCCAACGCCCCGGCAAAGATCGCGATGTCCGCGACGTTGAAGGCGAAGGGGTTGTCGATGCCGCAGCAGGACATGTTGAGAAAATCCGCCACCGCGCCATAGAGCAGCCGGTCGACCACATTGCCGAGCGCGCCGCCCACCAACAGCCCGCCGGCGAGCAGGCCCGCAAGGCCCGGCGGATCGCGGCGCAGCCAGACCAGCACAAAGAGCACGATGCCGAGCGCGACCGAGATCAGGATCCATTTCGTCGCAGCGGCGCCGCTGCCCAGAAGGCCGAAATTGATGCCGTAGTTCCAGGCCATGCGGAAATTCAGGACGGGAGGCAGCACGTCGATGGCCAGCCGCGTGTCCAGCGCCATCACATGTACGACGATCCATTTCGTCAGTTGGTCGAACAGGAAGGTGAACAGCGCCACCCATGCCACGATCCGCACGCGTTGCCTCCATCGTTTGGCTTTCGCCACGCTCTACCCTCCCGCAGCGCCGATGAAAAGGTCCGGGGCAGGGTGCCCCTGTGGCCACCGGGTCACAAGCGCAAAACGTCCTCCCCGCCGGGCAGGGCAGAGCCGCATTGATGCCGGATTCGGCGGCCATTCCCGGGCCCATGACCCAGCAGCCCGATCCCCTGCGCTCCCTGAGCATCGAATTGGCCCTTCAGATCGCCGCTGCGCTTTTGCGGCACCGCCCGCCCGCGCGCTGGCGGGCGGGTGGCTGGTTCGACGGTTCGCCCAGCAGAGAATGGTCGGCCGCCTGCAGGTTGCTCGACACCATGGGCCTGCTTGATCGCCGCTACGACGGCTGGCGCTGGACCGTCGCCCACGAAGGCTGGCGCACGCATCTGGACAGCATGCCGCCGCCCGCGAACCTGCTCGACCTGCTGCTTGAAAGTTTTATCGGGGTAACCTGTTTCGAGGCGCGGCTTCCCGTCACCCGCCGCCCCTTCGCGCCGCCGCCCGATTTCAAGCCGGTGATCTGGGCGCTGGCCCGTTGCGGCTACATCCGCTGTGAAGCCGGTGGCTTCGTATGGACCGACCGCGTCGCCCCCATGATGATCCAGGCAGGCGAATGGACCGCTGAGGGGAGGTCACTGGAAGATCGCGCCGCCGGGACCAAGAGCCTCGCCGACCGGATCTGGGGCTCGATCGAGCCCGATCGCCGCGCCTGCCTCGCCCGCGCGCTGTCGACCAAGAGCCGCGCCGAACGGCTGCGATATATAGACGACCGCTGGACGGGTGACCGCCTTCGGCTGGCCCCGCGGCCGAAGGAGGGCTGGCATGTCATGCCCCCCGATCTCCCGTCCGCGGTGGACGAGATCATGACCCGCCTGAGCATGCACACAGGCTGACCGAACAAGCATAGGGGCCGCCACGCAGCCCCTATCGTCTTCTGTTCGAAAATGCACCGGGCGGAGCCGAAGACGGGGGCAGCGCCCCCTTGCTCCATCGGATCTCAGTTCAGAAGCCCGGCATGGCGCAGGGCGCTGTCCAGCCGCGCGCGAACCGGCTCGGTGACCGGCAGCAGCGGCAGCCGCTGCTCTTCCGCGCAGAGCCCCAGCCGGTGCATGGCGTATTTCGCGCCGCTGACGCCCGGCTCGGCAAAGATCGCCTGATGCAGCGGCATCAGCCGGTCCTGGATCTCCAGCGCCTTGCCGTAATCGCCGGCCAGCGTGGCCTCCTGCAACTCCGAGCAGAGTTTCGGTGCCACATTGGCGGTGACCGAGATGCAGCCGGTGCCGCCCTGGGCGTTGAACCCGTGCGCGGTGGCGTCCTCGCCCGAGAGCTGGATGAAGTCCGGCCCGCAGGTGATGCGCTGCGCGCTGACCCGCGCCAGATCGCCGGTGGCGTCTTTCACACCGACGATGCGCGGCAGCTTTGCCAGCGCGCCCATGGTGGCGGGGGTCATGTCCACCGCCGAGCGGCCGGGGATGTTGTAGATCACGATCGGAATTTCGGCGCAGTCGTGCAGCGCGGTGAAATGCGCGATCATGCCGGCCTGGGTCGGCTTGTTGTAATAGGGCGTCACCACCAGCGCCGCGCTGGCGCCGACCTTCTCAGCGAATTGCACAAAGCGCATCGCCTCGTCGGTGTTGTTGGAGCCCGCGCCCGCAACCACCGGCACGCGGCCCGCCGCGGCCTCGACCACGCAGGCGATGACGGCCTCGTGCTCCTCGTGGGTGAGGGTGGGGCTTTCGCCGGTGGTGCCCACCGGCACCAGCCCGTGGCTGCCCTGCGCAATCTGCCAATCGACCAGACGTTTGAGCGTGTCGAAATCCACCGCGCCGTCCTTAAACGGCGTGACCAGGGCAGGCATCGAACCTTTCAACATGACACGCTCCATTTCTTGCTGTCTTTCCTCCGGCGGATCACCGCGCCCTGCCGGGATTGTGAGTTGGAAGCCTTCCGGCCGCGCGGTATCCTCTGGCCAGCGTCTATTCCTTTTCAGATCGGAAATTGCAAGCTCATGTCGCGCCTCTGGGCCCTTCTCCTCCTGATCGTCACCAGCTTCCCCGCCCAAGCCCAGCAGGACCGTCCGCTGGCGCAGGCCATGACGGCCATGCGCCAGGGCAACTGGGCCGCCGCGCTGATCGATTCGCGCGGTGACGGGCAGGCCGCGCTCGATGTCATTCTGTGGCATTATCTGCGCGCCAGCCGGGGCGACGCGGCGCAGATCATGGATTTCCTCAAGCGCAACCCGGACTGGCCGGGGATGCCCTATCTGCGCGAAAAGAGCGAGATCGCGATCTCGGAATCGGGCGACAACGATATTGTTCGCGCGTTTTTCGAGGGGTATCGCCCGCAGACCGGCGCCGGGGCGCTGGCGCTGGCCCGCGCCTATCTGGCCGAGGGCGAACGCGGTGCCGCCGAGGCCGAGGTGGTCATGGCCTGGCGGACGCTGCCGCTGTCCTCGGAAGAGCGGCAGACTTTCCTGTCGGACTGGGGCACGCTGCTGAAGCCGCATCACGAGGCGCGGCTGGACATGGCGCTGTGGAAGGGCTGGGAGTCCAACGCCCGCGCGATGATCCCGCTGGTCGGCGAGGACTGGCAGAAGCTGGCCGAGGCACGAATCGCGCTGCGCGATATGGAGGCGGGGGTGGATGTCCGCATCGAGGCGGTGCCGGACAGGCTCAAGAACCACCCCGGTCTGGCCTATGAACGTTACCTCTGGCGCGTCCGCAAGGGGCGCGACGCCGATGCCATCGCGCTGCTGCTGGAGCATTCCAAAAGCGCCGAGACCCTGGGCGAACCCTGGGCCTGGGCCGGGCGGCGCGACGATCTCGCCCATGAGCTGATGCTGGAGGGCAAGTATCGCGATGCCTATCGCGTCGCCTCGACCCATCATCTGGTCGAAGGCTCGGATTATGCGGGGCTGGAATGGCTGTCGGGCTATATCGCGCTGCGTTTCCTGGACGATCCGCAGACCGCGCTCGGCCATTTCCGTGGCCATGGCGGCGCGGTGGATACGCCGATCTCGCTGGGCCGGGCGGGCTATTGGACCGGCCGCGCGCTGGAGGCGCTGGGCGACGATGCGGGCGCGCGCGACGCCTATCGGCAGGGCGCGCGCTGGCAGACCTCCTTCTACGGGCTGCTCGCCGCCGAAAGGGCGGGCGTGCCGGCGGATCCGGCGCTGGCCGGTACCGAGGCCTTTCCCGACTGGCGCCAGGCGCCCTTTACGCAGTCCAGCGTCTACAAGGCGGCGGTCCTGCTGCTCGCCTCGGGAGAGGTGAGCCTGGGCGAGCGCTTTCTCACCCATCTTGCCGAGGGGCTCGACCGCCAGCAGATCGGCCAGCTTGGCGTCATGCTGGCCGAGCTTGGGCGGCCGCATGTGCAGGTCATGCTGGGCAAGCGCGCGGCGCGGTTCGGGATCGAGCTGCCGGGGCCGTATTACGCGCTGCATCCGGACATCGTGAAAACCGAGTTTCCGGTGCCCAAGGAGCTGGTGCTGGCCATCGCGCGGCGGGAATCGGAGTTCGATCCCGACGTGGTGTCGGGCGCGGGCGCGCGCGGGCTGATGCAGCTCATGCCGGGCACCGCCAAGGAGGTCTCGGGCTGGCTCGACGTGGCCTATTCGCATGACGGTCTCACCGAGGATCCGGCCTATAATGCGCGGCTGGGGTCGGAATATCTGGCGAGCCTGGCGCGGCGCTTCGACGGCAACGCGGTGATGATGGCGGCGGGCTACAATGCCGGCCCTTCGCGCCCGATCCGCTGGATGGAGCAGTTCGGCGATCCGCGGAAGGGCGAGATCGACGTGGTGGACTGGATCGAGATGATCCCCTTCAACGAGACCCGCAACTATGTGATGCGGGTGGTCGAAAGCCTGCCGGTCTATCGCGCGCGGCTGGGCGGCAATCCGCTGCCGGTGCCGTTCAGCGCCGAGCTGGTGGGCAGCACATTGCTGCCCAGCGACTGACCGACTGGCCGACGGGCGCGGCGCTCAGGACAGGGCGCGGCGCAGGGTCTCCATGACGCCATGGGCCGATTCGGCGCTCTGCACGAAATCCAGCAGCGAGGGATCGGCGAATTCCTCGTCCACGATATGGCGCAGCAGCGCCTTGAGCGGCCCCCAGAACCCGTCCGCGTCGAGCAGGACGATGGGTTTGTCGTGCAGCCCGAGCTGGCGCCAGGTGAGCACTTCGAAGAACTCGTCGAGGCTGCCGGCGCCGCCGGGCAGCATCACGATGGCATCGGCGTTCATCACCATGACCTTCTTGCGCTCGTGCATGGTTTCGGTGACGACAAAGCGGGTCAGGTCGGTCTTGCCGACCTCGCGTTGCAGCAGATGGGTGGGGATCACGCCGAAGGTCTCGCCGCCGCCCGCCTGGGCGGCGCGGGCGACGATGCCCATCAGCCCGACATCGCCGGCGCCGTAGACCAGCCGCCAGTGCTCGGCGGCGATGCTCTGCCCCAGCGCCTCGGCGGCGGCGGCATAGGCGGAGTCGCGGCCCGGTCGGGAGCCGCAGTAAACACAGACGGATTTGGGGATCATGGCGCGGACTCGTCCAATTTGCCGTTTTGACCGGTGATAGCGGGATTGATATAGGTTCTCAACCGCGTCGCTCCGACGCGGGCAGGGGATGCAAGGCGAACTATGGCAACAAAGGCTCTGGGCTGGGGGATTCTGGGCGCCGTCGCGGTGACGGCGGGGCTCTATCTTGCCGGGGTGATTGGCCCGGATACGGGGCCGCTGACGCTGGTCTCGCCGCCGGCGGAGGCGCCCGCAGCGCCCGCTCCGGACGTGGCCGACGATCCCGTGACAGAGCCAGCGCCCGTGGCGGAGGCGGCGCCCGCTGTGGCGCCGGTGGTCGAGCCCGCACCCGCCGCTGAGGTCGAGCCCGCGCCGCAAGCTGCCGCCGCGCCCGCGCCCGAGGCGATGCCCGACGCGCCGCGTTTCGATCTGGTGCGCGCCGATCCCGGCGGCCAGACGCTGGTGGCGGGCAGCGCGGCGCCGGGCGCGCAGGTCGCGGTGCTGCTCGATGGCGCGCCGCAGCCCTATGCGCCCGCCGACGGCTCCGGCCGGTTTGCGCAATTCCTCGATCTGCCGCCCTCGGGCAGCCCGCGCGTGCTGCGGCTGCGGATGCTCTGGCAGGGGCAGGAGATCGAGTCCGCCGATGAGGTGATCCTCGCGCCGCCGGTGCTTCCGGCTGCGGCGCCGGCGCCCGAGCCGCCCGCAGAGCCCATGCCGGTGGCCCCCGAAACGCTGGCCGAGGCGCCCGCCGCCGCGCCTGTGCCGCAAGCCGGGCCCGCCGCGCCGGCGCCAGAACCGCAAGCCGAAGCGGTTGCCGCGGCAGAGCTGCCGGTGCCGCGGGACGATGCGGCCGCGCCTGCCGCTGCTCCGGAGCGCGCCGCGCCGGTTGCTGAACCGCGGCCCGAGGCGCCCGCCGTGCTGCTCTCGACCGCCGAGGGGGTCGAGGTGCTCCAGCCCTCGGCGCCCTTGGTCGCGGATCAGGTGGCAATCGACGCCATCACCTATGACGACGCGGGCAGCGTGACGCTGTCGGGCCGGGGCAACGCCGAGGCGCGGCTGCGCATCTATCTCGACAATCGCCCCGTCGCGACGGCGGATGTGCCCGCCAGCGGGCGCTGGCGTGTCGCGCTGCCGCAGGTCGCGGCCGGCACCTACACGCTGCGTGTCGATCAGCTCGATACGGCGGGGCAGGTGAGCGCGCGTGCCGAAAGCCCGTTCCTGCGCGAAGCCCCGGAAAAGCTGGCCGCCGTTGCCGCGCAGGAGGAGACGGCACAGGCGCCGGTGCGTGCGGTGACCGTGCAGCCGGGCAATACGCTTTGGGCGCTGGCCCGCGACCGCTATGGCGAGGGCACCGCCTATGTGAAGCTCTTCGAGGCCAACCGCGACCAGATCCGCGACCCGGATCTGATCTATCCCGGTCAGGTTTTCGACATTCCCGACTAGGGTCCGTTCCCTCCGCGCGGGCGTTGCGCTGGGGGTATGGCGGGGCTGCGTCCCGATGCGCCCGGGGGCTGCCCTCTGGCACCCGGCGGCCGTCCGGTCTATGTGGCGCTGACCGCCGCCGCAAGAGGATCCGCCATGCCCCCCGACAGCTCCGCCGAGATCGCCCGCGAGGAACGCCGCTCGGGCTGGCGCACCATCCGCCGCGTCGGCCCCTATCTCTGGCCCGACGGCATGGCCTGGGTGAAACGCCGCGTGGTGATCGCGATGGTGCTGCTTCTGGTGGCCAAGCTCATCGCGGTGGGCACGCCGATCCTGTACAAACGCGCGGTCGACAGCCTGTCCGGCGAGGTGCCGGACCTGATGCTGGGCGCCGTGGGGCTGACCGTCGCCTATGGGCTCGCCCGGCTGACCACGGTGGGGTTCCAGCAATTGCGCGACGCGATCTTCGCCCGGGTCGGCCAGCGGGCGCTGCGGCGGCTGGCGCTCGAGACCTTCACCCATATTCACCAGCTTTCGCTGCGGTATCACATCACCCGCAAGACCGGTGGGCTCAGCCGGATCATCGAGCGCGGGGTGAAGGGGGTGGAGTTCCTCCTGCGCTTCATGCTGTTCAGTGTCGGCCCGCTGATCATCGAGCTGCTGCTGGTGGGCGCGGTGCTCTTCTATCTGTTCGATGTCTGGTATCTGGCGGTGGTGGCCGTCACCATCGCGCTCTACGTCTGGTTCACCTTCAAGGTCACCGAATGGCGCGTGCAGTTGCGCCGCAAGATGAACGAGCAGGACACCGATGCCAACCAGAAGGCCATCGACTCGCTGCTGAACTTCGAAACGGTGAAATATTTCAATGCCGAAGCGCGCGAGGCGGCGCGCTATGACGTGGCGATGCGCGGCTACGAGGCGGCGGCGGTGACGACGACGACCTCGCTGGCCTTCCTCAACTTCGGCCAGTCCTTCCTGATCACCTCCGGGCTGGTCGCGGTGATGATCATGGCGGCGCTGGGGGTGCAGAACGGCAGCCTCACCGTGGGCGATTTCGTCATGGTCAACGCCTATATGATCCAGATCACCATGCCGCTGAACTTCCTCGGCACGGTCTATCGCGAGATCCGTCAGAGCCTGGTGGACATGGGCCAGATGTTCGATCTGCTCGATCAGCCGCAGGACGTGACCGACAAGCCCGGGGCCAGGCCCATCGCCGTGACCGGCGGGGTGGTCGAGCTGGACGGGGTGGTATTTGCCTACGATCCCGAGCGGCCCATCCTCAAGGGCGTCTCCGTCACCGTGGGCGCGGGGCAGAACGTGGCGCTGGTCGGGCCTTCGGGCTCGGGGAAATCCACCATCGGGCGGCTGCTCTTCCGCTTTTACGATGTGGCGGGCGGGGCGATCCGCATCGACGGGCAGGATCTGCGCGAGGTGACCCAGGACAGCCTGCACGCGGCCATCGGTGTGGTGCCGCAGGACACGGTGCTGTTCAACGACACGATTCGCTACAACATCGCCTATGGGCGCGACGGGGCCGGCGAGGCCGAGATCGTGGCGGCGGCGAAGGCGGCGCAGATCCACGATTTCATCGAGAGCCTGCCCGAAGGCTACGACACCCAGGTGGGCGAGCGCGGGCTGAAGCTGTCCGGCGGCGAGAAGCAGCGGGTGGGCATCGCGCGCACGCTGCTGAAGAATCCGCCGATTCTGCTTCTGGACGAGGCGACCTCGGCGCTGGATACCGAGACCGAGGCCGAGATCCAGACCGCGCTGAAACGCGCGGGCGAGGGCCGGACGGTGATCACCATCGCGCACCGGCTGTCCACCATTGCCGACGCCGACCGCATCGTGGTGCTGGAAAAGGGCGAGGTGGTCGAGGAAGGTACGCATGAAGCGCTGCTGGCACGGCAGGGGCGCTATGCGCAGCTCTGGGCGCGCCAGCAGGCCGAACGCGACGCGGCCTGAGCCGGGGGCAAATTTTTCGGGGAAAAATTTGCAAATCTCTTTGCAAGAGATTTGGCGCGTCTGGCCGGTCTTTGTCTTGGAATGGTCATCGCAGACCGGTTTGATCGTGACAGGGCGCCGACCGGGGCCTAGGCTTTGCGTCGTGGGTTTTCCGGGGATGTCGTTTGATGAAGAAAAGTCTTTCCGTGCTGGCCGCCGCCTTCTTGCTGTGTGCGCCGGCATCCGTGCGCGCCGAGTCCCTGATCGTGGAGTATTTCACGCTGCTGGGGCCGGCGGATGCCTGGAACTCGCGTGGCCAAAGGCTGGACGAGCTTTGTGCCATCGTCCAGCAGGACCGCGCGAACTGGCACCGTTTCGGCAATCGCGAACAGGGCGATGGCGGCGATCCGTTTTTCAACACGAGCGAACGGCGGGCGAGGATCGCGGGCAAATGCGCTTATGACCGGTCTTACTATGCCGATGCCGGCGCGCGCATCCGCAGCGGATCGAGACATTTCTATGTTTATGTCCGGGTGTTCGGGACAGGTGATCGCATCTCGCGGGTCGTGATTGCGGAAGGCGCCGGCTGAGACCGGCCTGCCGCTTCGGCAAGCGGAGGGTGGCGGGAAATTGGTCAAATAATCTGACCGCACTTGTTTCCGATCGGAAACTTCCCTAGACGGAGCGGGTATCCCGATTCCGCCTGGAGGCTTGCCATGACCGACCGCATCACCCGCAACGGGTTGCAGATCGACCCCGTTCTGTTCGCGTTTCTCGAAAACAAGGCGCTGCCGGGCAGCGGTGTGGTCCCTGCGGTGTTCTGGGAAAAGCTGTCGGAACTGGCGCATGGGTTCGGGCCGCGCAACGCGGCGCTGCTGCAAAAGCGCGAGGAGATTCAGGCGCAGATCGACGCCTGGCATCTGGCGCGCAAGGGCCAGCCGCACGATGCCGCCGCCTATCGCGCCTTTCTCGAGGAGATCGGCTATATCGTGCCCGAGGGCCCGGATTTCCAGATCGAGACCGCCAATACCGATCCCGAATTCGCCGCCGTGCCCGGTCCGCAGCTTGTGGTGCCGATCACCAATGCCCGCTACGCGCTGAACGCGGCCAATGCCCGCTGGGGCTCGCTCTACGATGCCTATTACGGCACAGACGCTCTGGGCTCGCTGCCCTCGGGCGGCGGCTTCGATATGGATCGCGCGGCGCAGGTGGTGGCGCGGGCCAAGGCGTTTCTCGACGAGACCTTCCCGGTGGCGGGCGGCAGCCATGCCGGTGCGGACGGCTATTCCATTGTGGGCGACACGCTGCGGGTCTCCGGCAAGCCGCTGGAGAGCCCGGCACAATTCGCGGGCTATCGCGGGGCTGCCGAGGCGCCCGAGGCGGTGCTGCTGCGCAACAACGGCCTGCATGTGGAGCTGGTGATCGACCGCGCCCATTTCATCGGCAAGACCGATCCGGCGGGGCTGGCGGATGTGCTGATGGAGGCGGCGGTTTCCGCGATCATGGATTGCGAGGATTCGGTCGCCTGCGTCGATGGCGCCGACAAGGCGCTGGCCTATGGCAATTGGCTGGGGCTGATGGCGGGCGATCTCGCCGACACGTTCGAGAAGGGCGGCAAACCCGTCACCCGCACCCTGCACGATGACCGGAGCTATACCGCGCCCGACGGCTCGGAACTGGTGCTGAAGGGCCGCGCGCTGATGCTGGTGCGCAATGTGGGTCACCTGATGACCAACCCGGCAATCCTGCTCGAAGACGGCTCGGAGATCCATGAAGGTCTCATGGACGCGATGGTGACCACGCTCATCGCCAAGCGCGATCTCGACAAGACGGAGGGCGCGCGGAATTCGGTCTGCGGTTCGGTCTATGTGGTGAAGCCCAAGATGCACGGACCGGAAGAGGTGGCGTTTGCCGACGAGATTTTCTCCTTTGTCGAAGACGCGCTGGGGCTGCCGCAATACACGGTCAAGCTCGGTATCATGGACGAGGAGCGCCGCACCTCGGTGAATCTCAAGGAATGCATCCGCGCGGCGAAGCATCGGGTGGCCTTCATCAACACGGGCTTCCTCGACCGCACCGGCGACGAAATGCATACCTCGATGGAAGCGGGTCCGATGATCCGCAAGGGCGATATGAAGGGCACCGCCTGGATCGCCTCATATGAGGACCGCAATGTCGATATCGGTCTGGCCTGCGGGCTGCGCGGCAAGGCTCAGATCGGCAAGGGCATGTGGGCGATGCCGGATCTGATGGCCGACATGCTGAAGGCGAAGATCGGCCATCCGCAATCGGGCGCCAACTGCGCCTGGGTGCCGTCGCCCACCGCCGCGACGCTGCACGCGCTGCATTACCACAAGGTGGATGTGCTGGCGCGTCAGGGTGAGATCGCCGCCGGGGGGCCGCGCGGCACGCTGGAGGATCTGCTGACCTTCCCGGTGGCCACGGGCGCCAACTGGTCGGACGGTGAGATTCGCGAGGAGATCGAGAACAACGCGCAGGGCATCCTGGGCTATGTGGTGCGCTGGGTCGATCAGGGTGTCGGCTGCTCCAAGGTGCCGGATATCCACGATGTCGGGCTGATGGAGGACCGGGCGACCTGCCGGATTTCCTCGCAACACCTGGCGAACTGGCTGCATCACGGCGTGGTTTCCGAGGAGGAAGTCATGGCGGCGATGAAGAAGATGGCTGCCGTGGTGGACCGGCAGAACGCGGACGATGCGGCCTATCGACCGATGGCGCCGGGGTTTGACGGGGTGGCCTTCAAGGCGGCCTGCGATCTGGTCTTCGAGGGGCGGGTGCAGCCCTCGGGCTATACCGAGCCGGTGCTGCATCGCCGGCGGCTGGAGCTGAAGGCCGGCTGAAGAGGCGCTGAGGGGTTGCGCCGCGGCTTTGCCGCGTCGCCCTGGAAGGGCGCTGAGAAGTTGCGCCGCGGCTGTGCCGCGTCGCCGGGGGCGCGGGCCTGCGGCCCGCGCAAGAGGCGTATTTGGAAAGAGAAGAAACAAGGGAGATGGAAATGGCCGGGATTTCGTTGAGCCGGGCGCGGGTGATGATCCGCAAGACGCTGGAGACGGGCAAGGCGCTGGGGCTGAACCCGCTCTCGGTGGTGGTGCTGGATGCGGGTGGCAATGTCATCGCCTTCGAGCGGCAGGACGGGGCGAGCCCGGGGCGCTTTCAGATCGCCCATGGCAAGGCCTATGGCGCTGTCATGCTGGGCATTCCGGGCAGTGCACAGATGGCGCGCGCTGAAGCACAGGCCTATTTCATCGCCGCCGCCAACGGCGCCTATGGCGGCGCGCTCATTCCGGTTCCCGGGGGCGTTTTGGTCAAGGATTCCAAGGGGCGTGTGCTTGGGGCGCTGGGGGTGACCGGCGACACGTCGGACAATGACGCGGCTGCCGGGAAAGCGGGCGTCGAGGCCGCGGGGCTGGTGCCCGAGGTCTGAGCCATCTTTCGGATTGCCGGGCGATGCACTATGTTGCAGTGCAGCAGCAGCGAAAAGAGGTTTCCATGGCCCGCCCGGTCGTCGGCATCATCGGCAATCACCACCTGATCAACGACAGTTATCCCGCCCATGCGGGCGGGGAAATGAACACCGAGGCGGTGGCCTGCGTCGCCGGATGCCTGCCGCTGCTGGTGGCCGCCGATCCGCGCTTTGTCAGCGTCGAGGAGCTGATGGAGGTCTGCGACGGCTTCCTGCTGACCGGCGGGCGGCCGAATGTGCACCCCGAGGAATACGGCGAGGAGGCCACTGCCGCGCATGGCGATTTCGACCGGGCGCGGGATGCCATCGTGCTGCCGCTGGTGCGTGCCTGTGTCGAGCGCGGCCAGCCTTTCCTCGGCATCTGCCGCGGCTTTCAGGAGGTGAACGTGGCGATGGGCGGCACGCTTTACCCTGAGATCCGCGATCTGCCCGGGCGGATGAACCACCGCATGCCCCCCGACGGCACGCTGGAAGAGAAATTCGCGCTGCGCCACAAGGTGACGCTGACCGAGGGCGGGGTGTTCCACAAGCTCTTCGGCGCCAGCGAAGTGATGACCAACACGCTGCACGGTCAGGGGATCAAGCGGCCCGGCGCGCGGATCGAGATCGAGGGCTTTGCGCCCGATGGTACGCCCGAGGCGATCTGCGTGAAAGGGGCGCCGGGATTCACCCTGTCGGTGCAGTGGCATCCGGAGTGGGATGCGGCGAACGATCCGGTCTCGCGCCCGCTGTTCGAGGCCTTCGGCGAGGCCGTGCGCGCCTGGGCCGGCTGCAAGCGCAGCCCGCAGCGCATTTCCGCCTGAACGGCGCTTTGCGCCAGCGCAAGGCGCCGGCGGCCGCGATGGTATAGGCTGCGCCTCGTATCGCAGAGGGGGTCGGATCATGCGTATTCTTGTCGCCTATGCCACGACCGAGGGGCAGACCCGGAAGATCTGCCGCTTCGTGAGCGACCGGCTCGCGGGGAACGGTCATACGGTGGAACTGCTGAACGTTGCCGATGCCGAGGGGCTTGATGCCGCGCGTTTCGATGCGGCGGTGCTGGCGGGTTCGGTGCATGTGGGCAAGCTCCAGCCGGCGCTGATCGCTTTTGCGCGGGCGCAGGCCGGGGCGCTTGCCGAGCGGCCGACGCTGTTTTTGCAGGTGTCGCTGGCCGCGGCGGGGCAGGCGCCCGAGGATTGGGAGGAGCTGCGCGCCATCGCGCGCGAGAGCTTCGACGAGGCCGGCTGGACGCCGGGGCGCATCGAACATGTCGCCGGGGCGTTCCGGTTTTCCGAATACGATTTCTTCCGGACCTGGGCGATGCGCTGGATCGCGGCACAGCAGGGCCAGAAGGTCGATCCGAAGAGCGACCGGGAATATACCGATTGGGGCGCGCTGGGCGCGGCGGTGGACGACTGGGCGCGGAGTGCGGCGGAGCAGCGCTGAGGCCGGTTTTGTGGCCTTTCCTCTGGTTGTACGGGACGGGCAGCGCGGCAAAGGCGAGGCCCTTGGCGCCGGTATTGGCCATTCTTTTGCGATGCTGGCGGGCAAGCTGCGAGCGCTTGGGCTAAGGCGCCGACCGCTTGCGCACGGGAGTGCGCAAGCGGCTGTCGGGCGGTCTCAGACGAAAGAGACCGAGCGGTTGAGCGGCAGCGTCCGGTGCCGTTCTCCAGTCAGGTCGAAGAGCGCATTGGCCAGCGCCGGGGCGGCGGGCGGGGTGCCCGGTTCGCCGATACCGCTGATCCAGCGTTGGGTCTGGAGGATGCGGGTCTCGACCACGGGCATCTGCCCCATGCGCAGCGCGTCGTAATCGGGGAAGTTCTGCTGCTCCGCCCTGCCGTCGGCGAAGGTGATCTCGCCCATCATCGCCGCCGAGAGCCCGTAGACCAGCCCGCCCACAAGCTGCTGGTCGAGAATGCCGGGATCGAGCGCCACGCCCACATCCGCCGCGATCCAGGCGCGGGTGAGGCGGATGGCGCCATCCTCGTCGGCCACCTCGACGACGCAGGCCGCCGGCGTGCCGAAGCTGAAGCAGAGCGCCACGCCGCGCCCGGTGCCCTGCGGCTTGTCGGGCCAGCCGGACATCTCGCGGACCGCCTCGAGGCAGGCGGCGGCGGGGCCCCAGGCCTTGCGGGCCAGCGCCAGGCGGAAGGCCAGCGGGTCGGCGCCCGCCGCATGGGCCATCTCGTCCATGAAACTTTCATGGATGAACCCGTTGTAGCTGTTGCCGACCGAGCGCCAGAAGCCCACGGGCACCTGAAGATCGGCGGCGATATAGCCGCGTGCGCGGATATTCGGGATGGCGTAGGGCTGGTTCCAGAGCCCCTCCACATGGACCTGATCCGGCCCGGGTGGGGCGAAGCCCATCCAGCGCTTGAGCGCCGGGCGCGCGGTCGAGGGGCCGGCCACGGCGGCGTCGAGCAAGACCGCCGTGCCGTCGCGGACCGCGCCGCGCATGCGGCCAATGGCGGCGGGGCGGTAGAAATCCTGGGTCATGTCCTCTTCGCGCGACCAGGTGGTCATGACCGGCGTTCCGGGCAGGGCCATGGCGACGCGGGTGGCGAGCACCGAGAAATCCAGCTCGCCGCGCCGTCCGAAGCCGCCGCCCATCAGTGTGGTGTGCACGGTGACGCGCGTCTCGTCGAGCCCGGCTTCCTCGGCGCAGGCGCGGCGCACGAAGGTGGGGAGCTGGTTGCCCGACCAGATCTCGAGCCCCTCGGCGCTGATCTTTGCCGTGGCGTTGAGCGGCTCCATCGTCGCATGGGCGAGAAAGGGGACGCGGTATTCGGCGGTGACCTCGGTGGCACCTGCGGGGAGCGTGTCGGCATCGCCCTCGTCGCGCAGGGTGCTGTCGGGGGTGTTGTCGAAGGCGGCCGCGATCTCGGCCATGATCGCCTCGGAGGTTTCGGGATAGGGGGCGGGGCCCCAATCGGCGTCGATGGCGTTCACCGCCTGCATGGCGAGCCAGGTGTTCGAGGCGATGACCGCGACACCGTCGCCCAGATCGACGATCTTTTCGACGCCCGGCATGGCCTGCGCCTGAGTGGCGTCGAAGCTCAGCATCGCGCCGCGCCTGGGCGACATGCGGAGGGCCGCGAATCTCAGCCCCTCGGGCCGCATGTCGATGGCGTATTGCGCGGTGCCGGTGGTCTTGGCCACCATGTCGAGCCGGGGCAGGGCGCGGCCCAGAAGTTTCCAGTCGGAGGGATCGCGCAGCACCACCTCGCGCGGGGCGATACCTGCCGCCTCGGCGGCCAGATCGGCATAGGGGAGCACGGTGCCGTCGGGGGCGATCACCGCGCCGTTTTCCGTGCGCAGCCTTGCGACATCGACGCCCAGCCGCTGCGCGGCGGCGGTTTTCAGCATCTCGCGGGCAGCGGCGCCGGCGGCGCGCATGCGCTCGAAGCCGTCCTTCATCGCGGTGGAGCCGCCGGTGACCTGCATCTTCAGCGGTTTGCCGAGCGTGCCCATGGCCTTGCCGACCGCATGCTGGAAGGCGCTTTTGCCATAGGCCGGGCCGGGGGCGTTTTCGGCCATGAGGGCGGCGTTGTAATAGGCGGTCGCGGGCGGGCCGTGAATCACGCGGACCTGCTCCCAGGCGAGATCCAGCTCTTCGGCGATGAGCGCCGCCCAGGTGGTGTGCACGCCCTGACCCATCTCGGCGCGCGGCGCGATCAGCGTGACGCCGCTGCCGTCGATCAGCACGAAGGGGCTGAGGCTGGTTTCGCCCTCTGCGGGTTTCAGAGGGTTGGGCGCGGGGGCCTTGAGATACCAGACGCCAAGCGCCACGCCCCCGGCGATGGCGGCGGAGCCGAAGAGGAACGTGCGGCGGGCGATTTTTCCGAGGCTGGCCATGGTCTCAGCCCTCCATTCCGGCGGCGGATCTGATCGCGGCGCGGATGCGGGGATAGGTGCCGCAGCGGCAGAGATTGCCGGACATGGCGGCGTCGATCTCGGCATCGCTGGGGCGCGGGGTCTCGGCAAGAAGGGCGGCGGCCTGCAGGATCTGGCCGGACTGGCAATAGCCGCATTGCGCCACCTGATGATCGACCCAGGCCTGCTGGAGCCGCGACAGGCTTTCGGGCGTGCCCAGCCCCTCGATGGTGGTGACTTCGCCCCAGACATCGCCAAGCGCCACCTGGCAGGCGCGCACCGCCTCGCCGTCGATATGGACGGTGCAGGCGCCGCAGGCGGCGACGCCGCAGCCATATTTCGTGCCGGTGAGGGTTAGCGCGTCGCGCAGCACCCAGAGCAGGGGAACATCTTCGGGCAGATCGACCCGATGGGCGGTGCCGTTGACGGTGAGGGTGGTTGGCATGGGCGTCTCTCCCCTTGCTGACTCGATTTCTGACAGATTTTCCGAATTTTGTCAGTTCGTCAATTGACAAAATTGCAAAATTTTGTCAGATCGTCAGGCATGGCAGAAGCGTTTCCCGGTTCGGATCCAAGAGCGGTGGCAATCCTGGAGGCCGCGTTCGAGCAGTTCGCGGCCTATGGCTATCGGCGTACCTCGATGGAAGACATCGCGCGCGCGGCGGGCATGTCGCGCCCGGCGCTTTACATGCATTTCGCCGGCAAGGAGGCGATCCTGCGGGCGCTGGTGGGACTTTACTATGCACGGCTGGGCGAGGCGGTGGCGCAGGCGCTGGCGCGGACCGGCCCTCCGGAAGCGGTTCTGGAGGCGGCGCTGGCCTGCCACGCGGCGGCGATCCCTGCGGCGGTGCTGCGCGCGCCGCATGGGGAGGAGCTTCTGGACAGCACCTCGGCGATCTGCGGCGATGTGTTTCAGGAGGGCGAGGCGCGGCTGGCCGAGCGTTACGTCGCCTGGCTGACACGGGAGGCGGCCGCGGGGCGGCTGCGGCTCGAGGAGGCGCCGGCGCTGGTGGCCGAGACGCTGCTGGCGGCGGCAAAAGGCGCCAAGCGGCCGCCCTACGAGGCCTATCCCGAACGGCTGCGGCTGCTGGCGCGGATGATCGGGCGCGGGCTGCGGGCCTGATCCGGCGGGGCGCCTGCGGCGCGCAGGTCCTGTCGCCTTGCGGCCCGTCGGGCCGCCGTCTCCGCGCCTGTGGCGGGCGTGACGCAGAGGGCGGGCGGTTTTCCCGGTGGCCGGTGTCGGAGGGCGTATTTGCCGAAGAGAAGAAAGCCAGACCGGTGTGTGTTTCTTCTCTTTCCAAATACGCAAAATCGCGGTGCCCCGGGGCCGTCGCTCAGGTCACCGGTTTGCGCCGCTGGTATTTCGGGTGGTCCCAGAGCGCGCCACGCAGGACACGGGCCAGCACCTCGACCGCCTCGCGGATCTCCTCTTCGCCGATATAGAGCGGGCTGATGCCGAAGCGCAGGATGTCGGGGGCGCGGAAATCGCCGATGACGCCGAGGTCGATCAGCGCCTGCATGATCGGATAGCCGTGTTCGGAGCGGAAGGAGACCTGGCTGCCGCGCGCCGCGTTGTCGCGCGGGGTGGCGAGTTTCAGCCCCGGGCAATGGGTTTCGACCTCTTCGATCATCAGGCCGGTCAGCGCCAGCGAGCGCTTGCGCAGCGCCGCCATATCGACCCGGTCCCAGACATCCAGCGCCGCGTCGAGCGCGGCCATCTGCAGCACCGGCGGGGTGCCGACGCGCATGCGTTCGATGCCCTCGCCGGGGCGATAATCCTGTTCGAAGGCGAAGGGGGCGGCGTGGCCGAGCCAGCCTGCAAGCGCGGGATCGGCATGGTCCACATGTTCGGGAGAGACATAGATGAAAGCCGGGGCGCCGGGGCCGGCGTTGATGTATTTGTAGGTGCAGCCCACGGCGAAATCGGCGCCGCCGGCGGCCACATCGACGGGCAGGGCACCGGCGGAATGCGCCAGATCCCAGACCGCCACGGCCCCCATGTCATGCGCCCGGCGGGTCAGGGCCTTGAGGTCGTGGCGGCGGCCGGTGCGGTAATCGACCTCGGTCACCAGCAGCACGGCGACCTCGTCGGTGATCGCGTCCTCAAGCTCGTGCGGGGCGACGAGGCGCAGCTCGTGACGGTCGCCGAGCAGGCGGATGAGCCCTTCGGCCATGTAGAGATCGGAGGGGAAATTGCCCCGGTCGGACAGGATCACCCGGCGCTCGGGGCAGATCTGCAGCGCCGCCGCGAGCGCCTGGAACACCTTGATCGACAGCGTGTCGCCGACCACCACGTGATCCTCCTCGGCGCCGATGAGCCGTCCCAGACGGTTGCCGAGCCGGCGCGGCAGATCCATCCAGCCGCAGGCGTTCCAGCCGCCGATCAGATGTTCACCCCATTCCTCGGAGAGCATGCGCTCCATCCGCGCGGGGGTGGCCTTGGGCAGCGGGCCCAGCGAATTGCCGTCGAGATAGATCAGGCCGAGGGGGATGTGGAACTGGTCACGGGTCCAGGCGAAATCGGTCAAAACGCTCCTCCGGAAAAATACGTCGCCAGACCCTGACGCGGTTTCGCGGCGGGGGCAAGCGGCGGGATTGCTGCTTGCCATACCTATTCGCATCTGTGAATGTCACGCGCGCGAGCCATAGGGAGGAGCGACCATGCGATTTGGAGTGACGATCGGAGCGATGCTGCTGGCGGGAAGTGCCGTGGCGCATGAGGATATTGCCGATCAATATCCGCAGTCGGAGCTGTACAACAAGCCGGTGGAGGTGATCCCCCATGTCTGGAGCGCGATCGGGGCGACGGCCCCGCCGACTTACGAAAACTCCGGTCATAACAACAACCTGAGCTTCGTTGTTACGGGAGACGGTGTGGTGGTGATCAACGGCGGCGCCTCGGCGCGGCTGGCGCGCGCGCTGCATGACGAGATCAAGGCCGTGACCGACCAGCCGGTAAAGCTGGTGATCAACGAGAACGGCCAAGGCCATGCAATGCTTGGCAATTCCTATTGGGCGGAACTTGGCGTAGATATTCTGGCCCATGAAGATGCCATCGAGGTTTTCGAGAAAGACGGTGATTTCATTCTGCAGGGCATGCAGAATTACAACCGGGACAAAGCGGAAGGCACCGTGGTTTCGGTGCCGAACTTGTCTTTTTCCGACAAGAAGACCGTTCAGATGGGGGATGTGACCTTTGAGGTGCTGCATCTGGGGCCGGCGCATGATCCGGGCGACACGCAGGTGTGGATTCCGCAATGGGGTATCGTGATTGCGGGGGACATCGCCTTTCACGAACGCATGCCGCCGATCTTTGCCGAGACCTGCACGAGCTGTTGGATCGAGACTTTCGACGGGCCCTTCACCGATCTGGGCGCGACCTATGTGATCCCCGGGCACGGACATCCGACCAATATGGCGCAGGTGACGCGCTACACCTCCGATTACCTCAAGGATCTGCGGGCGAAGATCCGGGTGCATATCGACGAGGGTGGCGATCTGGCCGGCGCCTATTACGTGGATCAGGCGAACTGGGCGCAGCTCGACACGTTCGAGGAACTGGCAACGAAAAACGCGGGCCGGGTCTTTGAGGAGATGGAATGGGAGTGAGCCGCTCATTCGCCCTTGCGGGCGGCTTCGCAAGGGGATGAAACTGGCGGGAGGGGCGCGGCCCCTCCCGGTCCGGGCCGGGGCGAGAAGAAGGAGACGGTGCGCGATGCTGCGCAAATGGGTCGATATGCCGCCGGTTTGGCTGCTGGGCTTTCTGGCGCTGGCGCGCTGGCAGGTGCAGGCGTTTCCGATGGGGCTGAGCTTTGGGCCGGTCTGGGCGGATCTGCTGGGCGGGCTGCTGGTGGGCGGCGGTGTGCTTCTGGCGGGGCTGGCGCTGGTCGAGATGCGGCGGCATCACACCACCGTCCTGCCGCATGAAGAGGCGGCGCATCTGGTGACCGACGGCATTTTCAAGCGGTCGCGTAATCCCATCTACCTCGGCGACGTGATGATTCTGGCGGGCTTCATCCTGTTCTGGGATGCGGTGCTGGCGCTGCCGCTGCTGCCGGTCTTCGTCTGGGTAATCGAGAAACGCTTTATCGAGCCCGAAGAGCTGCGGTTGCAGCGAAAGTTTCTTGCGCGATATGCGAAATATTCGCAACAAACGAGACGGTGGCTTTAATTTCATGCCGGGATGTGATTAACCGTCGCGACGACGTTGTGAGCGGCCGGTCTGGATTGTAGACACGGTCCTGGTCGGCATGCGCCGTAACGTAAAGAGAATGCCTCAGGAACCTTAAGGGGGACGACAGACGTGAAGATAGGGACGCCGAAGGAGTTTTCGGTTGGCGAGAACCGTGTGGCGATGACGCCTGAGTCAGCGCTGCAGCTTCAGAAACTGGGCTATGAGTGCCTTCTGGAGCGTGGTGCGGGGGCGAATGCCGGGTTTGCGGACAGCGCCTATGAGGCGGCCGGTGTGACGCTTGTGGACGGGGCGGAGGCGCTCTGGGCGCAGGCCGACATCGTCGCCAAGGTGCAGCCGCCGAGCGCGGAGGAGGCCGGGTGGCTGACCGAGGGCAAGCTGCTGATCTCGTTCTTCTGGCCCGCCGCCAACGAGGCGCTGATGAAGGAGGCCGCCGACAAGGGGGCGTCGGTCATCGCCATGGACATGGTGCCGCGGATCTCCCGCGCGCAGAAGATGGACGCGCTGAGCTCGATGGCCAATATCGCGGGCTACCGCGCGGTGATCGAGGCGGGCAACAATTTCGGCCGCTTTTTCACCGGCCAGGTGACCGCCGCCGGCAAGGTGCCGCCCGCCAAGGTGCTGATCGTCGGCGCCGGTGTGGCGGGTCTTGCCGCCATCGGCACCGCGACCAGCCTCGGCGCCATCACCTACGCCTTCGACGTGCGGCCGGAAGTGGCCGAGCAGGTCGAGTCCATGGGCGCGGAATTCGTCTATCTCGACTTCGAGGAAGAGCAGGCGGACGGCGCGAGCTCCGGCGGCTATGCCTCTGTGTCGAGCCCGGAATTCCGCGAGGCGCAGCTGGCGAAGTTCCGCGAGCTGGCGCCCGAGATGGACATCGTCATCACCACCGCGCTGATCCCCAACCGCGAGGCGCCCGAGCTCTGGACGCCGGACATGGTGGCCGCGATGAAGCGCGGCTCGGTGATCGTCGACCTTGCCGCCGAGCGCGGCGGCAATTGCAAGCTGACGGTGAAAGATGAAAAAATCGTCACCGAGAACGGCGTGACGATTGTCGGCTACACCGACTTCCCGAGCCGGATGGCGGCGCAGGCCTCGAGCCTTTACGCCACCAACATCCGCCACATGATGACCGACCTGACGCCGGAAAAGAACGGCACGGTCGATCACAATATGGAAGACGACGTCATCCGCGGCGCCACCATCGCGCACAAGCACGATGTGACCTGGCCGCCGCCGCCGCCGAAGACCAAGGCGATCGCGGCGCAGAAGCCCAAGGAGAAGGCACCCGAGCTGACGCCCGAGGAGAAACGCGCCAGGGAAGTGGCCGCCTTCAAGGCGCAGACCAGGTTCCAGGTGACGCTGCTTGCGGTGGGCGCGGCGCTGATGCTGCTGGTGGGGGCCTTTGCGCCCGCAAGCTTCATGAGCCATTTCATCGTCTTCGCGCTGGCCTGTTTCGTGGGCTTCCAGGTGATCTGGAACGTCTCGCACTCGCTGCACACGCCGCTGATGGCGGTGACCAACGCGATCTCGGGGATCATCATCCTCGGCGCGCTGCTGCAGATCGGCTCGGGCAGCTGGCTGGTGGTTCTGCTCTCCGCAATCTCGGTGCTGATCGCTTCGATCAACATCGTCGGCGGCTTCCTGGTCACGCGCCGGATGCTTGCCATGTTCCAGAAATCCTGAGCGAGGGGGAGAGATCATGTCGATCGGTATCGTTTCCGCCGCCTACATCGCGGCTGCCGTGCTCTTCATCCTGTCGCTTGGGGGGCTTTCGGGCCAGGAAAGCGCCAAGCGGGCCGTGTGGTACGGCATCACCGGCATGGCGCTGGCGGTCGTTGCCACGGTCTTCGGGCCGGGGATGGGCAATTACCTGATCCTGCTGGTGATGGTCGCCGCCGGGGCCTTTGCGGGCCAGTTCGTCGCCAAGCGCGTCGAGATGACCGAGATGCCGCAGCTTGTGGCGGCGCTGCACAGCTTCGTGGGTCTGGCCGCTGTGTTCATCGGCTTCAACGCCCATATCGAGCTGGGCCGCGTGCTGGCGATGAGCCCCGAGCAGAAAGAGGCGCTCGACGGGTTCGCCGGGGTTCTGGCGCATAAGGACAGCGTCGAGCAGGCGATCCTGAAGGTCGAGGTGTTCCTCGGGGTCTTCATCGGCGCGGTGACCTTCACCGGCTCGGTCATCGCCTTCGGCAAGCTTGCGGGCAAGGTGACCTCGAAGGCGACGAAGCTGCCGGGCGGGCACATGCTGAACGCGGCTGCGGCGGCGCTGTCGCTGCTGCTGCTGGTGCTCTACGTGAACGGCGCGGGCTTCTGGGCGCTGGGTCTGATGACGCTGCTGGCCTTCTTCATCGGCTACCACCTGATCATGGGCATCGGCGGCGCCGACATGCCGGTGGTGGTGTCGATGCTGAACAGCTACTCGGGCTGGGCGGCCTCGGCCATCGGCTTTACGCTGGGCAACGACCTGCTGATCGTGACCGGCGCGCTGGTGGGCTCCTCGGGGGCCATCCTGTCCTACATCATGTGCAAGGCGATGAACCGCAGCTTCGTGTCGGTGATCCTGGGCGGCTTCGGCAACACCACGGGCCCGGCGATGGAGGTCGAGGGCGAGCAGGTGGCGATCGACGCCGACGGCGTGGCGGCGGCGCTGGAGGATGCGGATTCCGTGATCATCGTGCCGGGCTACGGCATGGCGGTGGCGCAGGCGCAGCAGAACGTGGCCGAGCTGACCCGGCGCCTGCGGGCGAAGGGCAAGGAGGTGCGCTTTGCCATCCACCCGGTCGCGGGGCGTCTGCCGGGGCATATGAACGTGCTGCTGGCGGAGGCGAAGGTGCCTTATGACATCGTGCTGGAAATGGATGAAATCAACGAGGACTTCCCGGACACCGATGTGGTGATCGTGATCGGCTCGAACGACATCGTGAACCCGGCGGCGCAGGAAGATCCGAACTCTCCGATCGCGGGGATGCCGGTTCTGGAAGTGTGGAAGGCCAAGCAGGTCTTCGTGTCGAAGCGCGGCCAGGGCACCGGCTATTCCGGCATCGAGAACCCGCTCTTCTACAAGGAGAACACCCGGATGTTCTATGGCGACGCAAAAGCCTCCCTCGGCGAATTGCTCAACCGCGTCGAGTGAGCCTCTGAAAAAAGCGGTGGGCAGGATTGCCCACCCTACGGGCGAGGCGCGTCTCCGGTCGGGGGCGCGCCTTTTTCTTGCCTGCGGGCATCTGGCCGCTGTGGGATGCCTCCGGCGGGAGTATTTTACGAAAGATGAACCGGCGGAGTTCTGGGGGTTAATGAGGAATTTATAAGTATTAACAGGGTGTTGTGGGGCGGCGCACGGTGCCGGAATTTGACGGGGCGCGCGGTCGCGGGTAGAGTTTTGCCATGCTGGACAAATGGGTGGACGGCGTCGGGGACAGGCCCCCGGCAGTCGTATTTCGATGTCTTCATCTGTCCTGCTGCCTCGGGCGGAGACCCACAGGCAAGAAAGGTATCGAGCATGATCCTTATCCATCTCGAAGAGGAGATGTCGCGACTCGAAGACGAGCGCGACCGGATCGTCGGCGTTCTTCAGGAGCTCGGCGCGGAAATCAGACGCCTCAAGGCGCAGATCGAAGACGGGGAGGAGGTGTCCAAGACCGAGGCGGGCAAGCTGATGAGCGATGTCCGCTACTGGATGAGGGCGTCGCATGAAACGGAGGCGCAGATCGCCAATGTCAGACGAAAACAGAAGGGGATTGCCGGAGACTGGGCTCTGGATCTCGAACGGGCGCGCGATGAGATCGGGTGCCGCATGGCTCGCCTCCGCCGGTGCTGCGGTGCGGGAGGGGTTTCTGAGTGAGCTGACGGAGGGGGAGTGCCTGGCACTCCCCTTTCTCTTCGAGTTCTGGGCGATGGCGCATCAATTGCCGCCTGAGGGCGACTGGCGCGCCTGGGTGATCATGGGCGGGCGCGGCGCCGGCAAGACGCGGGCCGGGGCGGAATGGGTGCGCGCCTGCGTGGAAGGGGCTTTGCCGCTGTCGCCGGGGCGCTGTCGGCGCGTGGCGCTGGTGGGCGAGACGCTGGATCAGGCGCGCGAGGTGATGGTGTTCGGTGAAAGCGGGCTGCTGGCCTGTTCGCCGCCGGACCGCAGGCCCGAGTGGCAGGCAACGCGGCGCTGCCTCGTGTGGCCGAACGGGGCGGAGGCGATGGTGTTTTCGGCGCATGATCCGGAGGCGCTGCGCGGGCCGCAATTTGATGCCGCCTGGGTCGATGAGCTGGCCAAGTGGAAGAAGGCGCGTGAGACCTGGGACATGCTGCAATTCGCGCTGCGGCTGGGGGAGCGGCCGCAGGTCTGCGTGACCACGACGCCGCGCAATGTCGGCGTGCTGAAGGAATTGCTGGCGCTGGAGAGCACGGTGGTGACGCGGGCGAAGACCGAGGTCAACCGCGCCAATCTGGCGGCGTCGTTTCTGGAGGAGGTGCGGGCGCGCTACGGCAACACCCGGCTGGCGCGGCAGGAGCTGGACGGGGTGCTGGTCTCGGATGTGGACGGGGCGCTCTGGACGGCGGAAATGCTGGACCGGGCGCAGGGGCTGCCGGTGCCGGAGCGGTTTGACCGCATCGTGGTGGCGGTAGATCCGCCGGCGGGGGCGGGCAAGACCTCGGATGCCTGCGGGATCGTGGTGGCCGGTGTGCTTTGCGAGGGGCCGCCGCAGGGCTGGCGGGCGGTTGTGCTGGAGGATGCGACGGTGCAGGGCGTCTCGCCCACGGGCTGGGCGGAGGCGGCGGTGGCCGCCTATGAGCGCTGGCAGGCGGACCGGGTGGTGGCCGAGGTCAACCAGGGCGGTGCCATGGTGGAGACGGTGCTGCGGCAGGTGGCGCCGCAGATCGCGCTGCGTCAGGTGCATGCGACGCGGGGCAAGGTGGCGCGGGCGGAGCCGGTGGCGGCGCTCTACGAGCAGGGGCGTGTGGGGCATGCGGGGGGCTTTGCCGCGCTCGAGGAGCAGATGGGGCTGATGACGGCGGCGGGGTTTCAGGGGCAGGGTTCGCCCGACCGGGTGGACGCGCTGGTCTGGGCGCTGACCGAGCTGGTGGTGGCGCCGATGCAGGGCTGGAAGCGGCCGGCGTTGAGGGTGCTGTAGGGTGGGCAATTTGCCCACCGCCCGCGATAAAGTTGGGCAAATTGCCCACCCTACAGGGGCTTGCGCATCTTGTAGTTGATGAGTGCGACGCCGCGGCGGATTGCCGATTGCTCGCGCAGGACTTCGAAGCCGTGGCGTTCGAAAAACGGGCGCGCGGCTTTGCTGACATCGGAGGTGAGCTGTTTCGCGCCGCTGGCGCGGGCGATGGCGGTGAGCGCTTCGAGCAGCCGCGCGCCGATGCCTTCGCCGGCGGCGGAGGGGCGCACGAAGGCGAGGTCGATGTGATCCGGCGCCACCAGGGTCATGAAGCCCACCGGTACGCCGTTGCGTTCGGCCATGAGCCCCACCGAGGCGCCGATGCGGTCGCACCAGCGGTCGGGGTCGGGGCGCGGGCCGGCCCAGGCGCGGCGCTGCTCCTCGGTATAGTGGCGGGCGGTGCCGTTCAGGACCGCGTCGAGAAAGATCTCGGCCACGACGGCCGCATCCTTTGAGAGCAAAGGGCGCAGGTCGATCGTCGGCGTGGCGGTCATTCAGGGTGTCTCGGGAGCTTCGGTGGGGTGATTGCGGGAGCGTAACCGGCGCGAGGCAGCGGAGCTAGGGCGTTGAGCGCATAGCTGCCTTTCACCGGTACCGAGGCGTTGCGCGTGTCGCGCGCGGTGCCGGCAGAGCGTTTTAACCTTCTCTTCATAGGGTCTCTTTCGAACGCGATGCGGGCCCCGGCGGCCCGGGCCGGAACGGATGAAGGAGCGTCAGGCGATGGTATTCGAATTTCTGCGAAAGGGCCGGGACGCGGCGCGCTTGCCCGAGGCCAAGGCCTCGGCCACCGGGCCGGTCATGGCCTATGCCAGCGCCGGACGTGTGGCGTGGAGCCCGCGAGACACCGGGTCCCTGACGCGGGCGGGCTTTGCCGGCAATCCGGTGGGGTTCCGCGCGGTGAAGCTGATCGCCGAGGCCGCCGCCGCGCTGCCGCTGGTGTTGCAGGACGAGATGCAGCGCTACGCCAGCCATCCGATCCTGTCGCTGGTGACGGCGCCGAACCCGGCGCAGGGCAAGGCGGAGCTGTTCGAGGCGCTCTATGGCCATTTGCTGCTGTCGGGGGATGGCTATGTGGAGGCGGTGAACGATGGCGCGGGCGCCCCTGCCGAGCTGCATGTGCTGCGCTCGGACCGGATGCGGCTGGTGCCGGGGGAGGACGGCTGGCCGGTGGCCTATGACTATATGGTGGATGCGCGCCGGCACCGGTTCGACGTGACCGGCGCGGTGTCGCCGATCTGCCATATCAAGGCGTTTCATCCGCAGGACGATCACTACGGGCTCTCGCCCATGCAGGCGGCGGCACAGGCGGTGGATGTTCACAACAGCGCGTCACGCTGGTCGAAAGGGCTGCTCGACAATGCAGCGCGGCCTTCGGGCGCCATCGTCTGGACGGGTGCCGACGGGCAGGGCGCGATGAGCAACGATCAGTTCGAGCGACTGCGCGACGAGATGGAGAGCCTGCACCAAGGCGCGCGCAATGCCGGGCGGCCGATGCTGCTGGAGGGCGGGCTGGACTGGAAGCCGATGGGGTTCTCGCCCTCGGATATGGAATTCCAGAAGACCAAGGAGGCGGCGGCGCGCGAGATCGCGGTGGCTTTTGGCGTCCCTCCGATGCTGCTGGGGATCCCCGGCGAGGCGACCTTCGCGAATTACCAGGAGGCGCATCGCGCCTTCTACCGGCTCACCGTGCTGCCGCTGGCGACACGGGTGACGGCGGCGGTGGGGCGGTGGCTGTCGGCGCATCTGGGCGAGGAGGTGGCGCTGTCGCCCGATCTCGACCAGGTGCCGGCGCTGGCCGCCGAGCGCGATGCGCAATGGGCGCGCGTCGCGGGGGCCGATTTCCTCACCGCCGCCGAGAAGCGCCGGATGCTGGGCCTGCCCGCGCTGCCGGAGGGCGGCGAGGGTGAGTGAGCGCAAGCTGGAATACGAACCCTTTGCCTGCGCGCCGGCGCTGAAGCTGGAGGCGCATGAGCGGGTGAGCCGCTTGCAGGTCGAGGCGCTGAACGGGCGGCTCGACCGGATCGAGGGGCTGATCGAGCGGCTGGAAAAACGGTTGTGGCTGGCGGTCTACGGGGTGGCCGGGGTGATCCTGGCGCAAGCCTTTGTCGGGCTGATGAGCGTGGCCCCGTGAACGGATTTCGGAAAGGAACGGGAATGGATCTGGAGCACAAGTTCTGCCGCTTCGACGCGGAGGTGACGCTGGTCGAAGGAACGAAGATCGAGGGCTATGCCTCGTTGTTCGGGGCCTGCGATCAGGGCGGCGACGTGGTGGCGCCGGGGGCCTATGCGGCCTCGCTGCGGCGGCTGGGTGCCGAAGGGCGCGCGGTCAAGATGCTCTGGCAGCACGACCCGGCCCAGCCCATCGGGATCTGGGAGGAGGTGCGTGAGGATGCGCGCGGGCTCTATGTGAAGGGGCGCCTTCTGGACACGGTCGAGAAGGGCCGCGAGGCGGCGGCGCTGATCGCGGCGGGGGCCATCGACGGTCTGTCGATCGGCTATCGCACGCTGAAGGCGCGCAAGGACGAGAAGGGGCGCAGGCTTCTTACGGAACTGGAGCTTTGGGAAGTGTCGCTGGTGACCTTTCCGATGCTGCCCAGTGCGCGGGTGGCGGCCAAGGGCGAGAGCCCCGACGACGCCATGCTGCGTGAATTGGCGCAGGCGCTGGAGGGCGCGCGTCTGGATCTGGCGGGCGGCTGACGCGCGCCTCTTAGGAACGGGATCGAGATCATGAGCAACTCCGAGACTGGTTCTCGGACCGGGGAAGATCTGTCTCCGGTCGCCCGAGTGAGCGCCGCTGTTGCGGGACTCGTCGGGGACTTCAGGGCCATGCAGGCCGATTTTCAGGTGAAGCTTCAAAAACAGGAAGAGCGACTGACCATGCTTGACGCAAAGATGACCACCCCGCGCGGGCGCCCGGCGCTGGCCACCACGGCCGAGATCCATGCCCCGCATCAGACGGCGTTCGACGCCTATCTGCGCACCGGCGATGACGACGGGCTGCGCGGCCTCGTGCTGGAGGGCAAGGCAATGTCGACCGCCGTGGCGGGCGACGGCGGCTATCTGGTCGATCCGGTGACCTCGGAGACCGTTCGTTCGGTGCTCGACAGCACCGCGTCGATCCGTGCCATCGCTTCGGTGGTGACGGTGGAGGCCACGTCTTTCGATGTGCTGATCGACCGGGGCGAAACCGGTGCGGGCTGGGCCGACGAGACGGCGGATGCGAGCGAGACCGGCACGCCGACCATCGACCGGATCTCGATCAAGCTGCATGAGCTGTCGGCGCTGCCGAAGGCGAGCCAGCGGCTGCTGGACGATAGCGCCTTCGACATCGAGACCTGGCTGGCGGGTCGGATCGCCGACAAGTTCTCGCGCGCCGAGGCAGCGGCCTTTGTGAGCGGCGACGGCGACGACAAGCCGCGCGGTTTCCTCGACCATGCCGCGGTGGACAACGCGGTCTGGACCTGGGGCAATCTGGGCTATGTGCCCTCTGGCGTGGACGGGGCCATCGGCGATGGCGATGCGATCATCGACCTGGTCTATGCGCTGGGGGCCGAGTACCGGGCCAAGGCCAGCTTCGTGATGAACTCGAAGACCGCCGGTGCGCTGCGCAAGCTCAAGGATGCGGACGGGCGGCATCTGTGGTCGGACGGGCTGGCGGCGGCGGAGCCCGCGCGGCTCATGGGCTATCCGGTGCTGATCGCCGAGGACATGCCGGACATCGTCGCCAATGCCTTTGCCATCGCCTTCGGCGATTTCAGCGCCGGTTACACCATCGCCGAGCGCCCGGACCTGCGGGTGCTGCGCGATCCGTTCAGCGCCAAGCCGCATGTGCTGTTCTATGCCACCAAACGCGTGGGCGGCGACGTGAGCGATTTCGCCGCCATCAAGCTGCTGCGCTGCGCGACCGCCTGAGACTGACGCGGACATGAGGGCGGGCCTGGCCCGCCTTCATGGGGCGCGTGCCGGAAGAACTCGCGTTGTCCAGCTGCTCCCCTCCGTCCGAGCAACGTGGGCGGCACGCGCCCGCCTTGAGCCCCGGTCGCGGAGGTCGGGAGAGGATTGCGGAGAAAATCAGATGATGTTGATCGAAGAAACACAGGTGCCCGACGCGGCCCTTCCGGTCGAGGCGCTGAAGCGCCACCTGCGGCTGGGCAGCGGCTTTGCCGAAGACGATGTGCAGGACGCGGTGCTGGGCTCGTTCCTGCGTGCGGCGCTGGCGGCCATCGAGGCGCGGACGGGCAAGGCGCTGATTGCGAGGGGCTTTGTCTGGACGCTGCACGGCTGGCGCGACGCGGAAGCTGCGGTGTTTCCGGTGGCGCCGGTGAGCGCGGTGAGCCAGCTTTCCGTCGTGGATCGGTTCGGGGCGGCAGAGGTCATCGACCCGGCGAGCTACCGGCTGGAGGCGGACGGACAAGCGCCGAGGCTGCGCCCGCAGGGCACGGCGCTGCCGGCGATCCCCGAGGGCGGCGCGGCAGAGATCCGGTTTACCGCCGGTTACGGCGCGGCGTTCGACGATCTGCCCGCCGATCTGGCGCAGGCGGTGCTGCTGCTGGCGGCGCATTACTACGAATACCGTGACGAGACGGCGCTGGGACAGGGCTGCATGCCTTTCGGGGTGACCTCGCTGATCGCGCGGTATCGCCCCGTGCGTATGGGGTTCGGCGCATGAGCGCGCCGGTTTTGAACCGGGCTCTGGTGCTCGAGGCGCCGGTTCCGGCCCCCGACGGGGCAGGCGGGCTGACGGAGACCTGGACGGCGCTCGGCTCGCTCTGGGGCGAGCTGCGGCCCCGGACGGGCCGCGAGGTGACGGGCGAGGCCGGGGCGGTTGCGGTGAACGCGGTCCGGGTGACCGTGCGCGGGGCGCCGCAGGGCGCGTCGAACCGACCGGTGGCGGGGCAGCGGTTTCGCTGCGGGGAGCGGATCTTCCGGATTCTCGCGGTCACCGAACGCGCGCCGGACGGGATGTATCTGATCTGCGAGACCCGCGAGGAGGTGGCGGCATGAGCTATGCGATGTCGGCGGCGCTGCAAAGCGCCGTGTATCAGCAGCTTTCGGGCGACGGGGCGCTGTCGGCGCTGGTGGGCAGCGACATCTACGACGCGCTGCCGGCGGGCACGCTGCCCGGGCTCTACGTCATGCTGGGGGCGGAGAGTGCCCGCGACGCCTCGGACCAGACCGGCATCGGGGCCTGGCACGATCTCAACGTGGCGGTGGTGACCGATGCGGCGGGGTTCCAGATCGCCAAGACCGTGGCGGCGGCGGCCTGCGATGCGCTGAACGGCGCCGGGCTGACGCTGGACCGGGGGAGGCTGGTGAGCCTGCGGTTCCTGAAGGCGCGGGCAAAGCGCGAGAGCGGCGGGCTGCGGCGGATCGACATGACCTTCCGCGCCCGCGTCGAAGACGATTGATCCCTTTCATCAAGGAGTAAGGCAATGGGTGCCCAGAACGGCAAGGATCTTTTGATCAAGGTGGATCTGACCGGCGACGGCCAGTTCCAGACCATGGCGGGGCTGCGCGCCACGCGGGTGAGCTTCAATGCCGAAAGCGTCGATGTGACGACGCTGGAAAGCCAGGGCGGCTGGCGCGAGCTGCTGGCGGGGGCCGGGGTGAAATCGGCCAGTATCTCGGGCTCGGGCGTGTTCAAGGACAGCGGCACGGACGAGCGCGCGCGGCAGATCTTCTTCGATGGCGAGACCCCGGATTTTCAGGTGATCATCCCCGATTTCGGCACCGTGGAGGGGGCGTTCCAGCTCACCTCCATCGAATATGCCGGGTCGCATAATGGCGAGGCGACCTATGAGGTCGCGCTGACTTCGGCGGGGGCGCTGTCCTTCGTGCCGGTGCCGGTGGCCTGACATGGCCAATCCGTGGCGGGGAGAGGTGGCGCTGACCCTCGATGGCGAATGCCGGGTGATGCGGCTGACGCTGGGGGCGCTGGCCGAGCTGGAGGCGGGGCTGGACGAGGGGTCTCTGGTGGCGCTGGTGCAGCGCTTCGAGGAGGGCCGGTGCAGCACGCGCGACGTGCTGGCGCTGATCGTCGCGGGGTTGCGCGGCGGCGGCTGGGAGGGCGGCGCGAAGGATCTGCTGCGCGCCGAGATCGCCGGCGGGCCGATGGTTGCGGCGAAGGCGGCGGCGGAGCTGCTGGCGCGGGCCTTCATGCTGCCGGAGGAGAGCGGATGAGCGCGGGCTTTGCCTGGCAGCACTTGCTGCGCGCGGGGCTGCGCGGGCTGCGGCTGACGCCCGAGCAGTTCTGGGCGCTCACCCCCGCCGAGCTGCGGCTCATGCTGGGCGAGGAACGCGGCGCGAGGCCGATGGGACGGGCGCGGCTGGACGAGCTGATCGCGGCCTTCCCCGACGAGGTGAAAGGAGACGGTCCATGACCGACATAGAGACGCTGGACGATCTGGAAGCCGAGCTTGCGGGGCTGGAACAGAGCCTCGGTTCGGCGACCGCGATGGCGGCGGGGTTCGATGCGGAGATGAAGCGCATTCACCAGACCTTTTCGGCCACGGGCCGCAATGTGTCCAAGCTCGAAGGGGCGCTGAGCAAGGGGTTGGGGCGGGCCATCGACTCGGTCGTGCTGGATGGCGCCCGGCTGAGCGAGGCGCTGGAGCAGGTGGCGCGCTCGATGATCGACGCGGCCTACAAGGCCGCCGTGCAGCCGGTGACGCAGCATGTGGGCGGGCTTCTGGCAGGGAATATCGCAGGGCTCTTCGGCGGGTTTTCCTGGTTCGAGAAAGGCGGCTCGTTCAGCCAGGGACGGGTGATGCCCTTTGCCTCGGGCGGGGTCGTGTCCGGCCCGGTGAGCTTTCCCATGCGCGGCGGCACCGGGCTCATGGGCGAGGCGGGGCCGGAGGCGATCATGCCGCTTAGCCGGGGCGCCGATGGCAAGCTGGGGGTGCGCGCGCAGGGCGGCGGCGGACAGCCGGTCACGGTGGTGATGAACATCAGCACGCCGGATGCGCAGAGTTTCCGGCGCAGCCAGTCCCAGATTGCGGCGCAGATGGGCCGCGCGCTGGGACAGGGCGCACGCAACAGGTGAGGGACGGGCGATGAGCTTTCACGAGGTGAGATTTCCGGCGGATCTGAGCTTTGGCGCGCTGGGCGGGCCAGAGCGGCGGACCGATGTGGTCGAGCTGACCAGCGGTTTCGAGGAGCGCAACAGCCCCTGGGCGCATTCGCGCCGGCGCTATGACGCGGGGCTGGGGCTGCGCGGACTGGACGACATCGAAAAGCTGCTGGCATTTTTCGAGGCGCGGCACGGACAGCTTTACGGGTTCCGCTGGAAGGACTGGGCGGATTACAAATCCTGCAAGCCGAGCGGGAAGATAACGCCGAACGATCAGGTGATTGCCCATGGCGATGGCGAGACGCGGGCCTTTCAACTGGTGAAGAGCTATCGCTCGGGCGGGGTTGTCTATGAGCGGCCGGTTTCCAAGCCCGTGGCGGGATCCGTGCTGGCCGCGGTGCAGGATGTGGAGATGCGCGAGGGCGTGCATTTCGACATCGACCTCACCACCGGCATCCTGACATTCGCCGAGGCGCCGCTGGCGGGGGTCGAGGTTTCGGCGGGCTATGAGTTCGACGTCCCGGTGCGCTTCGATACCGGCCATATCGCTGTCAGCGTGGCGAATTTCCAGGCCGGGCAGGTGCCCGACGTGCCCGTGGTCGAGGTGCGGGTCTGATGGGCGCGGCGGAGCTTCACGCGCATCTGGCCGGCGGGCTGACCACCGTGGCGCGGTGCTGGGCGGTGACGCGGCGCGATGGCACCCGCTACGGGTTTACCGATCACGACCGGGATCTGAGTTTCGACGGGCTCGTGTTTCGCGCCGACACGGGGTTGTCGGCGATGGCGTTGCAGCAGGCGACGGGGCTGGCGGTGGACAACACCGAGGCGATGGGCGCGTTGCGGGACGATGCGCTGTCGGATGCGGACATCGAGGCCGGGCGCTTTGACGGGGCCGAGGTGGTGTCTTGGCTGGTCAACTGGCGGGAGGTCGCACAACGGCGGATGCTGTTCCGCGGCACCATCGGCGAGATCCGCCGGGCCAATGGCGCCTTTCACGCGGAGTTGCGCGGTCTGACCGAGGCGCTGAACCGGCCCGTCGGGCGGGTGTTTCAGACGCCGTGCGCGGCGGTTCTGGGGGATGGCACCTGTCGTGTCGATCTGAGCGAGCCCGGCTATGTCCACGAGACGGCACTGCTGGCGGCAGAGGAGAGCCGGTCGTTCCGTCTCGGCGATCTGAACGGGTTTGAGGAAGGCTGGTTTCAACGCGGCCGGCTGGAGGTTCTGAGCGGCGCGGCGGCGGGGCTTGGCGGCACCGTCAAGCGGGACCGCGTCTGGAACGGCGAGCGCGCGGTCGAGCTGTGGGAACCTCTGGGGGCGCCGGTGCAACCCGGCGATCTGATCCGGCTGAGCGCGGGCTGTGACAAGCGGTTCGAGACCTGCCGGCTGAAGTTCAACAACCTTCTGAATTTTCGGGGTTTCCCGGATATTCCCGAGGAGGATTGGATCATGGTGCATCCGGCTCAGGCGAAGGCTCAGAGCGGCGGGAGCCGGCGATGAGCGGGGCGAAGATCGTAAGCGCGGCGCGCGGCTGGATCGGCACGCCCTATGTGCATCAGGCTTCGGTGCGCGGTGCGGGTTGCGATTGTCTCGGGCTGTTGCGGGGGGTCTGGCGCGAGCTGATCGGCCCGGAGCCCGAGCGCGCGCCGGCCTATACGAAGGACTGGTCCGAGCCGCAGGGCGACGAGGCGCTGCTGCGCATCGGGCTGCGCTACATGCGGCGCAAGGGGCGCGATGACGAGGCGCCCGGCGACGTATTGCTCTTCCGGATGCGCGAGGGGTCGGTGGCGAAGCATCTGGGCGTGCAGGCCGAGATCGGCGAGGGGGCGAGCTTTGTGCACGCCTATACCGGGCACGGGGTGATCGAGAGCCCGCTGAGCCTGCCCTGGCGCCGCCGTGTGGCGGCGCGTTTTGCCCTTCCAATGGAGACGACATAATGGCGACGATCCTTTTCTCGGCGGTCGGGGCCGCGGTTGGCAGCGCGGTGGGCGGCTCGGTTCTGGGGCTCTCGATGACCGCCGTGGGCCGGTTCATCGGCGCGAGCTTTGGCCGGGCGCTGGACCAGCGGCTGATGGGGCAGGGGGCCGAGACCATCGAGACCGGGCGGGTCGAGCGGTTCCGGCTCAGCGGGGCGGGCGAGGGGGCCGCGATTGCCCAGGTTTACGGGCGCATGCGGATCGGCGGCCATGTGATCTGGGCGACCGAATTCACCGAACATGTGAAGAAGAAAAAGGCCAGCGGCGGCGGTAAGGGTGCGCCCTCGCAGCCCACGGTGAAGAGCTACAGCTATTCCGTGAGCCTTGCTCTGGCGCTGTGCGAGGGCGAGATTTCCGGCGTGACCCGGGTCTGGGCGGATGGTGCCGAGCTGCCGGTGGGCGACCTGAACATGCGGGTCTATCCGGGCAGCCTCGACCAGCAGCCCGATCCCAAGATGGAGGCGGTGGAAGGTACCGGGATGGTGCCCGCCTATCGCGGCACCGCCTATGTGGTGATCGAGGATCTGATGCTGGAGAGCTTCGGCAACCGGGTGCCGCAATTCAGTTTCGAGGTGACGCGCCCGGTGCAGGACGATCCCGAGGATGTGCCACATGCCATTCGCGGCGTGGCGATGATCCCCGGCACCGGGGAATATGCGCTGGCGACCGAGCCGGTGCATATGTCCTATGGCGGCGGCTCCTCGGCGGTGGTGAATGTGAATTCGCCGACCGAGGCGCCGGATTTCAACAGCTCGCTCGACCAGCTCACCACCGAGATGCCGGGCTGCGGCGCGGTGTCTCTGGTGGTGAGCTGGTTCGGCAGCGATCTGCGCTGCGCGCATTGCGAGATCCGGCCCAAGATCGAGCAGGCCGAATTCGACGGGAAAAAGATGAAATGGAAGGTGTCGGGGCTGGCACGGGGTGACGCTCTGCTGGTGCCGCGCATCGACGACCGTCCGGTCTATGGCGGCACGCCTTGCGACGAGTCGGTGGTGCAGGCGATCCGGCGCATGACCGATCAGGGGCTGTCGGTGATGTATTACCCGTTCATCCTGATGGATCAGCTTGCGGGCAACGGGATCGAAGACCCCTGGAGCGGGGCGACCGATCAGCCCACGCTGCCCTGGCGCGGGCGGATCACGCTGGATGTGGCGCCCGGGCGCGACGGCTCGGCCGATGGCAGCGCGGCGGCGGCGGTCGAGGTGGCGGCGTTCTTCGGGGCGGTGACCGCGGCGGATTTCTCGGTCGGGAACGGGACGGTCGGCTATTCGGGGCCGGCGGAATGGTCCTACAGCCGGTTCATTCTGCATCAGGCGGCGCTTTGCGCGGCGGCGGGCGGGGTCGAGGCGTTTTGCATCGGCTCGGAGATGCGCGCGCTGACGCAGATCCGCTCGGACGCGGGGTTTCCCGCCGTTGCGATGCTGCGGGCGCTGGCAGCAGAGTGCCGGGCGCTGCTGGGGCCGGGGGTGAAGCTCGGCTATGCCGCTGATTGGTCGGAGTATTTCGGCTATCATCCCGACGATGGCTCGGGCGATGTGTATTTCCATCTCGATCCGCTTTGGGCGGATGATGAGATCGACTTCATCGGGATCGACAATTACATGCCGCTGTCCGACTGGCGCGATGGCGACGATCATGCGGATGCCCATTGGGGGGCGATTTACAACCTCGACTATCTCATGGTCAATGTCGCCGGCGGCGAGGGCTATGACTGGTATTACCCCAGCGCCGAGACCCGCGCCGCGCAGCGCCGCGAGCCGATCACCGACGGTGCCCATGGCGAGCCCTGGGTCTGGCGCTACAAGGACATTCGCGGCTGGTGGGAAAACGCCCATCACGAGCGCATAGGCGGCCTGCGCCAGACCCAGCCCACCGCATGGGTGCCGGCCTCGAAGCCGATCCGCTTTACCGAGCTTGGCTGTGCGGCGCTCGACAAGGGGACGAACCAGCCCAACAAGTTCCTCGACGCGAAAAGTTCGGAAAGCCGTTTGCCCCATTATTCCAACGGGCTGCGGGACGAGCTGATTCAGCGCCATTACCTGCGGGCGATGCACGGCTATTGGGGCGATCCGGCCAACAACCCGGTGTCCGAGGAATATGGCGGGCCGATGCTGGACATGGATCACGCCTATGTCTGGGCCTGGGATGCGCGGCCCTACCCATGGTTTCCGGGACTGTCGGGGCTCTGGTCGGATGGCGACAACTACCGGCGCGGGCATTGGCTGAACGGACGGGTGTCCTCGCGCACGCTGGCGTCGGTGGTTGCCGAGATCTGCGACCGCGTGGGGCTGCACGATTACGATGTCAGCGGGCTTTACGGCTGGGTGCGGGGCTATGTCGTCGATCAGGTTGGCGATGCCCGGCGGTCGTTGCAGCCGCTGATGCTGGCGCATGGCTTCGATGCGATCGAACGCGACGGGGCGCTGAGCTTTGTCACCCGGCGGGGGCGCGGCGCGGTGGCGCTGGCGCCCGAGACCCTGGCGGTGTCGGAGGATCTGGAGGGCGATCTGGTCCGGACCCGGGCCAGCGAGGCCGAGATGGCGGGCCGGGTGCGGCTGCGTTTTGTCGAGGCCGACGGCGATCATGCCATCGCCGCCGAGGAGACCGTGCTGCCGGACGAGGAAACCCATGCGGTGGCCGAGACCGAGCTGTCCATGGCGCTGACCCGCCGCGAGGCGCGGATGACGGTCGAGCGCTGGCTGGCCGAGGGGCGCATCGCGCGCGAAACGCTGCGGTTTGCGCTGCCGCCCTCGCGGCTTGCGGTGTCGGCGGGGGATGTGATCTCGTTGCCGGCCGAGGCGGGCCGGGTGCTGGCGCGGGTGGACCGGGTCGAGGTGGGCACACATCAGCTTGTGGAGGCGGTGCGCATCGAGCCCGATGTCTATCTGCCCTCGGATTTTCTCGACCAGTTGCCGAACCTGCGCCCCTTCACCCCGGCGGTGCCGGTGCTGCCGCTGTTCATGGACCTGCCCTTGATGAGCGGCGAAGAGGTCGCGCATGCGCCGCATGTGGCGCTGACCGCCGACCCCTGGCCGGGCTCGGTCGCGATCTACGATTCCGCCTTTGACGGGGATTACGTGCTGAACGAGATCGTCGCGGCCCGCGCGGTGGTGGGGGTGACCGAGACCGAGATGCACCGCGCGCCGGAGGGCCGGTTGGATCACGGACCGCTGGTTCAGCTACGGCTTTTCTCGGGCGCGTTGCAGTCGATCTCGGACGAGGCGCTGCTGGCGGGGGGCAATCTCATGGCGATCGGCGACGGCACCCCCGGCAACTGGGAAATCTTTCAGTTTCGCGATGCGCAGATGGCGGGTGAGAATGTCTGGTTGCTTGGGCACCGCTTGCGCGGACAGTTCGGCACCGATGGCGGCATGCCCGACGCCTGGCCGGCGGGATCCTGGGTGGTGGCGCTGGACGGGACGCCGCAGCAGATCGCGCTGGCGGCGGCGCTGCGGCGGCAGCAGCGGCATTACCGCATCGGCCCGGCCCGCCGGCCCTATGACGATCCGGCCTATGTCCACGAGGTGCATGCCTTCGACGGCAACGGGTTGCGGCCTTATCGCCCGGTGCATCTGCGGGCATCGGAAAGCGGCGGGATCGTATCGCTGAGCTGGGTCCGGCGCACGCGCATCGACGGCGACGACTGGACGCTGGAGGAGGTGCCGCTGGGCGAAGAGAGCGAAGCCTATCAGCTTCGGGTGATGCAGGGCGAGACCCTGCTGCGCAGCGCTCAGGTGGCGCAACCGTCCTGGAGCTACGATCCGGCGCTCGACGGGATTTCCGGCGTCTACGCCATCGAGGTGGCGCAGATTTCTGCGCGTTACGGGGCCGGACCGTTTGCACGGGTGTCGCTCTCGGCATGAGGCCGGTTCTGCACGGCGATCTGATCTGCGCGGCCTGCGCGCTGCTGGCGGTGCCGCGCGGGCAGCGTTGGCGGTTCGCGCGCGATCTGGTGGCGCGGGCGGATGCGGCGGATCGCTACCGGCGGCATCTGGGCCGGGCGCATCCGGACTGGGGGAACGGCACGCTGATGGCGGCGGCGCTGGCGCATGTGCTGGCGCCGGAACGGCGGCTCGACGATCCCGACTATGCCGAATGCTTGATCCTCGTGCTCGAGGCGCTGCGGGTCTGGCGCGCGGGGCGCGGGCGGCTGCCCGACACCGCGCGCGGCGGCGGTGAGGGGCCGAGAGGCTGATCTTCTGCGCCGCGGCCATCGCTGTCCGCGATCTTTCCCATCACGGTTTTGCGTTTCTGCCCCGCGCGCCTATCTGCTATAAGAGTCGGATCGAACGGAGGGAAACATGGCCGAAACCCGCGCAAGGATCGCCGAGCTGGACCCTGTCTGGGCCCGCATCACCCGCGAGGCGGAAGAGGCGGTCGCCGCCGAGCCGCTGCTGGGCGGCATGGTGCATGTCTCGGTGCTGCACCACGCCACCATCGAGGGGGCGCTGGCGTTCCGCATCTCGATGAAGCTCGCCAATGGCGAGATGTCGGAACAGATCCTGCGCGAGATCTGCGACGAGGCCTATGGCGCTGACCCGTGGCTGGCCCGCGCCGCGCGGGCCGACATCCGCGCCACCTTCGAGCGTGACCCGGCCTGCCATCGCTTCCTTCAGCCGCTGCTCTACTTCAAGGGGTTCCAGGCGGTGCAGAGCCAGCGCGTGGCGCATTGGCTCTGGCAGCAGGGGCGCAAGGATCTGGCCTTCTTCTTTCAGATGCGGTCCTCGGAGCTGTTCGGTGTCGACATTCACCCGGCGGCGAAGATCGGGCAGGGGATCATGATCGACCACGCCCATTCCATCGTCATCGGCGAGACGGCGGTGGTCGGCAACAATGTCTCGATCCTGCATTCGGTGACGCTGGGCGGCACCGGCAAGGAGGACGAGGACCGTCACCCCAAGATCGGCGATGGCGTGCTGATCGGCGCGGGCGCCAAGGTGCTGGGCAATATCCGTATCGGCAACGGCTCGCGCGTCGCGGCGGGCTCGGTGGTGCTGGAAGAGGTGCCGCCCTGCAAGACCGTGGCGGGGGTGCCGGCAAAGATCGTCGGCGATGCCGGCTGCGACCAGCCGTCGCGCAACATGGATCAGAAGCTCACCGGCTGCAACTGTTCGGGCTGAGCGGGTCACGGGCGCAAAAATCTTCGGACGAAGATTTTTTGCGCCTCTCCAGACAGGTGTTTTCGAACGGCGCGCTCAGCAGCCCTGAGCGGGAACAGCGGATGCGCGCCGTCCCGGCCGCGCGTCGAGCCAGGCGAGGCCCAGAACGGCGATGCCGCCCAGAGCAAGCGCCGCGGCCACATGGCCGGTCACGCTCCAGCCATAGCCCGCAGCCAGCCCGATTCCCGCCAGCCACGGCCCCAGCGCATTGGCGGCGTTGAAGGCCGCGTGGTTCAGCGCGGCGGCCAGCGTCTGGCCTTCGCCCGCCACATCCATGAGCCGCATCTGCAGCGGGATCACCAGACCGGCGGTCAGGCCCAGCACCGCCACCACCAGCGCCATGGCGATCCAGTTGCCCATCACCGCCGCATAAAGCAGCGAGGCGGCGGCCATGCCCAGCAGCAGCACCAGCGCGCCGCCCAGATGCGACCAGCCCGCCAGCCGCCCGGCGTAGTAATTGCCCGCCGTGGCGCCGATGCCGAAGCCCGAGAGCGCCAGCGGGATCGCCCATTCCGGCGCACCGCCCACCGCGATCATCGCGGCGGAGAAATAGGAATAGACCGCAAAGACCGCGCCGAAGCCGATCGCGCCGACCAGCAGCGTCAGCCAGACGGCACGGTTGGTGAGCGCCGAAAGCTCGCGCAGCAGGCTGGGGGCCGGGCCGTCCTGCGGCTGCGGCGCGACGCGGGCGATCATCGCCGCCGAGCCCGCCGCGATCACCGCCACGATGACAAAGCACCAGCGCCAGCCAAAGGCCTGACCCACGGCGCCCGCCAAGGGCACGCCGATCACATTGGCCACCGTCAGCCCCATGAGCACCTGCGCCACGCCCGCCGCCTTGCGGCCCTCGGGCGACATCTCGGCGGCAAAGAGCATGCCGATGCCGAGAAAGGCGCCATGCGGCAGCCCGGCCAGCACACGCGCGATCACCAGCGTGTCGAGCCCGGTGGAGCAGGCGGTGAGCAGGTTGGCGAGCATGAAGAACGCCATGAGCAGCACCAGCAGCAGCTTGCGCGGCAGGAAGCTGCCCAGCACCGCGAGCACCGGCGCGCCCACGACCACGCCGATGGCATAGGCGCTGACCGCGTGGCCCGCCTGCGGCTCGCTCACGCCGAGATCGACCGCGTAATAGGGCAGGAGGCCCATGGCGGCGAATTCGGTCACACCGATGCCGAAGGCCCCCAGCGCGAGGGACAGGATCGTCAGGCGGGCCTGGCGCTCGGTATAGACCATGGATCTGCTCCGGATGTCGGGGTGGGGCGCGGCACAGAACGATTCGTGCTTGCCGCAATGCAGCATGACCTACGCTAACGGGATTTTGGGCGGGGCGGCAAGCGCGGGTTCTGCATGAAAGACATGAGTGGTGCGCATATCTTTCAGGCGCGGGACGGCGCTGCGGACACCGCGCTTGGATGGGCTGCCATCGCCTAAAGGCAACAGAGGTCTCGGGGGGACGTGTAACCCATTGGGAGAAAAGGAAACGCCCGCCGGTGGGCGGCGGGCGTTTGGGACGATGCGTGGCCTGCCAGACATGTCAGGCGAGCATCACCATCGGGTTCTCCAGGTTCTCGACGATGGCCTGCAGGAGTTCGGCCCCCAGCGCGCCGTCAATGACCCGGTGATCGACGCTCAGCGTCACCGACATGACCGTGGCCAGGGTCAGCTCGCCATCGGCGCCCACGACCGGCTTCTTGACGCCCGCGCCCACGGCGAGGATGGCGCCATGCGGCGGGTTGATGACGGCGTCGAAATTGTCGATCCCGTACATGCCGAGGTTGGAGATTGCGAAGCTGCCGCCGACATATTCATGCGGCGCAAGCTTCTTGTTGCGGGCGCGGGTCGCCAGATCCTTCATCTCGGCGGAAAGCGCGGAGAGCGATTTCATCTCGGCATCCTTCAGCACCGGAGTGAAGAGCCCGCCCTCGATCGCCACGGCGACGGCGACGTCGGAGGGCGTGAGTTTGAGGATCCGGTCGCCGGCCCAGACCGCATTGGCGTCGGGCACCGATTGCAGCGCGAGCGCACAGGCCTTGATGATGAAATCGTTGACAGAAAGCTTCACGCCCCGGGCTTCGAGCTGCTTGTTCAGCTGGCTGCGGAACTTCAGCAGCGCGTCGAGCTTGATGTCGCGGCGCAGGTAGAAATGCGGGATGGTCTGCTTGGCCTCGGTGAGCCGCGCGGCGACCGTCTTGCGCATGCCGTCGAGCTTGACCTCTTCGTAGGCGCGGCCCTCGTACATTTTCATGACCTGGGCGGCGGCGGGGCCGGTGGGCATCGCGGCAGGGGCGGCTGCCGCTGCGGGGGCCTCGGCGGCCGCGGGCGCGGCCTTCTCGGCGGGGGCGGCGGTGGCATTTTCCACATCCGCCTTGACGATGCGGCCATGCGGGCCCGAGCCCTTGATCTGTGCCAGATCCAGCCCCTTGTCGGCGGCGATGCGGCGCGCCAGCGGCGTGGCGAAGACGCGGGAGCCGTCGGCTGCGGCGGGCGCCGCCGGGGCAGGGGCGGCGGTCGTCTCGGAGCCCCCTGCGGGGGCCGCCTCGGCGGTCGGCCCGGAAGACTCGGCAGCCGGTTTCGGCGCCTCCGCAGCCTTAGCGGGCGTCGCGGCGATGTCGGAGGCCGACTCACCCTCTTCCAGCAGCACGGCGATGGGGGTGTTCACCTTCACGCCCTCGCTGCCCTCGGCGATGAGGATCTTGCCGATGGTGCCTTCGTCCACCGCCTCGAATTCCATCGTCGCCTTGTCGGTTTCGATCTCGGCGAGAATGTCGCCCGAGGCAACGGTGTCGCCCTCTTTTACCAGCCATTTGGCCAGTGTGCCTTCCTCCATGGTCGGCGACAGGGCGGGCATCAGGATTTCTGTGGGCATCGTCTGCGCTCCCTTACCGATAGGTCACTTGCTTGACCGCCTCGATCACCTCGGCGGTGGTCACCAGCGCGTGTTTTTCGAGGTTGGCCGCATAGGGCATGGGCACGTCCTTGCCCGTGCAGTTGATCACCGGAGCGTCGAGCCAGTCGAAGGCGTTCTGCATGATATAGGCGCCAAGGTGGTTGCCGATGGAGCCCACCGGGAAGCCCTCTTCCACGGTCACGCAGCGGTTGGTCTTTTTGACGCTTTCGATCAGCGTGCCGTAGTCGATGGGCCGCAGCGTCCGCAGGTCGATCACCTCGGCGGAGATGCCCTCCTCGGCGAGCTTGTCAGCGGCTTCCAGCGCGTATTGCATGCCGATGCCGAAGCTCACGATGGTCACATCCGTGCCCTCGCGCCAGATCTTGGCCTTGCCGAAGGGGACGGTGAAATCCTCCATATCCGGCACCTCGAAGGAGCGCCCGTACAGGATCTCGTTTTCGAGGAAGATCACCGGGTTCGGGTCGCGGATCGCGGATTTCAGCAGGCCCTTGGCGTCGGCCGCCGAATAGGGCATCGCCACCTTGAGGCCGGGGATCATCGCGTACCAGGCGGCATAGTCCTGCGAGTGCTGGGCGCCCACGCGGGCGGCGGCACCGTTCGGACCACGGAACACCATGGGTGCGCCCATCTGGCCGCCGGACATGTAAAGCGTCTTGGCGGCCGAGTTGATGATCTGGTCGATCGCCTGCATGGCGAAGTTGAAGGTCATGAATTCGACGATCGGCTTCAGCCCGCCAAAGGCCGCGCCCACCCCGATCCCGGCAAAGCCGTGCTCGGTGATCGGCGTGTCGATCACACGCTTGGAGCCGAATTCGTCGAGCAACCCCTGGGTCACCTTGTAGGCGCCCTGATACTCGGCCACTTCCTCGCCCATGACGAAGACATTGGCGTCCGAGCGCATCTCTTCGGCCACGGCATCCCGCAGCGCCTCGCGCACGGTCTGGGTCTTCATCTTGGTGCCTTCGGGCCAGTCCGGCGCGGCGGCGGCTGCGGGCACGCTCGACGCGGGCGCGGCGGCTTGCGCCGGGGCGGCCTCTGCCGCGGCGGGCGCTTCGGCGGCGGGGGCGGGGGCTTCCGCGTCAGCCACGCTTTCGCCCTCCTCGACCAGCACCGCGATGGGGGTGTTCACCTTGACCCCCTCGGTGCCTTCCGCGATCAGCAGCTTGCCGACGATGCCCTCGTCCACCGCCTCGAATTCCATCGTCGCCTTGTCGGTCTCGATCTCGGCGAGAATGTCGCCCGAGGCGACGGTGTCACCCTCTTTCACCAGCCATTTCGCCAGCGTGCCCTCTTCCATCGTGGGAGAGAGGGCGGGCATGAGAATCTGCGTTGCCATTGTCGTTATCCTCCTGCCTCAAGCCTTGATCGCGGCGCCCTGGGGCACTTCACCGGCATAGATATCGGTCCAGAGCTCCTCGAGCGCCGGTTCCGGGCTCTCCTTGGCGAATTCCGCCGAGGCGTTCACGATGTCCTTGATGTCCTTGTCGATCGCCTTGAGATCGTCCTCGGTCGCATGTTTGCCCTGCAGCAGCAGGTCGCGCACATGCTGGATCGCGTCGCGCTCCTCGCGCATCTTCTGCACCTCTTCGCGAGTGCGGTATTTCGCCGGGTCCGACATCGAGTGACCCCGGTAGCGGTAGGTCTTGATCTCGAGGATATACGGGCCCTTGCCCGCGCGGCAATGCGCCACGGCCTTCTCGCCGGCCTCTTTCACCGCCAGCACATCCATGCCGTCGACCACCTCGCCGGGAATGCCGAAGGGCACGCCACGGGTGTGGATGTCCTCGGTCGAGGTCGAGCGCTTCTGCGCCGTGCCCATGGCATACTGGTTGTTCTCGATGACAAAGATCACCGGCAGCTTCCAGATCGCGGCCATGTTGAAGGTCTCGTAGACCTGACCCTGGTTTGCGGCGCCGTCGCCGAAATAGGTGAAGGTCACGCGCTTGTTGTCGAGATAGGCGTCGGCAAAGGCCAGACCCGCCCCCAGCGGCACCTGCGCGCCGACGATGCCGTGGCCGCCGTAGAAATGCTTTTCGCGGCTGAACATGTGCATCGAGCCGCCCTTGCCCTTGGAATACCCGCCCTCGCGGCCCGTGAGCTCGGCCATCACGCCGTTCGGGTCCATGCCGCAGGCCAGCATATGGCCGTGATCGCGGTAGGAGGTGATGCGCTTGTCGCCGTCCTCGGCGGCGGCTTCGAGCCCGACGACGACGGCTTCCTGGCCGATATACAGGTGACAAAAGCCCCCGATGAGCCCCATGCCATAGAGCTGACCGGCTTTTTCTTCAAAGCGCCGGATCAGCAGCATGTCGCGGTAATATTGCCGCAGCTCCTCGGGCGAGACATTCGGCTTGGCGGCGGGTTTCCGGGCGGCCATGGCGATTCCTCCCCAACTAGTTTAGTGTTAAACTTTCTCGTACACTATCCAGAGCTAGCCCGGCTGTCAAAGGGCTCAAGCCTCACGTTCGGGAAAAACTTCGCCGCCCCGGCGCGCCGCCACGCGCGGGGATTCCGCTTGCATCCTGCGGGCGGCCCGCTACCCTCCCGGATATGAGAATAATTCCCGGAGATATGTGGTGACCGAAACCCTGACCGACCGCCTGTCCCAACGCCTCGCCCGGCTGCGCGCCGAGCGCGGGCTGACGCTCGACCAGCTCGCCGAGCAGAGCGGGGTGAGCCGCGCCGCCCTGTCGCGGCTGGAGAAAGGCGAGGTCAGCCCCACCGCCGAGGTGCTGGGCAAGCTCTGCGCCGCCTATGGCATGACCATGTCGCGGCTCCTGGCGATGGTGGAGGACGGCTTCACCCCGCTTCTGCGGCGCGACGACCAGGCGGTCTGGCGCGACGGCGGCTTCACCCGGCGCGTGGCCTCTCCCGGCGGCGCGGCGCTGGCGGCCGAGGTGCTGGACTGCCGACTCGAACCGGGCAGCCGCATCGCCTATGACGCCGCCCCGGTGCCGGGGCTGGAACATCACCTGCTGCTGATCTCCGGCCGGCTTCAGGTGACGCTGGAGGGCGAAACCCACAGCCTGCGCCCCGGCGACACGCTGCGCTACAGGCTGACCGGCGCCTCGGTCTTCGAGACGCCGAAGGAAAAGGGCGCGAAATACGTGCTGGTGCTGGTGACACCGTGAGCCTCGCAATCCGCACCCTCTCCGCGGCAGAGACCGAGGCGCAGATCCCGGCGCTGGGGACATTGTTGCGCAACTGCGTCGCGCAGGGTGCCAGCGTCGGTTTCGTGATGCCCTTCGCCCAGCGGGAGGCCGAGGCTTTCTGGACGCAGGCGGTGCTCCCGGGGCTGCGCGCCGGCGACCGCCTCCTCTGGGCCGCGTTCGACACGGGCACATTGGTGGGCACGGTACAGCTCGCGTTCGCCACGATGCCCAACCAGAGCCACCGCGCCGAGGTCTCCAAGATGCTGGTTTCGCCCGCCTGCCGCCGACGCGGCATCGCCCGCGCCCTGATGCAGGCCCTGCTGGCCCGTGCCGCCGAAGAAGGCCGCAGCCTGATCACCCTCGACACCCGCAGCGGCGACGCCGCCCAGCCGCTCTACGCAAGCTGCGGCTTCGCGGTGGCGGGCGAAATTCCGGGCTACGCGCTCGCCCCCGACGGCAGCCCCCGCCGCGACCCGACGACGGTCATGTACCGTAGCCTTTAACCCTTTCTTCTCTTTCCAAATACGCAAAAAGAGACCGGGGCACCTGCACAGCCTGCGACCCCCCCCGTCACGGCTCCACAGGCCCGAGCCCGCCAAAGCGGGCGAGACGACCTGAGCGGCGCTTGCGCCGCTCCTTGCTCCCTTTCCCGGCCTGCCATGGCGGGCCGGACAGGTCCCGGGAAAGCGGCGCCCGCCCGGCGGAAAGCGAAAATCGCGGCGCGGCGCGCCCGAAAACCCGCCGCCTGCGGCGAATCTGTTGTCGCACAGCCTCGCGGCGGCGACTATAAGGCCGCGACACCGAGGATTCTGGGGGACACCATGACCGGAGAGCTTTCGCCCATCGACAAGGCCAAGTTCGTGGCCGCAAAACGCGCCGCCGAATTTGTCGAGGACGGCATGCGTGTGGGCCTCGGCACCGGCTCCACCGCCGCCTGGCTGGTGCGCTGCCTGGGCGAGATGGTGCGCGAGGACGGGCTGAAGTTCCGCGGCGTGCCGACCTCGACCCGCACCGCCGAGCTGGCCCGCGAAGTGGGCATCGAGGTGATCTCGCTCGACGAGGCGCGCTGGCTGGACCTGACCATCGACGGCGCCGACGAATTCGATGCCGAGCTCAATCTGATCAAGGGCGGCGGCGGCGCGCTGTTGCAGGAAAAGATCGTGGCCACCGCCAGCGACCAGATGATCGTCATCGCCGATGCGGCGAAAGAGGTCGAGACGCTGGGCGCCTTCCCGCTGCCGGTCGAGGTCATTCCCTTCGGCTGGACCGCCAGCCAGGCGCTTCTGGAAGAGGCGCTGGTCTCGATGGATGTGATGGGGCGCAAATCGACGCTGCGCATGAACGGCGACCGCGCCTTCCTGACTGACGAGGGCAATTACATCCTCGATCTGCATCTCGCGCGGATCGGCAACCCGCGCCAGCTTGCGCTGGTGCTGAACCAGATCCCGGGCGTGGTCGAGAACGGCCTGTTCATCGACATCTGCGATCAGGTGGTGATCGGCTATGGCGACGGCCGGGTCGAGACCCGCAACATCAACACCGGTACGGTGACCGAGGATCGGCTGGAGTTCGTCGAAAGCGACAACCTCTTCCGCGATCTGGGAGAGTGAGCGGCGGGGCGGGGTAACGCCCGCCTCACGCCAGCGGCACCCGCGCCGCGCGCGGGGCCATCCCGGGGCTCTCGGCTCTGGTCATCTACCGCCCCGTGTGGTCTATCTTGCGCGCAAGCGGACAAGGGGTAATTCATGAGCGAATTCGACTACGATCTCTTCGTTATCGGCGGTGGTTCCGGCGGTGTACGGGCGGCGCGTGTTGCGGCGGGCGAGGCGGGGGCCAAGGTGGCGCTGGCCGAGGAAGACCGCTATGGCGGCACTTGCGTGATCCGGGGCTGCGTGCCCAAGAAACTGATGGTCTTCGCGTCGGAATATGCCGATGTCGTCGAGGACGCGCGCAACTACGGCTGGGATCTCAAGGAAGGCGCTTTCGACTGGGCGGGGTTCAAGGACCGGCTGAATACCGAGCTGGACCGGCTCGAGGGCGTCTATCGCACGCTGCTGAAAAACTCCGGCGTCGCCAGCTTCGATGCGCGTGCCAAGGTCAAAGACGCCCATACGGTGGAGCTGTCCACCGGCGAAACCTTCACCGCCAAGCACATCCTCGTGGCCACCGGCGGACGCCCGGTGCGGCCCGATCTGCCCAACGCCGATCTGGGGATCGTCAGCGACGACATCTTCCACCTGCCGAAACTGCCGAAAAGCATCCTGATCGTCGGCGGCGGCTATATCGCCTGCGAATTCGCCTGCATCCTGAACGGGTTGGGCGTCGAGGTGACGCAGATCTACCGCGGCGCGCAGATCCTGCGCGGCTTCGACGAGGAGGCGCGGGGCCTCATCGCCGACAGCATGAAGGAACGCGGCATCGACCTGCATCTCGGCACCGACATCGTCGAGATGCGCTGCGCCACCGAAGACGATCTGGCCGGCCATGCCGAAGGGCGCATCTCGATGGGCACGCCGATGCACGAGGACGCAGCGCTGCACCCGGTCAGCGACAAGCGCGACGGGCCGATCTGGGTCAAGGCGACCAACGGGCGGTCGCGGGTTTTCGACGCGGTGTTCTTTGCCACGGGCCGGGCGCCCAACACCGTGGATATGGGGCTGGAGGAACTGGGCGTGAAGCTCGGCCGCAAGGGCGAGGTGATCGTCGATGACTACAGCCAGACCGCCGTGCCCTCGATCTACGCCATCGGCGACGTGACCGACCGGGTGAACCTGACCCCGGTGGCGATCCGCGAGGGCATGGCCTTTGTCGAGACCGTCTTCAAGGGCAACCCCACGAAGGTCGATCACGATCTGATCCCCTCCGCCGTCTTCACCCAGCCGGAATTCGGCACCGTGGGGCTGAGCGAGGAGGAGGCCCGCGAGCAGGAGCCGGTGGAGATCTACTCGACCTCCTTCCGCCCGATGCAGACGGCCTTTGCCGGCCGCTCGGACCGGGTGATGATGAAACTCGTGGTGTCCAAGGCGACGCGCAAGGTGCTGGGCTGTCATATCGTCGCGCCGAACGCGGGCGAGATGATCCAGCTTGCCGGCATCGCCGTGAAGATGGGCGCCACCAAGGAAGATTTCGACCGCACGGTCGCCGTTCACCCGACCATGTCGGAAGAGATCGTGACCATGCGCAAACCGGTCCGTACCGCTTGAATCCCTGTCACGAATGCACAGGTAAAAGCGGGACCGGAAGACAGGATATTACGGGAAGGGAAAGAGCTTCATGGCAGGAAACAGCGGCGGCCCCTGGGGCGGCGGTGGCAATCGGGGCGGTGGCCAGCCGCCCAGCGGCGGTGGCGGCAATGGCGGCCGCCGGCCGGAGGATCCGCAGATCCCCGAGATCGACGAGCTGGTGAAGAAGGGCCAGGAGCGTCTGCGCGTGCTCATGGGCGGGCGCGGCGGCAATGGTGGCGGCACCGGGGGCTCCGGCGGCGGCAATGGCGGGCCGGGGCTGACCAAGGGCACCGTGGGCATCGGCGCGCTGATCGCGCTCGGGCTCTGGGGCTATATGAGCTTTTACACCGTGAAGCCGGAAGAGCAGTCGGTTGAACTGTTCCTCGGGAAGTACAGCTCGACCGGCAATCCCGGTCTGAACTTCGCGCCCTGGCCGCTGGTCACCGCCGAGGTGGTGAACGTGACCTCGGAACGCACCGAGACTGTGGGCGCCGGGCGGGGCAGCGCCTCGGACGGGCTGATGCTGACCACCGACGCGAATATCGTGGACATCGAATTCCAGGTGGTCTGGAACATCAACGACCCGGCCAAGCTGCTGTTCAACATCCGCGACCCGCAGCTCACCGTTCAGGCGGTCTCCGAGGCGGTGATGCGCGAAATCATCGCGGCATCGAACCTCGCGCCGATCCTCAACCGCGACCGGGGCGTGATCGCCGATACCGCCATGGAGCAGATCCAGGCGACGCTCGACGAATACGACAGCGGCATCAACGTGGTGCGGATCAACCTTGCCAAGGCCGACCCGCCGCGCGAGGTGATCGACGCCTTCCGCGAGGTGCAGGCCGCCGAGCAGGAGCGCGACCGTCTGGAACGTCAGGCCGATGCCTATGCCAACCGTGTGGTGGCCGAGGCGCGCGGTCAGGCGGCGCAGATCCGCGAAGAGGCCGAGGGCTACCGTGCCCGCGTGGTCAACGAGGCGGTCGGTGAGGCCAGCCGCTTCTCTGCCGTGCTCGAGGAATATTCCAAGGCGCCCGAGGTCACCCGCCGCCGTCTCTATCTCGAGACGATGGAGCGTGTGCTGGGCGATGTGGACAAGACCATCCTCGACGAAAGCCTGGTCGGCGGCAGTCAGGGCGGTGGCGGCGGGGTCGTGCCCTATCTGCCGCTGAACGAGCTGAACCGCAGCCGCACGACGACGGGGGGGAACTGATCCATGCGCAAGACAACCTTTATCCTGCCGGCGATCTTCGTGGTCCTCGTGGTCGTGCTGTCCTCGGTCTTTGTGGTGGACGAGCGCGAAAAAGCGCTGGTGCTGCAATTCGGCCAGATCAAATCGGTCAAGGAAGATCCGGGCCTCGCCTTCAAGATCCCTTTCATCCAGGAAGTGGTGAAATACGACGACCGCATCCTGTCGCTCGACACCGAGACCATCGAGGTGACGCCCTCGGATGACCGCCGTCTCGTGGTCGACGCCTTCGCGCGCTACCGCATCGCCGATGTGGTGCAGTTCCGTCAGGCCGTCGGCGTGGGCGGTGTGCGCACCGCCGAGGACCGGCTGTCGGGTATCCTGAACGCGCAGATCCGGGAAGTTCTGGGCGCCGATCAGGTGACATCGGACACGATCCTCTCGGCCGACCGCCGGGCGCTGACCAACCGCATCCGCGACCAGGCCCGTGCCGAGGCGCTGTCGCTCGGGCTCGACGTGGTCGATGTGCGGCTGAAGCAGACCAACCTGCCGGCGCAGAACCTCGAGGCGACCTTTGCCCGGATGCGTGCCGAGCGCGAACGCGAAGCCGCCGACGAGATCGCGCGCGGCAACGAGGCGGCGCAGCGGGTGCGGGCACTGGCCGACCGGACCGTGGTGGAAACCCAGTCCGAGGCCGACCGCGATGCCAACGTGACCCGAGGCGAGGCGGATGCCGAACGGAACGGCATCTTTGCGGAAGCCTATGGCGCTGACCCGGAGTTCTTTGCCTTCTACCGCTCGCTTCAGGCCTATGAGACAGCGCTTGAGGGCAGCAACTCCACGCTGGTGATGACGCCCGACAGCGAGTTCTTCGAGTACTTCAAGAACCAGGGCGCCACGGGGGCGAATTGACGCTGACCGACATCGGCACGGGGATCGCTCTGGTCCTCATTATCGAGGGGCTGGTCTATGCACTGGCCCCTTCGCTTGTGGAGCGTCTGCTGGAGGCGCTGCGCGAGATGCCGCTTGAGACGCGGCGCAATTTGGGGCTGCTGACGGTGGTGACCGGCGTGCTGCTGCTCTGGGTGTTCCGCGGCTGATCGGCGGGGACGGGTCAGAGCCCGGCCTGGCCGCCGCCGTTCTTCAGCCTGGCCACCAGATCGACCAGTTCGACCAGCGAGCGCACTTCGAGCTTTTCCAGAATACGCGCGCGGTGGTGATCGACGGTGCGCGGGCTGATGCCGAGGAAATTCCCGATTTCCTTGCTCGAAACCTCTGCCGGGTTGTCCAGCATCCGCGCGACGATCTCTTCTTCGCGCGCCGTCAGCCGGTCGAACCGCGCCTGGATGCCCTGGCGCGTCGCCCGCGCCGCGCGCTTGGCCTCGGCCAGCTCCAGTGCGGTTTCGATGCGTTCGATCAGCACCGACTGGCGGAACGGTTTCTCAAGGAAATCCACCGCCCCGGCCTTCATTGCCTGAACCGATTCCGGCACGCCGCCATGGCCGGTGACGAACACCACCGCCAGCGGGTTGTCCTGCCGGTTGAGCAGGGCCTGCAATTCCAGCCCGGTCATCTCGGGCATGCCGTAATCGAGCACGAGACAGGCCGCCCGCGTGCCGTCATAGGCGGCGAGAAAGGCTTTCGCCGAGGCATAGGCCGCCACCTCGAACCCGCGCTGGCCGAGCGCCCTCGTCAACGACGTGCGTATGTCCTGATCGTCGTCGACGATGAAGACCATCGGCGTTCTGTCAGTCATGCGGATCCATTCGCGTGTTATCCCCTGCGCTGGCGCGGCAGAGCCGCCCCGCAGGAAGGTGTCAGGGCAATGTCGCATTTTTTCAAGTCTTTCGTGCAAGAAACGCAGGTGTTGAAATAAAAACGTCGGGTTCAGAGGCAGCCGGCGCCGCCCCCGCGCGGGTCCGGCAGGGCGCCGGTCATGCGGTGGCGGCGTTCACCGTAAAGCGGAAACAGGCGCCGTGCGGCTCTGCGCCCTCGTGCCAGAGACGGCCGTCATTGGCCTGCACGATGGATTTGCAGATCGACAGGCCCAGCCCCATGCCGCTGGATTTCGTGGTCTCGAAATCGGTGAACAGGCTGATCTTGGGATCGACCCCGGGCCCGGTATCCTCGACGGTGACCAGCACCTGACCGTCCTGCCGGCAGGCGCGCACCGTCACCCGGCGTTCGCCCCGGTCGTTCTCGGCCACCGCCTCGATGGCGTTGCGCAGCAGGTTGACCAGCACCTGCGCAATTTGCAGGCGGTTGGCGTTGACCGGCGGCAGATCGCCCAGCTCGCAGACCATCGAGGCGCCCGCCGCGCGGGCCTCGGCGGTGACCAGCCGCAGCGTCTGCTGCACCAGTTCTCCAAGGTCGAAATCCGTCCGGTTGCCGTCGTCGCGGCGGATGAAGCCGCGCAGCGCCTTGATGATGTCGCCCGCGCGCATGGATTGCTCGGCGATCTCTTCCAGCGTCTCGCGCAGCGCGGGGTCGGCCCCGGTCATCTGATCGACCGCGAAGAGCGCGCTGTCGGCGTTCTGGGCAATCGCGGTCAGCGGCTGGTTCAGCTCGTGGGCCAGCCCGGCAGCGACCTGGCCCATGGTGTTGTCGCGCGAGAGATTCGACAGATCCTTGCTCAGCTCGGCGATCTGCGCCTCGGTCTGCTTGGCCTGGGTGATGTCGTCCATGGTCAGCACGAAATGCAGCGGCTTGCCTTCCTGGTTGAAGATCTGGATGGCGTTCACCGCGATCCAGATCGTCTCGCCGCCGCGGCGCAGGCAGCGCATCTCGTGGTTGATCTCGCGCGGGGCATCGCGGCGTTCGCGGTCGAAGAGCAGGAAGGGCGGGTCGGCGGGATGCGACAGATCGGCAAAGACCATGCCTTCCAGCTCTTCCGCCGGATAGCCGGTGATCTCGCTGAACCGGTCGTTCACCCGCAGGAAACGGCCGGTCTTGGCGTCGATCTGCGCCATCCCGCGTGAAGACAGGGCAAAGGTCCGCCCGTATTCTATCTCGGTTTCGCGCCGCGCCGCGATCTGCTGCATCAGCGTGCGGTTGGCGTTCTCCAGCTCTTCATAGGTCTTGGGCAGCGGCTCGGACGGATCCAGCTCGCCCTGCGAGATCAGCGCCGAGCGCACGGCAAAGGCGCGCACCGGCTTGTAGATGTAATTGGCCAGCGCCAGCCCGCAGAGCCCGGTGATCGCGGCGACCAGCGCGGCGATCCAGATATTGGTGCGCCGATTCTGCTTGATCACCTCGGTGAAATCGCTTTCGAGCGCATAGGCGGCGATGGTCCAGGGCAGCGTTTCGCTGATCGGCGGCATCACCACCGAAACATAGGTTTCGCCGCCGTAATTGAACTGCGACAGCGTCTCGCGCGCGACCGGGACGACGCCATTGGCAATGGGCTGGGCAAAGGCGGCGCGGGCGATCGGATCTTCGAAATGCTCGATGTCCACAAAGCGCAGCGTGCCGTCCGCGTCCTCGGTCTTGAGCAGGTCCTTGTTGGGGTGGGCGATCACGTCGCCATTGCTGTGGATGATCAGTGCGCGCCCGGTCGCGCCGATGCGCAGCCGGGCGAGGAAATCGGAAATGTCGCTGATTTCGATATCGACGCCGACGATGCCCCGGATCCGGCCGGGGCCGTCCATCACCGGCGAGGCCAGGGTGATCCCGGGCTGCTGCGACGAGAAGAAGATATAAGGATCGGTCCAGATCGTCGCCAGTTCGGCGCGGGCGCGGATGTACCAGGGGCGGGTGCGCGGATCGTAGGTGTCTGTCGGGTCCATGCGCCGGGCGATGACGTTGAACTCGTTGTCGCGCCAGATCAGCTCGGTGCTCCGCGTGTCGCCGTCCACGCGGATGATCTTGGTGCGGAAGGGGCCGGGGCCGTCCGAGCGCATCACATAGACGAAATCGCCGTCCTCGCTGCCGTGATAGACGCCGGAGAACTGCGGTGCGAGCTGGAGCTGCTGGAACAGAAGCTGCTCGAGCAGCTCGGGGATGTCGCTGGCGATGACCCGGTCCTGCGCCAGCCGCGCAGAGAGCTCGGCGGCGCCGCGCGCCGGGCCGAGAAAGCCGCGCGAATGCTCGATCGTGTTGCTGCCGATGTCGCTGAGCAATTCGCGCGCGTGATCGAGCAGCGCGCGTTCGGAGGTGACATAGGACGAGAACACCACCGCCAGAACCGCCACGAATTGCAGTCCCGCCAGACCGAAGGCCAGCATTGCCCCGAGTGAATTCCGCATCGTTCTCCGCCCTGTCCGGGCCCCTCCGGCGCCGGCCGGACGGTGTCTGGCCCGCGCTTTCCGACATTCCACATCCGGTCCCGTGGGGCAACAGCGGGGGCGGCGTTGACCTATAGGCAATATTGCCCAGGCAATGACGCGAATTTCCACTTCCCCGCTTCTGTGCAACCTTTGCCGCGTCGTTTCAGGGATGTGTCGAGTTCCCGTAAAGTATCTTTGAAACGTCCGTATTTAAGAAGTGATTTTGTGGCGCAGGTGAGTGGGCGCCTATACGATATTATTTAAGTACAGTAGCCGGTGTCAGGTATCCCCACTTGGCACCGGCTCTACTTTTTGGGAACCCTTCCTCTTCCTGAATGTCCTCTGCCTGCCGCGATGCAAGCGCTTGTCAATGCGGCGCCGCAGGCGAATAGTCGGCGCATGTTCTGGGACGTGATCAATGCGCTGGGCGGCGTCGGGCTGTTCCTCTTCGGGATGATCTGGCTGACCGAGGGGTTGCGGGGGCTGGCGGGGCAGACCCTGCGCCGGTCGCTGTCGCATTTCACCAACACCCCGCTGAGCGGCGCGATCACCGGGGCGGCCACCACCGCGCTGATCCAATCGTCGAGCGCGACAACCGTTACCGCGGTCGGCTTCGTGAGCGCGGGGCTGCTGACCTTTCCGCAGGCGCTTGGGGTGATCTTTGGCGCCAATATCGGCACCACGATGACCGGCTGGCTCGCCGCGATCCTCGGGTTCAAGCTGGATCTGGGGCAATTGACGCTGCCGCTCGTCTTTCTCGGGGCGCTGGCGCGGCTCTTCGGCGGCGCGCGTCTGCCGCTGATCGGCACGGCGCTGGCGGGCTTTGCGTTGATCTTCCTCGGGATCGACGTTCTGAAATCGAGCCTCGCGGAGTTCGAGGGGGCGGTGACCCCGGCGGATTTCCCGCAGGACAGCCTGTTCGGCCGGCTGCAACTGATTCTGATCGGCGCGGTGATCACCGTGGTCACCCAATCCTCCAGCGCCGGGGTCACCGCCGCGCTGGCCGCGCTCGGGGCGGGGGCGATCAATCTGCCGCAGGCCATGGCGCTGGTGATCGGCATGGATGTGGGCACGACGGTGACCGCCGCGCTGGCGACGCTGGGCGGATCGACCGCCGCCCGGCGCACCGGCCTGTCGCATGTGATCTACAATTGCCTGACCGGGATCATGGCGTTTTTGCTGCTCAGCCCCTACAGCGCGCTTGTCGCGAGGCTCGGGGGCGGGCTCGACAGCCAGATCGCGCTGGTGGCGTTTCATACCGGCTTCAACATCCTCGGCGTGGTGCTGATCCTGCCGTTCACCGGCGCCTTCGCGCGGCTGGTCGTCTTTCTGGTGCGCGACAAGGGCTCGGCGCTGACCCGCACGCTGGGCCGGGAAATGCTGGGCGATCCCAACGCGGCCGCCGATGCGGCGGTGTCGGCGCTGGACGCGGTGGTGCGGGCGCAGTTCGGCTTTCTTGCAGAGCGCTTGCGCCACCGCTCGGCCACGCGGGACGACAAGGAGCGCCTGACCGAGATCGGCGAGGCGGTGACGACGTTGCAGGGCTTTGTGGACGGGGTGCCGCCCACCCGCAGCGATCACCCGGCCGCGGCCCGGCTGGGATCGGTCCTGCATGTGACCGATCACCTGGGCCGGCTCTATTTCCGCTGCGGCCAGGAGGCGCGCATCGCCGAGGTCGGTGCCGATCACCGGTTGCGGCGGCTGAGCCGCCTTCTCTGCGCGCTGGCCGCCGAGGCCGCCGCGGCGCAGGACGCGGTCGCGGCGGAGGCGCGGCTCAACCGGCTTCGCCGCCTGATGCGGGCGCAGCGCGAGATCTATCGCGCGCGCATCCTGACGCTGGCCGCGCACAAGGCGCAACCCGACGAGGTGCTGGCCGGGCGGCTCGACGCGATGCGCTGGTTGCAGCGGGTAAGCTATCACCTCTGGCGCATCCAGCATCACATGGCAAAGCTCCAGGAGGGGCGGGCGCCCAGCTCGCCGCGCCGCGAGGCGGCGGTCGAGGTGCTGGAGGACTGATCGGGCCGGTGCCGCGATCCTCCCGGATTTTCACATGCGCTTGATCCTCTGCAACCTTTTCTTTGGTGGCGCCCGGCGCGTCCTATGTTAGCCTCACCATGAGGAGGCAGGGCAGCCGGCGCGCGCCCTCACGCGCGGCTGCCCTTCCGCAAAGAAGGAGACCCAGGTGAAACCCCAAACACTTGCTGTGACGCGCGACAACGCCACACCGCTTCGGCTGTTCTGGCTTGCGACGCTGTCGATGTTCCTGATCGTATCGCAGGCTCTGATGGCGCAGGCGCGTGGCGTGCCCGAGAGCTTTGCCGATCTGGCCGAACGCATCAGCCCCTCGGTGGTGAACATCACCACCTCGACCATGGTCGCCGGCCGCACCGGGCCGCAGGGGATCGTGCCCGAAGGGTCGCCCTTCGAGGATTTCTTCCGCGAGTTCCAGGACCGCAACGGCCCGCAGGGCGACCGGCCGCGCCGCTCTTCGGCGCTGGGCTCGGGCTTTGTGATCTCGGAGGACGGCTATATCGTCACCAACAACCACGTCATCGACGGCGCGGACGAGATCGAGATCGAGTTCTTCGAGGGCTTCACGCTGCCCGCCAAGCTGGTCGGCACCGATCCCAACACCGACATCGCGCTGCTCAAGGTCGATGCGGACGAACCGCTGAAATTCGTCAATTTCGGCGACAGCGATCAGGCGCGCGTGGGCGACTGGGTCATGGCCATGGGCAACCCGCTGGGCCAGGGCTTTTCGGTCTCGGCAGGCATCGTGTCGGCCCGCAACCGGGCGCTTTCGGGCACCTATGACGATTACATCCAGACCGACGCGGCGATCAACCGCGGCAACTCGGGCGGCCCGCTCTTCAATATGGAAGGCGATGTCATCGGCGTGAACACCGCGATCCTGTCGCCCAACGGCGGCTCGATCGGCATCGGCTTCTCGATGGCCTCGAACGTGGTGACCAAGGTGGTGACCCAGCTCAAGGAGTTCGGCGAGACCCGCCGCGGCTGGCTGGGCGTGCGCATCCAGGACGTGACCGACGACATGGCCGACGCGCTGGGTCTGGCCTCGGCCAAGGGCGCGCTGGTTTCCGACGTGCCCGAAGGTCCGGCGATGGATGCCGGCATGGAAGCGGGCGACGTGATCGTCAGCTTCGACGGCAAGGAGATCGAGGACACCCGCCAGCTCGTGCGCATCGTCGGCAATACCGAGGTGGGCAAGGCCGTGCGCGTGGTGGTGAACCGCAACGGCACGACCGAGACGCTGCTGGTGACTCTGGGCCGTCGCGAAGAGGCCGAGCGGACCTTCCCCGCCTCGCAGGAGGTGACCCCGGAAGAGCCGTCCGAGCTGGAGCTGATGGGGCTCACGCTGACCCCGCTGACGCAGGAGCTGCGCGACGAGATGCAGCTTCCCGCCAGCGCCACGGGGCTGGCCGTGACCGCGGTGGACGAAACCTCGGAAGCCTTCGAGAAGGGCCTGCGCGCGGGGGATGTGATCACCGAAGCCGGTCAGGCGCAGGTGCTGAGCGTTGCCGAGCTGCAGGACAAGATCGACGAGGCCAAGGAGGCGGGGCGCAAGTCGCTGCTGCTTCTGGTGCGCCGGGGCGGCGATCCGCGCTTCGTGGCGCTGTCGCTCGAGGAGTGATCCGGGGCGCGGGAGACCGCGTTTGAGACCTCGGAGAAAGCGGGCCCTCGGGCCCGCTTTTTCATGTGATGCGCTGTCTCAGCCGATGCCCCGGGCACGGTCGGCGGCGGCGGCGAGCCCCTCGGCGATGGCGGCGCGGATCGGGCCCTCTTCCATCACGGTCAGCCCGGCGGCGGTGGTGCCGGCATAGTCGATCATCTCGGCCACATGGGCGGCGGGGGTCTTGTCGCCTTCGGCCAGCATCCGGCCGCCGGCCAGAAAGAGCTGCCGGATCGCGCGGTCGGCCAGATCGGGCGGGGCGCCCGCGTCGATGGCGTAACGGGTCATGGCGTCGGCAAAGAAGGCCACGAATCCCGGCACCGGGCCGGTCAGGGCGGTGAACTGGTCGATCAGCGCTTCGCTGGCGACCTCGTCGCTGGTGCCGATGGCCTCGAACAGCCGCGTGGCGCGCTGCCGGTCCTCCGCGCTCACCGGATCGCTGGCGATCCAGGGCGTGTAGGCCAGCCGCAGCGCGGCGGCGGGGCTGCTCATGGCGCGGATCACCCGAGGACTGCCGGTGATCCGGCTCAGCGCCGCGCGCGTGACCCCGGCCATGACCGAAAGCACCAGATGACCGCCGGCGGGAAGGCGTAGCCCGGCGGCCTGCGCCGGCGGAACGCACAGCAGCAGCGTGCCGCAGCTTGCGCAAAGCGTCTGCGGATCGGTGGTGAGCGCAAGGCCGGGGAACCGCGCAAGCGGGCCGGCAGAGCCCGAGCGGTTGAGCACGGTGAGTGCGCTTTCGGTGACGCTGCCGCTGGCGATCAGCCCCTGCACGATGGCGCTGCCCAGCATGCCGCTGCCGCCGACGATCCCGATCCGGTCCTTTACGTCTGGCATCCGCTATCCCCCTGCGTGTCCAGGCGGAAGCCTAGCGCGACGCCCGCGAAAACGAAACCGGGGCGCGGGGCGGTATCGGGCAAGGGCCGCCGGCGCCCCTGCGGGCTCAGAGCTCTTCGAGCGGGGTGGCCACCAGACCCAGCGCGCGGGCGGTTTCGAGCGAGAGCTGGCCGCTGTCGAGCCCGCGTTCGGTCTGGTATTTGCGGATCGCCGCGGTGGTGGCGCTGTCGATGCGGCCGCTGACGCTGCCGCTGAAATAGGACCGCGCCGCCAGCGCACGCTGCACCGAGGCGATGAACTCGGGTGTCATCTGGTCGGGGCAGGGGGTTTCGAAGCGCAGCTCGCCGCGCGGGCGCACCACCTTCGGCACCGGGGCGCGGCGATAGATCGGCGGGCGGATCACCGTGCCGTCCTCGGCGATCTCGGCCTGCACGACCTGGATCTCGCCCATCACATGTTCATAGATCGCCGGGGTCACCTCGCGCGCCCAGCAGGTGCCGTCGGCAAGCTGCTCGGGCGCGGGCGGGGCTTCGCCCGGCCAGGCTCCGGTGCCGTCGGCGGGCGGCGCGTCGCAGGCGGCGAGCGTCAGCGCCAGCGCGGCGCAAAGGGCGGTGGGGCGGTGCATCTGCTCGGAGCCTCGGTTCATGCGGGCCGTTGCGCCAGAGACTAGCCGGTTTGTTCTCCGGGGGGAAGGTTTGCCTCGGGATGGTCAGGAAACGGGCAGAGCGGGTGCGCAGGGTGCGGCACATTTGACGAACATCCGCCCCCTGCGGCCTCGCGTCCCGGCGATGGGGCTGGCGTTGCCGTCGCGGGCTGACTAGGTAGGGGCGAGATCGAGACGATGGAGCGACCAGGCAATGGCCAAGATCACCTATATCGAGCATAACGGCACAGAGCATGTGGTGGATGTGCCGACCGGGCTGACCGTGATGGAAGGGGCCCGCGACAACAACATTCCCGGCATCGAGGCCGATTGCGGCGGCGCCTGCGCCTGCTCGACCTGCCACGTCTATGTGCATCCCGACTGGGTGGCCAAGCTGCCTCCGAAGGAGGACATGGAAGAGGACATGCTGGATTTCGCCTACGAGCCCGATCCCGCACGCTCGCGGCTGACCTGCCAGCTTAAGGTGTCCGATGCGCTGGACGGGCTGATCGTGCAGATGCCGGAGAAGCAGATCTGAGCGGCGCGCCGCGACAGCTCTTGCGCCGCTGGCGCCGGACCGCGCGCGGCGCGGTGGCGGCGCTGGGCCTGTGGCTGACGCTGCCGGGCGCGGCAGAGGCCGCCCCGCGCCTGATTGCCGCCGAATATCTGGAACCGACCACGCGCTACGATCACGGCGTGCTGGGCGACGCGGTGGAATGGGGCGCGCTGCGCCTGCGGATCGAGGACTGCGCGGGCTGCGGCAAGCGCGACGTGGTGATCCGGCTGCCGCAGGAGCGGGTGTTCGAGGATGTGGCGCCCCGGCTCGTCGATCTGGGCGGGCGGGACGCGGTGATGGTGGTGGAAAGCGATCTGGCGCGCGGCGCGCGGCTGGCGCTTTACACCGAGACCGGGCTGCTGGCCGCCGCGCCCTTCATCGGCCAGCGCAACCGCTGGCTCGCGCCGGTGGGCGCCGGCGATTTGGACGGAGACGGGCGCATAGAACTGGCCTATGTGGACCGCCCGCATCTGGCAAAGCTGCTGCGCGTCTGGCGCTATGTGCCCGGCAGCCGCGAGCTGCGCGCGGTCGCGCAGCGGGCGGGGCTGACCAATCACCGGATCGGCTGGGGCTATATCGAGGGCGGGCTGCGCGATTGCGGCGCCGGCCCCGAGATGATCACCGCCGATGCGGTCTGGGGACGGGTCATGGCCTCGCGCCTGCATGCGGGCCGGATCGAGACCCGCGCCCTGGGGCTTTACGGTGCCGGGGCCATGCGCGCGGCGATGGACTGCCGGTAGCGCAGCGCCCCGCCATCCGGCGCGGTCCGGCGATCAGGCGGGGGCCGGTTTCGAAGCCATCCGGTCCCGGACAGGTCCGTCCGGTCCGCGTCCGCCTGCAAATGGGGCTTTGCTTTCCGCGCCGTCCCTTTTACGGATTGAACCATGAGATTGCTTTTTCTTGGAGATGTGGTGGGCCGGGCCGGGCGCGCCGCCATCTCGGAAACCCTTCCCCGGCTGCGCGATGACTGGAAGCTCGACTTCGTGGTCGTGAATGGCGAGAACGCCTCGAACGGGGCGGGTCTGACCGGCGAACATGCCAAGGGGCTGCTCGAGGCGGGCGCCGATGTGGTGACGCTGGGCGATCATGCCTTTGATCAGAAGGACATGCTCAGCTTCATCGAGAGCGAGCCGCGGGTGATCCGCCCGCTGAACTTTGCCAAACAGGCGCCGGGGCGCGGGCACGGGCTGTTCAAGGACCGGCGCGGGCGCAAGGTGCTGGTCACCCAGGTGCTGGGGCAGGTCTTTATGAAACGCCCCTTCGACGATCCTTTCTCGGCGATGGATGCGGTGCTGCGCGCGCATCCGCTGGGCGGTCAGGCGCAGGCCATCCTGGTCGATGTGCATTGCGAGGCGACCTCGGAAAAGATGGCGCTGGGGCATTTCTGCGACGGGCGGGCGAGCTTGGTGGCGGGCACCCATACCCATGTCCCCACCGGCGACGGGCAGATTCTGCCCAAGGGCACCGGTTTTCTGTCCGATGCGGGCATGTGCGGCGATTACGATTCGGTCATCGGCATGGACAAGGTCGAGCCGATGCGCCGCTTCGTCACCGGCATGAGCAAGACGCGCTATCAGCCGGCGCTGGGCGAGGCCACGCTCTGCGGGCTGTTTGTCGAGACAGACGACCGCACGGGCAAGGCGGTGGCCGTGAAGATGGTGCGCCAGGGCGGGCGGCTGGAGGCCTCGGGGCCGTGATCCGCCGGCTTGCGCCGTTTCTGGCGCTGGCCGCGATCGGAGCCGCCTGGGGCGCGACGCAACCTCTGGCGAAACTGGCGGTCTCTGAAGGGTATCGGCATTTCGGGCTGCTGTTCTGGCAATTGAGCATCGGCGCGGTGCTGCTGGGCGGCGTGACGGTGCTGCGCGGACGCGGGCTGCCCTTCGACCGGCGCAGCCTGCCGCTTTATCTGATCATTGCGCTGGTGGGCACGGTGCTGCCGGGCGTCACCTCTTACACCGCGGCGATCCACCTGCCGTCCGGGGTGCTGTCGATCCTGCTGAGCTCGGTGCCGCTCTTCACCTTTCCCATGGCGCTTGCGCTGGGCAACGACCGGTTCAGCGTCCGGCGGTTTCTGGGCCTGTGCCTGGGGATGCTCGGGGTGGCGATTCTGGTGCTGCCCAGGGCAAGCCTGCCGGATCCGGCGATGGCGGCCTGGATTCCGGTGGCGCTGATTTCCTCGGCGTTCTACGCGGCAGAGGGCAATTACGTGGCACGCTGGGGGATGCGCGGGCTCGACCCGGTGCAGACGCTGGCAGGGGCTTCGGTGCTGGGGGCGGCGATCTGCCTGCCGCTGGCGCTGGCGACGGGGCAGTTCATCGACCCGCGCCCGCCCTGGGGCGTGCCCGACCGCGCGCTGGCGGCCAGCGCGCTGCTGCATGCGGTGGCCTATGCGGGATATGTCTGGCTGGTGAGCCGGGCGGGGGCGGTGTTTGCGGTGCAGGTGAGTTATCTCGTCACACTCTTCGGGCTGTGCTGGGCGATGCTATTTCTGGGCGAAGCCTATACCGGCTGGGTCTGGGCGGCGCTGCTTGTGCTGTTCTCAGGGATGGCCCTGGTGCAGCCGCGACCGCGCAGCACGCTTGCAAGACCTCTGACGCCTCGTCAGAATGCGCCGGGTTGAGCAGAAACAGGCTATTCATTCCATGAATTTGATTGATCTGAGTCAGACGGCCCAGGCCTATGTCACGATTGCCACGGTCGTGGCGATGTTCGTGATGTTCGTGCGCGAGCGCTATCCGACCGAGGTGGTGGCCATCGGCGGGGTTGCGGTGCTGCTGGCACTGGGGGTTCTGCCCTATGATGCGGCGCTGAAGGTGCTGTCGAATCCGGCCCCCTGGACCATCGCCGCGATGTTCGTGGTGATGGGCGCGCTGGTGCGCACCGGCGCGCTGGATGCCTTTGCCACCTTCGCACAGGGCCAGGTGGCGCGGCGTCCGCGCCGGGCGATCGCGCTGATCATGCTGGTGGTGATTCTCGCCTCGGCCTTCATGAACAACACGCCGGTGGTGGTGATGATGCTGCCGATCTTCGTGCAGATCTCGCATTCGCTTGGGGTGCAGCCCTCGAAATTGCTGATCCCGCTGAGCTATGCCGCGATTTTGGGCGGCACCACCACGCTGATCGGCACCTCGACCAACCTGCTGGTGGACGGGGTGGCCCGCAGCCAGGGCATGGCGCCCTTCACGATCTTCGAGGTCACGCCGCTGGCGGTGATCCTCGTGGCCTGGGGCATGCTCTATCTGGTGGTGGCGGGCCGCTTCCTGCTGCCCGAGCGGCATTCCATGGCCGGGATGCTGTCGGACCGGTCGCGGATGAAATTCTTCACCGAGGCGGTGATTCCACCCGAATCGAACCTCATCGGCCGCGAGGCTCTGGGAGTGCAGCTCTTCAAGCGCGAGGGGGTGCGGCTGATCGACGTGATCCGCGGCGATGCCTCGCTGCGCCGCGATCTTCAGGGCGTTGTGCTCGAGGTGGGCGACCGGGTGGTGCTGCGCACGCAGATGACCGAGCTTCTGAGCCTGCAACGCAACAAGTCGCTGAAGCGGGTGGACCAGATCTCGGCCAAGGAGACCACCACGGTCGAGGTGCTGATCACCCCGGGCTGCAAGATGGTGGGCCGGTCGCTGGGCGCGATGCGGCTGCGGCGGCGCTATGGCGTCTATCCGCTGGCGGTGCACCGCCGCAACCAGAACATCGGCCGCAAGCTCGACGATCTTGTGGTGCGGGTCGGCGATACGCTGCTGCTCGAGGGCGCGCCGGAGGACATCAAGCGGCTGGCGGGCGATATGGAGCTGGTGGATGTCTCGCATCCCTCGGCGCGGGCGTTCCGGCGCGGTCACGCGCCGATCGCCATCGGCGCGATGGCCGGGATCGTGGTGCTTTCGGCGCTGGGGGCCGCGCCGATCCTGGCGCTGGCGGTGATCGCGGTTGCGGTGGTGCTGCTGGCGCGCTGCATCGACGCGGACGAGGCGTTTTCCTTTGTCGAAGGGCAGTTGCTGGCGCTGATCTTCGCCATGCTGGCCATCGGTGCGGCGCTGGATGCCTCGGGCGCGGTGGCGCTGATCGTGGGCGCGGTGGCGCCGGTGATGGAGCTGCTGCCGGGGCCCTTGCTGATCTGGGCGGTGTTCCTGCTGACCTCGGTGCTGACCGAGGCGGTCAGCAACAACGCGGTGGCGGTGGTGGTGACGCCCATCGCGATCTCGCTGGCCGAGGCGCTGGGGGTCGATCCGCGCCCGCTGGTGGTGGCGGTGATGGTGGCGGCCTCGTGCAGCTTCGCCACGCCCATCGGCTATCAGACCAACACGCTGGTTTACGGGCCCGGCGGCTACCGGTTCTCGGATTTCCTCAAGGTGGGGGTGCCGCTGAACTTCAGCGTCGGGGTGCTTTCGGCGCTGGTCATTCCGCTGATCTGGCCGCTCTGAGAGGCGGGCCCAGGATTTTTCGTACGAAAAATCCTGGGCGCAAAACGCTTCGGAGGAAGCGTTTTGGGGCTCAGCCGTAGCGGCTGACGAAGGTCCGCAGGATCTGCTCCGGCCAGGTTACATTCGCGGCGCGGCACATGGCGATCAGCGCCTCGGCCTCGGAGGGCTCGAAATAGCCCTTGTGGCGGTAGATGCGGATCCGGGTTTCGAAGCCGGCGGCGTCGGCCTCGGGGTGGAACTGCGTGGCATAGACATTCTCGCCATGGCGGATCATCTGGAACGGGCAGGGGGCCGAGCGCAGCAGATGCACGCAGCCGCGGGGCAGGTGCTGCACCGCCTCCTTGTGCCCCACGAAAGCGTCGAAGCGCTCCGGCAGCCCGGCAAGCAGCGGATCGCGCGCGCCCTCCGCCGTTATCTCGCAGGCGACATGCCCCACCGGCTCGCCGTAGCGGGCCTTGCCCACCTCGGCGCCGAGATGATGCGCCAGGATCCCGATGCCGTAGCAGCAGCCCAGAAAGGGCACGTCGGCCCTGGTGATCGCAGGCATCAGCGACAGGCAGGCGGCCTCGATCCGGGCTTCCACCGGGGTCTTCTTCTCGGGGGCGTCCGACACGCAGCCGGGCCCGCCGCCGACGATCACCCCGGCATAGTCGCGCGGATCGAGCCCTTCGGGCAGATCCTCCCGGTCGAGCCGGATGCGGTACACGGCCTCTTCGGACAGCCCGCCCTTGCGCAGAAAGGCGGCGAATTCATCGTCGCTGGCCTCGGTTTCGGGGCGGAGCTGGAGGATCAGAAAGCGGCTCATGAGGCAGGCTTTACCCCGGTTGCGCGTTCCGGAAAAGGGGGCGCTCGCGGTGCGCGCCGGCGGGTGTATTTGCCGGAAAGATGAAAGGGCACGGGCGACGGGCTTGCGGCAGAGCCCGGCTCTGGGCTATAGCGCGTGGCGACATTTCAACCTGATCCGACAAGGCAAGGGGCATCCATGGCCGGCCATTCCAAATGGGCAAACATCCAGCACCGCAAGGGCCGTCAGGACGCGGTGCGCGCAAAGCTGTTCTCGAAATTCTCCAAGGAGATCACCGTCGCCGCCAAGATGGGCGACCCCGATCCCGACAAGAACCCGCGCCTGCGGCTGGCCATCAAGGAAGCCAAGAGCCAGTCCATGCCCAAGGACAATATCGAACGCGCCATCAAGAAGGCGACGGGCGGCGAGGGCGACAATTACGAAGAGATCCGCTATGAGGGCTATGGCCCCAACGGCGTGGCGGTGATCGTCGAGGCGATGACCGACAACCGCAACCGCACCGCCTCGAACGTGCGTTCGACCTTCACCAAGAATGGCGGCAACCTGGGCGAGACCGGCTCGGTGGCCTTCATGTTCGAGCGCAAGGGCGAGATCGTCTACCCGGCGGATGCGGGCGATGCCGACACCGTCATGATGGCGGCGATCGAGGCTGGCGCCGAGGATGTGGAAAGCTCGGAAGACGGCCATGTCATCTATTGTGCCGACACCGATCTGAACGAGGTCTCCACCGCGCTCGAGGCGGAGCTGGGCGAATCCGAGAGCACCAAGCTGATCTGGAAGCCGGGCACCACCACCGAGCTCGATCTCGATGCCATGCAGACGCTGATGAAGCTGGTCGATGCGCTGGAGGACGATGACGACGTGCAGCGCGTGACCACGAATTTCGAAGCCTCCGACGAGGTCATGGCGCAGCTCTGACCGCGTGCCGCGACGCAAGATAGCATAAGGCCCGGGACCGTTCGGTTCCCGGGCCTTTTTCTGTCCGGCGGGCTCCGGTCCGGGGCGAAACCCGGTTGCATCCGGACAGCGCCCGGGGCCACAGTCGCGCCGACCGACCGTGGAGGGAGTGCGATGGCCGAAACCGCTTATCTCGAGGGCCCGAAGGCGCGGCTTGCCTATGCCTATACGCCGGGTTCCGGCCCGGTCGTGGTGTTCCTCTCGGGCTACAAATCCGACATGGAGGGCACCAAGGCAGTGCATCTCGAAGCCTGGGCCGCGGCCCGGGGCCGGGCCTTTCTGCGGCTCGATTATTCCGGCCATGGCCAGTCCGGCGGCGCCTTCCAAGAGGGCTGCATCGGCGACTGGGCGGCGGATGCCCAGGCGGTGATCGAGGCGGTGACCGAGGGGCCGCTGCTGCTTGTCGGCTCGTCCATGGGGGGCTGGATCGGCTGCCTGATGACCCAAAGGCTGGGCGCGCGGGTCGCGGGGTTCGTCGGCATCGCGGCGGCGCCGGATTTCACCGAGGACGGGTTCTGGGCCGGGTTCTCGGAGGAGGAGCGCCGCAAGGTGATGGAGGAGGGCGTGACCTATCTGCCCTCGGCCTATGGCGATCCCTACGCGGTGACACGGCGGCTGATCGAGGACGGGCGCGACCATCTGGTGCTGCGCGCGCCGCTGCCCATGGGGTTTCCCGTGCGGCTTCTGCAGGGCAGCGCGGACGAGGCGGTCAGCCGCGAGACCGCGCTGCGGCTCTTCGACCATATCGACGGGCCGGATGTGCGGCTGAGCTTTGTGAAGGGGGCCGATCACCGGTTTTCGGAGCCGGAGAATCTGGCGATGATCGAAGCCGCCATTCTCGAGGCCGGGGGATGAGGCAGCTTCTCTTCCTGTCCCATGCGGAGGTGCGGATCGACCCTGCGGTGCCGGTGCCCGACTGGCCGCTGTCGGACAAGGGCCGGGCGCGCCACGCGGCGTTTTCCGACCGCTGCGACGGGGTGAGCGCGATCTATTGCAGCGCCGAGCGCAAGGCGCGCGACGGGGCGGAGATCCTTGGCGACCGATTGGGCCTCGTGCCGCAGATCGTCGAGGCGCTGCACGAGAACGACCGCTCGGCCACGGGCTATCTGCCGGCCGAGGAATTCGAGACGGTGGCGGATGCGTTCTTTGCCCGCCCGGAGGAGAGCGTGCGCGGATGGGAGCGGGCGCAGGATGCCCAGGCGCGCATCGTGGCGGCGCTGCGCGGGCTGGTGGCCGCAGACGAGACGCAGGGCGATATCGCGGTGGTCGGCCATGGCGGGGTGGGGGCGCTGTTCCGGGCGCATCTGCTGGGCGCCCCGATCGCGCGCAGCCACGATCAGCCCGCGGGCGGCGGCAATGTGCTGCGAGTCTCGCTGCCCGGCTGGCGGCTTGTCGAGGGCTGGGTGCCGATGGAGCGGATGTTCGGCGGCGCGCCGCAGGGCTAGGATATGCACGGCATGGAGGAGCGCAGATGGAACAGAGAATCAGCCTGATCACCCTGGGGGTGCGCGATCTGGAAGGCGCGGCGGCGTTCTACGAGGCGCTGGGATGGGTCCGGACCGAGGGCCCCGGCGGGGTCATCGCCTTCGATCTGCTCGGGCAGACGCTGGGGCTCTTCGGGCTCGACGCGCTGGCCGAGGATATCGGCCTGCCGGTGGACGAGCTGGGCAGGGGCGCGCTGACGCTGGCGCATAACCTGCGCAGCAAGGCCGAGGTCGATGCGCTGATGAGCCGGGCAGAGGCCGTGGGCGCGCGCATCCTGAAGGTGCCGCAAGAGGTGTTCTGGGGCGGCTATCACGGTTATTTCGCCGATCCCGACGGCCATATCTGGGAGATCGCCTACAACCCGTTCTCGCCGCTGCGTGCCGGGGATGGCGCCTTTCGCTGGCAGGGATATGGCGAAGGTTGAGGCCGGGTTGCCGCCCGGGCGCCGAAGCGCGCGTCGGCAGGAAGGGCGTGTGGCAACCATTTCCTAACCCGTGACGTGCCAGACTGCCTCCGAACATAGACAGGAGGGCAGGATGCTTTGGCGCGAGGAGGGGCTTTGGCGCGACGAAGGCGGGCAGGCATATCCGGCGTTTCTGCGTCTGGTGGCCGAAACGCTCTGGAACCGGCGCAGCCTCGAGGCGGGGCTGCGCGATCTGTGCCATCCGCAGATGATCCACCGGCAGGCGCTGGCGATGGGCTATGGCCCCGCCGCGCTGCGGGACGAGGCGGTTGGTCTGCTGGCGGCGCTGCCGGATCTGGCCGCGCGTTCCGAAGATGTGATCTGGTCGGGCGCGCCCCGGCTCGGGATGCTGGGCGCGCAGCGGTTGCTGTTGCAGGGCGGGCATGACGGGGCGGGGCTTTTCGGCGCCGCCAGCGGGCGCCGGCTGCGGTTCCGGCTGCTGGCCGATATCTACGCCAAGGACCGGCGCATCAGCGAGGTCTGGGCGGTGCGCGACACCGGGGCGATCCTGCGCCAGCTCGGGCTGGGGGTTTCCGACTGGGCGCGGCAACATGCCGTCGCGGGCGATCCGGAGGGCGGGCCGTTCCATCCGGGCATCGACCAGCCCGGGCCCTATACCGGGCAGGGCAATGGCAACCAGTGGGGCGCGGCCTTTGCCGGGCTGCTCGAACGGATCATGTCGGCGGCCTTTTCCGAGATCGCCGCGCAATACGATCCCGCCGCGCGCATGGCTTATCCCGGAGGGGTGGCGGCGCAGGGGCCGGGCGGGGCGGAACGGTTCTGGTTCGGGCTGCGCGCGGCCTTTCCCGATGCCCGGTTCCGCATTCACCACCAGATCGGCCTGGAAGAGCGGCTGATGCCACCGCGCGCCGCGCTGCGCTGGTCGCTCACCGGGCGCCATGCGGGCTGGGGGCCTTTCGGCCGGCCGAGCGGCGCCGAGGTACATGTGATGGGGATCAGCCACGCGGAATTCGGGCCCGCCGGGCTGCGCCGGGAATGGACGCTGTACGACGAGGCCGCCGTCTGGATGCAGATCCATGCGGCCAGCGGCCTGGGCACCGCGCCGCGCGCCTTGGCGGCGGAGTGAGGCACGGGCCCCGGGGGAGCGGGGGACGCCGGCGGCCCCGGCGAGGCCGCTTTGGGCAAAGCCTTGCCCGGCCGGCGCATTCCCGCTTTCCCTCGCCGCGCTCTTTGATAGGATTCCGCCAAGGTCCGCACAGAGCAGATGGGGCAGGGAATGGTGATCTCCGCGAGGGAGCGGTTTTTGCAGGTATCGGGGCGGCATGGCTGAGCCGTTGGTGTTGTTGCCCGATCTGATGTGCGATGCGCGGCTCTACGGGCCGCAGATCGCCGATCTTTCGCGGGAAATGGCGGTGATGGTCGCACCGGTGACCGGCGGCGAACGGGTCGAGGAGGTCGCCTCGGGGCTGCTCGATCTGATGCCGCGGCGCTTTGCTCTGGCCGGGCTGGGGCTCGGCGGGATCGTCGCGATGGAATTGCAGCGCCGGGCGCCGGACCGCGTCTCGCGGCTGATGCTGATGAGCACCACGCCGCTGCCCGAGACGCCGCAACAGGCCGCCGAGCGCGATCCGCTGATCATCAAGGCGCGCGCCGGGCGGCTGGACGCGGCGGTGCGGGCGATGATGCCGGGCGACAGCCTGGCGCCCGGGCCGTTCAAGATGGAAATCCTCGCCATGCTCGACGAGATGGCCGCGGGTCTTGGGGTCGAAGCCTTTGTGCGGCAGGTCCGCATTCTTCAGCGGCGGCGCGACCAGCAGGGCGCGCTGCGCCGGATGCGGGTGCCGGTGACGGTGCTTTGCGGCGCGCATGACCAGCTCTTCCCGGTCAAGCGGCAGGCGTTTCTGGCCGAGCTGATCCCGGGCGCGAGGCTGGAGGTGATCGAGGAGGCGGGCCATCTGCCGCCGCTCGAGGCGCCGGACGCGGTCAGCGCGGCGATCCGCGCCTGGATGAAAGAGCCGCTGCTGCTGCGCTGAGCGCCGGCCATTGACGCCGCCACATGCCGCGCCTATGTCGGGCGCGCGTGGAGGGCCGGGCGGCCGCTGTCGGCGGGGGAACCCGCCGGGAGAGGAAAGTCCGGACTCGCCGAAGCGCCGGTGCCGGGTAACGCCCGGGCAGGGCAACCTGACGGAAAGCGCCACAGAGAAGAGACCGCCGTCGCACCGAAGGTGCGCCAACGGGAGCACCGAAGGTGCGCCAACGGGAGTACCGGAGGTGCGCCAAAGGGAATACCGGAGGTGCGCCAAAGGAGACTGCGACGGCAAGGGTGAAACGGTGGGGTAAGAGCCCACCGGGGGACGGGCAACCGGACCCGCATGGCAAGCCCCACCGGGAGCAATGCCAAATAGGGACCTCGCGCGGGGCATGATCTCTTCGGGGATATCGCCGCAGGGCGGCTTCGGCCCGAGAGGTCCGGGTTGGCAGCACGAGCCCGCGGGCAATCGCGGGCCAAGAGGAATGGTCGCCGATCGGCAGGGAGACCTGCCGGGAACAGAATCCGGCTTACAGGCCCTCCACGCGTATATTTCCGCACGATGCCCGGTTGACTCGGGCGCGCGCTTGGGTAAAAGGCGGGCTTCAAGGATTTCACGGGACGCGGAAAGCGGCCCCGTTGCAGGAGAAGAAGAATGGCGAAGCCGACCACCATCAAAATCCGCCTGAACTCGTCCGCGGGCACGGGCCATTTCTATGTGACCAAGAAGAACGCCCGCACGATGACCGAAAAGATGACCGTGCGTAAGTACGATCCGGTTGCGCGGAAGCACGTCGAATACAAGGAAGGCAAGATCAAGTAAGCCTTACCTCGTCAGGGACAGTGACAGGCCGCGCGGGACCCCACCTGCGCGGCCTTTTCCTTTTGGGGCTCCAGGCGGGGCGCGCGCCGGGCCGAACCAGGAGGAATCCCGATGCACCCCGACTGCCTCTTTTGCGACATCGCCCGCGGGCGCAGCCCGGCGCATGTGGTCTTCGAAGACCGCCGGTTCATCGTCTTCGCCGACCGCGCGCCGATCCGGCCGGGGCATCTGCAGATCGTGCCGCGCGCGCATTACCCCTGTTTCGACGATCTTCCCCCGGCGCTTGCCGGCGGGCTGATCCGGCTGGGGCAGCGGCTCGCCAAGGTGCTCAAGGCGGAATATCGCGTGGCGCGGGTGGGGTTCGTGCTGACCGGCAACGACGTGCCGCATGTGCACGCCCATCTGGTGCCGATGCAGGAGGCGAGCGACATCACCTCGCGCCGCTATATCCCGCTTGACGAGGTGCCCTTCGCGGCGCCGGAGCCGCTGGACCGGGGCGTTCTGAGCGACACCGCCGACAGGCTGCGGGCGCGGCTTGCGGCGCTCGAGGCGCTTGTGTAACCGCCTCGTCAACGCCGCTTGCGGCTGGTAAGAGGGCGCGCAGTCAGCAAGGCAGGGGCGCATGGAAGCGGACAGGCAAAGCGTGTTGGTCGAGGCGGGCCCGTCGGGGCGCCCGGCGCTCTTTGCGCGGCCCGAGGAGGTGATCGTCGCCCGTGACGGCGCCGAGGCGCGCGCCGCGCTGGAGCGGCTCGAGGCGGCGCGCCGCGCCGGGTTCTGGATCGCCGGGCTGGCCTGCTACGAGCTGGGCTATGCGCTTGAGCCGGTGCTGGGCGATCTGCTGGCGCCGGGGGCGCCGCTGTTGGCCTTCGGGATCTTCCGCGGGCCCGAGGCGGCGGAGGGCGTGTTGGCCGAGGCCGCCGCGCAGGCGGCGCAGGCGCGGGTGATCCGCGCCACGCCGCTCTGGAGCCCGGCGGATTATGCCGGGCGGTTTCACGAGATCAAGGCGATGATCGCCCGGGGGGATCTTTATCAGGTCAACCTGACCTTGCCGGTCGAGGTCGCGTTCGAGGGGACGGAGCTGGGGCTCTGGGGCCGGATGCGGGGCTTTCAGCCGGTGGGCTATGGCGCGGTCGTGGCGCTGGGCGGGGTGCAGGTGCTGTCGCGCTCGCCCGAGCTGTTCTTTCAGGCGGATGCGGCGGGCGGAATCGCGGTCGCGCCGATGAAGGGCACGGCGCCGCGCGGCGCCACGGGCGCGGCCGACACGGCGCTGCGCGAGACGCTGGCGCGCGACGAGAAGAACCGCGCCGAGAACATCATGATCGTGGATCTGATGCGCAACGATCTCGCGCGGATCGCGCGGGTGGGCTCGGTACGGGTGCCGGAGCTGCTGAAGGTGGAGACCTACGAGACGGTGCATCAGATGGTGTCGCGGGTAGAGGCGCGGCTTGAGGGCGAGGCGGCGCTGCCGGCGCTGATGCGGGCGCTCTTTCCCTGCGGGTCGATCACCGGCGCGCCGAAGATTGCCGCGATGCAGGCGATTCACCGGCTCGAGGGCTGGACACGCGGCGCCTATTGCGGTGCCATCGGCTGGGCGGCGCCGGACGGGCGGGCGGCGTTCAACGTGGCGATCCGCACGCTGACACTCACCGGGCCCGGGCGCGCCGAGATGGGCGTGGGCGGCGGCATCGTGCATGACAGCCAATGCGATGCGGAATATGAGGAGGCGCTGTGGAAATCCCGCTTTGTGACCGGACTGATCCCACCCTCCGCGTGATCGAGACGATGCTCTGGCTGCCAGGCTCGGGCATCGTCCGCGAGGCGCTGCATCTGGCGCGGGCGGAACGCACCTGCGCGGCGCTGGGCTTTGCCTGGGACGCGGCGGCGGTGCAGATGCGGCTGTTGTCGGTGCAGGGCGGCGAAGCGCTGCGGTTGCGCATGACGGTTGGCCGCGCGGGCGATGTGGAACTGACCCGGCAGCCCTTCGACCTGGGCTCTGCCCCGGTGGCGGCGCCGGTGGCCCTGTCGCCGCAGCGGCTCGATCCGGCGGATCCCTTCCTGCGGCTCAAGACCACCCGCCGCGCGCTCTACGACCGGACCTTGCGCGGCAAGCCCGAGGGCATCTTCGATGTGCTTTTCTTCAACACGCGGGGGGCGCTCTGCGAGGGGGCCTTCACCAATGTGTTTCTGGAGATCGGCGGGGAGCGGCTGACCCCGGCGCTGGATTGCGGGCTCTTGCCCGGGGTGCTGCGGGAGAGCCTGCTGCTGACGGGGGAGTTCCGGGAGGCGGTGCTGACGCGGGCCGATCTGGACCGGGCCGAGCGGCTCTGGGTCGGAAATTCCCTGCGCGGGCTGATCCCGGCGGTGCTGGCCTGAGGGGCGTGTTGTAAGGGCTTTGGGAAGGTGGGCAGATTGCCCACCCTACGAAACCGTCCGGACGGGGCGACGGGGCGACGCGCCATCGGCGGCCCGTCCCGGCGGGCAGGCGATCTTGAGAGGTCAGATCCTCGTTGCGAGGTCCTGCGGATTTGGCCGGGATAAATCGCGGGGCGCGCGCAGTCGCGTCGCCATCCCACCGGCCGGCGATGGCATGGCTCTTCGGGACATGGGGCCAAGGACGAGCAATTTTTCCGTGCTTGCATGCACGGCTCTTATGGAACGGTCCTTCGGTGGAGCGCACGCGCCGCCCGTCTCTCCAAGAAAAAAGGCCCCGCACCGGGCGGGGCCTTTGTCTGGTTCCGTGGCCTGCGGCCGAAGCGGATTATTCGCGGTTCCCGAGAAGTTGCAGCAGGAACATGAACATGTTGATGAAGTCGAGGTAGAGGTTCAGCGCGCCCATGATGGCGGCCTTGCCCATCCACTCGCTGTCGCCATGCGCGGCGTGCTGAAGATAGGTGTTCTTGATGTTCTGCGTGTCATAGGCGGTGAGACCCGCGAAGATCAGCACACCCAGGACCGAGATCGCGAACATGATCGCGGGCGAGCCCAGGAAGATATTGATGATCGAGGCCACGAGAATGCCGATCACACCCATGATCAGGAACGAGCCCCAGCCCGAGATGTCCTTTTTCGTGGTGTAGCCCCAGAGCGACAGGCCGGCGAAGGCGATCGAGGTCACCAGGAAGACCTGGGCGATCGAGAAGCCGGTGAAGGCCACGAAGATCCAGCTCAGCGACAGGCCCATCACCGCCGCGAAGGCGTAGAAGAAGGTCTGCGCGCCGGCGGCGGACAGGCGGTTGATGGCGGCGCCGAAGGCGAACACCATGATCAGCGGGGCGAACATGACGATCCAGCCCAGAATGTTCGGGCTGAGGGTCACCGGATCGCGGAAGACGCCGAGCAGGCTCGGGCTGGTGCCGATGGCCCAGGCCACTGCGAAGGTGATCAGCATCCCGATGGACATGGTCCCGTAGACCTTGTTCATATGGGTGCGAAGCCCTTCGTCAATCTGGGCCGCGCTGGTTCCGGTGGCGGTCCGGATTGTTCTGTAGTCTGCCATCTATACCTCCAAGCTATATCCCGAAGTGGGAAAATACGGTTTTCGCTTTCGATATTGGCAGAGCGGTGGCCTATTTCAAGACAGCTCTCCCGCGAAACGCAGTGTTTTCGCACCATTCGCGGAAGAGCGCTGTCCTCAGCGGCGCCAGCTCTCGGGCGCGTCCCAGAACGGGCGCTGTGCCTCGTACTCAGCATCGTGCCGCGAGATCCCCAGATCGCGCAACGCGGCGGCGTCGAGATCGGCCAGGCGGCGGCGCTGGCGGTAGAGCGCCTGCCAGGTCAGAATGCGCGTCAGCAGCGGGCGGCGGGCGCGGCGGGCGGGGCAGGGCAGGGCGGTGTCACGGATCATGATGATCTCCTTCACGAAATGTGATGTGAATTTGTCTTTCATCGTCTTGCGTGATGTATATGCTTGCCGGCACGTCATCTGTAAAACGAATGTTCTTGAAGTTTGTCATCACGAGGTGTGATCAATGCGCAATCTCGACATCACCACGCTGCGGTCGTTCCTCGCAGTGGCCGATGCCGGCGGGGTCACCCGCGCGGCGGGATTTCTGAACCTGACGCAATCGGCGGTCTCGATGCAGCTCAAGCGGCTGGAGGAGACGCTGGGCCTTGCGCTGCTCGACCGGAGCGGGCGCGGGGTCAGCCTGACGCCGGCGGGAGAGCAACTGCTGAAATACGCCCGCAAGATGGTGGAACTGAACGACGAGATCTATGCGCGGCTGACGCTTCAGGACTGGGAGGGCGAGATCGTGCTGGGGGTGCCGCATGACGTGGTCTATCCGGTGATTCCGCGGGTCATGAAGCGGATGCAGCGCGATTTCCCGCGCGTGCGGCTGCAACTGCTCAGCTCCTATACCGCCGAGCTGAAGGATCTGTTCGCGCGCGGTGCGGTGGATGTGATCCTCACCACCGAGGCGGAGCCGGGCGAAAACGGCGAGACGCTGCTCGATGTGCCGCTACGCTGGTACGGGGCGCTGGGCGGCACCGCGTGGAAGGCGCGGCCGTTGCGCATCGCCTTTTCGCGGCGCTGCGGCTTCCGCCCGGTCGCCATCGCGATGATGGAGCATGAGGGGTTAGAATGGGAACTGGCGGTGGATTCCGAAAGCGACCGGACCATCGAAGTGTCGGTCTCGGCCGATCTGGCGGTGACCCCGGTGCTGGAAGGCCACGCGCCGGCGCATTTCGAGCTGATCCCCGGCGGCGTGCTGCCCGATCTGGGGATGCAGAAGATCTGTCTTTACGCCTCGGGCGCCCGCCCGCAGATCGTCGAGCCGCTGCTCGAGTCCCTGCGCAGCGAATTCTGCGCCCTGCGCCGGCGCAGCGACATGGCGGCGGAATAGCGGGGCCCGCCGCCGGGCGGGGTTATTCGGGAATGCGGATCACCACCTTGCCGGTGGATTTGCGGCTGCGCAGCAGCTCCAGCCCCTCGGTCGCGCGCGCCAGCGGCAGGACGTGGCTGATATGCGGGCGGATGCGGCCCTCGGCGTACCAGGCGAAAAGCTGCGCCATGGAGCGGGTCAGCACCTCGGGGCGGAAGGTCAGGTAGCCGCCCCAATAGAGCCCCATCACGGTGAGGTTCTTGACCAGCAGGTGGTTGGCCTTGATCTGCGGCACCTCGCCGCTGGCGAAGCCGATGGTCAGCAGCCGTGCCTCGGGGCGGCAGGCGCGAAAGGCGGCGGCGAATTGCGCGCCGCCCACCGGATCATAGACCACATCCGCGCCTCCCAGCGCCTTCACCGTCTCGCGGATGTCGTCGGTCTTGGCGTCGATCAGATGATCCGCCCCGGCCTGACGTGCGATCTCGAGCTTGTCGGCGCCTCGGGCGCAGGCGATCACCCGCGCGCCCATGAGTTTGCCGATCTCCACGGCGGTCAGCCCCACGCCGCCGGCGGCGCCCAGCACCAGCAGCGTCTCGCCGGGGAGCAGCCGCGCCCGGTGGTCGAGCGCCAGATGGCTGGTGCCATAGGCGATCTGGAACGCGGCGGCGTCCTCGGGGGGCATCGTGTCGGGCATCTTGACGGCGCGGTCGGCGTCGAACACGCCGAACTCCGCCAGCCCGTCGCGGCCGCCATAGACCGCGACGCGGTCGCCGGGGGCCAGACCGGTCACGCCGGCCCCCAGAGTCTCGACCGTTCCGGCCACCTCAAGACCCAGCGTGAAGGGCAGGGCGGGGGTGTCCTGATAGCGCCCCTCGATCATCAGCAGATCGGCGAAATTCAGGCCGCAGGCCCCGATCCGGAGCCCGATCTGTCCCGGGCCGGGAACCGGTTCGGGCAGGTCGGTCAGCGTGGGGGGCGACTCATGTGACGTGAGATGTAGCGCGCGCATCGGGGTCCTCGGCTGTTCCGGGCGACCCTGCCTGTGTTTCCGCAGCTTTGTCAAATGACCCCTTGGTGCTGAGTTTTGTTAACGATTTGTTAACCTTTGCAACCATCGAGTGCATGGAATTAACCGCGTTTAACGCTAGGGGCGCAAATTGCTTGATTTTTTGCGGCAACCCGATGTAGCGTCCCGGTCAGCCGGGAACTGGTTCCCGATCGTGTGGGTCGCGCGTTCGGAGAAGTGGCGCGGTTATCGCGCTTTTGGAAATAGTCGCCCCCGAGAGAGAGGGGTGTGGTAGAAGGAACATCCGATGACGCATCCCGTGGACGTCCATGTGGGCAAACGCATTCGTCACCGCCGCTGGCTGGTGGGGATGACTCAGCAACAGCTTGCCGAACATGTCGGGATCAAGTTCCAGCAAATCCAGAAATACGAAACCGGCGCCAACCGCGTCAGCGCCTCCCGCCTCTGGGATATCGCCGATGCGCTCGATGTGCCGGTGAGCTTCTTCTTCGAAGGGCTCGACACCGAACAGGACGCCGCCGAGGCGCCCGCCGCGATGCCCGCCGACATCCTCGGCGACAAGGAAGCGCTCGATCTCGTGCGGTCCTATTACGCCATTCCGGAAAATCAGCGCCGCCGGCTGTTCGAGCTGGCCCGGGTTCTGTCCGACGTGGCTTGAGCCTCTCCGCCCGCTGCGATAGCTGATCCCGGGATTGAGCTGCGGGGTGGGCGCGATGGCCGATATTTCAGAAAATCTGGCGAAAGAGCTGTGGGAGACGGCGCATGCGCTGGCGGATGCCGCGCGCGCGGCGATTCTGCCGCATTTCCGCGCCCACGGGCTGGATGCCGAAAACAAGGAAGCGGGCGGGTTCGACCCGGTCACAATCGCCGACCGCGCCGCCGAGGAGGCGATGCGCGACCTCTTGGCGCGTCGCCGTCCCGAGGACGGCATTCTGGGCGAGGAACTGGGCACCACCGAGGGCACATCGGGCCTGACCTGGGTGCTGGACCCGATCGACGGCACGCGCGGCTTTCTCAGCGGCACACCCACCTGGGGCGTGCTGGTGGCGCTTGCGGATGAGAGCGGGCCGCGCCTTGGCCTGATCGACCAGCCCTATACCGCCGAACGCTTCTGCGGCGGGCTGGGCCAGGCGCGCTGGAGCGGGCCGCTGGGCGAGGCGCCGCTGCGGGCACGGGCGCCGCGCGGGCTTGACGAGGCGATCCTGTTCACCACCTTCCCCGAGATCGGCACCGAAGCCGAGCATGCGGCGTTTTCGCGGGTCAAGGCGCAGGCGCGGCTGACCCGCTACGGCATGGATTGCTATGCCTATGCGCTGGTGGCCGCGGGGCAGATCGACCTGGTGATCGAGGCCGGGCTGAAACCCTATGACATACAGGCGCCGATTGCGGTGATCGAGGCGGCCGGCGGTGTCGTCACCGATTGGGAGGGCGGGCCCGCCCATCGCGGCGGCCGCGCGCTGGCCGCCGCAAATCCCGAGCTGCACGCGGCGGCGCTGGCGCTTCTGAACGCTTAGGCGGCGATGCGCGCGGTTTTGTCACTGGCGGGCGGGTTTCCGCCCGGCCCGGCTTTCCTTTCCGCGTGGCAAAGGCCACGCTGGGCGCGCAGCAGACGGAGCCTCACGCCATGCCGGAAATCCTGATCCGCAACGCCCGAAGCGTTCTGACCATGGACGACGGCGACCGCGAATTCGAAGCGGTCGATCTGCTCTTGCGGGACGGGGTGATCGCGGCGCTGGGCAAGGGGCTGGCGACCTCGGGCGAGATCGTCGAGGCCGCGACCTGCGTGGTGACGCCGGGGCTGGTGAATACCCATCACCACCTCTACCAGACGCTGACCCGCGCGGTGCCCGGCGGGCAGGACGCGCTGCTCTTCGGCTGGCTCAAGACGCTTTACCCGATCTGGGCCCGTTTCGGCCCCGAGGAGATGCGGATTTCCGCGCTCACCGGGCTGGCGGAGCTGGCCCTCAGCGGCTGTACGCTGACCTCGGATCACCTCTATCTCTATCCGAACGGCGCGCGGCTGGACGACACGATCGACGCCGCGCAGGAGATCGGGCTGCGCTTCCACGCCACGCGCGGCGCCATGAGCATCGGCGAAAGCGACGGCGGGCTGCCGCCGGATGCGCTGGTCGAGCGTGAAGCCGCGATCCTGGAGGATTGCATCCGGGTCGTCGACGCCTTTCACGACCCGTCCGAGGGCGCCATGCTGCGCGTCGGCGTCGCGCCCTGTTCGCCCTTTTCGGTGAGCCGGGAGCTGATGCGCGACGCGGCGCTTCTGGCGCGCGACAAGGGGGTGATGCTGCACACCCATCTGGCCGAGAACGACGAGGACATCGCTTATTCCATGGCGCAATTCGGCTGCCGTCCCGGCCAATATGCCGAAGAGCTGGGCTGGACCGGGCCCGATGTCTGGCACGCGCATTGTGTCAAGCTCGACGGTCGGGAGATCGACCTTTTCGCGCAGTCCCGGACGGGTGTGGCGCATTGCCCCTGTTCCAATTGCCGGCTGGGCTCGGGGATCGCGCCGGTGCGGGCGATGGTGGATGCCGGCGTGCCGGTGGGGCTGGGCGTCGATGGCTCGGCCAGCAACGACAGTTCCAACCTCATGGCCGAGGCGCGTCAGGCGATGCTGCTGCAACGGGTGACGCGCGGCGCCGACGCGATGAGCGCGCGCGAGGCGCTGCGCCTCGCCACGCGCGGCGGTGCCGAGGTGCTGGGGCGGCACGATTGCGGCCAGATCGCCGTGGGCAAGCGCGCCGATCTGGCGCTCTGGGACGTCAGCGGCATCGACAGCGCGGGAAGCTGGGACAAGGCGGCGCTGCTGCTGGCGGGGCCGACGCGGGTGCGGCACCTGTTTGTCGAGGGGCGGCAGGTGGTGCGCGACGGGCAGCTTGCGACGATTGATCTGGGCGCGACGCTGGCGCGGCAGGACGCGCTGGCGCAAGCGCTGGCCGGGCAGGCCCAGCGACCGGGACGGATGTGACAAAGCGACAAGGGAAAGGGGTCTCATGCGATGGATGATCGTGGCGCTGGCGCTGCTGGCCGGCTGCGCCCAGACAACGACGGTGGCGACAAGTCAGGAGGCGCCGGGGCAGGGCAGTGTCGCGGTGTTGGGCGGGCACTCGCTGAACGCCTATCGCACGGCCAGCGGGCTCCGGCCGCTGGCGCTGTCGCCGCGGCTTCAGGCCGCCGCCGAGATCCATGCGCGCGATATGGCCGCGATGGCGAAAATGACCCATACCGGCTCTGACGGAAGCGAGGTGGCCGACCGGGTGAAGCGGCAGGGCTTTCGCTATCGCCGGGTGGCCGAGAACATCGCCGAGACCGGGCGCGGGCTCGACCGGGCGATGGAGCTCTGGACGGCCTCGGCGCCGCACCGCAAGAACATGCTGCTGCGCGACGTGACGCATTACGGCATCGCGCAGTCGGGGGATTACTGGGCCATGGTGGTGGCAAGACCCCGCTGACGGCGGGGCGCTCCGGTTGGGCCTTGGGCGGTGCCGCGCTATCTGAGGGCGGTCGCCCCGAGCGACGGGTGCGAACCGGAGGTGCGATGAAACCGCTTGCCGCAGCGCTGCTGCTTCTGCCGCTTGCCGGCTGTCTTGAAACGGAGCTGGCGCCGGGGGCGTCCGGCGCCGGGTCGGACGGGCTCTATTACAAATACGGGGAGGCACCGAGCGCGCCCGATGCGCAGGTCGATCCCGGCAGGGCACTGAATGCCTATCGGACAGAGCGCGGGCTGCCGCGACTGCGGGTCTCGCCGCAGCTTGCGGCGGCGGCACAGGCCCATGCGCGGGACATGGCGCGCATGGGCAAGGTGGGGCATGTGGGCTCGGACGGCAGCAGCGTGATGCAACGGGTCCGGGCGCAGGGCTATGACGCCGCCGAGGTGGCGGAGAATGCCGCCTGGACGGCGCGGGGCTTTCCCACGGTGCTGGAGGGCTGGGACGAGTCTCCGAGCCACCGCAAGACGCTGCGCCGGCGCGACGTGGCCGATTACGGCATCGGCCGCGCGGGGGATTATTGGGTGCTGCTGGTGGGGCTGCGGAAATAGCGCTTGGGCAAGGGGCTGGTGGGCAGATTGCCCACCCTACGTTTGTGCGGTGTCCCGGCGCGGGACAAGGCGCGCCGCGCCATCGCCGGCCCGTCCCGGCGGGCTGGCGATTGTGAGACGACAGTCCTTCGTTGCGAGGGTCTTCGGATTTGGCCGGGATAAAACAAGGGGTTCACTCGGTTGCATCGCCATCCCACGGGCCGGCGATGGCGCGGCTTTACCAATCGTAACGCCGTAGGGTGGGCAATCTGCCCACCGCACCCGGCCCATATCGCGGAGCTTAAAGCCGCTTCCCGGCCACCCGCGTCTCCACAATCGCGCGGTCGTCGCCCATCATGATCGTGGGGAACAGCGCTTCCCAGATGTCCTCCGCCCGCGCGCTGCGCTGCGCGATGGCGGGGGTTGAGGCGAGGTCGAGCACGATGAAATCCGCCTCCATCCCCGGCGCGAGATTGCCGATCCGGTCCGCCACCCGCAGCGCGCGGGCCGAGCCCTGCGTCGCCAGCCACAAGAGTTCCGAGGCATGCAAAGGCCGGTGGCGGAGCTGCGCGATCTCATAGGCCGCCGCCATGGTGCGCAGCATCGAGAAACTCGACCCGCCGCCGGTGTCGGTGGCGAGCCCGACGATCTGGCCTTCCTTCGTCAGCCCGTCCATGTCGAAGAGCCCCGAGCCGATGAAGGTGTTCGAGGTGGGGCAATGCACCAGCGCGGCGCCCGTCTCGCGCAGCCGGCCGCGTTCGCGCGGCTCCAGATGGATCGCATGGCCGAAAAGCCCGCCGGGACGCAACAGCCCGTAGCTTTCATAGGTGTCGAGATAATCGCGCGCCTGCGGGTAGAGCGATTTCACCCAGGCGATCTCGTCCGTCTGCTCGGAGAGATGCGTCTGCATCAGGCAATCCGGGTGTTCCGCCCAGAGCGCCCCCAGCGCCTCCAGCTGCGCCACCGTCGAGGTGGGCGAAAACCGTGGCGTGATCACATAGGAGGCGCGGCCCTTGCCGTGCCAGCGCGCCAGCAGCGCCTTGCTGTCGTCATAGGCCGATTGCGCGCTGTCGCGCAGCCCCTCGGGCGCGGTGTCGCGGTCCATGCAGGTCTTGCCCGCAAAGACCCGCATGCCGCGCGCCTCCGCCGCCTCGAACAGCGCATCGACCGAGCCGGGATGGATCGTGCAATAGGAGCAGACCGAGGTGGTGCCATGCGCCAGCAGCAGGTCGAGATAGCGCCCCGCGATCTCGTGCGCATAGGCGGGATCGGCGAAACGCATCTCTTCTGGGAAGGTATAGTGGTTCAGCCAGTCGATCAGCCGCTTGCCCCAGCTCGCGATCATGCCGGTCTGCGGGTAATGCGCATGGGCATCGACGAAACCGGGCAGGATCAGCCCTTCGCCATGATCGACGATCCCGGCGAAGGGATGGGCGGCGCGCATCGCCTCCGCCGGCCCGAGCGCGAGAATCTTGCCACCGTCCTCCACCAGCCCGCCATGGCGTTCGTGCCAGGCGGCATCGTGGCCGTCCTCGAAGGGCGAGCCGTCGAAGCTCAGGATTTGTCCCAGATGCAGCGTTGCCATATGTCCCCCGTGCCTTACCCTTGCCAGCATGAAGCGCCGCGCGCCGGGGCGCAATGTGCCCTGTTGCTTCGCGCCGCGATGGCCTAGTCTTTGCGCGAACGGCAGGCAGCGGAGCAGCAATGACCGAAGAGACCGAAAACACGGTATTGGAGGAAGAGCGCGAGGAGGACGCCTACAGCCTGCAGCGCAAGGACGTTGCGGCGATCCTCTATGCGGTGGATGTCGGTGACCGCGAAAAGCTCGTGGAGCTGATGGAGCCGCTGCACGCGGCCGACATCGCCGACATGCTCGAGCAGATCAACGCCTTCGACCGGATGCGGCTGATCAAGCTTTACGACAAGGAATTCGACGGCGAAATCCTGTCGGAACTCGACGAGTCGATCCGCGAGGAGGTGATCCGCGCGCTGCACCCCGCGGTGCTGGCCGAGGCCGTGCGCGAGCTCGAATCCGACGATGTGGTCGACCTGCTCGAAGATCTCGACGAGGCGCAGCAGGAAGCCATTCTGGAGGTGCTGGAAGACAGCGACCGGGTCGCCGTCGAACAGTCGCTGACCTACCCGGAATATTCCGCCGGTCGTCTGATGCAGCGCGAGGTCGTCATGGCGCCCGAGCACTGGAATGTGGGCGAGGCCATCGACTATCTGCGCAACACCGAGGATCTGCCCGAGCAGTTCTATCACATCGTGCTGGTCGATCCAAAGCTGCGCCCGGTGGGCAATATCACGCTGGGGCGGCTGATGGCCTCGCGCCGCGAGGTGCTGCTGCGCTCGATCATGGAAGAGACCTTTCACGTCATCCCGGTGACCCGGCCCGAATCCGAGGTCGCTTATGCGTTCAACCAGTATCACCTGATCTCGGCTCCGGTGGTGGACGAGAACGAGCGTCTGGTGGGGGTGATCACCATCGACGACGCCATGGCGGTGCTGGACGAGGAACACGAAGAGGACATCCTGCGCCTTGCCGGGGTGGGCGAGGAATCGCGGCTGTCGGACAGTGTGCTGGAGACCACCAGGCAGCGCTTTCCCTGGCTGGCGGTGAACCTGCTGACCGCAGTGCTGGCCTCGATCGTCATCGCGCAGTTCGAGGCGGCCATCACCCAGGTGGTGGCGCTGGCGGTGCTGATGCCCATTGTCGCCTCGATGGGCGGCAATGCGGGCACCCAGGCGCTGACCGTGGCGGTGCGGGCGCTGGCGACGAAGGATCTCACCGGCTCGAACGTCTGGCGGATCATCGGCCGGGAGGCGATGGTGGGGCTGGTGAACGGCGTGGCCTTCGCCCTTGTGATGGGGCTTGTGGGGCTCTTCTGGTTCGGCTCGGCGGCGCTTGGCGGCGTGATCGCCACGGCGATGGTCATCAATCTCGTGGTGGCGGGCCTGGCAGGGATCATCGTGCCCGTGGTGCTGGAGAAGCTGAAGGTCGATCCGGCGCTGGCCTCCGGCGCCTTCGTGACCACGGTCACCGATGTGGTGGGGTTCTTCGCCTTTCTGGGCCTTGCCGTGGTGGTGCTGCTGTGAGCGCTCCCCTGGCGGACCCGCTGGCCGAGGCGAAACAGGCGGCGCGCAAGGCGGCCTTTGCCCGCCGCAGGGCCGCGCATGACGCCGATCCCGGCACCGGGGCAGGGCGGCTTTCCGAGCTTCTGGCCGGGCATCGCGGCGTGCCGGTGGCAGGCTATATGCCGATCCGCACCGAAATCGACCCGCTGCCCGCCATGGCGGAGGCGGCGGCCTACGGGCCGGTCTCCGTTCCGGTGATCGAGGCGCAGGGCCAGCCGCTGCGCTTTGCGCTCTGGGAGCCGGACATGGCACTGGTCGAGGGCGCCTTTGGCGCGCGCATCCCCGAGGCGCCGGAATTCGTGACCCCGGAAATCCTGATCGTGCCGCTGGTGGGGTTCACCCGCGCGGGCGCCCGGCTGGGCTATGGCGGCGGGTTCTATGACCGCACGCTTGCGGGGCTGCGCCGTGCCGGGCCGGTCCTGGCCATCGGGTTCGCCTATGCGGCGCAGGAGGCCGAGGCGCTGCCCTTCGATCCCAACGACCAGCCGCTCGACCTGATCGTGACCGAGCGCGAGGTGATCGTGCCGGGCTGACGGAACCTCGCGGCGGGGCGGGGCGTTCTTTCTCCACACACCGGCAGACAGGCCGGGGCCGCATCCGATGCGGCCGATCCGAGACAGACAGACTGGAGAGAATGATGCCGCAGAATTTCGTCCCTTTCCTGAAAGAGAACGCCCGCACCGAGATGATCGCCGTGCTGAACGAGCGCCTCGCCGACACCATCGACCTGGGCAATGCCGTGAAACAGGCGCACTGGAACCTCAAGGGCACCGGCTTCATCGGCGTGCACGAGCTGCTTGACGAGGTGGCGGGCCATCTGCGCGAGGGGGCCGATCTGATGGCCGAGCGCGTGGCGATGATGGGCGGGCTTGCGCAGGGCACCTCGCAGACCGTGGCGGAGAAGAGCACCCTCGCGGCTTACCCGACCGAGATCGTGGCGCTTCAGGACCATGTGGAGGCGCTGGTGACGCGGTTCAACAGCTACACGGTCAAGCTGCGCGAGGGCATCGCGGCGGCGGAGGAGGCGGGCGACGAGGACACCGCCGATCTCTTCACCGAGGTGAGCCGCATCGCCGAGAAAGACGCCTGGTTCATCGGCTCGAACAGTGCCAAGGCGGCCTGAGCCATGTCCCACTGAAGATTGCAGGCGCGGCGCCCCCTGCGGGCGCCGTTTTTTGCGGCGCGGGGATGGTCAGAGGTCCCCGGCGGGCTCCGGCGCCTTTCGGCGGATGCGCTCCACCAGAATGATCTCGCAGGCGCCCGCGCCGCCGTCTGTGCGCACCCGCGAGCTGCGCCACTGGCCCCCGCGGGGGGAGGTGACATCGACGAGATAGCCTTCGATGATCACCACATCGCCCTTGCCGATCTGCTTCATCGCGGCGCGCTGCGCGGCGGTTTGCAGGATGAGATGCATATTGGCGCTCGACACCTTGATCTCTGCGGGGGTGAGCCGGGCGTCGGGATTCGGGCGCCAGTGATAGAACCGCCCGGACTGGGTGATCTTGATCTCCTGCACCAGCGCCGGGTTCGACATCGGCCCCCAGCCCAGGGCGAGATCGGTGGCGCTGAAGGCTGCCGTGCGGTCGAAGCGGTAGTCGCGCCGCGACAGCACCAGCGCCTCGACCCGGAAGCGGGCACAGGCCGCCATGTCGTGATCGTTGACCGTGCTGCGCCGGAGCGCGGGCAGGGCGGTTTGCGCCGGGGCACGCGGGGCCATCTGGGTCTCCACACCCTCCGTCCGCGCCATGGCGGCGGAACGGTGCCAGACCGAAGGTCCGCTCCGGCTCTCCTTGAGGATCGGCAGGGCAAGGAAGATCGCAACCGCCACCGCGATCATCTTGAGGCCGGTCTGCATGTCGCGATCCCTGTTCCGCTGCTGCTCGGAACCGGAGCCTGACCGCGAAAAGCGGCCATTCGCGGACATTCCAGAGGTCTTGCCGGGGCGAGCCGCCCGGCACGGACCGCGCCTCGGGCCCCTCTCGCACAGCGGCACGAGCCGCCGCCCGCTGTGTTTCCATTGGCGCAAAATATCCCGGGGGAGGCGCGGCCCGCCGCGCCGTGGGGGCAGCGCCCCCGCACGGCGCCGTCAGGCGCCGTCCAGCAGGCTCATCGGTTCAAAGCGCCCGCCAGCCGATATCGCGGCGGCAGAAGCCCTCGGGCCAGTCCACCGCATCGACCAGCGCATAGGCGCGCTCGGCGGCCTCGGCCAGCGTCGCGCCCCGCGCGGTGGCGTTCAGCACTCGGCCTCCGGAGGCGACCACCTGACCGTCCTTCTCGGACGTGCCTGCGTGGAACATCTGGTGGAAACTGTCCTCTTGCAGCCCGCCCATCCCGCCGATCGCCGAGCCCTTCTCATAGCTGCCGGGATAGCCCCTGGCGGCCAGCACCACGGTCATCGCGTGATCGTCCGCCCAGGTCACCTGCGCGCCCGCCAACCGCCCCTCGGCGCAGGCGTGAATAAGATCCAGCGCCTGGGCACCCAGCCGCATCATCAGCACCTGGCATTCGGGATCGCCGAAGCGCACGTTGTATTCCACCAGCCGCGGCTGCCCGTTCTCGATCATCAGCCCGGCATAAAGCACGCCGGAATAGGGCGTGCCGCGCTTCACCATCTCCGCCATGGTGGGCTTGACGATCTCGTCGAGCGCCTTCTGCGCCACCGCGTCCGAGAGCACCGGGGCGGGGGAATAGGCGCCCATGCCGCCGGTGTTGGGCCCGGTGTCGCCTTCGCCCACGCGCTTGTGGTCCTGCGCGGTGCCGATGGGCAGCACGTCCTCGCCGTCGACCAGCAGGAAGAAGCTCGCCTCCTCGCCGGTCATGAACTCCTCGATCACCACCTCGGCGCCCGCGCCGCCGAAGGCGCCGCCGAACATGTCGTCGATGGCGGCCTCCGCCTCGGCCACGGTCTCGGCGATGATCACGCCCTTGCCGGCGGCCAGCCCGTCGGCCTTGACCACGATGGGCGCACCCCGGTCGCGGACATAGGCCTTGGCCGCCTCGGCATCGGTGAAATGGCCATAGCCCGCCGTCGGTGCGCCCGCCGCGTCGCAGATCTCCTTGGTGAAGCTCTTCGAGGCTTCCAGCCGCGCCGCCTCCTTCGAGGGGCCGAAGACCGGAATGCCCGCATCGCGCAGCGCGTCGGCGACGCCTGCGGCCAGCGGTGCCTCGGGGCCGACGATCACCAGGTCGATGGCGTTTTCCCCGGCGAATTCCACCACCGCGCCGCCATCCTCGATGTCGAGCGTGGCGCATTCGGCGATCTGCGCGATCCCCGCGTTGCCCGGCGCCACGATCAGCTTGTCGCATTTGGGGTTCTGCATCACCGCCCAGGCCAGCGCATGTTCGCGCCCGCCGCCGCCGAGAATGAGGATGTTCATCGTCCTGCCGCCTTTCGCCCGTGCCCGT
>NZ_JAMDHK010000001.1:287590-370690 GCF_024721115.1 Salipiger pentaromativorans | reverse complement strand
TGGCCCCCCCCCGCGCCCCCCCTCCGGCCCTTTCCCTCCTCCGCCGCGCCCGTTACCATCGCGCGAAAGACAGATGAGGCGCGGCGGCATGGATCTTCTCGACGACGACAGCGGCAACACGCCGGAATTCTCGGTCTCCGAGCTTTCCGGCGCGGTGAAGCGCGTGATCGAGGGCGAGTTCGCCTTCGTCCGGGTGAAGGGCGAGGTGGGCCGCGTGTCGCGCCCGCGCTCGGGCCATATCTATCTCGATCTCAAGGACGACCGCTCGGTGATCTCCGGGGTGGTCTGGAAGGGGGGCTCCGCGCGGCTCGAAACCCAGCCCGAGGAGGGCATGGAGGTCGTCGCCACGGGCCGCCTCACCACCTTCCCCGGCCAGTCGAAATACCAGATCGTCATCGAGGACATCCGTCCGGCGGGGCTCGGCGCGCTCATGGCGATGCTGGAAAAGCGCAAGGCGCAATTGCAGGCCGAAGGGCTCTTTGCGCCCGAACGCAAGCGCCCGCTGCCCTATCTGCCGGAGGTCATCGGGGTGGTGACCTCGCCCTCGGGCGCGGTGATCCGCGACATCCTGCACCGGCTGCGCGACCGCTTTCCCCGCAAGGTGCTGATCTGGCCGGTGGCGGTGCAGGGCAAGAGCTGCGCCCCCGAGGTCGCCCGCGCCATCGCGGGGTTCAACGCGCTCAGCCCCGGCGGCGCCCTGCCGCGCCCCGATCTGCTGATCGTCGCGCGCGGCGGCGGCTCGGTCGAGGATCTCTGGGGCTTCAACGAAGAGATCGTCGCCCGCGCGGCGGCGGGTTCGGAGATCCCGCTGATCTCGGCGGTCGGGCACGAGACCGACACCACGCTGATCGACTATGTTTCCGATCGCCGCGCGCCCACGCCCACCGCCGCCGCCGAGATCGCCGTGCCGGTGCGCATGGAGCTGCTCTCCTGGACCGGCGAGGCGGGCAGCCGCATGACCCGCGCCATGGGCCAGCGCATCGAGCTGCGCGGCCAGCGGCTGCGCGATCTCTCTCGCGCCCTACCGCGCGCCGAAACCCTGCTCGACACGCCGCGCCAGCGCCTCGATCTTCTGGCCGACCGGCTGCCGCGCGGCCTCATCCGCGGCACCGAGCGGCGCCGGGTGGCGCTTTCCGATGCCGCCGGCGCCCTGCGCCCCTCGCTTTTGACCCGCGTCATCGCTCATGGCCGCGAATCGCTTGGCCGCCGCACCGACCGGCTGTCGCTGCGCCCGATCGCCCGCGAGATCGCGCTGGGCCGCGACCGGCTCGATGCGCTCTCCGCCCGGCTTGGGGAGGCGGGCCAGCGCCGGCTCGCCACCCCGCGCCAGCGGCTCGACGGGCTCGCACGGCTTCTTGAGACGCTCAGCTACAAGGGCACGCTGGCGCGCGGCTACGCGGTGGTGCGCAGCGGCGAGGGCCATATCCTGACCCGCAAGACCGAGGCGCAGGACGCCGCCGGGCTCGAGATCGAATTCGCCGACGGCCGCCTGAGCCTCGGCGGCACCGCCCCGCGCCCGAAGCGCAAGGCGAAGGAAAAACCCGAACAGGGCAGCCTCTTCTGACCCCGGGACCCACCCCCATCTTCTTCTCTTTCAAAATACGCAAAACCGGATGCCCGCCCTCCCGCGCAGCGGTCCGGCGCCCGCCCCCAACGCTCTCAGACGCCCACTTCCGGGCCGAGGCACATCATCGGCGCGTCGTCCTGCCGGGCCTCGTAGAGTACGGTGTTCTCGGGATCGTTCTCGAAGATCGCGCGCAGCCCGCCGCCTTCGCGGAAAAAGCTCCAGCATTGCGGCGCGGGTTGATCGTCATAGACGAAACAGATCATGCCGGCCTCTTCGTACCAGAACCCGTCCTTGCATTTGCCGTCGAGGAACGACCAGCGCACCTGCCGGTCGGGCAGATATTCCTCGACCCCGTAGGCGCTGCCGTCATAGCCGAAATAAAGCGTCTTGCCGAGCACGTAGCGTTCGAACTCCTCCGCCGACATGGGTTGCGCCGCCAGCAGCGGCAGCGGCAGCAGAGACAGCAGAACGGCACAGATCACACGCATGCCACGATCCTGCCAGAGCCCGGCGCAAGAGGGAAGGGGCCGATGCCCCCGCGCGGCCGGTCTCGGCGGATCGTGACCGCCCGCACCGCGCTGCCTGCGGCCCTTGACGGGATCTGCGGTGCGTCCGGTGCAGAGCGCCCGGCCTGGCCCGGTCTCGGGCCGGAGCGTCAGCCGCTCTGCCAGCGCCGCGCCCGCCGGTCCATCAGCCGGTGCCAGACCGGCGGCACCAGTGCCAGCACCGCCATGACCGGCAGCGATTGCGGCAGGAGCGGCATCGCCTGCCGGTCCAGCGCCAGCCCCGGATAGGGGCGGGCGGGATGCGCGTGGTGATCGGAATGGCGCGGCGCGTTCAGCATCAGCGCCGAGGAAAACCCGTGCGGGGCGTTCCAGCTATGCTGCGGACCCACGGGCTCATAGCGCCCGGGAGCGCTCTCGCGCCGCCGCAGCCCGTAATGCTGGACGTAGTCGGACAGCAGGAGCTGCGCCTGCGCATAGGCCGCGAGCCCCAGCAGCGCCAGCGCGCCGGCACCGCCGGCGAGCGCCGCCGCCAGCCCCAGCGACAGCGCGCCGCCCGCCGCATAGGTGACATAGGGGTGCCAGCCCCGCGTCCGGCCGCCGCGCGCGCGCAGCGCGGTTTCCGCGCGCAGCCCCTCGGTGAAACTGCCGATCCAGGCGCGTGGCGCAAAGGCGTAATAGCTGCGCCCCAGCGGCGCCGAATTGGGATCGCGCGGTGTGGCGGCGTGCACATGGTGCACCCGCACATGCGCCGAGGCGTGATGTCCGAAGAGCAGCGAGCAATAGACCGCGACCCCCAGCCGGCGCAGCCAGCGGTTGCTCCGGTGGATCAGCTCATGGGCGTTGGAATTGCTCACCTGCCCGAAGAACAGCGCCAGCGCAAAGAACAGCGCCACCCGTTCGGGAATCGTGTGCCCGCCGCCCCCGGCCACCGCCCAGGCCCCGCCGTAAAGCAGCGGCAGATGCGCCAGTCCCAGAACCACCGCCAGCCCGTCGCCGGCGGGAAACTCGCGCTCGGGGAAATCCGGCGCGGCCAGGGCCGCGATCCGGTCCATGAAGAAGGTGAAGACGGTGATGTAGAGCAGCGCCAGCAGGGTCCAGACCCCGCCGGCCGCCAGCGCCAGCCCGAGCAGCGCCACCAGTCCCAGCGTCGCGATCACGAAACGCGCCATGCGCCTGTCTCCCTGTCTTTGCCCCTGTCTAGCACGGCGCGCCCGCCGGGGGCCATCGCTCTGGCGGGCGCGCCGGCGCCGCGGGCCCGGTCTGGGCCCTGCGTCCGCAAGCGGGGCGATCGGGGATCGCGCGTGCCGGCTCAGCGGTTGCGATAGACCGCACAGACGCATCCCCGTGCCTTGAGCCGGCTGCAATAGCGCCAGGCCGAGTCGCGGTCGTTGCGGCCGATCCGCGCCATCCAGTAGCCGCCCTTGGGGCTGGCGCGGCTCTTCTGCCAGATGAGATCGGGCTCTTCGCCCTTGACCAGCGCCGCGCAGGCGCGGGTCCGCGCCCCGTATTGCTCCCGCGCGCGCGCCTTGGTCGTGCCGAAGGCAAGCTGCACGCCCCAGGGGGCGAGGTCGGGCTCCGGGGTGGGGTAGGCGGTCAGGCGCCGGTCGCGCGCCAGCGCGTGGCAGGCGCTGCGGAAGGGCTTGTCTTTCTGCAAACGGAAATCGTGGCTGTCGGGCGGGCTTTCCGCCCAGGTCTCTGCCGAAAGCCCGGTGATGATGCGCACGTAATTCACCGTCTCGCGCGGCAGCGTCGCACCGCTGGCCACCAGCGCATCGGCGCGGCGTTCGCCGCCGTTATAGGCCACCGCCGCCAGCCCGTGATTGCCGTAGCGCCGCACCAGCTCGCCCAGATATTCGGCGGAATATTCCAGCGCTTCGGCGGGGTTATAGGCATCGGTCAGCCCGCGCAGCCGGGCGGTAGAGGGGATGAACTGGGCGATGCCCTGGGCGTTGGCATGGCTGCGCGCATTGGGGTCGAAGCGGCTTTCTTGCCAGAGCAGCCGCGCGAAGAAGCCCGGGTCGAGCCCGTTGCGTGCCGCGAAATGCGCGATCGCCTGGCAAGTGTCGTGTACGAACTGGCTCGGGCGGATACATTCCACCGGCCCGAAGGCGCCGGCGGAACAGAGCGTCCCGGGCTCGGGCAACGGCAGGGTCGCCCCGGCCCGCAGCGGACCGGCGACCGCCATCAGAACCAGAAAGATCGTCACGCGCCACATGGGTCTCACTTGGCCTTGGCGCCGCGCGCAGGTCAACTCACACTTTTCACCAGCGCGGCGGCGTATTAGGTGGAAAGGCAGACAGCGAAAGGGTCCGGTCTCATGTCCTTCTTCGGCAAGCTCAAGAGCAGGATGTTCAAATCCTCTTCGAAACTCGAAGAGGGGCTCGACGCGATCGTGCAGGACGGCGGCAGCGAGGATGTGCCCGAGACGCCCGCCGCGCCCGAGGAACTGCCGCCGTCTCCCGTCGAGACGCCGCCCGCCCCGGACGAGCGGCCCGCGCGCCCCGACGAGGCGCCTCCGGCGGCGCCCGAGGAGGTGCCCCCCGCCGAAGACCCGGCGCCGGCCCCGCCCGAGACGCCGCAACCGGCGCCCGACATCGTGCCGCCCGCCGATCCCGCGCCGATCCCGGCGCCGGAAATCGCGCCGCCGCCGCCGCTCGAGGCGCCTGTGCCCGGCGATCCGATGCCCGCGCCGCCGCCCTCCGAAACGCCGGCAGCGCCTGCGGACGCGCCCCGCGCGCCCGGCTTCTTCGGCCGGCTCTTCGGTCGCGAGACGCCCGCCGCGCCGGTGATGCGCCGGGCGCTCGACGATGAGATGCTGGAAAGCCTCGAAGAGCTGCTGATCGCCTCGGATATGGGCGTCGAGACCGCGCTGCGGGTAAGCGCCAATATCGCCGAAGGGCGCTACGGCAAGCGCGTCTCGACCCGCGAGATCAAGGAGCTGCTGGCCGGAGAGGTTGCCCGCATCATGGAGCCCGTGGCGCGCCCGCTGCCGCTCTATCCCAAGACGCCGCAGGTGGTGCTGGTGGTGGGGGTGAACGGCTCGGGCAAGACCACCACCATCGGCAAGCTGGCGAGCCAGTTCCGCGCCGCCGGCAAATCGGTGGTGATCGCCGCCGGCGACACCTTCCGCGCCGCCGCCGTCGAACAGCTTCAGGTCTGGGGCGAACGCGCCGGCGTGCCGGTGCTGACCGCGCCCGAGGGCTCGGATCCCGCAAGCCTCGCCTTCGACGCCATGACCAAGGCCCAGGCCGAGGGCGCGGACCTGCTGATGATCGACACGGCGGGGCGGCTTCAGAACCGTCAGGATCTGATGGAGGAACTGGCCAAGATCGTCCGCGTGATCCGCAAGAAGGATCCCGACGCGCCGCATAACACGCTGCTGGTGCTGGATGCGACCACCGGGCAGAACGCGCTCAACCAGGTCGAGATCTTCCGCCAGGTGGCGGATGTGTCGGGGCTGGTGATGACCAAGCTCGACGGCACTGCCAAGGGCGGCGTGCTGGTGGCGCTGGCCGACAGGTTCGGTCTGCCGATCCACGCCATCGGCGTGGGCGAGCAGATCGACGATCTGGCGCCCTTCGATCCCGAGGAATTCGCCGCCGCGCTCATCGGTCTCGACGCGGGCTGAGCGGGGCAAAATTTTTCGCCGAAAAATTTGCCTCTGCGCGGGGTGTCAGTCGTCGTGCCCCGGACGGGGCCAGAGCCGGGCTTCGAGCGCCCGCAGCAGGATCAGCACCACCAGCACGATGGCCGTGGCCATCGCCGCCAGCGCCAGCTGCCCCGCGCCGCAGCCCAGCCCCACGGCCCCCGCGAGCCAGAGCGAGGCGCCGGTGGTGATGTTCTTCACCTCGCCGCCCGCAGTTATGATGATCCCCGCGGCGAGGAAGGCCACGCCCTGCGTCACCGCGCCGATCATCCGCAGCGGGTCGGTGCGCTGCTCGCCCATGCCGCCGAAATCCAGCGCCGCCAGCTCTTGCCCGAGGATCACGAAAAGACAGGCGGCGACCGAGACGAGGATATGGGTGCGCAGCCCGGCGGGCTGATGGCGCCGCTCGCGCTCGACCCCGATGAGCCCCGCCAGCACCATCGCGGCCACGAGCCGGGCAAAGGCCGCCCCGGCGGGCACGACCGAAAAGCTTTGGGTGAAATCCGACAGGATCTGATCGAACATGACGCCTCGCAACGCAGAAGTGACGGCATCCTAGCATGCGCTGCGGGAGTTCCCATTGAGAAGCGCCGTGGCAGCGGCTATCTCTGCGGCAATCAGACGGAGAGGCGCATGGCGGCGAAACAGATCAATCCCTTCCTGAAATCGGCGCTGGAGATCGGGCCCATCCTGGTGTTCTTCGCGGCCTATCTGCTGGTGAAGGACCGGAGCTTCCGCATCGGCGGGCAGGAGTACGAAGGGTTCATCCTCGTCACCGCCGGCTTCATTCCGCTGATGCTGCTTTCCACCGGCCTGCTGTGGCGGCTGACCGGTCATCTCAGCCGGATGCAGGTGGTGACCGCCGTGCTGATCGTGGTTTTCGGCGGGCTGTCGGTCTGGCTCAACGACGACCGATTCTTCAAGATGAAGCCGACGCTCATCTATCTGCTGTTCGGAACGGCGCTGGGGGTCGGCCTGCTGCGCGGCGAAAGCTATCTGCGCAGCGTGATGGAGGGGCTGATGCCGCTCAAGCACGAGGGCTGGATGATCCTGACCAAGCGCGTGGCCGCGCTGTTTTTCGGTCTGGCGGTGTTGAACGAGGCGATCTGGCGCACCATGAGCACCGAAACCTGGGTCTATTTCAAGACCTTCGGCCTGACGGCGGCGGTGTTCGTCTTCTTCATGACGCAGGGCGGGCTCTTCAAGCGCTACGGGCTGGAGCAGGACGACGAATAAGCGCCACTGGTTGGGCAGGAAAAAACGGCGGGAGACTTCTCCCGCCGTTTTCTTTGTCCTGTGATCCGGCCTCAGACCTTGCCGCGCGCGCTGGCGAAGATGCAGAAGAGCGTGATCAGCGCAGCGGCGCAGAGGTAATAGCCCACATAGGCCAGCCCGTAGGTGCTTTGCAGCCAGGTGGCGGCGTAGGGCGCCAGCGAGGCGCCGAAGATGCCCGCGAAGTTGAAGGTGATCGACGAGCCGGTATGGCGCACGCGGGTCGGGAAGGGCGCCGCCAACGCGGTGCCGATCAGCCCGTAGGTGAAGCCCATGAGCGCCATGCCCAGCGTCACGAAGGCCATGATGCGCATCTCGTCCGCCACCATCAGCACCGGGATCAGGAAGGAGAAGGCCGCGATGGCGAGTGTCGTGACGATCAGCACCTGACGGCGGCCGAAGCGCTCCGCCGAAAGCCCGGCCAGCGGGATGAAGATCCCGAAGATCACCGAGCCCCAGATCTGGATCGCCAGCGCGTCGGTGAAGGGGATCTTCACGACCTTGACGTTATAGGACAGCAGATAGGCGGTGCAGATGTAGAACAGCACAAACGTCGCCAGCGCCACGAAAGTGCCGAGCACGATGGAAACCTTGTGGTTCGCAAACAGCTCGATGACAGGCACGGCGACGCGCTCCTCGTTCTCGATGGCCTTCTGGAAATCCGGCGTCTCGGTGATCGACAGCCGCACCCAGAGCCCCACGACGATCAGCGCCAGCGAGGCGATGAAGGGAATGCGCCAGCCCCAGCTCAGCAGCACCTCCTGCGGCATGAACTGCAACAGCCCCCAGAAAAGGCCGGAGGAGAGGAAGAGCCCGACGGGCGCACCGAGCTGCGGGAACATGCCGTACCAGTTCTTCTTGCCCTCGGGCGCGTTCTCGGTCGCCATAAGCACCGCGCCGCCCCATTCGCCGCCAAGGCCGAAGCCCTGACCGAAACGGCAGAGCGCGAGCAGCAGGGGCGCGGCCACGCCGATCTGCGCATAGGTGGGCAGCAGGCCGATGATCACGGTCGAGATGCCCATGGTCAGCAGGGCGGCGACCAGCGTCGCCTTGCGCCCGATCCGGTCGCCGAAATGGCCGAAGACCACGGCGCCGAGCGGACGTGCGAAGAAGGCGATGGAGAAGGTGGCGAAAGAGGCCAGCAGCGCCGTCATCGGGTCGCTGTTGGGAAAGAACAGCGCGGGGAAGACCAGCACGGCCGCCGTGGCGTAGACGTAGAAATCGAAGAACTCGATGGTGGTCCCCACGAGGCTCGCCAGAAGAACCTTGGCGGGAGAGTTGAGAACCGGCTGGCCCGGCTGGGCCGCCGTTTCAAGATCGGCGGTGCTATCGGTCATTTTATTGCTTTTCCGTTCGCGTCTTTGACATTTTTGCGTTTCGAGCGGTTCCGTTAACGCGAACGGTCGGAAGAGTTAACGCTTTCGCCCTTGTTGATTCGGCAGTCCCGGCATGTGTCGGGCGCAGGGCCGTTTGGGGGAGGGGCGCGACAGCCAAGGGCTCTTGTCTTGGCGTAAGGGAAGCCGGGACCGGTGGCTGCCCGTGGGATGCCGCACGGACCGCAGAACCTCTTGATTTATCGTGCTCAAATCCGAAAGACCTCGACAGACGCCGCTGACGTCGCCAAAGCGGCAGCCCGCCGGGACGGGCAGCCGCTGGGCCCGGCGGCGCTGCGCGCCTTTATTCCGGGCCTGAGGCAGAGGGTTCGACGCCGCAGCCGCTCAGTCCCGCGACGCGGGCACATCCTTCTTCGCGCCGGGGTCGGGCTGGCCGACCCCTTTGAACACGAATTTGAACGGGATCGCCCAGAGAAAGCCCAGCACCACATAGACCAGCAGCTCCGCCCAGATCGGCGGGCGGCCGAGCGCGTTCACGATACTGACCGCCGCCATGATATAGAGCGGCAGCCAGACCACGAGCAGCAAGAGCGACAGGCGCTTGCGGGTCTTGTAGCCCAGAGCCATCAGTCTTCGAACGGATCGGTGACGAGGATCGTGTCGTCGCGCTCGGGCGAGGTCGAGAGCAGGGCCACCGGGCAGCCGATCAGCTCTTCGATACGGCGGACGTATTTCACCGCCGCGCCGGGCAGGTCGTTCCACGAGCGCGCGCCTTCGGTCGATTCGCTCCAGCCTTCCATCTCTTCATAGACCGGCGTGCAGCGGGCCTGCTGGTCGGTCGCGATGGGCAGGTGGTCGAGCATCTCTCCGTCCAGCTCGTAACCGGTGCAGATCTTGATCGTCTCGAACCCGTCCAGCACGTCGAGCTTGGTGAGCGAGATGCCGTTGACGCCGGAGGTGGCGCAGGTCTGGCGCACCAGAACCGCGTCGAACCAGCCGCAGCGGCGCTTGCGTCCGGTGACGGTGCCGAACTCATGGCCGCGCGTGCCGAGACGGTTGCCGTCCTCGTCCTCCAGCTCGGTCGGGAAGGGGCCCTCGCCGACGCGGGTGGTGTAGGCCTTGACGATCCCCAGCACGAAGTCGATGCCGCCCGGCCCGATGCCGGTGCCGGTGGCGGCCTGGCCCGCGATCACGTTCGACGACGTGACAAAGGGATAGGTGCCGAAGTCGATGTCCAGAAGCGCGCCCTGGGCGCCTTCGAAGAGGATGCGCTTGCCGGCGCGGCGCTTTTCGTTGAGCACCTTCCAGACCGGGCCCGCGTATTGCAGGATCTCGGGCGCCACCGCCATGAGATCGGCCATCAGCTTTTCGCGGTCGACCGGCGGCAGGCCCAGCCCGCTGCGCAGCGCGTCGTGGTGCACCAGCGCCCGGCCCACGCGCTGTTCCAGCGTGGCGGCGTCGGCGAGGTCGGCGACGCGGATGGCGCGGCGGCCCACCTTGTCCTCATAGGCCGGGCCGATGCCGCGGCCGGTGGTGCCGATCTTGGCCACCGAGTTCTGCGACTCGCGGGCGCGGTCGAGCTCGCCGTGGATCGGCAGGATCAGCGGCGTGTTCTCGGCGATCATCAGCGTTTCCGGGGTGATCTCGACCCCCTGTTCGCGGATCTGCGCGATCTCTTTCACCAGATGCCAGGGGTCGAGCACCACGCCGTTGCCGATCACCGAGAGCTTGCCCTTGCGCACCACGCCCGAGGGCAGCGCGTTCAGCTTGAAGACGGTGCCGTCGATGACCAGGGTATGGCCCGCGTTGTGGCCCCCCTGGAAGCGGGCGATCACATCGGCCCGGCTCGACAGCCAGTCCACGATCTTGCCCTTGCCCTCGTCGCCCCACTGGGCGCCCACGACGACCACGTTTGCCATTGCATCGAGTCCTTTTCGGCGGTCCAAACGGGCTCCGTATAGCGAAGCGCCGGGGCGGGCGAAACCGTCAATTTGAGATGGTTGCTGGACAGGCGGGGCCGGATCGGTGCATCAGGCCGGGGTTCGGTCAAAGGAGAGTGTCATGGGGTTTGTGCTGCGCTGGGGATTTGCCTTCCTGCTGGTCGCCGCGACATGGAATCCGTCGCCCTGGAGTTATCTGCGCTGGGCGCAGGACGGGGCGCAGACGCAGCTTCCTCTGGTGGTGTTCCTCGGATTGCTGCTGTTTGTCGCCTATGTGATCTATCTGCGCGCCACGCTGCGTTCGATCGGGGCGTTCGGCATGGGGCTGGTGCTGGCGCTGGTGGCGGCGCTGCTCTGGGTGTTGTGGGATTACGGCATCGTCGATCTCTCGGATCCGGATCTCTCGGCCTGGATCGGGATCGTCGCGCTGTCGCTGGTGCTGGGAATCGGGCTGAGCTGGTCGCTGGTCCGGCGCCGGTTGTCGGGGCAGGCGGATGTGGACGACGTCGAGGAGTGAGCGCGACCCGCGCGCCGCTCAGGGCAGCGCCTGAAGCCAGAGCCAGCTTGTGACGATGCAGAGCCCGGTGGCCAGCAGCACCGAGGAGGCTGCGACGCGCTTGGCGCGGCCGTACATATTGGCGAAGAGAAAGGCGTTGATGCCCGGCGCCATGGCGGCGGTGACCACGCCCGAGCGCAGCGAGTCGAGCGGCAGGTTCAGCCCGGTGCCGAGCAGATAGGTGATCGCCGGGTGCAGCCCCAACGCGATGGCGCAGACGGTGAGGATCAGCCGCAGATCGCCCTCCGGGCGGTAGCGGAAGAGCACGCCGCCGAGCGCGAAGAGCGCGGCGGGCAGCGCGGTGCGGGTGATCATGTCGAGCGCCTGCATCACCGGCGAGGGCAGGGAGAAATCGCCGAGGTTGAAGACCACGCCGATCAGGATGCCGATCACCAGCGCGTTGCGGAACATCGCGCGGATGACGGTGAGCGGCAGGCGGCGGATCTCGGTGCCGCGGGCGCGGGCGATCTCCATCGCGGTGATGCCGAGCGCGTAGCAGAAGGGCGAATGCATGGCGATGATGGCGTAGTTGCCGTTCAGCGCCTCGGGCCCGTAGGCGCGCTCGGTGATCGGCAGGCCGAGCAGCAGCGAGTTGGAGAACAGGCAGGCGAAGCCCACTGCCACCGCGTCTTCCCAGTCGCGGGCGAAGACGAAGCGCGCGGCGAGCAGCCCGGCGGTGAAGGCCAGCACCGCGCCGGCATAGAAGGAGACGAGCAGCGCGGGAGAGAAATGGGCGCCGAGATCGAGCTGCCAGATGGCGCGGAAGAGCAGGCAGGGGATGGCGATGGTGGTGGCGAAGCCCATGAGCCCATCGACCGCGTTTTCGGGCAGCAGCCCGCGCCAGCTTGCGGCATAGCCCGCGCCGATCACCAGAAAGACCGGCAGGATGACGTCGATGAGGGCCTGCATGTCTAGGGGCGGTCCGGAGAGGGTTTGCGCCGCGCTGCGCGCGTCGCCGGGGGGCGCGGGTGAGAGGCCGGACCCCTGTCCCGGCGCGGGCCGGGCCGGAGAGGGCAGCGGTGCGTATTTGGAAAGAGAAGAAGCAGCGGGGCCGGGTCAGAGCGCATAGCGCAGGACCATGCCGTCATAGGCGGGGGCGATGTGATCGGGGGTCTCGGCGGCGACGGCATCGTGGTCGAGGTCGATATGCATATTGGTGAGCACGGCGCGTTTCGGCTGCGCCCTGGCGATCCAGTCCAGCGCCAGGGCGAGATGGGCATGGGTCGGGTGCGGGGTGCGGCGCAGCGCATCGAGGATCCAGCAGTCGAGGTTCTGGAGATGCGCCCAGGCGGGCTCCGGGATCTCGACCACATCGGGCATGTAGGCCAAATCGCCGATGCGGAAGCCGAGCGCGTCGATGCTGCCGTGATTGACCTCGATCGGCGTGAGCGTGACGGGGCCGCCGGCGCCTTCGATGGTGAAGGGGCCGCGCCCGATCGTGTGCAGATCGAGGATCGGCGGGTAGGGGCTGCCCTCGGGCTGCGCGAAGGCGTAGCCGAAGCTGCCGAGCAGCGCGTTCTGGGTGTTGCCGTCGGCCCAGACCGGCAGCCGCGCGCGCCGGTTGAAGACGATCTGGCGCAGATCGTCGAGCCCGTGGGTGTGATCGGCGTGCGGATGGGTCCAGACCGCCGCGTCGAGCGTGCCGATGCCCGCATCGAGCAACTGGGCGCGCATGTCCGGGGTGGTGTCGATCAGCACGCGGGTGACGCCGGCGCCGGTTTCGCGCTCGACCAGCAGGGAGCAGCGGCGGCGGGTGTTTTTCGGATTGGCCGGGTCGCAATCGCCCCAGTTACCGCCGAGCCGCGGCACGCCGCCGGAGGAGCCGCAGCCGAGAATGGTGAAGCGCAGTTCGGTCATGCGGGCTCCCAGGCGGCGGCTTTGGCGAAGAGCCGGTCGAAATTCGCTTCGGTGGCGGCGGCGAAATCCTCGTAGGAGAGGCCGAAGGTTTCGGCGCCGACCTTTGCGGTGTGCACGCTATAGCCCGGCTCGTTGCGCTTGCCGCGATAGGGCGGCGGCGCGAGATAGGGGCTGTCGGTCTCGACCAGGATGCGGTCGAGCGGGGCGGCGGCGAAGATGGCGCGGAGCTCTGTCGATTTCGGGAAGGCGGCGATGCCGGACATCGAGAGGTAGAAGCCGCAATCGAGCGCGGCTCTCGCCAGTTCCGGCCCGGAGGAGAAGCAGTGCAGCACGCAAGGGTAGGGTTTGGCGCGGTGTCCTGTGGTGAGGATGTCAATCATGTCCTCATCCGCCGCGCGGGCGTGGATGATCAGTGGCAGGCCGGTTTCCTGTGCTGCCTCGATATGGGTTTGCAGCGATTGTTTTTGGATTTCGGCGCTCTCGGCGGTGTAGTGATAGTCGAGCCCGGTCTCGCCGATGCCGACGAATTTCGGGTGCTGCGCCAGCGCTACCAGATCCTCGACCGTGGCGAGGGGTTCCTCGGCGGCGCTCATCGGATGGGTGCCGGCGGCGTAGAACACCGGCGCATGGGCTTCGGCAATGGCGCGGACCTGCGGTTCGTTGCGCAGCCGGGTGCAGATCGTGACCATCCGGTGCACGCCGGCCTCGAGGGCGCGGGCGATGACCTGCGGGCGCTCGTCCTCGAAATCGGGGAAATCGAGGTGGCAGTGGCTGTCGGTGATGCGGGGAGTGGTCATGGGCGCGTCCTTTGCGGCCCGGTATCGGGGATGCCGGAGGTGGGGTCAAGCGGATGCGGCGCGTTCCGGGGCTCAGCGGCGCGCGAAGGCGAGCGGAAGGTCAAAGCTGTAGCTTCCGGCGGTGAGCGCGCGCGGCGCACGCGGGTAGCGGGCGCGTTTGGCAACCGCGAGGGCGGCGCGGTCGATCTCGGCATTGCCGGAGGAGCGCAGCAGGCTCAGCGCGGCGATGCGGCCCTGCGGGGTGAGCGCGATGCGCAGGCGGACCTGGCCGGTGGCCTTGGGCGGCGCGATGCGGGATTGGGCGCGTGCCACGGCGCTGCGGATCTGGGCGCCCCAATCGGCCTTGGCGGAGGCGATCTGGGCTTTTGAGGGGCCTGCGGGTTTGGCCGGGGCCGTGCTTGAGCGGCTGCCTTTGGCGGTCTGTCCGGCGCGCGGCGGGGCGCTGGCGGGTTTAGGGGCGGTCGCGGTGTCCGTCCGGGCCGGGGCCTTCGGTTGTGCGGCGGGCACCGGGCGGGCCTCGGGACGGGGGGACTGGGCCGGGGCGTGGCGCGGTGGCGCGGAGGCGGTGTCGAGCGCCGGGGGTGTGGGCAGAGCGGGCACGGTCAGTGCGGCCGGCGGCAGGGCGGCGGAGGGCGCGGGGCTAGCGGCGAGGGCGGCGGTCGGGACTGGCGGCGGTGAGGGCGGCAGGACGGGGGCGTCTGCGGCGACGATCTCGGGCGGGCTGTCCCAACGCTCGGCCAGGGCGGCGAGGTTGCCGGAGACCGGCAGGAGCGTGACCGAATCCGCGCCACCGTCGCCTTGTGGCGCGCCGCCGCCGCCGTCGAGCCCGGCGGTGAGGGCCGCGAGATGGACCGCGCCCGCGAGGGGGATGAAGATCAGCGCTTCGGCAAGGCGCATGGCTCAGCCGCCTCCCGTGGTGACCAGCCGGACCTCGGGCGCGCCGAGCGCCGCGAGCCGGGCGAGGATGCGGGCCAGGTCGCTGGCGGGCAGGCGGGCGTCGGCGGCCAGACGCACGGGACCGGAGGCGGTTGCGGCGGCCAGAGCCTGTTCGCCGCGGGCCTCGCCGAACGCGATGTCGCCATCGGCAGAGACATAGAGCGTGTCGGTCGAGGCGTCCTCCTCGCCGGGCGCTGTGGGCGGGGAGATCTCGAAGGGCGCGGGTGGGGTGAGGCTGGCGGTCATCAGGAAAAAGATCAGCAGCAGGAACACCACGTTGATCATCGGCACCACGGGTTCGGGGCGCGGACGGCGGGGGCGCTCGGGCAGCAGGCGCGGGGTCATGGCGCGGGCTCCATGAGGGCGAGCGCGGTGAAGCCCGCGCCGCGCAGCGCGGCCAGCACCTGCGCCAGCTGTTCCGTGTCGGTGCCGGGCGCGGGGCGCAGCAGGATCGGGTCGGCGGGGCCTTGCATCAGCGGCGCCAGCGCCTCGGGCAGATCCTGAACGGGCTGGCCGTTCAGCAGCAGCGCGTCGGGCGCGACGGTGACGAGGCGGGGCGGCCCCTGCCAGCGCTCGGTGCCGCCCCCGGCGAGGGTGAGGGGCAGCGCCTCGACATGTCCGAAACGGGCGGCGAGCATGAAGAAGACCAGCAGCAGGAACACCACGTCGATCATCGGCGTGAGGCTGGGCCGGCGGCGGCGGGTCTGCTGGGGCAGGTTCAGCATGGGCGTGTCTCCTGCCCGGCGTTGTGCGGGCGGAGAGGGCGCGGGTGCGTATTTGGAAAGAGAAGAAACACAGGTGCGATCTGCCTGGGCGTTTCATCTTTCCCCAAATACTCCCGCCGGAGGCGTCCGGCGCCGGCCACCTGTACCGGGTGAGGGCTGGGGGCGGTCATTGGGGTTCCCGTGGCGCTGTGAAGAGCCGTGTGGCGAGGTCTTCGAAATCATGGGCGAGCGCGTCGGTGACGCTGTCGAACCAGCTGAGCGCCATGGCCGCCGGGATCGCCACGCCCATGCCGGCGGCGGTGGTCAGCAGCGCCTCCCAGATGCCGCCCGCGAGCGCCGCCGGATCGGCCTGGGCGCCGGTCTCCTGCAAGGCCTGGAAGGCGCCGATCATGCCCAGAACCGTGCCCAGAAGGCCGATCAGCGGCGCGATCATCACCACGAGATCGAGCGCGCGCAGGCCGGAGCGCGCCTCGGTCAGCAGGGCGCGCGCGACGCGGGAGGCCTCTTCGCGGGCGGGCTCTTCGGGATAGGTCGTGAGCGCCGTCATGGCGGCGGAGAGGAAGCGCGCGCGCAGCCCGCCGCGATGGCGCAGCAGATCCCGTGCCGCCGCGCGCGCGCCCTCGCGCCAGAGCGTCACCGCGCGCTCGGCGCGGTCGCGGCGCCAGGCGCCGCTGCGCGACAGCCGCCAGAGCTTCCACAGGATCAGCGCCAGCGTCGCCACCGAAAGCGCGAAGATCACCCAGAGCGCCGGGCCGCCACGGTCGAGGAAATCGGTGATCCGGGTCATCTCGGGCCTCCCAGCCGGGTCAGGACAGCACGCCGAGCGGTTGCAGCAGCGGGCCGTGCTCGGTTTGCAGCATATGGGCGCGCAGGTGAAAGACCTGGGCGAGAGTGTCTTCGGTCAGCACCTCGAGCGGCGGGCCGTCGGCGGCGAGCCTGCCACGGTCGAGCAGGATCAGCCGGGTGCAGTGGCGCGCCGCCAGCGTCAGGTCGTGCAGCGAGGTGAGCACCGCGTGGCCTTCCTGCGCAAGGTCTTCGAAGATGCGCAGCGTGGCGATCTGCGCCGCCGGGTCGAGCCCGGCAATCGGTTCGTCGGCCATCAGCAGCGGCGCCTCCTGCGCCAGCGCGCGGGCGATCAGCACGCGGGCCTGTTCGCCGCCCGAAAGCTCGGTGGCCTTGCGCTGGCGGAAGCCCTCCAGCCCCATGCGGGAGAGCGCGGCCCCGACCGCATCGGCGCGAAGCGCCCCGGCGCGGCTGTCATGCGGCAACCGGCCGAGCGCCACCAGCGTCTCGACGCTGATGGGCCAGGCGATCTCGCGCGCCTGCGGCAGCCAGGCGGCGGCGCGGGCGCGCTCGCGCGCGGGCAGGGCGGAGAGCGAGGACTGGCCTGCGTGTGGTATCAGGCCCAGGGCGGCGCGCATCAGCGTGGTCTTGCCCGCGCCGTTGGGGCCGATGAGGCCGACGCATTCGCCGGGTTCGATCGAAAGGGTCACGCCATCGACCACGGGGCATTGCCCGCGCCTGACGGTGAGCGCGTCGAGGGAGAGCAGGCTCATAACCCCCTCCGCGTCTTGTAGATCAGGTGCAGGAAGAGCGGCGCGCCGATCAGCGCCATGACCACGCCGAGTTTCAGGTCGCGCTCGGGCAGGATCAGCCGCACCGCGATGTCGGCGGCCAGCAACATGGCCGCGCCGCCGAGCGCCGAGGCCCAGAGCAGCCGCGAGGGGCGCGCGCCGCAGAGCGGCCGCAGCAGATGCGGCACCACGAGGCCGACAAAGCCCACGGCGCCTGCCACGGCGGTGGCGGCGCCAACGGCGGCGGCGGTGCCGAAGAGCAGCCGCAGCCGCAGCGAGGTGAGCGAGATGCCGAGCGCCTGCGCGCCGTCCTCGCCCAAAGTCAGCGCGTCGAGCCCGCGCCCCAGCGTCAGCAGCGCGGCGCCCCCAAGGGCAATGAGCGGCGCGGCCAGCGCCAGGTGGGTGAGCGAGCGGTCGGCGACCGAGCCCATCATCCAGAACACGATTTCATAGGTGGCATAGGGGTTCGACGACAGGTTCAGCACCAGCGAGGTCAGCGCGCCGGCCAGCGCCGAGACCGCGATCCCCGCGAGGATCAGCACCAGCGAGCCGCCGCGCGGCCCCGCGAGCAGCAGGATCAGCGCCACCGCCCCCAGCGCGAAGAGCAGCGCCATCAGCGGCAGCGCCAGCGCAAATGCCGCCGCCAGCCCGCTTTGCAGCGCCAGCACCGCGCCGAGCGCCGCCGAGCCGGAGACGCCGATCAGCCCCGGCTCGGCCAGCGGGTTGCGCAGATAGCCCTGCATCGCGGCGCCCGAGACCCCGAGCGCGGCGCCCACGAGGGCGGCCAATGCGCTGCGCGGCAGGCGGATCTCCTGCATCACCATGACATGCAGCGGATCGCCAAGGCCCACGAGCCCGCCCAGCACCGCGCGCGGCGGCAGCGCGGCATATCCCAGCCCCAGCGAGGTGAAGAACAACGCCAGCACCAGCGCGGCGAGCGGCAGGGCGAGCCTCATTGCGCCGCCTCCCAGTCGTGGCGCAGATCGCGCATCGCCGCCACCGCATCGAGCAGCGCCGGCGTGCCGCAGATCCAGTTCGGGCTGTCCACCACCTGACGCAGCGCGCCGGTGGCCTGAAGCGCGGGGTGTTGCAGCAGCGAGGTCGCCTGAGCCGGGCTGTCATAGGGGCGGCTGACGAGGATCAGGTCGGGCTTGGCCAGCAGCAGACCTTCGAGCGGCAGGCGGCCGCGAAAGGCCATGCCCTTCTCGTCGGCGAGATTGGCCATGCCGGCGGCGTTCAGGATATCGCCGGTCAGGGTCTGGGCGCCGGCGGTCTCGTTGAAGGGCATGTAATAGGCGACGCGCGGCTTGCGGGCAGGCGTCTCGCGCAGCGCCGCGAGCCGCGCGTCGAAATCGGCGAGAACCTCGGCGGCGCGGGCCTCGCGACCCAGCAGCGCGCCCATGCGCAGCATGTTCTGCCGCGCGTCCTCGAGCGAGCGGGCGGGTGCGAAGCGTTCGACCCGGTAGCCCAGCTTTTCCAGCATCTGCGTGGCGGCGCGGGCGGTGTAGCTGCCGGCCAGCACCAGATCGGCATGCAGCAGCACCACCTCTTCGGCGCTGGCGGTATTGGCGGGCAGCGCCTGCGCCTCTTCGGCCATGGCCGAGCTGCGCGGATCATGGGCAAGCCGCGAGACCGAGACGAGCTGCCCCGGCGCACCGATCAGCAGCGCAAGCTGATCGGTGCAGACATTGAGCGAGACGACGCGGCCCGGAGCCGCGCCGGCCCGGACCGCCACGCCCGCGAGAAGCAGCGTGGCGGCCAGCGCTATGATCTTAGAAACGCGCACGGATCCCGAAATAGGCGGCGCGGTCCGAGGTCGCGTAATCGGGGATCACCTGATACTCCTCGTCGAACAGGTTCTCGACGCGCAGATAGGCCTCGACGCCATCGCGGACTTCATAGGAAATCTGCGCATTCACCACGGTATAATCCTCGACCGTCTGGAAGGTGGCGATGCCCCAGGTGCCGGGGAAATCCGCCTTGTGGCTGATCGAAAGCCCGCCGGTCAGCCGGTCGGTGATCTCGGCATCCACCCCCAGCGACAGATCGTAGCGCGGCACCTTTTGCAGCGGGTTGTCGCTGGCGTCGCGCGCGTCGGTATAGGTGAAGCCGCCGGTCAGCGAGACCCGCTCGCCCACAGGCAGCGTGCCGGCCAGTTCCAGACCCTTCGACACCGTGGTGCCCGGAACCTGCGTGTAGCGGCTGGTGGCGAAATCGAAATCAATGAGATCGTCGATTTCGGTGTAGAACAGCGTCGCGCCCAGCGTTGCGCCGCCGGCAAAGGCGTAATCGGCGCCGATCTCGGCGCTGAAGCTGGTTTCGGGATCGAGCCGGGTGTTGCCATAGGCCGGGCTGAACAGCTCGTAGAGCGAGGGCGCGCGATAGCCCTGCGCCAGCGCGCCGCGCAGGGTCAGTGCCTCGGTGGCGCGCCAGGACAGTGCCGCACGGCCGCTCCAGGCGCCGCCGAACTCGGAATGCTCGTCATGGCGCAGCGAGAACACCGCATCGACCGTCGGGGCGAAGGCCCAGGCGAGTTCGGTGAAGATGCCGGTATTGTCGATCTCCTCGTCGCTGTAGATCGTCCCGATGCGGTTCCAGAAGATGTCGTTGACCGGCGAGGTGAAATTCGCCTCTTCGGTGGTCCGGTCGAGACCGAAGCTCAGGCTGCGGCCCTCGGCGATGGTCCAGGTGCCGGAATAGGCGGCTGTGTCGCGGGTCGACCCGAAGCTGTCGTGGTAGCCGCCGGCATCGAAGCTGCGATCGACATCGAAGCGCGACAGCGACAGCTCATGCGCCACCGCGCCGGTCTGCAACTGCGCATAGGCGCGCAGGCCCCAGCTATCGTTGGTAAAGCTGCCGTCCTCGACGTTGGGCCATTCGTTGGCGTCGTAATCGCCCTCGGCGGAATAGTCGAAGCCCGACAGGCCGAAGCGCAGGTCCGGGGTCACGTCCCAATAGGCATCAAGCCCGATCTGGGTGGCGCGATAGGCATCGTCCTCTTTAAAGCCGGGCGCCTCGATCGAGCTGAACCCGTCGGTGACGAAGCGCGATGCCGAGAGCGCCAGCCCCCAGGTTTCGCCGGCGACGCCATAGCCCAGCGTCGCGCTTTTGGTGCCGTAGGCGCCGACCTCGGCCGCCGCGCGGCCCTCCTGTCCGGGCGTCTCGGGCGCCTTGGCCAGATCCAGCGCGATGATGCCGGCGATGGCGTCGGAGCCGTAAAGCGCCGATTGCGAGCCCTTCACCACCTCGGCGCGGGTGATGCCGCCGGCCAGGATATTGCCGAAGTTGAAGCTGGTCTTGTCGGCAGAGGCGTCGGTTGCCTCGATGCCGTTGATATAGACGGGGGCATATTGGGTCGGCAGGCCGCGGATACGGAGCTGCGTGCTCTGGCCGGGGCCGCCGTTGCCGCTGACCGAGAGGCCGGGCAGCGCGTCGAGCCGGTCGGCGAGCGTGGTTTCGGGGGCCCGGGCGATCTCGTCTTCGGTGAGCACCGAGACCGAGGTGCCGCTGCGGCCCAGTTCGAGCGGCAGTTCGCTGGCATAAAAGGTCAGTGGCGCCAGTTCCAGCGCGGTATCCGCCTGCGCGGCAAGCGGCAGCAACGCAAGCGCCGAGACGGTGGAGAGCACATGTTTCATGTCCCGTCGTCCTTTCCTGATCGGCCCCGGAAGCGGGGCGCTGTGGTGATGTTCTTGGAAAGGCAAGAGCTCTCCGCGAACGGTGCGTCTTGTCACCACGAACGGAAGGACCGTTCTCCGCTGCGCGCCCCGCGCGTGGAGAGGGTGATCACCCTGGCAGGTCTCCTGACTTGCGGGTCACAGCGCCGGTCGGGCCTTCCCGGGCGCTTGCCCAGTGGCGTGATGCCGATGACGCTCGCCGCTCACAGTTGCGGGGGCAGTCGCGGATTTGCACCGCGTTCCCTATTCTCCGGACTGAGGCCCGGAACCAAGGCCCGCTCCGCATACTGCGCCGCGCCGCGTCGCGCAAGAGATCCGGTCCATGGGAAGTTATGGGACGCACCCATGGGAATTGATGGGAGGAGGGCGGGAGCGGGCCGGCGCGAGTCGCGGAATCGCGCGCCGACTGGCAGGATTCGTCCCGATCCAGCACATGAGATGCCATGGGACAGGCCGGTCCAAGGGGTGTTGACGGGGTGTTTTGAGCGGCCTGTGAATTTTTTTGGGATTTTATGGGCACAGTCTCTCTCACAGCGCTGTTACCATATTTAGAGAAAAGCGGGTTCCCGCTTACCACATATTCGTGATGACTTCCCAAAATGCCCGCTATATGTTGTTTTCCACAGGGGCTGTGGACAAAATGCAGTGGGCGGGACCCGAAAAAAACCATTGCCTCCCATAAAATCCCATGACATACATTTAATCACGATGAGGGACGGGACAGGGGCACAAAAAGACCCCGGCATAAAATCCCAGAACAATAAAAGAGCAGGTTCATACAGGCACCGTTCTTCATCGTAACAACGAGATCCGGCGCGCGAGCGAGCAGACATCCCCCCAGGTGGCGCGCGCAGTCGGACTAGCCCGCAAAGCGGGTCAAGGCGGCGGGTTGATCGGTGGCAGCAGATCAACCCGCCGTATTTCGTTTCAGGGGGATCGGGTAGGGACAGTGGGCCGCAGGCTAAGGTTCAGAGGTGAAAGTCGGCACAAGGTCGACAGCAAGGGCAGGGTGTCGATCCCGGCCTCTTTTCGCCGTGTCCTCGAAGCCGGTGATCCGGATTGGGTCGAGGGGCTGAACCCGAACTTCGTGATCGTCTACGGCGACCAGCGCCGCAAATATCTCGAATGCTACACGATCGAGGAAATCGAGGCGGTCGAGGACCGCATCAGCCGGATGAAGCGTGGCTCCAAGAAGCGCCGTATCCTCGAACGTCTGTTCTCCACCCAGTCGATGACCACCAGCGTGGACGAGACCGGCCGCATCGTGCTGCCGGCCAAGCTGCGTGAAAAGATCGGCCTCGAGGGCGAGGCGCAGTTCGCGTCCAACGTCGACACCTTCCAGATCTGGGAGCCTGCGGCCTACGAGGCCGATGTGGCCGAGACCGAGGAGGAGCTGGACGAGTTCGCCGACGACCCGCTGACGCTGCTCGACGAGGATGACGACGAGGACGAGGAGGTCTGAATGGCACCTGCGGCGGAGCAAAACGACGGCGCGCCGCATGTCCCGGTCCTCCTGCGTCCCCTGCTGGAGGCCGTGGCGCCGGTGCATGGCACCTGGATCGACGGCACGTTCGGGGCGGGGGGCTATGCCCGCGGGCTGCTGGAGGCGGGCGCCGACAAGGTGATCGGCATCGACCGCGATCCGCTCGCCCATCAGATGGCCGCCGAGTGGATCGGCGAGTATGGCGACCGGCTGGAGCTGGTCGAGGATAATTTCGCCAATATGGATCGTCACGCCACGGGCGTGGAGGGGGTGGTGCTGGATCTCGGCGTCTCCTCGATGCAGCTCGACCGGGCGGAGCGCGGCTTTTCCTTCCAGAAGGACGGGCCGCTCGACATGCGCATGGAGCAGGCGGGCGAAAGCGCCGCCGATCTGGTCAAGCGGCTGGACGAGACCACGCTGGCGAACGTGCTTTACACCTATGGCGAGGAGCGCGCCTCGCGCCGCATCGCGCGGGCCATCGTCAAGGCGCGCAGCGAGGAGCCCATCGAGACCACGGCGCGGCTGTCTTCCATTGTCGAGGCCTGCCTGCCGCGTCCGAAACCCGGCCAGTCGCACCCGGCGACGCGCAGCTTTCAGGCGCTGCGCATCGCGGTGAACGACGAATACGGCGCGCTCTGGCGCGGGCTCATGGCCGCCGAACGGGCGCTGAAGCCCGGCGGCTGGCTTTGCGTGGTGACCTTCCATTCGGTCGAGGACCGCATGGTCAAACGCTTCCTTCAGGCGCGTTCCGGCCGGCTGGGGTCGGTCAGCCGCTATGCGCCCGAGGCCGAGACCGAGGCGCCGCGCTTCGTGCTGGTGACGCGCAAGGCCGTGGGGCCCGACGAGGAAGAGCTGAGCGCCAATCCGCGGTCGCGCTCGGCCCGGCTGCGCATCGGCAAGCGCACCGAGGCGGCCCCGGGCGACATCGGGGCCGAAACGCTGAACATGCCGCAACTGAAGGGGAAACGCTGATGCGGACGCTGCTTTACGTGACCACCTTTCTGGGTCTGATCGGGCTGGCCTTCTGGGCCTATCGCGAGAACTACCAGACCCAGGCCGCACTGGATCATGTGGAGGACCTGCATCGCGACATCGCCGATGCGCGGGCGCGGCTGGCCATCCTGCGCGCGGAATGGGCCTATCTCAACCGCCCCGACCGGCTGCGCGAGCTGGCCGAGATCAACTTCCCCCGGCTCGGCCTACTGCCCATGCATGCGGATCAATACGGGCGCGTCGATCAGGTCTCTTACCCGGTGACCGCGCCGCTGGTCATCACCGAGCCGGTCGATGTCACCAGCGCGGGGGCCACGCAATGACCACCCGCACGCCGCTCCGCCCGCTGGCCCGCATCCTCGACGCCCGCCGCAAGGGCGAGAACCCCGACGCCATCGAACGCGAGAACATCCGTATCCGCCACGAGCAGATGCGCGACCGCGCCCGGGTGCGCGCCGAAGGCCGTCTGCTGGTGCTGGGCGCGCTGTTCTTCTGCGCCTTCGGGACCATCGGTGTGCGCATGGGGGTGCTGGCGGGCTCGGAGCCGAGCGAGCCGCGCGCCCAGGCCACCGGCGCCTCGATCATCGCCAGCCGGTCGGATATTGTCGACCGGCAGGGGCGCATCCTGGCGACGAATATGGAGACCCATTCGCTTTACGCCCATCCGCAGCAGATGATCGAGCCGCTGCGCACGGCGAAGGAGCTGAAGGCGATCTTCCCCGATCTCGATGAAGAGCGGATGATCAAGGATTTCACCGACGAGAAACGCAAGTTTCTGTGGGTGAAGAAGAAAATCAGCCCCGAGCAGATGCAGGCGGTGCATGACATCGGCGAGCCAGGGCTGCTTTTCGGCCCGCGCGAGATGCGGCTTTACCCCAATGGCGCGCTGGCGGCCCATATCATGGGCGGCGCCAGCTTTGGCCGCGAGGGGGTGAACTCGGCCGAGGTGGTGGGCACCGCGGGGGTCGAGAAATTCTTCGACGACACCCTGCGCGATCCGGCGCGCGAGGGCGCGCCGCTGGAACTGAGCATCGACCTGACCATCCAGGCGGCGACCGAACGGGTGCTCGACGCCGGCATGCGGCTGATGAACGCCAAGGGTGCCGCCTCGGTGCTGATGGATGTGCATACCGGCGAGGTGATCGCCATCGCCTCGCTGCCCGATTTCGACCCCAACGACCGGCCCAGCCCGCCGACCGAGGGCAACCCCAGCGACAGCCCGCTGTTCAACCGCGCGGTGCAGGGGGTGTACGAGCTGGGCTCGACCTTCAAGATCTTCGCTGCCGCGCAGGCGATGGAGCTGGGTCTGGTAAACGCCCAGACGGTGATCGACACGCGCCCGCCCTTCAAGGTGGGCGGCCACCGCATCGGCGAGTTCGACGGGCATAATTACGGCGAGATCCCGGTCGAGGAGATCATCATCAAGAGCTCCAACCGGGGCACCGGCAAGCTGGCGCTGGCCATCGGCAAGGAGCGTCAGCAGGCCTTTCTGAAACAGCTCGGCTTTTTCGAGCCGACGCCGCTGGAAATCGTCGAGGCGAATGGCGGCAAGCCGCTGCTGCCGGCGAAATGGACGGATCTGTCGGCGGTGACGATCTCCTACGGCCACGGTCTCAGCTCGTCGCCGCTGCATCTGGCGGCGGCCTATTCGGCGATTGCCAATGGCGGCCATCTGGTGACCCCGACGCTGCTGAAACAGCGCGGGCCCAAGCTGGGGCCGCGGGTGCTGTCCGAACCGGTGGCGGCCTCGGCGCGGGACATGCTGCGCAAGGTGGTGAGCGAGGGCACCGCGAGCTTTGGCGAGGTGCCGGGCTATCACGTTGGTGGCAAGACCGGCACGGCGGACAAGCCCAAGGAGCGTGGCGGCGGCTATTACAAGGACAAGGTGATCGCCACCTTCGCCTCGATGTTCCCGGCGCAGGATCCGAAATACGTGCTGATCGTCACGCTGGACGAGCCGGTCGAGACCTCGGGCTCGAAGCCGCGCCGCACCGCCGGCTGGACCGCCGTGCCGGTGGCCGCCGAGATGATCGGCCGGATCGCGCCGCTTCTGGGCTTGCGTCCGGAATACGATCTGGGCGAAGTGACGGGGGTCACGCTGGTCCGCAACTGACGGCGCCTCTGGCCCGGGGCGGATCTGAGTATTTATGGAAAGATGAAAGGGCTGTCATGAGCGGGGAGAAAAGCCTCTCGGATCTGGGCCTGACCGCGCGGGGCGGGCGCGAGGCGAAGGTGAGCGGCATTTCCGTGGACAGCCGGGCGGTGATGCCGGGGCATCTTTTCGCGGCGATGCCGGGCACCAAGCTGCATGGCGCGCGCTTTGTCGAGACCGCGCTGGCGCAGGGCGCGGTGGCGGTGCTGACCGATGCCGAGGGCGCCGAGATCGCCCGCGAGGCGCTGGGGGAGAGCGAGGCGGCGCTGGTGATCGCCGCCGATCCGCGCCAGGCGCTGGCCTATGCTTGCGCGCTGTTCTTCGGGGCGCAGCCCGCGACGATGGTGGCGGTGACCGGCACCAACGGCAAGACCTCCGTTGCGACCTTTGTGCGCCGGCTCTGGCAGGAGCTGGGCTATCGTGCGGTCAATCTCGGCACCACCGGGGTCGAGGGCGACTGGCAGGCGCCGCTGCGTCACACCACGCCCGAGCCCATCACGCTGCACAGGGCGCTGGCCGAGGCCGCCGCCGAAGGCGTCGACCACGCGGCGATGGAGGCGTCGAGCCACGGGCTCGACCAGCGGCGGCTCGACGGGGTGCAGCTCGTGGCGGCGGGGTTCACCAATTTCAGCCAGGATCACCTCGATTACCACGCCGATTTCGAGGAGTATTTCGCCGCCAAGGCCGGGCTTTTCGCCCGCGTGCTGCCCGAGGAGGGCACAGCCGTCATCAATATCGACGACGCGCGCGGCATCGACATGCTGGCCATCGCCAAGGCGCGCGGTCAGGAGGTGCTGACCGTGGGCGAGGCCGAGGGCGCGGCGCTGCGCCTTTTGGGTCAGCGCTTCGACGCCACCGGGCAGGAGCTGCGCCTGAGCTGGCACGGGGTGGTGGAGCAGCTCCGGCTGCCGCTGATCGGCGGGTTTCAGGGGCAGAACGCGCTGCTGGCCGCCGGGCTGGTCATTGCCTGCGGCGCCGAGGCCGAGGAGGTGTTCCGCGCGCTGCCGCGGCTGGAGACCGTGCGCGGGCGCATGCAACTCGCGGCAACCCGCGAGAACGGCGCGGCGGTCTATGTGGATTTCGCCCATACGCCCGATGCGGTGTCGACCGCGATCAAGGCGCTGCGCCCGCATGTGATGGGGCGGCTCATCGCCATCATCGGCGCGGGCGGCGATCGCGACGCGGGCAAGCGCCCGCTGATGGGCCGCGCCGCAACCGAACAGGCCGATATGGTGATCGTGACCGACGACAATCCGCGCTCCGAGGATCCGGCGGCGATCCGGGCGCAGGTGCTGGCCGGGGCGCCGGGCGCCACCGAGGTGGGCGACCGCGCCGAGGCAATCCTGCGCGGCGTCGATCTGCTGGGGCCGGGCGACGCGCTGCTTGTCTGCGGCAAGGGACATGAGACCGGGCAGATCGTCGGCGACACGGTCTATCCCTTCGACGATGTGGAACAGGCGAGCGTCGCGGTGGCGGCGCTGGACGGGAGGGGCCTGTGACGCTCTGGACGGCAAGGGAAGCGGCTGCGGCCACCGGCGGGCAGGCCACGGGGCATTGGGAGGCCACGGGCGTTTCCATCGACACGCGCACGCTGGCGCCGGGCGATCTGTTCGTGGCGCTGACCGCGGCGCGGGACGGGCACGAGTTCGTGGCGCAGGCGCTGGAGAAGGGCGCCGCCGCCGCGCTGGTGAGCCGCATCCCCGAGGGCGTGGACGAGGACCGGCTGCTGCTGGTCGACGATGTGCAGGCCGGGCTGGAACGGCTGGGCATCGCGGCGCGGGCGCGCACGCGGGCGCAGGTCGTGGCGGTGACGGGCTCGGTCGGCAAGACCTCGACCAAGGAGATGCTGCGCTGCGTGCTGGGCGCGCAGGGTTCGGTGCATGCCGCCGAGAAGAGCTACAACAACCACTGGGGGGTGCCGCTGACGCTGGCGCGGATGCCGAGGGACGTGGATTTCGCCGTGATCGAGATCGGCATGAACCATCCCGGCGAGATCGCACCGCTGAGCCGCATGGCACGGCCGCATGTGGCGCTGATCACCATCGTCGCGCCCGCGCATCTGGCCGCCTTCGAGAATATCGAAGGCATCGCGCGCGAGAAGGGCGCGATCTTCGAGGGGCTGGAGCCCGGTGGCGTGGCGGTGATCAACGGCGATCTGGAGGTGACCCCGATCCTGATCGCCATGGCCGAGGCGAAGGGCGCGCAGATCCTTACCTTCGGCGAGGCGGTGGGCAATCATCACCGGATCACCGAGGTGACGGTGGGCGATGCCACGACGGTGGCGCAGGGCCGGGCCTGGCGCACGCCCATTCTTTACAAGGTCGCGGTGCCGGGGCGGCATTTCGCGGTCAACGGCATGAGCGTGCTGGCGGTGGCCCATGCGCTGGGGCTCGACCGGGCGCTGGCGATCACCGCGCTGGGGCAGTGGCAGGCCGTTGCCGGGCGGGGGCTGCGCGAGCTGATCCTGCTCGATCCGGTCGAAACGCATCTGACGCTGGAACTGATCGACGACGCCTATAACGCCAACCCCGCCTCGCTGGCCGCCTCGCTGGAGGTGCTGGCGGGCACCCATCCGCGCGACGGGCTGGGCCGCGTCTCCCATGGCCGCCGCATCGCCTATCTGGGCGATATGAAGGAGCTGGGCGCGGAGGAACATACGCTGCACCGGGCGGTGGCGGCGCTGCCCTCGATGGCGAAGATCGACCTTGTGCATTGCGTGGGTCCGCTGATGCGCGAACTTTGGTCCGCGCTGCCGCTGGAGAAGCGCGGCCACTGGGCGGAGACCAGCGCCGCCATGGCCGAACGGGTGCGTCACGACCTCGATGCGGGGGACGTGGTGCTGGTCAAGGGATCGCTCTCGATGGCGCTGGCGCGCGTGGTTGACGCGATCCGGAAAATGGGCGTATCCCCCGCGGGCGGTAACGGGTGAGAAGGACCGGAGCATGCTGTACTGGCTGACCAACCTCAGCGACGGGGGCGACCTGTTCAACCTGTTCCGCTACATCACCTTCCGCGCGGGCGGGGCGTTTCTGACCGCGCTGATCTTCGGATTCCTCTTCGGCCGGCCGCTGATCGACGTTCTGCGCAAGCGCCAGGGCAAGGGGCAGCCGATCCGCAGCGACGGCCCCGAGGGGCATTTCGTCAAGGCGGGCACACCCACCATGGGCGGGCTGCTGATCGTCGGCGCGCTGCTGACCTCGACGCTGCTCTGGGCGCGGCTCGACAACCCGTTCGTGTGGATGGTGCTGTTTGTCACCATGTCCTATGCCGCCATCGGATTTGCCGATGACTACGCCAAGGTGACCAAGCAGACCACTGCGGGCGTGTCCGGCAAGGTGCGGCTTTTGCTGGGCTTTCTGATCGCGGGCATCGCGGGTGCCTGGGCCGCCTGGTTCCATCCGGCAGAGCTTTCGGGGCAGCTGGCCTTTCCGGTCTTCAAGAACGCGCTGCTGGATCTGGGCATTCTCTTCGTGCCCTTCGCGATGATCGTGATCGTGGGCGCGGCCAATGCGGTGAACCTGACCGACGGGCTCGACGGGCTGGCGATCATGCCGGTGATGATCGCGGGCGGCACGCTGGGGATCATCGCCTATGCGGTGGGGCGCACCGATTTCACCGAGTATCTCGACGTGCATTACGTGCCGGGCACCGGCGAAATCCTGATCTTCACCGCCGGGCTCATCGGCGGCGGGCTGGGGTTTTTGTGGTACAACGCGCCACCGGCGGCGGTGTTCATGGGCGACACCGGCAGCCTCGCGCTGGGCGGCGCGCTGGGGGCGATCGCGGTGGCCACCAAGCACGAGATCGTGCTGGCCATCGTCGGCGGGCTCTTCGTGGTCGAGGCGCTCTCGGTGATCATCCAGGTGCTGTATTTCAAGCGCACCGGCAAACGGGTGTTCCTGATGGCGCCGATCCACCATCATTACGAGAAGAAGGGCTGGGCGGAGCCGCAGATCGTGATCCGGTTCTGGATCATCTCGCTGATCCTGGCGCTGATCGGGCTGGCGACGCTGAAGCTGCGCTGAGCGGCGGCGCTCATCGCCCGTTGCCGGGCTCTTCGCGGGTAGCGGCGCCTTTGGGGGCCGGCTGGGCGCGGGAGGGCCGGCGTCGCGGGGCGTATTTGCAAAGAGAAGAAGCGCAGGGGGCTCTCTGGTCAAGGCGCCGCACATGCGGTAGCGCTTGGGGGATTTCTGCAGTGCGAGGGGCAGGCATGATTGCGGTATCCGGGTTCGAAGGGCGGTGCGTGGCGGTTCTGGGGCTGGGCCGGTCGGGGCTGTCGGCGGCGCGGGCATTGCGCGAAGGCGGGGCGGAGCCGCTGTGCTGGGACGACAACCCGGCTGCCCGCGAGAAGGCCGAGGCCGAAGGCTTCGAAATCCGCGATCTGGCGCGGCCCGGCGGGTTCGAGGGGGTGAGCTGGCTGGTGGTTTCGCCGGGGATTCCGCATCTTTTCCCGGCGCCCAACCCGGTGATCGCCGCCGCCTGGGCGGCGGGGGTGCCGGTGGACAATGACATCGGGCTGTTCTTCCGCTCGCTGGGCGGCGGCGACTGGGAGATGTTCGATGTGCCGCCCAAGGTGGTGGCGGTGACCGGCAGCAACGGCAAATCGACCACTTCGGCGCTGATCCACCACATTTTGCAAAGCGCCGGGCGCGACAGCCAGCTTGCGGGCAATATCGGCCGCGGGGTGCTGGACATCGACCCGCCGGGGGAGGGCGGCGTCGTGGTGCTGGAGCTGTCGAGCTACCAGACCGATCTGGCCCGTGCGCTGACCCCGGATGTGGCGGTCTTCACCAATCTCTCGCCCGATCATCTCGACCGGCACGGCGGTATCGGCGGTTATTTCGCCGCCAAGCGCAGGCTATTTGCCGAGGGCGGGCCGGACCGCTGCGTGATCGGCGTGGACGAGGATGCCGGGCGCTACCTGGCCAATCAGCTTTCGGAAGGGCCGGGGGACGACCGGGTGATCCGGGTTTCCTCGGGCAGCAAGCTGTCGGGGCCGGGCTGGGACGTGTTCGCGCGCAAGGGGTTTCTCACCGAATGGCGCAAGGCGCGGCAGGTGGCCTCGATCGATCTGCGCGAGGTGCGCGGGCTGCCCGGCGCGCACAATCACCAGAACGCCTGCGCCGCCTATGCGGCGACCCGGGCGCTGGGGCTGGCGCCGCGCGTCATCGAGGCGGCGTTTCACAGCTTTGCCGGGCTGCCGCACCGCAGCCAGATCGTGGCGGAGCGGGACGGCGTGACCTATGTGAACGATTCCAAGGCCACCAATGTGGATGCGGCGCTGAAGGCGTTGCAGGCCTTTCCACGCATCCGCTGGGTCTGTGGCGGGCTGATGAAGGAGGGCGGGCTCGAGGGGCTGGCGCCGGGGCTCGGGCATGTCGTGAAAGCCTATGTGATCGGCCGCGAGGCGGCGGGGTTCGCGCTGGGGCTGCCGGGGGTGGAGGCCGAGATCTGCACCGAGATGGCCACCGCCGTCGCCCGTGCCATGGCGGAGGCGCAGGCCGGCGAGGTGGTGCTGCTGGCGCCCGCGGCGGCGAGTTTCGATCAATACGACAATTTCGAGCAGCGCGGCGAGGATTTCGCGGCCAAGGTGCGCGCCGGGCTGGGGCTCTGAGCGAAGGCGGGCCTCAGCCGCCGGTGCGCCGGGCGGCGATCGCCCGCCCGCAGGCGGCACCGGAGGACCAGGCCCACTGGAAATTATAGCCGCCGAGCCAGCCGGTCACATCCGCCGCCTCGCCGATCACATACAGGCCCGGCACCGCCTTGGCCTCCATGGTCCGCGACGAGAGCGCATCGGTGCCGACCCCGCCCAGCGTCACCTCGGCGGTGCGCCAGCCCTCGGTGCCCTGCGGGCGCAGTTCCCAGCCGTGCAGCGCCTCGGCCAGCACCGCGATCCGCCGGTCGGAGAGATCGGCGAGATTGCTGGTCAGATCCATCTGTTTGCCCAGATAGGCCACCAGTTTCGGCGGCAGGATCTGCCCCAGCGCGGTGGTGAGCGCCCGGCGCCCCGCCTCCTGCCGGGCGGCGCGCAGATGCGCCTCGGCATCCATGCCGGGCAGAAGATCGACCGAGATTGGCTCGCCCTCGCGCCAGTAGCTCGACAATTGCAGGATGGCCGGGCCCGACAGGCCACGATGGGTGAAGAGCAGCGCCTCGTCGAACCCCGCGCGGGCGTTGCCGGCGCGGACCGGAAGCGACAGGCCCGCAAGCCCGGCAAACCGCCCCTCGGGAAAGGTGAAGGGCACCAGCCCGGGGCGCGGCGGCACCAGCGCAAGCCCGAAGCGCGTGGCGATGTCATAGGCCAGCCCGGTCGCGCCCATCTTGGGGATCGACTTGCCGCCGGTCGCCAGCACCAGATGACGCGCCGAGACCTCGCGCTCGGCCCCTTCGCGCCGCAGCCGCGCGACAAAGCGCGCGCCGTCATGGCGCAGATCGGTCAGCTCGGTCGAGAGCCACAGCTCCGCCCCCGCCGCGTCCATCTCGCGCAGCAGCATGGCGGTGATCTGCGTCGCCTTGCCGTCGCAAAAGAGCTGCCCCAGCGTCTTTTCGTGCCAGGCGATGCCGTGGCGCTCCACCAGATCGAGGAAATCCCATTGCGTGTAGCGCGCCAGCGCCGATTTGCAGAAATGCGGATTCTCCGACAGGTAGCAGCCCGGCTCCACCCCGAGATTGGTGAAATTGCAGCGCCCGCCGCCCGAGATGCGGATCTTCTCGCCGGGCGCGCGTGCGTGATCCACCACCAGCGTGCCGGGTCCGGCAAAGCTGGCGCACATCATGCCGGCGGCTCCGGCCCCGAGGATCAGCGTGTCGATCTGCATGGGCGCTCAGGACCACGGAACGCCGCCCCGCGCAAGACCTCTGCCCTTTCATCTTTCCGGCAAATACTCGAAATCCCGCCCCGTCCACCCGCAAGAAACGCGGGCAGAGGCGCAGGCCCGGCCACGCGCCCCGTCATCCAAGCCTTCCCAAACTCCTCCCGCTTTGCTACCCTCGCTTGCATGATCCGGGTCAACCCGGGCGAGCAGAGGCAATCCGGCCGGGCACCGGCCATCACGAGCGGTGATGTCATGACGGAAATGGTTTACGGCACGGTCCCCGTGCGCGAGGGCGAACCCGTTCTGCCCAAATGGTGGCGGACGGTCGATCGCTGGGCGCTGTCCTGCGTGCTCATGCTGTTCGGCATCGGCATCCTGCTGGGGCTGGCCGCCTCGCCGCCGCTGGCCGAGCGCAACGGGTTCGCGCATTTCCACTACGTGCAGCGGCAGGCGGTGTTCGGCGGGCTGGCGCTGACCGCGATGATGCTGACTTCCATGCTGTCGCCCGTGGTGGTGCGGCGGCTGGCGGTGATCGGCTTTCTCGGCGCCTTTCTCGCGCTGCTGGCGCTGCCCTTTCTCGGCACCGATTTCGGCAAGGGGGCGGTGCGCTGGTATTCGCTGGGCTTCGCGTCGGTCCAGCCGTCGGAATTCCTCAAGCCGGCCTTCGTGATCGTCGCGGCCTGGATGATGGCCGCCAGCCAGGAGATCGGCGGCCCGCCGGGCAAGCTCTGGTCCTTTGCGCTGACCGTCACCATCGTGCTCATTCTGGCGTTGCAGCCCGATTTCGGCCAGGCGAGCCTGGTGCTCTTTGGCTGGGGCGTCATGTGGTTCGTCGCCGGCGCGCCGATGCTGCTGCTGGTGGGCATGGCGGGGCTGGTGGTGCTGGGCGGCACCGTGGCCTACAACAATTCCGAGCATTTCGCCCGCCGCATCGACGGCTTCCTGACGCCGGATGTCGATCCGACCACGCAGCTCGGCTATGCCACCAACGCCATCCAGGAAGGCGGCTTCTTCGGGGTCGGCGTCGGCGAGGGGCAGGTGAAATGGTCGCTGCCCGATGCCCATACGGATTTCATCATCGCCGTGGCGGCCGAGGAATACGGCCTGATCCTGGTGCTGCTCATCATCTCGCTCTACGCCACCGTGGTGGTGCGCTCGCTGCTGCGGCTGATGCGCGAGCGCGATCCCTTCATCCGTCTGGCGGGCACCGGGCTTGCCGCGATGTTCGGGGTTCAGGCGATGATCAATATGGGCGTGGCGGTGCGGCTGCTGCCCGCCAAGGGCATGACATTGCCCTTCGTGAGCTATGGCGGCTCGTCGCTGATCGCCGGCGGGATCGCCGTGGGGATGCTTCTGGCCTTCACCCGTTCGCGCCCGCAGGGCGAGATCGGCGAAATCCTGCGCGGCCGGCAGCGCTGAGGCCGGGTTTCGCCCGGCGCGCGCGGCGGCGATGGCGGGCAGGGCTTCACCCGGCTGCGGCGCTGCGCTAAGGAAGCCCAGATATTGTGTCGGGCCCCGTGGCGGCCCGCCATGGAATGCGGCTGTGGTCCGACCGTGGGGGCGCCTTGCGTGCTCCGCGCCGGCGGCGAAGGAGGGAGATGACTGAGATGGCAGAGCGGTTCCGCCCCCCTCTTCTGGTCATCGCGGCAGGCGGGACCGGCGGGCATATGTTCCCCGCGCAGGCGCTGGCCGAGATCATGTTGCGCCGCGGCTGGCGGGTCAAGCTCTCGACGGATGCGCGCGGTGCCCGCTACACCGGCGGCTTTCCCCACAGTATCGAGATCGAGCAGGTCAGCTCGGCGACCTTCGCGCGCGGCGGTCTGCTGGCCAAGCTCGGCGTGCCCTTCCGCGTCGCGGGCGGGGTGCTGGCGACGATGATGCGGTTTCGCCGCGACCGGCCCGATGTGGTGGTGGGCTTCGGCGGCTACCCGTCGATCCCGGCACTGGGGGCGGCCTGGCTGATGAAGCTGCCGCGCATGATCCACGAACAGAACGGCGTTCTGGGGCGGGTGAACGAGATCTTTGCCAGCAAGGTCGATGTGGTGGCCTGCGGCACCTGGCCCACCGAGCTGCCCGAGGGGGTCGAGGGCATTCATACCGGCAACCCGGTGCGCATGGCGGTCAGCGACCGGGCCGGCGCGGGCTATATCGTGCCGGGCGACTACCCGATGGCGCTGCTGGTGATCGGCGGCAGCCAGGGCGCGCGGGTCCTGTCGGACATCGTGCCGCCCGCCATCGCCTCGCTGCCGATGGAGCTGCTGCGCAACCTGCGGGTCTCGCATCAGGCCCGCGACGAGGACGGCGCGCGGGTCGCGGCGTTTTATGCCGAGCACGGGATCTCCGCCGATGTGCAGCCCTTCTTCACCGACATCCCGGCCCGCGCCTCCGAGGCGCAGCTTGTGGTGTCGCGCTCCGGCGCGTCCTCGGTGGCGGATATTTCGGTGATCGGCCGTCCCTCGATCCTGGTGCCCTATGCGGTTGCGGCGGGGGACCATCAGACGGTGAATGCCCAGGCGCTGGTGGACGCGGGCGCCGCGATCCGCATTCCGGAAAGCCGGCTCACGGTCGAGAGCATGGCCGAGGCGCTCATGGCGGTGCTCACCAATCCGGAGGGTGCCGCGCAGATGGCGCGGGCGGCGCTGGCGGTCTCGAAACCGCAGGCGGCGGAACATCTGGCGGCGCTTGTGGACTATCTGGCGGGGATCGACAGCCAGCAACAAGATCAGGCAGCAGAGGACGGGCAGGCATGAAACACGAACGCATCGCCGAGGGGGGCATGATGAACGCCGCAACCAAACTTCCGGGCGATGTGGGGCCCATTCATTTCGTGGGGATCGGCGGGATCGGCATGTCGGGCATCGCCGAGGTGCTGCTCAATCACGGCTATGTGGTGCAGGGCTCGGATCTCAAGCGCTCGAAGATCACCGACCGGCTGGAGGCGCTCGGGGCGCATATCTTCGAGGGCCAGACGGCGGAAAATCTGGAGCATGCCGAGGTGGTGGTGATCTCGTCGGCGATCAAGCGTGGCAACCCCGAGCTCGACGAGGCGCGCCGGCGCGGCCTGCCGGTGGTGCGCCGGGCCGAGATGCTGGCCGAGCTGATGCGGCTGAAATCCAATGTCGCGGTGGCCGGCACCCATGGCAAGACCACCACGACGACCATGGTGGCAACGCTGCTCGACGCGGGCAATTTCGATCCCACGGTGGTGAATGGCGGGATCATCCACGCCTATGGCTCGAACGCGCGCATGGGGCAGGGCGAATGGATGGTGGTGGAGGCCGATGAATCGGACGGCACCTTCAACCGGCTGCCGGCGACCATTGCCATCGTCACCAATATCGACCCCGAGCATATGGAGCATTGGGGCAGCATCGAGAACCTGCGCGACGGGTTCTATCAGTTCGTCTCGAACATCCCCTTCTACGGGCTGGCGGTCTGTTGCACCGATCACCCCGAGGTGCAGGCGCTTGTGGGCCGGGTGAGCGACCGCCGCGTGGTGACCTACGGGTTCAACGCCCAGGCGGATGTGCGGGCGGTGAACCTGACCTACCAGAAGGGCGTGGCGCATTTCGACATTCTGTTGCAGGGCGAGGATACCCGGATCGAGGGTTGCACCCTGCCGATGCCGGGCGATCACAACGTGTCGAACGCGCTGGCGGCGGTGGCGGTGGCGCGGCATCTGGGCATGAAGCGCGCCGAGATCCGCGCGGCGCTGGCCGCTTTCGGCGGGGTCAACCGGCGCTTCACCCGGGTGGGCGAGGTCAATGGCGTGACGATCATCGACGATTATGGCCATCACCCGGTGGAGATCGCCGCGGTGCTGAAGGCCGCGCGCCAGGCCTCGGAGGGGCGTGTCATCGCGGTGCACCAGCCGCATCGCTACAGCCGGCTGCACGCGCTTTTCGACGATTTCTGCTCCTGCTTCAACGAGGCGGATGTGGTGGCGATCGCCGAGGTCTATGCGGCGGGCGAAGCGCCGATCGAGGGCGCCACGCGCGACGATCTGGTGGCGGGGCTGATCCGTCATGGCCATCGCCACGCCCGCGCGCTTCTGAACGAGGACGATCTGGAACGGCTGGTGCGCGAACAGGCGCGGCCGGGCGATATGGTGGTCTGTCTGGGGGCGGGGACGATCTCGGCCTGGGCGAACAACCTGCCGCAACGTCTTCGCGACTGAGCGGCGGCACGAAGATTTTTCCTGCGAAAAATCTTCATCATCCTGCGGAAGATCCCAAGAATTTTCGCAGGAAAATTCTTGGGACCGGCGAGGGCGGGAATGAGCGAGCAACTGAAACGGCGTATCGGGCTGGGGCTGCTGACCGCCTATGGCGTGGGTGTCATGGTGGGGGCGGGCATCTATGTGCTCGTCGGCGCCGTGGCCGAGGCCGCGGGCCTCTGGGCACCGCTGGCCTTTCTGATCGCGGGCGCCATCGCGGCGCCGACGGCGCTGTCCTATGCAGAATGGTCGGCGCGGGTGCCCGAGGCCGCGGGGGAAGCCGCCTATATCCGTGCGGGGCTGAACATGCCCCGGCTGGCGGTGCTGGTGGGGCTCGCCATCGTGCTTGCGGGCACGATCTCGGCCGCGGCGGTGCTGCGCGGCGGTGTGGGCTATCTGACGGGCATCGTGGATCTGCCGGTCTGGGCGGGGATCGCGGGGCTCGGGCTGGTGCTGATCCTGGTGGCGGCGCTGGGGGTGCTCGAAAGCCTCGGGCTCGCGGCGCTGTTCACCGCGATCGAGTTGACCGGGCTGGGGCTGATCGTCTGGGCCGGCGCCGGGGCGGCTCCGGTTCCCGGTGAGCCCGCCGCGCTGCCGGGCATGTGGACCGGGATCGGCGCCGGGGCGCTGCTGGCGTTTTTCGCCTTCATCGGCTTCGAGGACATGGTCAACATGGCCGAGGAGGTGCGCAATCCGACGCGCACCCTGCCACGCGCCATCCTGCTCTCGCTCCTCGTGACCACGGTGCTTTACGCGCTGGTTGCCTGGGCGGCGGTGCGCGCGGTGCCGGTGGCCGCGCTTGCCGCCTCCGAGCAACCGCTGGCGCTGGTCTGGCAGCAGGCACGCGGCGGCAGCGCGGGTTTTCTCTCGGCCATCGCGGTCTTCGCGGCGCTGAACGGCGTGCTGGCGCAGGTCGTCATGGCGGCAAGGGTGCTCTTCGGTCTGGGCAAGGACGGCGGCGCGCTGGGGATCTTCCATCACGCGCATCCGCGGTTCGGCACGCCGGTCCTGGGCACCGTGCTGGTCGGCCTGGCGGTGATCGGCGCAGCGCTGGCGCTGCCGGTGGAGGTATTGGCCGGGGCGACCTCGACGGTGCTGCTGGCGGTCTTCGTGCTGATCAACGCGGCGCTGGTGGCGGTCAAGCGGCGCGTGCCCGGCGCCCCGTTCCGGGTGCCCATGGCGGTGCCGGTCGCCGGGGTCGTGCTGTCGGCGCTGGCGCTGATCGCGGGGCTTGCGGGGCAGGGCTGATCCGGGGCAGAGTGGCGGCGCCTGCGGGGGCATGGCGAGGGACACGCATGACCACTTCTCTCTTTCTGGCCTGCCTCTGGGCGATTGCCGCCAATCTTCTGGCGATGCTTCCGTCGAAGGACAATCACTGGACGCGGGCCTATGCGCTGATCGCGCTGGGCATCCCGCTGCTCGGCTATGTCACCTGGGAGAACGGTCCCTGGATCGGGATGATCGCGCTTTTCGCGGGGATGAGCGTGCTGCGCTGGCCGCTGCGTCATCTGCTGCGCTGGCTGCGTGGAAAGCTGCGCGGTGAGCTGTGAACGCCCGCAGCGCGGCGCGGCAAGGCGCGGATGATCTATGCGATGCCCCTGATCGCGCTCGGTCTTGGCGCGCTGCCGGGCTATTGGCTGGGATGGACGGGACGCGGCGGCTGGGGGCTGGCGCTGCTGGCCGCGCTTGCGGGCGCGATGATCTGGACGCTTGCGGCGGCGCGGGCCGCGCAGGGCTGGGATGTGCTGGGCCACACGATCGTGCTCTGGCTGATGCTGACGCCGGCGCTGCTGGGGCTCTGCCTTGGTGCGGCGCTGGGGCTTTACCGCAGGCGGCGGAGAGGGCAGAAGGCGGGGCATGACTGAGACGCTTCCCGAGACCCGTGGACGGCTGGTGCCGAACCGCCCGCTGTCCGAACTGACCTGGCTGCGCGTGGGCGGCCCGGCCGAGCTGTTCTTTCAGCCCGCCGATCTGGAGGATCTGCAAGCCTTCCTGCGCGCGCTGCCCGCCGGGCGGGCGGTCTTTCCCATGGGCGTCGGCTCGAACCTCATCGTGCGCGACGGCGGTCTTCGCGCCGTGGTGATCCGGCTGGGGCGGGGCTTCAACGGCATTTCGGTCACGGGCCGCCGGGTCACCGCCGGGGCCGCGGCGCTGGATTCCCATGTGGCCAGGCGGGCCGCCGAGGCGGGGGTCGATCTGACTTTTCTGCGCACCATCCCGGGCAGCGTCGGCGGCGCGGTGCGGATGAACGCGGGCTGCTACGGCAGCTATGTGGCCGACCATCTGGTCGAGGCGCGGGCGGTGACCCGCGAGGGCGCGCTGGTGACCTTGCGCCCGGAGGATCTGCGCCTCGGCTACCGGCAAAGCACGCTGCCCGAGGGCTGGGTGCTGATCGAGGCAGTGTTCGAAGGGGCCGAGGGCGATCCCGCGGCGCTGGAGGCGCAGATGGCCGCGCAGCTTCGCAAGCGCGACGAGACGCAGCCCACGAAGGACCGCAGCGCCGGCTCCACCTTCCGCAACCCGTCGGGATTCAGCTCTACGGGCCGGGCCGACGACAGCCACGAGCTGAAGGCCTGGAAGGTGATCGACGATGCGGGAATGCGCGGCGCCACCCGGGGCGGGGCGCAGATGTCGCCCAAGCATTCCAACTTTCTGGTGAACACCGGAGAGGCAACCGCCGCCGATCTGGAAGGATTGGGCGAGGAGGTGCGAAAAAGGGTTTTCCAACACAGCGGAATAGAGTTACATTGGGAAATCATGCGGGTCGGTGAACCCGCAAAGACCTGACGCCGTAAAAACGGCGCAATACGGGCGCAGCAGCCCGCGCAACCAAGAGCAAGGTTGCTGCAGATAAGGGGGACCACCCCCAAGGCAGAACAAGGGGCGCAAAGCCCCGTCATTCGAGGCGGTTTTGGGGATGTCGAGCAGGGCAAACCCGAAAGTGGCGGTATTGTTGGGCGGACCTTCCTCCGAACGTGAGGTGTCGCTCAGTTCCGGGCGGGAATGTGCCGCCGCTTTGAGGGATGAAGGATTCCAGGTCACCGAGGTCGATGCCGGCCCCGATCTGGCGCAGGTGCTGACCGCACTCGCGCCCGATGTCGTGTTCAACGCGCTGCATGGCCGTTGGGGCGAGGATGGCTGCGTGCAGGGGCTGCTGGAATGGTTGGGGCTACCCTATACCCATTCCGGTGTGCTGGCCTCGGCGCTGGCCATGGACAAGGAACGCACCAAACAGGTCTATCGCGCCGCCGGGCTGCCGGTGGTCGAAAGCTGTCTGGCCGATAAATCCGAGATCGAAGCGCGCCATGTCATGGCGCCGCCCTATGTGGTGAAGCCTTATAACGAGGGCTCCTCCGTGGGTGTCTATCTGGTGCAGGAAGGGGCCAATTCGCCACCGCGCCTCGCCGCAGAGATGCCCGAGACGCTGATGGTCGAGGCCTATGTGCCGGGGCGCGAGCTGACCACCACGGTGATGGGCGACCGGGCGCTGACCGTGACCGACATCCTCACCGAGGGCTGGTACGATTACGACGCCAAATACAAGGCGGGCGGGTCGCGCCATGTGCTGCCCGCCGAGATCCCGCAGGAGATCTTCGACGCCTGTCTCGACTATGCGTTGCGCGCGCATCAGGCGCTGGGTTGCCGGGGCACCAGCCGCACCGATTTTCGCTGGGACGAGCGCAAGGGGCTGGCGGGGCTGGTGCTGCTGGAAACCAATACCCAGCCGGGCATGACGCCGACCTCGCTGGTGCCCGAACAGGCGCAGCTTTTCGGCTACTCCTTCGGGCAGTTCTGTCGCTGGCTTGTGGAGGACGCATCTTGCAACCGATGACCGAGCCCCCCGCGTCGCAGGTCCACCGCCCCGACCCGGCGCCCTCGCGTCTGACCTACCGCATCGAACGGCTGATGCTCACGCCGCTCTTTCGCCTGGCGCTGCGGGTCGGTCTGCCGGCGCTGATCGGTTTCGGCGCGACAAGCTGGTATTTCTCCTACGAGGATCACCGCACCGCCGTGGTCGATGGCATCGCGGCGCTGCGCAACCAGGTCGAGACGCGGCCCGAGTTCATGGTCAACCTCATGGCGATCGACGGCGCCAGTTCCGGGGTTGCCGAGGACATCCGCGAGATTTTGCCGATTGATTTTCCCGTCAGCTCCTTCGATCTCGATCTCGACCACATGCGCGAGACGATTTCGGGGCTGGACGCGGTCCGGAAGGTGCAACTGCGCATTCGTCAGGGCGGGGTGCTTCAGATCGACGTGACCGAGCGTGTGCCGGCGGTGCTGTGGCGCGAGGGGGGCGAGCTGGAGCTGCTCGACCGTCTGGGTGCCCGCGTCGGGCCGGCGCTGTCGCGGGCGGAGTATCCGCAGCTTCCGGTGGTCGCGGGCAAGGGCGCCGATGCGCATGTGCCCGAGGCGGTGGCGCTGATTGCCGCCGCGGCGCCGCTGAGCGGGCGGCTGCGCGGGCTCGAGCGGATCGGCGAGCGGCGCTGGGATGTGGTGCTGGATCGCGGTCAACGCATCCTGCTGCCCGAAAAGGACGCCGTGCGCGCGCTGGAGCGCGCCATTGCCATGGATCAGGCGGTGGACATGCTCGCGCGCGACATCGCGGCGGTGGATCTGCGCCTGCCGCAGCGTCCGACGCTGCGGTTGAACGGCGAGGCGATAGGCGAATACTGGCGGATCAAGGCCATGGAGACCGGAGAAAACCAATAATGATCGAGCTCTATGAATCCCAGCGGGCCATGCGCAACATGCGCAAGGCGGCGATGCAGCGGGGGGTTGTGGCGATCCTGGACGTGGGCAGTTCCAAGATCGCCTGTCTGGTGCTGCGCTTCGATGGCAGTGAAAAGATGGGCGACGACGGGGTGGGCTCGTTGGCCGGCCAGTCGGGGTTCCGGGTGATCGGCGCCGCCACGACCCGCTCGCGCGGGGTGAAATTCGGCGAGATCGCCGCCATGGGCGAGACCGAGCGCGCCATCCGCACCGCCGTGCAGGCGGCGCAGAAGATGGCGGGCATCCGGGTCGATCACGTGATCGTCTGTTTCTCGGGCGCCGAGCCGCGCAGCTACGGGCTGGCGGGGCAGGTCGAGGTGGAAAGCACCGTGGTGACCGAACAGGATGTGGCGCGGGTGCTGTCGGCCTGCGACGTGCCGGACTTCGGCCATGGCCGCGAGGTGCTGCACGCGCAGCCGGTGAATTTCGCGCTCGACCACCGGTCCGGGCTGAACGATCCGCGCGGGCAGATCGGCCAGGTTCTGGCCACCGACATGCATATGCTGACGGTGAACGCCCAGGCGATCCAGAATATCGCCCATTGCGTCAAGCGCTGCGATCTGGAACTGGCGGGGCTGGCCTCGTCCGCCTATGCCAGCGGCATTGCGGCGCTGGTCGAGGACGAGCAGGAGCTGGGCGCGGCCTGTATCGACATGGGCGGCGGCGCCACCGGCGTGTCGATCTTCATGAAGAAACACATGATCTATGCGGATGCCGTGCAGATGGGCGGCAACCATGTGACCGGGGATATTTCCATGGGGCTGCAAATCCCCATGGCGATGGCCGAGCGGATCAAGACCTTTTACGGCGGTGTCGTCGCCACCGGCATGGACGACCGCGAGATGATCGAGATCTCGGGCGATACCGGCGACTGGCACCACGACCGGCGGCAGGTGAGCCGCGCCGAGCTGATCGGCATCATGCGGCCGCGGGTCGAGGAAATTCTGGAAGAGGTGCGCGCCTGTCTCGACGCGGCGGGCTTCGACCACATGCCGAGCCAGCAGATCGTGCTGACCGGGGCGGCAAGCCAGATCCCCGGGCTCGACGGGCTGGCGAGCCGCATTCTGGGCTCGCAGGTGCGTCTGGGCCGGCCGCTGCGCGTGCACGGGCTGCCGCAGGCGGCGACGGGGCCGGGCTTTGCCAGCGCCGTGGGCATGTGCCTCTTTGCAGCGCATCCGCAGGACGAATGGTGGGATTTCGAGATTCCGGTCGAGAAATACCCGGCCCGGTCGCTGCGCCGGGCGGTGAAATGGTTCCGCGACAACTGGTGAGCGGCGCGCCCCTGGGAGGGGCAGGGCCGTTTCGAGTCTTTGCGGAAAGATGAAAGGGCGGGGCGCGCAAAAGCGCGTCCGGCCGGCGGAAATCGGGGTGACGGCAGGAGGCGACTCTGCTAGCTTATCCACAGACCTGTGCACAAGACGCAGGGCGAGGGATGTCGGGCAGGCCTCCCGGAACGAGACGGAAACAACCTGACGGCGACCGCAATGCCGGTGTGTCGCGTGGTGGCTTTTTGCGCGCAAAACGGCGCGCTCCGCAAAATCTAGCGGTTTCGGCGAAATCCCGCGCGCGTACCCCCAGAATCCCCCTATATTTCGTGGCAATTCTGCGTTTTTTGCGTGACCGACGCCTCGGATGTCGGTAAGAATTGGCCCCAAAGGCGCAGGACAGGCGTGTAACAAGTCATAAAAGACAGGCGGACAAGCACATGACACTCAACCTCTCGATGCCCGGCCAGGAAGAGCTGAAGCCCCGGATCACGGTCTTCGGTGTGGGCGGTGCCGGCGGCAATGCCGTCAACAACATGATCGCCCAGCAGCTCGAGGGGGTGGATTTCGTCACCGCCAACACCGATGCGCAGGCCCTGCAGCAGAGCATGGCGCAGAACCGGGTGCAGCTTGGCGTCAAGGTGACCGAGGGGCTGGGCGCGGGCGCCCGCGCATCGGTCGGCGCCGCCGCCGCCGAGGAGAGCATCGAGCAGATCGTCGATCATCTGGCCGGCGCGCATATGTGTTTCATCACCGCCGGCATGGGCGGCGGCACCGGCACCGGCGCCGCGCCGATCATCGCGCAGGCCGCGCGTGAGCTGGGCGTGCTGACCGTCGGCGTGGTGACCAAGCCCTTCCAGTTCGAGGGCGCCAAGCGGATGAAGCAGGCCGAGGACGGCGTCGAGGCGCTGCAAAAGGTCGTGGATACGCTGATCATCATCCCGAACCAGAACCTGTTCCGTCTCGCCAACGAAAAGACCACCTTCACCGAAGCCTTCTCGATGGCCGACAACGTTCTGTATCAGGGCGTGAAGGGCATCTCCGATCTGATGGTGCGCCCGGGCCTCATCAACCTCGATTTCGCCGACGTCCGCTCGGTGATGGACGAGATGGGCAAGGCGATGATGGGCACCGGCGAGGCCGAGGGCGAGGAACGCGCGATCCAGGCCGCCGAGAAGGCCATCGCCAACCCGCTGCTCGACGAGATCTCGCTGAAGGGCGCCAAGGGCGTGCTGATCAACATCACCGGCGGCCACGACCTGACGCTGTTCGAGCTGGACGAAGCCGCGAACCGCATCCGCGAGGAAGTGGATGCCGATGCGAATATCATCGTCGGCTCGACGCTGGACGACAGCATGGAAGGCATGATGCGCGTGTCGGTCGTGGCGACCGGGATCGACGCGTCCAACGTGCATTCGGATGTTCCGGTGCCGCGCCGCAAGCTCTCGGAGCCGCTGCAGCCGACCATGGTCGAAGAGGCCCCGGCGCCCGCACCGGCTCCGGCCCCCGCGCCGGTGGCGACCCCGGTTGCCGCTCAGGTGGCCGAGCCGGAATACGAAGAGGACGAGCCGTCGCTCTTCGAGAACCTGCACAGCGCGCGCGCTGCCGAGGAACCGATGGACAGCCTCTTCGAAGAAGAGATACCCGCCGCCGCCGCTCCGGCTGCCGACGATCTGCCGCCGCCGGCCTATCGTCCGCAGGTTGCGCAGTTCCAGCCGCAGCCCGATGCGCTCGAGGCCGAGCCCGACACCTTTGTCGCGCCGCGTGCGCCGGCCCCCGGCACGCCGTCGCCCGACGCGCTGGCCCGCCTTCAGGCCGCTGCCGCCCGCAGCCGTCAGCAGCCCGCCGGGCATGCGCCGCGCCCGCAGCAGCAGATGCAGCCGCAACAGCCCGCCGGTGTCGCGCGCGCGGCAGAAGGGGACAAGCCCCGCTTCGGCATCAACTCGCTGATCAACCGGATGACCGGCCACACCCAGGAGGCGCCCGCCGCGCCGCGCCGCCAGCAGCCGCCGATGCAGGCGCATCAGCCGGCCCCGGTGGCAGATCCGGAAGAGGCGCACGATCAGGACCGGATCGAGATCCCGGCCTTCCTGCGGCGTCAGGCCAACTGACATCTCGCGTTATCACGCGCGAAAACGCCCCCGGTTTCCGGGGGCGTTTTTCGTTTCTTATCAATGAATTACTTTCCGCATCCCGGCGCTGGGCGGGGTTTTGCGCATCCTGTTACGGCGATGTTTCAACCGGTTACAATCTTTGATTTGAGATGACAGGGGGGGCTCTGTATCCCGAAATTCGAAGGAGCCGCCATTGGGGAGGCGGGCTCTGGTGACCGAGGTGAACCACGTGCAGACGACACTCCGCTCCGCAGTGACCTTTCAGGGCGTTGGCCTGCATTCGGGCAAACCCGCCCGCATGACGATCCGTCCGGCCATGGCCGAGCACGGCATCTGGTTCAAGCGGACCGACATTCTTCTGGGCGATACGCTGGTGCCCGCGCGCTGGGATGCCGTCGAGGTGACCCCGCTCTGCACCCGCATCGTCAACGGGGCCGGCGTTTCGGTCTCGACCATCGAACATGTGATGGCGGCGCTCGCCGGCTGCGGCGTGCACAACGCGCTGATCGAGATCGACGGGCCGGAAGTGCCGATTCTCGACGGCTCGGCGGCGCCTTTCGTGCGTGGCATCCTGGCTCGCGGCGTGCGTGAACTGCGCGCCCCGGTTCGTGCCATCGAGGTGCTGCTGCCGGTCTCGGTGCACACCGCCAAGGGCTGGGCCCGGCTGTCGCCGGCCGCGCCGGGCGCGGGGCCGAGCATGGATTTCCACATCGACTTCGACGATGCGGCCATCGGCACGCAGGAAAAAAGCGTCAATCTCGCCAATGGCACCTTCGTGCGCGAACTGTGCGACAGCCGCACCTTCTGCCGTCAGGCCGATGTCGAGACGATGCAGGCCAACGGTCTGGCGCTGGGCGGGACCTATGAAAACGCGGTGGTCGTGGACGGCGCGCGCGTTCTGTCGCCGGGCGGGCTTCGGCACGCGGACGAGGCGGTGCGCCACAAGATGCTGGATGCGCTGGGCGATCTGTTCACCGCCGGCGCGCCGATCATCGGTCATTACGAAGGGCACAAGGCGGGGCACGCCATCACCAACATGCTCCTGCGTGAGCTGTTCTCGACGCCTGACGCGTTTCGCGTGACGCTTTGCGACAGCGACATTGCCGCCCGTCTTCCGGGGGCCGGAGTCGAGCGCGACGAGATCCCCGCTGTCGCCTGAACGCGACGCCGGCTTCAAAACGCCGTTAAGGCGTTTTGCACCGGAATTTTCTGTGCTAGGACCGTGCTAGAGACCGGAAACGGTCCGGTGCAAGGGATATGAGGATTGTCGGGCATGGCAGGCGGCAGATCGCGGAAGATTGTGATCGGGGCGGCTTTTTACGCCGTTCTTATGGCCGGATGCACGGCGCAGGAGCGGCCGGGCTTTGCCCGTGGCAACGTGCCGATCGAGACCTACAGCGCCGAGCAGATCTACGAGCGGGGCGAGTTCGAAATCGACCGCAAGGATGGCGAGCAGGCGGCCTTCTACTTTGGCGAGGTCGAGCGGCTTTACCCCTATTCCGACTGGGCAAAGCGCGCGCTGATCATGCAGGCCTATGCCTATCATCTCGAGAAGGATTACGAGAACAGCCGCGCCTCGGCGCAGCGGTACATCGACTTCTATCCGACCGATGACGATGCGGCTTATGCGCAGTATCTGCTGGCGCTCAGCTATTACGACCAGATCGAGGAAGTGGGCCGGGACCAGGGGCTGACCTTCCAGGCGCTTCAGTCGCTGCGCACGGTGATCGAGCGTTATCCCGACACCGAATATGCGCGTTCGTCGATTCTCAAATTCGATCTCGCCTTCGACCATCTCGCCGGCAAGGAGATGGAGATCGGCCGCTATTACCTCAAGAGCCAGCACTATGGCGCGGCGATCAACCGGTTCCGGTCGGTGGTCGAGGATTTCCAGACCACCACCCACACGCCCGAAGCGCTGCACCGGCTGGTCGAGGCCTATCTGTCGCTGGGCCTGACCGACGAGGCACAGACCGCCGGGGCGATTCTGGGCTACAACTATCAGGGCACCGACTGGTACGAGGACAGCTACAAGCTGCTGACGGGCCGGGGGCTGGAGATGAAGGCGAAGGGCGACAACTGGTTGTCGCAGATCTATCGCCAGATGGTCAAAGGCCAGTGGCTCTAGGGGAAGGCGGGGCATCCCCCCGTCCTGAGCATCATGCTGCGGGCGCTTGAAATCCGGGACATGCTGATTATCGACCGGCTGGATCTGATGTTCCAGCCGGGTCTCAACGTGCTGACCGGCGAAACCGGGGCGGGAAAGTCTATCCTGCTGGATTCGCTGGGATTCGTCCTGGGCTGGCGCGGCCGGGCCGAGCTGGTGCGCAGCGGTGCTTCGCAGGGCGAGGTGACGGCGGTGTTCGAACTGGCGCCGGGCCATGCGGCGCGGGCGGTGCTGGAAGAGGCCGGGCTGCCGGTTTCGGACGAGCTGATCCTGCGGCGGGTGAACGCGGCGGACGGGCGCAAGACCGGCTGGGTCAATGACCGCCGTGCCAGCGGAGAGGTGCTGCGGCGGCTCTCGGAGACGCTGGTCGAGCTGCATGGGCAGCATGACGACCGGGGCCTGCTGAACCCTTCGGGGCATCGCGCGATTCTGGATGCTTATGCCGGGATCGCGGCGGAGCTGGCGGCGGTGCGCGCCGCCTGGGCCGAGCGCCGTGCCGCGCGCAAGCGGCTGGAGGCGGCTGAGGCGGCGCTGGCCGAGATGCGCGCCGAAGAGGAGTTTCTGCGCCACGCGGTCGAGGAGCTGGAAACGCTTGCGCCGGAACCGGGCGAAGAGGCGGAGCTGGACAGCAAACGCCGCATGATGCAGGCGGCGGAACGCATCCGCGAGGACATCGCGCGGGCCTCGGACGCGCTTGGCTATGAGGGCGCGGAGGGCGCGATGGCGAACGCGCTGCGCTGGCTGGACGGCGCGGCGGAGAAGGCGGAGGGGCGGCTGGAAGGCGCCATCGCGGCATTGACCCGCGCCATGGCCGAGCTCGATGAGGCCGGGCGCGAGGTGGCCGATTGCCTCGATGCGCTGGAGTTCAACCCTCACGATCTGGAAGTGACCGAAGAGCGGCTCTTTGCCATTCGCGGGCTGGCGCGCAAGCATCAGGTTGCGCCCGAGGCGTTGCCGGAGCTGGCGGCGGCGCTGTCGGGACGGCTGGCGGCGCTGGATCGCGGGGCGGAGGATATTGCCGAGCTGACCCGCGCGGTGGCCGAGGCGGATGGCGCTTATGACGCGGCGGCGGCGGCGCTGAGCGCGGCGCGGCTCGCGGCGGCGGCGCGGCTCGACGCGGCCATGGCGACCGAGCTGGCGCCGCTGAAGATGGAGCGCGCGCTGTTCCGTACCGAACTGGAGGCCGGAGAACCGGGGCCCGAGGGGCGCGACGCGGTGGCCTTTACCGTGGCGACCAATCCGGGTGCGCCGGCGGGGCCGCTGAACAAGATCGCCTCGGGTGGGGAGCTGTCGCGCTTCCTGCTGGCGCTGAAGGTCTGCCTCTCGGAAGAGCGCAACCGGGGCGTGACGATGATCTTCGACGAGATCGACCGGGGCGTCGGCGGTGCCACGGCGGATGCGGTGGGGCGGCGCCTGAAGGCGCTGGCCGCAGGCGGCCAGGTGCTGGTGGTGACCCATTCGCCGCAGGTGGCGGCGCTCGGGGCGCATCACTGGCGGGTGCAGAAACGGGTGGTCGAGGAGATGACGCTCTCGACGGTGACACCGCTCGATGCGGGCGCGCGCGAGGACGAGCTGGCGCGGATGCTCTCGGGCGACACGGTGACGCCCGAGGCCCGCGCGGCGGCGCGGGCGCTGCTGGCGGGGTAGGGGCGGTTTCGGGACAGGTGGGCAGATTGCCCACCCTACGGATCTGCAACTCTCGCTCCGGATGTGATCCGGGGCGTCAGCGGTCGGTCTCTGAAAAGGGCGAGATGCCAAGCTGGGCTTGCCACGGTCACATTGAGAAGGCTCGTCGCAGATTGATTTGTGGCGTCGTAGGGTGGGCAATCTGCCCACCATCCATGCAATGGCTTGCTTGCGCGCTTGTTGGCGTCATGCCAATGGCCCGGACGCACGTCGAAAGCGGCTGCCTGTCCCGCCGGGCCCGGCAACCGCTGTGCTTGTGGTGCCGGCCATCGCTCAGTGAAAATCCCGGCTCGGGAACAGCCGTTTGGCCTGCTCGCGCGGATGCCGCGCGCGGGGCGGGTAGCGCGGCGGGCGCGGCGCGTCGTCGGCGGCGACAGAGGTGATGCCCACCGCCTCGTCCAGCGGATGGCCCAGATCGGAGAGCCGCGCCGACATGTCCTCGATCCGCATGGCGATCAGATGCACCACGATCCCCTCGCGTTGCAGATGGCCGCTGACCCGCAGCAGCCGCCCGCCCATGACGATGCGGCGGAACCGTTCGTAGACCTTCGGCCAGACCACCACATTCGACACGCCGGTTTCGTCCTCCAGCGTCAGAAAGATCACCCCCGAGGCCGTCCCCGGCCGCTGCCGGGTGATCACCAGCCCGCAGACCGTCACCTGCCGGAGCGGCGTCTTCGCCAGTTCCGCATGCGGGGTGAGGCCGGGCAGGGACGGGCGCAAAAGCTCCATCGGATGGGCACGCAGCGACAGCCGCATGGCGACGTAATCCTCCACCACCTCCTCGCCCAGATGCATGGGCGGCAGCGCCACCTCCGCCTCGCGCAGCCCCTCGCCGTCGAGCGGATCGGAGAACAGCGGCAACGGCGCGGGTGCCCTTATCGCGCGCACCTGCCAAAGCGCATCGCGCCGCGTGAGCCCGAGCCCCGCGAACCCGTCCGCCTCGGCCAGCCGCTCCAGCACCGCCGGCGCCAGCCCCGCCCGCAGCCAGAGGCTTTCGGGGTCGGGATAGCCGTTGCCGCGCGCCGCCACGATCCATTCCGCCTCCTCCTCGCGGACCCCCTTGATCTGGCGGAACCCCAGCCGCAGCGCCAGCGCCCCGTCGGCGCGCCGCTCCAGCGCATTGTCCCAGGCGCTGCGGTTGACGCAGACCGGGCGCACCTCCACCCCGTGTTCGCGCACGTCTCGCACGATCTGCGCGGGGGCGTAGAACCCCATCGGCTGGGCGTTCAGCAGTGCGCAGGCGAACACCGCCGGGTGGTGGCATTTCAGCCAGGAAGAGACATAGGTCAGCATGGCAAAAGCCGCCGCGTGGCTTTCGGGAAAGCCGTAATCGGCAAAGCCCGCGATCTGGGCAAAGCAGCGCTCGGCGGTCTCGTCGTCATAGCCGTTCTTCCGCATCCCGGCGAGAAAGCGGTCGCGATGCGCGCCGATGGTGCCCATGCGGCGAAAGGAGGCGAGCGAGCGGCGCAGCTTGTCGGCTTCCTCCGCCGAATAGCCCGCGCCCACCACGGCGATCTGCATCGCCTGTTCCTGAAACAGCGGCACCCCCAGCGTCTTGCGCGTGACCTCGGCCAGTGCCGGACCGAAGGGTTCGGGCTCTTCCAGCCCCTGGCGGCGGCGGATATAGGGCTGCACCATGCCGCCCTGGATCGGGCCGGGGCGCACGATGGCCACCTCGATCACCAGATCGTAGAAGGTCTTGGGCTGCATCCGGGGCAGGAAATTCATCTGCGCCCGGCTTTCCACCTGAAACACGCCGATGGCATCGGCGCGTTGCAGCATGGCATAGGTGGCGCGATCCTCCTGCGGCACGGTCTCGATCCGGTGGCGGATCCCCTCATGGGTTTCCAGCAGGCCAAAGGCCTTGCGGATGCAGGTCAGCATGCCGAGGCTCAGCACATCGACCTTGAGGATGCCCAGCGTGTCGATGTCGTCCTTGTCCCATTCGATGACCGTGCGGTCCTCCATCGCCGCGTTCTCGATGGGGCACAGCTCGTCGAGCCGCCCGCGGGTGATGACGAAGCCGCCCACATGCTGCGACAGGTGCCGGGGAAAGCCGATGAGCTCGCCGATCAGCTCGACGGTCTGCGACAGGCGCCGGTCGCGCAGGTCGAGCCCCAGCTCGCGAAGCCGCGCGGGATCGGCGCCGCCGTTGGACATGCCCCAGATCTGCCCGGCCAGCGCGGCGGTCACGTCCTGGCTCAGCCCCATCACCTTGCCGACCTCGCGGATCGCCGCGCGCGAGCGGAAATGGATCACCGTGGCGCAGAGCCCGGCGCGGTGGCGGCCGTATTTCTCATAGATCCACTGGATCACCTCTTCGCGCCGCTCGTGTTCGAAATCCACGTCGATGTCGGGCGGCTCGCCCCGGTAGCGCGAGATGAAACGTTCGAAGACCATGCCGATCAGATCGGGAGAGACATCGGTGATGCCGAGCAGGTAGCAGAGCACCGAATTGGCCGCCGAGCCGCGCCCCTGGCAGAGAATGCCCTGGGACCGGGCATGGGCGACGATGTCGTTCACGGTGAGGAAATAGGCGGCAAAGCCCAGCTCGGCCACCACCGCCAGCTCCTTTTCCATGAGCTGGCAGACCTTTGCCGGCACGCCTTTGGGATAGCGGCGTTTGAGCCCCTCTGCGGCGAGGCGGGCAAGCCGCTCCTGCGGCGCCTCGTGGCCCGCGATCTCGTCGGGGTATTCGTAGCTGAGTTCCGACAGGTCGAAGGCGCAGCGCGCGGCGATCTCCAGCGTGCGGCGCAGCGCGGCGGGGTGGTTGCGATAGAGCCGTGCCATGTCGGCGGCGCCCTTCAGCCGCCGTTCGGCATTGGGCAGGGCGCGGGTGCCGATGGCGTCGATGGTGATCCCTTCGCGCAGGCAGGTCAGCACATCGGCCAGCCGGCGGCGCGACGCCCGGTGCAGCAGCACATCGCCCACCGCCACCATGGGCGCCGAAAGCCGCAGCGCCGCATGGGCGCAGGCATCGAACCAGCCCTGGTCCGAACCGTCGTAGCGTGGCGCGGCGCCCAGGAAGACATGGCCGGGATAGCGCCGCTGCAACCTGCGGACGGGGGCCGTGGCCTGGGCCAGATCGGATGGCGGCAGGGCGATGAGGATCATGCCCGCGCAGCCGCTTTCGAGGTCGCTCAGGGTCAGGTGGCAGGCACCTTTCTCCGCCCGCCGCTTGCCGGTGGAAAGCAGCCGCGCCAGCCGGTGATAGGCGGCGCGGTCGGTGGGCAGGGCGAGCCACTCCACCGGGTCGTCCCGCAGCACCAGCCGGGCGCCGGTGATGAGTTTCGGCAGCGACGGGGCGGCGGGATGCGGGATCTCCTCCGGCGTGCCGATCTCCTGCCGCGAGCAGCTGTCCACCCGGTGCCGGGAGCGGATGCGCAGGCTCTCCTCGGCCTTTTCCCTCAGGATCTTGAGGGCGCTATAGGCCCGCACCACACCCGCCAGCGAGTTGCGGTCGGTGACGGCGATGGCCGCCAGCCCCAGCTCGGCGGCGCGGGCGACCAGCTCTTCGGGATGCGAGGCGCCGGTGAGGAAGGTGAAGTTCGAGGTGACGCACAGCTCGGCATAGGCGGGGGGGGCAGGGGCGGTCATGCAAATTCCCCCTGTACGAACCAGCCGGGCTGTTGCGGCGTGTGGAACAGCCAGAGGCGGCGGCCCTGCCGGGTCTCCACGCGCCAGTAATCGCGCAGGCCCCGGCGCCAGGTCTCGTCGGGCAGCCACCATTCCGGCGCGATGCGCTCGGGCCCGGTGGCGCGGAGCGTGTCGAGCGTCATGGCGCGCCAGCGGAAGCGGGCGGGGGGCTGGCTGCCGCTGGCGGCGATGGGTTCGGGCGGGAACAGCCGCAGCGGACGCGGGCGCGGCGCCGCCCAGCCGGTCTCGGCGCGGGAATAGGCGGCGGGGGCGCGGCTGAAGGCGCGCTCGGGGATATGGCTGTCGGCGGGCAGCAGGCGCAGGACATTCTCCAGCCCGATTCGCGTGCCGATGCGGGTGATCAGATCGTCGAGCGCCGCAGCCGATCTGCCGGCGGGGACCGGCCCGCCGAGCTGCTGGACGGGCAGATCTTCGACCTGCGTGGCCTCCAGCCGCAGCAGGTCGATGCCGAACCCGGCCTCGGCGGCCTCCACCCCGCGGGCGAAGAGCGGCAGGATGCGGTGGGGATCCCGCATCGGGCTGGCGAGGCGCAGCTCGATGCTCTGGCTGCCGCCATCGGCGCGGCGCAGGGTCAGCTCCAGCCGGCGGGCCCCGGCCTCGTCCCTGTGCAGCTTGTCGCAGAGCGTGGCGAGCAGCCGGGCGGCGCCGGCCATCACGTCCTCGGTGCGGCCGATGGGTTCGGGCAGGCTGAGGCGGAGGCCGTAATGCGGCGGGTCGGGTTCGGGCGCGACGGGCTCGGGCAGCCGCCCCAGCGCCTGGTCGAGCCGCGCGAGCGGTTCCGGGCCGAAGCGGCGGGTCAGGGGCGCGCGGGGCGTGGCGGCCAGATCGGCAACCCGCCGCAGCCCCAGCCGTTGCAGCCCGGTGACGGTCTGCGGCGCGAGGCGCAGCGCCTCGACCGGCAGGGGGCCCAGCGTCGCCAGCCCGTCGCCGGGCGGGGCCGCGCCCTCGCCATGATGCGCCAGCGCCCAGGCCGCGCCGCGCGTGTCGCCAAGCCCCAGCCGCAGTGTCAGCCCGGCACGCGCCGTGCGGGCGCGCATATCCGCCAGCATCGCCGTTTCGCCACCATGCAGATGTGCCGCGCCGGTGACATCCAGCACTAGCCCGTCGGCGCCGTCGGTGCCGACCCAGGGGCAATAGCGCGTGGCCCAGCGGCGCAGCACGCCCAGAAACCGCGCATCCCCCGGCGGATCGGCGGGGGCGGTGAGCAGATCGGGGCAGAGCGCGCGGGCATCGGCCAGGGTCATGCCGGGATCGAGCCCCAGCGCGGCGGCGGCGGCGTTCCGGCACGAGAGCCGCTCGGCGCTGGCGTGCCGGAGGGTCAGCGCAAAAGGCGCCTCAACCGGGCGCGCCCGCAGAGCCCGGTCGCTTGCCAGCCGGGGAAACCACATGCAGACGATGCGCCGTGTCATCCCATCGAACATCCCAGGCCCCAAGTGTTCCTGATTTGTTCTTTATAATTTCCCACCGCAGGACTGTCGAGTCTCCGGCGGTTTTGGCGGGGTGCGGGGTGGCGCGCCAGCGGGTTTCGGCGGCGTTGCTGCCCATGCCTTCGGGAATGAGGCAAAGCCCGGTCGCGCCGCCCGTTCCGGCAGCGAGTTGCAGCCGCCGCCCCTGGCGCAGATCCAGCGGGCGGGTGATTTCGACGACGACCAGCGGCACAGCGCCGTCGCGCAGCGCCTCTTCGGCGACCGCCAGCGCATCACTCTGCGAAGGCGCCTGCGCCAGCAGCAGCCGGGCGGGATCGAAGAAGGGGGCGAGCCCCTGCGGGTTCAGCGTCTCGGGCTGCCAGTCCTCGCGGATCCACAGCACGGGGCCGGTGCTGCCTGCGGCGAGGATCGCGGCAAAGCTGGTGGCGCCGGGCCCGCAGACCTCGTGGACGCGGGCGGGGCGCAGGGGGAAGCTGTGCAGATTCGGGCGCATGGGCGGCAGGATACACGCGCGGGGCGGAGGGGGCTATGTCTGGGGGGAGGGGGCGCGTGCCCTCTGCTGCGGCAGGATAGAGCGCTGCCTCCTCCCCCGCACTCACAGCCCCCGCGCGATCACCAGCCGCTGCACCTCGCTTGTGCCCTCGTAGATCTGGCAGACCCGCACGTCGCGATAGATCCGCTCCACTGGGTAGTCCGCCAGATAGCCATAGCCGCCATGGATCTGGATCGCCCCGGAACAGACCTCCTCGGCCATTTCCGAGGCGAAGAGCTTGGCCATCGACGCCTCGGTCAGACAGGGCCTGCCGGCCTCGCGCAGCGCGGCGGCGTGAAGCACCATCTGGCGTGCCGCCGCGATCCGGGTGGCCATGTCGGCCAGCCGGAAGGCCACCGCCTGCTGCGCCATGATCGGCTTGCCGAAGGCCTGACGCTCCTGGGCATAGGCCCGCGCCGCCTCGAAGGCGGCCCGCGCCATGCCCACCGCCTGCGCCGCGATGCCGATGCGTCCGCCTTCGAGATTGGACAGCGCGATGCGATAGCCTTCGCCCTCCGCGCCCAGACGGTTTTCGGCGTGCACGCGCATGTCGGTGAAGGACAGCGCGCAGGTATCGGAGGCGTGCTGCCCCAGCTTCTTCTCGACCGCGACGACCTCGTAACCGGGGGTGTTTGTGGGGACGATGAAGGCCGTGATGCCCTTCTTGCCCGCCGCCGGATCGGTCACCGCGAAGGTGATGATCACATCGCCGTTCTTGCCGCTGGTGATGAACTGCTTGGCGCCGTTGATCACATAGCTGTCGCCGTCCCGTACCGCCCGCGTCTTCAGCGCCGCGGCATCGGAGCCGGCCTGCGGCTCGGTCAGGGCAAAGCCGCCAATCCAGTCTCCGCGCGCCATCTTCGGCAGGAACCGCGCCTTCTGCGCGTCGCTCCCGAACCGCAGGATCGGCATGCAGCCCACCGAGCTGTGCACCGACAGGATGGTCGAGCAGGCACCATCGGCGGCGGCGATCTCTTCCAGAGCCAGCGCATAGGGCACCATGCCCAGATCCGAGCCGCCATAGGCTTCGGGCACCAGCATGCCGAGAAAGCCGAGCTCTCCCATCTCGGCCAGCTCGGCATGGGGAAAGGCGTGCTCGGCGTCGCGCCGGGCCGCGCCGGGGGCGAGCCGGTCGCGGGCGAAGGCGCGGACGCTGTCGCGGATCTGTTCCTGGGTCTCGTCGAGCAGCATCAGACCGGCCTTTCCAATGCGACCGCCGTGGCCTCGCCGCCGCCGATGCAGAGCGAGGCGATGCCGCGTTGCAGATCGTATTTCCGCATCGCCGCCAGCAGCGTGACCATGACCCGGGCGCCCGAGGCGCCGATGGGATGGCCGAGCGCACAGGCACCGCCATGCGGGTTCACCTTGTCATGCGGCAGGTCGAGGTCGCGCATCGCCGCCATGGCGACCACCGCAAAGGCCTCGTTGATCTCGAACAGATCGACCGTTTTCAGATCCCAGCCGGTCTTGTCCGACAGCTTGCGCATCGCGCCGATGGGCGCGGTGGGAAAGAGGTTCGGCGCATCCGCATGGGTGGCGTGCCCGGCGATGACGGCCAGCGGGGTCAGGCCGCGCGCCTCGGCCTCCGAGCGGCGCATCAGCACCAGCGCCGCCGCGCCGTCCGAGATCGAGGAGGCATTTGCCGCGGTCACCGTGCCGCCCTCGCGGAAGGCGGGTTTCAGCGTGGGGATCTTGTCGGGCCGCGCCTTGCCGGGCTGTTCGTCGATTTCGACCCGGGTCTCGCCCTTGCGGCTGCGCAGTGTCACCGGGGCGATCTCGGCGGCGAAGCTGCCGTCGCCGATGGCCGCCTGCGCGCGCTCCAGCGAGGTGATCGCATACCCGTCCTGGGCCTCGCGGGTGAACTGGTAGCTTTGCGCGCAATCCTCGGCGAAGGTGCCCATCAGGCGGCCCTTGTCATAGGCGTCTTCCAGCCCGTCGAGGAACATGTGATCGACCACCTGGCCATGGCCCATGCGATAGCCGCCACGGGCCTTGGGCAGCAGATACGGGGCGTTGGTCATGCTTTCCATGCCGCCGGCCACGGCCACCCGCGCGCTGCCCGCCGCGATCAGGTCATGGGCGAACATCGCCGCCTTCATGCCCGAACCGCACATCTTGTTCACCGTGGTCGCGCCCGCCGCCAGCGGCAGCCCGGCCCCCAGCGCCGCCTGGCGCGCCGGGGCCTGGCCCTGTCCGGCGGGCAGCACGCAGCCGAAGACCACCTCTTCCACCGCCTCGGGGGCGAGCCCCGCGCGGCTCAGCGCCGCCGTGATCGCCGTGGCGCCCAGCTCGCTGGCGCTGGCGCCCGACAGATCGCCCTGAAAGCCGCCCATCGGGGTGCGGGCCATGCCCACGATCACGATCGGATCCTGCTGTGTCATTGCCGTCTCTCCCTGTTTCCGTGCCGTCCGGGTTACCGCGGTGCCATGCGCAACGCGCCGTCCAGCCGGATCACCTCGCCGTTCAGCATGGTGTTCTCGACGATCTGCCGCACCAGCGCGGCGTATTCCGGGGGCCGGCCCAGGCGCGGCGGGAAGGGCACAGAGGCGCCGAGGCTGTCCTGCACCTCCTGCGGCAGCCCCGCCATCATCGGCGTGCCGAAGATCCCCGGCGCGATGGTGACCACCCGGATACCGTAACGCGCCAGTTCCCGCGCCGCCGGCAGGGTCAGCGCCGCCACGCCGCCCTTGGAGGCGGCATAGGCGGCCTGGCCGATCTGCCCGTCGAAGGCCGCAATCGAGGCGGTGTTCACGATCACCCCGCGTTCGCCATCCGGCCCGGCCTCCTGCTTCGAAATCGCCTCGGCGGCGAGCCGCAGCATGTTGAACGTGCCGATCAGGTTGATCGTGATCGCCCGGGTGAAACTTTCGAGCCCGTGCGGCCCTTCGCGCCCGAGGATCTTTTCCCCCGGTGCGATGCCGGCGCAGTTCACCAGCCCGTCGAGACGCCCGAAGGCGTCGAGCGCGGCGGCCACGGCGGCCTGGCCATCGGTCTCGCTGGTCACATCGGTCTTCACGAAGCGCGCGGCGGGGCCCAGGGCCTCGGCCCGGGCGCTGCCGGCCTCGGCATTGATGTCGAGCAGTACGGCCTTGCCGCCGGCGGTGACCACCATCTCGGCCACGGCGGCGCCCAGGCCGGAGCCCGCGCCGGTGATCAGGAAGACACGGTCTTGAAGCTGCATGGACGGTCCTTTCCGGTATCGGCTTCGGTCTGGCGGCCCTCCTGCCGGCCCCGGGTCTGACGGGGGCGGCCGGGCCTTTCTAAATCCTGTGGGCAAGGGCGGGCATCCTCCGCCGCGTGGCGCGGCGGGTCTGCGGTCTCCTCCCTCTCGGGGCGCAGAGTAGCGCAAAGGATGTGGCAGGCAATGACATCTCAGCTCTTGAATCGTGATCGGAAATGCCATGATACGGGAGGTATGGACCGCCGCAGCATCAGCCCGGGATTTGTCGAGGACGCGCTGGCCTGCCTGCGCGGGCAGGGGATCGACGCGGCGCCGCTGCTGCGGCAGGCCGGATTGCCGGACCCGGTGACGGGCCCGGTCTCGACCGACTGTTACGGACGGCTCTGGTGGCTTATCGCGCAGGCGATGCAGGACGAGTTCTTTGGACTGGCGGCGCGCCCGATGCGGCCGGGCAGCTTTGCGCTGCTCTGCCACGCGGTGCTGCATGCGCGCACGCTGGATCAGGCATTGCGCCGGGCGCTGCGCTTTCTGGATGTGGTGCTCGACCGGCCGCGCGGCACGCTGCGGGTGCGCGAGGGGGTGGCGGTCATCACGCTCGACGATGGCGGTCCGCCCCGGCCGGCCTTTGCCTACCGCACCTATTGGCTGATCCTGATGGGGCTGGCCTGCTGGCTGATCGGGCGGCGGATTCCGCTGCGCCATCTGGATTTTGTCTGCGCCGCGCCGCCGCACCGGCAGGATTACCGCCAGTTCTTCGGGGCACCGGTGCATTTCGGTCAGGCGCAGACGAGCCTGCGGTTCGACGCGCGCTATCTGCGCCTGCCGCCGGTGCGCTCGGAACAGGCGCTGGCGCAGTTTCTGCGCGAGGCGCCGGCGAATATCCTGCTTCGCTATCAGCACGATCAGGGGGTGGCGGCACGCATCCGGGGACGGCTCAAGACGACCCCGCCGCAGGGCTGGCCGGGTTTTGCCGCGCTGGCCGCCGAGATGCGCCTGTCGGAAGCGACGCTGCGCCGGCAGCTCCGGACCGAGGGGCAGAGCTTTGCCGCGCTCAAGGGCGAACTTCAGTCCGTCGAGGCGCAACGCCTGCTGCGCGAGACGCGGCTGAGCGTGGCCGAGATCGCCGATGCGCTGGGCTATAGCGAGGCGGGGGCCTTTTACCGGGCCTTCCGCAAATGGACGGGGCAGAGCCCGGGCGCGTTCCGGCGGGCGGAATAGGGTGGGCGATTCACTTGTGCCTGCAAAACACGCTTAACGGCGCTTAATGCGGCGGATTTTCCGCCGCCCCGGGGTGCCGGGCCTCTGGCGCCCGGATGGCTTGCCCAATTCTTGACATCGCGCCGGGGCTGCGCGCCGATGTAACGACGATCCGGTTGGGGCTCCTTTACTGAGCCGGGGCCGCCGATGAGGACCGCGAGTTGCACATCTGACGTTTGGGGGAGTGCCGTGAGCATGGTCATCGACTATTATTTTGCACCGATTTCGGGATATGCCTATCTGGGCCATCAGGCGCTGATGGCGCTGGCGCGCGAGACGGGCGCGCGGGTGCGCTTTCTGCCGGTCGAGATCGGCCGGGTCTTCGAGGCGTCCGACACCACGCCGCCCTTTGCCCAGTCCGAGGCCCGGCGCAGCTACCGGATCGAGGATCAGGCGCGCTGGGCGCGGCTGCGCGGGCTGCGCATGGCCGCCGTTCCGGCGCATCACCCGACCTGTCCGCGGCTCGCCTGCCGGGTGATCCTGGCGGCGGGGCGGCTGGGGCTCGATCAGGACGCGATCAGCCTGGCCTGCCTGCGCGGGGTCTGGGCCGAGGGCCGCAACATCGCCGATCCCGGCGATCTGGGTGAGGCGCTGCGCCAGATCGACATGCCCGCCTTCGAGCTGCTGCATGTGGCCGAAAGCGAGGATCTGCGCGACGAGGCCGATGCGGTGACACAAGCCGCCATCGACGCGCAGGTGTTCGGTTCGCCCACCTATGTGGTCGATGGCGAACGGTTCTGGGGACAGGACCGGATCGAATTCATCCGCGACAAGCTGATGAAAGCCGCCGCCTGACCGCCGGCTCCCCTTGAGATCGCGCTGCCCCGCAGACGGGCAGCGCATCGCTCATCTGCCCCGTTTCCGCCGGAACGGGGCATTTTGCGTTGAAGACCCGCGACACCGCGTTAGGTTGATCCGAGGACGTGTGCGGGCCGCTGCCTGCCGGTCCGCCCTGGAAGGGGTCCCGCCGCGCCAGACGGGCGCAATGCGCGGGCATCCGGCGCAGCGCCGCTCTTCCGTTCAGATCGACAGCCATCGCGCGGCGCGGGGAGAGCCTTTCCCGCGGCCTGCCACGGCATATGCGCAACGACAGGACGAGAGACGACATGAAAGACATGCCCGCCATCGCAAGCGAGACCGATGCCGCCGAAGCGCGCGCCGCCTGGTGCCAGGAGGTGCTCAACACCGCGCCGGACCGGTTCGACGCGGGCAAACAGGTCGCCCGGCGGCTGGGGGCGCTGGTCGAGGGCGATCTGGTCGAGTTCGGCTTCTGGACGCCCGAGCTGCTCGACTGGCGTATCGCCGACAGCGACGTGTTTCTGGAGATCCTCCGCCCGCAGGAGGAAATCGACCTGACCACAAGCCAGGCGGATGTGGCCTTTGACCGGGTGCTGCTGCCGGTCGCCCGCTGCGAGGCCTTTACCTTTGCCGCTGCCAGCGGGCTGCGCGCCGGCTCGCGCGATCAGGTGGGCGATTTCTATGCGCTGGTCTGGCGCGATCAGGAGGGGGCGCTGCACCGCATCTTCGATCCGCTCGCCGCCTCCTTGCCCTATGGCGCCTTCGCCCCGGCAGAGATCTATGATGTGCCGGCCATGCAGGCGCGCCGTCAGGACAAGGGCTATTTCGAGCAGGTCCGGCAGGACGGCCCCTATAAATTCGCGCCGCCCACCTCGATCCTGCAAGTACATGTGCCCACCGCCACCCCCGGCGGCACGCTGGCGAGCCTCACCCGCCAGTTCGAGCGCCTTGCCGCCCGCGTGGCGAACGGGCTGACGCTGGAGCCCGACGAGGAGCTGTTCGCAGGGTATGACGCGGTGCAGCTTCTGCCGGTGGAACCCACCACCGTCTACGAGGCCGGACCGGCGTTCTGGACCGACACCGAGACGGACGAGGCGCGCGTCACCGCGCATCTGATGCGCCCGGACACGACGAATTGGGGCTATGACATCGTGATCTCGGGCATGGCGACGGTGAACCCGGTGCTGCTGGAGACCGCGCGCCCCGACGAGCTGGTGGACCTTGCCGCCGTACTGCACAATTTCCCGCGCTGGCCCAAGATGCTGGTGCTCGACGTGGTGTTCGGCCATGCCGACAATCAGGGGCTGGGCGCGCTCAACAGCCATTTCTTTGCCGGGCCGAACATGTATGGCCAGAACCTCGATTACCGGAATCCCTTCGTGCGCGCGATCCTGCTGGAAATGCAGCGCCGCAAGGTGGATTTCGGCGCCGACGGGGTGCGGGTCGATGGCGCGCAGGATTTCAAATGGTGGGATGCCTCCACGCAGGAGATGCGCCACGATGACGAGTATCTGCAAGAGATGTCGGACATCGTGCAGAGTGTCGCGGGGGTCGACTACCGCCCCTGGTTCGTCTTCGAGGACGGCCGCCCCTGGCCGCAGGAGGATTGGGAACTTTCCTCCGACTACCGCGCCGTCATCGAGAACCAGAAAGAGACCGATCCGGACGTGTTCCAGTGGGGGCCGCTGACCTTCGCCCACAACACGCCCTTCATCTATACCTTCTGGCTGTCGAAATACTGGCGTCTGCAAGAGATCCTGAAACGCGGCTCCAACTGGATTTCGGGCACCGCCAACCACGATACCCTGCGCCGGGGCACCCAGGTGAACCCCAAGCTCAACATCAATACCCGGCTTGGCGACACCAAGATGGAGATTCTCGACAAGGCCTATGACAACCCCGCCGTGTCGATCCTGACCTATGCGGTGCTGCCCGGCGTGCCGATGGATTTCCTCAACGCCACCGCCCGGGCGAGCTGGGGCTTTATCCGCAACCAGGACGACAAATACGGCGTCAAGGTCGTGGCGGAAGAGGCGATCTCACTGAAATGGCAGGTGGACGAATATGCCTATTCGGTGCCGGGCTCGTTCCGCTGGCTCAAGGAGCTGGGGTTCGAGACGCGCGAGGATCTGGCGCGGTTCCTGGAATTCCTGCCCGCGCTGGTCGAGGTGACCGATTACGATCTCAACACCATCGCCACGCTGCTGAACGCGGTGGAGCCGCCGCTGGCGGGGCCGCGGCCGATCACGGTCGGCGGGCTCAAGGATATTGCGCGCGCCTGGATGGACGACATGCATGAATATTGCAACGTTTCGCATTCGGTCTCGAAACTGGATCCGGTGCAGACCAACGCCATGCGGCGGCTGCGCATGTTCCGGCTGAACAACCCGTGGCTGCGGCAGAATTTCCGCGACGACGACCATTTCCGCTATCTCGAACCGATCGACGGGCGCACGGTCTTTGCCGCGCTGCGCAACGCGCCGGAGGGGGGAGAGGTGTTTGTCGTCTGCCACATGGAAGGGGGCGAGACCGAGGAGATCAACCCGCTCGATCTGCTGCCCGACAGCGTGAGCCGCAACGACTGGCACCTGACGATCCGCAGCCCTGGGATCGGGCCGGAGTATCTCGGCGGGCCGCTGGTTCTGCGCGATTCCATGGGGCTGGTGTTCACGCGCGGCATCGACGTGACGCCGCTGGCGGGAGAGCCGCACTGACGCGGGGCTCGGGATGCCACCGGGTTTGAAGGCTCCCGGTGGCGGCGTTACGGGCTAGGCGACGTTGCGCGCCAGCCCGAGCGCCTCGGCATAGATCTCGGCCACCGCGGCCAGGGCGTTGTTGCCGCTTGCCAGCGGGCGCACCGGATCTTGCGCCAGCCCTTGAAGCGCCTCGGGGATGCGGGCGAGCGCGATGGTGTAGTCGGTCACCAGAAGTGTCTCGACCCAGGTGCCGTTCGCCTCGATCAGCTCGTGGCGGTCGAGCAGCAGGTGGTAATATTGCGCCAGCCGGCAGCCGGGCCGGTCGGTCACGCCGGGCAGGTCACGCAGCTTGCGGGCGGGAACGAGCAGACAGGGATCTTCCTGCGGGATCGCGATGCGGTGCTGCGGCGAGACCCGCAGCTCGCGCTCCGGATACCCTTGGCCAAGCGCGTGCTTGCGCATCCGGATCGGCTTCATCCGGTGCGGCCCGTCGCCGAAGCGATAGGTGGTGGAGCTGACGAAGCGCAGCGGTTGCAGCCCGTGATCGCGGGTCAGAAGCAGATCGCCCGGACGCAGCGATTCCACCCGGCGGGGGCCTTCGGCGGTTTCGATCCGGGTGCCGTGCAGCAGGCAGACCGCGCCGCTTTCGAAGCTGAAATAGGACGCCGAGAGCGAGCCGTAGTTCAGCCATTTGACCTGGGTCACCGAGCCGTCGGGCAGCGAAATCAGCGTGCCCCAGTTGCCGTCGTCGCTGAGATAGGGCGCCAGTTCGTCATAGGTGGTGATGCCGGGGTAGTTGATGGCCAGAAGATCGCCGTCGCCGGGGGTGAAATCCTCGATGGAATTGGTGCCGCTGTCGGCGGAGATCACAAAGACATCGGCGCCGGCATGGCCATAAACGGTGTCATTGCCAGAGCCTATCTCGATCCGGTCGTCGCCGGCCCCGGCATAGACCAGATCGTCGCCCGCGCCGTCGCGCATCACGTCGTTGCCGTCGTCGCCATAGATCGTGTCGTTGCCGCCGCCGCCATCGACGGTATCGTCGCCGCCGTTGCCGTGAATGCTGTCGGCGCCTTCGCCGCCCGAGAGGGAGTCGTTGTCGGCGCCCGCGAAAATATAGTCGGCCCCGTCGCCGCCATCGACCGTATTCGCGCCGTCGCCGGTCTCGATACTGTCGTCGCCCGTGCCGCCGTCGATGGAGTCGGCGCCGTCGCCCGCAATGATCGTATCGTTGCCGGCATCGCCGGTGATCGTGTCGTCGCCCGCGGTGCCGGTAAGGCTGTCGTTGCCGCTGGACCCTGAAATCGTTGCCATCTCTGCGCCTGCTCTGTCTGCCGTCCCCCCGTGCAAGTATGGGCAGGGAGATTAATTCTTTGTTTATGCGCAGAATACCCGCTTTGGCCGGGCTTGAACACCCGCCGCCGTACCGGGGGGCGGGAGTGTGGTTTTTGCGATGAGATCTTGGGCGGCGCGCGGACAAAGGCCGGGGCCGGGCGGCGGCACGATTGACGTGCGGCGGCCCGGATGGCTCTCTGCCGGGATGACACGTCTGCCTTGCCACCGACCATGAGGTTTCCCGAGTCCGAGTTCCGCGCACGGCTTTCTGCGGCGCAGGCGCAGATGGCGCGGGCCGGGCGCGACGCGCTGCTGCTCACCACCGAGCCCGAGATCCGCTATTTCACCGGTTTCCTGACCCGGTTCTGGGAAAGCCCCACGCGGCCCTGGTTTCTCGTGGTGCCGGTGCGGGGCGATCCGGTTGCGGTGATCCCCGCCATCGGCCAGCCGCTTATGGCACAGGGCTGGCTGTCGGACATCCGCTGCTGGTCCTCGCCCGACTACCGCGACGACGGGGTGTCGCTGCTGGCCGACACGCTGGCCGCGCTGGTCCCGCCGGGCGGCGCCATCGGCCTGCCCAGCGGCGGCGAGACCCATCTGCGCATGCCACTCGCCTCCTGGGAGGCGCTGCGGGCCGCGCTGCCGGACCGGCAGTTCGGCGATGATGCGGACATCCTGCGGCGGCTGCGCATGGTGAAATCCCCGGCCGAGATCGCCTGCATTTCCCGCGCCTGCGCGATTGCGGGCCGGGCCTTTGCCCGCGTGCCCGAGATCGCCCGCGCGGGGGTGCCGCTCAGCGGCGTGTTCCGCCGCTTCCAGATGCTCTGTCTGGAAGAGGGCGCCGACTGGGTGCCCTATCTTGCGGGGGCCGCCGCGCAGGGGGGCTATGCCGATGTGATCTCGCCCGCCACCGAGGCGCCGCTGACCGAAGGCGATGTGCTGATGCTCGACACCGGGCTCGTGCGGGACGGGTATTTCTGCGATTTCGACCGGAATGTCTCCATCGGCCCCGCCGCGCCCGCGCTGCGCGAGGCCCATGCCGCGCTGATCGCCGCCACGCAGGCGGGCTTTGCCGCCGCCCGGCCCGGCGCGCGGGTCTGCGATCTTTACGACGCCATGGCGGCGGTCACCGGCGGCGGGGCCGAAAGCGGGCGGCTTGGCCACGGGCTGGGCATGCAGCTCACCGAACCGCCCTCGCTGATCCCCGCCGACGAGACGGTGCTGGTGGCGGGCATGGTGCTGACGCTGGAACCGCTGATCGACATGGGGCAAGGGCGCATCCTCGTGCATGAGGAAAACATCGTGATCGAGGAGACGGGCGCGCGCTGGCTGTCGCCCGCCGCGCCGCCGGAGATTGTGGAGATCCTGCCATGAGCGCGCCCTTGCCCTATCGGCTGGGGCCGCCGCGCGCGGCGCTCGGGCTGATCGTGCTGCAATCGGACGAGACGGTCGAGGCGGATATGCGGCGGCTGATCCCGGCGCGGGCCGGGCTGATGGTCAGCCGGGTGCCGTCAGGCGCCGAGGTCACGCCCGAAACGCTGGCGGAGATGGAGGGGCATCTGCCGCAGGCGGCGGCGCTTTTCCCGCCCTGGGCGCGGTTCCGCGCGGTGGGCTATGCCTGCACCTCGGGCACGGCGCAGATCGGCGCCGCGCAGGTGGCAAGCCAGATCGGCGGCGCGGTGCAGACAGACGCGGTGACCGAGCCGGTCTCGGCGCTGACCGCCGCCTGCGCGGCGCTGGGGCTGCGGCGGCTGGGGCTGATCTCGCCCTATGTGGCGCCGGTCTCGGAACGGCTGCGGGCCGTGCTGGCAGAGGCCGGGATCGAGACACCGGCATTCGCCAGTTTCGAAGTGCCGGAGGAGGCGCAGGTGGCGCGGATCGGGCCGGAGAGCCTGCGCGCGGCGGCACGCCGCGTGGCGGGCGGCGCGGAGCTGGACGGGCTGTTTCTGTCCTGCACCAACCTGCGCACACTGGCGCTGATCCCGGCGCTGGAGGCCGCGCTGGGCCTGCCGGTGCTCTCCAGCAATCAGGTGCTGGCCTGGCACATGCTGCGGCTTGCGGGATTCTCCGCGCCCCGGCGCGCGCCGGGGCGGCTTTTCACGCAGGCGCGCTGACCCGCCGCACCTCCCAGAGCGCGCGGGCCTCGTCCTCGGGGGCCTCGCTGCCCAGCGTGTCGAGCGCCAGCGCGGCGGTGCCCAGCACCACGGCCTCGGCGAAGGGATCGCGCAACGTGCCCGACCAAAGCGCGGCAAGCAGCGTCATATCCTCGGCCCCGTCGTCGAGACGGCGGGTTTCCTCCGGCAGCAGCGCCGGGTAGCCGCCTTCCCAGGCGTCGCCGCCGCGCAGGCCGAACCCCGCGATGGTCTTGGCCGGGTGGCGTTCGAACTCGCCGCCGCCGCCCTTGATGACGCTCAGCGCCTCGAGCCCCAGAAGCTGCCCGGCATCCGCCTGCAACAGCCGGTAGGGCGGATGGAACACGCCCTGCACGCTGACCGCCGCGCGGCCCGGATTGAGCATCCGGCAGACCGTGTTGATGCAGGAGCGCAGATGCAGCACGTCGCGCAGGCCGAGCAGCCGGAAAAGCGCGGGCGAGAGCGTTTCAAGCGGCAGATAGGCGATGCCATGGGTGTCGAGCAGCATCCCCGCCGCGTCCGGCGTGTCGGCCACCGGGATGCCCGCCACCGGCAGCCCGTCGCGGATCGCCCGGTCGGCGCCGTTCCAGCCGTGCATCAGCACCTTGTGGCCCGCCATCGCCACCAGCCGCGCCGAGAGCAGGAACCAGGGCAGGCCGCGCGTGCGGCCCGCCGCGTAGGACGGCCAGTCGAGCGCCGGTCGGGGCAGGGCGGGCAGGCTCGCCTGCGCTGCGCCCGCAAAGCCCGCGATCTCCTCGGCGGTCTCGCCCTTCATGCGCAGAAGCATGAGCAGCGCGCCCACCGCATGCGGATCGGCCTTGCCCGAGAGCATCAGCGCCATGGCCTCCGCCGCCTCGTCGCGGGTCAGCGAGCGCGAGCGTCCCGGCCCGCGCCCCAGCGTGCGCACATGGGCGCCAAGGCTCATTCCGCCGCTTCCTTTGCCTGTGCGCCCGCGAGGATCGCCGCCAGCTCGGGCCGACAGGAGCCGCAGTTGGTGCCCGCCTCCAGCGCCGCGCCGATCTGCTCGACGCTCACCAGCCCCTTTTCCTCGATCGCCGCGAGGATCGTGTTGAGCCCCACGCTGAAGCACGAACAGACCAGCGGGCCGGGATCGGGGCGCCCGGCGGGCGGCTGGCCGATCAGCGCGTCGGGGGCATCGGCGCCGGGCAGGGTGGCGAGATAGTCGCGTTTCACCGCCACCGGCTGCGGCCCGGCGAAGAGCGCTGCAAGCAGCCGGTCGCCGTCGTGGAAGGCGAGCCGGGCCAGGCCGCGCCGCCGGTCGATCAGCGTCTGGACCTGCGCGTCGGGCAGGCCGAAAAGCGCGCGCGCCATCTGTTCCCAGTCCTCGGGGGCCGCGTCGCCCGCCAGCTCGGCGCGCCAGCCTGCGCGGGTGCGGGCGCGGGCCCAATAGGCGCTTTGCGGCACCATCTCGCCCGCCGAGACCGCGAAGCCGTACCAGGCCGCTTCGAATTTGGCGACCGAGACCACGCTGGCCTTGCTTTCGGGCTGGCCCGACACCGGGTCGGTCTCCGGCGCCACCAGCGCGTCGATGCGCGCGCAGGGGGCGGTCTCTCCGGTCCAGTGCATCGGCGCAAAGACATCGCCGGGCTGCACCGCATCGGTGATCCGCGCCCGCAGGATGGCGCTGCCCTGCGGGTTGCGCACCTGTACCAGATCGGCGGCGACGAGGCCCAGCCGGGCCGCGTCGGCGGGGTGGATCTCGAGGAAGGGTTCGGCCAGATGCGCCGCCAGCCGGGGCGAGCGCGCGGTGCGCGTCATCGTGTGCCACTGGTCGCGGATCCGGCCGGTGTTGAAGCGGAACGGAGTCTCGTCAGCGGGCACCGAGGCGGGCGCGCGGTAGCGCACCGGCACCATCCGCGCCTTGCCGTCGGGGTGGTAGAACTTTCCGTCCGCGAAGAACCGCCCGCCCTTGCGTGTGGCGCTATGGGGCCAGCGGAAGGGGGCCAGCGCCTCATATCCGCGATCGTCCAGCTCCTCGTGGCCCGAGATGTCGAAATCGCGCCCGAGCCGGCCCGCGACGCCGGACAGCGCCGCGTATTCGCGAAAGATCTCGGCGGGCGAGGCATAGTCGAAGGCATCGTGCCAGCCCATGCGGCGCCCGACCTCGGCGATCATGTCCCAGTCGGGCCGCGTGCCGCCGGGGGCGGGCAGGGCGGCGCGCTGGCGGCTGATCACCCGGTCGGAGCTGGTGACCGTGCCCTCTTTCTCCGCCCAGGCGGTGGCGGGCAGCAGCACATCGGCGAGCCGCGCCGTATCGGTGGCGCCGGTGATGTCGGAGACCACGACGAACTCGCAATCGGCAATCGCCTGCCGCACCGCGTCGGCATCGGGCATCGACACGGCGGGGTTGGTGTGGATGATCCAGAGCGCCTTGATCCGCCCGTCGCCCGCGGCCCGGAACATCTCCACGGCCTTCAGCCCCGGCCCCTGCGCCATGGCGGGCGAGCCCCAGAACTCGTGCACCGCCGCCCGGTGATCGGCGTTTTCCAGCTCCAGATGGCAGGCGAGCATATTGGCCAGCCCGCCGACCTCGCGCCCGCCCATGGCATTGGGCTGGCCGGTGACCGAGAACGGGCCCATGCCGGGCCGGCCGATCCGGCCCGTGGCGAGGTGGCAATTGGTGATCGCGTTGACCTTGTCGGTGCCGGAGGTGGACTGGTTCACCCCCTGGCTGAACACCGTCACCACTTTCTCGGTGCGGATCCAGAGATCGTAGAAGGCCTGAAGCTCGGTGTCACCGAGCCCGGTCACGCGGTCGCTGTCGCTGGTGGCGGCGGCGAGCGCCTCGTCGAAACCGTTCACATGGGTGATGAAATCCTCGTCGACCGCATCCGACTCGTGGATCGCCCCCAGCAGCCCGTTGAAGAGCGCCGCGTCGCTGCCCGCCCTGAGCGCCAGATGCATGTCGGCGCCGTCGCAGCTTGCGGTGCGGCGCGGGTCGATCACCACCAGCTTCATGCCGGGGCGCGCCTTGCGGGCCTTGAGGACGCGCTGATACAGCACCGGGTGGCACCAGGCGAGGTTGGAGCCCACCAACACCACCAGATCGGCCTCTTCGAGATCCTCATAGACCCCAGGCACCGTGTCGGTGCCGAAGGCCCGCCTGTGCCCCGCCACGGTCGAGGCCATGCAAAGCCTTGAGTTCGTGTCGATATTCGCCGACCCGATATAGCCCTTCATGAGCTTGTTGGCGACGTAGTAATCCTCGGACAGAAGTTGGCCGGAGACGTAGAATCCCACGCTCTCCGGCCCGTGCTGCTCGATGGTTTCGCGGAACCGGCTGGCGACCAGCGTCAGCGCGCTGTCCCAGTCCGTCTCCGCTCCGCCGACGCGGGGAGAGAGCAGACGGCCCTCCAGCCCCACGGTTTCGCCAAGGGCCGAGCCCTTGGAACAGAGCTTTCCGAAATTGGCGGGGTGGTCGGGATCTCCCCTGACCTCCAGACCACCCGCACCATCGGCGTGCAGAAGCACGCCACATCCGACGCCGCAATAGGGGCAGGTCGAGCGGATCCCGGCAAAGCTCTCCTTGCTCATCACGCGGCGCTCCTGTTCGAGACGGCCTCGCCGTCGAGCAGGATGCGCCCCTCTTCGAGCCGCACCGGATAGGTGGCGATGCGGCCCTCGTCGGCGCCCTGCGCCTCGCCGGTGTTCAGGTCGAAAACCCAGTTGTGCAGCGGGCAGGTGACCTTCTGGCCGTGCACGATGCCTTCCGACAGCGGCCCCTGCTTGTGCGGGCAGGTGTTGGAGGCGGCGAAAACCTCCGCCTCGTCGGTGCGGAACAGCGCCACGCAGCCCACCGCGGTCTTGACCAGACGGGCGCCGCGCAGCGGCACCTCGTCGATATGTCCGATGTCGATCCAGCTCATTGTGCAGCCTCCACTCGGGTCGGGAACGTGTCAGATGGTGCAGCCGTCCCGGACCTGGTCCGGGACCTCCCGCTTTGGCCCAGGGCGCGCGGCGGGAGAGGGCGAGGTGCCGGGACATGCCCGGCACGGGGGGCACGGGGGGCGGCGCGGCTCATTCCGCCGCCCTCACGGTCAGATCGGCCAGCGGCTGGAACTTCTCCGCCTCGCCGGGGCGGGCGCGCTCCGCCCAGGGGTCGACCTGATAGACGCTCTGCGAAATATCGAACCGTTCGATCAGCGCCTTGCGCTCGGTCTCGTCCGCCAGCACGTCCTTGACCCAGTCGAGCCCCACCTTGGCCAGCCATTTATAGGGCCGGTCGAGGTATTTCGCGTTCTCGCGATAGAGCTGGAGGAAGGCCACGGTCCAGTCCAGAACCTCCTCCTCGGTCTTGGCGTCGTGCAGCCGTTCGGTCTCCTTCAGATCCATCCCGGCAGCGCCGCCGACCCCGATCTGATAGCCGCTGTCCACGCAGACCACGCCCAGATCCTTGCAGGTCGCCTCGGCGCAGTTGCGCGGGCAGCCCGAGACCGCCAGCTTGAACTTGTGCGGCGTCCACGACCCCCAGAGCCGTTTCTCCAGCTTGATCCCGAGCCCGGTGCTGTCCTGCGTGCCGAAGCGGCACCAGTCGGACCCCACGCAGGTCTTCACCGTGCGCAGACCCTTGGTATAGGCATGGCCCGAGACCATGCCGGCCGCGTTCATGTCGTGCCAGATGGCGGGCAGGTCTTCTTTCCTGATCCCCAGCAGGTCGATCCGCTGGCCGCCCGTCACCTTCACCACGGCGTTGTATTTCTTTGCCGCCTCGGCGATGGCGATCAGCTCTTCCGGCGTGGTCATGCCGCCATACATGCGGGGCATCACCGAATAGGTGCCGTCCTTCTGGATATTGGCGTGGTTGCGCTCGTTCACGAACCGCGACTGCGCGTCGTCCTGATAGTCGAGCGGCCAGTCCGCCAGCAGGTAGTAGTTGATCGCCGGACGGCAGACATGGCAGCCGTTGCGGGTTTTCCAGCCCAGCTCCTGCCAGACCGCGTCCTGCGATTTCAGCTCCTGCACCTTGATCAGCCGACGCACGTCCTCATGCGTCAGATCGGTGCAGCCGCAGACCGGCTGTGCCGTGGGCAGCACGAAATCGTCGCCCAGCGTGACCGACAGCACCTGCTCCACGAGCCCGGTGCAGGTTCCGCAGGAGGCCGAGGCCTTGGTCACCGCGCGGACCGCGCCCAGATCGGTGGCGCCGCCTTCGATGGCCGCCACGATATCGCCTTTGCATACGCCGTTGCAACCGCAAATCTCCGCATCAGGCGGCAATGCTGCAACGGCTGAGAGAGGGTCCGCGGAGCCGCCCCCCTGATAGGCCGGACCGAAGATCAGCGTCTCGCGCATCTCCGAGATGTCGGTGCCGTCCTTGATCAGCCCGAAGAACCAGTTGCCATCGGCGGTGTCGCCATACATCACCGCGCCGATGAGCTTGTCGTCTTCGATGACCAGACGCTTGTAAATGCCGCGCGCGGGGTCGCGGTAGACCACGTCCTCGCGGCCCGGCGCTTCGGCGAAATCGCCCGCCGAAAAGAGATCGCAGCCGGTGACCTTCAGCTTGGTCGACAGCTCACGCATGGTGAAGGTCTCGTCCTCGCCGAGCAGCGTCTTGGCCAGAACCTTGGCCTGATCGTAGAGCGGCGCGACGAGGCCGAAAAGATTGCCCGCGTATTCCACGCATTCGCCCACCGCATAGACATCGGGGGTTTCGGTGCGCATCTGCGCATCGACCTTGATGGCGCGGCCGCAGGGAATCCCGGCGTCCTGCGCCAGCTTGACGGCCGGGCGGATGCCCACGGCCATCACCACGATGTCGCAGGGCAGTTCGGTGCCGTCGCCCAGGTTGACCTGCTGCGCGCGGCCATCGCCGACGATCTCCTTGGTCTGGGCTTCGAGGATCACGTTGATCCCGCGCTTTTCCAGATCCTTTTTCAGCAGATAGCCCGCCGCCGGATCGAGCTGGCGCTCCATCAGGTGGGTGGCGATGTGCAGCACGGTCACATCCATGCCGCGCAGCCGCAGCGCCGCCGCCGCTTCCAGCCCCAGCAGGCCGCCGCCGATCACCACGGCCTTGGAGCCGGGCTTGCCGGCGGCCTCGACCATGGCGGTGGTGTCCTCGAGATCGCGGAAGGCGACCACGCCGGGCAGATCGTGACCGGGCAGGGGGATGATGAAGGCCGAGGAGCCGGTGCCGAAGACCAGCTTGTCATAGGCGACCTCGCCCTTTTCGCCGGTCACCACCTTGCGCTGGGTATCGACGCTCAGCACCTTTTCGCCAAAGCGGCAGGTGATCTCGTTGCCCGCATACCAGGCCTCGTCATGGGTGACGATTTCTTCGAAGCTCTTTTCACCCGACAGCACCGGGCTCAGCATGATGCGGTTGTAGTTGCCGCGCGGTTCGGCGTTGAACAGGGTGATCTCATAGGCCTCGGGCGCGTTGTCCCGCAGGTGTTCGAGCATGCGGCCTGTGGCCATGCCCGCACCGATGACGACGAGTTTCTGCATCTCTCTTGCTCCTCTCAGACGTACCAGGCGACGATATGGGCGATGGCGCCATCGTCGTAGATCGGGACCGCGACCATGCTGTCGTAGCCCTCGGTCAGCTTGGGGCTGCCGGTGAAGATTTCCGGCAGACCGCTGGCAAGCACCTTGCCGATATTGCCCATATGGGCGCCGACGCGGCGCGGCTCCTGCTGCGTGTCGTCGGTCCAGAGCGGCCCCTCGCGCTCGCAGATCCCGTCCACGAGAATCGCGGCCTTTTCCTTGCCGACCTTGACCGGACGGGCGTCCCACATCTCGAAGCGGCGGGCGATGGGGGTGCCGCGCGCGGAAAGCAGCGTCAGCACGAAGGTTGCGCCCGAGGGCACCGGCACCGGCATGCCAAGCCCGGTGGTCAGCCCCGCCTTGCCGGCGCTGTCGGCGCGGATAAAGCGGTAGCCCGAGCCCAGATCGCGGAACAGCATCGGCGTATCCGAGGACCAGACGCCCCCCGGCAGGCCCTGGCCGCGCGGGAAATGCGTGTGCTGGCTGACCCATTCGAAATGCTTGGCGGCGCCGTAATAGCCGTCGTCTAGCATCATGAGCCCGTCTTTTTCTTCCCAGACCTCGATGGCGCCGGTGCGGTTCTCGTCATCGCCGCAAAGCACCACCAGAACCGCCTTCAGCGTCTTGCCGTCGAAGATCGGAAGCGCCACGGCGCTGGTCAGCCTGGCCTCGGCGGCGGCCTCGATGCGCTTGAAATAGCTGCCGTCAAAGCCTTTCAGAACCACGGGGCGTTCCTCGGCCCAGGCCTTGCCCGGCAGGCCCTCGCCCTTGCCGAAGCTGACGGCGCGGGTGGCTTCCTCGAAGGCGGCAAGCGCGCCGTAATTGCCCGTCGCGAGAACCAGACGGTCCCCCTCGGGCACCCAGATCTCGGTGACCTGGATGAAGGTTTTTACGGGTGCGTCCACGACTGTGTCCATGATCTTGCCTCCCTTTCAATCGCGATGGAGAGGTTGCGTTGGGTCGCGCCCCGCTGCCGGGGCGCCTGCCTTTCAGGCGGCTTTCTTCTTCTCGGCTTTTGCCTCGGATTTCCCGTGCTTGCCGTGCTCGTATTCCTCGAGGAAGTTCAGAACCTGCTCGCGGTAGAGATAGTAATCGGGGTGTTCGAGCAGCGCCTTGCGGGTGCGCGGGCGGGGCAGGTCGACATCGACGACGCGGCCGATGGTGGCCTGCGGCCCGTTGGTCATCATCACCACGCGGTCGGCCAGCAGGATCGCCTCGTCCACGTCATGGGTGACGCAGATCGCGGTGACCTTGGTGCGTGACCAGACTTCCATCAGCACTTCCTGGAGCTCCCAGCGGGTGAGGCTGTCGAGCATCCCGAAGGGTTCGTCGAGCAGCAGCAGCTTGGGCGACAGGGCAAAGGCCCGCGCGATGCCCACCCGCTGCCGCATGCCGTTCGACATGTCGGCGGCGCCGCGGTCCATGGCATCGGCCAGACCCACGCGTTCGAGATAGTATTCCACCACCTCCTGCCGTTCGGCCTGCGTGGCCTTGGGATAGACCTTGTCCACGCCGATGGCGCAGTTCTCGCGCGCCGTCAGCCAGGGGAAGAGGTTCGGCGACTGGAACACCACCGCGCGCTCGGGATCGGCGCCCGCCACATGGCGGCCGTCGAGCTTGATGGCACCCTTGGAGATGCTGTTGAGCCCGGCGGCCATGGTCAGCACCGTGGATTTGCCGCAGCCCGAATGGCCGATCAGCGAAATGAACTCGCCCTTGTTGACCTTGAGGTTGAAGTCCTCGACCACGGTCAGCGGCCCTTTGGGGGTGGGGTAGATCTTGTGCAGCTGCGAGAAATCCAGGAAGCGTTCCTCGATCATGCCTTCCTGCGCCTGCGCCACGGCGGCGGGGATGTCCGAGGCGACGCCATGGATCGGCATCACATCGGGCAGGTGGCGGGTGCCCTCGGCCTTGGCCTCGATCCCCACATCCATCAGGTAATTGGTGACCTGGGCGCGCAGGCGCTTGAAGGTCTCGTTGTGGTTCATCTCGCCCCGGTCGCGCGGGCGTTCGATGGTCACCGGAAATTCCTCGCCCAGCGTGCCATCGGGGTTCAGCGCGATGATGCGGTCGGCGAGCATGATGGCCTCGTCCACATCGTTGGTGATCAGCACGCAGGTTTTCTTGTCCTGCTCCCAGATATGCTCGATCTCGTCGGCGAGATTGGCGCGGGTCAGCGCGTCCAGCGCCGAGAGCGGCTCGTCGAGTAGCAGAACCTCGGGGTTCATCGCCAGGGCGCGGGCCACGTTCACCCGCTGGCGCATGCCGCCCGAAAGCTCGGCGGGGCGCCGCAGCGTGGCATGCGAGAGGCCCACCATCTTGACGTAATGCCCGACCTTTTCGGCCTTTTCCGCCGCCGGCATGTCCGGGAACACGCTGTCGAGCGCAAGCTGGACGTTGCCGTTCACCGTGAGCCAGGGCATCAGCGAGTAGTTCTGGAAGATCACACCGCGCTCGGGGCCGGGGCCGTCGATCTCGGTGCCCTTGAAGGTCACCTTGCCCTTCGAGGGCTTTTCGATGCCCGCCATCAGGTTGATCAGCGTGGTCTTGCCGGAGCCGGAGAAGCCGAGGAGCACGAGAAACTCACCCTCCCGGACTTCCAGGTCGATGTTCTTCAGCACGTCGGTCTTGTGGGTGCCTTCGCCGAAGCTCTTGGACACGTTGTCGAACTTGAGGATGCTCATGGCGTTTCCTTTTTGGGCTGTCGCTTCGCTACGTGAGCGCGGGTTTTTCGCGCTATCGCTTCGCTGCTTGAGCGCGGTTTGTGTCGCGCTATCGCTTTGCTACGTGAGCGCCGCTTACCGGTTGTTCGAGAAGGTGAAGAGGGACTGCAGGGCGAACATCACGCGGTCCAGCAGGAAGCCGATGATGCCGATGGTGAAGACCGCGACCATGATCTTGGCGAGCGAGCTAGAAGAGCCGTTCTGGAACTCGTCCCACACGAACTTGCCGAGGCCGGGGTTCTGGGCGAGCATCTCGGCGGCGATCAGCACCATCCAGCCCACACCGAGCGACAGACGCAGGCCGGTGAAGATGAGCGGCAGGGCTGAGGGCAGCACCAGCTTGGTGATCTTGGTCCAGGTGTTCATCTTCAGAACCTTGGAGACGTTCACCAGATCCTTGTCGATGGAGGCCACACCCAGCGCGGTGTTGATCAGCGTCGGCCAGAGCGAGCAGAGCGTCACGGTGATCGCCGAGATCACGAAACTTTTCGCAAACAGCCCCTCGCCGGAGGAGAGCGCCGAGACGATCATCGTCACGATGGGCAGCCAGGCCAGCGGCGAGACCGGCTTGAAGATCTGCACCAGCGGGTTGATCGCGGCATTGGCATAGGGCGAGAGACCGGCGAGGATGCCGAGCGGGATTGCCACGGCGGAACCGATCAGGAAGCCGAAGAACACCGTCTTGATCGAGGTCCAGATCTGTTCGTAGTAGCTCGGCGCGCCGGTATAGGCGACATTCTTGACCTGATCGGCCTTGCCTTCGGCAATGAGTTTTTCATTGCGCTTGGCCACCATCTCCTCGAATTTCTCTTTCTTCGCGGCTTTGGCTTCGGCGTCTTCATGCAGGTTCACCGCCTCTTCCCAGACCTCAACCGGGCCGGGCACGGCGCCGAGCGAGGTCTGCACCTTGGGCGCAAGCGTGCCCCAGAGCAGCAGGAATGCAACGATGGCGAGCAGCGGCACGCCGAGCAGACGCCAGATGTCCTTGATCTGGGCCTTGGGGTTGTCGCCGGCGGCGGCTTTCAGGATCGGGGTGACCCAGCTCAGACCGAGGACCTGGAACCAGGCGTCGGCCTTGTTGATGCGGGTGAAGAGGCGGGCCTTGCGGGCTTCGCGCTCGGCTTCACGGGCGTAGTCGGGATCGACGGTTGTCATCAGAGGTGTCCTCGGGGCGGTCTTATTGGGGGAGGGTGGACGGATGCGCTTAAAGATGCATCCGTCCCGTATCTTGAGGATGCGCCTCTGCGGCGCATCCGCGAAGGGAAATCAGCCCTTCACCTCGGTGCCGACCACGGTCTGCGCAGCTTTCAGGCCGATCGGCAGGCTTTCGAGATAGGCGTTGGGCGCCTTGCCGTCGTAGGGGATGCCGTCGATGATGTCGGCGGCGGGCGTCGGCGCCTTGTAGCCGTCGGTGTCCCAGGGGAAATCGGCCTCATTGGCCAGACCCTCGTCGACCAGCGCGCGGGCGGCGTCGAGATAGATCTCGGGCTTGTAGACCGACTTGGCGACCTCATCGTACCATTCGTCGGATTTCGCCTCGGCGATCTGCCCCCAGCGGCGCATCTGGGTCAGATACCAGACCGCATCGGAGTAGTAGGGGTAGGTCGCGTTGTAGCGGAAGAACACGTTGAAGTCGGGAACCTCGCGCTTGTCGCCCTTTTCGTATTCGAAGGTGCCGGTCATCGAGTTGGCGATCACCTCGGCGTCGGCGCCCACGTATTCCGGCCGCGACAGGATATCGACCGCTTCCATGCGGTTGGCGTTGTCGTTCTCGTCGAGCCAGATGGCGGCGCGGATCAGCGCCTTGACCACGGCCTTGGTGGTGTTCGGATACTGCTCGGCGAACTCGGCGGTGATGCCGAAGACCTTCTCGGGGTTGTTCTTCCACAGCTCGTAATCGGTGATCACCGGCACGCCGATGCCCTTGAACACGGCGGCCTGGTTCCACGGCTCGCCCACGCAGTAGCCGTAGATGGTGCCGGCCTCGAGGGTGGCGGGCATCTGCGGCGGCGGGGTCACCGACAGCAGAACGTCGGCGCCGATCTGGCCCGAGATGTTCTCGGTCGAGTAATAGCCCGGATGCAGACCGCCGGCGGCCAGCCAGTAGCGCAGCTCGTAGTTATGGGTCGAGACCGGGAACACCATGCCCATGTTGAAGGGCTTGCCTTCGGATTTGTACTTTTCGACCACCGGCGCCAGTGCCGAGGCGCTGATCGGGTGCTGCGGCTTGCCATCCGCGTTCATCGGGATGTTCGGCTTCATCTCTTCCCAGACGGCGTTCGACACGGTGATGCCGTTGCCGTTCAGGTCCATCGAGAAGGGGGTGATGATATGCGCCGCGGTGCCGTAGCCAATGGTGGCGGCCAGCGGCTGACCCGCCAGCATATGGGCGCCGTCCAGCTTGCCGTCGATCACGCCGTCGAGCAGCACTTTCCAGTTGGCCTGGGCTTCGAGCGTCACGAACAGCCCTTCGTCGAGGAAATAGCCCTGCTCATAGGCCACCGCGAGTGGCGCCATGTCGGTCAGCTTGATGAAGCCGAAGGTGAGCTCGTCTTTTTCCAGATCCTGCGCGAGCAGGGGATTGGCCAGCGCGGTGGTGGCTGCGAGCGTGAGGAGAAGTTTTTTCATTCTTCTGATCCGTCCCTTGGATGCGCCCGGGTCACGACCCTGGGCAAAACAAAAAAGCCGCTGACTCACCACGACGGATGTCGCAGCAGTCGAGCGGCTTTGCTCAGAGATCCCAATCTTTGGGAGAATTTCGTGACCGGGGCGCCATTGCCCAAGTCGTGGAGCCTCTATGCCCGCGACTCGGCTAATGGGGCAAACGAATTCTTCGCCTCAGGTGCATGTTTTACCGGGTGGTCAGGATTTCGATGCTGCGGCTGCATAAAAATGCGCCGTCAGATCTGGCTTGGCTCAAAAATGCGGCCATCGAAAAACGAATCCGGACCGAGCGACATCCGTCCCGACACCGAGGCGACGGCGGTGGGCTCGCTCAATGCGCCCTCCATCTTGGCGGAGGCGGCGGGCAGTTCGGCGCGGGTGGGCGTCAGCGCCTGCCGGTAGATATCGCTGCGGAACACGGCGCGGGCAGCGCGGGCGGCGCTTGTCCGGTCGAGCCCGGTGCGCGCGGCAAGCTGCATGCCGATCCATTCCGCCTGACTGCGCCATGGGAAGGTGGCGCTGTTGTGGTGAAACTCCACAAAGCCCGGCACCGTGCGTTCTTCGCCCTGCGCCGAGATCACCAGCCGCCCGGTCAGCGCGCGGTCGAGGATTTCCGAGGGCAGGTCGAGATATTCCGGCCGGCTCAGCAGCTCGGCGGCGAGCATCGGCGAGCCCGGCTCGGCCAGCCAGCGCCCGGCGCGCCAGACCGCGCGGATCAGCCGCCCCATGAGTTCGGGCTCGGCATCGGCCCAGTCGCTGCGCACCGCCAGCACCTTTTCCGGCGCAAAGCGCCAGATCGCGTTGCCGGGCAGCAGCAGCGTGCCGACGCCGTTTTCCACCGCCATCGAGCCCCAGGGCTCGCCCACACAGAAGGCGTCGATCTCGCCCGCCTCCAGCGCCTCGGCCATGAGCGAGGGCGGCACGGTGCGGATGTCGACGCTTTGCGGCGCGGGCATGCCAAGGGCGGAGAGCCAGTAGTACAGCAGCTCCGCATGCATGGAGAAGGGGAAGGGCACGCCCAGCCGCAGCGGGCGGGCGGCATGGGCGATGAGCGCGGCGCCCGCGGCGCGGGCATCGTTGAAGGCGAAGTCGTGGCCGCCCGCGCGCATCCGCGCCGCGAGCTCGTTGCTGACCCCGATGGCGTCGCCGTTGACCGACAGCACCGAGACCGCCGACAGCGGCGTGCCGGTGCCGCCCAGCCCCAGCGCGGCGGCCACGGGCACCGGCGACAGCATATGCGCCGCCTCGACCCGGCCGAAACTCAGCATGTCGCGCACCGAGGACCAGGAGGGCGCGCGGCGCAGGTCGATGGCAATGCTCTCCTCGGCGGCAAAGCCCATCTCATGCGCCACGATCAGCGGCGCGGCATCGACCAGCGGCAGGAAGCCGACGGACAGCGTCGCGGCAATCATCCCAGAAGCCCCGCCGCCGTCACCAGCGCCGCCGCCACATCGGCGACGCGCTTGCCCTGGTCCATCGCGGTCTTGCGCAGCAGCGCATAGGCCTCGTCCTCGTCCACGCCGCGCGCCTTCATGAGCATGCCCTTGGCGCGGTCGATCATCTTGCGTTCCTCCAGCGCGCGCTTGGTCTCGGCCAGTTCCGTGCGCATGCGCTGGAACATGCGGAAGCGCGCGATGGCCGCGTCGATGATCGGTTTCACCCGCTGCGGTTTCATCCCGTCGACCACATAGGCCGACACCCCGGCCTCGATGGCGGCATCGGTCAGCCCGGCGTCGTCGCGATCGACGAACATGGCCACCGGGCGCTCCATCGGACCCGAGGCCAAGGCCAGCTCTTCGAGCATGTCGCGCGAGGGGCTTTCGATGTCGATCAGCACCACGTCCGGCATCAGCGCCTGGATCTTGCGCGCAAGCCCGGTCGGTTCGGAGATGACATGAATATCGTAATCCCCCGCTTCGCGCAGGCTGTCTACGATCAGCAGCGCGCGGTCGCGGTCCGGCTCGACGACAATGATCGAAAGCGGGGCACTCATGGCGCCAGCAACAGCAATCTTTTGCCGGCAAGTAAAGCGGTGCGCGGCCGATCAGCCCGGAAAGCGGGCGGGCTGCCTATTCTTTGGGCGGGTGGCGGTAGAGTGCCGCCCGCCGGGCTCACCCCAGCTCCAGCGTGGCGACACCGAAAAGCTGTGTTGTGGCAACGGGAGGCGTGCCGCGATACATGCGCGCCGTCTCGAAGGTGGCGGCAAAGCCGCGCGCCTCTAGCGCGGCACGAAACGCCTGCTGCGGCGCGGGGACATCGACGATGTAATGCGGCGCGCTCAGCGCCGCTGCGGCGGCATCGGCCAGCGCAAGCGCGGCCTCCAGATCGGGGGCGATCACCGGCCCGACCTTGCAGCCCGTCCGGCAGAGCCGGGCTGTGGCAAACCCGGCGGGGCCCGCCGGGCCGTCGAGCAGCACCGTGCGGCGGGTCTCCGCCGCCTCCAGCCAGGCGGAGAGAAAGCGCGGGCGGGTGACGCCGTTGGCGTCCGCGTCCAATGCCGCGAGGGCGGGCAGATCCTCCGGCAGAGCGGCGCGCAGGGGCAGGGCGGCGGGTCGTTGCGCCGCGCCCTCCATCCGTGTGGTGGCCCCGGTCAGCACAAAGCCCGAGCGTGCGTAATTCGCCTGCTGCGCCGCCACCCCGTCGAGCCCCACCGTGCGCCCGCCCGCATGGGCCAGCGCATGTTGCCAGAGCGCATAGCCCACGCCCTTGCCGCGCCAGTCCGGGCGGCAGAGGTAGAGGCCCAGAAAGGCGAAGCTGTCGGAGTGGGCGACCACGGAAATGGCCGCCACCGGCGCGCCGTCGCGGAGGGCGACAAAGAACCCCTCCGGGTCGGCGGCGCGAAAGGCGGCGGCGTCCTCAAGGCCGGGGTTCCAGCCTTCCTCCGCCGCCCAGTCGAGCATCAATGCGACCTCGTCCGCCGTTGCCACGCGCATCATTCCGACAGCGCCTCTTTCAGCGATTGCGGCACCGAACCGCGCGCGCGCAGGTCGAGCGAGGTCAGCAGGTCGAGCAGATGGCTTTTCATCAGCTCTTCGGCCAGCGGCCCGTTGCCCGCCGCCAGCGCGCGGAGCAGCGCGTCATGGGCGTGGCTTTCGCACAGCGCCGCGCGGCGCTGCCAGTAAAGCGCGATGATCAAAGACGAGCGCGAGACAAGCTGGGTGATGAACTCGGCGATGGTGTCCTGATCGGCGATGCGGGCGATCTCGATGTGAAACAGCCCCGACAGATGCAGCGCGCGGCCGGTGTCGCCCGCGTCGAGCGCCTTGTGCTCGTCGTCGATATGGCGTTGCAGCAGCGCGATGTCGGCCTCGGTCATGCGCTCGGCGGCGGAGCGCGCGGTGCGCGGCTCGAGCAGGGCGCGGGCCTCGAACACCTCGCGGGCCTCTTTCACCGTGGGCTGCGCGACAAAGGCGCCCCGGTTGCGCCGCAGATCGACCAGATGCATATGCGCGAGCTTTTGCAGCGCCGCCCGCACCACGGTGCGGCTGACGCCATAGACCTCGCCGACCTCGTCCTCGTTGAGTTTCACGCCGGGCGCGAGCCGGTGCTCGTGGATTGCCGCCGCCAGCCTGGCGACGATCCGTTCGTCGCCGCTTTCCTGTTTCTGCGCCTGCCGCGCCATTGTCGCCGTCCTGCTTCGTTGCCGCACAAGAATGCGCGTCGTGCCGTGATTCTCAAGCCATCGGGCGTTCAAAGAGAATTGTGATCATTATTGTATACGATTTATGCGGCAATCTTGTGCGCAATGTTGTCTCGTGCGCCTAATCGGTGAGCTTTTGCGGGCTGGGGGGGAGGGCGGGCGCAGAAAAATCTTCGGTTTGCGGCGGGGCGGGCGCCACCGTGAGGTCAGGGCGACAACGGGAGCTGCCGGATGCGGACGCAGGACGATCTTGAACTTGTGCACCTGACCAAACGCTATGGCGACACGGTGGCGGTGCGCGACATCAACCATGTCTTCAACAACGGCACCTATGTCTGCCTGCTGGGCCCCTCGGGCTGCGGCAAATCCACCACGCTGCGGATGATCGCCGGGCATGAAAGCGTGAGCGACGGGGCGATCCTGCTGAAAGGCCAGAACATCGCGCCGCTGCCGCCCGCCAAGCGCGGCACCGCGATGATGTTCCAGAGCTACGCACTGTTCCCGCATCTGTCGGTGCGCGACAACGTGGCCTTTTCGCTGCGCATGAAGGGGGTGGACAAGCCCACGCGCCACCGCGCCGCCGACGAGATGCTGGAGCTGGTCGACATGACCCATCTGGCGGCGCGGCTGCCGGCGCAGCTTTCGGGCGGCCAGCAGCAGCGCGTGGCGCTGGCGCGCGCGCTGGTGACCAAGCCGCGGGTGCTGCTGCTCGACGAGCCGCTCTCGGCGCTGGACCCGTTCCTGCGCATCAAGGTGCGGGCCGAGCTGAAGCGGCTGCAGCGCGAGCTGGGCATCACCTTCATCCATGTGACCCACGGCCAGGACGAGGCGCTGGCGCTCGCCGACGAGATCGTGGTGATGAACAACGCGGTGATCGAGCAGGCGGGACCGCCGCGCGATGTCTTTGCCGCGCCGCGCACCGAATTCGTCGCGCGCTTCATGGGCGGGCACAATGTGCTGTCGCTGAACGGCGCGCGCTATGCGCTGCGCGCCGATGATGTGCAGCTGGCGCCGCAGGGGCAGGCGGCGGTGGTGCGCACGGTGGAATATCAGGGCCATCACGTCGCGGTCACCGTGACCATGGGCGAGGAAGAGGTGCTTGCCTATGTGCCCGAGGAGATTTTTTTCGAAAATCCGAAAACCCCCGGCGACGCGGTGAGCCTCGCCTGGGAAGAAGGGCGGCTGCACCGCCTCGAAGCCTGACGGGCGTCCTGCCCGCAGAGCCCATCACGACAGATCGAAGACGACCGACCAACGGAGAGAGGAATACCATGGCCAAAGTCGGATATACCCGCCGCGCGCTGCTCAAGGGAGGGGCCGCCGCCGCTGCCGCCTCGGCGCTGCCCGCGCCGATGCTCTGGGCGCAGGAAACCAAGAACATCGTGCTGCGCCAGTTCGGCACCGGGGTGTCGAACCTCAATGAGGTGGCGCAGAAGGTGAAAGAGGATCTGGGCTTCACGCTGGAGATGACCGCGCTCGATTCCGACAGCGTGACCCAGCGCGCCGCCACCCAGCCCGACAGTTTCGACATCGCCGATATCGAATACTGGATCTGCAAGAAGGTCTGGCCGACCGGCAACCTTCAGGCGATGGATACCTCGAAGATCGCCAATTACGACAAGATCGTCGGCATCTTCCGCTCCGGCAAGCTGACGCCGGACTCGACCATCGCCCAAGGCACCGCGCCGCACAGCGTGGGTTTTGTCGAGGGGCCGGGCGCCACCAGCTTCGCGGCTGAGGAAACCGGCTGGATGACGCTGATCCCGACGATCTACAACGCCGACACGCTGGGCATCCGCCCCGACCTCATCGGCCGCCCGATCTCGAACTGGTCGGAGCTTCTGAATCCCGAGTTCAAGGGCAAGGCCTCGATCCTCGACATCTCGTCGATCGGCATCATGGATATGGCCATGGTCTGCGAATCCATGGGCGAGATCACCTATGGCGACAAGGGCAACATGACCCGCGAGGAGATCGACAAGACCTTCGCGATCTTCACCGAGGCCAAGAAGGCCGGCCAGTTCCGCGCCTTCTGGAAGACCTTCGACGAGAGCGTGAACCTGATGGCGTCGGGCGAGGTGGTGATCCAGTCGATGTGGTCGCCCGCCATCACGGCGGTGAAATCGCGCGGCATCCCCTGCGTCTACCAGCCGCTGGAAGAGGGCTACCGCTCCTGGGGCGGCGGCATCGGCCTGTCGAAATCGCTGACCGGCATGGAGCTGGATGCGGCCTATGATTACATCAACTGGTATCTCGACGGCTGGGTCGGCGGGTTCCTGATGCGCCAGGGCTATTATTCGGCGGTGCCCGAGACCTCGAAGAACTACATGTCCGAGAACGAATGGGGCTACTGGTTCGAGGGCAAGCCCGCCACCGGCGACATCACCTCGCCCTTCGGCGACGTGCTGGCCAAGGCGGGCGAGAGCCGCGACGGCGGGTCGTTCTACGACCGCATGGGGGCCGTGGCCTGCTGGAACGCGGTCATGGACGAGAACCA
>NZ_JAMDHK010000001.1:204060-287519 GCF_024721115.1 Salipiger pentaromativorans | reverse complement strand
GGCGCCCCCCGGCGGGGGGCGTGCCGCCCCCCGCACCCCCGCTTTTGCGTATTTTCAAAGAGAAGAAGGGACGGGGACGCGCCCGATGCTGAAGAACCGCCATGTGACCGGCTGGCTGCAGGCCGCGCCGCTGAGCCTTGTCCTGATCGGCTTTCTGATCCTGCCGATCGTCACCATCGTCATCGTCAGTTTCTGGCGGGCGACGGAGTTTTCCATCATTCCGGCGTTTTCGCTGGAGAATTACGAGTTCCTGTTTGGCTCGCAGGTCACCTACCGGGTGTTTCTCGCGACCTTCAAATATGCCGCGATCACCTGGGCGCTGACATTGCTGATCGGGTTCACCGTGGCCTATTATCTGGCCTTTCACATCCGCTCCCAGACCGTGCAGATCGCGCTGTTCCTGCTCTGCACGATCCCGTTCTGGACCTCGAACATCATCCGGATGATTTCCTGGATCCCGTTTCTGGGGCGCAACGGCATCGCCAACAGCGCGCTGATCTCTTGGGGGGTGATCGACGAACCGCTGGAATGGCTGCTTTACAGCGATTTCTCGGTGATCCTCGCCTTTGTGCATCTTTACACGCTGTTCATGGTGGTGCCGATCTTCAACACCATGATGCGCATCGACCGAGCGCTGATCGAGGCGGCCTATGACAATGGCGCCAGCGGCTTCCAGACCTTGCGGCATGTGATCTTTCCGCTCACCAAGCCCGGCATCATGATCGGCACGATCTTTGTGCTGACGCTGGTGATGGGGGATTTCATCACCGTGCGCTTCATGTCCGGCAGCCAGAAGGCCAATGTGGGGCGGCTGATTTCCAACGACATCGCGCTGCTGCAATACCCCTCGGCCGCCGCCACCGCGGTGGTGCTGCTCTGCACCGTGCTGATCGTGATCGGCGTGCTGCTGCGCTTTGTCGACATCCGCAAGGAGCTTTGAGCCATGGAAACGCGGTCGCGGTCCTTCTACATCCTCACGGCGGTGTTCGCGCTGTTCATCCTGTTCCTCTACGGGCCGACGATCACCATCGGCATCCTGAGCTTTCAGGGGCCGCAGGGCGGGCTGACCTTCCCGATGAACGGGGTTTCGCTGCACTGGTTCCGGGATCTGTTCCAGGAACAGGCGGTGGGCGACATCTGGGGCGCCTTCCGGCGCAGCTTTGCGCTGGGGCTCATGGTAATGGTGAGCACCGTGGTGATCTCGGTCATGGGCGGGCTCGCCTTCCGCAAGCGCTTTGCGGGCTCGGGGGTGCTGTTCTACCTGATCATCGCCTCGCTGGTGATCCCCTCGATCCTGATTTCGCTGGGGGTGGGGCTGATCTTCAGCCAGCTCGGGCTGCGGGTGCACTGGGCGACCAGCGGGTTCGGCGCGCAGCTGACCTGGACGCTGCCCTTCGGCCTGCTGATCATGTTCGCGGTCTTCAACCGCTTCGACAAGAGCTATGAGGAGGCGGCGCGGGATCAGGGCGCCTCGGCCTGGCAGACCATCGCCCATGTGGTGCTGCCGATCATCGCGCCCTCGCTGATCGGGGTGGGGCTCTTCGGCTTTACGCTCAGCTATGACGAATTCGCGCGCACGCTGCTGACGGCGGGCAGCTACAACACGCTGCCGCTGGAGATCTTCGGCATGACCACCAATGTGACCACGCCGGTGATCTATGCGCTGGGCACGCTGACCACGCTGTTTTCCTTGCTGATCATCGGGACCTTCATCGTGACGGTCTGGGTGATCGGCAAGCGCCGTGCACGGCACGGGTCGGATGCGGGCAAGGGCGTCTGAGGTGATCCTCTTCATCAATCCCAACGCCTCGGCCCATATGACCGGGAGCATCGTGGCGGCGGCGCGGGCGGCGCTGCCGGGGCGCGCGGTGCTGGGCTGGACCAATCTCGACGGACCCGAGGTCATTCAGGGGGCGGAGGATGGCGCGGCAGCGGTGCCGGGGCTGCTGGCGCTTTTGCCGGCGGCGCGGGAGGCGGGGGCCGAGGTCATCGTGATCGCCTGTTTCGACGACACCGGGCTGGCGGAGGCAAGGGCGGCGGCGCATTGCCCGGTGATCGGCATCGGGCAGGCGGGATTTCACGCGGCGGCGCTGCTGGGCGCGCGTTTCGGCGTGCTGACCACGGTGCCGGAGGCGGTGCCGGTGATCGCGGGCAATATCGCGGCGCTGGGGTTCGGCGCGGCCTGCACCGAGGTGCGCCCGAGCGGCTTCGGCGTGCTGGCGGTGGAGGAGGGCGCGCCGGAGGTGCTGGCGGCGCTGCGCGCGGAGATCGCCGGGCTGGCCGGGCAGGGGGCGGAGACGGTGGTTCTGGGCTGCGCCGGCATGTGCGGGCATCGCGCGGCGTTACAGGACGGGGCGCCGGTGCGGGTGATCGACGGGGTGCGCGCGGCGGCGCTGCTGGCGGCGGCGCTGGTCGGGGTGGTGGCGGACGGATAATAGGTCCGGGCGAAGGCGCTTTTGCCGCTGCCGCGATCCCCGCGCCCCTGGCCCGGATCAAGGGCGCGGCCCGCCGGGCTGCCGTTTTGGGGGCGCAGGTGCCAAGCTTCGAGGCCTTTCGGATGGGGGTGGGATAGATCGAGGGATTCCACGCTCGGCGCGGCAACTCATGGGTCATCGCCGGGCCCGGCTTTCGGGGCGGATTCGGCGGTGCGCGCGTGGCGAAGCCCTCCGGGCCTCACCTTGGAAGCACCCGAGGCCGAGGTCATTTCATCAACAACAGCGCTGCACCCCGATCGGATCGCAGCCGCAGACCGCCGGGGCCGCGCGTTCGTCGACCGATTGCAGATCGGCGAAGAGCGGATCGCCCGCGAGGCTGCTCTGGACGTAATCGAAAAGCTGCCGCTCCGTCCGGTCTCCGGGGCGCCCCGGCGGCACTGCCGAGCCCAGAACCCCTTGGCCCTTGGGGTGCATCACCGCGATGCGGTGGGCGAGACGCGCGGCTTCGGAGAGGTCATGGGTGATGAAGAGCCCGGCGAGGCCGCGCTCGGTCACTTCGCGGATCACGATGTCCTGCATCCGCCGCCGCAGCACCACGTCGAGCGCGCCGAAGGGTTCGTCGAAGATCATGAAATCGGGATCGACCACCAGTGCCCGCGCGATGGCCACGCGCTGGCGCATCCCGCCCGAGAGCTCGGCGGGATGTTTGCCGAGATCGGCGGGCTCCAGCGCCACTCGGACGGCGGCCTCTTCGGCGCGGTGCCGGGCCTCCTCGGGGCGCACCCCGTCCAGCGTCAGGGGCAGCGCGATATTGTCCCGCGCGGTGGCCCAGGGCAGCAGGCGCGGCTCCTGAAACACCACGCCATGGCGCCTGTAGCGGCGCAGCACCCGGCCCCGGTCGGGCGCCAGTGTGCCCGCCGCGATATGGGCGAGCGTGGTCTTGCCGCAGCCCGAGGGGCCGACCAGCGCCACCATCTCGCCGGGGCGCAGCACCAGCGAGACATCGCGCAGCACCATGCGGCCGGAATAAGAGAAGCGCAGCGCCGCCAGGGTCAGGGGGGTGTCGATGAGCGTGCCCATCAGCCCCTCCCCAGCGCGCGCCAGCGCTCAAGTCGCCGCCGCAAGGGACGCACGGCGGCGTGTTCCAGAACCAGCAGCGCCGTGACCGACAGCGCCACCCAGGCCAGCGCCTGATCAATGTCGAGATGGGTGCGGGCGAGCGCCAGCGCGCCGCCGATGCCGGTCACATTGGTGACCAGCTCGGACATGATCGCGACCTTGAAGGAGAGCGCCAGCGCGATGGCGAAGACCGGCGCCAGATGGCCCGCGATCTGGAAGACCGCCACCCGGCGGAAGCGCGCCCAGGCGGAGCCGCCGAAGCCTCTGGCCATGTCGTCGAGCCTGCGGTCGCGGGTCAGAACCCCCTCGGCTGCGCCGGTGAAGATCACGGGCGTTGTCATCACCGCCACCGTGAAGATCACCGCGCCATGGGTCGGGCCGAACCAGATCATCGTCAGGATCACCCAGGCGATGGCGGGCATGCCCAGCAGGATCGTGGCCCAGGGCCGCAGTAGCCGCATCAGCAGCGGCAGATAGCCCGCCGCGATGCCGAGCGCGCCGCCGATGGCCGTGGCAAGGCTCAGCCCGGCAATGACCCGGAGCACCGTGGCGCCCACGATGGCCCAGCCTTCGGGCGCGCCGAGAATACCCGCCACAGCCTTTGCCGTGGCGAAAGGCGTGGGCAGGATGAAGGGGCCATAGCTGAGGGCGCCCAGCTGCCAGAGCCCCAGCCCGAGCAGCAGCCCGGCCAGACCCGGCCCGTAGCGCGACCCGGCTTCGGCCAGCGCCAGAGGCAGGGCCTCGCCGCGCTCGCGCAGCCGGGCCAGAGGGGCGGCGCGGGGGCTCACAGCAGATAGAACCCGTCATCGGGCAGGGCATTGCCCAGAATGCCCGGATCGGCCTTGAGCAGCACAGTATAGGTGCCTTCCAGATCCGCGCGCGCCGCGCTGGCCCTGCGCACATGCAGGCCGGAATGCGGCAGCGCGGCCGCGATCAGCGGCGCCGGGCGGTCGGTCAGACGCGCGGTATCGGCGGCGGCCTGCGCCGGATTGGCCAGCGCATCCGCAGCGGCGGTTTCCAGTGCCAGATGCAGCCCCTCGACCAGCGCCGGATGGGTCTCGGCAAAGCCCGCGGTCACACCCAGCCCGGCCTGGGTCAGCGCATTGCCCGCGCCGGTGACCTTGCCCCATTCCTCGCGGGTGGCGACCCCGCGCGAGATCGCCAGCCCCGCCTGTTTCGCCTTCATCATCGCGGCGCTGCCGGACGGTTCGGCCAGCAGCGCGGCCTCGGCCCGGCCCGAGAGGAGAAGCTGCGCCCCCTCCACATGGGTGGCCGCCGGGATCAGCGTCACCTTGTCGGAGATGCCGTAATGCGCCAGCATCGCGCGCATCACATGGCCGGTGAAATCGTTGAAGAAGGGCAGGGCGACGGTCTTGCCCTCCAGCCCGGCGAAGGAGGCCAGCGGCGCGCCGGTCGAGAACAGCCCGCAATGGCCGTCGGTCACCACATTCACCAGCCGGATCGGAAAGCCGCGATTGTAGAGGCTCGCCGCCCCCTGGGTCGGCACGATGGCCACTTCGAGCTTGCCCGAGGCCAGCCCCGCGCGCAGCTCGTCGCCGGTGTTCCAGAGTGTATAATCCACCTCCTTTGCCACATCGGCGAAGGCGCCCATGGCGACCGCGTGGGAGACGACGATGGAGGGGCCCGAGGGCGGGCTCTGGATCACCAACCGGTCGAGCCTCTCGCCGCCCGCGCGGGAAAGCGAAGGCGTGGCAAGCAGCGTGGCACCGGCGGCGGCGTGGCCGATCATCTGGCGGCGGGTCAGTCTGGCTCTGGTCATCTCTCGGGGCTCCCATGGCGTGGCGCGCGCTGCGCGGTCCGGCCGGGTTTAGAACGCATGTCGTCTTCGGAATATGATTCAGATCAAACATTCCCGCGCTGGAAGGTTGAGCGGGATTTGCCGCTGAAGGCGCGCTTCTCCACCCGCACAGAGTTTGTGCGGCCCGGCGGCTTTCGCCCCGCGCCGGGGCCTCTATGTTGAGGGCGACGCAACGGAGGCTCCACGATGGACATCGGTCTTTACACATTCGGCGACATTGGCACGAACCCGGTGACGGGCGCGCGGGTCGATGCGCGGCAGCGGCTGCCGGAGCTGATCGAGGAAATCCGGCTGGCCGACGAGGTCGGGCTCGACCTCTTCGGGCTGGGGGAACATCACCGTGCGAATTACGCGATCTCCTCGCCCGCGACGGTGCTGGCAGCGGCGGCCTCGGTGACGAAGCGGATCCGGCTGAGCTCGGCGGTGACGGTGCTCAGCTCCGACGATCCGGTGCGGGTGTTCGAGCAGTTCGCGACGCTCGACACGCTCTCGGGCGGGCGCGCCGAGGTGATGGTCGGGCGCGGCAGCTTCATCGAGAGCTTTCCGCTCTTCGGCTACGATCTGAACGATTACGATGCGCTCTTCGAGGAGAAGCTGGCGATGCTTCTGGCGCTCAACGACGGCGAAAGGCTGACCTGGCCGGGCACCGATCATACCCAGCCGGTGGCGGGGCTGGGCGTCTACCCGCGCCCGGTGAACGGGTCGCTGCCGGTCTGGATCGCGGCGGGCGGCACGCCGCAGAGCATGGTGCGCGCGGGCGGGCTGGGCCTGCCGCTGGCGCTGGCGATCATCGGCGGTCAGCCGCGCCGTTTCGCGCCCCTGGCCGATCTCTACCGCCGCGCGGCGGCGCAGGCGGGGCATGCGGAGAAGGCGCGGGTGTCGCTGAACGTGCATGGCTTTGTGGACGAGGACAGCCGGCGCGCGGCGGAGATCTTCTTCCCGGCGCAGAAGGCGGTGATGGACCAGCTCGGCCGCGAGCGCGGCTGGGGTCCGCAGAGCCGGGCGCAGTTCGACGCCGCCTGCGGCCCGGAGGGCGCGCAATTCGTGGGCTCGCCCGCGCAGGTGGTCGACAAGATCCTGGGGCTGCGCGAGGATCTGGGCTTCGACCGGGTGTCGATCCAGATGGCCATCGGGGTGATCGACCATGCCGATATGATGAAGGCCATCGAGGTGCTGGGCACCAGGGTTGCCCCGGAACTGCGCAAGGCGGGCTGAGGGGGCCAGGGGGCTTCGCCCTCGCGCGCCGGGGCGCGCTTCCCCCGAGTATTTCCCGGAAAGATGAAAGGACAAGGGCGTCCCTGCTTTCATCTTTCCGACAAATACTCCCGCCGGAGGCAGGCCGGTCGCGGCGGCTTGGCGCCGGTTTCCGGCCCCTAGCGGATGCTGCGGATCGAGCTGTCGAGCAGATGTTTGGTATAGGGGTGATCCGCCTGTAGCGCGCGCATCTTCGCCACGTCCAGAAGCTCGACGATCTCGCCGTGCTGCATGACGGCGATGCGGTCGCACATATGGCCGATGACGCCCAGATCGTGGCTCACCATCAGATAGGTCAGCCCGCGTTCGGCGCGGAGATCCGACAACAGGTTGAGGATTTCCGCCTGCACCGACACGTCCAGCGCCGAGGTCGGCTCGTCGAGCAGCACCACGCGCGGCTCGGGCGCGAGCGCGCGGGCGATGGCCACCCGCTGGCGCTGCCCGCCCGAAAGCTGGTGCGGATAGCGGAAGCGGAAGCCGGTGCCGAGACCGACATCGCTCAGCAGCCTGTCGATCCGCGCGTCGATGTCGGAGAAGCCGTGCAGTTTCAGCACCTCGCCCAGCACCCGGTCGACCGTGTGGCGCGGGTGCAGCGAGGCGTAGGGGTCCTGAAAGACCATCTGCACCCGCTTGTAGAAGGCGGCGCTGCGGCGGCGGCCCAGCGGCTCGCCCAGAACCGACATGTCGCCGTTCCAGCTGTCCACCAGCCCGGCGATGGCGCGCAGCACGGTGGATTTTCCCGAGCCCGACTCGCCCACGAGGCCGAAGCTTTCGCCTTCGGCCACCGAGAAGCTGGCGGATTTCACCGCACGGACCAGCTCGGCGCCCTCGCCGAACCAGACGTTGAGGTCGCGGATCCCGATGGCGCTCATGTCAGCGCGCTCACCGAGGGGGCCTCGCGCCAGGCGGGGTCGCGCTGCAGCGCGTCGAGGCGGGGGCGGGGGTGTTCGAGATCGGGCACGGAGTTCAGCAGACCTATGGTATAAGGGTGTTTCGCCTCGTGCAGCTTGCCGGCCTGGCAGACCTCGACGATGCGGCCCGCATACATGATGAGGATGCGGTCGCAGAAATTCGACACGAGGTTGAGGTCGTGGCTGATGAAGATCAGCCCCATGCCACGGTCCGTCACGAGCTTGTCCATGATCTCCAGAACCTGGAGCTGGACCGAGACGTCGAGGGCGGAGGTGGGTTCGTCGGCGATGAGGATTTCGGGGTTGGGGATCAGCATCATGGCGATCATGATGCGCTGCCCCATGCCGCCCGAGACCTCGTGCGGGTAGAGCCCCATCACCCGCTCGGGGTTGCGGATGGCCACCGCGTCGAGCATCCCGACGGCGCGTTTGCGGGCCTCGGCGCGCGAGGTCTTCTCATGGGTGAGCAGCGCCTCGGTGATCTGGCTGCCCACGGTCATCACCGGGTTCAGCGAGAATTTCGGGTCCTGCATGATCATCGAGGCATGGCGGCCGCGAATCCTGCGCATCTCGCGTTCCGAGGCGGTGAGCAGGTTCGTGTCGCCCATCCGCATGCGGTCGGCGGTGACGATGCCGGGCTTGCGGATGAGTTTCAGGATCGCGCGCCCGGTCATGGATTTGCCGGAGCCGGACTCTCCCACGATGCCGAGGCGTTCGCGACCGAGGCTGAAGGAGATGCCGCGCACCGCCTCGAATGTGCCGGAGCGGGTGGGGAAGGTGACGCGGAGGTTTTCGACGTCGAGGAGATTGGTCATGGCGCGCCTCTGGCCGGTGCCGGGCCGGTGCGTATTTGGAAAGAGAAGAAGCTGCAGTCTGGGAAAGAGAGGACGCCTCGGGCGGGGCGGGGGACGGGGGTGTGCCGCGCGCGGCGGAGGGGGGCCGGGGGAGGGGTCATTTCCCGGCCTCCTTGGGGTCGAGCACGTCGCGCAGCCCGTCGCCCAGCAGGTTGAAGGCCAGCGAGATGGTGAAGATGGCGAGCCCCGGAATGGTGGCGACCCACCAGTAATCGAGGATGTATTTGCGCCCCTCCGAGACCATGGCGCCCCATTCCGGGCTGGGCGGCTGCGCGCCGAGGCCGAGGAAGCCGAGGCCTGCGGCGGTCAGGATGATGCCGGCCATGTCGAGGGTGACGCGGATCACCAGGCTCGAGATGCAGAGCGGCCAGACATGCCGCGTGATGATGCGCAGCGGGCCCGCGCCCTGCAGCTTGATCGCGTGGATGAAATCGGAGTTGCGGATGGTGAGCGTCTCGGCCCGCGCGATCCGCGCATAGGGCGGCCAGGCGGTGAGCGAGATCGCCAGCACCGCGTTCTCGATCCCCGCGCCGAGGGCGGCCACGAAGGCCAGCGCCAGGATCAGCCGGGGGAAGGCGAGGAAGATGTCGGTGAAGCGCATCAGCGCCACGTCGATGATGCCGCCCATATAGCCCGCCACGGTGCCGATGATGAGGCCGAGCAGCGGCGCCACCAGCGCCACCAGCGCGACGATATAAAGCGAGATGCGGGCGCCGTAGACGAGGCGGGACCAGATGTCGCGCCCGAGGCTGTCGGTGCCGAAGAGATGCCCCTCCCAGCCCGGCGCTTTCAGGCGGGCGCCGAGATCCTGCACGAAGGGATCCTGCGTCGCCAGCAGCGGCGCGAAGAGCGCCAGCAGGATCAGCGCGATCAGCACCACGAGGCCCACCATGGCCAGCGTGTTGCCGCGCAGTTTCAGCCAGCCGGCATACCAGGCGGCGGCGCGCGCCTGGGCGCGGGAGGCGGGGGCGTCGGCGGTGAGCCAGTCGCGGAAAGACGTGTCGCTCATTTGGCCCTCGGGTCGAAGAAACGGTAGAGCAGGTCGGAGAAGATGTTCAGCGCCACGAAGATCGTGCCGATCACCACCGTGCCGCCCAGCACCGAGTTCATGTCATTGGACAGCAGCGAGGTGGTGATGTACTGCCCGATGCCCGGCCAGGCGAAGATGATCTCGGTCAGCACCGAGCCTTCGAGCAGGTTGGCATAGGCCAGCGCGATCACCGTGATGAGCTGGATGCGGATATTGCGGAAGGCGTGGCGCCAGATCACCGTCCATTCCGACAGGCCCTTGACCCGCGCGGTGGTGATATATTCGGAATTCAGCTGTTCCAGCATGAAGCTGCGGGTCATGCGGGAGATATAGGCGAGGCTGTAATAGCCCAGCAGCGAGGCGGGCAGGATGATGTGCGAGAACGCGTCCTTGAAGACCGTCCAGTCACCGGCGAGGAGCGAATCCAGCAGCAGCAGCCCGCTGCGTTCGGGCACCAGCCCCTGGTAGAAGACGCCGAGCCGTCCCGGCCCCGCGACCCAGCCCAGAATGCCGTAAAAGATCAGCAGCCCCATGAGGCCGAGCCAGAAGATCGGCATCGAATAGCCGATGAGCCCCACGAAGCGCGCCACCTGGTCGATCCAGCGGCCCCGGTAGACGGCGGCGAGCACGCCCAGCGGCACGCCCAGGAACACGCCGATCAGCGTGCCCAGCGTGGCGAGTTCCAGCGTGGCGGGGAAGACGCGGCCGATGTCCTCGGAGACCAGCTTGCCGGTGCGGATCGAGGTGCCGAAATCGCCGTGCAGCACATCGTTCACATAGATCGCGAATTGCGTGATGAGCGGCTTGTCGAGCCCCAGCTCCAGAAAGACCTCGTCATATTGCGCCTGCGTCGCGCGCTCGCCGATGACGGCCAGCACCGGGTCGATGGGCATGACGCGACCGATCATGAAGGTCACGAACAGGAGCCCCAGCAGCGTGACCGCGACGGTCAGCATCGTGCCGACGGTCTTTTTCAGCCAGCGGGGAACGGGCAGCCTGCGCTGCCCGTCCGGTGTTTGTGCAAGATCGGCCACGTTACTTGGTCACGACCCAGTAGGTGGCCGCCGTGGTGGCGCCGCCCGAGACGAAGTTCTCGACATTGGCGCGCATGCCGTGCTGTTCGATCTGCTGGAACATGATGCCGAAGGGCGAGACCATCTGGTGTTCCTTCTGGATCGCCAGATACATCGCCTTGCGCTTTTCGGTGTCGTTCTCGACCACGGCGGCGAGGGTCTCTTCGCTCATCTCGGGGATGCCCCAGGCGTTGCGCCAGGCGAGCAGGCCGGTGGCGCCGGCCTCGTCGCTGTTGTCGGGGTTGAAGGCGAAGGTGCCCGCGTTGGTGTTGGGGTCGGGATAATCCGGGCCCCAGGCGCCGACATAGATGTCATGCTCGCGGGCGCGGTAGCGGTCGAGGGTCTGGGCGCCGGTGCCGACGATCAGCTCCGCCTCGCAGCCGAGCTGGCCCCAGGTGTTCTGCAGCGATTGCGCGATGTCGATGCGCTCCTGCGCCTCGCGCACCGAAAGCTTGATCGGGCCGCAGTCCGGGAAGCCGGATTCGGCCAGCGCCGCCTTGGCCTTGTCCATGTCGAAGGTATAGGGCTTGTCCTCCAGCGCGCCAAGGAAGGTCAGCGGCAGGAAGGCCTGATGCACGGTGTATTGCCCGTTCAGGAAGCTGCCCGACATGCCCGCGTAATCGGTGGCCCATTTCAGCGCCTCAACCACCTTGGGATCGGAAAGCATCTCGCTCTTCTGGTTGGCCGACCAGTACATCAGGCGGCCCTTCAGCTCGTCGATGACCTTGAGATCGGGGTTCTCCTTCACCGCCGCCACGTCTTCGGGCGACAGGTTGCGGGCGATGTCGATGTCGCCGCGTTCCAGCTGCAGCCGCTGGGTGGCGGATTCCTGGATGTGCTGGACGATCACCCGCTCCATCGCCGGTTTCTCGCCCGAATAGTTCGGGTTGAGCGCCATCAGCACGGATTCGTTGGGCTTCCAGTCCACCACGGTGTAGGGGCCGGAGCCCGCGGTGTTGGTGCGCAGCCATTCGCTGCCCATGTCGCCGTCGACCTCGTTGGCCATGACGGTTTCCATGTCGACGATGCCGCCGATGGTGGCGGCAAAGCAGTTCAGCACGAAGGAGACGGCGTATTTCTGGTCGAGCTTGATCACCAGCGTGGTGTCGTCGGTGGCGACGATGGTCTCTTCGACGTTCTCGGGCGTAAAGCCGAACTGGGTCAGGATGAAGGAGGGGGTCTTGTTCAGGATCACCGCGCGGCGCAGCGAGAATTCCACGTCCTTGGCGGTCAGCGCGTTGCCCGAAGAGAAGACATGGCCGCTGGCGATGGTGAAGGTGATCTCGGTGCCGTCCTCGGAGATCTCCCAGCTTTCGGCGAGCTGCGGCTGGAAGCCTGCGTCGAGGTCGAGCGGGTCGAAGTTCACCAGCTTTTCATAGACGTTGCGCGACACGTCGGCACCGGCGAATTCAAAGCTCTCGGCCGGGTCGAAGGTTTTGATGTCGTCGATGCGGTTGGCGATCACCAGCATGTTGGGCGGCGTTTCCGCCAGCGCCGGCATGGCCGCCGAGCCCATGAGCGCCGCGACCAGCGCCATGGTTCGCAAGCTGCGAGACTGTTTCATTGTCGATACTCCCTGTTGGTTGTCTTCTTGGTTATCCGGCTCGCTGAAACGCTGCCTTTTATCGTTGGTCGTCTTTGGTTCTCATTCGCCCCAGGTCTTGCGCAGCACGCGCAGCCAGTTGCCGTAGGCCAGTTTCTCCATCAGTGCCGCGTCGATGCCGTGACCGGCCATCGCCGCGCGCAGCCTGGGCAGGCCCGCGCAGTCCACGATGTCCTTCGGCACCAGTGCGCCGTCGAAGTCCGATCCGAAGCCCACGCGGTCCTCGCCCAAAAATTTGATCAAATGGTCAAGATGCCGGAGCAGGAGGTCAAGCGAAAAATCGCTGTCCATCTGCCCGTCGGGGCGCAGGAAGGCCGATGCGAAGTTGATGCCCACCATGCCATCGCTTTCGGCGATGACCGAAAGCTGCCTGTCTGTCAGGTTGCGCGAGTGCTTTGTGACCTCCCAGGCGTTGGAGTGGGTGGCAACGAGAGGGGCGTCGGAAAGCGACGCGACGTCATTGAAACCCTGCTCATTTAAGTGGCTCAGGTCGATCATGATCTTCAGCTTGTTGCACTCGGCCACCAGCCGTTTGCCGTCTTCGGTAAGGCCCGGCCCGGTGTCGGGCGTGGCGGGAAAGCGGAACGGCACGCCATGGCCGAAGATCGTCGGGCGCGACCAGACCGGCCCCAGCGAGCGCAGCCCGCGCGCGTGCATCGCGTGCAGCATCTCGAATTCGGGGTCGATGCCCTCGGCGCCCTCGATATGCATGATCGCGGCCATCTTCGGCCCGTGAATCGCCTGTTCCAGCTCGGCCACGCTGCGGCAGATGGTGACGGCGCCCGCCGCCTCCAGCGCTTCCAGTGCCTCGGCGCCCTTCAGCGTGACCTCGCGTCCCTCCTCGAAGGGGATCATCTCGGGCAGGGGCATGTCGTATTGCGGTTTGACCATTTCCTCCTGCCGCTGCGCCTTGTTGTTGGGCGAGGGCACGAAGATCGCAAAGAACCCGCCGGCAAAGCCGCCGGCCCTGGCGCGGGGCAGGTCGATATGGCCGTCGGTCAGCCCTTCCGCGACGCCGTCCGCCGTGGCGGTGCCGCGCAGCAGGCGCAGGATCAGGTCGTTGTGGCCGTCGAAAATGGGCGGGTCGATGAGAGGGGTCGTCATGGTATCGCGGGCTCCGCAGTCTTGGTTGGCCCGAGACTGGCACCGCGAGTCATTCGTATGCAAGCAAATTTCAGCTTAGCAGATAGGCATATGCCAAAACCCAGAGCGGCAGAGTGGCCAGAGCGCACAGCATATAGGCGCCATTCCAGCGCAGCCCCACATGGCGCGCGCCGACATTGGCGAAGGAGCCGATCAGCAGCGTCGTGGCGGTAAAGGGCGAGCTGATGCCCGACAGCGCCCAGCCCGCCGTGATCGCCGTGACCAGCGCGGTCGGGGTCACCCCCAGCTCGGCCGGGGTTGGCAGCAGCGGCGCGATGAGCGTGACGGCAAGGATCGGATTCATGGCGAACTGCCCGGCGAGCGGGATCACCCAGACCAGCCCGGCGAGCACCAGCCAGCTTGGCAGCTCCTCGGGGTGAAAGCCGCTTGCCTTCACGAGCGGCACCAGCAGCGGGGCGGCGACCGTGCCGATGTAGCCCGCCATCATCAGCAGCAGAACCTCGCCGCGATAGCCGGGCATCTCGCGGAAGCAATAGTCCGAGAGCCTCCGGCGCAGCGGTGCGCCGCCGCCGCGGCTTTGCAGCGCCGCCCAGATCAGCGCCATCACCGGCACGATCACCAGCACCAGCCCGACCACGCGGATGCCCGTCAGCGCCCCCAGCACCAGCACGCTGACCGCGAGGATGACCAGCAGCGCCAGCAGCGGCAGCATCAGCGCCCAGGACCCCTCGGGCCGCTGCACCACGGGGGGATTGGTGAGGCGCGGCTTGAACAGCGTGTCGAGCCCCCAGCCGATCAGCGTCATCAGCAGGGCGGTGCCGAGCGCGGGCAGCAGCACGCTGCCCCAGCTGGTGCCGGGGATCAGCGCGGTGGTGATCGCGATGGCGAAGGACAGCGGCGACCACGGCAGCGAGCTGATGAAACCCCGCTGGATCGCCAGCAGCATGCGGCGGCGGCGGTGATTGCGGATCTCGGCGTCGGGCTCTTCCTGCGCTGCCGCCGTGGCAAGGCTGCCGAGCAGAGAGATCGCGCCGTAATTCAGGATGAACGCAAAGGCGCTGCCGCCCATGGTCAGCGCCAGATAGCGCCGTCCCGGTGGCTGGCGCGCGAGAAAGCTGCCGCCCGCGCGGATCGCGGGCGAGGGCTCGGCGGCGCTGCGCAGCGTTGCCAGCGCGGTGAAGAAGGCGCAGATGAAGGCGGCGGAGCGGGTGGCGCGCAGCACCACCTCCTGCCAGTCGCCGCCGCGCCAGACCAGCGCCCCCGTCAGCGCCAGCGCCGCCAGCACAAAGCCCTTGCGCCCGGCCCGCACCTTGACGAAGAGCCCCGCCACCAGCAGCCCCAGCAGGGCAAAGAGCAGCGGATCGAGCGCCGCGGGCCCGCCCCATTCGCGCAGGGCCACCAGCCCGGCGATCAGCACCAGAAAGAGCCCGATGAGGCGGTCGAGAAGCGGGATGGCGGGTGCCGGACCGGGAGAGGACGTCTGGGGCATGGCGCGTGAAATCGGCATTTCCTGATGTCGCCGGACCGGCCCGGAGCCTGGAGCGCCACGGGCGTGGGGCAGGGGGCGGGGGCGGTTTCGGCTATGAACCTCCCTGTTGTAGATCATCAATCCCGCCGCGCCGCAATCGCCGTGCCGCGCGCGGGCGGCGTTACGAAATCTTCATGCGCCGGTGATCTTTTCGATACGAAAGCGTCACGCAGCCGACACCTGCCAGCCCCTATAGAGCCCCGGAACGATGAACTCGGGGGACACATGCTCGTCGTAGACCAGCTGACCAAGCGCTTCGGCGCAAACACGGCCGTGGACAACGCGAGCTTTACCGTCGACCGCTCGATGATGATCGGCATCATCGGCCGCTCCGGCGCGGGCAAGTCGACCTTCCTGCGCATGATGAACCGGCTGACCGACGCCACCGAGGGCGAGATCCGCTTCGAGGGCCGCAACGTGCTGGCGCTCAAGGGCAACGAGCGGCGCGCCTGGCAGTCCGACTGCGCGATGATCTTCCAGCAGTTCAACCTGGTGCCGCGCATGGATGTGGTCTCGAACGTGCTGCACGGGACGCTCGCCAAGCGCCGGGTGCTGCCCACGATGTTCAACCTCTACCCGCGCGAGGACATCCACCGGGCCATCGACATTCTCGACCGTCTGGGCATCGCAGATCACGCGGCGAAACGCGCCGAGGCGCTGTCGGGCGGCCAGCAGCAGCGCGTCGCCATCGCGCGGGCGCTGATGCAGGACCCCAGGGTCATCCTGGCCGACGAACCGATCGCCTCGCTCGACCCGATGAACGCGCAGATCGTCATGGAGGCGCTGCGCCGCATCCATGACGAGGATGGCCGCATGGTCATTGCCAACCTGCACACGCTCGACACCGCGCGGCGCTATTGCGACCGGGTGATCGGCATGCGCGACGGGCGCATCGTCTTCGACGGCACGCCCGAACAGCTCACCACCGGCGTCGCCCGCGACATCTATGGCGCGGGGGCGGAATTCTCCGAAGACGCCACCTCCACCGAAATCCGCGACCCCGTGGCCCAGACGGAGATCCGTCAGGCCAAGGTCTCGGTCTGAACCAGCTTCCATGAGGCCCCGAGAGACGGGGCAGTCAGCGACAGAGAGGGAAGACCCATGAAAACGCTCATCGCGGCCGCACTGGCCACCACCGCGCTGGTTTCCGCCGCCTCGGCGCAGGAAATCACCGAGTTCAACATCGGCATCCTCGGCGGCGAGAACGCCCAGGACCGTCTGAACAACCACGAGTGCCTGAAGACCTATTCCGAGGAAACGCTGGGCGTTCCGGTCAAGCTCTTCGCGCCCGCCGACTATAACGGCGTGATCCAGGGCCTGCTGGGCGGCACGCTGGACATGGCCTGGCTCGGTGCCTCGGGCTATGCCGCCACCTATCTCGCCGACCCCGAAGCGGTCGAGCCGGTGCTGGTGAAGGTGAACCTCGACGGGTCCATCGGCTATTACTCCATCGGCTTCGCCCGCAAGGACAGCGGCATCGCCTCGCTGGACGACATGGCCGGCAAGACCTTCGGCTTCGGCGATCCGAACTCGACCTCTGGCTACCTGATCCCCTCCATCGAGATCCCGCAGTACAAAGACGGCATCACCATGGAGTCGGGCGAGTACTTCAAGGAAGTGAAGTTCACCGGCGGCCATGAGCAGACCATCGTCGCGGTGAACAACGGCGACGTGGACGCCGGTGTGACCTGGGCCGACGGCCAGGGCGCCTGGGAAGACGGCTACAACTCGGGCGCGCTGCGCAAGGCGGTGGACGCGGGTCTCATCGACATGAACGACCTGACCGAGATCTGGCGCTCGAAAGAGATCCCCGAAGGCCCGATCGTGCTGCGCAAATCGCTGCCCGACGACGTGAAGGCGAAGATGACCGCGCTTGTCGAAGGCATGTACGAGGCCGACAAGGAGTGCACCTACAACATCTCCGCCGGTGAATCGCTGGGCTTCCGTCCCATCGGCCACGACAACTACCTGTCGATCATCGCGGCCCGTCAGGCCAAGTCGAACTGATCGGATCCTGACGAGAGGCCCCGCGCTGGACGCGGGGCCTTTTCCGTTGCCCGCTTCTTTCTCCCGGCGGTGTCCGGTGAGGTCCCGGATCTGGTCCGGGACGGGCGGGCCCGGAAAACCCGCGCCCCGGACCCCGATCCGGGGCCTCCCGCCTCTCCACGCTTGATGAGCCGCTCATGACCCACGCCGACCCCACCTTCGACACGCGCGCCCATTACATGGCGCTGATGGCCCGCAAGCGGCTTTACGGCGGGCTGGTGCTGGCGGTCTTCGTGGCGCTCATGGCCTCGGGCTTCATGCTCGCCGACGAGCGCAACGCGGGCGGGTTCTGGCGCGGGCTGCCGCATGTCTTCGACTTCCCCGCCGATGTGATCGCCGACACCGCGCCCAAGCTCGACCAATTGCCCGGCCATCTGCTGACCTATTTCCCGGCGCTGGTGGAGACCATCAACATCGCCGCCGTCTCGACGCTGATCGGCGCGGCGCTGGCCATGGTGCTGTCGCTGCTCTCGACCCGCGGGCTCGCCCGCTGGCCGCGACTCATCCCGCTGTTCCGCCGGACCATGGACATCATGCGCGCGGTGCCCGAGATCGTCATCGCGCTGGTGCTGATCTTCATCCTCGGCGGCGGGCCGGTGCCCGCGATGATCGCCATCGCCTTTCACACCGCCGGCGCGCTGGGCAAGCTTTTCTCCGAGGTCAACGAGAACGCCGACCTGAAGCCCGTCGAGGGGCTGCAATCGGTCGGCGCCACCTGGTTCCAGCGCATGTGGCTGGGGGTCGTGCCGCAGGTCTCGCCCAACTATTTCAGCTACGCGCTGCTGCGCTTCGAGATCAATATCCGCGCCTCGGCCATCCTCGGTTTCGTCGGCGCGGGGGGCATCGGCTACGAGCTGAAGAACGCCATGTCCTGGGGGCAGGGCAAGTTCGACGAGGCCGCCGCGATCTTCATCCTGCTCTTTGCGACCATCGTGGTCTTCGACCAGCTCTCCTCGCATATCCGCAACGCCATGATCGCCAAGAAGGGGGGCCACTGATGGCCGACGCCGCGCTCTACGCCTCCGCCGACCGGCTCTTTGCCCGCAAGCGGCTGATCTCCTTCGGCCTGCCCGCGCTGGTGCTGGTCTATCTGGCCTATGTTTTCTTCGCCTTCGACATTCCGGGCCTCGCCGAGCGCGCCCGCATGGACAATGCCCGCGTGCTGGTCTCGGACGCCTGGAGCTACAAGACCCACGTCACGCAGGACAACCGCTCGGGCGAACTGACCGTCGCCATCGAGGGCGAGCGCAAGGGCACCTATGCGCCGGGCACCGAGCCCGACTGGGTCACGCCGGACGCCGCGGGCACCCGTGTCGATCTGGGCGAGGGCCATGTGGTGGTCTTCGACCCGGCGGGCGGGTTCCGCTATGACGTGCCGGGCTTCGGTCTGATCGTGGCGCATCTCGACGGGCGCAACGTCACCTCGAACCTGCCGGAAGAGGTGCCCGACTGGATTTCCGCCTCGCGCACGCGGCTTCAGGTGCATACCGAGGCGGGGCGCGTCTCGCTCACCCGCAACAAGACCGAACTGTTCCGCTATTTCCCCGGCTGGGAGCTGTTCTTCTTCACGCTGGAGAGCCCCTATCACGGGCATGGCCTTTCCGAGATCCTCTTCGGCGACCGGCTCGACCTGGCACGGTCGAACCTTGCAGGCGCCTGGCACGATTTCTGGCAGAACAACATGTGGCGCCACGCCGATGTGGCCTGGGCGCTGTTCGAGACCATTCTCATGGCCTTCCTCGGCACCTTCGGCGCGGCCATCGTGGCGCTGCCGCTGGCGTTCCTCTCGGCCAAGAACTTCGCGCCGCTGGTGGCGCTGCGCTTTGCCACGCGGCGGGTGTTCGACTTCCTGCGCGGGGTGGACGGGCTGATCTGGACCATCGTACTCAGCCGCGCCTTCGGGCCGGGGCCGCTCACTGGGTCGCTGGCGATCCTGCTGACCGACACCGGCACCTTCGGCAAGCTCTTCTCCGAGGCGCTGGAGAATGTCGACGGCAAGCAGATCGAGGGCGTCTCCTCGACCGGGGCCAAACCGCTTCAGCGCTACCGTTTCGGGGTGATCCCGCAAATCACGCCGGTGCTGATCTCGCAGCTCTTCTATTATCTCGAATCCAACACCCGCTCCGCCACCATCATCGGCGCGATCACCGGCGGTGGCATCGGTCTCTTGCTGACACAGGCGATGATCACCCAGAAGGACTGGGAAGAGGTGAGCTATTACATCGTGCTGGTGGTGCTCATGGTCATGGCGATGGACAGCCTCTCGGGCTGGCTGCGCCGCAAGCTGATCTCGGGGGCGTGATGGCGCGGCTTGGGGACGACCCGTTCCTGCATCCCGATTGCGACCTGACGGAGTGTTCCCTCGGGCGCTTCGTCGAGATCGGGCGTGGCTCGCGGCTCGCGCATGTGGAGATGGGCGATTATTCCTATTGCGACCGCTATGCGGACATCGCCAACACGACGGTGGGGAAATTCGCCAATATCGCGAGCTTCACCCGGATCGGGCCGACCGATCACCCGATGGGCCAGCCCTCGCTGCACCATTTCCTCTATCGCTCGGGCGATTACTGGGACGATGCGGAGCGGGACCAGGCGTTTTTTGCGCACCGCCTGTCGCGGCGCGCGCAGATCGGCCATGACACCTGGATCGGCCATGGCGCGGTGGTGCGGCCCGAGGTGACCATCGGCGACGGCGCGGTGGTGGGCGCGGGCGCCGTGGTGACCAGGGATGTGCCGCCTTACATGATCGTCGCGGGGGTGCCGGCGGTGCCCCTGCGCGAACGGTTTCCGGCGGCGGTGGCCGAGCGGCTGATGGCCTTGGCCTGGTGGGACTGGGACCACGCCACTCTGCGGGCGCGGCTGGGCGATTTCCGGACGATGCCGGTCGAGGCGTTTCTCGAACGTTACGGCTGAGCTTGCGCGGGCCCTCTGGCGCGCGGGCGGGCAGATTCTCCGCAACCTGCCGGCCAGCCGTGCGAAACCCGCCCCTGCGGGTGGCGGGTGTCGCGCTGGCGTGCTAGGGCCTTGGAGACCCCCAATAACGACTGGATCCGCGACATGACCGCGCTGACACCCGAAGGCACCAAGCTGGTTTCCGAGATCGCCGACCGCCATGGGGTTTCGCCCGGCGCGGCGGAAACCGTTCTTGTGGCGCTGGTCGCGGGGCAGGGCGTGCAGGCGCAGTTCAACCACCCCGAGCTGGGCGGCATGGGGCAATGGTCGCAGGGCGGCATGACGATGGTCGGCGACATGTTCAACAACGCGCTGAAAGCCAAGGTCGATGCGCTTTGTTCGGATCTCGCCGGGCTTCTGGCCGAGCACCGGCTGTTTCGCGCGGCGCCCGTGACGTCGGGCACGCAGAGCCAGTCGCAATCGAGCGGCACCAGCCTGTTTCTGCCCGGCGGCGCCTATGGCGCGGTGTCCTGGCCGGCCGAGCTGGGCAGCCCGTCCTCGGTCGGGGCGCAGAACAATCTGCGCTATGCCGTGTTCCCCGAGACGCACCGGCTGGCCATCGACATCGGCGGAAAGATCGAGGTGTTCGACACCGGCGATCACCGGATCACCGGCGTGTCCCAGCAGCAAAGCGGCGACCAGTCGCTGACCTTCGTCAGCCAGCACGGGCTGGTGCAGCTTGGCGCGCTGCGCAAGCTCTCCGATCTCTCGGCAGAGGCGCCCGCCGCACCGGCACCGCAGCCCGCGCCCGCAGCGGAGCCGGTCGCCGAGGCCCCTGTGGCGCCCCCCGTTGAGGCGCCCGTCGCGGAGCAGCCCGCACCCGCCGCGCCGATGCCCGAGGCGCCCGAGACAGCCGCCGCCCCGGCGCAGGAGGCGCAGACCGATGCGGATGCGGTGATTTCGCTGATCCGCAAGCTCGGCGATCTTCTGGAAGCGGGTCTGCTGACCCAGGAAGAGTTCGACGCCAAGAAACGCGATCTGCTCGCCCGCCTTTAGCGGGGGAGAGACGGGCCGCGTCGGGCGTTACTCCGCCGCCAGCCGCGTGTTTTGCATCGTCCCCACCAGCCGCGAGCCGGCCTCGCCGGAAAGATAGGCCAGCCGTCCGCCGCTGACCGTCGCCTCGATCTCGCGCGTGGCCTCGTTGACCACCACGAAATCCGCGCGCTTGCCGCGCTCCAGCGTGCCCCGGTCTGCCAGCCCCATGATCTCGGCGGGCACCCGGCTGATCATGTCCCAGGCCTGTGGCAGCGTGCGCAGCCCGCGATCGACCAGCACCCAGGCGGCCTGCGCCAGACAGGGGTAGTGGTAATCCGAGACCAGCGCGTCGCAGAGCCCGCGCGCCACAAGATGCGTCGCCGAGACATTGCCCGATTGCGAGCCGCCCCGCACCACGTTCGGCGCGCCCATCAGCACCGGATCGTTGCAGGCCTTGGCGAGTTTCGCCGCCGCCGCCGTGGTCGGAAACTCCGCGATCCGCGCGCCGATGATGCGGTAATATTCGCGCGTCTCGCCATCGGGATCGTCATGGCTGCCATAGCGCACATCCAGCGTGTCGAAGGCTTCGGCCAGGGCGCAGAGATGGCGCGGCACCTCGCGCCCGCGCGCCTCGGCCGCGCGCAGCTCGGCGACGAATTCCTCGGTGCTGCGCCCGCTGCGTTCGGCCCAGCCCGCCACCTTGAGCGGCGCGCGCTCGACCGCCGCCAGCGTCTCGGGCAGATGGTTGTTGAAGATCACATAATCCACGCCGAAACGGCGGACCGCCGCAAGCAGGCGCTCGCGGGTTTCGGGCATATGGGTCTCGCAGCGAATCTGCAGCCGCAGATCGGTGAGCGCCCGGGGCCGGTAGGCTGCAAGCGCCGCCATCACGGCCTCGGCGAATTCCGGCCCGCGCATGCCGCCTTCCCAGCTCCAGCCCTGTGCCAGCCAGGCGGTGGTCACCCCATGCGAGGCGGCTTCGCGGTCGGTCGAGCGCAGCCCGGCCTCGATGGGGAAGGGCGCGCTGGGGCGGGGGGCGATCTGGCGTTCGAAAGCATCGCCATGCAGGTCGATGATGCCGGGCAGGATCAGATAGCCCGACATATCCACCTCCGGCAGCGGTCCCTTGGTAATGAGACCGTCCTCGATCACCAGCGACCGCTTTTGCAGTTCGCCGCCGCGCAGGAGCGTCGCGCCGGTCAGGCGCAGGGGGGGAAGCAATGCCGTCATCATCGTAAACCGCTCAAACTTTTCCACAGGGTGTACCGGGGCAAGATGTCACCCGCATGACGATTGTTTACCCCGCGTCCTCGGGTGCCACGGTCAGCGCCACGCGGTCGCCCGCGAACCAGGTGAGCCCGTATTCCACCGGCACGCCATGCGCGTCGATATTGACGCCCTCGCTGCGCAAAAGCGGCGCGCCTTCGCGGGTGGTCAGGTGCAGCGCCTGGGTGGGGCTCGCCGCCTCGGCGGTGAGCCGCGTATGGGCGCGGGTGTAATCGGCGATGCCGTTGCGGCGCAGCGCCTCGGTGACCGAGGAGACCTCGCGCAGCGTGTCGGGCAGGCCGGGCAGGTGCTCGGCGGGAAAGCAGCTTATGAAATGCGCGATGGCGGCGCCTTCCGCCAGCGAGAGCCCCTCGTAGACGATCACCGGGCTGCCTGGGGGCAGGGCGAGCGCCTCGGCCTCGGTTGTGTCGGCGGGCCGGATCTCGACCCGCAGCACGCGCTTTTCCGGCAACCGGCCGGTGGCGCGGATGTTCTGGTGAAAGCGCACCCGCCCGCCGATCGGATAGTCGAGCGGCGCGGCCTGCACGAACACGCCGGCGCCCCGGCGGCTGTGCACCAGCCCGCGTTCGGCCAGATCGGCCAGCGCGCGGCGGGCGGTGTGGCGGTTGACGCCGAAACGGGCCGAAAGCTCGGCCTCGGTCGGCAGCTTGTCGCCGGCGCGGTAGAGGCCGCGGGCGATTTCGCCCTCCAGTTCGGCGGCGATGGATTTCCAGATCGGGGTGCGGGTCATCTCTGTTTTGCCTTGCCTCTGCTCTGCCTGAAGCTGCCTCGCCCGACGTTGCTTTGCCTGCCTCTGCCTTGCCGGGTTGTCATCGAAATTTCACGCAAGCCCGCTTGCGCTTTGGTGCGAGTCGGGCCTATGATTTGTCTAGTTGTATAGGAATATAGACAAGTCGGCAAGGTTGTCCAGATGAGCGTGACGGATGTCGGAAACGAGGCCCGCAAGGGCTGGATGGGGCTGCTGGCCCGGGCGCCCTCGGCGCGTCTGGCGGCGTGTCTTGAGGCTGTCGGCGCGATGCCGGGCTTCGACTGGCTGCGCGTGCCCGAGGTGGGCGGCGTGATGGTGCGGGGCCGCATGGGCGGCACCGGGGCGCCGTTCAATCTGGGCGAGATGACGGTCACCCGCTGCGCGCTGCGGCTGGAGAGCGGCGAGGTCGGTCATGCCTATGTGCAGGGCCGCGACAAGGCCCATGCGGAGCGCGCGGCGCTGGTCGATGCGCTGATGCAGGGCGACCGGGCCGGGGAGTTGCGCGCGGCGGTGCTGGCGCCGCTGCAGGCGGCGGAGGCCGAGACGCGCCGGGCGCGGGCGGCCAGGGCGGCGACGACGAAGGTGGATTTCTTCACCATGGTGCGGGGAGAGGCGTGATGCGGGACGATGTGCTTTCCGGCGGCTTCGCCGAGGCGCCGGTGGAGGCGGCGCGCGCCTTTCGCGTTGCACTTGAGGCCATGGCAAGGCCGGGAACCATTCACACGGTGAGCGGGGCGGCGGCGCCCGCGCCGGTCTCGGTGGCGGCCTCGGTGCTGCTGCTGACGCTCTGTGACCGCGAGACGCCGCTGTATCTGGCGCCGGGGCACGACGGGGCCGCTGTGCGCGACTGGGTGGCCTTCCACATCGGCGCGCCGCTGGCGGGGCCGGGCGAGGCGATGTTTGCGCTGGGCGGCTGGGACGCTCTGAAGCCGCTCGACGCCTACCGCATCGGCACGCCGGACTATCCCGACCGCTCGGTGACGCTGATCGCCGAGTTGCCGGACCTGGAGGCGGCGGGCGCGCGGCTGACCGGGCCGGGAATCCGCGAGGCGGCGTTTCTGTCGCTGCCCGAGATCGATGCGTTCCGCGCCAACCGGGCGCTGTTCCCGCTGGGCTGGGACTGTTTCCTTGCGGCGGGCGACCGGATCGCGGCGCTGCCGCGCACAACCATCGTGGAGGCGCTCTGATGTATGTGGCGGTAAAGGGCGGTGAGCGCGCCATCGACGCGGCGCATGAGTGGCTGGCCGAGGAGCGGCGCGGCGACAGGGCGGTGGCCGAGCTGGGGCTCGACCAGATCCGCGAGCAGATGAGCCTCGCGGTGAACCGGGTGATGGCCGAGGGCTCGCTTTACGATCCGGATCTGGCGGCGCTGGCGATCAAGCAGGCGCGGGGCGATCTGATCGAGGCGATTTTCCTGATCCGCGCCTATCGCACGACGCTGCCGCGCATCGGTCATTCGCATCCCGTGGACACCGGCGCGATGCGCTGCGACCGCCGCATCAGCGCGACCTTCAAGGATGCGCCGGGCGGCCAGGTGCTGGGACCGACCTTCGATTACACGCACCGGCTGCTGGATTTCAAACTGGCCGCCGACGGAGCGCTGCCGGAGGCGCCGGTGGGCGCGCCTGCCGAGGCGCCGATGCCGCGGATCACCGAGTTTCTGAACCGGGACGGGCTGATCCAGGACGAGTTGGCAGGCGATGAGACGCCGCCGGATATGACGCGGCAGCCGATGGAATACCCGGCGAACCGGGCGCTGCGCTTGCAGGCGCTGACGCGCGGCGACGAGGGGTTCGTGCTGGGCATGGCCTATTCCACCCAGCGCGGTTACGGGCGCAACCACCCGTTTGTGGGCGAGCTGCGCATCGGCGCGGTGGAAGTGGAGATGGAGGTGCCCGAGCTGGGCTTCGACATCTGCATCGGTGAGCTGGTGCTGACCGAATGCGAGACGGTGAACCAGTTCGCCGGCTCGAAGACCGAGCCGCCGCAGTTCACCCGCGGCTACGGGCTGGTCTTCGGGCAGACCGAGCGCAAGGCGATCTCCATGGCGCTGGTCGACCGGGCGCTGCGCTGGCAGGAGCTGGGCGAGGACAATCTGGGCGCGCCGGCGCAGGACGAGGAGTTTGTGCTGGCGCATGCGGACAATATCCAGGCGAGCGGCTTTCTCGAACATATCAAGCTGCCGCATTACGTGGATTTCCAGTCCGAGCTTGAGCTTGTGCGCCGGATGCGGGCGGCCGCGGGAGACGAGATGCGGGAGGCGGCGGAATGACCGGGCTGTCCTCATCCCCCTCCCCAGCCCTCCCCCTTGCAGGGGGAGGGAGGCTTGGCAACCTGGCATTAACCATGGCGCCCGCAGCATGTGGCATCGCCTTTCATCAGGCCCTCCCCCGGATCGGGGGAGGGTTTGGGAGGGGGACGGAGAACGGCAGCGGAAGCTTGGGTATGCGGCAGAGCTTTTTCCAGACCTACGACGCGCGGATCCTGCGGCAGGTGCCGACACCGGCGGAGGCGCGGCTCTGGCAGGCGCTGCGCCGGCGGCAGCTGGGCGGTGCGAAGTTCCGGCGCCAGGCGCCGGTGGGGCCGTGGCTGTTGCCCTTCATCTGCGCAAAGGCGCGGCTGGCGGTGGTGCTTTTCGACAGCGCGACCGTGCGCGCCGAGGCGCAGGAGATGCATACCGGGCTGCGGGCCCGCGGCTGGCGCGTGCTGTGGCTCGCCGAAGAGGCGGTCTGCGCCGATTTCGCGGGCGCGCTGACAACCATCGAAGAGGCGCTGAGCGATGACTGAGACAGCCTATAATTTCGCCTATCTCGACGAGCAGACCAAGCGGATGATCCGCCGCGCGATCCTCAAGGGCGTCGCGATCCCCGGCTATCAGGTGCCCTTTGCCAGCCGCGAGATGCCCATGCCCTATGGCTGGGGCACCGGCGGCGTGCAGGTGACCGCCGCCTGCCTGACCCCTGCGGATACGCTCAAGGTCATCGACCAGGGCGCCGACGACACCACCAACGCGGTCTCGATCCGCAAGTTCTTTCAGCGCACCGCGCAGGTGGCGGTGACCGAGCATACGGCGGAGGCCAGTGTCATCCAGACCCGCCACCGCATCCCCGAGGCTCCGCTCACCGAGGGGCAGATCCTCGTCTATCAGGTGCCGATCCCGGAACCGCTGCGCTTTCTGGAACCGCGCGAGACCGAGACCCGCAAGATGCACGCGCTCGAAGAATACGGGCTCATGCATGTGAAGCTCTATGAGGACATCGCCCATAACGGCGAGATTTCCACCGCCTATGCCTATCCGGTCAAGGTCGAGGGGCGCTATGTGATGGACCCGTCGCCGATCCCGAAATTCGACAACCCCAGGCTGGAAAGCGCCGCGATCCAGCTCTTCGGCGCCGGGCGGGAACAGCGGATCTATGCGATCCCGCCCTATACGCAGGTGGTGAGCCTCGATTTCGAGGATTACCCTTTCGAGGCTAGCAAGGCCGATCATCCCTGCGATCTTTGCGGTTGCGGGACGAGCTATCTCGACGAGGTCATCGTGGATGATGACGGCGGGCGGATGTTTGTCTGTTCGGACACGGATTTCTGCGCCACGCGGCGGGCCGAGGGCCATCGCGGGCGGCTTGCGGGCGAGGATCTTGCGGAGGAACTGGCATGACACCGCTGTTGCAGGTGAAAGGTGTCACCAAACGCTATGGCGCGCGGCTGGGCTGCGGCGACGTGAGCTTCGATCTCTGGCCCGGTGAGGTGATGGGGATCGTGGGCGAGAGCGGCTCGGGCAAATCGACGCTGCTGAGCTGTCTGGCCGGGCATCTGGCGCCGGATGAGGGCCAAGTGATCTTCGACACCCGCGCCGAGGGGCCGCAGGATGTGCTGACCATGTCCGAACCCGCGCGGCGGATGCTCGGGCGCACCGACTGGGCCTTCGTGCATCAGAACCCGCGCGACGGGCTGCGCATGGGGGTGAGCGCGGGCGCCAATGTCGGCGAGCGGCTGATGGCCGTGGGCGCCCGGCATTACGGGCAGATCCGGGAGCAGGCGGTGGACTGGCTGGGCCGGGTGGAGATCGCTCCCGACCGGGTGGACGACCGCCCGCGCGCCTTTTCCGGCGGCATGCAGCAGCGCTTGCAGATCGCGCGCAATCTCGTGACCGGTCCGAGGCTCGTCTTCATGGACGAACCCACCGGCGGGCTCGATGTCTCGGTGCAGGCGCGGCTGCTGGATCTGTTGCGCGGGCTGGTGCGCGAGATGGGGCTGAGCGCCATCATCGTCACCCACGATCTGGCGGTGGTGCGGCTGCTCGCCGACCGGCTGATGGTGATGAAGGGCGGCCGCGTGGTGGAGACGGGGCTCACCGATCAGGTGCTGGACGATCCGCAGCACGGCTATACCCAGTTGCTGGTGTCGAGCGTGCTGCAGGTCTGAGGGCGTGCGCTCCCGGCCGTCGCGACGGCGGCGGGATCTTTTTTGCGTATTTGGAAAGAGAAGAAGATCATGATCGAGCTGAGCGGTGTCTCCAAGAGCTTTGTGCTGCACAATCAGGGCGGCGCGGTGATCCCGGTGATGGCGGGGGCGGCGCTCTCGGTGGCGCCCGGCGAATGCGTGGCGCTGGTGGGCAATTCCGGTGCGGGGAAATCCACGCTGATGCGGATGATCTACGGCAATTACCTTGCCGGGGCCGGGTCGATCCGGGTGGGGGAGGTGGATGTGGCCCGCGCCGCGCCGCGCGACATCCTGACCATGCGCCGCGAGGTGCTGGGCTATGTGAGCCAGTTCCTGCGGGTGGTGCCGCGGGTGCCGACGCTCGATGTGGTGGCCGAGCCGGTGCTGGCGGCGGGCGGCACGCAGGAGGCGGCGCAGGCGCGGGCGAAAGAGCTGTTGGCGCGGCTGAATGTGCCGGAGCGGCTCTGGCCGCTGTCGCCCACGACCTTTTCGGGCGGCGAGCAGCAGCGGGTCAACATCGCGCGCGGCTTTGCGCATCTGTTTCCGGCGATGCTGCTGGACGAGCCCACCGCCAGCCTCGATGCCACCAACCGGGGCGTGGTGCTGGAGCTGATCCTCGAGGCCAAGGCGCGCGGCGCGGCCATCGTGGGGATCTTTCACGATGCGGAGGCGCGGGCGCGGGTCTGCGACCGCGAGGTGGATGTGAGCGCCTTCACGCCGGAGCGGGTCGCGTGAGCGGGCGGTTCTACGCTGTTGTCGGCCCCTCGGGCGTGGGCAAGGATACGCTCATGGAGGCGGCTGCGGCGCGGCTGCCGGGGCTGCATCTGGCGCGCCGTGTGATCACCCGGCCCGCCAGTGCCGGGGGCGAGGAGTTCGAGGGCGTCAGTGACGAAGTGTTCGACAGGCGGCTGGCGGCGGGTGCGTTTGCCCTGCACTGGGCCGCGCACGGGCTGCGCTATGGCGTGCCCGTGGCGGTGGAACGCGCGCTGGCGCAGGGCCACCCGGTGTTGTGCAACCTGTCGCGGGGCGTGCTGACCCAGGCGGCGGCGCGGTTTCCCGGCATGCAGGTGCTGCATGTCACCGCCCGGCCCGAGGTGCTGGCCGAGCGGCTTGCCGGGCGGGGCCGGGAGAGCGCGGAGGAGATTGCGCGGCGGCTGGCACGGGCCGGCGCGTCGCTGCCCGAGGGGCTGACGGTGCATGAGATCGACAATTCCGGCGCGCTGGAGGCGGCGGTGATGCGGCTTGTGGCGCTGCTTCAGCCGGCGAGGGCGTAGCGGTGCAGGATGTGGAAGCGCCCGTCCGGCGCCTCGCCGAAGAGCACCAGCGACGCGACCCGGAAGGGGCGCGGCAGCAGCGGTGCGAGGGCGGGCTCCAGAACGTCGGCGGTCTGCGTGGCATCCTCGGGCGAAAGCCGGCCCGACAGGGTGAGGTGGAAGCGGAATTCCTCCATCACGTAAGGGTAGCCCCAGCGCGCGAGGTTCTCTTCCTGCGCGGGCGAGAGCCGCGCCTTGCGGCGGCGCTCCAGCTCGGCCTCGGAGGGCGGCGCGCGGTGGGCATCCAGCGCGCGCACCGTTTCGGCGGCGAGGGCGGCCAAGGCCGTGGTGTCGCCCTGAGGGGTGAGCGCCAGGAACGAGCCGAGCCGCGAGAGTGTCAGCCCCGGCATCTCGACCGGGGCGAGGCGCTGGGCGAGGGCCGCCAGATCCGCCTCCAGCGCGGCGCGGGTGCCGGTGAGGCGGAAGGGCGGCTTCAGCGTGCCATGGAAACCGTATTTGCGCGGGGTGGCGGTGATCTCGGCCACCGGCAGCGGCAGGCCGGGCAGGTCGGGATGCGGGCACGGGGTGCCCGCTGCGGCATCCCAGCCCAGCCAGCTTGCGCAGAAATCGGCAAACGCGCCCGGCTCGGGCGCGTAGTAGATCGCGAAACGGGTATAATCGGTCATGGGGGCGGGCATAAGCGCCTCATGTCACGGAATGATGACGGAGCAAAGAGCAGATGATGGGCGAGATGAGTGTGGGCCACATGCAGGCCATGGGCGAGCTGGCGCTGGCCAATGCGCGGATCGTGCTGGAGACGGAGGTGATCCGGGGCTCTGTGCTGATCCGCGACGGGCGGATCCAATCGGTGGATCAGGGCGCGGCGCCCATGGGCGCGGTGGATTGCGGCGGCGATCTGCTGATTCCGGGGCTGATCGAGCTGCATACGGACAATCTCGAACGCCATATCCAGCCGCGCCCCAAGGTCGACTGGCCGCATGCGGCGGCGATCCTTGCCCATGACGGCGAGCTGGCCTCGGTGGGTATCACCACGGTGTTCGACGCGATGCGCGCGGGTTCGGTGGTCGAGGGGCGCACGGATTACCGCAAATACGCCCGCGCGCTGGCCAGCGAACTGATGCAGGCGCGCGCCAGGGGCATGCTGCGGATCAGCCATTTCCTGCATCTGCGCGCCGAGATCTGTTCGGAGACGCTGCTGGAGGAACTGGCGGAGTTCGGAGAGGCCGACCGGGTGGGTATCCTGTCGCTGATGGACCATACGCCGGGGCAGCGGCAGTTCCGCGATATTTCGAAGCTGAAGGATTACGTCTGCGGCAAGCACGGGCTGTCGGAAAGCGAATTCGCCGATCACGTGGCGCATCAGAAAGCGCTGCGCGCCCGGCTGGGGGCGGCGCATGAGGCGGGCGCGGTGGCGGCGGCGCAGCGGCTGGGCGCGGTGCTGGCCAGCCATGACGATACCACGGCCGAGCATGTGGCGGTGAGCGCGGCGCATGGCATCCGCCTGGCCGAGTTCCCGACGACGGTGGAGGCGGCGCGGGCCTGCCACGATCACGGCATCGCGGTGATGATGGGGGCGCCGAACCTGATCCGGGGCGGCTCGCATTCCGGCAATGTGGCGGCGGCGGAACTGGCCGAGAAGGGGCTGCTCGACATCCTGTCGTCGGACTATGTGCCCTCGGCGCTGATGACGGCGGCGTTCCAGCTGGCCGATCTCTGGGGCGACCTGCCGCGCGCGGTGGCCACGGTCACGGCAGCGCCGGCGCGGGCCACGGGGCTCGACGATCGCGGGGTGATCGCCAAGGGGCTTTTCGCCGATCTGGTGCGGGTCACGCATCTCGACGGGGTGCCGGTGATCCGGGGTGTCTGGAGCCACGGGCGGCAGGTCGGCTGAGCCGCCGATCAGGTGACCATTGCTCCTGGGCACAACGACAGGCGCCGCGTCCGCAAGGCGGGGCGGTTTGCCGCAACGTAAAGGCCCCTGAGATCAGGTGCCGAGATCCAGCGACAGCGCGTGGATCGCGCTCACCAGCTCGGGACCGAGCGCCGCGTGAACCGCGCGGTGCCGCGCGATGCGGCTTTTGCCGGCAAAGGCCGCCGTGCGGAGATGCACATGAAAATGGCTCTCTCCGCTGCCGTCATGACCGGCATGGCCCGCATGCCGGTCGCTGTCGTTGCGCACAACCAGCTCGGTCGGCGCAAAGGCCTCGCGCAGCCGTGTCTCGATTTCCGCCGAGCGTGACAAATTTCGCCTCCTGCCCTCTTCAAACTGACTGAGGATTGTCTAAACTCCCTCGTCCGAGTCGAAAAGGTGAGACCATGAGCAGAGATGACCCCTTCGGTTTCGATATGTCGGTGAAGTCTTCGAAGAAGAAGAATCCGCGCGGACGACGCGGCATGTCCGGCGAACAGGAGACATCAACCCGCATCTGCGATCATGACGGATGCGAGGAACCGGGCAAATTCCGGGCGCCCAAGGCGCCGGATGTGCTCGACGAGTATTTCTGGTTCTGCAAGGACCACGTGCGCGAATACAACAACCAGTGGAACTTCTTCCACGGCAAGACCGAAGCCGAGATGAATGCGCAATTGACCGAGGACAAGGTCTGGGAGCGCAAGACCAAGGATTACCGCGACCCCGAGGCCCGCGCCTGGGCGCGGCTGGGCATCGAGGACCCGCATCAGGTGCTGGGCGAAAACGCCACGCGCAACCCCGGGCGCAACGGCCAGGCGAGCGGGCGGCGCCTGCCGCCGACCGAGAAGCGCGCCATCGAGATCCTGGAAGTCCGGGAAAGCGCCAGCAAGGCCGACGTGCGCAAGGCCTACAAGGCGCTGATCAAGGTGCTGCACCCCGATATGAACGGCGGCGACCGTAGCCAGGAAGAGCAGTTGCAGGAAGTGGTCTGGGCCTGGGACCAGATCAAGGACAGCCGCAATTTCAAATAGGCACAGCCTGACGCGGCCCCGGCGGGAGTGACACGATGAGCCCGGAACGCGCGGGGATCTCTCTGGAGGGGAAGACGGTGCTGGTCACCGGCGCGTCGGGGGGCATCGGCGGTGCGATCGTGCGCCGGATCGCGGCGCTGGGCGGGATGCCGGTGATCCATTATGCGCGCAATGCCGCCGCCGCCGAGGCGCTGCTGTCCGAGATCGGCGGCGCGGGCACGCCGGTGCAGGCGGATCTTTCGGTGCCCGAGGGGGCGACGGCGCTCTGGCAGGAGGCGGTTGCGCGCTGCGGGCGGATTCATGCGCTGGTCAACAATGCCGGGGTGCGGGGGCTGGCCCGGGTCGGGGACGATCTGGCGCTTTGGCAAAGCGCCTGGGACAGCGACCTGCGGGTCAACCTGCTGGCGCCGGCGGATTTGTGCCGTCTCGCGATCCGGCATTTCCGGGACGCGGGCGGCGGGCGGATCGTCAATATCGCCAGCCGTGCCGGGCAGCGCGGCTATACCGAGGATCACATGCCCTACGGGGCGTCCAAGGCCGGGCTGATCAATCTGACGAAATCCATCGCGCGGAATTTCGGCAAGGACGGGGTGACGGCGGTGGCCATCGCGCCGGGCTTTGTCCGGACCGAGATGGCCGAGAGCTTTGTCGCGGCGCACGGGCGCGCGGCGGCGGTCGGTGACATCCCGACGGGCGAGATGGTGACGCCGGAAGAGCTGGCCGATCTTGTCGCCTTTACCTTGCGCGACGCGCAAGTTTCGCTCAACGGGGCGACGCTGGATGTGAACGGCGGCAGCTATTTGCGGTGACATGCGGCGGGGGGCAGGGGGCCTCGGGCAGCGGGCTTCCGGAAGGGCTGTTTCCGGCTTTGCCACAATATTGGGATCTTTTCGGAAATTCTTGAAGAATCTCTCTTCCTACGCATTTCTGGCGATAGACATACCCGTTTGGGTTGTGCTAGCGTGAGGTTACGGCGTGCTTGTCACGTCGCGACGTTTCCGGGCTCCCTGCTCCGGGCACTCACGGACCGAACGGACCTGTGCGCCAATCCCCTGGGCGCACAGGTCTTCGTGTTTTTGGGGCGGCGTTTTCCTTGGTGTTTTCCTTGAGGTGCCGGTCGTGTCAGGCCGGGCGGAACCGCAGCGACACGCCGTTGATGCAGTGGCGCTTGCCCGTGGGGGCGGGGCCGTCGTCGAAGATATGGCCCAGATGCGACCCGCAGCGCCGGCAGTGGCATTCGGTGCGGGTGACAAAGAGCTTGCGGTCGGGCTTGGTGGCGATGGCACGGGGCAGCGCCTGGTAGAACGAGGGCCAGCCGGTGCCGCTGTCGAACTTGGTATCGGAGGCGTAGAGCGGCAGGTCGCAGCCCCGGCACAGGAAGGTGCCCGCGCGTTTCTCGTCGTTCAGCGGCGAGGTGAAGGCGCGCTCGGTGCCTTCCTCGCGCATCACGCGGTATTCCAGATCGCTGAGCATCGCGCGCCACTGGGCTTCGCTGCGGGTGATCTCGAACCGTTCGGCGGCATTGGCCTGTGCGGGGCCCAGAACGGGGCCCAGACCCAGCGCCGCGGCGCTGGCGGCGAGGAAACCTCGGCGGGTCATGGTGGTCCTCCTCCTGTATCGGTGTTGCAGAAGGATGCGCCTCCGGCCCCGCTGCGTCCAGCCAACGGCCATGCACGATTGCGCGAGAGGTTGAAACCTTTGCGGCGGCGCGGGGCGCCGTGCCGAGGCGGCGGGGCGGTTATTCGGCCGCGGAACTCTGCCGCAGACGCGCCGCGCGGTCGGCGAGGATGCTGCTGGGCCCGTCGAGCGAAAGCGTGTCCTCTACCCCGTTGTCGCTTGTGATCGGGGCGCCCAGGCGCATCGGCGCCGCGTCGTTCTCGGCCTCCTCGCCCGGGGTCATGGCGGGCGCCGCTTCGGGGGCGGCGCTGCCGGGCGCCTCGGTCTCGTCATCCTCCTCGACGAGATCGGGCGCGGCGGCCAGACGGCGGCCTTCGAGCGTGTCGGGGGGCTCTGCCGTCTCGGCGCCGCGCGGGCGGCGGAACACCAGCAGGTTGCGCCAGACCGTCTGGCTGGAGGTCAGCCCGCTGCGTTCCTCGCTGGGCAGCGTTTCGGCGCGCTGGTATTCCCAGCCCTCCGCCGCCATCTCGTTCATCAGCCTTTCGATGGCAAAAGCGAAGCGCCCCTCGGGCCCTTTGACGCCGCGCGTCTTCTCGCCCTTGGCGGGGGCGGGAACAACCTTGTATTCGTAAGTCGCCATGAAAACACTTTCCCGTTGCGTTTCCGCATCCTAGCAGCGGAGTTCCGCGCCGTCACCCCACGCAAAAGCCGGGAGGCGGCACTTGGCCCGCCCCCCGGTGCGTGCTGAAAAAAGGATGCAGCTATGCGGTTTGTTCCGCCTCCGATCTATCCTGGAAACGGTGCCGAGCGTCTCACGGACCCGGTGGGAAATCTTTAGCATCATTCCCCTTTCCGGGCCGAGTCAGGGATTCCTTACGTTCGGGAATACGCATCCATGCGCCGCCCGCCCGTCAGTCCCGCGTGTCGAGGAAATGCTTGGCGGCGCGGGCGATGACCAGCTCTTCGTTGGTGGGCACCACCATGACCCGCGCGCGGCTCATCCCGGTCGAGATCACCGTGTCGTTGCGTCCGTTGCGCTCGCGGTCGAGCTCGAGCCCGATCCAGCCCATGCCTTCGCAGACCCGTTCGCGGATCAGCCGCGAGTTTTCGCCGATGCCGCCGCAGAACACCAGCGCGTCGAGCCCGCCGAGGGCTGCGGCCAGACCGCCCAGCTCGCGGCGGATGCGGAAGACGAAATAGTCGATGGCCTCATTGGCCTCGACGGTGCCGGCGGCCTCGAGCGCGCGCATGTCGTTCGACAGGCCCGAGAGGCCCAGCAGACCGGATTTCGAATAGAAGAGCTGGCGCACCTCGTCGATGCTCATGCCCTCCTGCTGCACCATGTAAAAGATCACGCCCGGGTCGATCTGGCCGGTACGTGTGCCCATCGGCAGCCCGTCGAGCGCGGTGAAGCCCATGGTCGAGGCCACCGAGCGCCCGCCGATCATCCCGCACATGGAGGCACCGTTGCCCAGATGCGCGACGATCACCCGGCCGTCGTGGATCAGCGGCGCGATGCGCTTCAGCTCGCCCGAGATGTAATCGTAGCTCAGCCCGTGGAACCCGTAGCGCCGCACACCCTTGTCGTAATATTCGCGGGGCAGGGCGAAGACATCGTTCACCTTGGGGTGCGTGCGGTGGAAGGCGGTATCGAAACAGGCGACCTGAAGCGCGTCGGGAAAGGCCGCGACCGCCGCCTCGATGCCGGCGAGGTTGTGCGGCTGGTGGATCGGCGCAAAGGGCGAGAGCCGGCGCAGCTCGGTCATGACCTCGGGGGTCAGCACCATCGGCTTGTCATAGCTCGGCCCGCCATGCACCACGCGGTGGCCCACCGCGCTGGCCCTGGCATCGGGAAAATGCTCGCGCAGCACCGTGAGCGCGGTGGCCAGCGCCGATTTGTGATCGGCGGCCTCGGCCGGGGTGAGATCGCGGCTGACCGGCGACATGCCAGGCCCGAAGCTGGCCTTGAGCCGGGGTGTCTTGCCGATGGATTCGATCAGCCCCACCGCCATTTCCACCGGCGTGCTCTCGATCGAGAAGAGGCCGAACTTGAGCGAGGAACTGCCGGCGTTGAGGGTCAGGGCGACGGAGGTGGTGGTCATGATGCGATTGGCTCTTGTCTCGGGGTCGGAAGGGGCGTGCGCGTCCCCGGGGCACTATCTCTAGCGCGCGGGGCGGGCACAACCGGCATCGGGATCAGGCGGTGATGGAATAGCCGCCGTCGATCTCGTGAATGCCGCCGGTGAGGTGGCTGGCCTCGGGCGCGGCGAGAAAGGCGGCCATGGCGCCGACATCTTCGATGCTGGCCAGCACATGCATCGGCGCGCGCTCGGCGGCGCTGTTCAGCAGATCGTCGAAATGGCCGATCCCCGAGGCGGCGCGGGTCTTGAGCGGGCCGGGCGAGAGCGCATGCACCGAGATGCCCTTCTCGCCCAGTTCGGCGGCGGCATAGCGCACGGCGCTTTCCAGCGCCGCCTTCACCGGGCCCATGATATTGTAGTTCTTCACCACCCGCATGGAGCCCGAAAAGGACACCGTGAGGCAGGTGCCGCCCTGCGGCATCAGCGGTTCGGCAAGGCGGATCATGCGCAGGAAGGAATGCACCGAGACATCCATGGCCAGGGTGAACCCCTCGGCCGAGCTGTCGATGACCCGCCCGTGCAGATCTTCCATCGGTGCGAAGGCGATGGAGTGCAGCAGCGTATCGAGCCGCCCCCAGCGCGACTCGATCTCGGCAAATACCGCGTCGAGCTGGCCCGGTTCGCTGACATTCAGCGGCAGGATGATCTCGGCTCCCAGCTCTTCGGCGAGCGGGCGCACAAAGCGTTCGGCCTTGTCGTTGAGATAGGTGACCGCGATCTCGGCCCCCTGTGCGCGCAGCGCCCGGGCGCAGCCCCAGGCGATGGAGTGCTCGTTGGCGATTCCGACGATAAGGGCCTTCTGCCCGTCCAGTGAAAACATCCCGGTTGCTCCTGCTGATTCGCGGTCCGATCCTGTGTTTCAGCATCGGCTCTAGGCGATGAACGTGAAGTTTCTGCGGCGCAGCGACGCGGGCAAAGCGGCGGAATGTCAGGAAATAGGCGGGGTTTCGGCGCTCACGGGCAAGCGTGATGCGAAAGCGGAGAAGGCGCGCGGATACAAGCAGGCCACGCGCGGGAACGCGCCCGCGCGTGGCCTGAGGGCTCAACCTTTACCGAGAAGACCAGAAACCGTGATGATCGAGGATCATCAACCCCGCGCCTTCTCTATTGCGCTTCCCCGGCAAGATTGTTCAAAAGCCGACAATCGGAACGAATTTAAGCACTCTTTTCACGACCTTTCGCGACATGAAACTGATCGAGACAGAGATGGCCAGTCTATGGACCGTGGCCGAACGGGGCTGGCTGGGCGAGCGCTCCGGAGGATTCCGGCAGGCGCTGCGGCGGGAGGCGCATCTCCAGCGGTTTGCCCAAGGCGAATATACCCATCACATCGGCGACGGTCCCGGCGGCATCTACGGTGTCGTCGAGGGCAGTTTCGGCGTCTACACCCAGAGCGAGGCGGCGGGGGTGGTGCTGGTGCATATCTTCCGCCCGGGCGCCTGGTTCGGGCAGGGGCCGCTGACCTCGGGCCGGCCGCGCTATCTGGCCTTCCGCGCGATGGAGCCGTCGCGGGTGGCCAGCGTCGCGCTGCCGGCGGTCGAGCGGGTGATCCGCGACCGGCCCGATGCGCAGCGCGAGGTCCTGTCGCTGTCGGAATACAATCAGGTGCTGATGGCGCGGGCCTTGTCGGAAGTGCTGATCCGCAAGGCGGATCTGCGCATCGCCTCGGTTCTGCTGCGGATTCTGGAGAACGGCGCGCAGGAGGCCGAGGCGGATCGGCTCTGGCACGGAAGCGTGACCCAGTCGGAGCTGAGCGAGATGGCCAATGCCTCGCGCCACACGGTCAACACGGTGCTGAAACGGTTCGAGGCCGCAGGCTGGATCACGCTTGGATACGGGCGGATCGGGTTGCGCGACGCGGCGGCGCTGCGGGCCTTCACGCTGGGCTAAAGCGCCGTCCGATCCCGGGCCAGCGGGCGCTTCGGCGCAAGTGAAAGGGGGCGGCCCGCATGGGCCGCCCCCTTCCTTTTCACAGACCAAGGGACGTCAGTGATTGTTGTAGGCGTGCTTTTCGTGCACCGCCGCGATGATGATCGTGCCGAAGGTGATCACCACGGCGATCAGCAGGAACAGCATCATGATGGCCGGCTTGTCGGCGAAGGTGAAATAGGCTTCGGCGCCGTCCCAGCTTTCGATCGGAGAGGTGTTCATGAGAAAGATCCTTTCTTACTCGGCCGGGGTAGCGGCGGCATCGGGGGTTGCAGTGTTGACCGGAGCCGGGGTGTAGCTCTCGGGATAGGCCGCGACCGGAACCTTGACGATGTCGAGGCCCTTTTCCTGGATGTGATCCGGCACGCGCAGCAGGCCGAGCACTTTCAGGATGTAGGAGGCGACATAGCCCGGCACAAAGCCCAGCACCGCCATGGTCACGGCGCCGACGATCTGGCCCCAGAGGGTGACCGGCGGCATGCCATCGACGTTCGGATAGCCGGCGGCGAAGATCCCGCAGGACACCACGCCGATCAGGCCGCCCACACCGTGCACCGGGAAGGCGCCCACGGCGTCGTCGATGCCCATCTTTTCGAGCTGGGTGGCGACCATCGGCACGACGAAGCCGCCGAAGGTGCCGAGCGCGAAGGCCACCGGCGGATAGTAGACATCGAGGCCCGAGGCCGCGGCGAAGATGCCGATCAGCGCGCCGGACATCATCCAGAACGGATCGCGGGTCTTGACCCAGGCGCCGATGATGCCGCCGGCCATGCCCATCAGGGTGTTGAAGGCAAAGGCGGACAGGGTGGTCGGCTGGCCGTAGATGTTGATCCACTGTTCGCCGGGCATGTAGATGATGCAGCCGCCGAGGAAGCCGAAGAAGCCCACGATGATCAGCATCAGGCCGGTGATGGTGAAGGGCACGTTATGCGCCATGATCGCATTGGCGCTGCCGTCCGCGTTGAACTTGCCCACGCGCGGGCCGAGGTTCAGCAGCACCCCCAGCGCGAAGAAGCCCGCGACCATGTGCACGACGCCGGCGGCGCCCACATCGTGATAGCCGAACTTGACGGTCAGCCAGCCGGTCGGGTGCCAGCCCCAGGCGCCGCCCAGGATCCACACGACCGAGCCCAGCAGGATCGCCAGGATCAGGAAGCCCGCGGTCTGGATGCGCTCGATCACCGCGCCCGAGAAGATCGAGGCGGTGGTGGCGGCAAAGAGCGTGAAGGCGGCCCAGAAGATGCCGGTGGCGTTGTCGGCGAGGTTCGGCCCCATCGACAGCTCCCACGGCAGGCCCGAGGCGTCCTCGGCGGGCAGCAGGCCGTTGTAGAAGGACAGGTAGATGTACCAGCCGAAGAAATAGAAGGTCGGCACCATGAAGGCGAAGGCGAGGATGTTCTTGATCCCCGAGGCCAGCACGTTCTTCACGCGGCTGGCGCCCATTTCATAGGCCAGGAAACCTGCGTGGATGGCGATCATCAGCGCCGTACACCACCAGTAGAAGATTTCCGAATTGATCGTGCCCGACATCGCGGTGCTGCTCTCCAGAGCAGCCAACCGCTCAGTCAGCGCGGCGAGTTCCTGTTCCATCGTTCATAATTCCCCATTGCGGATTTTATGTGTGGGAGGGTCGTGCCTCCTGAAATCAGGAGTGAATAAAGTTTCCTCAGGGCAAAACGTGACGATGGGCCCAAGCGGTGGATTCCCCTTGTTTGTTCAATCTGCGGTGCGTTTGCCTCGGATCTGCCCGTTTCACAGGCAATGCGTGAACGGTGACTGCCGTTTGGGCGAGTCTCTATCTTGATATGAATAATTTATTCTTTATGGGAATATTTCGGATGCATGGCAGCGCGCCCGACCGAACGATCCGCGCGGGGATCCGTTGCCGCCCCGGAGTTCTTCGACGTGTCAGTTCTGGGCCGGGGCGATCTCTGCCGAGGGGATCCCGCATTCCCGGCACCAGTTGTCGAAGACCTGGCGCGCGGCGGTCGTAAAGCCCGCCATCTTCGCCTGGGCCTCTGCCTCGAGCCGCGCCACGGCGCCGATGCCGAGGGTGTCTTCCAGCGATCGGGCATATTCCGGGATCGCCGACCATAGCGCCACCGTGTCGGGCTCCACTTCGAGGTGAAACTGCGTGGAGAAGGCACGTGGCCCCCAGCTCATCGCCTGCACGGCGCAGGCCGGAGAGCGGGCAAGCACGTTTGCGCCCTCGGGCACCGCCGTTACCTCGGCCCCGTGCCATTGCAGCACGTCCAGAGGGTCGGGCACGCTCTCCAGAAACGGCGAGGCTGCGGTCTGCGTCACTTGCAGAATGCCCACCTCTGCCTGACCCCGTCCGCAATCGCCGCCAAGCGCGCAGGCCAGAAGCTGATGGCCGAGACAGAGCCCGAGATAGGGCAGGGCGCGGCCCACAACCGCCTCGCGGATAAAGGCTTTCTCGGCTTTGAGCCAGGGGTGTGCGTCTTCCTGCCAGACATCCATCGGCCCGCCCAGCACCCAAAGCGCATCGACCCCGTCGAGCGCGGGCAGAGCCTCGCCCTCGTTCAGATGCACCGGGGTCCAGTGATGCCCGGCGCCCTCGATCATCGCGCGAAAGCTCGCCGGATGTTCGATCCGCTCATGTTGCAGGACGAGAAAATGCATGTCCGTCTCCCCGGCTTTGGGCCGCTGCCTCATCCTTGGGCAACGCGCCGCGCGTCTTTGGCAAACTCTCACCGCCCCGCCGGATCGGCAAGAAAGTTTATTGCGCATGGGTGAAGATTTGTAACCATGAGGAAAACCTGCACAAACGGAGCACAAGGGTGATGAGAATTTGCGGGATCGCGCCCGGTTTGCCGCCTGAGCGGAGGGCTGGCCCCGGCGCAGTCGGAAGGTCCAGGACCGCCCCGGCGAAAGGACACGCCGCCGCATGACTCCCGAAGACCGCGTGCGGGCGATGGGCTTCTGGTCCGGCCCGGTAACGATCGAACCGCTGTCCGGCGGGATCACCAATCTGAACTACGTCGTCACCGACGGCGGGCGCCGATATGTGGTGCGGCTGGGGCAGGACATCCCGGAACATCTGGTGATGCGCTGGAACGAACGCGCCCTGACGGCGGCGGCGGCGGAGGCGGGGATCTCGCCCGCGCTGCGCCATGCCGAGCCGGGGATCATGGTCACCGATTTCGTGACCTCGCAGGCGCTGGCCGAGGCCGATCTGCACGAGCCGGAAACGCTGTCGCAAGTCGTGGCGCTGGTCGCCCGCGTGCACCGCGAACTGACGCCGCGCGTCACAGGCCCTGTGCTGACCTTCTGGGTCTTTCATGTGCTCCGCACCTACGCGGCCTTCCTGACCGAACGCGGATCGCCGCATCTGGCAAAGCTGCCGCGCCTCATGGGCGAGGCGGCAGAGCTGGAGGCGGCGGTGGGCAAGGTCGGGCTGATCCTCGGGCACAACGACCTCCTGCCGCAGAACATCCTGCGGGCCGAGGACGGGCGCTTCTGGCTGGTCGACTGGGAATATGGCGGCTTCAACTCCGCGCTTTTCGATCTGGGCGGGCTCGCCAGCAATTCGGGTCTTCCCGAAGAGGCGGAGGCCGAGATGCTGCGCCTCTATCACGGTCACACTCCCGACACGGGCTATATGCGACGCTACGGCGCCATGAAATGCGGCTCGCTCTTGCGCGAGGCGATGTGGAGCATGGTGTCGGAGCTGACCTCCGAGATTGATTTCGACTACGCGGCCTATACGGCAGAGAACCTTGCCCGCTACGCCGCAGCACTGGACGCCTGGAAGGAGGGCGCATGAACGACTTTCCCACCACCGCGCAGGCGGTCATCGTCGGCGGCGGGATCATCGGCTGTTCGACGGCCTATCACCTGGCCAAGCTCGGCTGGGAGGTGGTGCTGCTCGAACGTCACAAGCTGACCTCGGGCACCACGTTCCATGCGGCGGGGCTGGTCGGCCAGCTGCGCAGCTCGGCCAATATCACCGAGCTTCTGGGCTATTCGGTGAAGCTTTACGATACGCTGGAGCAGGAGACCGGGCAGGCCACCGGCTGGAAGCGCAACGGCGGGCTGCGGCTGGCCTGCAATCAGGAGCGCTGGACCGAGGTCAAGCGCCAGGCCACCACCGCGCGCAGCTTTGGCCTCGACATGCAGCTGCTGACGCCGAAAGAGGCGCAGGTGCTCTGGCCGCTCATGGATGTGAGCGACGTGGTGGGCGCGGCCTTTCTGCCCACGGACGGGCAGGCAAACCCCTCGGACATCACCCTGTCGCTGGCCAAGGGCGCGCGCATGGCGGGCGCGCGGATCATCGAGGATTGCGCAGTGCTTTCGGTCACCCGCGAAAAAGGCGTGATCACCGGGGTCGAGACGCAGCACGGCTTTATCAAGACCGGCATCGTGGTGGCCTGCTGCGGCCAGTGGACCCGCGATTTCGCGGCGCCTCTGGGCGTGACCGTGCCGCTCGTCTCGATGGAACACCAGTATATGGTGACCGAACCCATCGACGGTGTGACCCGCGACCTGCCGACGCTGCGCGACCCCGACCGGCTGACCTACTGGAAGGAGGAGGTGGGCGGGCTGGTCATGGGCGGCTACGAGCCGAACCCCAAGCCCTGGGCCGTTTCGGGGATTCCCGAAGGCTTTCATTACACGCTGCTCGACAGCGATTTCGACCATTTCGAACAGATCATGGAACTGGCGCTGGGCCGCGTGCCCGCACTGGAAACGGCGGGGATCAAGACGCTCACCAACGGGCCGGAGAGTTTCACCCCGGACGGCAATTTCATTCTGGGCGAGGCGCCGGAGCAGCCGGGCTTCTTTGTCGGCGCCGGGTTCAACGCCTTTGGCATCGCCTCGGGCGGCGGTGCGGGCATGGCGCTGGCGGAATGGGTGGCCAAGGGCGAGCCGCCCTTCGACCTCTGGCCGGTGGACATCCGCCGCTTTGGCCGCCCGCATTTCGATACGGACTGGGTGCGCACCCGCACGGTCGAGGCCTATGGCAAGCATTACACCATGGCCTGGCCCTCCGAGGAACACGACAGCGGCCGCCCGGCGCGGCGCTCGCCGCTTTACGAGCGGCTGAAGGCCAAGGGCGCGGTGTTCGGCGAGAAACTGGGCTGGGAGCGGCCCAACTGGTTCGCCGCCGAGGGAGAGCCGGCCAAGGATATCTACACCTTCCAGCGGCCCAACTGGCATAAGGCGGTGGCGCGTGAGCACAGGGCCGCGCGCGAGGCGGCGGTGCTGATCGACCAGACGAGCTTTGCCAAGTTCACGCTCAAGGGGCCGGACGCCGAACCCGTGTTGCAGCAGATCGCCGCCAACGATGTCAGCGGCCCGGTGGGCAGCCTGACCTATACGCAGATGCTGAACGACAAGGGCGGGATCGAGGCGGATGTGACCGTGGCCCGCGTGGCGGAGGACGCGTTTTACATCGTCACCGGCACCGGCTTTGCCACCCGCGATTTCGACTGGATCAAGCGCGGTATCCCGGCGGGCGCCAATGCCCAGCTCATCGACGTGACCTCGGGCTATGCGGTGCTCTCGCTCATGGGGCCAAGGGCACGCGACATCCTGCACCATGTCACCCGCGCGGATGTGTCGAACGGTGCTTTCCCCTTCGGCACCGCGCAGAAACTTGCCATCGCGGGCGCGCCGGTCTGGGCGCTGCGCGTCTCCTACGTGGGCGAGCTGGGCTGGGAGCTGCACCTGCCGGTGGAATACGCGCTCACGGTCTATACCGCGCTGCATATGGCGGGCGCCGATCACGGGCTGGTGGATGCGGGCTATCGCGCCATCGAGACGCTGCGGCTGGAAAAGGGCTATCGCGCCTGGGCGGGCGACATCGGGCCGGATACCACGCCGCTGGAGGCGGGTCTGGGTTTTGCGGTGAAACTCTCGAAACCGGCCTTCCGGGGGCGCGAGGCCATCGTCAAGCAGAAGGAGGCGGGCGTCAAACGGATGCTTGCGACCTTCACCGCCGCGCCGGAGGTCATCCTGCTGGGCCGCGAGACGATCTTCCGCGATGGCGTGCGGGTGGGTTATCTCAGCTCCGGCGGGTTCGGCCATACGCTCGGGCGATCCATCGGCATGGGCTATATCAGGAACCCCGAGGGCGTGACCCGCGCTTATATCGAAAGCGGGCGCTACGAGCTGGAGGTGGCGACCGAGCGCGTGCCCTGCGAGGTGACGCTCGCGCCCCTTTACGACCCGACGCACAGCCGGCTGAAATCGTAGCCGCAAGACAAGACAGCAAGGACACGACCCATGACGCTTTCCGCCAACTGGTCCTACCCCACCGCCATCCGCTTTGGTGCGGGCCGGATCGACGAGCTGCCCGAGGCCTGCCGCGCCGCAGGCATCAAGAAACCGCTGCTGGTCACCGACCGGGGGCTGGCGGATCTGCCGATCACCGCGCGGGCGCTGGAGATCCTCAGCCGCGCGGGCTTTGACGCGGATCTGTTCGCCGATGTCGATCCCAACCCGAACGAGCGCAATCTGGGCGTGGGTGTGGTGATGTTCAAACAGGGGCGCCACGACGGGGTGATCGCGTTCGGTGGCGGCTCGGGGCTGGACCTGGGCAAGCTCATCGCCTTCATGGCGGGGCAGAGCCGCCCGGTCTGGGAGTTCGAGGACATCGGCGACTGGTGGACCCGCGCCGATGCCTCGGCCATCGCGCCGATTGTGGCGGTGCCCACCACCGCCGGGACCGGCTCGGAAGTGGGCCGGGCGGCGGTGCTGACCAATTCCGAAACGCATGAGAAAAAGATCCTCTTTCATCCCAAGATGCTGCCCGCGCAGGTGATCTGCGACCCGGAGCTGACCGTGGGCATGCCGCCCGCGATCACCGCAGGCACAGGCATGGACGCCTTTGCCCATTGTCTCGAAGCCTATTGCTCGCCTGCCTATCACCCGATGGGCGACGGCATCGCGCTGGAAGGCATGCGGCTTTGCAAGGACTACCTTCTGCGCGCCTACAGGGACGGCACCGACCTTGAGGCGCGGGCGCAGATGATGACGGCGGCGGCGGCAGGGGCGACGGCCTTTCAGAAGGGGCTGGGGGCGATCCATTCGCTGAGCCATCCCATCGGCGCGCATTACGACACCCATCACGGCACCACCAACGGGGTGGTGATGCTGCCGGTGCTGCGCTTCAACCGGCTCGCTATCGAGGACAAGCTCGCCCGTGCCGCCGCCTATCTGGGGCTGGAGCCGAGTTTTGACGCCTTCTACGGTTTTACCGAAGGGCTGATCGCGGCGCTGGACATCCCCGCGACGCTCGACGCGCTGGGCGTCACCGATCCCGATTTCGGCGTGCTGTGCGCCGCCGCGCTGAAAGACCCGACCGCGGGCACCAACCCGGTGCCGATGACCGAGGACAATATCCTGCCGCTCTACCGGAGCTGTTTCAAAACGTGAGGTGTGTATGACCATCCATCGCCGGTTTTCCGTCCCCGTCCCCCGCCGTGCCCACGTCGGTCAGGGCTTTGTGATCCGGGAGGAGGGTTGACATGCCCACCGCCGCGCCTGCACCACGGGACACCCCAACCGGCGATGGAAAGAGTATGAAGAACGGCTCCCGGTCGAAACTGAACCAGAACCCGCATGCCGTCCGCGAGCTGCGGGAAAAGAACCTCGAAGTGGCCATCGGGCGGCAGGTGCGCGAGCTGCGCAAGCGCCAGCGCATGACCGGATCCGAGCTGGCCCAGCAGACAGGCCTGTCGGTCGGCATGCTGTCGAAGATCGAGAACGGGGTGATTTCGCCCTCGCTCAACACGCTTCAGGCGCTGGCCAATGCGCTGCGGGTGCCGCTGGTGCAGCTATTTTCCGGCTTCGAGGAGCCGCGCGGCGCAATGCATGTAAAGGCGGGCCAGGGCGCCGAGATCGAGCGCGCGGGCACACGGGCGGGCCATCAGTACAACCTGCTGGGCCATATCGGGTCGAACAATTCCGGTGTGGTGGTGGAGCCCTATCTGATCACGCTCGACAGCGAGAGCGACCGCTTTCCGGCCTTCCAGCACGAGGGGATCGAGCTGATCTATATGCTGGAAGGGGTGATCAATTACCGTCACGGCGATCAGCTCTACCTGCTGGAACCGGGCGATTCGCTGCTGTTCGATTCCGATGCGCCGCACGGGCCCGAGGTGCTGATGGAGCTGCCCTCGCGCTATCTGTCGATCATCACCTATCCACAGGCGCGGTAAGGGGCGCCCCGCGCGGGGCGCCGCCGCCTTTCGCCTTGCAGGGGCCGCGCGCGGCAGCCGGTCAGGACAGAAGCCGGGTCACCATCTCGGTCACGTCGCGCGACAGGCCGGGCTTGGCGGCGATGCGTTCCAGTTCGGCTTTCATCAGCGCCTGACGGTCGGCGTCATAACGTTTCCAGGTCTGGAAGACCGAGCACATCCGCGCCGTGGTCTGCGGGTTCTTTTCATCCAGTTTGATGAGCCAGTCCGCCAGCAGCCTGTAGCCGCGCCCGTCCCTGGCGTGGAACCCCGCATGGTTCATCGCCAGCGAGCCGAAGACCGCGCGGAACCGGTTGGGATTCTTCCAGTCGAAATCGGCCCGCTGCGTCAGCGCCTCGGCCCGGGCGGCGGCGTTTTGCGGCGCCGTCGCCGCGACCTGTAGCGCAAACCACTTGTCCATCACCAGCCGGTCGTCTTTCCACTGCGCCTCGAAAGCGGCCAGAGCCGCCTCTTCGGCGCCGGCCTGCACCAGACAGCTCAGCGCGCCGAGTTGCAGCGTCATATTGTCGGCGGCGTCGAACTGCGCCTGCGCGGCGGCACCGCCGTCGAGCCGGGTTTGCAGCGCCATCACCACATTCCCCAGCGCCCGCTTGCCCGATTGCACCGCGTCGGGGCTGTAGGCCGCATCGACCTTCGCTTCGGCCATCAGCGCCGGAAGCGCGGCCTGCCAGCGCTCGGCCATGGCGTTGCGCAGCGCCTCGGTGGCGGCATAGATCGCGTCCGGGTCGGGCGTGACGCCCTTGGCATGTAGCATCTGCGCCAGTTCCGACTGGGTCGGCAGCGCCAGCATCAGCGCCCGGAACGCCGGGTCGAGCGTATCTTCCCGCACCACCCGTTCCAGCGCGTCGAGCCAGGCGGTATCGGGCGCCGCGCCCGTGGTGATCGTCGCAAAAAGGCTGGCGCGGGCCAGATCGCGGCTGGCCTCCCAGCGGTTGAAGGCATCGGTGTCATGGGCCAGAAGGAAGGCGCGTTCCTCGGCGCTGCTCTCCCGTTCGAGCACCACAGGGGCGGAAAAACCCCGCAGGATCGAGGGCACCGGCTTGCTGCTCAGCCCCTCGAAGGAGAAGCTCTGCTCGCCTTCGGTCATTTCCAGCACCGTGGTCGGCACCACCTCGTCGCCATTGGGATTGAGCAGCCCCACGGCGATGGGCAGCACCTGCGGCGCCTTCTCGGGCTGGCCGGGGGTGGGGGGCGTATCCTGCCTGAAGGTCAGCGTGTAGGTGCCGTCGGCATAGTCTTCGGCGACGCTGAGATGCGGGGTGCCCGATTGCGAATACCAGCGCTTGAACTGGGTGAGGTCGCGGCCGGTGGCATCCTCGAACACCTTCAGCCAATCCTCGATGGTGGCCGCGTCGCCGTCATGCCGCTGGAAATAGAGATCCAGCGCCTTGGCGTAATCGGCATCACCCACGAGGCGTTTGAGCATGCCGATGACCTCGGCGCCTTTCTCATAGACCGTTGCGGTGTAGAAGTTGTTGATCTCCTGAAAACTTTCCGGGCGTACCGGGTGCGACAGCGGCCCCTGATCCTCGGGGAACTGGCGCGCGCGCAGGTCGATCACATCCGAGATCCGCTTCACCTCGGCCGAGCGCATGTCAGAGGTGAACTGGCTGTCGCGGAACACCGTCAGCCCCTCTTTCAGACAAAGCTGGAACCAGTCGCGGCAAGTGATGCGGTTGCCCGTCCAGTTGTGGAAATACTCATGCGCGATGATCGCCTCGATGCGCTCGAAATTCGCGTCGGTCGAGGTCTCGGGAGAGGCGAGAACGCAGGAGGAGTTGAAAATGTTCAACCCCTTGTTCTCCATCGCGCCCATATTGAAGTCATCGACCGCAACGATATTGAAAATATCCAGATCGTATTCGCGCCCGTAAACCTCTTCGTCCCATTTCATCGAGGCTTTCAGCGCCTCCATGCCGAAGGCGCATTTGCCCTCGTCGCCGGGGCGGACCCAGATGTTCAGTTCGACCGTCTTGCCGGACATCGTGGTGAAACTGCCGGGGTGGTTCACCAGATCGCCGGCCACCAGCGCAAAGAGATAGGCCGGTTTCGGCCAGGGATCGTGCCATTCGGCCCAGCCCTCGCCGCTGCCGGTGGGGTTGCCGTTCGATAGCTTGACCGCCTCGTCGCCCTCGATGCGCACGGTGAAGGTGGACATCACGTCGGGGCGGTCGGGGTAATAGGTGATCTTGCGAAACCCCTCGGCCTCGCATTGCGTGCAATACATGCCGTTCGACATGTAGAGCCCTTCGAGAGCAGTGTTCTCCTCGGGCGCGATCTCGACCTCGGCTTCCCAGAGGAACGGGCCCGAGGGCACCGCGCAGGTCAGCCCCTGCGGCGTGATCTCGGGGGTGACGGTCTCTCCGTCGATCGCCGCGCGGATCAGCGTCAGTTCCTCGCCGTGCAGGAAGAAGCTCTGCGCGGGGGCGTCCGGGGCGGGGGTGAAGTGGATGCGCGAGGTCACCCGCGTGGCCCGGGGCGCCAGGGTGACGGTCAGATGGACATCGGCGACCTGCCAGCCGAACGGTGTGTAATCCTCGAGATGGATCGTCTGGGGGCTCGCGTCTTTCATGTCTCGCATCCTTGGGCTGGAACGGCGCCGGAACCGGGCCGGCAGGCAAAGTGTTAGGCCCATGCGTGACGGGCGGCAACCGCAGGCCCGGAAAAATCGAGGAGGTTCCCATGTCGGCGCCCAATACCGATCTTCAAAAGCAGCAGCACCAGCACCGCGTGCCCCTCTGGGGGATCTGGGGCGGGTTGGGCCTTGTGGCGGCGATGTTCCTTGTCTGGCTGAGCTGGGTCTTCGCCGGCGGGCAGATGCCGGAGCGCCCGCAAACGGTGATCGACGATTTCACCGGCCGGCCCATGGCGGTGAATCCTGACGCCGCCCTCGAACGCGTCGCGCAGACGCTCGACCGTGTGCCGCCGGGCGCCGACTGACACGGCGTTCCGGCCGCCCTGCGAAGGGCGTCCGTTCTTAATTTGTTCTTTACGGCCCGCGGGCTTTCCGGCAGTCTCCCGATGGAACCGGCGAACCGGAGAGGGCCCATGCACCGCTTTGAAGAGATCCTGGACATTGCCGTGGCCCGCAAGGGCAGCCGCGAGGCGGTGCTTGCCGATTGCCCCGTACCGAAACCGGTGGAGGAGATCGCGGCCATTCCCGATGACCGCTGGCTTGCGGGGATGGCGCGGGGGATCTTTCAGGCGGGCATAAGCTGGACGGTGGTCGACAAGAAATGGCCCGAGATCGAGGCGGCGTTTCGCGGGTTCGACGTGGGCGCCGTGTCGATGATGTCCGAGGCATGGTTCGACGAGCTGGTCGCCGATACGCGGGTCATCCGCTCGGCACCGAAGATCGCCGCGATCCGCGACAACGCCACCTTTCTCCGCGCCCTTGCCGAAGAGGGAACCGGCGGATTCGGGCGCAGGGTGGCGGACTGGCCGGAGGAGGATTTCATCGGCCTGCTCGACTGGCTGAAGCGCGAGGGCGCGCGGCTGGGCGGCGGCACCGGCGCCTATCTGCTGCGCAGCATGGGCAAGGACAGCTTCATTCTCAGCAAGGATGTGGTGGCGCGGCTGGTGGCGGAAGGGGTGATCGACAAGGCGCCAGGCTCGCGCAAGGCGATGCAGGCGGTTCAGGACGCCTTCAACACATGGCGGGCGGAAAGCGGAGAGACATTGACCACGATCAGCCGGGTGCTGGCAAAGAGCATCGGCTAGGGTCTCAGCCGCGCGGTGGCGGTGCGGAGGACGGCGCCCGTCAGTGGCCGGAGCGCGCCGGCCACCAGCCGGTTGACCTGCCAGAACAGCGCCACCTCCTGCGGCTGATCGGGGAGCAGCGGCACTAGCTCTCCGCGCGCGATGGCGCCGCTGACCAGCACTTCGGGGTTCAGCCCCCAGCCAAGCCCCAGCCGCGCGGCCTCGACAAAGCCCTGCGACGAGGGCAGCCGATGCGCGGGCGGGGCCAGCGCCGAGCCGGTGACGCGGCGCAGCCAGTCGTGCTGAAGCGTATCCTTGGCGTTGAATTGCAGCATCGGCGCGTGACGCAGGCGCTCGGCGGTGACACCGCCGGAGAAATGCGCCGCGTGGAAGGCCGGCGCGCAGGTGGCGATATAGCGCATCTGTCCAAGCGCGTGGGAATCGCAGCCCTGCACCGCGCGGCCATGGGCGGTGATCGCCGCCGACACCTCGCCGCGCCGCAGCCAGTCGGCGGAATGGGATTCGTCGTCGAGTGCGATGTCGAACAGCATCTCCTGCCCGGCGAGCGCCGGCAGGAACCAGACCGCGAGGCTGTCGGCATTCACCGCAAGCCGCAGCCGGGCCGGCGCGGCGGGCAGCGCCAGATCCCGCGCCAGCGCCGCGTCGAGCAAGGCGATGTCGGAGGCGTGGCGCGCCAGACGCATGCCGGCCGGGGTGGCGTTGCAGGGGGTGCCGCGCACGATCAGGGCCGTGCCGATGCGGTCCTCCAGCGCCTTGATCCGCTGCGAGACCGCCGAGGGCGTCACATGCAGCGCCCGCGCCGCGGCGTCGAAGCTGCCGAGGCGCAGGACCGCGTCGAGGGCGGCAAGCTGGGCGGGATCGTGTGACATTAGCCAAACTTAACAGAGTACAATTTAATTAACTAGGGTGATGCACCCGCCCGTGCTAGGCCGCTGCGCAGCAGGCAGGTGACGGTTGAGAAGGGCAGGGCGGATGCAGGTGGTGATGGCGGGGTTTGCGCTGGGATTGTCGCTGATCGTGGCGATCGGCGCGCAGAATGCCTTTGTGTTGCGGCAGGGGCTGACGGGGCGGCACGTCTTCGCGGTCTGCGCGCTCTGTGCCCTGTCGGATGCGGTGCTGATCGCGGCGGGGGTGGCCGGTTTCGGAGCGCTCAGCGCCGCGCTGCCCGGGCTGGAGACCGCCATGCGCTGGCTCGGGGCGGGGTTTCTGCTGTGGTACGGGGCACGGACCCTGCGCGCGGCCTGGCGCGGCGGTGAAAGCCTGCGGGCGGGGCCGGAGGCGGGCAGCCTGCGCGCGGCGCTTATGACCTGCCTGGCGCTGACCTGGCTCAATCCGCATGTCTACCTCGATACGGTGGTGCTGCTGGGCGCGGTCTCGGCGCAATATGACAACCGCGTGGGCTTTGCCCTTGGGGCGATGAGCGCCTCGCTGATGTTCTTCTTCGCGCTTGGCTATGGCGCCCGTGCGCTGGCGCCGGTCTTTGCCCGGCCCGCCGCCTGGCGGGGGCTGGATCTGGGGATCGGCCTCGTCATGTGGGCCATCGCGGCAAAGCTGCTTCTGGAGTGATCAGCCTGCGCACGGCGCTTTGGCCTTGCGTGCCGCCGGTCCTGCGCTAACAGTCTGCGCCATGAACGCTGCCGTATCGGCCCCGGTGCGGGGCATTCTCTGGATGATCCTGTCGGGACTGTGCTTTGTCGGCGTGACCGCTCTGGTCAAGCTGATGGGCCCGCGCATGCCGGCGGCCGAGTCGGCCTTTCTGCGCTACCTGCTGGGCCTCGTCTTTCTGCTGCCGGCCTGGCGCGGCCTGCGCAGCCTGCGTCTGACCCGCCGGCAACTGGGGCTGGTATCGTTGCGCGGCGCGTTGCAGACACTGGGGGTGATCTGCTGGTTCTTCGCCATGTCGCGCATCCCGCTGGCCGAGGTTACGGCGATCAATTATCTCTCGCCGGTCTATGTCACGATCCTGGCGGTGTTCTTTCTGGGCGAGCGGCTTGCCATCCGCCGGATCCTCGCCATCGCCGCGGCGCTTGGCGGGGCGCTGCTGATCCTGCGCCCGGGGTTCCGCGAACTCTCGCCCGGCCATTTCGCCATGCTTGCCACGGCGCTGGCCTTCTCGATCTCCTATCTCATCGCCAAGATCATTTCGAACGTGCTGAGCCCGGCGATCATCGTCGCGCTGCTGTCGATCACGGTGACGATCGGGCTGTTTCCCTTTGCGCTTGCCGTCTGGGTGACGCCCACGCTGGGCGATCTGGGCATCCTCTTCGGTGTCGCCTGTTTCGCCACGGGCGGGCATTACACGATGATGCTGGCCTTTGCGGCGGCGCCGGTCACGGTGACGCAGCCGGTCAGCTTCCTGCAACTCGTCTGGTCGGTGCTGATCGGCGCGCTGTTCTTCGCCGAGCCGGTGGACGCCTGGGTGGTCGCGGGCGGCATGGTGATCATGAGTTCGGTGCTGTTCATCACCTGGCGCGAGGCGGTGCTGAAGCGGCGCATCTCGCCATCGGGGCCGGAAACCCACGGCTGAGCGAGGCTGGAAACGCACCGTTTCCAATTCCAGAAAAATCCACATCCGTTGCGCAGTTTCGCCTTATTTCGCCCGCAGGTTCGGGGTCAGGCGAAGAGCTGATGGAGAGTGATATGTTTGCTGAAAATAAACTGACCGAAGACATGAACGAAGTGCGCAGCTTCCTGCTGAACGAACGCGCCAAGGTATTGTCCGAGGCCGAATGGCGCTTCCGGATGCGCGGCTACGGCTACAATCTGCGCCGCACCGATGGCGGCATGGAAGTCGCGCGGCTGCCGCAGAATCGTGTGCTGGGAACGCTGGAACTGTGATCCCGGCCCGCCCCAAGGCGGCGCGATTTTTATTGATTGATGAGTCAATCAACCTGATTTAGCCTTTCCGCGATACGGTTTCGCGGAGGGGCGGATGCCCAGAATGGGACAGGAGCCGAAGCGCCGGGCGGCGCTTCTGGCGGCGACGGTCGAAGAGGTGGGCCTTGCGGGCACGCTCGACGTGACCGTCGGACAGATCGCGCGCCGGGCCGGAATGTCGCCGGCCCTTGCGCATCACTATTTCGGTGGCAAGGCCGATATCTTTCTGGCCGCCATGCGCCAGATCCTGACCGATTACGGCGCCGAGGTCCGTGCCGCGCTGCGCACGGCGCCCGAAGGGCGGCGGCTGGAGGCGCTGATCGCCGCCAATTTCTCGGAAAGCTGCTTTGCGCCGGCCACCGTGTCGGCCTGGCTCAACTTCTATGTTCTGGCCCGCCGGGATGCGCAGGCGGCGCGTCTCTTGCGCGTCTATCAGGCGCGGCTCCGGTCCAACCTTGTCCACGCGCTGCAACCGCGCGCCGCCGCGCCGCAGCTTGCCGCGCGGCGTATCGCGGCGCTGATCGACGGGGTCTATCTGCGCGCGGCGCTCTCGGGCGAAGGCGTGGCGGGCGCGGCGGAGGAGGTGATCGCTGCCGCCCATGCTCTGGCGGACATCCGGTGAGCGGGCAGGCGGATTACGTCATCGTCGGCGCCGGCTCGGCGGGCTGCGCGCTGGCCTATCGGCTGGCCGAGGCCGGGCGCTCGGTCATCGTGGTGGAATTCGGCGGCACCGACGCGGGCCCTTTCATCCAGATGCCCGGCGCGCTCTCCTATCCGATGAACATGCGCCGCTATGATTGGGGGTTTGCCACCGAGCCCGAGCCGCATCTCGGCGGGCGCGTTCTGGCGGTGCCGCGCGGCAAGGTGCTGGGCGGCTCGTCCTCGATCAACGGCATGGTCTATGTGCGCGGCCATGCGCGGGACTACGATCACTGGCGCGAGACCGGCGCGACCGGCTGGGGCTATGCGGATGTGCTGCCCTATTTCAAGCGGATGGAGCATTGGCATGACGGCGGCCATGGCGGCGATCCCGCCTGGCGCGGACAGGCGGGGCCGCTGCATGTGACGCGCGGCAGCCGCCGCAATCCGCTGGTGCGCGCCTTTGTCGAGGCCGGGCGTCAGGCGGGCTATCCGGTGACCGGCGATTACAACGGCGCGCAGCAGGAGGGGTTCGGCCCCTTCGACATGACCGTCTGGCGCGGACGGCGCTGGTCGGCGGCCAACGCCTATCTGCGCCCGGCGCAGCGACTGGGCGCGCGGGTGCTGCGCGGGCTGGCGACACGGGTGGTGATAGAAGAGGGCCGCGCCACCGGGGTCGAGATCGCCACGCGCGGCGGGCTGCGGGTGATCCGGGCGGGGCGCGAGGTGATCCTCGCCGCCTCGTCGATCAACACGCCAAAGCTGCTGATGCTGTCGGGGGTGGGGCCGGGGGCGCATCTGGCCGAGCATGGCCTGCCGGTTCTGGCGGACCGGCCGGGCGTGGGACGGAATCTTCAGGACCATCTGGAGATTTATCTCCAGATGGCGGCGCGGCTGCCGGTGAGCCTCTACCGCTACTGGAACCCGCTGGGCAAGGCGCTGGTCGGGGCGCAATGGCTGCTGACCCGCAGCGGGCCGGGCGCCTCGAACCAGTTCGAAAGCGCAGGCTTCATCCGCTCGCGGGCGGGGGTGGCCTATCCCGACATCCAGTTCCATTTCCTGCCGCTGGCGGTGCGCTACGATGGCAAGGCCGCCGCCGAGGGGCACGGGTTTCAGGCCCATGTCGGGCCGATGCGCTCGCTCTCGCGCGGGGCGGTGACCCTGCGCGCCGCCGATCCCGCCACGCCGCCGCGCATCCGCTTCAACTACATGAGCCATGCGCAGGACTGGGAAGAGTTCCGTGCCTGCGTCCGGCTGACGCGCGAGATCTTTGCGCAGGGGGCTTTTGCACCCTTCGCCGGGCACGAGATCCAGCCCGGCGCGGCGGTGCAGAGCGACGACGAAATCGACGATTTCCTGCGCACCCATGTGGAGAGCGCCTATCACCCCTGCGGCAGCTGCCGGATGGGGCGGGCGGACGATCCGGGCGCGGTGGTCGATCCGGAGGCGCGGGTGATCGGGGTGGCGGGGCTGCGGGTGGCCGACAGCTCGGTCTTTCCGCGCATCCCCAATGGCAACCTGAACGCGCCGTCGATCATGGTGGGCGAGAAGGTGGCGGACCATCTTCTGGGGCGGCAATTGCCCCCCGAGCCCGCCGACCCCTGGAGCCATCCCGCCTGGCAAAGCGCGCAGCGCTGAGCCTTGGTCCCGGCTGCGGCAACATGGCCGCGACGAGAGCGCGGAAATCGCCTTGCAATCCCTGGTCCGCGCGCAGAGATCAGGCGCCATGTTTAGACTTTGTTCAGCTCTTGTTCTGCTGCTCTGCGTCTCGGCGGCTGCCGAGGCCGGCCCTTCGGGGCGGCTGCGGGTGATCGACGGCGATACGGTGGATGTGGGCGGCACGCGGGTGCGGCTGCACGGCATCGACGCGCCCGAGGCGGATCAGATGTGCGGCGGCAACGGCTCTCCCATGTGGGCCTGCGGCGCCTGGGTGACCGGCGAGGTGCGGGCGCGCTATGACGGGCGCCGCGCGCGCTGCGAGGCGCTGGATACCGATCAATACGGGCGGGTGGTGGCGCGCTGCACGGTTGCGGGCACGGATATCGGCCGGGCGCTGGTGCGCGACGGGCTCGCCTTTGCCTACCGGCGCTATTCGATGGACTACGATCTGGAGGAAAAGGGCGCGGCGGTGCAGGGGCGCGGCCTGCATGGCGCGGGCGTGCAGTCTCCGGCGGCGTTCCGGGCGGCGGCGCGCAACGGGGCCGCGGCGGCGAATGCGGCGAGCGCGCCGGCGGGCTGCGTGATCAAGGGCAATATCTCGCGCGATGGCAAGCGCATCTATCATGTGCCGGGACAGCGCTATTACGGCAATACGCGGATCAGCCCGCAAAAGGGTGAACGCTGGTTCTGTTCCGAGGCCGAGGCCCGCGCCGCGGGCTGGCGCAAGTCCCGGCAATAGCGGCGCAAAACCGTGCCGGGTTTGATCCCGGTCAAGGCCGGGGCCGCGCGGCACATGCAAGTTTGTGATCCGGGTAACGGATCATAACAGGAGGAGACGCCGCATGTCCCACGTTCCGCACGAGCTGGCCGAAGAATTTCCGGCCTATGCCGACAGGATCTCGGCGCTGAAACAGAGCGACAAACACTTTGCGCATTTGATGGCGCAGTATCACGACATCAATCGTCAGGTGCACCGCGTCGAGACCAATGTCGAGCCGATGGACAGCCTCGCCGAGAACGATCTGCGCAAGAAACGCGCAGCGCTGAAGGATCAGATCTACGCCATCCTCAGCCACGAAACCGCCTGACCGGGCGTGCCGCGCTCCGGGGCTGCCGGAGCGCGGCGCGGTCAGTCGAGCAGCGCCTCGATCTGCGCCGTGACCGGCGCGGAGAGCGGGCGGGTGGTGGCGCCCCAGCCGGCGACGAACCGCCCGTCCGGCGCGATCAGCGCCTTGTTGAAATTCCAGTTCGGCTCGAAGCCCTGCGCGGCGAGCCAGAGATAGAGCGGATGCGCCGCCGCGCCCCGGACATGGGTGATGGTGGTCATCGGCAGATTGAGGTCGAAATTCACCTCGCAGAAGGCCTTGACCTCGGCCTCGCTGGCCAGTTCCTGCCGGAAATCGTCGGAGGGCACCGCCAGCACGATCAGCCCGCGGTCGCGATAGCGGTCGTAAAGCGCCTGCAACCCGTCATATTGCGGGGTGAAGCCGCATTGCGAAGCGGTGTTCACCACCAGCACGGGGCGGCCCTTCCACTGGTCGAGCGAGAGCGTGCCGCCGTCGATATTGTCGAAGGTGAAGCTCTGCGCGGCAAAGGCCGGCAGGGCGATCAGCAGCGCGGCCAGCGCGGTGAGGAAACGGATCATGGGCGGCACTCCTTTTCCTGTCTAGATAGGTGCGGACGGGGAAATTCAATGGCTCTGGTCAGCCGGCGCGGAGGCGCCTATTCTACCGGGCCTGGAGGTGTGCCATGGCCGGAGGCTGGAGCCGCGACGGGGCGGTGAACGAACAGATCGAGGCGTCGATTTCGGACGAGCTCGAGCGGATGCGGGCGCGCCGCGCGCCGGTGGGCGAGAGCCTGACCCATTGCGCGGAATGCGAAGAACCGATTCCCGAGGCGCGGCGCAGCGCGATTCCGGGCGTGAAGCTCTGCATCGATTGTCAGCAGGAGCGCGACGGGGCGTTTCGGACGCGCGGGGGGATCAACCGGCGGGGCTCCAAGGATTCTCAGTTGAAGTAAGCCGGTTGGCGTGATCCGGCGGAGCGCGGCTCTGCCGCGCGCGGTTTGTCTCGGCGCCGGCCTGCGGCCCGCGCCTCGGGCGGGCGCCTGTGGGGGCCGTTTTGCCCGGCGGTCCGGGCGTGGTGCCTTTGGGATCTGTCGCGGCGATCTGCCGAGAGGCGTCTGAGGGGCAGGTCTGCCCTCAGAGCGCCTTGTCGATTGTGCGAGGCGAGTCGCGCCCGCCTCAAGGACAGGCCGCGCTGCGTGCGGTCGGCTGCGCCGATCCTTGACCCGGGCGCGACTCACCGGGGGGCCGGTCAGTCCTCCATCGCCTCCAGCTCGTCGATGAAGCCTTCGATCATCGACAGGCCCTTGTCCCAGAATTTCGGATCCGACGCGTCGAGCCCGAAAGGCGCCAGCAGCGCCTTGTGGTGCTTGGAGCCGCCCGCCTTCAGCATGTCGAAATACTTCTCCTGAAAGCCTTCGGGATTTTCCTCGTAGACCGCGTAGAGCGCGTTCACCAGCCCGTCGCCGAAGGCATAGGCGTAGACGTAGAAGGGCGAATGCACGAAATGCGGGATATAGGCCCAGAAGGTCTCGTAGCCCGGCATGAACTCGAAGGCCGAGCCCAGGCTTTCCGCCTGCACCGACATCCAGAGTGCGTTGATGTCGTCGGGCGTCAGCTCGCCGCCGCGCCGCGCCGCGTGCAGCTTGCATTCGAAATCGTAGAACGCGATCTGGCGCACCACCGTGTTGATCATGTCCTCGACCTTGCCCGCCAGCATGACCTTGCGTTCTTTCTGGTCCTTCGCCTTGTCGAGCAGCGCGCGGAAGGTGAGCATCTCGCCGAAGACCGATGCCGTCTCGGCCAGCGTCAGCGGGGTGGAGGCCAGCATCTCGCCCTGACCGGCAGCCAGCACCTGGTGCACCCCGTGGCCCAGCTCATGCGCCAGCGTCATCACGTCGCGCGGTTTGCCGAGGTAGTTCAGCATCACGTAAGGGTGCACGTCGGTCACCGTGGGATGGGCGAAGGCGCCGGGCGCCTTGCCGGGCTTCACGCCCGCGTCGATCCAGCCCTTGCTGAAGAACGGCTCGGCGATCTCGGCCATGCGGGGATCGAAGCCCGCATAGGCCTCCATCACCGTGGTTTGCGCCTCGTCCCAGCCGACGATCCGGTCGCTTTCCATCGGCAGCGGCGCGTTGCGGTCCCAGACCTGCATCACGTCGAGCCCCAGCCATTTGCGCTTCAGCTCGTAATAGCGGTGCGACAGGCGCGGATAGGCGGCGACCACCGCGTCGCGCAGCGCCTCGACCACCTCGGGCTCCACATCGTTGCTGAGGTGCCGTCCGGTCTGGGCGGTGGGCATGCCGCGCCAGCGGTCCATGATTTCCTTTTCCTTGGTCTGGGTGTTGTGCACGCGGGCGAAGGTCTTGATGTTCTCGCCAAAGACGCGGGCCAGCTCATGCGCCGCCGCCTCGCGCTTGGCGCGGTCCTGTTCGGTCATCAGCGTGAGGGTGGATTCGATCGACAGCTCCTCGCCGTCGATGGTGAATTCCAGCCCGGCGATGGTTTCGTCGAAAAGCTTCATCCAGGCGTCGCCCACCACGCCCATGTCGTGCAGGAAGCGCTCCAGCTCGTCGGAGAGCTGATAGGGTTTCATCGCGCGGATGCGGTCGAAGGCGGGTTTGTAACGGGCCAGATCGGTGTCGGCGGCGAAGAGCGCCTCATAGGGCGCGTCCTCGATGCTGTTGAGTTCCAGCGAGAAGAACACCAGCGGGGTGGTGTAGTTGGTGACTTTTTCCTGCAGGTCCGAGAGGAACTTGGCGCGTTCCGCATCGGTGGTCTGCTGGTAATAGCGCAGCCCGGCATAGGACATGAGCCGCCCGCCCACGGACTCGATCTTTTCGTGGCGCTGCACCATTTCGAGGAAGCCCGCCGCGTCGAGCGTGCCGAGCTTGCCCTCGTAATCGGTGGCAAAGCGGGCGCAGGCGTCCTCAAGCCAGTCGAGATCGCGCTTCAGCTCGGGCGCGTCCTGGGAGGGGTAGAGATCGCTCAGATCCCAGTCCGGCAGATTGCCCAGATCGCGGCCTCCGGCCGAGGCGTTGGCGTCGAAGAGGGGGCGGATGGTCATGGGCGTGTCTCCTGATAAGCGTCTTTGAGAGGTAAGGGGCAGGAGGCCCCGGCTTCAAGGGAAAAGCGGCGTCTTTCTGCGCTTGGCATGCGTGTCTCAGGCGCCGTAGGCCGCAAGCATCGCCTTCAGATCGTCGAGCGTGTTGGCCTCCTGCGCGGGCTTGTCGCGGCGCCAGCGCGCCATGCGGGGGAAGCGCAGGGCGAGGCCGGATTTGTGGCGCGGGCTGGGCTGGATGCCTTCGAAGGCAATCTCGAAGACCAGTTCGGGTTTGACCTGCCGCACCGGGCCGAAGCGTTGCAGCGTGTTGCGCCGGACCCAGTTGGTGATCTCGTTGAACTCGGCATCGGTGAGGCCCGAATAGGCCTTGGTGAAGGGCACCAGCTCGTTGCCGTTCCAGGCGGCAAAGGTGAAGTCGGTGAAAAGGTTGGCGCGGCGCCCGTGGCCCTGCTGGGCATAGATCATCACCGCATCGACGCTGAGCGGATCGAGCTTCCATTTCCACCAGTCGCCCTTTTTGCGGCCCGCCAGATAGGGGGCTGCGCGGCGTTTCAGCATGAGCCCCTCGGCGCGCTGCTCGCGGGCGGTGGCGCGGGTGTCGGCCAGCGCCTCCCAGTCGTCGAAACGGATGGGGGGCGAGGGGCGCAGCGGCGCGTCCGGGGGCAGATCGGCGAGCAGGGCGTCGAGCCGGGCGCGCCGCTCGGCAAAGGGGCGGTCGCGGATGTCCTGCCCGTCCGCTTCCAACAGGTCGTAGGCGAGCAGGATCACGGGGGCGTCTTTCAGCAGCTTTTTCGGCACGGTCTTGCGCCCGATGCGTTTTTGCAGCGCGTTGAACGGCAGGGGGTGGGCGCCGTCCCAGGCGACGATCTCGCCGTCGAAGACATGGCCGGGCGGCAGGAAATCCGGCACGCGGGCGAATTCCGGGAAGCGGTCGGTCATCAGCTCTTCGCCGCGCGACCAGACGTGATGTGTACCGCCGCGCAGGACAAGCTGGCCCCGGATGCCGTCCCATTTCCATTCCGCCTGCCAGTCCTCCGGTGCGCCCAGCTCCTCGGGCGCGCTGTCGAGCTGATAGGCGAGGTAGAAGGGATAGGGCCGGCTGTCGTCGGCCTGCGGGTCGGGCGCCGCGATCAGCGTTTGCCAGGTGGTGGTCTGCGGCGTCCAGTCGCCCATGAGGCGCAGGGCCAGCGCCGCCTCGTCCTGTCCGGTGGCCTGCGCCAGCGCGCGGGTCATCAGCTTGCGGCTGACACCGATGCGGAAGCCGCCGGTGATCAGCTTGTTGAAGAGAAAGCGCCCGGTCTCGTCGAGCCCGTCCCAGGCGGTCAGGATCTGCGCCTTTCGGGCGTCCTGACCTGCTTGAGAAAGATCGACCAAGAGATTGATCCAGTGGGATAATGAGTGATCCGAAGGGGCGTCCGGCGGCGGCAGGATCAGCGCGATGGTCTCGGCCAGATCGCCCACCACCGGATAGCTTTCCTCGACCAGCCAGAGCGGCAGCCCGGCGCGCTCGGCGGCCCATTCGCGTAACTGTGTGGTGGTGACCGCGCGTTTCGGGCGCCGCCCGGAGAAGAGCGCGATGGTCCAGAGCCGGTCCTCCTCCGAAGCGCTGCGGAAATAATCGGCGAGCGCGGCCGTCTTGACCGAGGTCCTGGTGCTCTGGTCGATGGCGGCGAAGAGCTGGGCAAAGGCTTTCACGCGGCATCCTCCCCGGTCTCGGGGGTGCTGTCCTCCTCGCCACCGAATTCGGTGGGCACGACCTGCGCGTCATAGCCTTGCGTGGCCAGCCAGCGCGCGAAGATCTCGGTGTAACCATGCGTGACGAATATCTTTTCCGCGCCCGTCTCGCGGATAGCCATGTGCAGCTCGTCCCAGTCCGCATGATCGGAGAGCACAAAGCCCCGGTCGGCGCCGCGCCTTCGCCGCACCCCGCGCAGCCGCATCCAGCCCGAGGCCATGCCGGTGGACGCAGGCCCGAAGCGCCGCGCCCAGGCCGATCCCAGCGCCGAGGGCGGTGCGATGACCATGGCGCCGGGATGGGCTTTGACATCCAGATCGGGCGTCGCATGCTTCGTTTCGGGCAGGGCATAGCCTTGCGCGCGCAGCACCGCGTTGGTGTTTTCCACCGCGCCATGGGTGAGGATCGGGCCGATGGCCGGGTCGAGCAGCGCCAGCAGCCGCTGCGCCTTTCCCAGCGAATAGGCGCCGAGGATCGAGGCGCGCCCCTCGGCGGCGTTGCCCGCCCACCAGGCGTTGATCTCGGCGGCGATCTCCTGCTGCGGGCGCCAGGAAAAGACCGGCAGGCCGAAGGTGCATTCGGTGATGAAGGCGTGGCAACGCACTGGCTCGAACGTCTCGCAAAGCCCGTCCGGCGCTAGCTTGTAATCGCCCGAGACCACCCAGATCTCGCCGCCCACCTCCACCCGGATCTGCGCCGAGCCGGGGATGTGGCCTGCGGGATGAAAGCTGACTGTGGCGCCGCCGAGTAGACGCTTTTCGCCAAAACGAACGGTGTCGAGCGCGATGTCGCCGAGACGGAGGCGGATTACCGAGGCGGCGGCGGCAGAGGCGAGATAGGCGCCATGGCCGGGGCGGGCGTGATCCGCATGGCCATGGGTGATGAGCGCGCGGGGGACAGGGCGCCAAGGGTCGATATAAAAATCGCCCGCCGGGCAGTAGATGCCTTTGTCAGTGAAGGTCAGAACCGCTGCGCTCATGCCCGGCAACCTAGCACGCGCCGGGGCGCGGGCCAGATCAGGCGGTCAGCGCCATCTCTTCGGGATCGCGCGCGCCGTCGAAGAGCCGCGCCATCTGGCTGAGGATGCGGCCACGGGTCACCGCGTCTTCCATCAGCACCTCGTGATGGCCGCCCGGCACCGTCTCGAGCCGCCCGTCCGCCCAGCCGGCCATCCGTGCCACGATGCGCGGCAAGTCGACGATGCGTTCGTTGGCGCCGACAAAGGCGAGGCAGGGCACGCGCGGCGCGGGCAGCCGCGCCAGCGTCAGGCATTCCGCCAGCGCCTGATGCAGCCAGCGCAGCGACGGCCCGCCGAGCTGAAGCTCGGGCAGGCTGGTCACCTGACGCTGCATGTAGTCCCAGCCGTCGCGGTCGCCGGTGAGCAGATTGTCCTCGAACGGGCCGGTGGCGACATAGCTGTCGGGGCCGGTGGAGGGGGCGTAGATATGGCTCAGCCCGACACGCGCGCTGCTCCAGCCCAAGGCCCAGGCGGCGGGGCGCAGCGGCGCGGCAAGGCGAATCCCCCACATCGGCCCGGTAAAGGCGCAGGCGGCCACGGGCAGCCCCTCGACCAGCGCGCGCAGCCCGATGCAGCCGCCCATGGAATGGGCGACCAGGAAATAGGGGCGCGGCAGATCCAGCGCGGCGGCGGCATCGAGCATCGCCGCCACATCGTGCTGATAATCCTGGAACAGATCCACATGCCCGGCCCGGGGGTCGGTCAGCATCCGGTCGGCCAGCCCCTGGCCGCGCCAGTCGATGGTCAGCGTATGAAAGCCCAGATCGGCGAAATCGCCGGCAACGCGCCCGTATTTCTCGACATATTCCGTGCGCCCGGGAAACATCAGCACGGTGCCGCTGGCCTCGGCCGGGCCGGGGTAATGGGCCACACGGACCCGCAGCCCGTCCTCGGTGCGCAGCCAGAAGGCGCGCGCGTCTTCGGGGCCCTCGGCCAGATCGGGATAAAAGGGCGCGGTCTGCATCATGTTACGATAAAACTCCACCAAGGCGCATCGCGGCGCTCATGTCACCATCCACCGAAAGCCGGTTCGTCATAAAAGCGGTCATCGGGTTCAGACCGCCTTCGAGGATCTTGCGGAACGTGTCGGTATCGGCGCTGAGCGTCACATCGGCGGCGTCGTCGCCCGCGCGGGCCCCGGCGCTGTCGATGATAAGGCTGCCTTCGCCTTCGATCACGAATTTGGCCACGCCGTCAAAACCCTGCCCGTCCAGTTTTGCATTCAGTGCCTCGACCGCCGCGCTCACGATGTCGCTCATGCTGTTCGTCCTTCCATCACGAAAACCTGTGCTGGCAATCCAGCATCTTCGGGTTACACTCGGAAGCTATGAGCATGGGTCCAGGCAAGAGCAAATTTATCGTGGCGGCAGTTTCCGCCCTAGTCATGTTTTCCTTACCTCCTGCCGCTTTTGCGCAGGATCGTGCCGGAGAACTGCTGGAGGAGCTGGGCGGCGCCGACACTCAGGCCGCCGCCGAACGTCTGGAAAAGGCGCTGTATCTGGAATGGTCGAAATCCGGATCGGCGGCGATGGACCTGCTGCTGAAACGCGGTCGCGATGCGCTCGAGGTGAACGACGTCACCTCGGCAATCGACCATCTGACCGCGTTGACCGATCATGCGCCGGCCTTTGCCGAAGGCTGGCACGCTCTGGCGCTGGCCTATTACCAGGCCGAGATGTTCGGCCCTGCGATGGATGCGCTGGAACATGTTCTGGCGCTGAACCCCGAACATTTCGGCGCGCTGCGCGGGGTGGGCGCGGTGCATGAGCAGCTTGGCAACGATGCGCTTGCCTATGATGCCTATACCCGGGTACTGGAGCTGCGACCGTTTGACGATGAGGTGACCGAGGCGCTGGAGCGGCTGGCAGGCCGGGTGCAGGGCATCGAGATCTGATCTTCTGAACAAAAAACAGGGCGGCATCATGCCCCAGCGCGCACGGGTTGCGGCCGTTCTCGGCCCGACCAATACAGGCAAGACCCATTACGCCATCGAGAGGATGCTGGCGCATCGTACAGGCATGATCGGCCTGCCGCTGCGGCTGCTCGCCCGCGAGGTCTATGACAAGGTGGTCGCCGCACGCGGCCCCTCGGTGGTGGCGCTGGTCACCGGCGAGGAGCGCATCGTGCCGCCGCGCGCCGCCTATTGGGTCTGCACGGTCGAGGCGATGCCCGAGGGGCTGGGCTGCGATTTTGTCGCCATCGACGAGATCCAGCTTTGCGCCGATCCCGAGCGCGGCCATGTCTTCACCGACCGGCTGCTGCGCATGCGCGGCCAGCACGAGACGCTGTTTCTGGGCGCCGACACCATGCGCGGGCCGATCGCGGCGCTGGTGAAGGGCTGCGAGTTCATGCGCCGCGAGCGCATGAGCCAGTTGAGCTATATTGGTTCGAAAAAGATAAGCCGAATGCCCCCACGCTCGGCTATCGTGGGGTTCTCTGTCGATAATGTCTATGCCATTGCCGAGCTGATCCGGCGCACCAAGGGCGGTGCGGCGGTGGTGATGGGGGCGCTGAGCCCCCGGACGCGCAATGCGCAGGTGGATCTCTACCAGAATGGCGAGGTCGATTACCTCGTGGCTACCGATGCCATCGGCATGGGGCTCAATCTGGACATCGACCATGTGGCGTTTTCCTCGCTGACCAAGTTCGACGGGCGCCGGATGCGGGCCTTGCAGCCCAACGAGCTGGCGCAGATCGCGGGCCGGGCCGGGCGCGGGATGCGTCCGGGCACCTTCGGGACCACCGGCGACGCCGGCCAGATCCCCGAGGACTGGGTCGAGGCGATTTGCAACCACACATTCACTCCGCTCCGCAAACTCAACTGGCGCAACGCAAACCTGCGCTTCGGCACGGTCCAGACGCTGATCGAGTCGCTGGAGGAGGCGCCGCAGGACGACTGGCTGACCAAGGCGCGCGAGGCCGACGACCTGATGGTTCTGAAATCGCTCTCGCGCGAGGCCGAAGTGATGGCGCGCGCCTCGAGCCCCACGTCGGTGCAACTGCTCTGGGATGTCTGCCGCATTCCCGATTTCCGGGGAATCAGCCATGCGGAACATGCCGGGCTGTTGCAGGTGATTTTCCAGCATCTGCACGAGCGCGGCGCGATCCCGCGCGACTTCATGGCGCGGCAGGTCAAGCGGATCGACCGCACCGATGGCGATATCGACACGCTCTCCAAACGATTGGCGTATATCCGCACATGGACCTATGTGGCGCAGCGGCGTGGCTGGGTCGATGACGAAAGCCATTGGCGCGAGGCGACCCGCGCGGTAGAAGACGCCTTGTCCGATGCGCTCCACGAGCGACTGACTCAGAGATTTGTTGACCGGCGGACATCTGTACTGCTCCGCCGGTTGAAGCAGAAGGAGGCCCTCTTGGCCGAGGTGAACGACAAGGGTGAAGTGACCGTCGAAGGCGAATTCGTCGGTCGGCTGGAAGGGTTCCGGTTCCGTCAGGATCAGGGCGCGACGGGTCAGGAAGCGAAGACGCTGAAACAGGCGTCGTTGCAGGCGCTGGCGCCGCATTTCCATCTGCGCGCGGACCGGTTCTACAACGCGCCGGATACCGAGATCGACTTTACCGAGCAGGGCGGCCTGATGTGGGGCGACCAGGCGGTGGGCAAGCTGGTCAAGGGCGACGACGCGCTGAAACCGCGCGTGGTCGGGTTTGTCGATGACACCGCGGGCCCCGATGTGATCCAGAAGGTCGAGCGCCGGCTTCAGCATTTCATCGACCGCAAGATCGCCGCGCTGTTCGAGCCGCTGCTGACCCTCCAGCGCGACGAGACGCTGACGGGGCTGGCGCGGGGCTTTGCCTTCCGCATGGTCGAGGCGATGGGCATCCTGCCGCGCCAGCTTGTGACCGACGAGGTCAAGCAGCTCGATCAGGAGGCGCGCGGGGCGCTGCGCAAGCACGGGATGCGCTTCGGCCAGTACACGATCTTCATGCCGCTGCTGCTGAAACCGGCGCCGACGCGGCTGCGGCTGGTGCTCTGGTCGCTGTTCAGCGATCTCGACACCTTCCCCGAGGCACCGCCGCCGGGGCTGGTGACGGTGCCGAATATCCGCGACATTCCGATGCAGCATTATACGCTGTCAGGCTACCGCCCGGCGGGCGAGCGGGCGATCCGCATCGACATGCTGGAACGGCTGGCCGATCTGCTGCGCGCGCAGGACAGCCGCGGCGGCTTCGAGGCCAATCCCGACATGCTGTCGATCACCGGCATGACGCTGGAGCAGTTCGCCGATCTCATGCAGGGCCTTGGCTACAAGGCCGAGAAGGGCGAGCGCGAGAAGGTGCGCAGCGCCGATGAGGTTGTGACCGAGACCTCGGACCCCTCGGGCGAACCGGGCGAGACCGAGCCGGTCATGGACGCCGCGCAGGAAGAAGAGAACACTCCCGCCGCGATGGCCGATCCTTCGGCGACGCCGGAAGCGGCGGATGTCGTGGCGGGGTCCGAGGGCTACGACGACGAGGGCGTGGCGCCGATCGCCGAGACCCCCGAGGCGGTGGAGATCGACGACAACATCCCCGAGGTGGACGATACCGACCTGCTGCCGGGCAGCGCCCCCGACGAGGCGCTGGCGGGGCCCGAGACCGAGATGTTCTTCACCTTCACCTGGGGGGGCGGCAACCGCAACCGGGGCCCGCGCCGCGAGGCACGCGAAGGCCGCGAGGGCCAGGGCCACAGGGGGGCGCCGCGCGGCAACAAGGGCGGCGGGGCACCCAAGGGCAAGGGTGGCAAGAAGCCCGGCAAGGGCAAGCCGCAGGGTCAGAAGGGACCCAAGACCTACGAATCGCGTCCCCGCAAGGAGGACAAGATCGACCCGGACAACCCCTTCGCCGCCGCGCTCATGGGGTTCAAGGGCAAGTCGTAAGTGGCCGAGGCACCCGGCAAACTGCGCATCGACAAATGGCTGTGGCAGGCCCGCTTCTTCAAGACGCGGAGCCTGGCCGCCAAGGCCGTGTCGGGCGGGTTGCGGGTCAACGGGCTGACGGTGTCGAAACCGGCCTTTGCGGTTGGTCCCGGCGATGTGCTGACCTTTGCGCAGGGACGTGTGGTGCGGGTGATCCGGGTGGCGGCGCTGGGCACGCGGCGCGGTCCGGCGCCCGAGGCACAGGCGCTTTACGACGATCTCGACCCGCCGGCGGCGCGCCCGTCCGAGCCCGCAGAGGCGCAGGCGCCGCGCTTCGAGGGCGGGGGGCGGCCGACCAAACGTGACAGAAGAGCGCTGGATCGCAGCCGGGATATGCTTGAATGATCCGCATGGCTGGTCTAGCTAGACGCAAATCATCCGGCTGAACGGGACCGCTACGCCCATGACCTACGTCGTCATCGACAACTGCATCGCCTGCAAATACACCGATTGCGTCGAAGTTTGCCCCGTGGACTGTTTCTACGAAGGCGAGAACATGCTGGTGATTCACCCCGACGAATGCATCGACTGCGGTGTGTGCGAACCGGAATGCCCCGCCGACGCGATCCGCCCGGACACCGATCCGGACATGGAGAAATGGGTGGAGTTCAACCGCAAATACTCCGAATCCTGGCCGGTGATCATCTCGAAGAAAGATCCGCTGCCCGAGGCGGAGGACCGCGATGGCGAGCCGGACAAGGTGAACAAGTACTTCTCCGAGGCGCCGGGCGAGGGCGGCTGAGCGCCGATTCGCCGTTTTTGCTCCAAAGCGGTTGCATTTAGGTGAAGAGCGGTCTTCAATCGCCTGATTCCGCGTGAATTCTCTGTTTCCAGCAAGATTCTGGGAAAAGCGTTCAAGTTGTGCTATGTTACATGGCACACATGACGAAACCACAGACTCGCGGCCGGGTTGGTCTGCTCCCGGGGGTATAGCAAAGACACGTAAGTTTTCAGGCGAACGGAATGCAGCGCATATCCGTCCGTCTTTTCTGTCGCCTGTGTATCTGTGGTTTGGCTGCTGAGGACGCTGTTGAATGACCAAGACCAAGAAAAACGAGTTCCGCCCCAATGATTATGTGGTCTACCCCGCCCATGGCGTGGGTCAGATCATGTCGATCGAGGAGCAGGAAGTCGCCGGCATGAAGCTGGAACTGTTTGTGATTTCCTTTGAGAAGGACAAGATGACCCTGCGGGTCCCGACCCACAAGGCGACCGAGATCGGGATGCGCTCCCTGTCGACGCCGGATGTGGTGAGCCAGGCGATGAAAACGCTGAAAGGCAAGGCCAAGGTCAAGCGCGCCATGTGGTCGCGCCGGGCGCAGGAATACGAGCAAAAGATCAATTCCGGCGATCTGATCGCCATCGCCGAAGTGGTGCGCGACCTGCACCGCGCCGACGACCAGCGCGAGCAGAGCTATTCCGAGCGTCAGCTTTACGAAGCGGCGCTGGAGCGTCTGACCCGCGAAGTGGCCGCCGTTTCCGGTGGCGACGAAGTGGCCGCCGCGCGTCAGGTGGACGAGGTTCTGGGGCTGCGCGCCGCCTGAGCCTTGCCGCTTGAGGGATCGAAAAGACGGGCCTTCGGGTCCGTTTTTTTTTAAGGAGCGGTGGGCAGATTGCCCACCCTACCTGGGCCAAGTGTGGCTCTCGGTAGAACCGTCGTCGGGCCAGAGGCGTGGGATTAAGGGCGGCTAGAAGACCGTCGCACCATGGGCGTGACCCGTAGGGTGGGCAATCTGCCCACCGCCCCCTCACGCCGCGTCGTTTTTCTGTTCCGCCAGCGCCGTGTAAAGCGCCGTTTCCAGCTCTTTCTCCAGCTCGCGGGCGCGCTTGATATAGGCTTCGTTCTCCGCCGAGGGGATGTTCGGATCCCAGAGCTGCGCCAGCTCGCTGACCGTCTCGCGGTCGTGGTGATAGAAGGTCTCCTGCGCGATGGCCGCCTCGTATTCGGTCATGCCCACCTCTTCCAGCACATAGCGGCCCGCGCGCAGCGAGCTGTCGAACATCTCGCGGACGATCTTGTTCGCGCCGGCCTGGTAGAGCTCGTAGACATGCGTCCGGTCATGGGCGCGGGCGACGATGAACACATCCTCGCGCATCCGCCGGGCAAAGCGCACCAGCTTGGTGGTGGCCTTGGGGTCGTCGAGCCCCGCCACCAGCACCTTGGCATCCTTGATCCCCGCCGCGTGCAGCAGTTCGGGCCGGGTCGGATCGCCGAAGAAACCGCGGAAGCCGAAGCGCCGCATCAGCTCGATCGTCTTCATGTCGTGGTCGATCACCACGGTCTTGTAGCCCGAGCTTTGCACCAGCCGGTTCACGATCTGACCGAAGCGCCCGATCCCGGCGATGATGATCGGCCCGTCGGCCTCGACCTGATCGGCGGGCTGCGTGTCGCGGGTCTCTTCCAGCCGGTGCGACACCCAGTCGAAGAGGATGAACAGCAGCGGTGTGATCAGCATCGACAGCGCGACCACCAGCAGCAGCCGCTGACCCATGGATTGCGTGAAGATGTTGAGTTGCAGCGCAAAGGACACCAGCACAAAGCCGAACTCCCCGGCCTGTGCCAGGGACAGGGTGAACAGCCACCGCCCCCGCGCGCGCAGCCGGAACACCCGCGACAGCCCGTGCAGGATCGCGCCCTTGAGCAGAATCAGCCCCAGCGCCAGCCCGACGATCGTGACGGGCTCGCGCATGAAGGCGCCCAGGTCGATGCCCGCACCCACGGTGATGAAGAACAGCCCCAGCAGCAGCCCCTTGAAGGGCTCGATGTCCGACTCGAGCTGGTGGCGGAACTCCGAGTTGGCCAGCACCACCCCGGCCAGGAAGGTGCCGAGCGCCGGCGACAGCCCCACCAGCTCCATCAGGAAGGCGATGCCCGCGACGATCAGCAGCGCCACGGCGGTGAACATCTCGGGCAGGCGGGCGGAGTTGATGTGGCGGAAGAGCGGGCGGGCGCCGTAGATCCCCGCGAGGATGATCAGCGCCACCGCCGAGAGCGTCACCAGCGCCACGCCCCAGCCCGGCAGCCCTTCGACCAGCGACAGCCCGTGATGCGCGTCGGCGGCCTCCTGCGCGGGGCGCTGGATCGACCCGTCGGGGGCCAGCGTCGCGGTGGTCTCGACCGCCAGCAGCGGCAGGACGATCAGCATCGGGATCACCGCGATGTCCTGCGTCAGAAGCACCGAAAAGGCCGAACGCCCGCCCGAGGATTGCATCAGCCCCTTTTCGCTGAGCGTTTGCAGCACGATGGCGGTTGAGGAGAGCGCAAAGACCATGCCGCAGGCCAGCGCCGGCCCCCAGTTCATCCCCATTGCCATGGCGGCGGCCATGACCGCGAACATGGTGAGCATGATCTGCGAGCCGCCAAGCCCGACCAGCCTGTGGCGCATGTCCCAGAGCGCGCGCGGCTCCAGTTCGAGCCCGATGATGAAGAGCATCATCACCACGCCGAATTCCGCGAAATGGCGCAGATCGTCGGTGGCGGCGACGAGATGCAGGATCGGGCCGATGATGATGCCGGCCAGCAGGTAGCCCAGGACGGAGCCCAGCCCGAGCCGGGCGGCGATCGGCACGGCGATCACCGCGGCGGCAAGATAAACCGAGGCTTGAAAAAGAAATCCGTCCATACCCGTCCCGTGACTTAAATCCGCAACATCATGTGGCATGCCGCCGGGGAATGACAACCGCTGTCGTGCCGGGGCCGGGGGTATCTAAGCGCAATCCGGTTACAATCGCTTGAAACGGTGGCGGAGCGCTGCCGGCTGACACAAGGGTGCAACTTGACGCAGGGCGCGCGCGGGCGTAAGGCGCGGCCTGTGGCGATTTGTTACCTGATTGCGGGCCACGTTAAACATGCCGCTAAAGAGGTCAGACGAAAGCCCCTTTCGCTTGACCGCGGCTGGGGCTTTTTCAATGGCGGCGTTGGGGCGCCGCGGAGGGACGACGGATGACGACCAAGGGACGACGCACGCAGGCGGTTCACGGCGGCACGCAACGCAGCCAGTGGGGCGAGCTGAGCGAGGCGATCTTTCTCACCCAGGGCTTTGCCTATGACAGCGCCGAGCAGGCCGAGGCGCGTTTTGTAAAGGCGGGCCCCGACGAATATATCTACGCCCGTTACGGCAACCCGACAGTGGCGATGTTCGAAAAGCGTATCGCGCTGCTGGAAGGCGCCGAGGACGGCTTTGCCACCGCCAGCGGCATGGCGGCGGTCAACGGGGCGCTGACCTCCTGTCTGCGTGCGGGCGACCGGGTGGTCGCGGCGCGGGCGCTGTTCGGCTCCTGCCTCTACATCCTCGAAGACATCCTGCCGCGCTTCGGCGTCGAGGTGGTGTTTGTCGACGGGGCCGATCTGGCCCAGTGGGAAGAGGCGCTGAAACCCGGCGCCAAGGCGGTGTTCTTCGAGAGCATGTCGAACCCGACGCTGGAGCTGGTGGACATCGAAGCCGTTGCAAAGCTCGCGCATGATGCGGGCGCGGTGGTGATCGTGGACAACGTGTTCTCGACCCCGGTGTTTTCGGACGCCATCGCGCAGGGCGCGGATGTGGTGGTCTATTCGGCGACCAAACATATCGACGGGCAGGGACGGGCGCTTGGCGGGGTGATCCTCGGCAGCCGGGAGTTCATCCGCAAGACCGTCGAGCCCTATATGAAGCATACCGGCGGCTCCATGAGCCCGTTCACCGCCTGGATCATGCTCAAGGGGCTTGAGACGATGGACCTGCGGGTGCGCGCGCAGGCGGCATCCGCCCGTGCCATCGCCGAGGCGGTCTCGGGCCATGGCAAGGTGACGCGCGTCAGCTATCCGGGGCTGGAAAGCCACCCGCAATACGCGCTGGCGCAGCGCCAGCTTGGCGGCGCGGGCGGCACGATGGTGGCCTTCGAGATCGCGGGCGGCAAGGAGGCGGCCTTCCGCTTCTGCAACGCGCTGGAGATCATTCTGATCTCGAACAACCTCGGCGATGCGAAATCCATCGCGACCCATCCGGCGACCACCACGCACCAGCGGCTGAGCCCGGAACAGCGGGAAAGTCTTGGGATTTCTGACGGGTTGATCCGGCTTTCGGTCGGAATCGAAGAGACCGGCGACCTTGTGGCGGATATAGTGCAGGCGCTCGACGCGGTCTGAGGCGCGGGGGAAATTCCCGCGCGCGGTCTCCGGCGCGCGAAGAAAAAATTGGAAATGGGATATATCATTCCTATTTCTGGCTTGTTGGAAGGGCCGAAGGAGAGCCTCTGATGAACGTCCATACGCCGGAAATCGACCGCAAGCCGAGCCGTGAGGAGGCGCGCGCCGCGCTGGAGCTGCTGCGCCGCTATGCCGACAAGGCCCAGGACGGCGAGCTGAACGCGCTCGACCCGGCACTGTCGGTGCTGCGCGACGGCGTGGCCTATCCCACGCTGTCGCACGTCTATCCCGAGGACTTCACCGCCGACGCTGCCTATCGCGCCACGCTGCCGGACCTTCAGAACGGCCCGGCCTCGCTGATCCGGGGCGAAAAGCGGATGATCCAGCATGTGGGGATCTCGAATTTCCGCCTGCCCATCGGCTACCGCACCCGCGACAACGGCGAGCTGACGCTGGAGACCTCGGTCACCGGCACCGTGAGCCTTGAGGCGGACAAGAAGGGCATCAACATGTCGCGCATCATGCGCAGCTTCTATGCCCATGCGGAAAAGACCTTTTCCTTCGATGTGATCGAGGCGGCGCTGGACGATTACAAAAGCGATCTGGAAAGTTTTGACGCGCGGATCGAGATGCGGCTGTCTTTCCCGATGAAGGTGGACAGCCTGCGCTCGGGGCTTCAGGGCTACCAGTATTACGACATCGCGCTGGAGCTGGTGGAAACCGCCGGTGTGCGCCGCAAGATCCTGCATCTGGATTACGTCTACAGCTCGACCTGCCCCTGTTCGCTGGAGCTGAGCGAGCATGCGCGCCGCGCGCGCGGTCAGCTCGCGACGCCGCATTCGCAGCGCTCGGTGGCGCGCATCTCGGTCGAGATGAAAGAGGGCCGCTGCCTGTGGTTCGAGGATCTGATCGGGCTTTGCCGCAAGGCGGTGCCGACCGAGACCCAGGTCATGGTCAAGCGCGAGGACGAGCAGGCCTTTGCGGAGCTGAACGCCGCCAACCCGATCTTTGTCGAGGACGCGGCGCGGCTTTTTGCAGAGCAGCTTCAGGCGGACCCCCGCATCGGCGATTTCCGCGTGTTGGCCAGCCATCAGGAGAGCCTGCACTCTCATGATGCGGTGTCTGTGCTGACAGAAGGCACCACATTTGCGAATGACAGCCTTGATCCGCAGCTGTTCTCGACGCTGATCCACGCGCGCTAAGGCACTTTTCAGCGCCGGATTTCCATGCGCGGCCGGGGTTGGCCGCGCATTTCCTGTGCATATTGCTGCGCTGCAGCAAAACGTGATCGGCGGGTTCGGGAAAGTTTCAGCAATTGCTCTAAACTGAGGGGCGGGAGGAAACCAAAGCGAGCAGAGGTTTCCAGATGACCGCAAATAACGTCCAGATCGCGATGGGGCGCACGTCCCTGAGGCAGAAGATCGACATCTATTTCACCAATCTCGGGCTGGGGCTGAACCCCTATTCCCTGCGCCGGGCGCGCATGCGCGAGATCATCTCGCTGGAGATGAAAAGCGACGATCAGCTCGCCCGCATGGGGCTCAGCCGCGACGACATCCTGCCGCATGTGTTCCGGGATCTGCTTTCCGCCTGAGCGGGCGCTGTCCCGATACGGAAAGGCGGGCAAAAAACAAAGCCCGCCGGTGAGGGCGGGCTTTGTCCTGGATGTCTTGATGTGGCTCAGGCGAGGTTCTGGTCGAAGAACGCCTGCAGCTTGTCGAAGGGGATGATGTCCACCTGATCGTAAAGATCGACGTGGTCGGCGCCGTCGATGATCATCAGTTCCTTGGGTTCCGCCGCGGCGGCATAGGCGTCTTCGCTGAAGTAGCGCGAATGCGCCTCGGACCCTGCGATGATCAGCATCGGGCGCGGCGAGATCTCGTTCACATAGCTCAGCAGCGGCATGTTCATGAAGGACAGCGGGTTGGTCACCGTCCAGCCGCCGTTCGAGTTGACCGAGCGTGCGTGATAGCCGCGATCGGTCTTGTAATAGCCGAAATACATGCTGATCACCGGATCGTCGATGCCGTCGAGGCTGTCGGGCAGGCCGCCCGCCATGGCCGGGGTGCCGGTCTCGGCGTCGGTCCAGCGCTGCTGGCTCATCTGTGCCAGTGCCCCGGCGCGCTGCTCGGCGGTCATCGCATCGTAATAGCCCTTCGCCATCACGCGCGACATGTCATACATGCTGGTGGTCGCGACGGCCTTGACGCGCTTGTCAGCGGCCACCGCGTTCAGCGCCATGCCGCCGAAGCCGCAGATGCCGATGATGCCGATCCGCTCACGATCCACCGAGTCTTGCAGGCCGAGGAAGTCGATGGCCGCCATGAAATCCTCGGTGTTGATGTCGGGCGAGGCCACATCGCGCACCGCGCCGCCGCTTTCACCGACAAAGGACGGGTCGAAAGCCACCGTGATAAAGCCGCGCTCGGCCATGGTCTGGGCATAGAGCCCGGCAGCCTGTTCCTTGACCGCGCCGAAGGGACCGGCAACGGCGATGGCGGGCAGTTTGCCGGCGGGGCGATCGGCGGGCATGTAAAGATCGCCGACAAGCGGCACGCCGTAGCGGTTGGTGAAGGACACCTTGCTGTGGGTGACAGCATCGCTCTTGGCAAAGGTCTTGTCCCAGTCGTCGGTGGCCTGGGCCAGAACCGGCAGCCCGGTGAGGGAGGCGACGCCAAGGGCGGCGGCGCCGACGCCTGCCATCTGAAGCAGGTTGCGGCGCTCGGCGTCCGGGGTGTCGGGGGTGATCGGGGTGTTGGTATCGGTCATTTTAGTATCTCCTGTCGAAGTCTCGCTCTGCACAGGATGTGGGGCCAATGCCGCTCGGGATTAGACGCCCGTTATTGTATGCGGCGATGAGCGGGATTCATGAATGCCGGGGCCGGGGTGGCGGGTGCCGGGATTGATCGAAAAGGCTCATGACTGCCTTCCGATTTCCGCTATTCTCCGCAGGCCGCCCGCAGGGTAGACGCAAGGGCAAGATGCGACAGGATCGCGGTGTCGGCGCGCAAGCGGTCCGCACCCCGTCGATGACCCTGGCCCGCCCCTTAACGGAGAGGACCATGACGACATCCGCCCCCCTCGGCCGCCGCGATTTTCTGGCCGGAGCCGCCGCCTCCACCCTGCTGCCCGCCACCGCCCGCGCGCAGAGCACGCCGCTGCGCATGCGTTGCAGTTTCGACAGCCAGAGCGTGATCTACACGCTGTTCGACAATCCGACGGTGCGGGATCTGGTCTCGATGCTGCCGGTGGTGCTGACCATCGAGGATTTCTCGACCAACGAGAAGATCATCCACCTGCCGCGCCGTCTCGACGAGGGCGGGTTTGCGCCCTTCGATGACGAGACGCCGGGCGATCTGTGCTATTTCCTCGGCTGGGGCAATCTGGCGCTGTTCCACGGCGCCTATCGCTTCCGCAACGACCTCATCCGGCTGGGCCATCTCGAAGGCGGGGTGGCGCCGCTGCTGCACAAGGGCGAATATCCCGTGCGTCTCGAGCTGCTGGGCTGACGCTGCGGGCTGCGCGGGAACACGGCCCGATGAGGCGGGGGCAGGGCCGGCGCAAAGGCCCGGACGCCGGGGCACCCGCGTGGATCTCTGTCTTTCGAGGCGGGGCGCCGCCGATCTTCCCCTTGGAAACGCGCTTCGGTAGGGTGACCCATGCCCCGTGAAAACGTCAACGATCTCAGAGCTTTCATCGCCGTCGCGCAGGAACGCAACTTCACCCGTGCCGCCGCCCGGATCGGCGTGTCGCAATCCGCGCTCAGCCATACGATCCGGCAGCTCGAAGAGCGTCTGGGCGTGCGGCTCCTGACCCGCACCACCCGCTCCGTGGCGCCCACCGAGGCCGGTCAGCGCCTGCTCGACGGGATCGCCCCGCATTTCGAGGAGATCGACGCGCATGTGGAGGCACTGGGCGCGCTGCGCGATGTGCCCGCGGGCACCGTCCGGCTGGTTGCGTCGGATCTCGCGATCAGCCAGGTGCTCTGGCCGAAACTGAAGCCCTTCCTCAGCGCGCATCCCGACATCAAGCTCGAGATCACGCTCGACAACGGGCTGAACGATGTGGTGAGCGAAGGCTATGACGCGGGCGTGCGGCGCGGCGAGCATCTGGCGCGCGACATGATCTCGGCGCGGATCGGGCCGGATCTGCGCTATATCGTCGTTGCGGCCCCCGCGCTGTTCGACCGCTTTCCGCGCCCCGAGCATCCGCGCGATCTTGCCGATCTGCCCTGCATCAATTTCCGCCTGCAATCCTCCGGGGTGAATTTCGCCTGGGAGTTTCAGGAGGAGGGCCATCTGCTGCGCGTCCGGGTCGAGGGCCAGCTTGCCTTCAACAATATTTTCCACTGTCTGGAGGCGGCGCTGGACGGCTTCGGCCTCAGCTACATGTCCGCCGATCTGGCGGAGGCGCATCTGAAGGCCGGGCGGTTGGTTCAGGTTCTGGACGATTACTGCCCGTTCTGGGACGGATTTCACCTCTATTACCCCAACCGGCGGCAGGCCTCTCCGGCGTTTCGCGCGGTTCTGAACGCCCTGCGGCACCGAGGCTGAGGCCCGCGTGGACCGCCCCCTGCCAGTCAAGGCGGCGATCTGCCCGTGTATCGCGGTCGCACCGCGCGGCAAACGGCCCGCGGCTGCTTGACAGCCGCGAGGGGGCAGGCCAACGCTGCACCCATGTTCGACATACGCCCCGTCGCCTATGTGATCGGCCTTCTGGTCGCCACGCTCGGCGCCACCATGTTTCTGCCGATGCTCGTGGACATCGCCGAAGGGCGGGGCGAGTGGCATGTGTTCCTTGAAACCGGGCTGGTGACCATGCTCACCGGCGGACTGATCTCGCTGGCCTGCGCCAATGCGGTGAAGGAGGGGCTGACCCTGCAGCAGACCTTTCTGCTGACCACCGGCGTCTGGGCGGCGCTGCCGGTCTTCGGCGGGCTGCCGTTTATCTTCGGCGCCACCGAGGCGAGCTTTACCGACGCCTATTTCGAGGCCATGTCGGGGCTCACCACCACCGGTTCGACGGTGTTTTCGGGGCTCGACGATCTGCCCAAGGGGCTGCTTCTGTGGCGCGGCATCCTGCAATGGCTGGGCGGCATCGGGGTGATCGTGGTCGCCATGGTGTTCCTGCCCGAGCTGCGGGTGGGCGGCATGCAGGTCTTCCGCTCCGAAGCCTTTGAGACCATGGGCAAGATCTTGCCGCGCGCGACCGAGATCGCCTCGTCGATCTCGACCATCTACGTGGCGCTGACCCTGGCCTGCGCCGTGGCCTATCTGTTCTGCGGGATGAACCCGTTCGACGCCACGGTGCATGCGCTCACCACGCTGTCGACCGGCGGCTTCGCCAATTACGACGCCAGTTTCGGCGCCTTCTCGGGGCCTGCGGAATATGTCGCCTCGGTCTTCATGATCCTCGCGGCGCTGCCCTTCGTGCGCTACGTGCAGATGCTGAACGGCCATAGCACGGCGCTCTGGCGCGACAGCCAGGTGCGGGCCTTTCTCTATACGATCGCGGCGCTGGTGCTGGTGATGGTGGTCACGCTGCTGTCGATCTTCCCGCATCACCCGGAACAGGCGGTGCGCGAGGCGCTGTTCAACATCACCTCGATCATCTCCGGCACCGGCTATGCCTCGGTCGATTACATGGGCTGGGGGCCGTTCCTGATCACGCTGTTCTTCTTCATCGGGCTGATCGGCGGCTGCGCGGGCTCGACCGCCTGTTCGGTCAAGATCTTCCGCTACCAGCTTCTGTTCGCCTCGATCCGGGTGCAGCTCAAGCGCATCCGTGCGCCGCACGGGGTGTTCACCCCGCGCTTTCAGGGCCGCCCGGTGGATGACGAGACGCTTTATTCGGTGCTGGCCTTCTTCGGGTTTTTCGTGGTGTCGCTGGGGGTGCTGGCGGTGGGGCTGGGCATGACCGGGCTCGATTTCATCACCTCGCTCTCGGGGGCTGCGACGGCGCTGGCCAATGTCGGCCCCGGTCTGGGCGACATGATCGGCCCGGCGGGCAATTTCGCCGAGATCAACGACACCGCGAAATGGATGCTGGCCTTTGCCATGCTGACCGGGCGGCTGGAGGTGATGGTGGTCTTCACGCTCTTCACCCTGCGGTTCTGGCGCGCCTGAGGGTTCGACCGTAGGTGTCACGGGCGCCGGGTCCGGCGGCGTCGCCCCGATGCCGGGCGAGAGGCGCGGGGAGTGCGCTGGGCGCCAGAGATGTGACACCCCCAGGCACGGGAGGTCCGTCCGACCTGCGGCGCAAGGCGGATGGTGTTTTTTTTACGTATTTTCAGAAAGATGAAAGGGCAGGGGGCGCATGCGAAACGGGCCGGGGAGAGACCCGACCCGTTTCATGAAGTGGCTTGCCGTGTCAGCCGATTTCCGAGAGCCGCGCCAGCGCGTCTTTCAGCTTGGCTTCTTCCTCTTCGCGCGCGGCGAGGTTCGCGCGGGTCTCCTCGACCACCTCCTCCGGCGCGCTTTCGACGAATTTCGGGTTCTTCAATCGGCCGCGCAGCCCGCCCAGTTCCTTGGCGAGCTTGGCGATGCCCTTTTCCAGCCGGGCCTTTTCCTCGTCGATGTCGATGATGTCGGCCAGCGGCAGGCCGAAGACCGCGCCGCCCACCGGCACCGTGATGCAGCCCTTGGGGAAGCTCTCGACACGGGTCAGGCTTTCGAGCCGCGCAAGGCGCATGATCAGCGTCTCGTTATTGGCCCAGGCGGCCTCACCGGCGGCGTCGATCTCGGTCACCAGCACCGGCACATAGAGCCCCACCGGCACATGCATCTGTGCCCGCGCCGAGCGCACGCCCTCGATCAGCGAGATTGCCCAGGTCATTTCCGCATCCGCTGCAGGGTCGAGCAGATCGGCCACCGTGTAGGCGGGCCAGTCGCCATGCACGAGCATCTTGGCGCGCGCGCCCAGCGTGCCCCAGAGCTCTTCGGTGATGAAGGGCATGAACGGGTGCAGCAGGATCAGGCACTGGTCGATGACCCAGGACATGGTGGCCTGTGTCTCGGTCTTTGCCGCCGCGTCCTCGCCTTGCAACAGCGGTTTGGAGAACTCCACATACCAGTCGCAGACCACGCCCCAGACAAAGGCGTAAAGCGCCTGCGCCGCGTCGTTGAAGCGGTACTCGGCCAGCGCCGCATCCACCGTCTCGCGCACCTTGGCGGTCTCGCCCAGGATCCACTTGTTCACCGTGGCCGAGGGTTGCGGAATGCCACCGCCCAGACCCACCGCGCCGTTCATCTCGGCAAAGCGCGCGGCGTTCCAGAGCTTGGTGCCGAAGTTCCGGTAGCCCGCGATGCGCTGCATATCGAGCTTCAGAACGCCGCCAAGCGAGGCCATGGCGGCGTTGGTGAAGCGCAGCGCGTCGGCGCCGTATTCGTCGATGATCTCCAGCGGATCGACCACGTTGCCGAGCGATTTGGACATCTTCTTGCCCTTCGCGTCGCGCACCAGCCCGTGCAGATAGACCGTGTGGAACGGGATCTCGTTCACCACGGCGAGCTGCATCATCATCATCCGCGCGACCCAGAAGAACAGGATGTCCTGCCCGGTCACCAGCACGTCGGTGGGGAAGTATTTGCCCAGCTCTTCGGTCTGCTCGGGCCAGCCCAGCGTTCCGATGGGCCAGAGCCCCGAGGAGAACCAGGTGTCCAGAACGTCCGGGTCGCGGAAGACCGGGATCGCCTGCGCGCGGCGGCGCTGGTCGACGCCGGTGTAATCGGTGCCCTGCGACAGCAGATCGGCCAGAAGATCCTCGGCGGCGGCGGCATCCTCGACCATGAGGAATTCCGCGTCCTCGCCGAAGAAGTCGTGCATCTTCTTCAGCGCCTCTTCCTCGGTGGCCGCGCAGAAGCTGCGCCATTCCTCACCAAAGCCCGGCGTGTGCCAGACCGGGATCTGGTGGCCCCACCAGAGCTGGCGCGAGATGCACCAGGGCTCGATATTTTCCAGCCAGTGATAATAGGTCTTTTCGCCGCTCTCGGGCAGGATCTTGACCGTGCCGTCCTTGACCGCGTCGAGCGCGGGCCCGACGATCTTGGCGGTATCGACGAACCACTGGTCGGTCAGCATCGGCTCGATGACCACCTTGGAACGGTCGCCGAAGGGCTGCATGATCGGCTTGGCCTCGACCAGCGGCACCCATTGTGCCTCCTCGTCGCGCGGCTCTCCGCCCTCTTCGGGCGCGACCGGCGCCTTGCCCGCGGCCTTGCCCAGACGCGGGTCGGTGACCTCGGTCATCACGGCAAGCCCCTCGCCGGTGATCTCAGCCACCACCGCGTCGCGCGCCTCGAACCGGTCGAGCCCGCGCAGATGGTCGGGCACGAGGTTGATCGCGTCCGCCTCGGCCTCGGTCAGCGTCAGTTCGCCGCGCGCGACCTGCTGTGCGATCTCGGCGCAGTCCGCATAGGGCTTGCCGTCCTCGCGCATCCGGCCGCGCGTGTCCATCAGCCGGTACATCGGGATGCCGCCGCGCTTGGCGACCTGATAGTCGTTGAAATCATGCGCACCGGTGATCTTCACCGCGCCCGAGCCGAATGTCGGATCGGGGTATTCGTCGGTGATGATGGGGATCAGCCGGCGGTGCTCCTTCGGCCCCACCGGGATCTCGCAGAGCTTGCCGACAATGGCCGCATAGCGCTCGTCCGATGGGTGCACCGCGACGGCGCCGTCGCCCAGCATGGTCTCGGGACGGGTGGTGGCGATGGAGATGTAATCCCGCTCTTCGCGGAAGATCACGTTGCCGTCTTCATCTTTCTCCAAATACTCATAGGTCTCGCCACCGGCGAGCGGGTATTTGAAATGCCACATATGGCCCGCGACCTCGACATTCTCCACTTCCAGATCGGAAATGGCGGTCTCGAAATGCGGGTCCCAGTTCACCAGACGCTTGCCGCGATAGATCAGCCCCTTGTCGTACATATCGACAAAGACCTTGATCACCGCGTCGTGGAAATTGCCCTCTTCGCCCTTGGGCGCCCCTTCGGCGCCGGACATGGTGAAGGCGTTGCGCGACCAGTCGCAGGAGGCGCCGAGGCGCTTGAGCTGGTTGATGATCGTGCCGCCGGACTGCGCCTTCCACTCCCAGATCTTCGCGGTAAAGGCCTCGCGCCCCATCTCGCGGCGGGTGGCGTTGGTCTTGTCCTTGGCCAGCTCGCGCTCGACCACCATCTGGGTGGCGATGCCCGCGTGGTCCTGGCCGGGCTGCCACAGCGTGTCGAAGCCGCGCATGCGGTGCCAGCGGATCAGGATGTCCTGCAACGTGTTGTTGAAGGCATGACCCATGTGCAGCGAGCCCGTCACATTGGGCGGCGGGATCATGATGCAGAAGGTTTCCTCGCGCGAGGCGTTGGCCCCCGCCTTGAAGGCGCCCGCCTGTTCCCAGGCCGCGTAGATACGGGCCTCGGCCGTGCCTGCGTCGAATGTCTTTTCCATCGCCATGGGTCGTGTTCCCGTGCCTGCCTTTGTCGTCCCGCCTCGTCTACCGAAAGGCGGCAGAAAGGGAAAGAGCGGGCAGGGGGAATCGCAACCTTGCCCGGCGCGGTCAGTTCAGCGCGACAAGAATGGCCCCGGCGGCGATCAGCCCCACCCCGGACCAGGCCGCCGGTGAGAGGCGTTCGCCGAGAAAGGCCGCCGCGATGACGGCGACGAGTACGACGCTCAGCTTGTCGATCGGCGCGACCTGCGCCGCCTGGCCGAGTTTCAGCGCGCGGAAATAGCAGATCCAGGACAGGCCGGTGGCAAGCCCCGACAGCAGCAGGAAGACCCAGGTCCGGGCGGGGATCTCGGTCGGGTCCTGCCAGTGGCCGGTGGCCAGCACGATGCCGCCGGCGGCGAACAGGATGACGATGGTGCGGATGAAGGTCGCGAAATCGGAGTCGACATTCTCGATCCCGATCTTGGCGAAGATCGCCGTGAGCGCTGCGAAACAGGCCGAAAGCACGGCCCAGACCAGCCAGACATCGAAATATTTCATATTGCGCCTTTCCATGTCAGCGACGGCCCGCGCGCTGCCCGCCTACGACTGGCCCGGGATCGGGCTGGCGCCGCCGCGTGAGGCGTGGCCCCCGGTGAGAGGGGCCCTGCGTCATGCGGGAGGGCGACGGGTGGCCCGGATCTACAACGGGGAGCGTAGCCGAGCGCTGGGGCCCGCGCCAGAGTCGCGCCGCCCTGCGGCATGCGGCGCGCAGCGCTGCCCGAAAGGCGGGCAAGGCTGGCAGGTTTTCCGGTCTCGGTAGCCCTCGGCGATATGTGGGAAATGGTGGAGCCTAGGGGGATCGAACCCCTGACCTCGTCATTGCGAACGACGCGCTCTCCCAGCTGAGCTAAGGCCCCTCAGGCCGAGGCATTGCGGCAATCGCGGGACCGAGTCAAGAGTCGGACACGGGCGTCTCGGGGTAGGTCAGCCGGCATTGCGCCATATCGGCCTCGGCGGCGCGGCGCAGCCCGGGAAGGGCGCGGGCCAGCTCGGCGTCGCGGGCGCGCAGCGCCGCGGCATCGACCGGAATGCGCCGGGTTTCGGGCTGCATGTCGTCGTCCCAGCAGGGGTACATCCGCCCCTGGCCGTCGCTGCACCAGCGAAAGCGCGTGACGCGCACGAAACGGGTCTCGTAGGTGAAGCCGCGCGCCAGATCCTTGGCGATGCGCTCGCGCTCCTGCAGGGCGGCGCGCCAGGGCGCCGCCGCATCGCGCAGGCAGCGGTCCTGCGGGGTGGCGCAGGCGGCCAGGAGCATCAGCCCCAGAAGGGGAATCGCGAAGAGGGGACGCATGCTGCCACTTTAGGCGCCTTTCCCGCGCTGTCGATCCCCGTCCTGACGGATGCGGGGCACCGCGCGGAGTTGTGATGCGCGGCGTCGGGGGCGGCCGCCCCCGCGAAGGGCAAGCGCTGGCGAGTCGACGCGGCACCGGCTGCCGGTTAGACAGGGGGGGAGGCTGCCACCAGGGTCGGCACGACAGACGGGAGAGAGACGATGACCGCCATTCGAACCATCACGCTGGCCGGAGCTCTGATGCTCGCCGGGGCCGCAGGCGCCGAGACGGTGGTGAACATCGCCCGGGGCGTGCCCTCGGTCCGGGTCGAGACCGAGCAGGGGCCGGTGGAGATTTCCCGCATTCAGGATGTGGCGCACGAGATCTCCGGCCAATGGGCGGTGACCTCGCGGCCCTGTCCGGATTTCTGCATTCAGCCGATGACCCCGGCCCCGGGCGTGACCACCATCGGCGAGCTGGAGCTTTTGGAGATTCTGAAGGACCCCGAGGCGCTGGTGATCGACAGCCGCACCCCCGACTGGTTCGAGGGCGGCACCATCCCGGGCGCGGTGAACATCCCCTATACCTATGTCATCGACGAGCTGGCGCGGCTGGGCTGCGAGCCGGATTTCGAGGGCTGGGACTGTGCCGGGGCCAAGCGCGTGGCGCTGTTCTGCAACGGGCTCTGGTGTGGCCAGTCGCCCACCGCGATCCGCAACATGATCGAGGCGGGCTATCCGGCGGAGCGGATCTCTTATTACCGGGGCGGCATGCAGAGCTGGCGCCTGCTGGGGCTGACGGTGATCGGACGGGAGGGCGTGGCCGAGCAGGCTGCCATGGTCTGCGATCCCGAGGCCCATACCGAACTGGTCGGGCAGAACATCGCCGCCGTGACTCTGCCCGCGCTGGACAAGATCCGCGTGGTGCGCGAGGGTCAGCCCATGACGATGGAGTTCAACCCCGAGCGGCTGAACATCGAAACCGATGATGCTGGGGTGATCCTGCGGGTCTTCTGCGGCTGAGCGTAGGGTGGGCAATCTGCCCACCGCCGCCCTGCGGTTAACCCGCCATTTACCGTCACCATGTCTTATCGGCCTCATGCCGAATTACCGCCGATTTCATGTGCCGGGAGCCACCTATTTCTTCACCGTCGCGCTGGCGCGGCGGCCCTCCGCCTTGCTGCTGGACCGGATCGACGATCTGCGCGCGGCCTATCTGGACACCATCCGCGACGCACCGGTGACCTGCGACGCGATGGTGATCCTGCCCGATCATCTGCACGCGGTCTGGACGCTGCCGCCGGGGGACAGCGATTTCCCCGACCGTTGGCGCAGGATCAAGGCGCGCTTTTCACGGCGGGTCGGCGCGGGTGTTGCGGGCGCGGGGGCGGTGGGCAGAATTGCCCACCCTACGCAGGTTTCGCGCAGCAAGCGGGCCAAGCGCGAATGCGGCATCTGGCAGCGGCGCTATTGGGAGCACATGATCCGCGACGAGGCGGATTATCAGGCGCATGTGGCCTATTGCTGGGGCAATCCTGTGCGGCATGGGCTGGCGGCAAGGCCCTCGGACTGGCCCTGG
>NZ_JAMDHK010000001.1:192554-203955 GCF_024721115.1 Salipiger pentaromativorans | reverse complement strand
AATCTGCCCACCATGCCAGGCGGCGCCGAGAGGGGCAAAGGTGGGCAGATTGCCCACCCTACCGCTTCCGTCGCTTCACATTCCCGCCGCGCTGCCCGGGGCGGCCCGCCGTGGATCGACCCGAGGATTTGACCGCCGCCTCCGAGGCCGCCTCGACCGCCGACTGCCGCGCCAGCGGGTCGTCATGCACCGCGAGGTCCACCGCTTCCAGCCGCTTGATCTCGTCGCGCAGCCGCGCGGCCTCTTCGAACTCCAGGTTCTCGGCGGCCTTGCGCATATCCGTGCGCAGCCCTTCCAGAACCGTTTCCAGATTGGCCCCGGCGCGGCCCTTGTCCACCGTCGCCGTCACCCGGTTCATGTCCACATCGCCCTGATAGAGCCCGGCCAGAATATCCTCGACGTTCTTCTTCACCGTCGCGGGGGTGATGCCGTGTTCCTCGTTATAGGCGATCTGCTTGGCGCGGCGCCGGTCGGTCTCGGCCATGGCGCGCTCCATCGAGCCGGTGATGCGGTCGGCATACATGATGACGCGGCCCTCGGCGTTCCGCGCCGCCCGCCCGATGGTCTGCACCAGCGAGGTTTCCGAGCGCAGGAACCCCTCCTTGTCCGCGTCCAGAATGGCCACCAGCCCGCATTCGGGAATGTCAAGCCCCTCGCGCAGCAGGTTGATGCCGATCAGCACGTCGAAAGCGCCGAGCCGCAGGTCGCGCAGGATCTCGATCCGCTCGATCGTGTCGATGTCGGAATGCATGTAGCGCACCTTGATGCCCTGTTCGTGCATGTATTCCGTCAGATCCTCGGCCATGCGCTTGGTCAGCGTGGTGACCAGCGTGCGGAACCCCGCCGCCGTCACCTTGCGCACCTCGTCGAGCAGGTCGTCCACCTGCATCTCCACGGGGCGGATCTCGACCTGCGGGTCCAGAAGCCCGGTGGGGCGGATCACCTGTTCGGTGAAGACGCCGCCCGCCTGTTCCAGCTCCCACGCGGCAGGGGTCGCTGAGACAAACACCGATTGCGGGCGCATCGCGTCCCATTCCTCGAATTTGAGCGGGCGGTTGTCCATGCAGGAGGGCAGGCGGAAGCCATGCTCGGCCAGGGTGAACTTGCGCCGGTAGTCGCCCCGGTACATGCCGCCGATCTGCGGCACGGTGACATGGCTTTCGTCGGCGAAGACGATGGCGTTGTCGGGGATGAATTCGAAGAGCGTGGGCGGCGGCTCGCCCGGCGCGCGGCCGGTGAGATAGCGCGAATAGTTCTCGATGCCGTTGCAGACGCCGGTGGCCTCCAGCATCTCGATGTCGAAATTGGTGCGCTGCTCCAGCCGCTGCGCCTCCAGCAGCTTGCCTTCGCCGACCAGCTGGTCGAGACGCTGGCGCAGCTCTTTCTTGATCTGCACAACCGCCTGATTCATCGTCGGTTTCGGCGTCACATAGTGAGAATTCGCATAGACGCGGATGCGCTCGAAACTGCCGGTCTTCTGGCCGGTGAGCGGATCGAATTCGGTGATCGCCTCCAGCTCCTCGCCGAAGAAGCTCAGCTTCCAGGCGCGGTCTTCGAGGTGGGCGGGCCAGATCTCCAGCGAGTCCCCGCGCACCCGGAACGAGCCGCGCTGAAAGGCCTGATCGTTGCGCCGGTACTGCTGCGCCACCAGATCCGCCATCACCTTGCGCTGGTCGTATTCGTTGCCCGCCACCAGATCCTGGGTCATCGCGCCATAGGTCTCGACCGAGCCGATGCCGTAGATGCAGGAGACCGAGGCCACGATGATCACATCGTCGCGTTCGAGCAGCGCGCGGGTGGCCGAGTGGCGCATCCGGTCGATCTGCTCGTTGATCTGGGATTCCTTCTCGATATAGGTGTCCGAGCGCGGCACATAGGCCTCGGGCTGGTAGTAGTCGTAATAGGAGACGAAGTATTCGACCGAGTTCTCCGGGAAGAACCCCTTGAATTCGCCGTATAACTGCGCCGCCAGCGTCTTGTTCGGGGCAAGGATGATCGCCGGGCGCTGGGTTTCCTCGATCACCTTGGCCATGGTGAAGGTCTTGCCCGTGCCGGTGGCGCCCAGCAGCACCTGATTGCGCTCGCCGTCGTTCACCCCGGCAGACAGTTCGGCAATGGCGGTGGGCTGGTCGCCCGCCGGCTGGAACTCGGTCTGCATGACAAAGCGCTTGCCGCCCTCGAGCTTTTCGCGGCTGCGCACATCCGGGGCGGGGGCGTGCATCATCGGAGTGGATTTGTCGGAATGGGCGTAGGGCATCGGGAATTTCCTCGGACGGATGCCTGCCAGAATTGTTGCCGGGCGGGGAAGTTTCAAGGGGGGAGGGCCATGCCCGGGGGTGCCTGGAAAACGGGCAGGGCCGCCGGGATGGGATTCCGTTATGTAAGGTATTGAGAAAGCGTCAGAACCGCCCGGGAGGGCCGCGTTTGGGAAAGAGGCCGTCCCGGGATCCGCTGCTTTTTCGTTGCTGAAAGGAGAGTTTGAAACATATCTTTCTTCTGCAAGCAGCCGGCCCGGTCCGGCGGGAGCACACAACCCCACCCCTCGCTCCCCGTGTTCTCCTGGCGGAGCGGGCCCTGTTTGCCGCTGCGGTGCCGCGGTCGCAGAACGTCGCATGAAATTGCCTGCGATTCCGGCCTGATCCCTTGCCCTGTTCGGCCAAATCCCGGATAACCTTGGTGATCTTCAGGAGGATTCCATGCGCGCACGGATCTATCAGCCCGCCAAGACGGCAATGTCCTCGGGGCAGGGCAAGACGAAATACTGGGTTCTCGAATTTGCACCGACCACGCCGCGCGAGGTCGACCCGCTGATGGGATGGACCTCGTCCGCCGACACCCAGACGCAGGTGCGGCTGAAATTCGACAGCAAGGCTGCGGCGCTCGACTACGCCAAGGAACACGGGATCGAGGCGACGGTGAGCGAGCCGCACAAGCGCAAGCCGAATATCCGCGCGCGTGGCTATGCCGAGAATTTCGCGGTCGATCGCAAGGGTGCCTGGACGCACTGAGCGCAAGGGCCGTGCCCCTCGCCGGCGGCCGTAGACCGTGGCGGATGCCATGACAGACACACTCTATCGCGGCGGGCTCATCTTCGATGGGGCCCGCCTTCTGACCGGGCACGCGCTGCACATGTCCGGCGCGCGGGTTGTGGCGCTGGCGCCCGAGGCGGCGGTGACGCCGCAGGGCGCAACGGTTGTCGAGCTTGACGGCGATCTGATCGCCCCCGGCTATGTCGATCTTCAGGTGAACGGCGGCGGCGGCGTCATGGTGAACGACGGCCCCACGGTCGCCGATCTGGCCCGGATCGCCACGGCGCATCGCGGGCTTGGCAGCACGACGATCCTTCCGACACTGATCACCGACACCTATGAGCGCAGCGCCGCCGCCGTCGCGGCGGTTGCCGAGGCGGTAGAGCAGGGGGTGGCGGGGATCGGCGGGTTGCATCTGGAGGGGCCGCATCTGTCGCTGGCGCGCAAGGGCGCGCATGACCCGGCACTGATCCGGGCGATGGCGCCGCGCGATCTTGATCTGCTTTGCGATGCGGCGGCGCGGTTGCCGGTGCTGATGGTGACCGTTGCTCCCGAAAGCGTGACATTGTCCCAGGTTTCCGCGCTGGTCGGGGCGGGGGTTTTGGTGTCGCTGGGCCATACGGATGCGGATTACGACACCTGCCGCGCTTATGCGGCGGCGGGGGCGCGCTGCGTCACCCATCTGTTCAACGCGATGAGCCAGCTCGACAAGCGCGCGCCCGGTCTGGTGGGCGCGGCGCTGGATTGTCCGGGCCTGTCGGCGGGTCTGATCGCGGACGGTGCGCATGTGCACCCGGCGGCGATGCGGATTGCGCTGGCGGCGAAGCCCGAAGGTGTCTTTCTGGTCACCGACGCGATGGCGCCCGCCGGTACGGAGGAGGACGGGTTCTTTCTGAACGGGCGCTGGATCACCCGCGCGGGCGGGCGGCTGCTGCTGGAAGACGGCACGCTGGCCGGGGCCGATCTCGATCTGACGCGGGCGGTGAACTTTTTGGTGACGGAGGCGGGCGTGCCGCTTGCGCGGGCGCTGGCAATGGCCACCTCGGTTCCCGCGCGGTTGGCGGGGCTGCCCGCCGGTGTCGGGACGCTGACCGAGGGCGAGGCGGCGACGCCGATCCGGCTCGGGCAGGGCGCGGAGGGGCTGGTTCTGCGCGGAGTTTGCCCAGAAGGGTGATGTCTGTGGCAGGCGGGATCGTCTTCTGAAACGGCAGATTGGTGGATCTGCCTGTGCAATCTCCACGCCGCAAGCCCGGACACAAGCCGAAGGTGCCGGCGTGCAACGACAGACTGACAGCATGCAGAATACGAAAACGGCCCGGACAAACTGTCCGGGCCGCAAAGCATCGTCAGGAGGTCTGTGCCTCAGAGCATGCCTTCGGCCTTCGCCCAGTCCAGCGCGCGGTCGAGCGCGCGGCCGAAGCGGGCGAGGATCTGCTCGACATCCTCTTCGGTCACGATGAGCGGCGGGCAGAAGGCCACCGTTTCGTAGACGGCGCGCACGATCAGCCCTTCCTCGGCGCAGAATGCGGTCACCTTGGCGGCCATGGAGCCCGCGGGCTGGAAGGCCTCGCGCTTTTCGCGGTCCTTGGCCATCTCGACGCCCGCGATCAGCCCGACGCCGCGCACCTCGCCCACCAGCGGATGATCGGCGAATTTGCGCAAACCCTCCTGGAACATCGGTTCCAGACGCGCCGCGTTGCCCATCAGATCCTTCTCTTCGATGATCTTGAGGTTCTCGAGGCCCACGGCGCAGGCGACCGGGTGACCCGAGCCGGTGAAGCCGTGGCCGAAGGTGCCCAGCTTGGCGGTGTTGTCGGCGATGGCGTTATAGACCTTGTCGTTCACCACGATGGCCGCGAGCGGCATATAGGACGAGGTGAGCTGTTTCGAGGTCACCAGGATATCGGGGGTGAAGCCGTATTTCTGGCAGCCGAAGGGCGCGCCGGTGCGGCCGAACCCGTTGATGACCTCGTCGGCCACCAGCAGGATGTCGTATTTCGCGCAGATCTCGGCAACGCCCGGCCAGTAGCCTTCGGGCGGGGTCATCACGCCGCCGGCACCCATCACCGGCTCGCCGATGAAGCCCGCGATGGTCTCGGGGCCTTCGGCGAGGATCGTGTCTTCCAGCTCTTTCAGCAGGCGGGCGGTGAACTCGGCCTCGGTCTCGCCCTCATTGGCGAATTTCCAGTAATGCGGCGTGGTCAGATGGGTGACCGGAATCGCCGGCAGGTCGAAATCCTTGTGGTTCGCGGGCAGGCCGGTGAGCGAGCCGGACGCGATGGTGATGCCGTGATAGGCCTTGTTGCGCGACAGGAACTTCTTCTTCTCCGGGCGGCCCAGACCGTTGTTGAGGAACCAGGCCATCTTGATGACCGTGTCGTTCGCCTCGGAGCCGGAATTGGTGAAGAACACCCGGTTCAGCCCCTCGGGCGTCATCTCGACCAGCTTTTCGGCCAGACGGATCGAGGGTTCGTGCGCCTTGTGCGCGAAGGTGTGGTAGTAGGGCAGCTTCTTGAGCTGCTCATAGGCGACATCCGCCAGGCGGGTTTCCGAGAAACCGACCGCCACCGACCAGAGCCCCGCCAGCGCCTCGATATATTCCTTGCCGTCGATGTCGTAGACACGGGCGCCGTCGCCCTTGGCCATGATCATCGGGCCCTTTTCCTCATGCAGACGCATATTGGTATAGGGGTGCATCGAATGCGCGATGTCGGATGCGTGCAGGGAATTCGGGCGCTGGTTCATTAATCTCTCCATGTTGGCTGTCGGGCCCGTTTCGGGGCCGGGGGTTGCGGATCGGGAAGCGGCCACGGGACTCAGGCGCGCTTTGGCGGGAAGTCTAAGGGCAGAATGCGGGAAAGGTCACGGGGTGAATTTGATCAAATCTCTTCCAGCCCGCACCATTCCGCGATAAACAGGGCGATCGTGCCGGTGACGCGCTGGACAGAGGACAGTTTCACCCGCTCGTCGAAGCCGTGGATCGCCTCGGAATAGGGGCCGTAGACCAGGCAGGGGGTATCGGCGTAGATCACGAAGACGCGCCCGTCCAGATAGCCCGGCGTCACAAAGCTCTCGAGCGGTTTGGCATAGCTGGCCATATGGGCGCGGGCGAGGGTGCCCTCGGCGGCGCTGCCCTCTTCCAGCACATATCCTTCGGCAAAGAAGCCGTTGAAGACCACCTCGGGCGGGTTGTTGGCGAGGAAGGGGATGCTCTCCGAAGCCCGGCGCAGATGGTCCTCGATCTCGCGGGCGGCGTCTTGCGCCCGGATACCGGGGTAGAGCGCGATGCGGCAGTCGAAGTCGCACCAGGCCGGCACCGACGAGGCCCAGTCGCCGCCGGCGATCTTGCCGACGTTGAAGTTGATCGGGTGGTCGAGATCCTCGAAATGGCGATGCGCGCCCTTGCGGCTGTTCCACTCCGCTTCCAGACCGCGCAGCGCTTTGATCAGATCGTAGGCGGCCTCGATTGCGTTGGCGCCGCTGCCCGCCTCGCGCACATGCACCGGGGCGCCCTGTACCCGGACGCGGAACCACAGCACGCCGGTATTGGCGCGCACCAGCATGTCGTCCTCGGGCTCGGGGATGATCGCCGCATCGGCGCGGTAGCCGCGTTGCAGACAGGCCAGCGCGCCGTTGCCGGTACATTCCTCCTCGACCACCGATTGCTGGTAGAGCGTCGCGGCGGGCCGGTAGCCCAGCCGCGCCAGCGCATCGACGGCAAAGATATTCGCCGCGATCCCGGCCTTCATGTCGGCCACGCCGCGCCCGTATAGCCAGTCGCCCTCGCGGCGCGGCTCGAAGGGGGGCGACGACCATATATCAGTGGGCCCGGTCGGCACCACGTCCACATGACCGTTGAGGATCAGCGATCGGCCGGTCTCCGCGCGCGGGCGCAGCGTGCCCACCACGTTGATGGCATTGGAATAGTCGATGGTCACCGGCGAAAAGCCCGGGTGATGCCGGATGTCCTCGACGTCGATGGCCCAGCGATCCATGGCGTAGCCGCGCCGTTTCAGGGCGTCATGCAGGAAATCCTGCGCCGTGTGCTCCTGGCCGCGCAGCGAGGGGTAGCGGCTCAGCGCTTCGGTAAAGGCGATCTGTTCCTCGAACCCGGCCGCGACCTCGGCCAGAATGCGCCCGGTCAGATCCTGGCTCAGCCCGGTCATGCCGCACGCCCCAGAAAGCCGGTCAGGAACGAGACCAGCGAGGTCGTGAGGTCGTGCGATAGATAGCCGCCCTCCTGCACCAGCACGGTGGGATAGCCCGCCGCCGCGATCATCTCGCCGGCACGGCGGAACCCGTCCCAGCTCACCTGCATGCCCTTGAGCGGGTCTTTCTCGTGAGCGTCGAGCCCGAGGCTCAGCATCAGCGCCCCGGGGGCGAACGCGGCGATCCGGTCCAGCCCCTCGGCGATGGCGGCAAGCCACGCGGCGTCGGTGGTGGTGCGGGGCAGGGGGAGGTTGAGGTTATGGCCGGCGCCGGCACCGCTGCCGGTCTCATGCGCATAGCCCACGAAGAACGGGTAATAGCTGGAGGGATCGGTGTGGACCGAGACGGTCAGCACATCGTCGCGTTCGTAGAAGATCGCCTGCGTGCCGTTGCCGTGATGCACGTCGATGTCCAGCGTGGCGACGCGCGCATGACCGTCGCGCAGGCGGGCGGCGGCGATGGCGGAATTGTTCATCAGGCAATGGCCGGCCGCCATGTCGGCCGAGCTGTGATGCCCGGCGGGGCGGCAGAGCGCATAGGCGGCAGGCTCGCCCGCCAGCACCGCGTCGGCGGCGGCGATGGCGCAATCGGCGGCGCGGCGTGTGGCCGTCCAGCTATGCTTGCCGATGGGCGCGGAAGTGTCGCCCATATGCCAGCCGGCCCGTCCCACGATCCCCTCGGGATAGGTGGCAAAGCCGCGCTGGGCAAACACGTTGGGCACCACCTCGGGCCCGTGGTCGGGCAGCGCCTGCCATTCCGTCCAGGCGGTTTCGAGAAAGTCGAGGAAGGCGGGCGTGTGCACCGTCTCGAGCGCGGCGCGGGGCGCTTCGGGCGGGGCTTCCGTCTCGAGCGACAGGCGGGCGAGCCCGGCCCGCAGCAGGGTGGCGCGCTCGGCCTGTTCGGCGTTGCGCAGGATCTTGCCATGGGTGAGGCGAAAGACCGGGTCGTGGGCCTCGGTCTCGGGGGCGTAGAAGCATTTCATTCTGACAGGTCGCCTTCGAGCTTGCGGAACTGTTCGGTCACGACCGCGCGGGCCACGTCGATGTGATAGCGGATCGCCTCGACGGCGCGGGCCTCGTCGCCGGCGCGCAGCGCCGCGAGGATCGGTTCATGGGTCTCGGCCAGCCTGTGCGCGTCGTCGTAGAGACGGCCGATCAGCATGATCGAGAGCTCGGTTTCGGTGGCGATCTGCTGAAAGACCGCCAGGAATTTCGGGTTGCCCGAGGCGGCGCAGAGCAGGCGGTGAAACTCCATATCGGCCTCGACCTGGGTCAGCATGTCGAAATCCGGACCCGCCACGCGATGCAGCTCGTCGATCTGGGCGGCAAGCTGCGCTTCGGCCGCGCCCAGCCCGTTGCGGATCAGGCGCCGCACCGCCGCCGTCTCGATCACCAGCCGCAGTTCGTACAGATCTTCCAGCTCGCGCGCCGAGATGCTGCGCACGAAAAAGCCGCGGTTGGGCAGATAGGTGATCAGCCCCGAGTTCTCGAGCAGCCGTGCCGCTTCGCGCACGGGGGCGCGACTCACCCCCAGTTGCCGCGCCACCACCGATTCCGAAAGCCGCGCGCCGGGCGCAAGCTGGCCGGTCACGATGGCCTTGCTCAGCCGCCGGGCCACGCGCTGGACAAGCCCCTCGCGGTCGAGCGGCGCGAACCCGTCATTGTCGTTCTGCTGATCCATGGACCCGGAGCCAAAAGCACATCTTTCCGTCACGCTAATTGTCGTTTTGCCGATTGTCGACAATTTACTTGACCCATGAGGCGCGGATGTTCTTTCCTTGGGGCGACACAGGAAAAGGACGCGTCTCATGCCCGATGGTGCGGGAACGGATACGATCACGCGGTTGCGCCGGGATCTGGCGGCGGCCTATCGGCTGATCGCGCATTGGGGGATGGATGACAGCATCTACACCCATATCTCGGTGCGGATGCCCGACGGGCCCGAAGGCGAGAAGCGGTTTCTGCTCAACCCCTACGGGCTGCGCTTCGACGAGGTGACCGCGGCCAATCTGGTCACCATCGACGAGGCCGGCGCGGTGATCGACGACCCATATGGCGCCGGGGTGAATGCGGCGGGCTTCACCATCCATTCCGCGGTGCATATGGCGCGTCACGATGCCGTCTGCGTGCTGCACACCCATACGGTGGCGGGGGTCGCGCTGTCCTCGGTTAAGGAAGGGCTCCTGCCGCTCAACCAGTGGTCGGCGCAGTTCTTCGACCGTATCGCGTTTCACGATTACGAAGGCATCGCGCTGAATCTCGAGGAACGCGCCCGGATCGTGGAGGATCTCGGCGAGAAGCGGGTGATGTTCCTGCGCAATCACGGCACGCTGATCCTTGGCCGTTCGGTGGCCGAGGCGGTCAAGCTGGCGCTCAATCTCGAACGCTCCTGCAAGGCGCAGGTGGCGGCGCTGGGCATGGGGCTCACGCCGGTGGTGCTGTCCGACGCGGTGGCCGAGCATACCGCCCGCCAATACGAATCCGCTTATGACAAGACCGAGGAGCAGGGCGCGCCCGATCCCGAATGGGACGCTTTCCTGCGTCAGCTCGAGACGGTCGCACCCGGCTATCGCGGATAGCCGTCCGTTCGTCCCGGCCCGATCCGGGGCGGCAGAGTCTGCATCAAGACAGACCAAGCCCAGAACCGACAAAAACCGACAGGGAACCCATGAAACATCTCAAAGCGACTACCTTTCTGATCGCCGCCGCGCTGGCGGCGCCGCTCGCCGCGCAAGAGGCCGGCGGTCGTCTCGACATCGTCGTGCAGCCGGAACCGCCGGGGCTCATGCTGGGGCTGGTGCAGAACGGCCCCACCCAGCTTGTGGCCGGCGACATCTACGAGGGCCTGCTGCGCTACAACACCGATCTGGAGCCGATGCCCGGCCTCGCCAAGAGCTGGGAAATCTCCGAGGACGGGCTGACCTACACGTTCCAGCTCAACGACGGCGTGACCTGGCACGACGGCGAACCCTTCACCGCCGACGATGTGGTGTTCTCGGCCGATGTCTTCCTGCGCGAGACCCATGCCCGTCTGCGCGCCTCGCTCGCCTATGTCGAGAGCGTCACGGCCCCGGATCCGCTGACCGTGGTCTTCACGCTGAAAGAGCCCTTCGGCCCCTTCATCAGCGTCTTCGAGGCGGCGACCATGCCGATGGTGCCCAAGCATATCTATGAGGGGACGGATTTCGCCACCAACCCGGCCAACGCCACCCCGATCGGCACCGGGCCCTTCAAGTTCGATGCCTGGGAAAAGGGCAGCTACATTCATCTGGTGAAGAACGAGGACTATTATGTCGAGGGGCTGCCCTATCTCGACGAGGTCTATTACCGGGTGATCCCCGACGCCGCCGCCCGCGCCGTGGCCTTCGAGACCGGCGAGGTCGATGTGCTGCCCGGCGGGTCGGTGGAAAACTGGGACGTGCCGCGCCTGACCGAGATGGAGGGCGTCTGCGTCACCGGCGAGGGCTGGGAGTTCTTCGCGCCGCTGGCCTGGATGTGGCTCAACAACCGCGAAGGTCCGACCGCGGATGTGCGGTTCCGTCAGGCGGTGATGTACGCCATGAACCGGGAATTCATGAAGGATGTGGTCTGGAACGGCTTCGGCAAGGTGCCCACGGGGCCGATCTCGTCCAAGACGAATTTCTACTCCGACGACGTGACCCATTACGACTACAACCCCGACAAGGCCAAGGAACTTCTGGCCGAGATGGGCTATGACGGCACGCCGATCCGGCTGCTGCCGCTGCCCTATGGCGAGACCTGGCAGCGCTGGGCCGAGGCGGTGCGGCAGAACCTCACCGAAGTGGGGATCGAGGTGCAGATCGACAGCACCGATGTCGCCGGCTGGAACGAGAAGACGGCCAACTGGGATTACGACATGGCCTTCACCTATCTCTACCAATACGGCGATCCGGCGCTGGGCGTGTCGCGGAACTACACCGCCGACCGGATCGAGAAGGGCAGCCCCTGGAACAATGTCGAGGGCTACAACAATCCCGAGCTCGATGCGAAATGGTTCGCGGCGGCGAGCATGCCCAACCCGGCGGACCGGCAGGCGGCCTATGACGAGATCCAGACCGAAATCGTCGATGACGTGCCGGTGGCCTGGATGCTCGAACTGGAGTTCCCGACGATCTATCGCTGTGACGTGAAGGATCTGGTGAC
>NZ_JAMDHK010000001.1:0-192441 GCF_024721115.1 Salipiger pentaromativorans | reverse complement strand
GCCCCGGCCCCCGTTCCCCTCTGACACGGAGAAAGCGACCGGCATGTCCGTTCTCGCCGCTATCCTCACACGTCTGGTCAAGGCCGGGCTCACGCTCTTGGCCATCGCCGTGCTGAACTTCTTCCTGCTGCATGCCGCGCCGGGCGACCCTGCGGTGGTGCTGGCGGGCGAGGCGGGGGCCGCCGACGAGCAGATGATCGCGCAACTGCGCGAACGCTTCGGCCTCGACCAGCCGCTCTACGTGCAGCTCGGGAAATATATCGCCGGGATCGTGCAGCTCGATCTGGGCTATTCCTTCCGTCAGGGCGCGCCGGTGATCGACCTTATCGCCGAGCGGCTGCCCGCAACGCTGCTGCTGACCCTGACCGCCTTCGTCATCTCGCTGAGCGCGGGCATCGCGCTGGGCGTGGCCGCCGCCGCACGGGTGGGCAAGGTCTCGGACTCGCTGCTGACCACGCTGGCGCTGCTGTTCTACGCCACGCCGCTTTACTGGCTGGCGCTGATGGCGGTGCTGGTGTTCTCGGTCTGGCTCGGCTGGCTGCCCGGTTTCGGTTACGAGACCGTGGGGGCGGGCTATGGCGGGTTCGCGCGCGCCTGGGACATTCTCAAACACCTGATCCTGCCGGCGCTGACGCTGGGGCTGTTCTTCATGGCGGTCTACATGCGCATGACGCGGGCCTCGATGCTGGAGGTCTCGACCGCCGATTTCGTCAAGACCGCCAAGGCCAAGGGCCTCTCGGGCGCGGTCATCCGCCGCCGCCACATCCTGCGCAACGCGATCCTGCCGGTGGTCACGCTGGCCGGGCTTCAGGCTGGCCAGCTCGTGGGCGGCGCGGTGCTGACCGAGACGGTCTTTGCCTGGCCGGGCATCGGGCGGCTGATGTTCGAAAGCCTCGCCGCGCGCGATTACAACACCATTCTCGGGGTGTTCCTCGTCTCTGCCGCCATGGTGATCCTTTTCAACATCGTGACCGACATCGTTTATCGCATCGTCGATCCGCGGATCGGAGCGAAGGTCTGAGCCATGTGGAACCGTTTCAGATCCAATATCGGAGCCATGGTGGGCGTGCTGCTGCTGCTCGCCGTGATCCTCATCGCCATCTTCGCGCCGCTGCTGTTCGCCCATTCCCCCTGGCAGATGGTGCAGCGGCCCTTCCTGCCGCCCTTCTCGATGGACGGGCTGCCGCTCGGCACCGACACGCTGGGCCGCGACGTGGCCTCGCAGCTCGCCTATGGCGCACGGGTGTCGCTGCTGGTGGGGCTGGTCTCGACGCTGGTGGCGTTGCTGATCGGCGTGCCGCTGGGGGCGCTCGCAGGCTTCTACGGCGGCTATGTCGACGAGGGCGCCATGCGCTTCACCGAGTTCTTCCAGACCATCCCCAATTTTGCGCTGGCCATCGTGCTGGTGGCGATCTTCGAACCGACGCTGGCCTCGATCACGCTGGCCATCGCCATCGTGAGCTGGCCGCCGGTGGCGCGGCTGGTGCGGGCCGAGGTCATGTCGGTGCGCAAGCGCGAATTCGTCGATGCCGCCACGCTGGCGGGGCTGTCGAAACCGCGCATCCTGGTACGGCAGGTGTTGCCCAACACGGTTTCGCCGATCATCGTCATGGCCTCGCTGATGGTCGCCACCGCGATCCTGCTGGAAAGCTCGCTCAGCTTCCTCGGCCTCGGCGATCCCAACGCCATGAGCTGGGGTTACATGATCGGGGCCGCGCGCACGGTGATCCGGTCGAGCTGGTGGCTCAGCTTCTTTCCCGGCATCGCCATCGTGATCACGGTGCTGGCGCTGAACCTGATCGGCGAAGGGCTGAACGACGCGCTGAACCCGCATCTGTCGCGGAAGGGCAAGGCATGAGCACGACGCTTGCCATCGAGCATCTGACCATCGGTCTGCCGGAAGGTGCCGACCGGCCCTTTGCGGTCGAAGACGTGACCATGTCCATCGAGAAGGGCGAGATCCTCTGTGTTGTGGGCGAAAGCGGCAGCGGCAAATCCATGACCGCCAACGCGCTCATGGGGCTTTTGCCGCCGGGTGTGACGGTCAAGGCGGGCCGGGCGATGTTCGAGGCGCGCGACGTGATCCGCCTGCCGGAGCCCGAGAAACAGGCGCTGCGCGGCGCCTCCATCGCGATGATCTTTCAGGAGCCGATGACCGCGCTCAACCCGCTGATGCGCATCGGCGAGCAGATCGCCGAGGTCTTTGCCGCGCATGACCGTTACACGCAGTCCGAGCGGCGCGAGAAGGCGCTGGCGCTCATCCGCGAGGTGCAGCTGCCCGACCCGGAAAAGATCATCCGCGCCTATCCCTTCCAGCTGTCTGGGGGCCAGCGGCAGCGGGCGATGATCGCCATGGCGCTGGCGCTGGAGCCGAAGCTGCTCATCGCCGACGAGCCGACCACGGCGCTCGACGTGACGACCCAGGCGCAAATCCTGAAGCTGATCCTCGACCTGCGCGAGAGACGCGGCATGGCGGTGATGTTCATCACCCATGATTTCGGCGTGGTGGCCGAGATCGCCGATCAGGTGATCGTCATGCGCGAGGGCAGGGTGGTCGAACGCGGTATTGCCGCCGATGTTCTGGGCAATCCCCAGCACGAGTACACCAAGCGCCTGCTCGACGCGATCCCCACCGGCACGCTGCCGCAGGCGCGGCAGCTCAGCGACACCCCGGCGCTCGAGATCAAGGGGCTGCGCAAGGTCTACCGCACCGGCGGCGGGCTCTTCAAACCGGTGCGCGAGGTGCGGGCGGTGGACGATGTCTCGCTGACCGTGGCGCGCGGCGAGGTGCTGGGGCTGGTGGGCGAAAGCGGCTCGGGCAAATCCACGCTGGGCCGCACGGCGGTGCGGCTGGTCACCCCCGACGGCGGGCAGGTGCTGGTGGGCGGCACCGATCTGGCGGCGCTCAGCGACGAGGAGCTGCGCAAGCAGCGCCACAAGGTGCAGATGGTGTTTCAGGACCCTTATGCCTCGCTCAACCCGCGCCAGCGCATCATGGGGGCGATCACCGACGGGCCGATCACGCGCGGCATCCCGCGCAAAGAGGCCGAGGCGCGCGCCCGCGAGCTGCTGGAGATCGTGGGGCTCGGCGCCGAGGCGGCGAGCCGCTTCCCGCACGAGTTTTCCGGCGGCCAGCGCCAGCGCATCGGCATCGCCCGCGCGCTCGCCATGGACCCGGAGCTGATCATCGCCGACGAGGCGGTCTCGGCGCTCGACGTGTCGATTCAGGCACAGGTGCTGGACCTTCTGCGCGCGCTGCGGGAAAAGCTGGAACTGTCGATCCTCTTCATCACCCACGACCTGCGCGTCGCCGCCCAGCTTTGCGACCGCATCGCCGTGATGCAGAAGGGCAAGCTGGTGGAGATCGGCACGGTGCACGAGATCTTTCTGGAGCCGAAACAGGACTATACCCGCCAGCTTCTCGCTGCCGTGCCCGGCGCCGGCTGGGACAGACAGGGAGCCGCCTGACCCATGATCGGCGTCATTACGAATACCGGGTTCGAGATGTTCAACCGCTACAGGCCGCATTTCGAAACCGAGGCGCCGGAGATCCGTGTCGTCACGCCCGAGATGGTCGAGCGGCCCGAGGACGTGTCATTCGTCTTCACCTTCCGCCCGTCGCCGGATGCCTTTGCCCCCTATCCCAACCTGCGCGCGATCTTTTCCGCAGGGGCGGGAACGGATGCGATCATGGCATGCCCGTCGCGCCCCGAAGGCGTGCCGGTCTTCCGGGTCGAGGATGACGACCAGGCCTTGCAGATGGCGGGATATGCGGCATTTCACGTCCACTGGCACCACCGCCACATGGCGCAATATCTGCAACAGCAGCGCGCGCGGGACTGGGGCCGGGAGCTGAGCGGGCTGTCGCCCAGCCACAAACATGTGGGCATTCTTGGCTTCGGCCATATGGGGCGGGCGATCGCAAAGGGCCTGATGGCGCTGGGCTATCCGGTCTCGGGCTATTCCCGGTCGCTGCCGCAGCCGCCGGAGCCGGGCGTCACCCATTATACCGAAGGCCAGCTCGACGCGTTTCTGGCCCAAAGCGACATGCTGGTGAACGTGCTGCCGCTCACCGACGAGACGCGGGGCCTCATCGACGCGGAGTTCCTGCGCAAGCTGCCGCAGGGCGCGGCGCTGATCCATATGGGTCGGGGCGGGCAGGTGGACCAGACGGCGCTGGTGGCGGCGCTGGACGCGGGGCGCCTTTGCGGTGCCACGCTCGACGTGTTCGAGACCGAGCCGCTGCCCGCCGACGATCCGATCTGGTCCCACCCCAAGGTGGTGATCACCCCGCATGTGGCTTCCATTCCCGAGGCCGTCTTCGTTGTGCGCGGCATCCGTGACCGGCTGCGCGCGCTGCCGGACGGCTGACCCATGATCAAAGGCATCTGACTTATGGACCTCAACGCCCTTTCCGCCCGCGAACTCTCGGCCCGCATCCGGCGCGGCGAGCTGTCTGCCACTTCTGTGATCCGCGACACGCTCGACCGGGTGGCAAAGGTCAATCCGCAGATCAACGCCATCGTGCAGGACTGCGGCGCCGATGCGCTGGCCGAGGCCGATGCGCTGGACCGCCGCATCGCGGCAGGGCAGCAGGTGGGGGCGCTGGCCGGGGTGCCGGTGACGGTCAAGGTTGTGTCGGACCAGAAGGGTTATGCCACCACCAACGGCACGCGGATCTTCAAGGATGTGATCGCGCCGCAGGACAACCCGTTCCTGCGCCACATGCGCGAGAAAGACGCCATCGTGATCGGGCGCACCAACACGCCCGCCTTTTCCTATCGCTGGTTCACCACCAACCAGATGCATGGCGAGACGAAGAACCCGCACAATCCGGCGCTGACCGCCGGGGGCTCGTCCGGTGGTGCAGCGGCGGCGGCGGCGGCGGGGCTGGGCCATATCGCCCATGGATCGGACATTGCCGGGTCGATCCGCTATCCCGCCTATGCCTGCGGCATTCAGGGGCTGCGCCCGACGCCGGGCCGGATCCCGCAGTTCAACCATTCCGGCCCCGACCGGGGGATCGGGCCGCAGATCATGGCGGTTTCCGGTCCCATCGCGCGGCGGGTCGACGATCTGCGGCTGGGGCTCGAAGGGATGGCGGGCTATGCGCCCGACGATCCCTGGACAGCACCCGTGCCGCTCACCGGCCCGGCGTATCGCCGCCGCGTGGCGCTGGTCAAACGCCCCGGCGGGATCGCCACCGATCCGCGCATCCTCGACGATCTCGACCGGGCGGCGGCGATGTTCCGCGCCGCCGGATGGGGGGTCGAGGAACCCACCGAGATCCCCGAGATCCGCGAGGCGGTCGATCTTCAGATCGACCTCTGGCTGTCCGACGGCCATGCGGACAAGATGGCGCTGGCGGAACAGGAGGGCGATCCGGGCGCGCTGGCGCTGCTCACGCATTACGCCGACCGCGCCGCCGCCATCGACGTGAAACGCTTTGGCGAGATTTTCGCCCGCCGCTCGGCGCTGATCCGCGCCTGGCGCGGGTTCCTCCAGGACTACCCCGTGGTGCTGATGCCGGTCTCGGCGGAGCTGCCCTTCCGGCAGGACGAGGATCTGGAGGGCAGCGCCGTGCTGGCCCGCCTGTGGGAGTCGCAGCTGCCTCAGATCGCCATCCCGCTGCTGGCGCTGCCGGGCATCTCCATCGCCTCCGGCGTGGTCGACGGCATGCCCTCGGGCGTGCAGCTTGTGGCGCCGCCCTGGCGCGAGGACATCTGCCTTGAGGCGGGCGAGCTGCTGGAGCGCGGTTTCGGCTTTCCGGCGCTCGCGCTCTGAGAAAGCTTGACAGAACGGCGCAAAAGCCCCACATGCGAGGGTGACGCTGCGCTGCCGCGTGAGCCAGCCGCGCCCCTATGTCCATATGCATGGGCGCATCAGCGTTGAAACCTCCGGTTCCCCATCACGCAGGGTTCTGAACGCGACGGCCGGATGGCACGGGAGACGCCCGCGCATCCAGAGGCCGCGCGGCACCCTGTCCGGCCCGCCACATATGGTGGGCGGCACGCTTTGCCGCTGCCCAATGGGGTTGCGGTCCGACAAAGGATAACACTTGTTCGATTTCGACATGCTCGGCCTCGCGCCGGCACTGACCGAGGCGCTGAAGCGCCTGAACTTCACCCAGCCCACCCCGATCCAGAACCAGGCCATTCCGCTGGCGCTCGAAGGCCATGACGTGCTGGGCCTCGCCCAGACCGGCACCGGCAAGACCATGGCCTTTGGCCTGCCGCTGATTGACCACCTGCTGGCGCAGCCCGGCAAACCCGCGCCGAAGACCGTCAAGGCGCTGGTGCTGGCGCCCACCCGCGAGCTGGTCAACCAGATCGCCGACAACCTGCGTGTGCTGACCGACGGCACCAGGATCCGCGTCGGCACCGTGGTCGGCGGCCAGTCGATCAACCGCCAGATCAACTTTCTGTCGCGCGGCACCGACATTCTGATCGCCACGCCCGGTCGTCTCATCGACCTGATGGACCGCAAGGCGGTGGATCTGTCGACCGTGCGCCATCTGGTGCTGGACGAGGCCGACCAGATGCTCGACCTGGGCTTCATCCACGCGCTGCGCCGCATCGCGCCGGCGCTGGGCACGCCGCGCCAGACCATGCTGTTCTCGGCCACCATGCCCAAGCAGATGGAAGAGCTGTCGCAGGCCTATCTCAACAACCCGCGCCGCGTGCAGGTCTCGCCGCCGGGCAAGGCGGCGGACAAGATCACCCAGTCGGTGCATTTCGTGGAAAAGCCCGCGAAGCCGCACAAGCTGCGCGAGATCCTGTCGATGGATACCGAGGCGCTGACGCTGGTCTTTGCCCGCACCAAACACGGCGCCGAGAAGCTGATGAAAGGGCTTGTGGCCGACGGCTATAACGCCGCCTCGATCCACGGCAACAAGAGCCAGGGCCAGCGCGACCGCGCCATCAAGGCGTTCCGCGACGGCGACATCAACGTGCTGGTGGCCACCGATGTGGCGGCGCGCGGCATCGACATTCCGGGCGTGGCCTATGTGGTGAACTATGATCTGCCCGAGGTGCCCGACAACTATGTGCACCGCATCGGCCGCACCGCGCGCGCCGGGCGCGAGGGCGAGGCGATTGCCTTCTGCGCGCCGGACGAGGCGGATCTGCTGCGTCAGATCCAGAAGCTGATGAAGATCGAGATCCCCGTTGCGAGCGGCGAGGCGCCCGAGGCGCTGAACGGCAACGAGGGGCAGGGGCGCCGCCGGGGCGGTGGCGGTTCGCGCCGGAACGGCCCGGGCAAGGGCGGGTTCAAGCCGAGCGGATCGGCGCGGCCGGGCGGCGGCTCGGGCAGAGGGCGCCGGCCCCGCCGCCGCGCCGCCTGAGCGATGCCTGGGCCCAACACTCTTCGTTCGAAGAGTGTTGGGGAGGCGCGTTTGGGAAGGCCGAGCGGCAAGATTTTTCGGACGAAAAATCTTGCCGTGTTTCGCGGAACGGATCCTGCCGGCGCCGGTCGGGGGATGGAAACGGAAAACGCCCGGGCGTCGGGGCGCCCGGGCGTTTTGCCGTTTTGCGATTGCGTGGGGATCAGAGCCCCAGCTTCTGCGCCACCAGCTCGTTCACGGCCTTCGGGTTGGCCTTGCCGCCGGTGGCCTTCATCACCTGACCCACGAACCAGCCCGCGAGCTTGGGGTTCTGCTTGGCCTTCTCGACCTGCGCCGGATTGGCGGCGATGATCTCGTCCACCGCCGTCTCAATGGCGCCGGTGTCGGTCACCTGCTTCATGCCGCGCGCTTCGACGATCTCTTCCGGGTCGCCGCCTTCGGTATAGACGATCTCGAAGAGATCCTTGGCGATCTTACCGGAAATCGCGTCCGACTTGATCAGCCGGATGATGCCCGCGAGTTGTGCCGGGGTCACCGGGCTGTCCTCGATGACATGGTCTTCCTTCTTGAGACGCCCGAAGAGCTCGTTGATCACCCAGTTGGCGGCCAGCTTGCCGTCGCCTGCCTCGCCCGCGACCGCTTCGAAATAGGCGGCATTCGCCACCTCGGCGGTCAGCACGCCCGCGTCATATTCCGACAGGCCGAAATCGCCCACGAAGCGCGCCTTCTTGGCATCCGGCAGTTCGGGCAGGTTGGCGGCGATATCATCCACCCAGCCCTGCTCGATTTCCAGCGGCAGCAGGTCGGGGTCGGGGAAATAGCGGTAATCATGCGCCTCTTCCTTGGAGCGCATCGACCGCGTCTCGCCCTTGTCCGGATCGTAGAGCCGGGTTTCCTGATCCACCGAGCCGCCCGCTTCCAGAATGGCGATCTGGCGGCGCGCCTCGTAGTCGATCGCCTGCTGGATGAACCGCATGGAGTTCATGTTCTTGATCTCGCAGCGCGTGCCGAGATGCGAGAAATCCTGCGTTTCCTGATATTTCTCGTACTGGCCCGGACGGCAGACCGAGACGTTCACATCCGCCCGCAGGTTGCCGTTCTGCATATTGCCGTCGCAGGTGCCGAGATAGCGCAGGATCTGGCGCAGTTTCGCGACATAGGCGGCGGCCTCTTCCGGGCCGCGAATGTCGGGGCGCGAGACGATTTCCATCAGCGCCACGCCGGTGCGGTTGAGATCGACGAAGGACATGTTCGGGTCCATGTCGTGGATCGACTTGCCCGCGTCCTGCTCGATATGGATGCGCTCGATGCGCACGAGGCGGGCAATCCCCGGCTCCATATCCACGATCACCTCGCCCTCGCCGACGATCGGGTGGTAAAGTTGCGAGATCTGATAGCCCTGCGGCAGATCCGGGTAGAAATAGTTCTTCCGGTCGAAGGCCGATTTCAGATTGATCTGCGCCTTCAGCCCCAGACCGGTGCGCACCGCCTGTTCCACGCAGAACTCGTTGATGACGGGCAGCATGCCGGGCATGGCGGCATCCACGAAGGACACGTTGCTGTTCGGCTCGGCGCCGAACTTGGTCGAGGCGCCCGAGAAGAGCTTCGCCTCGGAAGCGACCTGGGCATGGACCTCCATGCCGATCACCAGTTCCCAATCGTATTTCGCCCCGGCAATGACCTTGGGTTTGGGGGTCTCGAAGCTCAGGTCAAGCATGGCGTGTCCTCGTCTCGCAATTCGGGACGGGGATACGCCAGAGCGGCACAGGGAGCAAGGGTGCAGGAGGCACAGGGTGTCGGCTCGAGTAGGACGCCCCGGTCGGTAAAGCGCAGCTTGCGGCCGCGCCGCAGGTGATGCGCGAAATGTTCCGCCAGGGCCGAGAGCGCGCGGCTGCGGCCCCGGCGCAGGGCGTCGCCGCCATCGGCGCCACCGGGGAGAGGGCGGGCCCGGGCCCAGAGATCGGGATGCACCTCGCGCAGATGGTCCTGCGCGATCCAGCCGAAACAGCCGGCGATCCGCGCCCGGGCCGAGCCCGGCGCGGCGGCGCCCGACAGCGTCAGCCCGCAATAGGCGGCGAGCAGGTTGACCATATGCTGATCCGGGCGGCGCTGGAGAATATCGTGCAGCCCCTCGGCGAAAAGCTCCGCATCGACATGGGCAAAGCCGCCGCCATCGGCGCCCGCCAGCGCGTCGAGCCAGACCCAGACATAGCCGCCGGTGCCCCAGAGATCCGCCGTGCGCCCGGCGGTGCGCCGCGCCTCGCGGTCGAGCCGGTCCCAGCTACCGAACCGGGCGGGGGTCAGGTCGCGCCCGAGCGCGCGCATGTGATCGGGACAGGCGGGATCGAGGTCGATCAGATCCTCGTAATCGTCGATGACCCGGCGGTCCGGGCGCGGGTCGAGCTCGAGCAGCCCGCAGCGCAGCGCCGCCAGCGCGGGCGAGTCGCATTCCAGCGGGTCGAAGCGCGCGGTCAGGCGCTGCGCGGTTTCGAGATGCTGGGCGCGGGCGTCGAGACGCAGCGCGGTGAGGGTGGGTGCGCCGGGGCGGGCGGTCCAGGCGCGGGCCACCGACAGATGCGCCAGCGCCTGCGTATAGGCGAGCCAGGGATCGCGATCGACCCGGTCGATGGCGTCGCGCAATCCGAAGAGGATGCTGCGCGCGGCGGTCGGATCGTCGCGGGTCACCGCCGCCAGCGCGCTGTCCAGTGCGTCCGAATGGGCGCCCTCGGCCAGCAGGCGGACCACCGGCGTGCCGCCGGTGGTGGCGGCGCGCTGGCTGTCGGCCTCGTGCAGACCGCGCGCGAGCGTGTCCCAATCCTCCTGACGGGCAAGAAAGCGCCCCTGGGTGCGCAGCCGGCCGCGGTCCGCCGCGTCGGGGGCGGTGTCGCGGACCGGGATCTCGATCTGCGGCGGGGTGATCCCGGCAGGGCAGGCGGGGTCCGCCGCCCTGACCGCGCGGGGCCGCGCGGCCGGGCGCCGCAGGGCCGAGAGCAGACGGACGGAGGGGAGCTTGGCGGTCATCAGCATGCGCCGATCATGGCGATGGATTCGGGCGCATTGAGGGCGAGAGGGGGAAGAAGCGGCGGCATTCCGCCCATCCGCGCCCGACCGCTGCCGTATTGGATTCCAAAGGGTTAACGGTTGCGGAAAACCATATGTGTCGCGCCGCGCCGCAGCGGCCGGAGCCCCGCGCTTTACCCGCGGGGCGCAATATGCCAAACGTCCCGGCCATGCTGCCGCGTTTCTTGAGTATTCTCGCCCTGTTGCTGTCCGCAACCGTCGCCTGGTCCGACCCGGTCCCGCTTCCGCCGACCCAATCGGTGCGGGCGGTTTACGAGTCCCTGCGCCCGCAGGCCCGCCGCATGGCGATCCCCGAGGCGCGCTGGGGCAGCGACGGCGGCCGCAAGTCCTGGTCGCTTGCGGTGCTCACCGCGTTGCGCAGCCATGCCAGCCACCTGCCCGAAACCGTGCCCGACGACATCGCCACCTGGTGCCCCGCCTATCCGAGCGCCGGGCGTGCCGATCGCGAAGCGTTCTGGCTCGGGCTGGTCTCGGCGCTGGCCAAGCATGAAAGCACCTACCGTCCCACAGCCGTCGGCGGCGGCGGGCTGTGGTACGGGCTGCTCCAGATCCTGCCCTCCACCGCGCGGCTCTATGGCTGCGAGGCGCGCAGCGGCGCGGCGCTCAAGGATCCGCGCCTGAACCTGTCCTGCGGCCTGCGCATCATGGCCAAGACCGTGGCGCGCGACGGGGTGGTCAGCCGCAACATGCGCGGCGTGGCGGCCGACTGGGGCCCGTTCCACTCCAGCAAGAAACGTCAGGACATGATCGCCTGGACGCGCGCGCAGCCCTATTGCGCCGGCCTGCCGCGGTCGCTGCGCCCGATCGCGCGGCCCGATGCCTGGGGCCAGCCGGCGCTGATGGCGACGGCCGGCCAGACCCGCCCGCAGGTGCCGGCCACCGACGGGGTCGTCGCCCGCACGGTCGATGGCACGGTGCTGCGCAAGGGCGATGGCATCATCGCCACCTCGGGCATGACATCCGAACAAAAGCTCCTGCGCGCCCGCTGAGCCGGAGGGGCTGCGGCGGACGGACCGTGCCAGTGCCTGCTGCGTGATCATCCGGGCGTTTGGCGCGCGTTGAGCCTGTGCTTTTGCGCGACCTTCGGCGCGGCGCCGCCTAGACTGCGGGTCAGCGGAAGACGCGCCAGCAGCAGGGGACAGGGAATGGACGGCTATTACGATCTGGGCGGCTACAGCCGGACGGTCTCGACGGAGTCCGCCGAGGCGCAGCGCTGGTTCGACCGGGGTCTGGTCTGGTGCTACGGTTACAATCACGACGAGGCGGTGGCCTGTTTCGAAAAGGCGCTGGTCGCCGATCCCGGTCTGGCCATTGCGCATTGGGGCGCCGCCTATGCCTCGGGCTGCAATTACAACAAGCCCTGGGAGGCGTTCGACGACGCCGACATGACCGCCTCTCTGGCCCGCGCCTATGACCATGCGCAGGCGGGGCTGGACAAGATCGCGGGCGCCTCGCCCGCCGAGGCGGCGCTGATCCGCGCCGTGGCGACCCGCTACCAGACCCGCACCCCGCCCGCGGCCGAACGGTTCTGCGTTTGGAACGACACTTTCGCCGATGCCATGCGCGAGGTGCACCGCACATATCATTGCGACCTCGACGTCGCGGCGATCTTTGCGGAATCCATCATGAACCGCACGCCCTGGGCGCTCTGGGATCTCCAGACCGGCGCGATTGCCGAGGGCGCCAGCACCGCCGAGGCCATCGAGGTGCTGGAGCGCGCGCTGGACAAGGAGGCCGCCTGGCGGCATCCGGGCATCCTGCACATGTATATCCACCTGATGGAGATGTCGCCGCATCCCGAACGCGCGCTGCGCATGGGTGACGCGCTGCGCCATCTGGTGCCCGATGCCGGGCATCTGTGCCATATGCCCACGCATATCGACGTGCTGTGCGGGCATTACGAGCGGGTGGTCAGCTCCAACGAGGCGGCGATTGCGGCGGATCGCAAATATCTCGACCGCGAGGGGGCGCTGAATTTCTACTCGCTCTACCGCTGCCACGATTACCACTTCAAGATCTACGGGGCGATGTTCCTCGGCCAGTACAAGCCGGCCATCGAGACCGCCGAGGAGATGATCGCGACGCTGCCCGAGGAGCTGTTGCGCATCGACAGCCCGCCAATGGCGGATTGGCTGGAAAGTTTCGTGCCGATCAAGCAGCACGTCTATATCCGCTTCGGCAAATGGGAGGAGATCGTCGCGCAGGAATTGCCGGCGGACCCGGAGCTGTTCTGCGTCACCACGGCGATGATCCATTATGCCAAGGCGGTGGCCTATGCCGCCACGGGACGGGTGCAGCAGGCCGAGGTCGAGGCCGAGCTGTTCCTTGCCGCCTATGCGCGGGTGCCGGCCAGCCGGTTCCTCTTCAACAACACCTGCCGCGATATTCTGGCGGTGGCGAAAGAGATGATGCTGGGCGAGCTGGAATACCGCAAGGAGAACTACGATCTGGCCTTCGCGCATCTGCGGGCCTCGGTCGCGCTGGACGATGCGCTGCCCTATGACGAGCCCTGGGGCTGGATGCAGCCCACGCGGCACGCGCTGGCGGCGCTGCTGCTGGAACAGGGCCGGGTCGAGGATTCGGCGGCGGTCTACCGCGCCGATCTGGGGCTGGACGACACGCTGTCGCGGGCGGTGCAGCACCCGGACAATATCTGGAGTCTGCACGGCTATCACGACTGCCTGACGCGGCTGGGCCGCGATGCCGAGGCCGGGGTCATCGGCCAGCGGCTCGAGATCGCGCGGGGCCGGACCGATGTGCCGGTGAAATCCTCCTGCTTCTGCAAGATCGGCAGTTTCTGACCCCGGCGGGCGGCAACGGGCCCTAGGGCTTGAATGCCGCCGGGGGCTCTGGTTTGGATTGAGGGACGGAGAGGGTGCCCGTGGCGGGCGCCTTCCGGGGCAGAGGGCGGCATGTCGCGCAAAAAGGACAAGCGCCAGAAGGCGATACTGGATCAGTTGTCGATCAATCCGACGATGCGGGTGGGGCGGCTTTCGGAGGCGCTGGAGGTGACCACCGAAACCATCCGCCGCGATCTCGAGGAGCTGGCGGCACAGGGGCTGATCAGCCGCACCTATGGCGGGGCCATGCTGCGCCAGCCGGTCGAGCCGGTGCTGTCGGAGCGCCACAAGGAGCTGGTCGAGGAACGCGCCGCCATCGGACGCGCGGCGGCGCCGCTGCTGGTGGGCGCGCGGGTGATCATGATCGGGTCTGGGGCGACGACGACGCAGCTTGCCAAGCGCGTCGCCTTCGAGATGAACAATGTCACAGTGATCGCGCATAGTTTCAGCGTGGCCACGGCGCTGTCGTTCAATCCGACGATTCAGGTGGTCATGGCGCCGGGGCTCTACCATTCGGGCGAGGGCGCGCTGCATGGCGCGCAGACCGTGCGCTTCCTGTCGGATTACTCGGCGGACTGGTCGGTCACCGGCGCCAGCGCCATGTCGCCGCTGGGCCCCTCGGATGCGCTGATGGAGGCGGGCGACGTCTATGCCACGATGCTGCGGCAGAGCGCGCGGCACATGGTGGTGGCGGATCATTCGAAATTCGACCGCATCGCCACGGCGCGCTATGCCGACTGGGGCGAGATCGACGTGCTGGTCAGCGACGCCCGTCCGCAGGGCCCGCTGCAACGGGCGCTGAAGACGGGCGGTGTGGATCTGCGGCTGGCGCGGATGTAGCGCCGGGGCAGGGACCTTTGGTCCGGTCCCCGCCGCCGGATGGCTTCAGAGCGCCACCGCGCCGGCAAAGGCCTCGATGAACCGGTCGGCCTCGGCGCGGGTCAGGCAGAGCGGCGGCCGCACCTTGAGCGTGGCGCCATAGCGCCCGGCGGCCCCGATCAGCACGCCTGCATTGCGCATCGCGTCGATGACCTTGACGGTGACTTCCGCATCCGGGCGCTCCGGGGCGTCCGGCGCGCAGAGATCGACGCCGATGAACAGCCCCGAGCCGCGCACCTCGGCCACCTGCGGGGCGTTCGCGGCGACCTCTTCCAGCCCGGCCTTGAGATGCGCGCCCACCACGCGGGCGTTTTCCTGAAGACCTTCCTCCTCGATCACCTGCAACACCGCGAGCCCCGCCGCCGCCGCCACCGGATTGCCGCCGAACGTGTTGAAATAGCCCACGTCCTGGCAGAAGGCGGCAAGGTGATCCGGCCGCGCCGCCATGCCCGCCATCGGAAAGCCGTTGCCCATGGGCTTGCCCATGGTGACGATGTCCGGTGCGATGCCGTGGCGCTCGAAGCCCCAGAAGGCGGTGCCGGAGCGGGCGAAGCCGGGCTGCACCTCATCGGCGATGTAAAGCCCGCCCGCCGCCTGCACGGCCTGCACCGCAGGCAGCAGGAAGCCCGGAGGATCGGCGAAGATGCCATCGGAGGAAAAGATCGAATCCGCCAGCAGCGCGGCGGGTTTCAGGCCGCGCCGCTTGAGTTCGGCCATCGCCGCCTCGACGGCGCGGGCAAAGCCGCCCGCGATGTCCGCGCCATAGGCGGCGCTGCCCGGCGCGGGCACGGTGACCACGAAATCGGGCAGAGAGCCGCGTTTCAGCGCCGAGGGCGAGGCATCGGTCACCAGCGCGGTGTTGCCGTGATACGCGGTCTCGGTGACGATGAACCCGGTGCCGCCGGTCGCCCGCCGCGCCACGCGCATCGCCAGATCGTTAGCCTCGCTGCCCGAGCAGGTCAGCACCACATTCGACAGATCCGCCGGCAGCTTCGCCTTCAGCGCCTCGAGATAGCGGTCCACCACCTCGACCAGATAGCGCATATTGGTGTTCAGCGTGCCGATCTGCTGCGTGACCGCCGCAACCACGGTCGGGTGCGAATGCCCGACCGAGGGCACGTTGTTGTAGAAATCCAGATAGCGCGTGCCGTCCTTCGCCACCATCCAGGCGCCGCTGGCCGAGACCATCTCGATCGGCTCGCGGTAGAACAGCACCGAAGCGGCGCCGAGATTGGCCAGCCGCCGCCCCACCGGGCCCGCGCCGCCCTTGCGGATGTCGAAGGCGTTCATCTCGAGGATCTGCCGGATCTGGGTCATGCGCCGTGCTCCGCCAGATAGGCCTCGGCCAGTGCTACCGTGCCTTCGGTATAGGCGGCATGCCCCGCCATGGCGGCGGTCTCGGTCTCGGCATGGCTGGCGATCCAGGCCGTCAGCAGCAGCCGGCGGAACAGGATGAAGGTGGGGATCATCGCCACATGCTCGTCCGAGAGCGGTGCCACCGAGCGATAGCCCTTGATCCACGCCTCTTGCAGCGCCGGCACGATGGGATCGGTTTCCAGGAAGGAGATCGCCGCAGCGAAATCGTAGATGAACCAGGAGAAGCCGCAATCGTCGAAGTCGATCACCCCCAGCCGGTCGCCCTCGACCAGCAGATTGGCAAGCCGCAGGTCCGCGTGCACCAGCCCGAACCGGTCGGCCCCCGCGCCATAGGCGGCGAGCTTGGCCTCCAGGACCGTGCAGAGCCGCTCGAGCACCTCTTTCTGCGCCGGGGTCAGCCCCAGCGCCGCGCGCCAGTCGCCCCAGAGCGGGGCGGGGCCGAAGGCCGTCTCGAAATTCCATGTCTTGCGGACAAAGCCCGCCGGCGGCGTCCAGCTGCGCACATGGCCGTGCAGCCGCGCCGAGATCGCCCCCAGCATCTCGAAGCCGGGCACGAGGCTGGCGTCGGCGTCGGGCTCTTTCCCCGACATGAAGGAGAAGCCCACCACATGGCGGGTCTGTCCGGCATCCTCGAACGAGGCGATATGCGTGCCGTTGCGCACCAGCAGGGGTTCGGGCGTATCGACTGCGCCGCTGTCGCGCAGCGCGTTGATCCAGGCCAGCTCCGATTCGATCTCGGCCTTGCTGTGATAGTCCGGGCGGTGCACCCGCAGGATCAGCGGCGTGTCGCGCGCCGGATCCTCGGCGATGAAGGTCGCGTTCTCGGACAGGGTCAGCAGGCGAATCCGGGCCTCCGGGCCCAGATCCCATTCCGCGGAAAGCCCCTCGGCGCCGCGCCGCAGCCGCTCTACGAAACCCTCGTCGTACAATCCTGACATCGGCCTGCCCTTTTCTTTTGCATCCCACATTCAGCTAAGCAGAAAATCTTTGTCTTGCAACATTTTTGCTTGCTCATCTCAACATTAGACGGATTCACTTGGATCAGATGTCGCAAATCGCGCATCTCGATACAAACCGGGCCGCGGATCAACGCGGCCACGGCCGGGCCGGGAGGCCGGCCGGCACATGCAGAGAGGATACCGCCATGAATCTGACACGCCGCGCCTTCACCGCCGGTCTCGGCGCCGCCGGTGCCACGTCGCTTCTGCCGCGCGCCGCCCGTGCCGCGCGCGAGACCGAGCTGAACATCCTGTGCTGGGAAGGCTACAACACCGACGATGTGCTGGGCCCGTTCCGCGACCTGCACCCGGGCGCCACGGTGCGCGCCGAAAGCGGCACCTCCGATCCCGACATGATCAACAAGCTGCGCGCCGGCGAGGTCAATGTCTGGGATCTCATCAACCTCAACCAGCCCTGGGCGCGTGGCCAGCTTTTGCCCGAAGGGCTGATCAAGCCGCTGAACAAAGAGCGCTTCCTGCCCTATTTCGAAAAGATGGCGCCGGAGTTCTCCGATCCCGCCTATCCGCTGGCCTTCTCGCCCGAGGGCGAGCTGATCGGCATGCCGCAGCGCTATGGCCCGTTCTCCTTTGTGGTGAACACCGACAAGATCTCCAAGGAGATGGCCGAGGACGAGGGCTGGAAGATCTTCCTCGATCCGGCGATGGCGGGGCGCTACGGCATCCTGACCTATGACAACTGGAACCTCATCCACATGTGCCTGACGGGCGATCTGAACCCGTTCGAGCCGCTGGACGAGGCGGGGTTCGCCGAGTTCGACGAGGTGGCCAAGACGCTGTTCAAGGGCGCCAAGCTGATGACCGACGATCTGGTCGCGATGAACACCGCGCTGATCAACGGCGAGATCGACGCCTATTTCACCGGCGGCACCTATACCGCCTCGCCAGCGCGTCTGGACGGGCTGACCAATGTGCGTGCGGTCACGCCGAAATCCGGCCCCATCGGCGGCAAGGGCGGCGTGGTCTGGATCGAGCTGACCTCGGTGGTCAACAACCCGCAGGGCTCGCCGCTGGCCGAGGATTTCCTGGAATTCGTGCAGAAGCCCGAGATCTGCAAGGCCGTGGGCTTTGCCGAGGGCACCTATAACCCGGTGGCGCAGATGGGCGACCCGGAGGTGTTCAAGCTGTGGGATGCCGACGAGCTCGACGCCATCCAGTGGGACACGCTGGAAGAGGAAATGGCCAATTCCGTGGAGTATGACGTGGTCGCCGATTACGACAAGCTCATGGAACTCTACACCGCTGCGCGCCGGTCCTAAGCGCGCTGTCCCTGGGGTCCCGCGCAGCTTTCGGATGCGCGGGGCCTTCCGGTTTCACAACGACAAGACCAAGAGGCCCCATGAGCGACATGCCGATCCTGCGCATCAACGCGCTGACCAAGCGGTTCGACGATTTCACCGCGCTGCACGGCATCAATCTTAACGTCCGCGACGGCGAGTTCCTGGCCATCGTCGGCCCCTCGGGCAGCGGCAAGACCACGCTCATCCGGCTGCTGGTGGGCATGGACGAGCCCACCGACGGGTCGATCTGGCTGCGCGACCGGCGCATCGACGAGGTGCCGGCCAACAAGCGCCCCACCTGCATGGTGTTCCAGTCGCTGGCGCTGTTCCCGCACCGCTCGGTCGGGCAGAACATCGAGTTCCCGCTGAAACTGCGCAAGGTGCCGGCGGCGAAACGCAAGGCCCGCGCGCTGGAGCTGCTCGAGCTGCTGCGCCTGCCTGCGCATTACTACGACAAGCGTATCGACGAATGTTCCGGCGGCGAGCGGCAGCGCGTGGCGCTGGCGCGCGCGCTGGCCTTCGATCCCGAGATCCTGTTTTTCGACGAGCCGCTTTCGGCGCTCGACTACCGGCTGCGCAAGACGCTCGAGAAAGAGCTGAAGGATCTGCACCAGCGCACCGGCAAGACCTTTATCTACATCACCCATTCGCTCGAGGAGGCGATGGTGATGTCCGACCGGATCGCCATCATGAAGGCGGGTCATTTCGAACAGATCGCCCCCGCGGAAGAGATCTATGCCCGCCCGGTCTCGCGCTTCGTGGCGGAGTTCATGGGCGAGGTGAACCTGTTCGACATGACCGGCGGCGCGGTGCCGGGCCTGCGCTTCGGCCCCGAGGCGACAGCGCTCTATGGCGGACAGAGCGGCGCGCTGATGGTGCGGCCCGAGAGCCTCTCGGTCCTGGCGCCGGGGCAGGGGGCGGAGATCGCCTTCGACGGGGTGATCGAGGCGGAATATCTGCTGGGCTCGCGCGTGCAATATACCGTCGCGCGCGACGGCGCGGCGCCGGTGATCGTCGAGGTGCTGCGCGAGAACGCGGTGTCCGGCGGCCCGGGCACGCCGGTGACGCTGGGCTGCCCGGCCTCGGCCTGTCATCTCATCGCGCAAGAGGTGCAAGATGCAGCGGCGTGACCGCCAGCTCGGCGCGCTTTACGCGCTGCCGCTGGGCGTTTTCCTGGCGCTCGCCTTTCTTGCGCCGATCCTGCTGGTCGCGGCGTTTTCCACCATGCCCGCCAAGGTGTTCTCGCTCGCCAACCTGCCGGATTTCAGCGCCTATTACACGGTGCTCACGCAGGGGTACTGGAAATCGGTGATGTGGTCTCTGGGCATGGCGCTGGCGGCAACGGCGATCCTCTTCGTGATCTGCTGGCCGCTGGCCTATGGCATGGCCAAGGTGTTCGGCCGCTTCTCGCTGGTGCTGACCATCGGTGTGGTGATGACGCTGTTCGTGTCCGAGAACATCCGGCTGTTCGGCTGGGTGCTGACGCTGATGAAGGGCGGGCTGATCGAGGGCTATGTGCGCCACTGGACCGGCGCGGGTTTTGACGGGCTGCTCTATAACGTGCCGATCATCGTCTTCGGCCTCTGCTACGTCTATCTGCCCTTCATGCTGTTCCCGCTGGCGCAGGGCATCGCCATGGTGCCCGACGATGCGCGGCAGGCGGCCTATGATCTGGGCGCCACGCGCTGGCAGATCCTCAGGGAGATCGAGCTGCCGCTGGCCATGCCGGGTATTCTCGTCGGCAGCCTGCTGACCTTCGTGCTGGCCGCCGGCGCCATCGCCGAGACCAAATTGCTGGGCGGGCAGGCGGTGATCGTCATCGCCGAAGAGGTCGAGACCGCCTTCACCTACGGCCAGAACTGGCCGCTGGGCGCGGCGCTGGCCATGGTGCTGATCGCCATCGTCGGCGGCATCGCGATCTGGGGCATCGGCAAGGCCGACCTCGACCGCATGATGGGGAGGCGCTGATGAAGACCTCGCGTTTCGCCGCATGGGCGCTGGTGGCCTATGGCTGCCTGATCCTCGCCTTTCTCTACGTGCCGCTGGTCTCGGTCGGGCTCGCCTCGATCTCCAAGGCGCGCTACCTCAGCTTTCCGATCCGGCGCTATTCCTATGACTGGTATGGCGAGGCGCTGGCCTCGGACACGGTGCGCGACCTGCTGGTCATCTCGCTCAAGGTGGCGGGGATCGTGACCGTCGTCTCGATGGTGATCGGCTTTCTGGGCGCGCTCGCCTTCGCGCGCTATTCCTGGCGCTTCCGCAAGACCTATCAAAAGCTCATCCTGCTGCCGATCTTCTTTCCGCAGACGGTGCTGGGGCTGGCGCTGCTCATGTGGTTCAACACGCTGGGCGTGGTGCCGTCGTGGAAGACCGCCGTCATCGCGCATCTGGTCTGGATCGCGCCCATCGCCACGCTGGTGATCTCGATCCGCGCCTACAGCTTCGATCCGGCGCTGGAAGAGGCCGCGCGCGACATGGGCGCCAGCACCTGGGACACGCTGCGCGAGGTGACCATCCCGCTGCTGATGCCGGGCGTGGTCTCGGCGGGGCTTTTTGCCTTCCTGCTGAGCTGGGGCAATTTCCCGCTGTCGCTGTTCACCACCGGAGCCGACAGCACGCTGCCCGAATGGCTCTATGCCAAGATGGTGGCGGGGTACTCGCCGCTGGTGCCGACGGTGGGAATCCTGACGGTCTGCACCTCGGCCGTGCTGCTGGCGGTCGGCCTGACCGCCGCCTGGATCTTCAAGCGCGCCCGCGCGGCGCGCGTCTCATAAGAAAACACTGGGAGAAACACTCATGCTTACATCCATTGCCGGGAAATCGGTGATCGTCACCGGCGGGTCCAAGGGGATCGGCAAGGGCATCGCCATGGTCTTTGCCAAACAGGGCGCCAAGGTGATGATCGCGGCGCGCGGCGAAGAGGCGGCCAAGGCCGCCGTGGCCGAGATCGAGGCGGCAGGCGGGACCGCCGCCTATCATCTGACCGATGTGGCCGACTGGGACAGCGTGCAGGAGATGGTCGCCGCGACCGCCGACGCCTTTGGCGGGGTGGACATCCTCTGCGCCAATGCGGGGATCTTCCCGCAGGTGAAGCTGGTGGATATGTCGCCCGACGACTGGGACACGGTCATGTCCACCAATCTCAAGAGCAGCTTTCTCTGCGTGAAGGCCTGCATCCCGTATTTCGAGAAGGCCGGCAAAGGCCGCGTGGTGCTGACCTCGTCGATCACCGGGCCGGTAACGGGCTTCCCGGGCTGGGCGCATTACGGCGCGTCGAAATCGGGTCAGCTCGGGTTCCTCAAGACCGCGGCAATGGAGCTGTCGCGCTACGGCACCACGATCAACGCGGTGATGCCGGGCAATATCTATACCGAGGGTCTGCAGGATCTGGGCGAGGAGTATCTCAAGACCATGGCCGCCTCGATCCCGCTCAAGCGGCTGGGCGCGGTGGAGGACATCGGCAATGCCGCGCTGTTCTTCGCCAGCGACGAGGCGGGCTATATCACCGGCCAGCAGATCGTGGTGGACGGCGGGCAGATCCTGCCCGAAAGTCTCGAGGCGATCGAAGAGATCTGAGCAGCGCCCGTGCGCGCCGGGTCTGGCATCGGGCGTGCGCGGGAGACGGAAAGGAAGATCGCATGAGCTGGAAGACCGCCTGGCGCTCGTTTTACTACGAGACCGCCGAAGAGCCCGAGGACATCGTTCTGGAGGCGCCGAAGACGGCGCTTCTGGTGATCGACATCCAGAACACCTATCTGGAGCTGCCGGACGACCCGGCAGAGGCCGCGCGCTGGGCGCCGTTCTTCGAGCGGATGCAGGGCACGGTGATCCCGAACACGGCGGCGCTGCAGGCTTGGGCGCGGGCGAATGGCATCGAGGTGATCCATGCGCGCATCGCCTGCCAGAAAGAGGACGGGCGCGACCGGTCGCTGTCGCAGAAGAAGCCGGGTTTCAACTATCTGCTGCTGCCCAAGGACCGCCCGGACAGCCAGATCGTCGATACGGTCGGCCCGGTGGGCGACGAGATTGTGGTGACGAAGACCACGGATTCGGCGCTGACCGGCACCAATCTGCGGATGATCCTGCACAATATGGGCATCCGCGATGTGATCGTGGCGGGGATTTTCACCGACCAGTGCATTTCCTCCACGGTGCGCTCGCTGGCGGACGAGAGCTTTGGCGTGGTGGTGGTCGAGGATTGCTGCGCGGCAGCGACGATGGAGCTGCACGAGGCGGAGCTGCGGATCATCAATATGATTTATTGCCATGTGGCGAGCAGCGCCGAGGTGCGGGGGTTTCTGGGGTGAGGTGCCGCAGACGCATGGCCGGTTAGGGGGCGGGCCCCGTTCGGCGCCCTGCGCATTCGATGCCCGCCCGCCTATCATTGTGTCTAGGGCCAAGAATGTGGTCGTGGCGATCCCCGACGCGCGGCCCATGCGGCACAGGCGTTACCAGGGGAGCCGGAGAGGCCCGCTCTGATGGGCTCCTGTCCGGGATCGAGGCGCGCGTTGGCGACGATCCAGGCATTGCGTTTGCCGGACGCCGCAAAATCTGAACTCATCGGTTCAAAGAGGTGGTGGCCATCAAAGCGGTTTGATAGCATTCAATAATCATTGACGAATGCATGCTCAGAAAGTGTCTAGGGTTCCCATGCAATACTTGAAGACCACCGCTTTTCTCCTGTTCGCAGCCGCCGCTTCGAATGCTCAGGCGCAAGCCTTTAAGCCCTTCATCACAACGACTGAGGAGCGTCAGACCGAGAAGCAGCAGGATGAAAACCCACCTGCCGCGCTAGAGGCGCAATCCCTTCAGTCCATCATCGAAACGGCTGAGGGCGAATATGGCGCCAAACTGTCCATCGGAATGGGATATGCCGATTTCCTCGTTTCGGTGACGCAGGAGGGGGTTCAGGTCGACATCAATGGCACGATGTGGAAGTGCACGCAGGTGGTCGATCCGGAGACGGCGGAAACCTATGTCTCGGAACAAGGCAGGGGCACCTGCGAGACCGGCAAGTTCGAGGCCGTCCGGAACGATGACAAAAGCCTGACCTTCAATATCGACACGATGCAGAAGCCGGTCACGCTACCCTTCCTGTCGGGGAACATGGGGGCCGGCTGGATCGAGACGGTGCCGTCCGTCGCGACCATCAAGGGGGTCACGCTCGGTCAGCCCATGCCGACCACGGCCGCCGATGTCGACGGGTACAGCGTGTTCCGGGATCGCGGTCGGCTTTCCAGATTTTCGGAAACCTCTATTGGCATGATGGGTTTCCGGAAAACCAATTATTTCGAGGGCGCGACCTATGTTCAGCTGACCGAGCCGCGCGATCTGCCCGATACGGCCGGTTCCGTCTCTCTCGATCACTTGGGGGTCTATGGCGTCAATGGCCGCGTCGTTGCCGTGCTGCGTCGCCAGGAGCCTTTGGCAGATGAAGCGCCAAGATATGAGGCGGTCCAGGAGGCTTTGGGTTCCACCTACGGGACGCCGACCATCACGCGCCGTTCCGGGGCCGGATCCGTCTATGAGTGGCATTTCAACGCTCAGGGCCAGCTCCTCGACAGTCAGGCCGGCAGCACCTGCCAGTCGCGGTTCGATTCCGATCGGACGGATTCCCGCTATGTCCTGCTCGAGCAGAAGGAGCTCAAGACCACTTTACAGGAAATCATGGAGGGCCAGCCCGTGAGGGTTGTGGATGCGGTTCAGGTGATGAAGCTGCGCGTGGCCGCTGCATGCAGCTATTCGATCCGCTACCACATCCATCCGAGCGATGAAGGGCTGCTCAAGACCATGACCGCCTCGATGTATGCCTACGATCCGGTTCGCACGGACATCTGGGGAGAGCGGAAGAAGACGCTGGAAAAGGAGATCGCGGAGAATCTCAGCCTTCAGAAGTCGTCGCGAAAGGTCGCGCCGGACCTCTGAGGTCCGTCGCAAAATCCACGGCACGCTGTCGATCACGCGGGGGAGGTGTTGGGCAGCGTCAGGACCCGAAGATAGGACCTGCGGGCCGGGCCGCGTGTGCCCAAGGGCGGTTTCTACTCAGGAAACGGGATGCGGCCCACTCGTCACGCAGAGCAGGCGCACCTTCCGCCTCAATGCCGGGAGCGGGCGATACGGCAGCCCTGGCGGTGTTGTCATCTGCGGGCCTTCGCGCCGGTTTAGGCCCCTGCGGGCACTCCTTTCAACCTGGAGCTCCCCCCTTCAGAGCCAGCCCTGCCGTCGTCCACGCAGAGGCGCCCTGTGCGACCGTTGCAGGATGTGCGGCGCATTTATCGGGGCGGACCGACAGACACCCTGTTCTGTCCGACCTGCAAACAGCGCGTTACCCCAGCTTCTTCAAAAGCCGCAGCAGCGTCTCGCGCTCGCGTTCGCGCAGCGGGGCCAGGGTTTCGGCGCTGACCTCGATCGCCGCCTCCACCGCCTCGTCGATCAGCGCCACGCCCTGCGCCGTCAGCGAGACCAGATGGCGCCGGCGATCATCGGGGTCGGGGGCGGTGCGCAGCAGCCCACGCGCGATCAGCCGGTCGACCACACCCTTGGTGGTCGCGCCGTCCATCGCCACCGAACGGCCCAGCCGGTTCTGAGACATCGGTCCGTCCTCGGCCAGCCGGTGCATCACCGAGAACTGCGTCGGCGTCAGCTTGCCCGGCACCGTCTCGGCAAAGATGGTGGAGTTGCGCTGATAGGCCTTGCGCAGCAGAAATCCGATCTGTTCGTCCAGCAGATAGCCGTGCTCGGCGCTGGTGCGGGCTTTGGGGAAATCGTTCAAGGGCTACGGTCTCCTGTTCGGTGGGTTGCCCTAGCGTTAATGTCGTCCGAGGGCAATGCCGCAGCGGCGTGTTAGCGACGAAGGCCGCATGCGTTGTGGGCGATTCCTTGCGGGGGGTGTGCCTGGCTCTCCTTGCGGTCGAATGCGACGCGCTCCTCGATCTCATAGGGGGCGCCAGACCCGCCTCAGACCGAAAGATAGGCGTCGCGGATTTCGGGGTGTGCCTCCAGCTCGGCAAAGCTGCCGTCGAATTTCTTTTCCCCGCCCTCGATGATGATCGCGCGATCCGCCACGGCGCGGGCGAAATGCAGGTTCTGCTCCGAGATCATCACCGTCAGCCCCTCGGCCTTCAGCGTCTTGATGGTCTCGGCCATCTGCTCGACGATCACCGGCGCGATGCCCTCCGAAGGCTCGTCGAGCAGCAGCAGCGCCGGGTTGCCCATCAGCGTGCGCGCGATGGTCAGCATCTGCTGCTCGCCGCCCGACATGTGCTTGCCCCGGTTGGCGCGGCGCTCGAAAAGGTTGGGGAAGATCTCGAAGAGCTGCTCCTGCGTCCAGAACGGCGCGTCCTCGCGCTTTGGCTGGCGGCCCACCTCAAGGTTCTCAAGTACCGTCAGATCGGTGAAGATGCGCCGGTCCTCGGGCACGTAGCCGATGCCGCATTTGGCGACGCGGAAGGCGGGCTCGCCCACCAGCTCACGGCCCTGAAACGTCACCTGTCCCTGACGCGGGCGCACCAGCTGCATCACCGATTTCATCGTGGTGGATTTGCCGGCGCCGTTGCGGCCCAGCAGCGCCACCACCTCGCCGCGCCGCACCTCGAAGGACAGGTCGTTGAGGATATGCGCCTTGCCGTAATAGCTGTGGATGCGCTCGACGCTAAGCATTTGCGTCCTCCTTGAAGAGCGTGCCGCCGCCCAGATAGACCTCTTGCACCTGCGGGTTGTTGCGCACCTCGGTCGCGGAGCCGTCGGCGATCAGCTCGCCCCGGTTCAGCACCATGATGTGATGGGCATGGGCAAAGACCACGTCCATGTCATGCTCGGTAAAGAGCACCGAAACGCCCTGATCCCGCACGATGTCGGCCACCAGCTGCATGAGTTCGATCCGCGCCGAGGGCGCCATGCCCGCCGTGGGCTCGTCCATGAGCAAGAGGCGCGGGCGGTGGCAGAGTGCAATCGCCAGCTCCAGCCGCTTGAGATCGCCATAGGCCAGCACCGAACAGGGCCGGTCGGCTTGATCGGCCATGGACACGGTGTCGAGAAACTCGAACGCCTCGTCGCGGTAGAGCTTCCAGGCGCGGGGCGCGATGGAAAAGATCCGCTTGTGGTGGCTCATCAGCGCCATCTGCACATTCTCGATCACGCTCATCGATTGATAGGTGCCGGTGATCTGGAAGGTGCGCCCGACGCCGCGCCGCCAGATTTCGCGCGGACGCTTGCCGGTGATGCGCTGGCCGTCGAGATAGACCTCGCCGGCGCTGGGTTTGAGCTGCCCCATGAGCATGTTGAAGCAGGTGGATTTGCCCGCCCCGTTGGGGCCGATCAGCGCCTTCAGCTCGCCCTTCGCCACCGCGAAGGACACGCCGTTGACAGCGAGAAAGCCGTCATAGCTCTTTCTGAGGTTTTCGACACGCAGGATCTCGGACATCAGACCGCCTCCTCATCGCTGTGGCGGATGCGCCGCCAGAGCGTGCGCAGGGTGCCGACGATGCCTTCGGGCATCACGATCACCACCGCGATGATCACCAGCCCCAGCAGCAGGCGCCAGTATTCCAGCCGCACCAGCCAGTCCTCGACCACGGTCATGAAGCTGGCGCCCACGACGCCCCCCGCCAGCGTCTTCACCCCGCCGAGAAAGACCACGATCAGCGCGTCGAAGCTCTTGGCGATCTCCAGCTCCGTCGGGAAGACCGAGCCCTTGGAGAAGACAAAGATCCCGCCCGCGAGCCCCGCCATGGCGCCCGCCAGCGCGAAGGCCACAAATTGCACGCGCTTCACGTCGATGCCGGTGGCCTCGGCCTGGCGCGGGCTGTCGCGCCCGGCGCGCAGGGCGTAGCCGAAGGGCGCGTGAATGACATGGCGCAGGAAAAGGATGCCGCCGACGCCAAAGGCCAGCGCGAAATAGTAATAGGGTACGCTGCCGTTCAGCCAGTCGGCGGGCCAGATATTGACCAGCCCGTCATCGCCGCGCGTGACCGAGCGCCACTGGAAGGCGAGGCTCCAGACGAGCTGCGAGAAGGCCAAGGTCAGCATGGCGAAATAGACGCCTGTGAGGCGGATGCAGAACCAGCCGATCCCCAGCGCCAGCAGCCCGGCGGCGAGCGGCGCGAAGAGAAAGGCCAGCTCCATCGGCGTGCCGGTGTGATAGACCAGCAGCGCCGCCGCATAGGCGCCGCCACCGAAAAACGCCGCATGGCCAAAGCTGACCAGCCCGCCGGAGCCGAGGATGAAATGCAGGCTGGCGGCGAACAGCGCAAAGACCACCATATCGACCACCAGCGTCAGCACGAAGGGCTCGGCAAAGGCGGGCAGCAGCGCCAGAAGGGTGAGCAGGGCGGCGACCAGCGCCATGCCCTTGGGGCCGTAGGGGCGGATCGGGGTTTCCGGCGCGCCGACCTGACCGTGTTCGCCCGCGACCTCCTCGCGGCCCAGAAGGCCGTAGGGGCGCACGATCAGCACCACGGCCATGACCACATACATCAGCACCAGCGTCGATTGCGGCAGGTAGGTCACGCCGAAGACGTTCAGCACCGAAATCAGCACCGAGGCGATGAAGGCGCCGGGCAGGGAGCCCATGCCGCCGATGACGACCACGACGAAGACCGCGCCGATGATGTTGAAATCCATCAGCAGATCGGCGCCGCCCTTGGGCAGTTGCAGCGCGCCGCCGAGCCCCGCCAGCGCCGAGCCGAGCGCAAAGACCCCGGTGAAGAGCCAGGCCTGGTTGACGCCGAGCGCGCCGACCATCTCGCGGTCCTGCGTGGCGGCGCGCACCAGCACGCCCAGCCTTGTGCGGGCGATGAGATACCAGAGCGCGAAGAGGATGAAGGGGGTGATGGCGATGAGCACGATGTCGTATTTCGGCACCGGCTCGCCGAAGATCCGCCAGACGCCGCGCAGGCCGGGGGCGCGGGGGCCGAGCCGGTCTTCGGCGCCCCAGATCATCAGCGCCAGATCCTGGATGACGAGGATCACCCCGAAGGTGGCGACAAGCTGGAAGAGCTCCGGCGCGCGGTAGATCGGGCGCAGCACCACCATCTCGACCACGGCGCCGATGAGCCCCACCGCAAGGCCGGTGAGCAGGATCGCGCCCCAGAAGTCGACATGGCCGGGCAGCAGATCCATCAGCACGATGCCGATGAAGGCGCCGAGCATGTAAAAGGAGCCATGCGCGAAATTCACGATCCGGGTAACGCCGAAGATCAGCGACAGGCCGGAGGCCACGAGGAACAGCGCGGCGGCATTGGCAAGCCCGGTGAGGAACTGGGCGAAGAAGAAGGCCATGGGAGGGACTTTCGTGCAGGCGCGGTGGGGCGGTGCTCGTCAAGCCCTTGCGGGCTTTCCTCGCAGGGGGGCGGTAGCCGTCCCCCCTGCGAGGCGAAGCGTGTCACTCGGCGGGGCGCATCGCCTTGATGTCCTCGTCGGAGGGCGTGTAGGGCGCGGGGTCGTTATATGTCCAATCGACCATCACGCCCTTGCCGTCCACCACCGCCGTGGTGCCGGTCCAGGCGCCCAGCGTCGACTGGTTGTCGATCTCGCGGTAATGCAGCGTGCCGATGGGGGTGTTTTCGACCTCGAGCCCCTCGAAGGCCATGCGCAGCGCCTCGGTATCGGTGGCGCCCGCCTTGGCAATCGCGGCGGCGATGCTCTGCGCGGTCATGTAGCCCACCAGCGAGCCGATCTTCGGCGTCTCGCCGGTAAAGGCCTCATAGGCATCGACAAAGGTCTTGCCCGGTGTGCCGTCCTCGAACCCGTACCAGGGGAAGCCGGTGACGAACCAGCCCTCGGGCGCCTCGTCCTCCAGCGGTTCGAGATATTCCGGCTCGCCGGTCAGCAGCCCGTAGACGGGACGGCCGTCGAACAGCCCCCGGTCGGTGCCCTCGCGCACGAATTTGGCAAGGTCGGTGCCGAAGGTGACGTTGTAGATCGCGTCGGGCTTGGCGCGTTCGATGGCCTGCACCTCGGCGCCCGCGTCGATCTTGAACAGCGCCGGCCATTGCTCGGCGACGAATTCCACCTCGGGCTTCAGCATCTTGAGGTTGGCCTTGAACGCCTCGACCGCATCGGTGCCATAGGCGTAGTTCGGCGCGATGGTGGCGTAGGTCACCGCGTCGGTCTTGGCGGCCTCCTCGGCCAGCATGGCGGCCTGCACCCAGGTCGAGACGCGCAGGCGGAAGGTGTAGGGGTTGCCGGATTTCCACACCAGCGTGTCGGCCAGCGGCTCGGAGGCGAGGTAGAGATATTTCTTCTCGTTGGCGAAGCTCGACAGCGCCAGCCCGACGTTGGACAGGATCGAGCCGGTGAACATCACCGCGCCGTCGCGGGTCATCAGTTCTTCGGCGATCTTCACCGCCTCGGCGGGGTCGCCCTGGTCGTCGCGGAAGATGAATTCCAGATCCTTGCCCAGCACGCCGCCATCGGCGTTGATCTCGCTCAGCGCCAGTTCGATGCCCTTCCTGTAGGGCTCGGCAAAGGCGGCCATCCGTTTGTAATGGTTGATCTCGCCGACCTTGATCGTGTCCTGCGCAAAAGCTGCGGCAGGGGTCAGGGCCAGGGCGGCGGCCGTGGCCAGCACGGTGCGTCTCATCAGGTTCATCGCGTATCACTCTCCTGTTGGTCGGGGCCCTCGGGGCTCCCTGGGATGATCCGGTCTTTGTGCCGGGTATCGGGTTCTGAAAGGGGCGCCGGACGGGCGGCGGGTCGGGACGGGGCGTCCGCCCCGAGCTTGGGCGATCGCCGCCGGCCAGGCAAGCCGGGCGCGGCGCGAAGCGGCGCCAAGGGCCTGTGGTGGCGCGCAGACGGTCATCGCAGCCCGTCCTCGCCAAGGACCTCGTCATGTCGCAGCCCGCCGACGCGGGGCAGCGGGCGGCCGGTCTGCTGCAACGCCACCGCCACCACGATCTCGCGCGGGCGCGGGGCGTCGGGCAGGCGCAGCCGCATGCCGTCGAAATGGCTGCGCACATAGGCGGCGTCCTTGTGCCCCAGCGGAATATCGAGAATCTCGCCCGCGCGTCCGATGGCCTTGGAGGAGGGCACCAGCGCCTTGCCGCCGCCTAGCACCGCGCGCAGCGGCGCGCCGAGCCTGGGGTGCAGCAGGGCGGCGGCATGTTCCAGCTCGCCCAGTTCGCCCACCAGCGCGGCCTTGCCATAGCCCTCGACCGCCTGCGCGCCGCAGCCGAGCGCCGCCAGCGCCTCGCGGCCCAGCAGATCGCCCAGCGTGGCGCCGGTGTCGATCAGCTCCGACAGATCCTCTGCATAGCGCCCGGCAAACGGGTTCTCGATCACCGCCGCCGCGAGCGCCCGGCGGGCGGGCGGCGTCACCGCCCGCCCCATCTCCGAGCGGGTCTCCTCGACCTGCGTGATGATCTTGCGCAGTTTCACCGCAATCCGTCCTCGCCCTTGACGTCCTCTTTCGTCAGGCCGCCGACACGGGCATGCACCCGGCCGCCGGTGGTCATCACCAGCACCAGCACCAGTTCGTCGGGGCGCGGGGCGTCGGGGATGCCGACCTCGACCGCATCGTAATGCGAGCGCACGTAAGAGGCGTTGGTATGGGTCACCGGCACGTCGAGCCGTGTGCCCGCCGCGCCGACCTTCTTGGTCGAGGGCACGATGGCCATGCTCTTCTCGATGGAATCGCGCATCGCATAGCCGCCGGGCACATGCCAGAGCGCGCCATGTTCGACCTCGCCGTTCACCCCGACGATGGCGCCCTTGCCATAGCCCTCGATTGCCGTCGCGTCGCCGCCGAGCGCGGCGATCAGCTCGCCAGCCATCTGCACCCCCAGGGGTTCCAGATCCTTCATGAACGGCGCGATGTCCTCGGTGTAGCCGCCGGCGAAGGGGTTTTCGATGACCGCAAGCGCGGCGGCGCGTTTCTGCGGCACCTCGGGGGCGGGACCGCCCTCGTGATAGATGGTCTCGACCTGAATCAGCGTCTTGCGGAGTTTGACGTCAGCCATGGCATGGCTCCTTTTCGGCAATCATGGACCCGAGCACCACCCGTTCGCCGGCCAGCGCAAGGCAGGCGGCATGGAGGAGACCCCGGCTGCTGTACTCTTCGGCCAATGTCCGCCCGGCGTCCAGCGCCTTGCGGATCTCGGCCGCGCCCAGCGGGCCGACCGCGACCGTGACCGGGCGGTCGCCCAGATCGCTGTCGGGCGCGAGGGCCGAGGCGGGCCGGCGCGCGATGGCGGGGTGGCCGGGCAGGTCCACCGCATTGGCGATCAGCGTGGCGGCGGCATCGGCCTGCGCCGCGTCGCGCGCCAGCACGGTGACCGCATCGGCGATGCCCAGCGACTGGGACCGCCCGCGCCAGCCCGAGGTCGCCACGCCGCCGATGCCGGCGCCGGCGGCGATGGTGGCACGGGCGCCGGGGGCGCGGGTCAGCGGGTCTTCGCAGACCGCCAGCCGCAGCGGCGCGGCGCCGGTCCAGAGCGCGATGTCGCCGCCATTGTTCACATGCGCGCGCTCGAGCCCGTGGCCGGGGATCAGCATCGCTGCAAGCAGGTGATCGGCGATCGCCCCGGCCACCGCCGCCATCGGCGTCACGAAGGCGGGCGCGAAACGATCGGTCGCGCGCTGCATCCGGCGGGCGACGGCGCCGCGTGGCGCCGGCCCCTGCGCCGCGCGCAGCCGGGGCAGTTCGGCGCAAAGATCGTTCAGCACCGGATCGAAAGCCACATGCGCCCGGCGCAGCGCGGCGCGGGCCGCCTCGGCCGGGCCCTCGGCGGTCACGATCACGTCGATGGGGCCGTGGCTCAGCCGCATCCGGCCATCCCGGGCCATCCGCACGATGGGCGCCTCGTGAAAGCTCATTCCCGGCGCTCCCCGGGCAGCGGCCAGGGCGCGCCCGACTTGCGGCTTTCGGCGCGGCGTCCGGAGAGCCGGTGATCGCTCTGCCGTCCGGTAACGCCCTTCAGTGCGTCCTCCAGCGGCATCACGTAATCCATATGTCCGCCAAGCGCCTGATAATCGGCGCGCGTCATGGTGAATTCGATGGGGGCGACCAGCGCCGGGGTCGGCACGTAGCCGAAGGCGTTCTTCGGCATCTGCGTCACGTCCGACATGAAGGTGATGCCGCCGCCGGGCCACATCATCACCGGCGCGCCGCCGCAGGTCACCCGGGTGAGCCGCGACTGCACCGAGCGCGTCAGGCCGACGGGGTTCTCGGTGACGCCGGAGCGCAGCGAGCCGCCGGCGCCGGCCATGAACAGCACCGAGGCCAAGGAGGGTTCGCAATTCTCCTCGATCCGCCGGACCGAGGGCCGCAACCGCGCCGGCATCTCCTGCTGAACCGGGCGCAGATCGTCATCCAGTTCGTAATAAGCGGCGTGCTCGCCGGTGGTCGAGACCATGAGCAGCGACAGGCCGGGCCAGGCGATTCCGGTCTTCCACGGCCCCAGGATCGTCAGCGGGTCGGTCAGATCGGTGCCGCCCCAGCCGGTGCCGGGCTCGGCCACCTGGAAATAGCGCCCCGGGGTGGAGCGGCGCCCGTTGATCTTGATCCCCGTGGGGCGCCAGCCGATCACCTTGCCCGCCTGATGTTCGGACATCACGCCGGTGATATGATCATCGACCACGACAACCTCGTCCACCAGCCCCTTCCACTGCGCCGCGAACATGCCCACCGTGGCCGAGCCGCAGCCCACGCGCATGCGCTCTTCACGCTGGCCATTGACCACCGGTGCCTGCCCGGCGGCAATCTCCAGCTCTGCGCCATTGTCGATGCTCAGCGCGACGCTTTCGCCATTGCATAGCGCCAGCAGCGCGGCGCAGGTCGCGCGGCCCTCTTTCTTGGAGCCGCCGGTGAGGTGATTGACCCCGCCGAGGCTCAGCATCTGGCTGCCGTATTCCGAGGTGGTCACATGGCCGATCACCTCGCCTTCGGCGCGCACCCAGGCGCATTCGCTGCCCAGATGCCGGTCGGTGTCGATCTTCACCTTGGCGCCGCAATAGGAAAAGATCCCCTCGGTCACCACGGTGATCATATCCGCATCCGCCGCCTTGGAGGCGACGATGAAGGGCGCGGGCTTGTAATCGGGATAGGTCGTGCCGGAGCCCACTGCGGTGATGAAGGTCTCTTCGCCCGACACGATGTCGCCGTCCCATTCATGTTCGAGAAACGGGACCAGCGCGATGTCTTCGTCGGCGCGGTTTTGCAGGATGGTCAGCGGGTCGAGCCGCACCAGCGTGCCGCCCTCGTTGGCGTAGCGGTCGCAGGCGCCGGCGCGGCCCTCGGCGATGAAGCACATCACCGGGCAGGCGTCGCAGCGAATCTTCTCCGGACGGTCCGGGCCGCTGCGGTTCACTGAAGACGTCTCAGCCGTCACGTCGCGGGCTCCTGTCGCTGGCCTGGTGGCGTCAATTCGTTTGTATACGAACGCATGTTCGGGGGCTTTCTGTCAAGCGGCGGCAGGGCGGGGGCGGGGGCGGGCCGGCGCCGTGGTGAGAATTTCAGCATTCCGCGCGGCGGCGGGGCATGCCGCGTGCAAGCGGATTGACAGGTTCCGCGCCGCGCTCATAGGCTGCGGGTATCTTCGTTTGCATACGAATGAAAAGACTCGTCCAAGCGACAAGCCCGGAGACTCGCCATGTCCTTGCATCGTCCCGAATCGCTCGACGCCGCGCTGGCCCTGATGCGGGCGCCCGGAGCGGTGGTGCTGGCGGGTGGAACCGATCTATATCCGGCGCTGCGCGATGGCCCGCCGCCCGGCGAGATGGTCGATCTGACGCGCGTTGCCGGGCTGCGCGGCGTGACCTCCGGGCCGGAGGGCTGGCGTATCGGCGCCGCGACCACCTGGAGCGAGCTGCTGCGGGCCGATCTGCCGCCGCTCTTCGACGGGCTCCGGGCCGCCGCGCGCGAGGTCGGGTCGGTGCAGATCCAGAACGCGGGTACGGTGGCGGGCAATCTCTGCAACGCCTCTCCGGCGGCGGACGGGGTGCCGGCGCTGCTGGCGCTGGATGCCGAGGTCGCGCTGCAATCGGAGACGGGCACGCGGCGGCTGCCGCTCGACGCCTTCATCACCGGCCCGCGCGCCACCGCGCTGCGCCCGGGCGAGATCGTGACCGCGGTGCATGTGCCCGCCGCCGAAGGGCGGGGGGCGTTTCGCAAGCTCGGGGCGCGGCGCTATCTGGTGATCTCCATCGCCATGGTCGCGGCGACGGTCGAGACGGAGGCGGGCCGCATCGCGCGCGCGCGCATCGCCGTGGGCGCCTGTTCGCCGGCGGCGCGGCGGCTGCCCGATCTGGAATCCGTCCTGAGCGGCAAGCGCCTTTCGGACGTGCCCGAAATCGCGCAGGACTATCCGTTTCCAGAGCTGGCGCCCATCGGCGATGTCCGGGCGCCGGCGGCCTATCGCGACGAGGCGGTTCGCATACTTGTGACCCGCACGCTCGTGGACGCCATGGCAGAGGAGGCCGCTCATGTCGCTTGATGCACCGCAGGGCCATATCGGCTTTGTCCTCAACGGCGCCGAGGTCACCGTGCCCGCCGAGGCCACGGCGCGGCTGTCGGATGTGCTGCGCGAGGTGGCCGGGGCGAAGGACGTCAAGGTCGGCTGCAACGCGGGCGATTGCGGCGCCTGCACGGTGCTGGTCGATGGCGCGCCGGTCTGTTCCTGCCTGATGGCGGCGGGGCAGGTGCAGGGCTGCGCGGTGGAAACCCAGGCCGGGCTTGTGGCGGCGGATCGCGACGCGGCGCGGCTGGCGCAGAGCTTTCAGCGCCATCAGGCGGCGCAATGCGGGATCTGCACGCCCGGCATGATGGTCTCGGCGGTGGCGCTGCTGCGCTCGGGGGCGGCACTGAGCGAGGAGAATGTCGCGGATGCGCTCGGTGGCGTGCTCTGCCGCTGCACGGGGTATCGCAAGATCGTCGCGGCGGTGCTCGATGCGTCCGGCACCGAACCGCTGACCGAGGGCGGCGTGGGCGCGCCCATCGCTCGGCTCGACGGCGGGCCTAAACTCTCCGGCGAGGAGCGCTTCGGTGATGATGTGGCGCCCAGCGACGCGCTGGTGGTGCGGGTGATCCGCTCGCCCTATCACCGGGCGACCTTTCGTTTCGGCGATCTTGAGGCGTTTCGCGAGGCCAACGGGCTCGACCTGATCCTCACCGCCGCCGACATCCCCGGCGAGAACCGTTTCGGCGTCATCCCCGGTTTCGAAGACCAGCCGGTCTTTGCCGAGGGCGAGGCGCGATTCAAGGGCGAGGCGGTGGCGGCGGTGGTCGGCACGCAGGAGGCGCTCGACGCCATGGCAGCGTTTCCGGTCGAGTGGGAGGAACGGCCCGCGATCCTCACCCCGGAGGGGGCCGAGAGCGCCGCGCAACTGCACCAGAGCCGCGCCGAAAACGTCATGTGCCGGGGCTATGTGGCGCGCGGCGATGCCGATGCCGCGCTGAAGGGTGCCGCGCATGTGGTCTCGGGCCGCTTCTCCACCGGTTTCATCGAGCATGGCTATATCGAGCCCGAGGCGGCCTCGGCCCGCCGGGTCGGGGACCGGATCGAGATTTCCTGCTGCACCCAGGCGCCCTATATGAACCGCGACGGCATCGCCACGATCATGGGGCTCGCGCCCGAGGCGGTGCGCATCCTGCCCACGGCGGTGGGCGGCGGCTTCGGCTCCAAGCTGGATCTCACCGCGCAGCCCTATGTGGCACTGGCCGCCTGGCATCTGAACCGCCCGGTCCGCATCGCCTATACGCGGGGCGAGTCGATCTCGACCTCGACCAAGCGCCACCCCTCGGACATGGTGATGGAGATCGGCGCCGATGCCGATGGCCATATCGTCGCCGCACGCTTTGACGGCGTGTTCAACACCGGCGCCTATGCGAGCTGGGGGCCGACCGTGGCGAACCGCGTGCCGATCCACGCCAGCGGGCCGTACCGGACGCCGAATTATCAGGCGAAAAGCGCGGGGATTCACACCAACACCGCGCCCGCCGGGGCCTTTCGCGGCTTCGGCGTGCCGCAATCGGCGCTGGCGCAGGAGCAGCTCTACGACATGCTGGCCGAAAAGTTGGGCCTCGACCGGCTGGACTTCCGCCGCCGCAACTGCCTGGTGAACGGCGATCCGACCGTGACCGGGCAGGTCTTTGACACCGGCATGGGCATCGACGCCTGTCTCGACGCGCTGAAACCGCATTGGGACAGGGCGCAAGCCGAGGTGGCGGCGTTCAACGCCAGCCATGAGGACCGCAAGCGGGGGGTCGGCGTGGCGGCGGGCTGGTATGGCTGCGGCAACACCTCGATGTCGAACCCCTCGACCATCCGCGCGGGGGTGACGGCAGAGGGCATGCTGATGCTGCATCAGGGTGCGGTGGACATCGGGCAGGGCTCGAACACGGTCATCACCCAGATCTTTGCCGAGGCCCTGGGCGTGCCGGTCTCCGCCGTGACGCGGGTGGGGCCGGATACCGACATCACCCCCGATGCGGGCAAGACATCTGCCAGCCGCCAGACCTATATCTCCGGCAATGCCGCCCGGCTTTGCGGCGAAGCGCTGCGGGCGCAGATCCTGCGGCTGGGCAATGTCTCGGACGCCGCCGAGATTGCGTTCACCGAAGAGGGCATCCTGCTCACCGACGGGGGCACCACCGTGCGGGTCGAGCTGCCGCCGGGCGCGCCTTATGCGCTGGAGGCTATCGAGAGCTACGATCCACCGACCACGCCGCTCGACGCGAACGGGCAGGGCGACCCCTACGCCGTCTTCGGCACCGCCGCGCAGATCTGCGAACTGGAGGTCGATATGGCGCTTGGCACGGTGAAGCTGCGGCGTATTGTGGCGGCGCATGATGTCGGCAAGGCCATCAACCCGCTGCTGGTCGAGGGCCAGATCGAGGGCGGCGTGGCGCAGGGCATCGGCATGGCGCTGATGGAGGAATTCCTGCCGGGCCGCACCGAGAACCTGCACGATTACCTCATCCCCACCATCGGCGACGTGCCCCCCATCGACACGCTGATCGTCGAGAGCGGCGACGCGCACGGGCCTTACGGCGCCAAGGGGTTGGGCGAGCATTGCCTCATCCCCACCGCGCCCGCCGTGCTGAACGCCATCGCCCATGCCACGGGCGCGCGCATCCACCATCTGCCCGCGACCCCGGACAAGATCCGCGCGGCCATCCTGTCGAGGACCACATGACAGACGAGCTGACCGGCGCCTTTGCCGGGATCGACGTGGGCGGCACCTTCACCGATCTGGTGTTCTATGACAGCCGCGCCGCGGCGGTGAAACTCGCCAAGGTGCCGACCACGCTCGACAATCAGGCGATGGGGGTGCTGGCGGCGCTGGATGCGGCCTCGGTCGATGCCGCCGCGCTGGATCTCATCGTGCACGGCACCACCACCACCACCAACGCGGTGCTGGAGCGTCGGCTCTGCAAGACCGGGCTGATCACCACGCAGGGGTTCCGCGACGTGCTGGAGCTCGGCCGCCGCACAAGGCCGCATGCCTATGGCATGACCGGCCAGTTCCGCCCGATCATCCCGCGCGACCTGCGGCTGGAGATCCCCGAGCGGCTGCTGGCCGATGGCAGCGTCTATCTGCCGCTCGACGAAGACGCCCTGCGCGTCGCGCTGTTCGCACTGGTGGAAAAGGGCTGCGAGGCGCTGGTGATTCATTTCCTGCACGCCTATGCCAACCCCGCGCATGAGATCCGCGCCGGAGAGATCGCCCGCGAGATCTGGCCCAACGGCAATATCACCCTCGGCCACGCGCTGATTTCGGAAAGCCGCGAATACGAGCGCGGGGTGACGGCGGCGGTCAACGCCTCGGTGCAGCCGCTGCTGCGCCGCTATGTGGAGCGGCTGGCCGACCGGCTGTCGGAGCGCGGTTACGGGCGCGACCTGCTGGTGATGAACGGCAATGGCGGCATGGTCTCGGCACGGGTGGTGGCGGAGGAGGCCGCCAAGACGGTGATGTCCGGCCCGGCCTCCGGCGTGATGGCGGCGGCCTATACCGGGCGCCGCGCGGGCATCCCGGACCTGCTGACCTACGATATGGGCGGCACCAGCACCGATGTGGCGATGATCCGGGGCGCCGACCCGGCGGTGAGCCACGAGATCGAGATCGAATACGCCATGCCGATCCATGTGCCCATGGTCGATGTGCGCACCGTGGGCGCGGGCGGCGGCTCCATCGCGCGGGTCGATGCGGCGGGGCTGTTGCAGGTGGGGCCGGAAAGCGCGGGCTCGGTGCCGGGACCGATCTGCTACGGCAAGGGCGGCACGGAGCCGACAATCTCGGATGCCAATATGCTGCTTGGACGGATGAACCCGGAGCGGCTGAACACCGGCGCCGGAGGGGTGTCGCTGGAGACGATCCGCGCCGCCTTTGCCGAAACGCTCGGCGACCGGCTGGGGCTCGATGCGACAGAGGCGGCGGCGGCGGTGCTGCGCATCGCCACGGCGAAGATGGCCGATGCGGTGCGCATGGTCTCCGTTTCGCTGGGCGAAGACCCGCGCGATTTCGCGCTCTTCGCCTTCGGCGGCGCCGGGCCGCTGCATGCCTGCGCCATCGCCCGCGAGCTGGGCGTGCCGCGCGTGCTGGTGCCCGCGCGCCCGGGCATCACCAACGCTCTGGGCTGCATCGTCGCCGATCTGCGCCACGATTACGTCGCCACGGTGAACAAGCCGCTCGATGTCTGCGACATGGAGGAGGTGCATGCGCTCTTCGCACGCCAGACCGGGGAGGGCCGCGCCGCCATCGCCCGCGAGCGGGTCGAGATCGCCGAGCTGCACGTGACCCATTCGGTTGAGATGCGCTTCATCGGCCAGACCCATCTGCTGCGCGTCCCGCTCGCCTCCGCCACGCCCACACGCGACGATCTGCAAGCGCTCTTCGAGGAGGCCTATTTCCGCCGCTTCCAGGTGCGCCTGCCGGAAATCCGCCCGGCGCTGGTCAATCTCAACACCTCGGTGATCGGCCGCCGCCCGGAGATCGACCTCTCGGCGCTGATCGACGCGGCGGGCCGCAAGGCCACGCTGGCCGAGGCGCGGACCGGCACGCGCAGGGTCTATTTCGAGAGCTGGACCGACACGCCGGTCTACTGGCGCGATTTTCTGCCGCCCGAGGCCACGCTCACCGGCCCGGCGATTGTCGAGCAGATGGACTGCACGCTGGTGCTGGAACCGGGCGACCGGGCCACCCAGGATGGCGACGGCAATCTGATCGTCACGCTGGGGGGCGGATCATGAGCGCCGCGCCCTCGACCGGACCCGCGACCCTGCCATGGCCGATGCCGCATGCGTATTTGTCAAAGAGAAGAAGGGGCAAAGAGGCGCCCCTGTCTTCTTCTCTTTCCAAATACGCACGGCGCGCCCCTGTGGCCGGGCGATCCTTTGGAGGAAGGTCATGAGTCTCGATCCCATCACCCTCACCGTTATCCAGTCGGGGCTGCAACAGGTCTGCGACGAGATGGATCTGAGCTTTTCCCGCGCCGCGTTTTCGCCGGTGATCGCCGAGGCCAACGACCGCTCGGACGGAATCTATGCCGCCGAGGATGGCAGCCTGATCGCGCAGGGCTCGCAAGGCTTGCCGGTCTTTGTCGGCGTCATGCAGCATTCCACCCGCAAGATCATCGAGATGATCGCCGAGGGGCGCGTCGCGGCGCCGCGGCCGGGGGACATCTATATCGTCAACGACCCCTATCTCGGCGGCACCCATCTGATGGATGTGCGCTTTGCCATGCCGGTCTGGCGCGGGGGCGAGATTTTCTGCTGGCTCAGCAATACCGGCCACTGGCCCGATACCGGCGGCGCGGTGCCCGGCGGGTTCTCGGCCAGCGCCACGGCGGTGGAACAGGAGGGGCTGCGCCTGCCGCCGGTGCGACTCTTCAAGCAGGGCGAGCTCGATCCGGAGATCTACGCGATCATCTGCTCCAACATCCGCGTCGCCGATCAGCGCATCGGCGATGTGAAGGCGCAGGCGGCGGCGCTTTACGTGGGGCAGGCGCGGCTGACGCGGCTGCTCGACCGCTATGGCGACGACACCGTGCGCGAGGCCATTGCCGAGCTGCGCCGCCGTGCCGCCGAGCAGATGCGGGCGCAGATCGCGGCGATTCCGCCGGGCGTCTATCGCTCGACGGCCTGGATCGACAGCGACGGGGTGGTGAACGACCCCCTGGAGATCCGGCTTGCGATCACCGCCGACGGGGAAAAGCTGACCTTCGATTTCACCGGGTCCAGCGCGCCCTGCGCCGGGCCGATGAACTCGGTTCTGGCGACCACGCACAGCTCGGTCTATCTCGCCATGCGGCACATCTTTCCCGATGTGCCGATCAGCGCCGGGGCCTTCGAGCCGCTGGAAATTATCCGCCCCGAGGGCACATTCCTCGATGCGCATTATCCGCGGCCGGTCTCGGGCTGCGCGGCGGAGGTCAGCCAGCGTATCGCCGAGGCGGTGTTTGCCGCGCTGGTGGACGCGCTGCCCGACAGGGTGAGCGCGTCGCCGGCGGGCTCTTCGGGCAATTTCGCGCTGGGCGGCGAGGTGGCCGAGACCGGGCAGAGCTATGTGATGTATCAGATCTCGGGCGGCGGCTATGGCGGCTATGCGGGGGGCGACGGTATTTCCAACGGCTGCTCGACCATCGGCATTTCCAAGGCGCCGCCGGTGGAGATCATGGAGCAGCAATTCCCGGTGCTCTATCACCGCTACGCGCTGCGCGAGGGCTCGGGCGGGGCCGGGGCGCATCGCGGCGGGTTCGGGCTGGATTACGAGGTGGAGATCCTCAGGGGCACGGCGCGGGCGAGCTTCGTGATGGATCACGGGCGGTTCGGCCCGCAGGGCGTGCTGGGCGGCGGCGACGGCGCGGTGAACGAGGTCGCGGTGACGCGGAGCGGCGAGACATTCACGCCGGAGCATCTCTCGAAGGCGCAGGACATTGCGCTGAGTGCCGGCGACCGGGTGCGGGTCAAGACGCCGGGCGGCGGCGGCTACGGCGATCCGGCGGCGCGCGACAGGGCGCTGGTGGAGGAGGATGTGCGGCTGGGGCGCTACAGCGCGGAAGAGGCGGAGCGGCTGTTCGGCGCAGGGTGAGTTCCGGCCTCCGGGGCGGCGCGCGGGACTGTCACGCCATGAAGGGCAAACCATGCCCGACACCCGGCACGCTGCGCTGGCCGCGGGCAGGAGCACGCCGGACCTCTCGGCGACGTGCTCGCGAAAGAGACAGAGCAACAAAAAAGCCTGCCGGACCATCCGGCAGGCTTTTTTGTCTGTCACCCGCCCGCTGGGTCGCGGGCGGGGATCGCTTCTGTGCCGATCAGGACTTGGCGAGGTTGCGCAGCACGTAGTGCAGCACGCCGCCGTGCTCGACATATTCCTTCTCGATGGCCGTATCGATGCGGCACTTGAGCTGGATCGTCTTGGTCGACCCGTCCGCGAAGGTGATGGTGCAGGGCACCTCGGCCAGCGGGGTCACGGTGTCGAGCCCGGCAATCGCCACGGTCTCGTCGCCGGTCAGACCCAGCGATTTGCGGGTGTCGTCGCCGGTGAACTCGAAGGGAATGACGCCCATGCCCACCAGGTTCGAACGGTGGATCCGCTCGAAGCTTTCCGCGATCACGGCCTTCACGCCCAGCAGAGCGGTGCCTTTTGCCGCCCAGTCACGCGAGGAGCCCGCACCGTAAAGCTCGCCACCGAAGATGACCAGCGGGGTGCCGGCCTCCTGATAGGCCATCGACGCTTCGTAGATCGAGGTCTGCGCGCCATCGGGCCCTTTGGTGTAACCGCCTTCGACGCCGTCCAGCATCTCGTTCTTGATGCGGATGTTGGCGAAGGTGCCGCGCATCATGACTTCGTGGTTGCCGCGACGCGAGCCGTAGGAGTTGAACTCGCGGACCGGAACCTGATGCGAGACCAGATACTGACCTGCGGGGGTGCTTTCCTTGAACGAACCGGCGGGCGAGATGTGGTCGGTGGTGATCATGTCGCCGAGGACCGCGAGGATGCGCGCGCCTTCGATATTGGTGATCACGCCCGGTTCCTGGCTCATGCCCTGGAAATACGGCGGGTTCTGCACATAGGTCGAGGTCGGCGGCCAGTCATAGGTTTCGCCGCCTTTGACTTCCACGCCCTGCCACTTCTCGTCGCCCTTGAAGACGTCGGCGTATTTCGACTGGAAGGCCTCGCGGGTGACGACTTTCTCGACCAGCTCGGCGATCTCCTGGTTGGAGGGCCAGATGTCTTTCAGATAGACGTCCTTGCCGTCCGGCGTCTGGGCGATCGGGTCGCTGGAGATGTCGATGTTCATGTCACCGGCCAGCGCATAGGCGACGACCAGCGGCGGCGAGGCCAGGTAGTTGGCGCGCACGTCGGGCGAGATCCGGCCTTCGAAGTTCCGGTTGCCCGAAAGCACCGAGGTCGCGATCAGGTCGTTTTCGTTGATCGCCTTCGAGATTTCCGGCTGAAGCGGGCCGGAGTTGCCGATGCAGGTGGTGCAGCCATAGCCCACGAGGTTGAAGCCCACCGCGTCGAGATCTTCGGTCAGGCCGGCGGCGTCGAGATATTCGGTCACCACCTGCGAGCCGGGCGCCAGCGAGGTTTTCACCCAGGGCTTGCGGTTCAGGCCCAGTGCACGGGCCTTGCGGGCGACAAGGCCCGCGCCGATCAGCACATAGGGGTTCGAGGTGTTGGTGCACGACGTGATCGAGGCGATCACCACCGAGCCGTCTTTCAGCTCGTATTCCTCGCCCTCGACCTTGGCGGTCTTGTGGACGTTGACCGGCTTGGTGGCCACCGGGCCCTCGTCCGCCATGTCCTTGGCCGCATCCGAGATGTCGATGCCGCGATAATCCGCGACGACCTTGGTGAAGGCCGGGGCGGCATCGGTCAGCTTGACGTAATCCTGCGGACGCTTGGGGCCGGAGATGGCGGGCACGATGGTGCCCATGTCGAGTTCCAGCGTGTCGGTGTAGATCGGATCGTAATCCGAGGTCCGCCAGAAGCCGTTCTCCTTGGCATAGGCCTCGACCAGCGCGATGCGGTCTTCGTCACGGCCGGTCTGGCGCAGGTAACGCAGCGTCTCGTCGTCGATCGGGAAGAAGCCGCAGGTGGCGCCGTATTCCGGGGCCATGTTGGCGATGGTGGCACGCTGCGCCAGCGGCAGGGTGTCGAGGCCCGCGCCGTAGAATTCCACGAACTTGCCGACCACGCCCTTGGCGCGCAGCATTTCCACGACCTTCAGCACGAGGTCGGTGCCGGTGGTGCCTTCGACCATCTCGCCGGTCAGCTTGAAGCCGACCACTTCGGGGATCAGCATGGAGACCGGCTGGCCCAGCATCGCGGCCTCGGCCTCGATGCCGCCCACGCCCCAGCCCAGAACGGCGGCGCCGTTGACCATGGTGGTGTGGCTGTCGGTGCCCACCAGCGTGTCGGGATAGGCGACTTCCAGGCCGTCCTGATCGGTGTCGGTCCAGACGGTCTGGGCCAGATATTCCAGGTTCACCTGGTGGCAGATGCCGGTGCCCGGCGGCACAACGCGGAAGTTGTTGAAGGCCGACTGACCCCACTTGAGGAATTCGTAGCGCTCGATGTTGCGCTCATACTCGCGATCCACGTTCATCTGGAACGCACGCGGGTTGCCGAACTCGTCGATCATCACCGAGTGGTCGATCACGAGGTCAACGGGGTTCAGCGGGTTGATCTTCTGCGCGTCGCCGCCCAGAGCCTTGATGCCGTCACGCATGGCGGCAAGATCGACCACGGCGGGAACGCCGGTGAAGTCCTGCATCAGCACGCGGGCGGGGCGATAGGCGATCTCGCGAGGGTTCTTGCCGCCAAGGGCACCCCATTCCGAGAACGCCTTGATGTCGTCCACCGAGACGGTCTTGCCGTCCTCGAAGCGCAGCATGTTCTCCAGCACCACTTTCAGAGCGGCGGGCAGGTGCGAGAAGGCACCGAGCCCCGCTTCCTCGGCGGCGGGGATGGAATAATAGGCATAGGTCTTGCCGTTCACCTCAAGCGTCTTGCGCGTCTTGGATGTGTCCTGACCGACTGTGATGGGCATAGGTGGCTCCCTTGCAAGGACTGAAAAAAAGGGTTCGCTTGCCCTGCCTTCTGCCCGAAGCCTTCTTTGCATTCAAGAGGGATGCGGTGTTTTGTATACCGTAGAATACTAAAAAACGCCCATCTGCCACAGTTCCGGGGGTTCACTGCCTCTCGCAAAACCTTGATTGGTTATTTCACACGCGCTTCGATACCCCGGACAGGGGCAGAAACAGGGATGACAGAGCCTATGAACCGACTCACCTCCTGGATTGCGGCGGCATGCTGTGCGCTAAGCGGCGCGGCGGCTCAGGCAGAGGACAATCCGGTCGTGGTGGAGCTTTTCACCTCGCAGGGCTGCGCCTCCTGTCCGGCGGCGGATGTGGTGCTGGCCGAGCTGGGCGAGACCGAGAACGTCATACCGCTGGCGCTGCATGTGGATTACTGGGACTATATCGGCTGGCCCGATGCCTTTGCCGATCCGGCCTTCACCAAACGGCAGAAAGGCTATGCGCGCGCCTCGGGGCGGCGGTCGATCTACACGCCGCAGATGGTGATCGGCGGGCGCTACGATGTCGTCGGGTCGCGCCCGATGAAAGTGGTCGATGCAATCCGGCACGCCGCGGCGAAACCGGCGCTGGTGCGGCTGACGCTCACGCGCGACGGCGCGACGCTGCTGGTGCAGGCCGAGCCGCTGGGCACCCTGCCGATGATGCTGGTGAACATGGTGCGCTACACGCCGCAGGCGCGGGTCGAGATCCTCGATGGCGAGAACGCCGGGCATGCCTTTACCTACACCCATATCGCCCATGGCTGGCAGGTTCTGGGCGAATGGGACGGTGCCGCGCCGCTGGAAATGTCGGTGCCCGTCGAAGGCGACGATCCGGTGGTGGTGATGGTGCAGGAAGAGGGTTACGGACCCATCCTGGCCGCCGCGCGCTTGCGCTGACGTTTCGCCTGCCGTCTGGGCTTCCAGCGGCGGTGAATCCAGAACCATTGCCCGGGGTCCGCCGCGATGCGCGCCTCCAGCCGCCGCGTCGCCTCTTTCATCATCTCGACCGGGTCGCCATGCGGAATCGGCGCCTCGAACACCGCGTCGAAACTCTGCCCGTCCGGTCGGCGGATGCCGAAGAAGGGCACAAAGAGCGCCCCGGTCTTCAGCGCGATCTCGGCGGCGGAGGTGAGCGTGGGAGCGGGCTGGCCGAGAAAGTCGATGGGCACGCCGTCGCTGCTGTAGACATCGAAGAGCAGCACGCCCATGCCGCCGCCGCGGATATGTTTCAGCAGCCCCATGGTGCCCCGCCGGCCCTGTTCGAAGACCGGATCGGAGAGCGCATGCATATTGGCGGCGTAATGTTCGTTGAAGAACGGGTTGGCCATGGGTCGGTAAAGCCCGCCGATCCGCCAGCCGCGCGCCACCAGCGCGGCGCGCGGGGCTTCGAAATTGCCGTAATGGCCGGTGACGAAGAGGATGGGGCGGCCCTCGGCGCGGGCGCGTTCGATCTCGGCCAGGCCGTCGCCGGTGACCGGCGCGTCCGCCATCCGCGCCAGCAGGCCCGTCACGTCGTAATTCTCGATCATCGTGCGACCGGCATTGTCGGCCACGCGGTCGGCGATGGCGCGGCGCTCGGCCTCGGGCATCTCGGGCCAGACATGGGCGAGGTTCTCCATCGCCCGCCGTCGGTAGCCCGCCAGCGGCGCGATGATCCGGCGCACGGCCCAGCCCATCAGCCGCAGTCGCGTGCGGTGGGGCAGGGCGAGCGCCAGCCCGATCAGCCCGCGCAGCACCCGGTCCGAGATCCAGTCGGCCCAGCCGCCGCGTGCCTTGTCGTCCTCGCGCTTGCCCACTCGCCGTTCCCCTCGTTGCGGGCGAAGAAATAGGCCGCCCGGCGCCGGGGCACAAGCGCAGCCGGCCGGGCGCGCGCCGCAGGCGCTGGCCGAGTCGGCGCGCTCTTGCCGGCGCCGTGCGGTCGGGACGTTCAACCTCTCCGGTGCGCGACCGAGGGCGCAACCTTGTTGAGAGGTGTGTCCGCCAGCTCAAACATTTGCGAAGGGTTGTGGCCCGTTTCGAGAAGACCGCCCACAACCTCCTTGCCTCCGACCTCCGCGTATTCTCCCGCCTATGGCTCAGATTTCATGAGTGCGCGTCCTGGTCCTAGTCCTCGTCGTCGTTGTCGGGATCTTTCAGCTCGATTTCTCCGGCGCTCACCAGATCGCGGATCGCGGCGACGACCTGGTTCATCGCCGCCTCGCCCTTCTTGGCGTTCACCGTCAGCCCCGCCGCATCCTCGCGCAGCGAGCCCGACATGCGTTTCGACATGTTCTCGAGCAGATACTCCGCCGCTGCCAGATCGGCCTCGCCGTTTGCGGCGGCGATGGCCGCGGTCAGCACATCCACGGGCACGTCGCGGGTGATCTTGGGCACGTCGAGCTTTTTCAACCGGTCGGGAATGTTGGCGAAGGTGAAGATCGCCTTGCGGACCGCCTCGGCAAAGGCCTTGTCGGTCTCCTCCAGCCCCTCCAGAACCTCGTCGCGCTTGGCGCTGGCGGCGAAATTGAGGATCGCGCCGACCCGTTCGTCTGGCTTTTTCGCAAAGGCCTTTGGCGGTTCCGCATCCAGCTGGGCGGCCAGGCTCAGCCCGATCCGGTCCACCGCATCGGGGCTGACCCCGGCGGTCATGGAAATCGCATAGGAAATGCGCCGCGCCCGGTCGCCGGGCAGCCGGGCCAGCACCTTGGCGGCCTTGGCGGTGTCGATCTTGGACATGGCGACCGCCGCCACCTCGGTCGATTCGCCAAGGATCAGCCGTTCGATCCGCTCTTCCTCGAGCGCGTTGATCCGCTCCCACGGGTCGCCGGTCTGCCGCACGCCCGCCTCCTTGCGCAGCCGCGCGGCGGTGCGATGGCTGATCTTGCCGTCGAGCGCGGACAGCGCGCCCGCCATGTCGCCGGGAAAGGACAACCCCACCGAGTCGAGCTCGTCGGAAAACTCCTGCACCACCGCGTTCAGCGTCTCGCGGTCGACATAGCGCATGCGCCCCAGCTGCTGGGTCAGTTCGGCCTGCAGCGCCTCGGGCAGCGCGGCGAGCGGCACGTCGGCGCCCTCGTTCAGCAGGAACTGCACGATGATCGCCGCCTTGGCGCGCCGTGTCAGCGGCGGCCGGGACTCGCCGGCGAGGGCCATGGGGGGGAGAGAGGACATCTGAAACCGCTCCGTAATCGTCTCCCCAGAGCTATCGCGCCGAGGTTAACGAAGCCTCTCCAGCACCGCGGCCCACTTCAAAACGAAAAAGGCGGCCTCGCGCGGCCGCCTCATCCGGTCCGGTTTTCCGGGCGGGTCAGCCCGACACCACCTTGCAGCTGTTGGTGGCGGCGTCATACATCTGGCCCGCCGCGCAGGTCATGGTGACCTCCTGCTTCGACGGGCATGTGGCCATGGCGAGGGCCGGCGTCACCGCGAGGGCGGCGGCGGTCAGTAGCGTCTTGATCGTCATCATGCGTCCTCCTGTTGGAATATTCCAAAGCTAGCATGGACTGACGTAACGGCAAAAAGATTCCCGCAAAAGGCGAGGATCACAGGGGCGTGAGCGCCGGATTTCGCGCCGCTCCCCTGTTTCTTCTCTTTCTAAAATACGCAACTCCGGCAGCGCCGTTTGCGCCGCCGCCGGAGGGTCGCTCAGGCCTCGCCAAAGACCCGCTTGAAGATCGTGTCGACATGCTTGGTGTGATAGCCCATGTCGAATTTCTCGTTGATGCCATCGACGCCAAGCGCCTTGACCACATCCGGGTCGGCCAGCAGCAGTTCGCGGAAATCGAGCCGCTCTTCCCAGACCTTGAGCGCGTTGCGCTGCACCATGGCATAGGCGTCCTCGCGGCTGACACCGGCCTGGGTCAGCGCCAGCAGCACCCGCTGCGACATCACGAGGCCGGGGAATTTGTTCATGTTGTCCAGCATGTTCTGCGGATAGATGATCATCTTGTCCACGACGCCCGCGAGACGGTTCAGCGCGAAATCGAGGGTGATCGTCGCATCCGGGCCGATGCCGCGCTCGACCGAGCTGTGCGAGATGTCGCGCTCGTGCCAGAGGGCGACGTTCTCCATCGCCGGGATCACCGTCATGCGCACCAGCCGCGCAAGGCCGGTCAGGTTCTCGGTCAGCACCGGGTTCTTCTTGTGCGGCATCGCCGAAGAGCCCTTCTGGCCCATCGAGAAGAACTCCGCACCTTCCAGCACCTCGGTGCGCTGCATGTGGCGGATCTCGATGGCGACGTTTTCGATGCTGCTGGCGATCACCCCCAGCGTGGCAAAGAACATCGCATGACGGTCGCGCGGGATCACCTGGGTGCTGATCGGCTCGGGGCGCAGGCCCAGCTTTTCGCAGACATGCTCCTCGACCGCCGGGTCGATATTGGCAAAGGTGCCGACCGCGCCGGAAATCGCGCCGGTGGCGATCTCCCATTTGGCCTTTTCGAGCCGGTTCTTGTTGCGGTCCATCTCGGCGTAGAAGCGCGCGAAGGTCAGGCCCATGGTGGTGGGCTCGGCGTGGATGCCGTGGCTGCGGCCGACGCGGACGGTGTCCTTGTGCTCGAAGGCGCGTTTCTTCAGCGCGGCGAGGACCTTGTCCATATCGGCGAGCAGGAGGTCGGCGGCGCGCACCAGCTGCACGTTGAGGCAGGTGTCGAGCACGTCCGAGCTGGTCATGCCCTGGTGCACGAAACGGGCTTCTTCAGAGCCCACATGCTCGGCCAGATGGGTGAGGAAGGCGATGACATCGTGTTTGGTGACGGCTTCGATCTCGTCGATGCGGGCGACGTCGAACTCTACATCCCTAGCTTTCCAGACGGCCTCGGCGTTCTCTTTCGGGATGACGCCAAGCGCGGCCTGGGCGTCGCAGGCGTGCGCCTCGATCTCGTACCAGATGCGGAACTTGGTGGCGGGCTCCCAGATCGCGGTCATTTCCGGGCGGGCATAACGGGGGATCATCGGCTATCCTCGGCTTGTGGCGGGTTGTGTGGGCGTCGCGGGCGTCATAGGGCGTGCGGCGCGGGGCGGCAAGGGTTTGAGGGGGCTTCGCCCCTCGCGCGCCGGAGCGCGCTTCCCCCGCGTATTTGGAAAGAGAAGAAGGGCAGAGGGCGTGTGCGGGCTGGAGGCGTTTTTCGGAGAGTGGCGGCTGGAGCGGGAGATCCGTCAGGGCGACGGCGGCGACGGGCGGTTCGAAGGCGTGGCGCGCTGGCTGCCCGAGGGGGAGGGCGCGCTTTATGTGGAGGAGGGCGCGCTGCTGCTGCCGTCCGGGCGTTTTGCGGCGGAGCGGCGCTATCGCTGGGACCGGGATCTGCGGGTCTTTTTCGAGGACGGGCGGTTTTTTCATCAGGTCCCGGCAGAGGGCGGTCCGGCGGGGCATTGGTGCGATCCCGACCAGTATGACGTGGAGTACGGCTTCGGCGACTGGCCGGTCTGGTGGGCGCGCTGGCGGGTGACCGGCCCGCGCAAGGATTACGTCATGCTGTCGCGCTATGCGCGTTTGACGGCGGCAAAGCGGTGAGATTTCCGGGACTTGCCGCTCGGTATACAGCGGCATTCCTGTAACGTGCTGAAACCGCTGGAAAAAATTTCTTTACTTTGAGGCGCGCGACGGTAGGTTGCGGCGACATTCCGCCCGAAGGACGCTCCCGATGCCGCCGATCCAGGACCACCCGCTGCGCTATCAGCTTGCCAATGAGCTGCACGCCCGCCCGTTTCCGGCGCTGCGCGCGCCCTGCCGGGCGGTCTATCTGGCGGTGAAGAAGGCGCAGGACGCGGCCTCGCGCGACCGGGCGCTGGATGTGGCGCATCTTTGCGATCTGCTCGACCGCTACGGCACCCAGCATCCGCAGCCCGGCGCCACGCATTTCTCGGCGCCCATCGGCCAGCATGTGCTGAAATGGGAGCAGCATACCGAATTCGTCACCTACACGGTGTTTCTGAACGGGCTGGGCGAGCGGCCTTTCGATCCGGCGGATTTCGAGGTCTTCCCCGAGGACTGGCTGGAGACGGCGCCCGGCGTGCGGGTGACCTCGGCGATGATCCGGATCTGCGAGCGGCCCGAGGATGAGGACGAGGTCAACGCGCTGGCCAACCGCTGGCTGGTGGCCGACAGCATGGCGGTGAGTCGGGTGCTGGACGACGCGATGATCGTGGCGGGGGATTTCCGCATCGACCAGGGCGGCCATCTGCGCTTTGCGGTCTTTCCCGAACGCGGGCTCGGCGAGCGGCGGGTGGGCCGCGTGGTGCAGCGGCTCTGCGAGATCGAGACCTACAAGGCTCTGTCGATGCTGGGCTTTACCCGCATCCGCGGGGTCTCGCCCCGGATGACCGAGATCGACGAGGAACTGACCCGGCTGATGACCGTGATGACCCATGGCGACGCGCCGGAGGAGGAGACCTTGCAGGCGCTCTTGCGGGTCTCCTCGGAGCTGGAGACGCTGGCGGCGCAGACCGCCTTCCGGCTGTCGGCCACCGGGGCCTATGAGGCGCTGGTCACGCAGCGCATCGCGGTGCTGCGGGAAGAGCGGTTCCAGGGTCGGCAGACCTTTCGCGAATTCATGGCGCGGCGGTTCGAGCCCGCCATGCGCACGGTGAAAAGCGCCGAGAAGCGGCTGGAGGCGATGTCGGCGCGGGCGATGCGGGCGGGGGATCTGCTGCGCACGCGGGTGGAGGTGAAGCGCTCGGCGCAGAACCAGGAGCTTCTGGAGAGCATGGACCGGCGTGCGGATCTGCAACTGCGGCTGCAACACACGGTCGAGGGGCTCTCGGTGGTGGCGATCAGCTATTACGCGGTGTCGCTGGTGGGCTATCTGCTCTATCCGGTCGCCTCGGCGGTGGGGATCAGCAAGGGCATGCTGACCGCGCTGGCGGTATTGCCGGTGATGGCGGCGGTCTGGCTGGGGATCCGGCGGATCCGACATTCGGTCGAGAAGGCCGGGCCGGGGCACTGACGGCGCGCGGGCGCGCTCAGTAGCGATAGCCCAGATCCGCCTCCTGCCCGAGATCGAGCTGGCAGCGCAGAAAGGTGAGGTCGTCTTCGCTGAGTTGCACGGGGGAGGCCGGGCGGGGTTCAACCGCTGGCAGGAACCTGGACCCCAGACGTTTGACCACCGGGCGATAGCCCTGTGGCGCGGGGGGCAGGGAAAGCTGCGTTTCGAGCGCCGAGAGAAAGCTCTGCGGGGCGCCCTGAACCGCCTCGAGACGGCAGAAGATCACCGAACAGCCCCGGTTGAAGAAGCTCAGCAGACCTTGCAGCTTGGCGCGGCGCAGCGCGAAGAGATTGGCATAGGGCAGGCCGGTCAGCGGATCGCGGTCGAGTTGCAGCGCCTCTCCCACGCCGCCAAGCGCCTTGACCTGCGGGAAATAGCGCGCGCGGTCGGCGATGGTTGCCCATTCCGCACGGAGGAAGTCGGAAAAACCGAGCCGCTGCATCTCGGGCGGGCAATGCCAGGGTTTGGCATGCATCGAGCGGGCCCAGTCTCCGGCATGGCGCAGCACGCAGACGATGGCCAGATCCGCCGGGATCGCGGTCATGTGGGGCAGCGCGTGCTTCCAGCCCAGATCCTCGGTCGGGGCCAGCGGGGTGTTGCGCCCGATCAGGCGCTTGATGAAATTCGTGCCCGAGGAGCGCTCGCCGAAGACCTGAAACCGGGTGATCGGATGGCCGGTGAGGGCGAATTGCCAGCCGGTTTCGGGGAAATTCTCTGCAATCATGCGCGCCTGCCTCACGTGTTTTGCACGCAACGATAGCCGCCGCCCGCGCGATTGGCGATTCTCTTTCGCCGGGCGCGCGGGTAAGCTCGGGCGCAAGACCCATGTCAGAAGAAGGGCTGGAGCAGATGCAATCGGTGGCCGCCGCGGTAACCATGGTGCGCGACGACGCGTTTTTCCTGAAGGCCTGGGTGCGCTATTACGGCGATCTGCTGGGCCGCGAGAACTGCTATGTGGTGAACCACGGGCGCGGGGCCGAGGTGGCCGAGCTCGCCGAAGGCTGCAATATCGTCGGCATTCCCGGCGATCCGCACCCGAATTTCGACATGAAGCGCTGGCGGCTGCTGAACGGGCTCGTGGCCGGGCTGCGCAGCTATTACAGCCATGTGATCGTGGGGGATGTGGACGAGCTGGTGGTGCTCGACCCCGCCGAGGGGCGGTCGCTGCGCGACTGGCTGGCCGATCAGCCGATCCGCCGGGTGCTGACGCCGCTGGGGCTGGAGGTGATCCATCGCATCGACCTCGAACCCGAGCCGGTGGCGGCGCAGATCCTCGGGCCGCGCCGTCACGTTCGGCTGGCGCCGCATTACTCCAAACCCTGCGTGCTGTCGCTGGGGACCAAGATCGCGCGGGGCGGGCATTTCACCCAGGCCTCCAAGCTTTTCACGCCGGAACCGCTCTATCTGTTTCATCTGAAGTTCTGCGATTTCGAGAATTACGTGGCGGTGATGGACCGGCGCAACGCGGTCACCGAGGCGGTGGGCGCCGGGGTGAAGGAGGCGGCCATCGGGCGGCACTGGTTCGCCGAGGCGCGGGGAGAGGACCGCGCGGTGTTCGAGGGGTTCGCGGCGCTCAGGCAGGAAGACGGGTTCGCGCTGGACTGGGTGCGCAAGCGCATGCAGCGAAGCTGGAAACCGCGCGGCGAGACCGGGTTCTGGCAGTTCGACCGGCCGGAGTACGATCTGCAATACGCGCTGCCGGAACGGTTTTTCGGGCTGTTCTGAGGCTCCGTTGCGCTTGCGAAAAGCGCGGGCCTTTCAAACGTCGCAGAACGATGTGTGCGACTGTTCCCCGGCCAGAGGCGCGGGGATGGACCGGGCTGCCAGAGAGCGGCATGCCCCAGAGATCGGGACCTACCCGTCCCCCGCATGTTTCAGATGAAACGCCCGCAGCGCCTCTGCCGTCTCGCGGGGCGACTGGTCGGGGAAGAAATGCCCGCCGGGGATCGCCTGCGCCTCCATCCGCGCCAGCCGGTCGGCCCAGGTGGCGGGCACATCCATCAGCCGGGCCATGGCCCCTTCGGCGCCGTAGAGCACCTGGGCGGGGCATTCGACGCGGCGCCCAAGATCGGCGGCATCGTGGTGGAAATCCACGTCGATGGCGGCACGATAATCGTTGCAGCCCGCACGGATCGCGCCGGGCTGCGCCCAGGCGCGGCGGTATTCCGCCAGCAGCTCGGGGTCGAAATCCGACAGCGCCGCCTTGCCGAAGCCCAGCAGGCAGCGTTCGAAATAGGTTTGCGGATCGTGGCCGATCAGCGTTTCGGGGAAGGGGGCGGGCTGAGCCAGAAAGAACCAGTGGTAATAGGCGCGGGCCACCTCCTGCGTGCAGTGGCTGAGCAGGTGATGCGTGGGCACGATGTCGAGCAGCGAGACCGCGACGGGCCGGTCCGGGGCATCCAGCGCCAGCCGGTGGCTCACCCGCGCACCCCGGTCGTGACCGGCCAGGTGGAAGCGGCCGAAGCCCAGATGATCCATCAGCGCCAGCATATCCTCGGCCATGGCGCGAAAGCTCATCGCCTCGACGCTGTCGGGCATGGAGCTGTCGCCGTAACCGCGCAGATCCGGTGCAATCACCGTGAAGGCATCGGTCAGCAGCGGAAAGACCGGACGCCAGAGCGCGCGGCATTGCGGATAGCCATGCAACAGCAGCAGCGGCGGGCCGTTTCCGGCGATGTCATAGGCGATGGTCTGGCCGTTGACGGCGGCTTGCTGCGCAGAGGACTGGGTCATGGCGGGTACAGAAGCGCAGCCCGCCCGGAGCGTCAAGCGCGGGGGCTCAGTAGTTGCCCTGCGAAGAGACGAAGGCGACCGATGCGAAATCGACCGGTACGGCGTTCTTGACGCCGCTCGAGGCGGCCAGGATCACCGCGCGGGAATTGTCGTCGAGCATGCCGAACCCGGTCTCGAAGACGCCGGGCGGGGTATAGACCAGCAGCGCGGCGGCGGTGGCGCCCATCAGCAGCCCGCCGGAATTGCGCTTGGCGGGACCGCTGCGGCGCAGGCAGTAGCGGAAGAGATGCAGCAGCATCATCACGGCCGAGACCGACAGCAGCGCCGCCAGCCCGTGGAAGATATAGCCGTGATATTCCGCCGGCAGGCTGCCTTGCAGCAGGCTCTGTTCGACATAGGCGCGGTTGCGGGCGACGGAGATCACCAGATAGGCCCAGGCAAAGCCCATCGACAGGAACAGGAAGGGGCGCGCGGTGCCGGATTGATGGATTTTACGGGGACCGTGACGGAAATACTGAGGATCGACACGCTTCACACGTGCCTGGAAGTCTTCGCGAGTCATTTTGCGAAAGGCGTACTTCCTCATCTTCCTTGTCCTGACCGCTCCGCTTGTCTGCTTCGGCGAGAGGGTTTCCCGTATCCGATGATTAAGGGCTAGGCCGAGATTGTGGCAAATTCATGTGTCGAATACGTCTGACAAACGGTTTGATATTGTCACTTTTACCGAACTGGGCCGTGGCGCCCCAAATTGGTCAAATTGATCGGGAAATTCCCTAAAATAAGCGCAAAACATGGCGTTACGACGGGGATTTGATCTGTCGCACAAAGAAAAAAAGCACCGGAGACCGGTGCTTTCTGCATCGTTTTTGGGCAAGCGCCTCAGGCGCTCATCGCCGCCAGGATCCGGGCCCAGCTCCGGATGCCCTTGTGAAAGCTCTCGAGGTCGTATTTCTCGTTCGGCGAGTGGATCTGGTCGTCGTCCTTGCCCCAGCCCACCAGCATCGCATCCATGCCCAGGATGGTCTTGAAATAGCCCGCGATCGGGATCGAGCCGCCGCAGCCGGCATAGGCCGCCGGATCGGGCCATTCGTCGGAGAGCGCCATGCGCGCGGCTTCGAAGGCGGGATGCTCGGTCGACATCTGCGAGGCGGGCGAGCAGCTATGATCGGTCCAGGCGATCTTGCAGTCGGCGGGGAGCTGCGCCTCGACCCAGGCGCGGAAATTCTTGCGGATCGCCTGCGGATCCTGCGTGCCCACCAGGCGGAAGCTCACCTTGGCATGCGCCTTGGAGGGCAGCACCGTCTTGAACCCGTCGCCGGTATAGCCGCCCCAGATGCCGTTGATCTCGGCGGTGGGACGTGCCCAGATCATCTCGAGCGGCGTGACGCTGTCCTCGCCCGCGGGGATCGACAGGCCCACATCCTGGAGGAAGGCGTCGTAATCGAAGCCCAGCCCTTCCCATTGTGCCTTCAGCTCCTCGGTCAGCACCGGCACGCCGTCATAGAACTCGGGCACCTGGATCACGCCGTGATCGTCGAACAGCCCGCCCAGGATCCGGGTCAGCACGCGGGCGGGGTTCATGGCGACGCCGCCATACATGCCCGAATGCAGATCCTTGTCGGGGCCGGTGATCGTTATCTCCTCGCCCAGCAGCCCGCGCAGCATGGTCATGATCGCGGGCGCCTTGGACTGGAAGAGGCCGGTGTCGCAGATCAGCGCGAGATCGGCTTTCAGCTCCTCGGCGTTCTCCTTCATGAAGGGCACCAGCGAGGGCGAGCCGGATTCCTCCTCGCCTTCGAGGAAGAAGGTGATCTTGCAGGGCAGGGTGCCGTATTCCGCCTTCCACGCCCGGCAGGCCTCGATAAAGGTCATGAGCTGGCCCTTATCGTCCGAAGAGCCGCGCCCGCGGATGACCTTGCCCTTGGCGGTCTCCTCGATGGCGGGATCGAACGGATCGCGGTCCCAGAGCTCCAGCGGATCGACCGGTTGCACGTCGTAATGGCCGTAGAACAGGATATGCGGGCCGGGGCCGTCCACATGGCCCACCACCATCGGATGGCCGGGGGTGGGGCGTTTCTCGACCGTTACACCCAGCGATTGCAGATCGGTCACCAGCCAATCCGCCGCGCGGTCGCACTCGGCCTTGAAGGCCGGATCGGTGGAGATCGAAGGGATTCGCAAAAGCTCGATCAGCCGGTCGGTCGCGGCGGGCAGGTCGGTGTCGATACGGGCAAGAACGGCGTCGAGGGACATGGAGGGGCTCCTGTTCGGGATCATTTCGGCGCGAGCCTAGCAGCGCCGCCCCGACTGTCCAGAGCGCCCGGGCGTCACACCGCCACCACCGCCAGCCCCGCCAGCACCATCAGCGCGCCGAGCGTCTGCCGCAGGCTGAGCCCCTCGCCGATCCAGGAGGCGTAAAGCATCACCAGCAGCGTTTCCGCGGCGATGATCGCGATATAGACGACCGAAAGATCGGCCCGCCGCATGAGCAGGATCTTGGCCACAAAGGCGGCAAGAAAGCCAAGCCCGGCCAAGAGGATACCGGGGTTTGTATGCCCTTGAGAGACGAGCTTCATGCCGACGGTGGCAAGCGCGTAGCCGATGGCGGTGCCAAGGATCAGCAAGGGCGAAGGGGGCAGGATGGAAAGCGCAGAGGGCATGGAAAAGCCTGAAATAATGACTGGACCGCAAGACGGAAAAGCGCCGCGCGGCGAAAGGAATGAGACCTGGTGAAGATGCGCCTATCGGCGCCGGCTGACGAGTATGGGAAACCTGACTTGGCCGACCCGCGCCGAAAGTCTTGATGCAAATCAAGGCCGCGACTCTTAGTCTCTTTCTAAACCGTGGACAGAAAGATGTGTGAGCGTTATCCATTCACGAACCTGAATGCGGATGTATACAGCCGCAGAGACGCCACGCAGCCCGGAAAACGACGTGGCCCGAAGATGAAGGAGGAGACCACGGTGGACTACACCGCGAAGCTCGACGAAGCCCTGAACCGCCTGCATGAAGAGGGGCGTTACCGCACCTTCATCGACATCGAACGCAAGAACGGCCAGTTCCCCCACGCCACCTGGCGCAAGCCCGATGGCAGCGAACAGCCGATCACCGTATGGTGCGGCAACGATTATCTGGGCATGGGCCAGCACCCGGTGGTTCTGGCCGCCATGCACGAGGCCATCGACGCCACCGGCGCCGGCTCGGGCGGCACGCGCAACATCTCGGGCACCACGGTCTATCACAAGCGGCTCGAGGCCGAGCTCGCCGATCTGCACGGCAAGGAATCGGCGCTGGTCTTTTCCTCGGCCTATATCGCCAACGACGCGACGCTCTCGACCCTGCCGAAGCTGTTTCCGGGGCTCATCATCTATTCCGACGAGCTGAACCACGCCTCGATGATCGAGGGGATCAAGCGCAACGGCGGCGCCAAGCGCATCTTCCGCCACAACGATCTGGCGCATCTGCGCGAGCTGCTCGAGGCCGACGATCCCAAGGCGCCCAAGCTCATCGCCTTTGAATCGGTCTATTCGATGGACGGCGATTTCGGCCCGATCAAGGAAATCTGCGACCTGGCCGACGAGTTCAACGCGCTGACCTATCTCGACGAGGTGCACGCGGTGGGCATGTATGGGCCCCGCGGCGGCGGCGTGGCCGAGCGCGACCGGCTGAGCCATCGCATCGACATCATCAACGGCACGCTGGGCAAGGCGTTCGGCGTCTTCGGCGGCTATATCGCGGCCTCGTTCAAGATGTGCGACGCGATCCGCTCCTATGCGCCGGGTTTCATCTTCACCACCTCGATCCCGCCGGCGGTGGCGGCGGGGGCGGCGGCCTCGATCGCGCATCTGAAGACCGACCAGGCGCTGCGCGACAAGCATCAGACCCAGGCCAATATCCTCAAGACCCGGCTCAAGGGCATGGGGCTGCCGATCATCGACCACGGCTCGCATATCGTGCCGCTGATCGTGGGCGATCCGGTGCATACCAAGCAGCTCTCCGACATGCTGCTCGACGGTTACGGCATCTATGTCCAGCCGATCAACTTCCCGACCGTGCCGCGCGGCACCGAGCGTCTGCGCTTTACGCCTTCGCCGGTGCACGGGCCCAACGAGATGGACAAGCTGATCCGCGCCATCGACGAGCTGTGGTCGCATTGCGCGCTCAACCGTCAGGAACTGAGCGCCTGATCACGGCCCGCGCCGGGGCGCGTGTCCTGCCCGTTTCGAAACCTCCCGCGAAAGACCGCGGGAGGTTTTTTCTATCCGGTCTCCAACAGGGCCGGGGCGGCGGCGGCCCGGGAAGGGCGAAAGAGGGAAGGGGATTCGCGTGACATATGAACGGGTTCGGGAAAGACGCTCTGAAACGGGCGCGGCCTGCACGATCCAGGGCAAGACGGGGGCGGCTGCGCAGAACCACGCTCATGCCCCTTGGAAACCCTGTAAAACGGGTTGTGATGTGCTAACGTTGTATCAATAAAACACGCAGCGCGAATCGCGAAAGCGTGAAGTGGGCAGGCAGACTGGGACATCGGTAACTGGGTTGAGCGCATGATCGGGCGGAAATCCACACGCAAGCCGGAAGAGGTGGCTGAAGACGGGCCGCGCGGCTTTGACGATTTCGCGCTGCGTCTTGGCGACGTGATGCGCGGCGAACGTGCGACCATGGGGAAATCCCTGCTCGACGTGCAGCGCGAATTGCGCATCAAGGCGAGCTATATTGCCGCCATCGAGAATTGCGATCCTTCCGCATTCGATACGCCGGGCTTCATCGCCGGCTATGTCCGCTCTTACGCTCGGTATCTGGGGATGGATCCGGACGAGTGTTTCCAGCAGTTCTGCGCCGAAAGCGGGTTCTCCGTGGCGCATGGCATGTCGGAAAAGGCCTCGACCATCCGCAAGCCGCATCCGGGCGACCTGCCGCGCCCCGCGGCGCGCGACCCGTTCGAACAGCCGCGCCTGCCGTTCGCTCCGTCCGGAGACTCGGTGCTGTCGCGGATCGAACCCGGCGCCATCGGCTCGGTCCTGGTGCTGATCGCTTTGATCGGCGGGATCGGTTATGGCGGCTGGACGGTTCTGCGCGAGGTGCAGCGCGTGCAGCTCGCCCCGGTGGATCAGACCCCGGTGGTGCTGAGCGAGCTGGATCCGCTGGACGGCGCAGCATTGCCCGTCGAGGACGAGACCGGCGCCGAGGATGTGGCTCAGGCCGAGGGGGTGGGGGCGTTCTCGCCGCCCGGCTCCGAGGCGATGGACCGTCTCTATCGTCCGCAGGCGCTGGATGTGCCGGTGCTGATTGCGCGGGATGCGCCGATCTCTTCGCTGGACCCGGCAACCGTGGGCGCCTTTGCCCAGCGGGGCGTGACCGCGCCCTCGCCGGTCATGGCGCCGGACGGGTCCGAGCGCCGGCTGGCACAGATGCCCTCGCCGCAGCGGCCCGGGGCCTCTGCGGCGCTGCCGGGGGCGGTGACGCTGGTTGCGGTGCGCCCGGCCTGGGTGCGGGTGCGCGGCACCGAGGGCGATGTGATCTTTGAACGCGTGATGGCGGCGGGCGAAACCTGGACCGTGCCGCGCGACGAGGCCGAGGCCAAGCTCAACGTGGGCGAATCCGGCGCCGTCTATTTCGCGATGAACGGCCGGACCTATGGCCCGGTGGGCCCGAACGGTGCGGTGACCAGCGATCTGCCGCTGGTGCCCGAACTGCTGAACGCCGCCTATACGCCCGCAGATCCGCAGCGCGATGGCGATTTGCAGCGCGTGCTGGCCGATATGACCCAATTCGCGGCGGTGCCGGCATCGCCCTCGATGCCCAAGGTTCTCGAAGACGGCGCGCCCGGGGTGATGATGATCGCCGTGCGCCCGGCCTGGGTGCGGGTGCGCGCCGCCGACGGATCGGTGATCTACGAATCGATCATGAACGCCGGCGACACGTTCAAGCTGCCCGCCACCGAGGATCCCGCCACGCTGCGCGTCGGCGAATCCGGGGCGATCTATTTCGCGGTGAACGGCCAGACCTACGGTCCTGCCGGTCCGCGCGGATCGGTCACCGCCAATCTGGCGCTCTCGGTCGATCACCTGACGCAGACCTATCAGGTTGCGGATACCGCGCGCGATGCGGATCTGGAGCGGGTGGTGGCCGAGCTGAACGGCGGGCTGCCGGTCGCCGACTGACCCGCCGCCCGCGCGGCGGGCGGCCGGAGCGTCACATCTTGCACAGCAGATGTCACATGGCGGTGACTGGTCTTGGCGCCGCCGGGGCGGTAAAGTCGTTTCCGAAACGTATCAGCGCCTCAGCAGGAGCTTTGCGGCATGAGCCATAACCCCATCCGTCCCTGGCGCAGCATTGCGCGGCGCAAGTCGCGCCAGATCATGGTGGGCAACGTCCCCGTCGGGGGCGACGCCCCGATCAGCGTGCAGACGATGACCAATACGATCACCTCCGACGTGGCGGCGACGGTGGCGCAGGTGCAGCGCGCCGCCGAGGCCGGCGCCGACATCGTGCGGGTCTCTGTCCCGGACGAGGCCAGCTCGAAGGCGCTGAAGGAGATCGTGCGCGAAAGTCCGGTGCCGATCGTCGCGGACATCCATTTCCACTACAAGCGCGGCATCGAAAGCGCCGAGGCGGGCGCCGCCTGCCTGCGCATCAACCCCGGCAATATCGGCAGCCCCGAGCGTGTGCGCGAGGTCATCGCGGCCGCCCGCGATCACGGCTGTTCCATGCGGATCGGGGTGAACGGCGGCAGCCTGGAAAAGCACCTGCTCGACAAATACGGCGAGCCGTGCCCCGAGGCGATGGTGGAGAGCGCGCTCGACCATATCCGTATCCTCGAAGACAACGATTTCCACGAGTTCAAGATCTCGGTGAAGGCGTCGGACGTCTTCCTTTCGGCCGCCGCCTATCAGGGGCTGGCCGAGGTCACCGACAAGCCCATCCATCTCGGCATCACCGAGGCGGGCGGGCTGATGTCGGGCACGATCAAATCGGCCATCGGGCTGGGCAACCTGCTCTGGATGGGCATCGGCGATACGCTGCGCGTTTCGCTTTCGGCCGATCCGGTGGAAGAGGTCAAGGTCGGCTACGAGATCCTGAAAAGCCTCGGGCTGCGCCATCGCGGCGTGAACATCATCTCCTGCCCCTCCTGTGCGCGGCAGGGGTTCGACGTGATCAAGACCGTCGAGGCGCTGGAAAAGCGGCTGGAACATATCAAGACACCCATGAGCCTCTCGATCATCGGCTGCGTGGTGAACGGCCCGGGCGAGGCGCTGATGACCGATGTCGGCTTTACCGGCGGCGGCGCCGGCAGCGGCATGGTCTATCTGGCGGGCAAGGCGAGCCACAAGATGTCGAACGATCAGATGATCGACCACATCGTCGAGGAGGTCGAGAAGAAGGCCTCGGAGATCGAGGCACAGGCCGCCAGGGCCCAGGCGGCGGAATAAGCCGATGGCGGACGGGCTCGGCAAGCTGCTTGGCACCGCCCCGACCGTCCCGAATGTGCTGGACTACGCCCAGATCAAGCGGTTCGAAGAGCCTTTCGCCGGCGGGCGCTATCTGCGCTTCGTGCTGCTGGGGGTCTGCTGCCTGCTGTATTGGCGCGCCTATGGCGGTGCGTTGCTGCTGTGGTGGTTCGCCGGCCTGATGGCGGCGCAGCTTCTGCATTACGCGGCATTGCGCAGCCTGCCGGATGCCGGGCCGCGCCAGTTGATGTGGCGCATTCTCGTGACCCAGGCCCTTGGCAGCGCGGTCTTCTGTCTGCCGGGCCTCTATCTCTGGACGCTCGATACGCCCGATGCGCGGATTTTCTCGCTGCTGTTCCTGGTGGCGGGGGCGCTGAACGCGATCACGCTGCGGTCGCATCTGCGGGAGCCGCTCTGGATCGACCTGGGATTGCAGAGCTTCACCGTTCTGGCGCGGGTCGGCTGGGTGCTCTGGCAGGCGCCGGGGGCGGCGGAAAGCTGGGCGCTGGTCGTGGCGCTGATGGCCTTGCATCTGTTTTTCGTGAAGGCGGTCTGCGATCTGCGCGGGACGCGGGTACAGCTACAGGCACGGCTTGCCGAGCAGACCGAGCGCGACCGGCAGCGCGCGCTGACGCAGTTCACCGGCGGGGTGGCGCATGATTTCAACAACCTGCTGACCGTTGTGCTGGGCAATATGGAGCTGGCGCGGCTGAGCGAGGCGCCGGGCGAGCGCGACGCGCTGATGAACGAGGCGGAGCTTGCGGCGCGGCGCGGTGCCGAGCTGACGAACCAGTTGCTGACCCTGTCGCGCAAGGCGCATCTGAGCCCGGTTTCGGAACGCCCCGAGCGGCTGCTGGGCCCGGTGCATGAGATCGCGCAGGGTCTCGTGGGGCCGGGACACCGGCTGCGGCTGGCGCTGGCGCCCGATCTGCCGGCGGTCTTTGTCGATCCCGCCAAGTTCCAGGCGGCGCTGCTGGAGCTGATCTGCAACGCCCGCGACGCCATGCCCGAGGGCGGCGAGATCGTCCTGAGCGCGCAGACCGCACCGCAGCAGGATGGCGGGGGTGCCGTGCGCTTCGGTGTCGCGGACAGCGGCAGCGGCATTCCCGGGCATATGCTCAAGACGGTGTTCGAACCCTATTTCACCACCAAGCCGCGGGGCAGGGGCTCGGGGCTGGGGCTGCCGATGGTGCGGGGGTTCATCGAGCAATCCGACGGTGAACTGCTGCTCGAGTCGGTCAATGGCGCGGGCACGCAGGTCTGGATCGACCTGCCCGCCCGGCCGGAGAACCTGTCCGCGCCGCCGCCCGGATCCGGGCGGGGCAGGGACCGGGTCTGAGGGGTCAGCCTTTCGAGCGGAGCTCGTCGACGAGCTGGCGCATCCCGTCGAGCGGCACGTAGCCGCGCAGCATCTCGCCACCGAAGACAAAGCTCGGCGTGCCGTTGATCTGAAGCCGGGCGGCCAGCGACCGGGTCTCCTGGATCCGGCGGGTGATTTCCTCGTCCGACATGCGGGCGATGATCGCATCGGCATCCAGACCGAGCGTGCCCGCCAGCCGGCGCAGCACCGGCTCCGACGGGTCGCCCTCGAGCGTGATCAGCGCATCATGCATCGCCTTGTAGGCATCGGGGCCGGCCTCGAGCAGCGTGGCGATGGCGAATTGCGACGACACCAGCGAGGCGTCGCCCAGGATCGGGAATTCCTTGACGATCAGGCGGATATTGCCGTCGCTTTTCACCAGCTCCTCGACCTCGGGAAAGGCCTTGCGGCAATAGCCGCAGCGGTAGTCGGAGAATTCCACGATGGTGATGTCGCCCTCGGGGTTGCCGCCGACCCAGGAATAGCCATCGCGATAGAGCGCGTCGGCATTGTCGGCGACGATCTGGTCGTCGGCGGCGGCCTGTTGCTCGGCCTGTTTGGCCTCGAGCACGCCCACCGCTTCCATGATCACCTCGGGGTTCTCCATCAGATAGGCGCGGACCTGCGCGCCGAAGGCCTGGCGCTGCTCGGGCGTCATGGCCTCGAAATCGAAATCCTGCGCCAGCGCAGGCACCGAGGCGAAAAGCCCGGCGGCGAGGGTGAGCGCGGTGGCGGGGCGGGTCAGTCGGGTCAGCATCGGATCTCCGTTTGTCTGTCTTGTCCGGTGTCGGCCTTCCGGCCTGTGATCAGCGGGCCTTGGCGGCGCGTTCCGCCGCATCTAGCACGTCTTGCGCGCGGCGCCATGGGGCGGAACCGCGCGGCAGCAGGCCAAGCGCGCGTTTGGCGTGAATGCCCGCATCCTTCGGCCGTCCCTCCAGCGCATAGCGCTGTGCGGTGGCCTCCGAGGCCATGCCGGGATTGCCGGTCTTGGCATAGGCCACGGCCAGGTCGCGCAGCACCCGCGAATCGCGCCAGTCGCGGCCGCGCGCCTCTTCCAGCGTGCGGAGGGCGGCGCTGTATTGTCCGGCGGCAAGCTGCGCGCGGCCCAGCCCGCCAAGGATCTGCGCGTTGCGCGGGGCGAGCCGCCGGGCCTGGTCATAGACCTGCACCGCCGGGCCCGCCTTGCGGGACTCGAGCAGGATCTGGCCCTTGAGATCGTGCAGGAACGGGTCGCGGGGGCGCAGGGCGATGGCGCCGTCGATGGATTTCAGCGCGCGCGTCAGATCGGATTGCCGGTGCCGCGCCACCGCCTCGCTCATCAGCGCGATGTCGCGGCTGGGCGCGCGATCGAGCCGGCGCAGCGTCCAGTTCGGGGCGCGCAGAAAGGCCGAGAGCTTGGCGCGGGTGCGGGCGAACCAATAGTCGGCCTCGGGATCGTCGCGGGCCTTGTCGCCGGCCGCGGCGACCAGCCCCTTGAGCGCGCGCAACCGGTCGCGGGTCAGCGGGTGGGTGAGCATGTAGGGGTCCTGCCGGCTGGACGAGAGCGCCTCCTGGCCGCGGAACAGCTCCTGCACGTCGAGCGCGCCCTGCGGGTCGATGCCGGCGCGGATGAGGGTGCGGATCGAGGTGAGGTCGGCAGAGCTTTCCTCGGCCCGGGTATGGGCGAGAAAGTTCCGCATCGCCGCGCTTTGCGTGCCCAGCAGCACGCCGGCCATCGCGTCGCCGTTGCCGGTGGCGGCGCCGGTGGCCGCCGCGAGCAGCATCCCCAGCGCCGAGGCGGTGCGGGCGCTGCGCATATTGCCGAGCCGCCGGGTGATATGTCCGTTGGTGATATGCGCCGCCTCATGGGCGATCACCGCCTGCAGTGCCGCGGCGCTGTCGAGCTTCATGATCAGCCCGGAATGGATGAAGATATGCTGGGTGTCGGCGATGAAGGCGTTGAGGCTGCTGTCATGCACCACCAGCACCTGCACCTGCGACGGGCTGAGCCCGGCGGCGCGCAGCACCGGGGCGGCGAGTTCGCCCAGGGCATATTCGATGTCGGCATCGCGCAGCAGGCTGACGGCACGCGCGGGCATTGCCACCAGCAACAGCGTTGCGGCGATCAGCAGCACGGCCAGCGGTCTTGCAGCGGTCGACATTGACCCTCCCTTGCATCGCCCGTAATCGGAGATCCGGGCCACCATGGGAGAGCGGGATGCGAAACTCAAGCCGGGGGGCGGTCGATGCCTTCATTGTGATGGACGTGATGGAGGCGGCCCGCGCCGCCGAAGCCGCCGGGCGCCACATCGTGCATATGGAGGTGGGACAGCCCTCGTCGCCGGCGCCCGCCCAGGCCCGCGCGGTGCTGGCCGAGACGATGAAGACCGACCCGCTGGGCTATACCGTCGCGCTGGGGCTGCCGGCGCTGCGCGCGCGCATCGCCCGGCTCTATGGCGAGTGGTACGATGTCGACCTCGATCCCGCCCGCGTGGTGGTGACGCCGGGATCGTCGGGCGGCTTCATCCTGGCCTTCACCGCGCTGTTCGATGCCGGCGACCGGGTCGTGGCGGGGCGGCCGGGCTATCCCTCTTACCGGCAGATCCTGAAGGCGCTGAACCTGGAACCGGTGGAGGTCCAGGCGTCGGCGGAGAACGGGTATCAGCTTGTGCCCGAAGATCTGGCGGGGCTGGACTATCAGGGGCTGATGATGGCCTCGCCGGCCAATCCCACGGGCACCATGCTCGACCGGGCGCAGCTCGGGGCGATGATCGGCGCCTGTCAGGAGGCGGGGGCGGCCTTTCTGTCGGACGAGATCTATCACGGTATCGAATACGATCAGCGCGCTGTGACGGCTCTGGAACTGTCGGACGATGTCTGCGTGATCAACTCCTTCTCGAAATATTTCTCGATGACCGGCTGGCGCGTGGGCTGGCTGGTGGTGCCCGAGGCGCAGATCCGGCAGGTCGAGCGGCTGGCGCAGAATTTCTTCATCTGCCCGCCGCACGCGGCGCAGGTCGCGGCGCTGGCGGCGCTGGATGCGCGCGAGGAGCTGGATGCGAATCTCGCGGTCTACAAGCGCAATCGCGCCCTGATGCTGGAGGGCTTGCCCAAGGCCGGGTTCGACCGCATCGCGCCGCCGGACGGGGCGTTTTATGTCTATGCCGATGTGAGCCATCTGACCTCGGACAGCCACGCCTTTGCCGCCGAGATCCTCGACAAGGCCGGGGTCGCGGTGACCCCGGGGCTGGATTTCGATCCCGACCGCGGCAAGGGCACGCTGCGGTTCTCCTACGCGCAGGGCACCGCCGAGATCGAGGAAGGTCTGGACCGGTTGCGCCGCTTCATGGCGGCGCGGGGCTGACCCGAGATTTTTTCGCAGGAAAAAATCTCTTCGGCACGGGCGGCGGAGAGATTTTTCGGACGAAAAATCTTGTGAGGGGGGCGTGGGGTGCGAATCTCCGGCGCCCGTGCTAGGCTGCCCGAAACACTAATCGAACGGGCGGATGAGCAGGATTTTCCTTTTTATGGCAGCGCTTTGGCTGGCCGGAGCCGCCGTGGCGCAGGAGCTGGGCGGGCGCGCACGCTTTGAAGAGGGCGCGGCGACCGATGCGCGCTGGGGCGGCGGCGCCGAACTGACGCTCACGCTCAGTCAGGGCGTGCCCTGGCGCGCCTTCACCCTGACCGATCCGGCCCGTCTCGTGCTGGATTTCCGCGAGGTCGATTGGACCGGTGCCGATCCCGAGGCGATGGACCGCTCGGACGCGGTGGGCGCGCTGCGCATGGGCGGGTTCCGGTCGGGCTGGTCGCGGCTGGTTGCCGTGCTGTCCGGTCCCATGGTGATCGGCGAGGCGGGCATGCGCGTGACCGAGGGCTCGGGCCGCGCCGAGCTGGCGCTGCGCCTGATCCCGGCAAGCGCCGACGAGATGGCCCGCGCCTCGGGCGTGCCGCGCGATCCGCGCTGGGATCTGCCCCGGCCCGCCGCCGTCGCACCCGCGCCGCGCCGCGCCGAGGGCCCGCCGTTGCGCATCATGCTCGACCCGGGCCATGGCGGCATCGACCCCGGGGCCGAACGCGCCGGGGTGAGCGAGGCGGCCCTGATGCTGATCTTCGCCCGCGAGCTGCGCGATGTGCTGCGCCGGGCGGGCTATGACGCCCTGCTCACCCGCGACGACGATGTCTTCGTGTCGCTCGAAGGCCGGGTCGCGCGGGCGCATGAGGCGCGCGCCGATCTATTCGTGTCGCTGCACGCGGATGCGATCGAGGAGGGGGTCGCCCATGGCGCCACCGTCTACACGCTGGCCGAGGACGCCTCGGACGCCGCTTCGGCCGCGCTGGCCGAGCGTCACGACCGCGACGATATTCTCGCCGGGCTCGATCTGTCGGGCTCGGACGACCGGGTGGCCAATGTGCTGCTCGACCTCGCCCGTCTCGACAACACGCCGCGCAGCCTGTCGCTGGCGCGCCATCTGGTGGACGGGATCGAGAACGCCGTGGGTCATGTCCACAAGCGGCCGCTGCGCCGGGCGGGATTTTCGGTGCTGAAGGCGGCAGACATCCCCTCGGTGCTGGTCGAGGTCGGGTTCCTGTCGACCGAGGCGGATCTCAAGAACCTCGCGGATCCGGCCTGGCGCGCGGGCATGGCGGCGGGGCTGCGCGACGGGATCTCGGCCTGGGCCATCGAGGATGCGGCGCTGGCGCGGCTGCGCCGGCAATGAGACGTTGCGTCAACCGGCGATCCGTCGCTGTCACGCGCGCGTGTGTTTTGACCGCCGTGCCCCCGGGGTATAAGAGGAACGGCAATCTGGAAGGGCTTCCTGCGTGACTCGGTTTATTCTGTCTTTCTTCGGCGGCATCTTCAGCGTGATCACGCTGGGGGCGATGATGGTCGCGCTGACCATCGGCGCGGTGTTCTGGATGTACGGCCGCGACCTGCCGAGCCACGAGAGCCTCGCGCAATACACCCCGCCGACGATCAGCCGGATCTATTCGCAGCAGGGCCGGGTCATCGACGAATTTGCCCAGGAACGGCGGCTTTTCACCCCCGCCGACCAGATCCCCGATCTGGTGAAACAGGCCTTCATCTCGGCGGAAGACAAGAATTTCTACACCCACCAGGGCTATGACATCCGTGGCATCGCCGCCGCCGCCATCGACGCGGTGCGCTCGCGCGGGCGCGACGTGCGCGGCGCCTCGACCATCACCCAGCAGGTGATGAAGAACTTCCTGCTCTCGGGCGACCGCCGGGCAGAGCGCAAGATCAAGGAGATCATCCTGGCCTCGCGGCTGGAGAAGACGCTCTCGAAAGACAAGATCCTCGAGCTTTATCTGAACGAGATCTTTCTCGGCCAGAACTCCTATGGCGTGACCGCCGCCGCGCAGGTCTATTTCAACAAGACCCTGTCCGAGCTGGCCCCGCACGAGGCCGCGACCCTGGCCTCGCTGCCCAAGGCGCCCTCCGATTTCCATCCCGTCCGCCGCAAGGACCGGCTGCTCGCGCGGCGGAACTTCGTGCTGAAGGAGATGATGGAGAACGGCTATATCGACGAGCCGACCTATGAGACCGAGGTCGCTCAGCCCTTGAAATCGGTGCAGAACGGCGATTACGAGCCCTATCAGAAATCGCTGCCGCCGCGCGATTACTTCACCGACGAGATCCGCCGCCAGCTCTCGCAGGATTTCGGCGAGGGCGAGTTCTTTTCCGGCGGGTTCAGCGTGCGCGCCACGCTCGATCCGGAAATGCAGGTGGAGGCGGCCAAGAGCCTGCGCATCGCGCTGGAGCAATACGACCGCAGCCTGGGCCGCTGGCACGGCACCGGCAAGACCATCGCCGAGGACAGGCTGGGCAGCGAAGAGACCTGGCGCGCGGCATTGGCCGAGGTGCCGGTCGCCCGCGACATCGACCTCGAAAGCAAGTGGCTGCCGGCGGTGGTACTGGAGGTCGGCGACCAGTCGATGCGGCTGGGCATCGAGGATGTGGCCAGCGACGACCCGCGCGGCACCTCGGTGCCGCGCAAGGACATCTCGTGGATGCGCGGCAGCTTTCGCGACAATTTCGAGCGCGGCGACGTGGTGCTCGTGCGTGAGATGGTGGCCGATAACGACAACAGCTTCATCCGCTGGACGCTGCGCCAGGTGCCGCGCGTGCAGGGCGCCTTCATGGCGATGGACGTGAATACCGGCCGGGTGATCGCCATGCAGGGCGGTTTCTCCTATCAGGATTCGGTCTTCAACCGCGCCACCCAGGCGCAGCGCCAGCCGGGCTCGTCCTTCAAGCCCTTCGTCTACGCCTCGGCGCTCGATTCCGGCTATGCGCCTTCGACCATCATTATCGACGCGCCGATCGAGATCGACACGCCGCAGGGGGTGTGGCGGCCCAAGAACGCCTCGAACACCTATTACGGCCCGACGCCGCTGCGCACCGGGATCGAACGGTCGCGGAACCTGATGACCATCCGTCTCGCGCAGGAGATCGGCATGGACACGGTGGCGCGCTACGCCGAGAAATTCGGCGTCTACGATCACATGGGCCGGGTTCTGGCCAATGCGCTCGGTGCCGACGAGACCACGCTTTACAAGATGATCTCGGCCTATGCGATGTTCGCCAATGGCGGCGAACGGGTGGAGCCGACGCTGGTCGACCGGGTGCAGGACCGCTACGGCCGCACGATCTACAACCACGAAAGCGCCAAGGGCAACGAGCGGGTCTGCGAGGATTGCGCCGATCCGAACCTGCCGCCGGGGCGCGGCCCGACCATCCGCAACAATCGCGAACGCATCATGGACGCGGTGACCGCCTATCAGCTCACCTCGATGATGCAGGGCGTGGTCGAGCGCGGCACCGCCGCCAAGACCGTGAATCTGCCGGTGCCCACCGCCGGCAAGACCGGCACCACCAACGACGCCAAGGACGTGTGGTTCCTGGGCTTCACCTCGAACATCGTCGCCGGCTGCTACATCGGCTACGACACGCCGCAGTCGCTGGGGCGGGGCGCCTCGGGCGGCGGCATGTGCGGACCGGTGTTCCAGCGCTTCATGACCGAGGCGGTCAAGAAATACGGCGGCGGCAGGTTCAAGGTGCCCGAGGCCTGCGAATTCATCAATATCGACCGCTTCACCGGGGCCCGGCTTGGCGCCGGCGCGTCGGGGCCGAATGTGGTGGCCGAATGTTTCCGCCGCGGCGAAGAGCCGATCTTCGGCATTCAGCTCGATGGCGGCTGGGCAATGACCGGCAATTTCGATCTGATCCGCCCCGATGGCAGCACCCAGGCGCGCCAGGTGACCACCTCGACCGGCAAGAAGGCCGTGGTGGGCCCGAAGGCGGGTTTCGGCACGCTCAGCTCGGGCGGGCTTTACTGACGCGGGAAGGTGGGCAGGATTGCCCACCCTACGGGGCGCGAGGCGTCTCTGCCTTTCATCTTTCTGAAAATACTCAAAAAAAATCCTGCGGATCCGACAGTGCCTCCGGCGGGAGTATTGTCTGGAAAGATGAAGACAGGGGCTGGGCGCTTGAAGGGCGCGCGGCGCTGGTTTATGTCCGCCTGACCATTGTTTTGCCGAAGAGAGCCTCTCATGCGCGCCGAGACCCAGAAAACCGTCGACAAGATCGAGAAGTCGCTCGACCTGCTGGGCCAGCGGCTCGACTGGGAGACGGCGCCGCACCGGCTCGAGGAGTTCAATGCGCGGGTCGAGGACCCGAACCTGTGGGACGATCCGCAGGCGGCGCAGAAGCTCATGCGCGACCGGCAGATGCTGGTCGATGCGATGGAGACCTACAATTCGATCAAGCAGGAGCTGTCCGACAATGTCGAGCTGATCGAGCTGGGCGAGATGGAAGAGGACGAGGAGGTTGTCTCCGAGGCCGAGACGGCGCTGAAAGCGCTGGCCGAGAAGGCGGGCCAGAAGGAGCTGGAAGCGCTGCTGGATGGCGAGGCGGACGGCAACGACACCTTCCTCGAGATCAACGCCGGCGCCGGCGGCACCGAGGCCTGCGACTGGGCGCAGATGTTGCAGCGCATGTATGTCCGCTGGGCCGAGAAGCGCGGCTATGACGTGGAGCTGCAATCGGAGGAAGCGGGCACCGAGGCGGGGATCAAATCGGTGGCCTACAAGATTTCCGGCCCCAACGCCTATGGCTGGCTGAAATCGGAAAGCGGCGTGCACCGGCTGGTGCGGATCTCGCCCTTCGGCAAGGGCACGCGCGAGACCTCCTTTGCATCGGTCTGGGTCTATCCGGTGGTGGACGACAATATCGAGATCGACGTGGCGCCGAACGACATCCGCATCGACACCTACCGCTCTTCGGGCGCGGGCGGGCAGCACGTGAACACCACCGACTCGGCGGTGCGGATCACCCACATCCCCACCGGGATCGTGGTGACCTCGTCGGAGAAATCCCAGCACCAGAACCGCGACATCGCCATGAAGGCGCTGAAATCGCGGCTCTATCAGATGGAGCTGGACCGGCGGAACGCCGAGATCAACGCCCAGCACGAAGCCAAGGGCGATGCGGGCTGGGGCAACCAGATCCGCTCCTACGTGCTGCAACCCTACCAGATGGTGAAGGACCTGCGCACCAGCCACGAGACCAGCGACACGCAAGGGGTGCTCGACGGCGATCTCGACCCGTTCATGGCGGCGACGCTGGCGCAGCAGGCCTCCGGCAAATCGCGCGCGGACGCGCAGGCGGAATAGGGCCGGGACGCCCGGGTTTTCCCGGCACGGCGCGCGTTTGACGGTCTTCGGGGGGCGGGGCCGGCGGTGCGGAACGCTGCGCCTAGACCAGCTCCGACCGTATTCCGCGCAGGGCGTCGGCCAATGCCTCGGCCATCCGGCGGATGCGCGGGCTGCGCGCCTTGTCTTCGTGCAGCACCAGATAGAGCGGACGGGTGAGCACCGCGTTGCCCACCGGCAGCAGCCCTGCGGGACGCGCAAGAAAGACCGGCAGGACCGCGATCCCCAGCCCGGCCCGCGCCGCCGCCAGCATGCTTGGCACGTCTCCGGTATAGAGCGCCACCGCACGGTCCTCGGCCCAGTCGCGCGCCCAGGCAAAGACCTCGCCGGCGCTTTTCTCGGGCCGGATCACCGCCTCCGTGGCAACGCCATCCGCGCGATAGGGGCGATAGGCGACCTCGGCCAGCTTGCGGGCGCGCAGCGTCTGGCCCTCGGGGGCGCCGACCCGCAGGGCGAGGTCGATCTCGCCGCTTTGCAGGTTGCTGCGGGCCGCCAGCCCATCGAGCCGGATCGACAGATCCGGATGCGCCGCGCGCAGGTTTGGGAGCAGCGGCACCAGGATCTGCGCCTGGAACTGCGGCGGGGCCGAGATGCGCACCGGCCCGCCCGCATCCGCGCCGCGCGCGCGGCGGGCAAAGCTCTGCGCCGCGCGCTCCATCTCTTCCGCCTCGGGCAGCAGCGCCCGGGCCTCGGCCGTGGGGTGCCAGCCGCGCGGCAGGCGGTCGAAGAGCTTCAGGGCCAGGGCGCGTTCGAGCCGGTCCACCCGGCGCGCGACCGTGGCGTGTTCGACGCCGATCTCGCGCGCTGCCCCCGACAGGGAACCCTGCCGCATCAGCGCCAGAAAGACGGTCAGATCGTCCCAGTTCATCCGGTCGTTTTCTCCCCATGACTGGGAGAAAATCCCAGGTTTCGGTGAAAATTCTCCCCTCTATCCTTGGCGTCGTTCAGACAGAAAGGAAAGCTCTCATGCTGGATGTCAAAGATCCTGCCGCCCCGGCCGAAACCCTGGCGCGCCGGTTCATCGACCATATCTTTGCCGGCGACATGGCGCGGGCGCTTGAGATGGTCGCGCCGGAGGCGCAGCTTATCCCCGCCCGGGCCGAAGCCTCGGACGCCAACCCGATGTTCGGCCGGTTCACCGGGCCGGAGGGGGCGGCGGAGTTTTTCGGTCGCTTCGGCACGCTGCTCGAACCGCAGGCGTTCGAGATTGCCGCCGGCTTCGGCGATGACACGCATGCCTGCCTGTTCGGGCAGCTACGCCACAGGGTCCGGGCCACGGGCAAGCCTTTTGCGTCGGATTGGGCGCTGGTCACCGAATGGCGGGCAGGCAGGCTGGTGCTTTATCATTTCTACGAGGATACGGCGGCGCTGGCCGACGCCATGGCTGTCTGAAATCCAGGACGCGCGCAAATCTCTTGCGCGCGTCCCCGGTTCCCGGGTTAGACTTCTCCCCAGAGGAGAGGTCGGACCAAAGGGAGGGCTGGGATGACCGTGATGCCGGAGCCGGGGGTGCCCCCGCTGGCAGAGGTGGGGGTCGCCACCTTGAAGGAAGCGCTGCGCCGGGGCGTGGCCGATCTGAAACGGGCGCCGGGCTTTGCCCTGGTTTTTTCCGGCTTCTATGTGCTGGCCGGGCTGGCGATGAGCTGGATCACCTGGGTGACCGGGCAAAGCTACTGGCTGGTCCTGGCCGCCATCGGCTTTCCGCTGCTCGGGCCCTTTGCCGCTGTCGGATTCTACGATGTGAGCCGGCGGCTGCAACTGGGGGCGCCGCTGGACTGGATGCAGATCTTCAGCGTCATCCTGCGGCAGTCGAAGCGCCAGCTTCCCTCGATCTGCGCGGTGATCGTGATCGTCTTCCTGTTCTGGTTCTTTCTTGCGCATATGATCTTTGCGCTGTTCCTCGGGCTCTCGGTGATGACCAATGTCTCGTCGAGCTACGAGGTCTTCCTGACCATGAACGGGCTGACCATGCTGGCGGTGGGATCGGCGGTGGGGGCGGGGTTCTCGGCGCTGCTCTACATGATCACCGTGCTGGCGCTGCCGATGCTGCTGGACCGCGAGATCGACTTCGTCACCGCGATGATCACCTCGTTCCAATATGTCGCCAGGAACCCGGCAGTGATGTTCGCCTGGGCCTTCTTCATCGCGGCGGTGACCTTTCTGGCCATGCTGCCGGCGTTTCTGGGGCTGTTCCTGGCGCTGCCGCTGCTCGGCCACGCCACCTGGCATCTGTACGACCTGCTCAAGACCGGCGCGGCGCCGCAGACCGCGGGCGCGCCGGTGACCGTCTGAGCCCGGGGGCTCAGACGAAGGGTTCGTCGATGCGCAATTGCTTGCGGTGGAAGGGCACGAGGTCCTCGGCATTCGCATAGCCCGCGCTGCGCGCTGCCGTGAGGATCTGCTTGGTGTCGCGGCCGAGATATTCGTAGATCAGCCGCGCCGCGCGCCGTCCGGTGGGGTTTTCCTGCGTGGTGCGCACGGTGTAGCCGACCCAGTAGGTCTTTGCGAGCGCGGGCATCCGGGCGAGGTAGTTGAACGAGGTGGTCACCGCGTCGCGGCGGCTCACCAGCATTGCGAGCCCCTCGGCCTGCGGCATCACCAGCCCGCGGAATTCCCGCGTGCGCGGGTCGGTCGGCATGGCGTGGTTCGACAGCGCCTCCTTGGGTTCGAACCCGCGCAGGAAGGTGAAGCCGTCATCGCGGCTGATCCGGACAAGCCCGACGACAAAGCGGTTTTCCTCGGAAAACGCCGCTCGCGAGAAGCGGTAGAACCCCGACGGGAACTCGTCTTCGGCGAGGCCGGTCATGCCGGCGCCGATGAAGTCGGAAATGAAGGGGTGGCTTAGCAAGGCATTGGGTTGGTTGCGGATTTTCTCGACGGGTTCGAGCAGAATCCGGGCATCGACGCCGAAGAACCGGCAGATCCGGTGCAGCACGTCGGGCCTCGGGAAACTCTCGCCCGCGAGATAACGATTGAACTGCGTTCGGTTTATGCCAAGATCGCGACAGAGAGCCGAGATCGACGGGGCATCGCGCCCCAGACGTCGTAGATTGGCGCCGAAGACGCTGCGCAGCTCAGCCGGGCTTGGTTGCAGATCGTCTCGGCGCAGGTCTTTGGTCATTCCGTTCCTCTCCCGCCAGCGGGGCTCTTCCGGCGGGATTTTCCGCCTTTATTGGGGTCGTGGGGTGCACGGGTTACCGGAACTGATGCTGATTGACGTCACATGTGACGCCCAATCGCGCCACTTCATAGCGTAATGGTCACAAATTGCAACCCGAAGACACTTTTCTCCACATGTGCGGGCGACAGGAAATGCGCAACCCTGTGTCAGACGGAACGGTAAGGGCGTGACAATGTCACAGAAGATGTATGGGGTTGTGCTTTGGGCCGACCACAGAGATCAGAAAGCTGTTATTTGGTGCGAAGACCACGGCGATCTTGCGTTCTATCACGACACGGGTGTGAGCGCGCATGACGGTCTGTCTCTGGATGCCGGGGATCTGATACAATTCGATCTCAAGCAGGAGCACAACCTGCGCTATGCGCGCAATCCCGAGCGTCTGGCGCATCAGCAATATGCCGGGCTGGCACAAAATCTGCGCTCCGCGGATCGGGGCAGGGGCGCGGGCGCGCCGCGCCCGGCCGGGATCCGTCCGGCGGGGAACATCGTCCCGTTCCCCGGCCAGCGGATGTTGGTGGAGACGCTGCAAGCCTCCTGAGGCGCGCCGGCGTCAGTCCTGGCCGCGCGCCAGGGCTGCCACACCGGTGCGCGCCACCTGCACCAGACCGAGCGGGCGCATGAGATCGGCGAAGGCGTCGATCTTTTCGGGTGCGCCGGTGAGCTGGAAGATGAAGCTCTCCAGCGTCGAATCCACCACATTGGCGCGGAAGATATCGGCGAGGCGCAGCGCCTCGACGCGCTTGTCGCCGGTGCCGGCGACTTTCATCAGCGCCAGTTCGCGTTCGACCGAGCTGCCTTCGGCGGTCAGGTCGTGCACGTCGCGGACCGAGACGATGCGGCCGAGCTGGGCCTTGATCTGCTCGATCACCTGCGGGGTGCCGGTGGTCACGATGGTGATGCGGCTCAGATGGCCTTCGTGGTCGACCTCGGCCACGGTGAGGCTGTCGATGTTGTAGCCGCGGCCCGAGAACAGGCCGATGACCCGGGCCAGCACGCCCGGTTCGTTTTCGACCAGCACGGTGATCGTGTGCGATTCCTGCACATCCGAGAAGGTCGGGCGCAGGTTGTAGGCCGAATGCTTGCTCGACCCTTTTTTGATCTGTAGCGCGGACATGGGCATTCCTTTCCGGTCGGAACCGAGAATTTTCGTTCGAAAATTCTCGTATGGGCAGGGGAGGGAGCAAGAATTTTCGGACGAAAATTCTTGCTCTCCAGAGCGTCAGACGAGCACGGCACCCTTGCCGGCAATCGCGTTCGTGGCCTTGGCATCGCCGAGCAGCATCTTGTTATGCGGCTCGCCCGACGGGATCATCGGGAAGCAGTTCTCGTGCTTCTCGACCAGGCAGTCGAAGATCACCGGCCCGTCGTAATTGATCATCTCCATGATCGCATCGTCGAGATCCTTGGGATCCTTGCAGAGAATGCCCTTGGCGCCGAAGGCCTCGGCGAGCTTGACGAAATCGGGCAGCGCCTCGGACCAGCTATGCGAATAGCGCTCGCCATGCAGCAGCTGCTGCCACTGACGCACCATGCCCAGCCGCTCATTGTTGAGGATGAACTGCTTGACCGGCAGGCGGAACTGCACCGCCGTGCCCATCTCCTGCATGTTCATCAGCCACGAGGCCTCGCCCGCCACGTTGACCACCAGCGCGTCGGGATGCGCCACCTGCACGCCGATCGAGGCGGGGGTGCCGTAGCCCATGGTGCCCAGGCCGCCGGAGGTCATCCAGCGGTTGGGATCCTCGAAGCCCAGGAACTGCGCCGCCCACATCTGGTGCTGGCCGACCTCGGTGCAGATATAGCGGTCCATGCCCTTGGTCAGCGCTTCCAGCCGTTCCAGCGCATATTGCGGTTTGATGGTGGTCTCGGAGGGTTTGTATTTCAGGCAGTTGACCTGTTTCCATTCCTCGATCTGCCGCCACCATTTCGCCAGCCCCTCGCGGTTGACCTTGCGGCCGCGCGCCTTCCAGACCTTGAGCATGTCTTCCAGAACATGCGCCACGTCGCCGACGATTGGCAGGTCGGCCTTGATCACCTTGTTGATCGAGCTCGGGTCGATGTCGATATGCGCCTTCTTCGACTTCGGCGAGAACGCGTCGATGCGGCCGGTGATCCGGTCGTCGAACCGCGCGCCGATATTGATCATCAGGTCGCAGCCATGCATCGCGAGGTTGGCCTCGTAAAGCCCGTGCATGCCCAGCATGCCCAGCCAGTGCTTGCCCGAGGCCGGGTAGGCGCCGAGCCCCATCAGCGTCGAGGTGATCGGAATGCCGGTGGCATCGACCAGCTCGCGCAGGAGCTGGCTTGCCGCCGGGCCGGAGTTGATCACGCCGCCGCCGGTGTAGAAGACCGGGCGCTCGGCGTTTTCCAGCGCCTCGACCAGCTGGGTGATGGTCTCCATGTCGCCCTTGACCTGCGGCTGGTAATGGCCGACCGGCGCCTTGGGCTTGGGCGTGTATTCCGCGCTGGCGAACTGCACGTCCTTGGGAATGTCGACCAGAACCGGGCCGGGGCGGCCCGAGCTTGCGACGTGGAACGCCTGGTGGATCACCGAGGACAGGTTGGCCGTGTCCTTCACCAGCCAGTTATGCTTGGTGCAGGGGCGGGTGATGCCGACGGTGTCGGCCTCCTGAAAGGCGTCCGAGCCGATCATGAAGGTCGGAACCTGACCGGACAGAACGATGATCGGGATCGAATCCATCAGCGCATCGGTGAGCCCGGTGACGGCGTTGGTCGCACCGGGTCCCGAGGTGACAAGCGCGACGCCGACCTTGCCGGTCGAGCGGGCATAGCCTTCGGCAGCGTGCACCGCGCCCTGTTCATGGCGAACGAGGATGTGGCGGATGTCGTTCTGCTGAAAGATCTCATCGTAAATGGGTAGAACGGCGCCGCCGGGATAGCCGAATACCGTGTCCACACCCTGATCCTTCAGGGCCTGAACCACCATTTTCGCTCCGGTCATCTGACGTGTCATCGCGTGTCTCCGTTTACGACGTCATTCACATTTTTGCTGCGCAATAAAAAAGCCCCCGAGGATGTCGGGGGCGCATGGGGATCCGTTATGGTTCCGAGTTACCGGCCCATGCGCCATTTTCCTACGATAAGTACCAGCCGTGCCACTGGGGTGACTCCTTCTTGTGCGCGGCGGACCTTAGGAGCATGGGGCAGGGGCGTCAACCTTGGATTTCGCAAAATATTCATCGGTGCGCGGGAATATGTTTTCGAAAATGTCTTTCGGGAGAGGATATGGGACATTTTCGGAAAGAATTTCCGGGTTTTTCGAAATAGGACAGCATCTCTCACTCATTTGCGGCGCATATGGCGGAGCCGTGAGTGGCCCGTCTCGGCGGTGCGCGCGGCTTCGTGAATTGCGTGAAACATGGTTTCGGGGCAAGGTGAACCTAACGGTTCAGTTTTCGCCGAGGGAGGGTGACATGGCCATTTATCGAACACTTCGCCGGACAGCCCGCGATTTCACCATGGTGAGGGCGGGACTGCTGCTTGCGCTTCTGGCGCTGGTGCAGCTTCTGGGCGCGGTGCAGGACAGCCGCGGTGAGATGGCAAGCGGCATGATGCTGCCTTTCGAGGCCATCCCGGCGCTGCTGCAGGATTGCGACAAGGCCGCTGAGCCGGGGCCGCTGATCTAGGCTTTTCATCGGGGGGCGGTGGGCAGATTGCCCACCCTACGGGCTCTGCGTCAGACGTTGACGCCGGTGCCCTGCAATACCCCGTGTTCCAGCGCGTAGCGGGTAAGTCCGGCGGTGGAGCTGATGCCGAGCTTGCGCTTGATGTTCTTGCGATGCGTCTCGACCGTGCGCACGGAAATATCCAGCGTCTGCGCCACTTCCTTGTTCGACTTTCCCTGCGCCAGTTGCAGCAGCACCATCTGTTCGCGGTTGGTGAGCTGTTCGCGCCCGCCCGACATCACGGGGCGCAGTGCGCCCTCGGCGCCGGTGCAGAGATAGCGCTCGCCGGCCATCACCGTGTCGATCGCATGCTTGATCTCGTCGGTGGGCACGTCTTTCAGCACATAGCCCACCGCGCCATGGCCGAGGGCGGTGGAGATATATTCCGGCGTGTCATGCATCGACAGCACCAGAATCCGCGTCTCCGGGCGCTGTTCGAGGATCATTTCCGTCGCCGACAGCCCGTTGAGGCCGGGCATGTTCAGATCCATCAGGATCACATCCGGGGCCAGCTCTTCCAGCCGGTCGATCATGTCCTGCCCCGAGGAGAGCGTCGCGGCGACTTCGATGTCGTCATAGCTTTCCAGGATCGCCTCGATCCCCTCCGCCACAAGCGGGTGATCGTCGACGATGGCGACACGGGTGGGGCGGGTCATGCGCGGGCCCTCGGCGGTTGAGCGCTGCTCTCTTCGGGAGGCAGCAGATGCGACAGCGGAATTTGCGCTTCGATAACGGTGCCGGACTGCGAGGACAAGACGCGCAGGCTGCCGCCGAGCTGGTCCATGCGCTCCTGCATATTGCGCAGGCCGATGCCGGGGTGACCCTTGTGCCGCTCGGGGTCGATGCCGCAGCCATTGTCCGACACCCGCAGCGTCGCCCCCTTGCGGTGGCCGCGCAGATCCATCTCGACGCGGCTGGCGCCCGAGTGACGCTCGATATTGGTCAGCGCCTCCTGCGCGATGCGGTAGAGCGCGATGCGCCCCTCCTGGTCGATGCGGTTGCGGAAGACCACGGTCTCCAGGCTGGTTTCGATCCCGGTGCGGGCGCTGAAATCCTCGGTCAGCGATTTCAGCGCCGGGCCGAGGCCCAGATCGTCGAGCACACCGGGCCGCAGGTCGCGGCTGATGCGGCGCACCTCCTGTATGGCGCCCAGCAGGTTGTCCTGCCCGCGCTCAAGCGCTTCGGAGGCGCGCGTATCGCCGGTGGCCAGCCGCCGGCGGGCGATGTCGAGCGCGTATTTCACCCCCACGAGAATCTGGCTGATGCCGTCATGCAACTCGCGCGCCACGCGCCCGCGCTCTTCCTCCTGCGCGTCAAAGACCCGCTGGGTCAACTCCTTGAGCTTGGCATCGGCCAGCCGCCGTTCGCGGATATTCATCACCAGACCGGAGAGGAACACCGTCAGCAGCGCGGTTAGGGTGATGCCGCCGATATAGAGAAAGGTGCGCCGCACGCGCTGTTCCACCCCGGCCCGCGCCACCGCCACCTGTTCGACGATGTCGTCGATCCACACGCCGGTGCCCACCGCCCATTGCCAGTCCTGAAACCCCAGAACAAAGGTGATCATTCGCGCCTCGTCCCCGGTCGAGGGCTTCGGCCAAAGATAGGTGTGATAGCCCGAGCCCTGCCGCGCGATCTCGATCAGCCGGTCGGTGATCGGCGTGCCTTCGCTGTCGGTGAGGCCCGTCCAGTTGCGCCCGATCAGCTCGGTGCGGCGGGGAGAGACGAGATTGGTGCCGTCGTAATCGTAGACAAAGAACGACCCGTCATCGCCGTAGATCATCGCGGCAAGGATCTGCGCCACGCGGGTCTTGGCCTCTTCGTCGTCGGGGGCAGCCACCCCGTAGATGAAGTAAAAGCCGTTGCGCGCCTGGGTCACGTAATTGCGCAGCTCGGCCTTCTTGGTCTCGATCAACTGGCGCTCGAGCTCGCGGATTTCGCGATCGGCCATGGCGCGGGACTGATAGGCGACCAGCACGGCAATCGCCGCCGCCGCCAGGATCAGCGGCACCGAGGCGAGCAGAAAGAGTTTCTGCCCATAGCTGAGGCGCAGACGGTCGAGAAGCGCGGGCATGAGGCTCCGAAGATGATTCGCACCGATTCAAGCACGTTCCAGTGCCTTGCCCCAAGAAAATGCCGTCGTTTCGTTGCGGAAACCCTGAACAAACCCGCAATTTTCGTGCCCGTCTCAGGGGCATTGGGTATTTTCCGGCCCCGGGTCCACGGATAGTCTGCCGGCACTTCACGATCCGCGCGGCCCGGAGGAGCGGGGCGCGCCGTTAATACCATGGGAGGATATTCATGGATCGTCGTTCTTTTCTGAGGGCCACCACTGCCGGTGGCGCTGCCGCTGCCGCGACTGCTCTGGCCGCTCCGGCCTATGCGCAGGGCAAGCGCACGCTGACCCTCGTCACCACCTGGGGCCGCGGCCTCGCCGGGGTGCATGACACCGCGCAATATTGCGCCGACCAGATCACCGCCGCCACCGACGGCGCGCTCACCGTCGAGCTGAAGGCCGCGGGCGAGCTCGTGGGTGCCTTCGAGGTGTTCGATGCGGTCTCCGCCGGCCAGGCCGACATGTATCACGGCGTGGATTACTACTTCCTCGGCCAGCACCCGGCGCTGAGCTTCTTCAGCCAGGTGCCCTTCGGCATGACCTTCATGGAATATGCCAACTGGTACTACCACGAGGGCGGCGAAGCGCTTTGCGACGAGCTCTATTCGATCTTCGGCCTCAAGGCGTTTCCCTCGGGCAACACCGGCCCGCAGTCGGGCGGCTGGTTCGCCAAGGAGATCAACTCGCCCGAGGATTTCCAGGGCCTCAAGTTCCGCATGCCGGGCCAGGGCGGCCAGGTGCTGGGCAAGCTCGGCGCCTCGGTGCAGAACCTGCCGGGCTCGGAAGTGTATCAGGCGCTGTCCTCCGGCGCGATCGACGGCACCGAGTGGATCGGTCCCTGGGCGGACGAAAAGGCCGGCTTCCAGGAGATCACCAAGATCTACTACACCGGCGGTTTCCACGAGCCGGGGCCGAACCTGAACCTGACCATGAACCTCGAGATTTTCGAGAGTCTGTCGCCGATGCATCAGCAGATCGTGACGCAGGTGGCCCGCGCCGCGAACATCTGGTCGATGTCGCTCTTCATGGCCAACAACTCGGCCGCGTTGCAGCGTCTTCAGGCCGGTGGCGTGAAGCTGATGGAATTCCCCGACAGCGTCTGGGATGCCTTCGGCGCCGCGGCCAAGGAAGTGGTCGAAGAGCCGATGGGCGACGAGCTTTATGCCAAGTGCTACGAAAGCTACATGGCCTCGCTCCAGTCCTCGGCACAGTGGATCGCGAAATCCGAGGGCACCTTCTCGGCACAGCGGAACCGCGTGATGGGCATCTGAGCCCGCAGACAGGGTTCAAGACGCCCCCGCTTTATGCGGGGGCGTCTGCATTCAATAAACGACGCCGCACCACCCGCTTGGGGATGTGAAAGCGGCGGCTGGGGATAGCACCACAAGAGGGAGGCCCGCGCCATGGAAGAGGCGGCCACGGGCGGAGCGTTCAGCGCAATCCTGAACGGCTTGGTCTGGTTTTTCGGCAATATTGCCATGTCCTTCTACAATCTCGGCTACGCTGTGACGCATCCGTCAAGCTGGCTGGACTGGTCGGACAAGGAATCGATCATGCGCTTTGTGTATTACGGCGCATCGACCGAACTGTTCTTTGTCGTGTTCACCACGTTCCTGGTGCTGACGGCCATCGGCATCTGGCGCAACAACGTCATGTGGGCCATGGTCCGGGGGCTCGAGGCCTTTGGCAACACCGTCGGCCGCACCGCCGCCTGGGCGGGGCTCATCATGGTGCTGCAGCAGGTCGTCATCATCTTCGTGCAGCGCATCTTCGCGCGGCCCGACATGGCCTTCGGCTTTGGCGTGCCGGTGACCTTCGACATCAGCTGGTGGTCGGAAGAGCTGAAGCTCTACAACGCCATCGTGGTGACGCTGTGCCTTGCCTACACCTTCATCCAGGGCGGGCATGTGCGGGTCGATCTGGTCTACGCGCCGGTGAAATACCGCACCAAAAAGATCATCGACATGACCGGCAGCCTGATCTTCATGCTGCCCATGGCGACGCTGATGTGGCTTTATTCGTGGTTCTTCCTGTGGCGCCACCTCATCGTGCCCAAGCCCTCGGCCTCGGAAACGCTGGAGCGGCTGGTGGGCAAGGCCCGTGCGCTGCGCTGGAACGTCGAGACCATCGGCTTCAGCCCCAACGGCTTTTCCGCCTATTTCCTCTTCAAGATCCTCATCGTGCTGATGTGCGGCTTTATCTTCCTGCAGGGCGTGACCTTCTTCTGGCGCTCCTATCTGGAATGGAAGGAAGGCGAGGAGAGCGAGGGGAAATACCACGATCACGACCGGGTCGAGGCAGGCGAAGAAGCCTACGACCACGCAGAATTCTGAGAGGGGCAGGGTAAATGCTATTCGGACTCGATGGCGTCGAGATCGGCCTGATCATCGTCTTTCTCACGCTCTTTTCCGCCATTCTCTCCGGCTTTCCGGTGGCCTTTGCCATCGGTGGCGCGGGGGTCATCTCCTTCGGCATCATCGCTGCGCTGGATAGCGCGGGGCTTTTGGTGCACCAGGCCATCGACAGCAGTTCGGACGCCTATCGCGAGCTGGTCGCGAGCGGGGTCAAGGAGGATCTGATCTCGATCTTCCGCTACCCGGACCTGCCGCGCTACGCGACACCGGTGTTCGAACGCGGCTGGGAAGTGGCGCTGGACCGCAACGTCTCCTTCATCGTGAACCGCATCAACGAGCGGGTCATCGCGGGCCAAAGCATCGAGACGCTGCTTGCGGTGCTGATGTTCGTGATGATGGGCATCGTGCTGGAGCGCTCCAAGATCGCCGATGATCTGCTCAAGACCATGGCGCGGGTGTTCGGCCCGCTGCCCGGCGGTCTGGCGGTGTCCATCGTGGTGGTGGGTGCGTTTCTTGCCGCCTCCACCGGCATCGTCGGCGCCACCGTGGTGACCATGGGCCTGCTGGCCCTGCCCACGATGCTGCGCAACAACTATTCGCCCGAGCTGGCAACCGGGGTCATCGCGGCCTCGGGCACACTGGGGCAGATCATCCCGCCCTCCATCGTGATCGTGCTTCTGGGCACGCTCGCGGGCGATCTCTACTCGACCGCACAGGAGGCGCGGGCGCAGGCCGCGGGCTGTACCGATGCGCTCACCTATCTGGGCAAGCCCGCGGTGGTCTCGGTCGGCACGCTCTTTCAGGCGGCGCTGCTGCCGGGGATCCTGCTGGCGGTGCTCTACGCAGCCTATGCCTTCGGCTTCGCCATGCTGAACCCGTCCAAGGCGCCGCCGGTGCGCAGTGCGGCGGCCATGGGCGAGCCGGTGACCCGCAGCGAGGCGCTGACCTGGTATCTGCTGGTGCCGGTGCTGATCATCGTGGGCACCATCGGCCTTGGCCAGATCAACGTGGTGGGCTCGCAATCGCTGACCGTGTCGAGCTTTTCCGATGCCGGCCAGAACGCCACCCTGCGCACCAATGTCGGTGAGCAGTGCCAGGCGTCGATGATCGAGCTGCACGGGCAGTCGGCCTGGGACGAGGCCGTCGCGCAGCAGGCCGAAATCGACGCCGCCGGCGGTGTCGAGGAAAGCCACCGTCTGAGCGCGGAAGAGCTGGTTGCCGCCCGCGACGCCAAGATCGCCAATGCCGCGCCGATCGGCACCGGCATCGCGGTGATCTCGGTGCTGATGGGCATCGTGCTGGCCTGGGGGCGGGCGGTGTCGCCCAGCTCCGATCCGCTGCCGCTTTATGTCGGCGCGGGCGGGATCGTGCTGGGGCTCATCGTGGATGCGCTCTTCATCTCTCCCGTCACCTCTTCGGGCGTGACCGTCGTGCTGATGGCGGTGCCATGGCTATTGACGCTCTGGGGCGCTAAATATGCGGCGCAGCGGCTGGGGCAGAACGATCTGATCCGGGTGGTGTTCCCGCCGCTGGTGCTGATCGTGGCGGTTCTGGGTTCGATCCTCGGCGGCATCACCAACCCGACCCCTGCGGCGGCGCTGGGGGCGGCGGGCGCGATCATGCTGGCCGCCTATCGCAAGCTGGGCGATCAGGAGAAATCGCCCCGCATCGTGCTCTGGTCCACCTTTGCCGTGGTGATCATGATCCTCGTGGGGGTGAATTTCGACCTGCGGGTGAACGCGGAAGAGGTCAGCGCAGAAAGCTGGATCGCCTTCTTCGTGGCGCAGGCCGCCTATCTCTACGCGCTCTTCGGGCTGTTCTTCTCCTGCTGGGTGCTGCTCAAGGCCGGGGTGCTTGGCCCGGCGGTGCGCGAGACGGCGAAGGTGACCTCAATGGTCTTCACCATCCTCGTGGCCTCGCAGCTTCTGAACCTCGTGGTGATCTCCTTCGGGGGCGAGCATTACATCCAGGGCTTCCTGAAAAGCTTCGATGACGAGCACAAGGTCTTCCTGATCGTCATGCTGGTGCTGTTCATCCTGGGCTTCGTGCTGGATTTCCTCGAGATCATCTACATCGTGGTGCCGATCGTGGGGCCGGTGATCTATGGCGGGTCCTTCGATCCGAAATGGGTGACGATCATGATCGCGGTGAACCTGCAAACCTCGTTCCTGACCCCACCCTTCGGCTTCGCGCTGTTCTATCTGCGCGGCGTGGCGCCGGCGAGCGTGACCACGGGCCATATCTATCGGGGGGTGCTGCCCTTCGTGGCGATCCAGGTGGCGGGTCTGGCGCTCTTGTGGTTCGCGCCGGGGATCGTGACGATCATCCCGGACCTGATCCCGAACTGATCGGGGATGCTGGTTGAGACATGGAAAAGCGGACCCTCGGGTCCGCTTTTTCGGTTCTTGGGGGCGTGTCCGGCAAAGCCCCTAGCTCAATCCTCGCACCCAGGCCCGGAACAAGGCGCGTAGCGCCGCCGGGCCCAGCGGCTGCCCGTCCCGGCGGGCTGCCGCTTTGGTGACGTGGGCGCTGAGCTGGGAGGTCCTTCGGATCTGGCCGGGATAAAGTACGGGATTCAGCGGGCAGAGCGTCAGCCCACGGGCCGCCGCTGGGCCCGGCTTCCGTTGTGTATATGGTGCATGATCCGACAGTAGGGGTTAGACCACCACCGCCGCCCCGTTCGATGCCAGCCCCACATTCTGCCGGAACGCCTCGAACAGCTCGCGGCCCACACCGTGACCATTCCCCGTGAGATCCGCCGTCACCGGCTCCCGCGCCTCGAAGCCCTCTTCCAGACAGCTCAGCGTGCCTGCCACCGCATCGACCCGCAGCAGATCGCCGTCGCGCAGCTTGGCCAGCGGCCCGCCATCGGCGGCCTCGGGGCAGATATGGATCGCCGAGGGCACCTTGCCCGAGGCGCCCGACATACGCCCGTCGGTCACCAGCGCCACCTTGAGCCCGCGATCCTGCAACACCGCCAGCGTCGGCGTCAGCGAGTGCAGCTCGGGCATGCCGTTGGATTTCGGCCCCTGAAAGCGCACCACCACAATCGTGTCCTCGGTGAACTCGCCCGCCTTGAAGGCCTCCTTCACCGCCTCCTGATCCTGGAAGATCCGCGCCTTCGCCTCGATCACATGGCGCTCGGGCGCCACGGCGGAGATCTTCATCATGCCGTGACCGAGATTGCCGTAAAGCTGCTTGAGCCCGCCGGTGGGCTGGAACGCCTCTCCGGCCGGGCGCAGGATCTTGTCGTTCTGGCTGCCCTTCGGCGCCTCCTCATAGCTCAGCACGCCCCCCTTCAGCTTGGGCTCCTGCGTGTAAAGCGACAGCCCGTCGCCGGCGACGGTTTTCACATCCTCATGCAGCAGCCCCGCGTCCAGCAGCTCGCCGATGAGGAATTGCAGCCCGCCGGCGGCGTGGAAATGGTTCACGTCGGCAAGCCCGTTGGGATAGACCTTGGCCATCAGCGGCGTGACCGAGGAAATCGCGTCGAAATCCTCCAGCGTCAGCTCGATCCCCGCGGCGCGCGCCATGGCGGGCAGGTGCAGCACGAGGTTGGTCGAGCCGCCGGTGGCCATCAGCCCGACAATGCCGTTCACGAATGCCTTGGCGTCGAGGATGTCGCAGACCGGGCGATAATCATTGCCGAGCCGGGTGATCTCCAGCGCCCGCGTCGCACCCACCGTGGTCAGCGCGTCGCGCAGCGGCGTGTTGGGGTTCACGAAGCTCGCGCCCGGCAGGTGCAGCCCCATGATCTCCATCAGCATCTGGTTGGAATTGGCGGTGCCATAGAAGGTGCAGGTGCCCGGCCCGTGATAGGAGGCCATCTCCGCCTCCATCAGCTTGTCGCGTCCGATCTCTCCGGCGGCGTATTGCTGGCGCACCTTGGCCTTTTCGTCATTGGGCAGCCCGCTGGTCATCGGGCCCGCGGGCAGGAAGATGCCGGGGATATAGCCGAAGGTCGCCGCCGCGATCACCAGCCCCGGCACGATCTTGTCGCAGACGCCGAGATAGACCGCCGCATCGAAGGTGTTGTGCGAGAGTGCCACCCCCGCCGCCAGCGCGATCACGTCGCGCGAAAACAGCGACAGCTCCATGCCGGTCTGGCCTTGCGTGACCCCGTCGCACATGGCGGGCACGCCGCCCGCCACCTGCGCGGTGCCGCCCGCCGCGCGCGCCGCGTCGCGGATGATCTGCGGAAAGCGCTCGAAGGGCTGATGCGCCGAGAGCATGTCGTTATAGGCGGTGACGATGCCGATATTGGCCGCACGCCCCTCGGCCAGTGCTGCCTGATCCGCGCCCATCGCCGCATAGGCATGAGCCTGGTTGCCGCAGGTCAGATGCGCCCGGCGCGGGCCTTCCTCGGCGGCGCGGCGCATGCGGTCGAGATAGGTGGCGCGGCGGGATTCCGAGCGCGCTTCGATGGCCTCGGTGACTTTGGCGATCGTGGCGTCGAGCGGCATGGCGGGCTTCCCTCCTCTGGCCGCCGTGCGGGGGCGGCGGAATTTCACGATGCCCCAGCATGTAATTTGGTTAGCGCTAACAGTAAAGCCATATGCGCCGTGAGACCGATTATCGGCGCGCAATGGCCGCGATTGACGGAAAGACAGGCCGGGTCTGCTCTGATTCTGATCGCTTTGCGGGCTGGGCGGCAACCGGCGGCGCATTTGGGGCATCGCACGGCAGGGGCGAATCCCGTGGCGGCCCGTCCTTGGGGCAAAGCGGCGGCAGCGCTGTGAAAAGGCGCGTTTGCGCAGGGGCATATCCGATTTCGGCGCTTTCCCTCGGACGGCGGGGCAGGGTATAGGAGCGGCATGAGTGACGCCCTTTTGCCCGTCGTCCGTCTGACGCCCAAAGCCAATGTCCGCGCCATCCGCCGCGGCTTTCCCTGGATCTATGCCAACGAGCTGGTACTCGACCGCCGCACCAAGGCGCTGGCCCCCGGCACCGTGGCGGTGCTGGAAGACAGTGCGCGCATGCCGGTGGGGCTGGTCGGGGTCACCCCGGCCTCCAAGATCGCCGCGCGCATGCTCGACCGCGATGCCCAGGCCGAGATCGGGCGCGACTGGCTGACGGCGCGGTTGACCCGCGCGCTGGCGCTGCGCGAGCGGCTCTATCCCTCGCCGTATTACCGGCTGGTGCATGCGGAGGCCGACGGGCTGCCCGGTGTGATCATCGACCGTTTCGGCGACACCGCCGTGATCCAGCCCAACGCCGCCTGGGCCGAGCTGCTGCTGACCCCGCTCGCCGAGGCGTTGGCCGAGGTCACCGGCGTGACCAATATTCTGAAAAACGCAGGCTCGCGCGGGCGCCAGCTCGAAGGGCTCGACGACGCCAATGCGGTGCTCCTGGGTGCCGCGCCCGAGGCGCCGCTGCCGGTGGAGATGAACGGCGCCACCTATATGGCCGACCTCACCGGCGGGCAGAAAACCGGGCTTTTCTACGACCAGCGCCCGAACCACGCCTTTGCGGCGCGGCTCGCCGGAGGGCAGGCGGTGCTGGATGTGTTTTCCCATGTGGGCGGCTTTGCCCTTGCGGCACTGGCCGGCGGCGCAAGCTCGGCGCTGGCGGTGGACGGCTCGGCGCCCGCGCTGGCGCTGGCCGAGCAGGGGGCGGGGCAGATGGGCGCCAGCGCGCGGTTCAGCACCCGTCAGGGCGATGCGTTCGATGTGCTGACCGCGCTTGGCGGGGAAGAGGCCCGCTTCGGCCTCGTGATCTGCGACCCGCCGGCCTTTGCGCCCTCGAAACCGGCGCTCGATGCCGGGCTGCGCGCCTATGAGCGGGTGGCACGGCTCTCGGCGCCGCTGGTCGACGAGGGCGGCTATCTGGTGCTCTGCTCCTGCTCGCATGCCGCCGATCTCTCCAGCTTCACCGGCGCTTGCCTGCGCGGCATCGGCCGCGCCGGGCGTCGCGCGCAGCTTTTGCACACGGGCTTTGCCGGGCCGGACCACCCGCTGCTGCCGCAGCTGGCCGAGTCGGGCTATCTCAAGGCGCTGGTGTTCCGGCTGTGAAGGTACTGCTCGACACCTGCGTGCTTTACCCCACGGTGATGCGCGAGGTGCTTCTGGGCGTGGCGCGGGCGGGCGCCTATACCCCGCTCTGGTCGGCGCGCATCCTTGAGGAATGGGCGCGGGCAGCGCGCAAGCTGGGGCCGATGGGAGAGGTGCAGGCGCGCGGCGAGATCGCGCAGCTGCGCGCGCAATGGCCCGGGGCCGAAGTCAGCTGGAAACCCTCGCTGGAGGCGCGGCTCTGGCTGCCCGATCCGGCGGATCTGCATGTGCTGGCCGCCGCCATCGCGGGCAGTGCCGATCTCATCATCACCGAGAACGCCAAGGATTTCCCGCGCGGCATTCTTGCCGAAGAGGGGCTGTCGCGGGTCGATGCGGACGGCTTTCTGCGCGGGCTCTACGAGGCGCAGCCGGGGCTCGTGCGCGGCGCCTGCGAGTCGGTGCTGGCCGAGGCGCGGCGGCTCTCGGGCGAGGACTGGACCATGCGGTCGCTGCTGAAGAAGGCGCGCCTGCCGCGTCTGGGAAAGGCGCTGGAACATTAGGCGCGCGTGCCAAGCGCGGGATGTGCCGGGTTGCGGCACGGCGCGCCCGCTGGTAATCGCCTAGGGAATTCCGATACTTTTCATCGGATAGAACAGAGGCAGGGCTGCGTGCAGACACCCCGGTTGGAAATCCGCGATCTTGTGCGCCGCTTCGAGGGGCGGCCGGTGGTGGACCATGTGTCGCTGACGATCCAGCCGGGCCATGTGACCTGTCTTCTGGGCCCCTCGGGCTGCGGCAAGTCGACCACGCTGCGGATGATCGCCGGGGTCGATATGCAGGACGAGGGCACCATCCATGTGGATGGCAAGCTGATCTGCGACACGGTCTTCCGGATCCCGCCCGAGCGCCGGCAGATCGGGCTGATGTTCCAGGATTTCGCGCTGTTCCCGCATCTTTCCGTGGGCGAGAACGTGGCCTTCGGGCTGAAGGGGCCGAAATCGGAAAAGCGCGCCCGCGCCGAGGATCTTCTGAGCCGGGTGGGGCTTGCGCATTTCATCGACGAATACCCCCACCAGCTTTCGGGCGGCGAGCAGCAGCGCGTGGCACTGGCCCGTGCGCTGGCGCCGCGGCCCAAGATCATGCTGATGGACGAGCCCTTTTCAGGGCTCGACAACCGGCTGCGCGACGGCATCCGCGACGAGACGCTGGCGCTGCTCAAGGAGGAAGGCGCCTCGGTGCTGCTGGTCACCCACGAGCCGGAAGAGGCGATGCGCATGGCCGACGAAATCGCGCTGATGCGCGGCGGCCGCATCGTCCAGCGCGGTGCGCCCTACAATATCTACAACGCGCCGGTGGACAAGGCGGCGGTGGCGTTTTTCAGCGACATCAATGTGTTGCGCGGCAAAGTTCGCGGGGCCCTGACCGAAACCCCCTTTGGCCAGTTCCTGGCGCCCGGGGTGCCCGACGGCGGCGAGGTCGAGATCGTCTTCCGACCGCAGCATGTGGGCATCGACTTCGACCGCGCCGGACGCGGCCCCAACCCCACTGCCATGGCCGGCACGCCGGCGCGCGGCGTGGTGGAGCGGGCGCGGTTCATGGGCTCGGAAAGCCTGGTGGAATACCGGATGGATTTCAACGGCGAGGTGCTGAAGGCGACCGTGCCCAACGTGTTCCTGCCGAAACCCGGCACGCCGATGTGGCTGACGGTGCGGCGCGACCGCTGTTTTGTTTTTCCAGTCAAAGGGTAAGGGGTTTACCTTAATCTTCTTTCGCAGCCGACCTGCAAAGATAAGTCCCGTACCTCCATCCTGGCACCGGCGGCCCGGAATAAGGCGCGCAGCGTCGCCGGGCCCAGCGGCTGCCCGTCCGGGCGGGCTGCCGCTTTGGGGAGGTAAGCGCATAACTGAGAGGTCTTTCGGATTTGGCCGGGATAAACCGAGGGATTCGACGCTCGGCGCGGCACCCCACGGACAGCGGCCGGGCCCGGCGACGCTGCGCGATTGGATGTGAGAGACGTTCTCGATGCGACCCGAGGCGCCCTCAGTCTTTTTGGCATCAAGCTCGAGTTCCTCGACCGCCCGCGCGGTGTCGGGCAGAGTTACCGCCCCTGCCGCCGCGCCATGAAGGCGAGCCGTTCGAACAGATGCACGTCCTGCTCGTTCTTCAGCAGCGCCCCATGCAGACGCGGCAGCGCCGAGGCGCCGTCGCGCTTGAGATCCTCGGCATCGAGATCCTCGGCCAGCAGCAGCTTGAGCCAGTCCAGCACTTCCGAGGTCGAGGGTTTCTTCTTCAGCCCGCTCTGCTCGCGCAGCTCGTAGAACTGGGTCAGCGCGGCGGTGAGCAGCGTTTGCTTGATGCCGGGGTGATGCACCTCGACGATGCGGCGCAGCGTGTCGGGATCGGGGAACTTGATGTAGTGAAAGAAGCAGCGGCGCAGGAAGGCGTCGGGCAGCTCCTTCTCGTTGTTCGAGGTGATGATGACGATGGGGCGCACGCGCGCCTTCACGGTTTCGCCGGTCTCGTAGACATGGAACTCCATCTTGTCGAGCTCCTGCAACAGATCGTTGGGGAACTCGATATCCGCCTTGTCGACCTCGTCGATCAGCAGCACGACCTTGTTTTCCGCCTCGAAGGCCTGCCAGAGCTTGCCCTTGCGGATGTAGTTCGACACGTCATGCACGCGTTCGTCGCCAAGCTGGCTGTCGCGCAGACGGCTCACCGCGTCGTATTCGTAAAGCCCCTGCTGTGCCTTGGTGGTGGATTTGATGTTCCACTCGATCATCGGCAGCCCCAGCGCCGAGGCGACCTGCCGCGCGAGCTCGGTCTTGCCGGTGCCGGGCTCTCCCTTGACCAGAAGCGGCCGCTCCAGCGTGATCGCGGCATTCACCGCCATGGTCAGATCGTCCGTGGCGACATAATCGTCGGTGCCGTCGAAACGCATCGCGTCCCCCTCTGTTGCAGCCTTCCCAGAGGGGTAATGAGACGGCGGCGGCTTTGCAAGCGCCGCCGCCGACGTGTGCGGGTCGGGGCAGGGGCCGCTCGGAACGCGGTTTGCCGGACAAGCGCGACAAGCCCCGTGCGATGGCCGGTTTTTCCCTGAGACATTTCCGTTTTCCACCTGTGTGCGCTGCCTGAAACCCCGGCGGCTCGATCACTGACAACACGGGCGCGAAAGCACGGCTTCCCGGCTGGCGGAGCTTGGCGGGAAAAGGTAACGAATTCATATGCACAGCAATGGATCTTCTGCGATTTCCGGCGCTTTCGCCTGCGTTTGTGCAGGTCGCGGAAAAAACGCCTGGCCGCTGTGTGATTGTGTAGTGACAACCCTCCGGCCTTGGGATAAGTGCTGCCTCGCAAGGGGTGCCGGACCCGTTTCGGGGTCAACCGACTGGGCGTTCGGCTTTTCAGAGGGAGCAGAAATGAAGCCCGAAACCTTCCTTCCTGACGACTATCGTCCCGCCGAGGACGAGCCGTTCATGAACGAGCGCCAGCTCGAATATTTCCGCCGCAAGCTGCTTGCCTGGAAGAACGACATTCTTGCCGAAAGCCGCGACACGATCGAGGCGCTGCAGGAAGCCACCCGCAACATTCCCGACGTCACCGACCGCGCCAGCGAAGAGACCGACCGCGCCATCGAACTGCGCACGCGGGACCGCCAGCGCAAGCTCGTCGCCAAGATCGATTCCGCCCTGCGCCGGATCGACGAAGGCGAATACGGCTATTGCGAGGTGACCGGCGAACCGATCTCGCTCAAGCGCCTCGATGCGCGCCCGATCGCGACCATGAGCCTCGAGGCTCAGGAGCGCCACGAGCGCCGCGAGAAGGTGCATCGCGACGACTGAGGCCGGGGCCCCGGGCGGGGTTCGGACCATATCGCATGACCAAAGCGCCGGGGCGGTCCGCTCCGGCGCTTTGTCTGTCTGGGGGCGGGGCAGGCGGCGGCAATCGCCGCGAAGAGGGACGAGAGGAGGCGCAATGGCGCTGACAGGCAGGGAGATCGTTGTCGCGGGCGGCGGCATCGGAGGGCTGGCGGCGGCGCTGGCGCTGCGCCAGCGCGGCGCCGAGGTGCGGGTTCTGGAACGGGCCGAGGCGATCACCGAGGTGGGCGCCGGCATCCAGGTGAGCCCGAACGGGCTGCGCGTGATCGAGGCGCTGGGTCTGGGCGCGGCGCTCCGGGCCCGCTCTTGCCGGGGCCGGGCGGTGGTGCTGCGCGATCACCGCGCCGGGGCGCAGGTGCTGCGGCTCGATCTCGGGCGGCTGCCGGCAGGGCAGGAATATTACTTCGTGCACCGGGCGGATCTGATCGGGATGCTGGCGGATGCCGCTCGCGCGGCGGGGGTCAAGATCCGTTTGTTGCAGCGGGTCGAGGCCGTCACCCCGGGCGCGCGCCCCGAGCTGGATCTGGGCAATGGCGACCGGGCGTCGGGCGACCTGATCGTCGGGGCGGACGGGCTGCACTCGGTGCTGCGTCAGGCGCTGAACGGCGTGGTTGCACCCTTCTTCGCCCATCAGGTGGCCTGGCGTGCGGTGGTGCCGAATGTCTTCGGCCATCCGCCCGAGGCGCAGGTGCATATGGGGCCGGGCCGGCACATGGTCAGCTACCCGCTGCGCGACGGCACCATCGTGAACATCGTCGCCGCCGAGGAACGCCGGGGCTGGGTCGAGGAGGGCTGGTCGCACGAGGATGCGCCCGAGAACCTGCGGGCGGCGTTTGCGGCCTTCGGCGGCGAGGTGCCGAAGATGCTGGCGGCGGTGGATCGGGTCGGGCTTTGGGGGCTGTTCCGCCACCCGGTGGCGCGGCACTGGCACGCGCCGGGGGTGGCCCTTCTCGGCGACGCGGCGCATCCGACGCTGCCCTTCATGGCGCAGGGCGCGAATATGGCGCTGGAGGATGCCTGGGTGCTGGCGGCCTCTCTCGCGGAGGAGCCGGATCAGGATCGGGCGCTGGCGCGCTATCAGGCGCGCCGCCGCGCGCGCTGCGAAAAGGTGGTGGCGGCGGCCAATGGCAATGCCTGGAAATACCATCTGCGCAACCCGCTGCTGCGCGGTGCCGCGCATCTCGGGCTGGGCCTTGCCGGGCGGCTCGCGCCCGAGCGGATGATGGGGCAGTTCGACTGGATCTACGGGCACGATGTGACGGCGCAGGCATAAGCGCCGTCGCGTGATCGCCGGGGTTTTGCCGCGCCAGAGGGCAGGGGCAAAGGCAGGCCGGGCGCCGGGCCTTCGGCGGAGAGGGGGGGGGGCGGGGACCGCCTTCCCGATTGCGGGGGCCGGTGGCCGGGCAAGCCCGTGGCGCGGCGTTATTCCATCCCCGAGCCGTAAAGCGGCACCGTCGAGATCGCCAGCTTGGCCGATCCGTCGGCCAGCTCGCGCGCATGCACGAGATAGATCAGCGTCTGGTTCGCCTCGTCGAAGATGCGCTTCACCCGCAGGCTTTTCAGGATGATCGAGCGCGATGCGCGGAACACGTCCTCGCCGCTTTCGCTGCGGTCGATGTCGCCGATGGTGATCGGCCCGGTCTGACGGCAGGCGATGGAGGCGTTGGACGGATCCTCGAACCAGTTGCCCTTGGACAGCCGGTCGATCAGGCCACGGTCGAAATAGGCGACGTGGCAGGTCACGCCCGCCACCTTCGGATCGGCAATCGCCTCGATCAGAATGTCGTTTCCGGTCCAGTCGACGCCCACCTCGCCCACCTGTTCGGCCAGCGTCAGCGTCGGGGCAAGGCACAGCAGGGCGGTAGCAAGGGCAGTGCGGAACATCGGGCGGGTCTCCTTGGCCGGAGCCCGGCGCAGGCCGGGCGGGATGCGTCAGATATGTGGGGCGGAAGCGACAAAGGAAACCCCTGTGCCTTGCCTCTTGACGGATCGCCCCTCCCGCGCTTAGATTTGAACAAGCGTTCAATAACCGCCAGGAGGAGGGCAGGAATGTTCAACGCGGTCATGACATACGACCTGGGAGAAGATGTGAACGCGCTGCGCGAGATGGTGCATCGCTGGGCGCAGGAGCGGGTGAAGCCGATGGCGGCGCAGGTCGATTCGGAAAACGCCTTTCCGAACGAGCTGTGGCGCGAGATGGGCGCGCTCGGGCTGCTGGGCATCACCGTCTCCGAGGAATATGGCGGTGCGGGCATGGGCTATCTGGCGCATACCATCGCGGTGGAGGAGATCGCCCGCGCCTCGGCCAGCGTCTCGCTGAGCTATGGCGCCCATTCCAACCTCTGCGTGAACCAGATCAAGCTGAACGGCACCGACGAGCAGAAGCGCAAATACCTGCCCGGGCTCATTTCGGGCGAGCATGTGGGCGCGCTGGCCATGTCCGAACCGGGCGCCGGCTCGGACGTGGTGAGCATGAAGCTGCGGGCCGAGAAGAAGAACGACCGTTACGTTCTGAACGGCAATAAATACTGGATCACCAACGGCCCCGACGCCGACACGCTGGTGGTCTATGCCAAGACCGACCCGGAGGCGGGCTCGCGCGGGATCACCGCCTTTCTGATCGAAAAATCCATGACCGGATTTTCCACCAGCCCGCATTTCGACAAGCTGGGCATGCGCGGCTCGAACACTGCCGAGCTGATCTTCGACGATGTCGAGGTGCCCTTTGAAAATGTGCTGGGGCAGGAGGGCAAGGGCGTGCGCGTGCTGATGTCCGGGCTCGATTACGAACGGGTGGTTCTGGCGGGTATCGGCACCGGCATCATGGCTGCCTGTCTCGACGAGATCATGCCCTATCTGGCCGAGCGCAAGCAGTTCGGCCAGCCGATCGGGAATTTCCAGCTCATGCAGGGCAAGATCGCCGATATGTACACGGCGATGAACTCGGCGCGGGCCTATGTCTACGAGGTGGCCAAGGCCTGCGACCGGGGCGACGTGACCCGTCAGGACGCGGCGGCCTGCTGCCTTTATGCCAGCGAACAGGCGATGGTGCAGGCGCATCAGGCGGTGCAGGCGATGGGCGGTGCGGGCTTTTTGGCCGATGCGCCGGTGGCGCGGCTCTTCCGCGATGCCAAGCTCATGGAGATCGGCGCGGGCACCTCGGAAATCCGCCGCATGCTGGTGGGCCGCGAGCTGATGGCGGCGATGGGTTGAGCCATGGGTTTGGAGACGCCGGGGCTCTCTGCTAGGCTGGCCGGACCGTTGTCTTTGTCCGGAGCCCGTCGCCGTGAAGCCCTTTCTCATCCTCTGCCTGTCTCTGGCGTTGCCAACGCCGGCCCTGGCCGCCTCGCGCGATGCCACGATGCTCGAGCGCTGCGTGCAGAGCTATGGCGCGGGTCCGCAATCGGAGGTGATCGAACGCTGTGTCGGCATGTTCCAGCCGCGCTGCAAGGAGCAGACCACCATCGGGATCGCCGAATGCCTGATGCGCGAGCAGAGGGCCTGGGACGAGCTGTTGAATCTCTGGTGGGCGCCGATGAAGGCGCGGGCGCAGGCGAATGGCACCTGGGACGCGCTGCTCGCGGCGCAGCGGCAGTGGATCAAGGACCGGGATGCGGAATGCGCGCGGCGCTACGACGCTGCGGATGGCGGCTCGATCCGCGTGATCTGGGGCGCGGCATGCCAGCGCGACCTGACCGCCGCGAAGGCGGTGGCGTTCTGGTACAGTCTCAACAGATAGTCCCGGAACGGGCAGGGACGGGGCGCGCCGCATGGGCCCGCCCCGCACCGGGTCGCGGCTCAGAACTTGAAGATGTAGGACATCCCGATGACCCAGGGGTCCACCTCGACGGTGCCGATGTCGGTGCCGTTCAGGTCCACATCCAGGTCGATGTCGATATAGCGCGCGTCGAGCCGCAGCGCGGCCTTGTCGCTGATCGCGTAATCGACGCCGATATGGCCGGCGAGGCCCCAGGAATCGCTGATGTCGAGCCCGGGGATCTTCTGATCGTCGAGATCGAGGATCGTGGTGTAGTTCACGCCGAGGCCGAAGAACGGCGTCCAGGCGCTGTTGGTCGGCATGTGGTAGTTCACCGAGACGGTGGGCGGCAGATGCTTGACCTTGACCACATCGGCGCCGTTCAGCTTCACCTGATGGGTGAAGGGCGTGGCGGCCAGCACCTCGACGCCCCAGTTGTCGGCGAAGAAATACTCGAAGGTCAGAGAAAGCTGGGTGTCGTCATTGACGTCGGTGTCGAAGGCGCCATTGGCGAGGCTGCCATTGTCTTCCGCGGGGTTCACCCAGGCAAGGCCGAGGCCAAGGGTCATGTCGCCCTTGGATTGCGCCAGCGCGCCAGTGGCCGAGAGGGCCAGTATGGCCGCGGCGGAGAGCAGGGTTGTCGTGTTCATCTTTGTCCCTTTCCAGATCGCGCACCGGATCCTTCGCCTGCCGGGGCGGTTGCGAACGTTGATCTGAATCAATCAAGAAAACCTGTGACTTACGCTGTTGCCGGAATGTCATATTCTATGTTCGGCGTGCACCTTTCGCGCCCGGAGCGCGGCGCATGAGACGGGATCTTGACGAGACGCGCCGCCGGCGGCGGCTGGCGGACGGGGTGAGCTATGAGGCGCTTTGCGCCGCGCCCTGCGCGCCGCATCCGGCGCGGCTGAATCTGGCCGAGCAGGTCTGCGACAGCTGGGCGGCGCTGGCGCCCGAGCGCCCGGCGATCCTCGACTGGCGCAACGGCGGGCTGCGGGTGTGCAGCTACGGCGCGTTGCGGGAATTGTCGCTGCGGGTCGAATCCTGGCTGCGCGCGCAGGGCGCGGCGCGGGGCGACCGCGTGGGGGTGTTGCTGTCGCAGGGCCCGCTTTGCGCGGCGGCGCATATCGCCGCCTGGCGCATGGGCGCGATCTCGGTGCCGCTCTTCAAGCTCTTCAAGCACGATGCGCTGGCCTCGCGGCTGGGCGACAGCGGCGCGCGGCTTGTGGTGACCGATGGCGAGGGGGTGGCGATGCTGGCGCCCTTCGACGTGCAGACCGTGACGGAAGAGGATCTGCCCGAGGACTGGCTGTGGCAGCCGGTCGAGACCGGGCCCGAGGATCCGGCGGTGCTGATCTATACCAGCGGCACCACGGGCAAACCCAAGGGCGCGCTGCATGGGCACCGGGTGCTGGCGGGGCATATGCCGGGGGTCGAGATGAGCCACGACCTGCTGGGGCAAGAGGGCGATGTGCTCTGGACGCCGGCGGACTGGGCCTGGATCGGCGGGCTGTTCGATGTGCTGATGCCGGGGCTCTATCTGGGCGTGCCGGTGGTGGCGGCGCGCATGGCCCGTTTCGAGATCGAAGAGTGTCAGAGGATCTGCCGCGATGCCTCGGTCCGCAATGTCTTCTTCCCGCCGACCGCGCTGCGGATGCTGAAGGCCGAGGATGCGCGTATCCCGGGGCTGCGCTCGGTCGGGTCGGGCGGCGAGCCGCTGGGCGCCGAGATGCTGGCCTGGGGGCGCCGGGCCTTCGGGGTGGAGATCAACGAGTTCTACGGCCAGACCGAATGCAACATGGTGGCGAGCTCTTGCGGCGCGCTGTTTCCGGCGCGGCCCGGCTGCATCGGCAAGCCCGCGCCGGGGATCCGTCTGGCGGTGATCGACGCCGAGGGGCGGGAGACGGCGGCGGAGGGCGACGTGGCGATTGCCCGGGACGCCGACTCGATGATGCTGGAGTATTGGCGGAACCCGCAGGCGACGGCGGAGAAGTTTCGCGGCGACTGGCTGGTGACCGGCGACCGGGGCGTCTGGGAAGAGGGCTATCTGCGCTTTGTGGGGCGCGAGGACGATGTGATCACCTCGGCAGGTTACCGTATCGGCCCGGCGGAGGTGGAGGATTGCCTGCTGACCCATCCCGGCGTGGCGACGGTGGGCGTGGTGGGCAAGCCCGACGCGCTGCGCACCGAGATCGTCAAGGCCTATGTGGTGGTGAAACCGGGGCAGGCGCCGTCGGTGCAAGAGTTGCAGGACTGGGTGAAGCAGCGGCTGGCGGGCTATTCCTACCCGAGAGAAATCGCTTTTCTGGAGGCGCTGCCCATGACGGTGACGGGCAAGGTCATCCGCAAGGAACTGAAGGCCCGTGCGGCCAAGGAGGTCACATGAAACTGGCATCGCAGGCAATTCCCTCGTCCGAGGCGTTTCTGGCCAACCGGGCGGCGCATCTCGAGGCGCTGGACACCGTGCGCGCGGCGGCGGCGCTGGCGGCGGCGGGCGGCGGCGAGAAGGCGCGCGAGCGTCACCTGGCGCGCGGCAAGATGCTGCCGCGCGAGCGGGTGGCCAACCTGCTCGATCCGGGCTCGCCCTTTCTCGAGGTGGGCGCCACGGCGGCGCATGGCATGTATGACGGCGCGGCTCCGGCGGCCGGGGTGGTCGCGGGCATCGGTCGCGTGATGGGGCGCGAGGTCATGGTGGTCTGCAACGACGCCACGGTGAAGGGCGGCACCTATTACCCGCTGACCGTCAAGAAACATCTGCGCGCGCAGGAGATCGCCGAGGAGAACCGTCTTCCCTGCGTCTATCTGGTGGACAGCGGCGGCGCCAACCTGCCCAGCCAGGACGAGGTCTTTCCCGACCGCGACCATTTCGGGCGGATCTTCTACAATCAGGCGCGGATGTCGGCCAAGGGCATCGCGCAGATCGCCGTGGTGATGGGGTCGTGCACGGCGGGCGGCGCCTATGTGCCGGCGATGTCGGATGTGACGATCATCGTGAAGGAGCAGGGCACGATCTTTCTGGCCGGGCCGCCGCTGGTCAGGGCGGCGACCGGGGAAGTGGTCACGGCGGAGGATCTGGGCGGCGGCGACGTGCATACGCGGCTTTCCGGCGTGGCGGATTATCTGGCCGAGGACGATTCCCATGCGCTGGCGCTGGCCCGCCGGGCGGTGGGCTCGCTGGGGCGCGCGGACCGTGCGCCGCTGCTGCCGGGCGGGGCGGAGCCTGCCTATGACCCCGAGGAGATTCTGGGCGTGGTGCCGGGGGATCTGCGCACGCCCTATGACATTCGCGAGGTCATCGCGCGGGTGGTGGACGGGTCGTATTTCGACGAGTTCAAGCCGCGCTACGGCGAGACGCTGGTGACGGGCTTTGCCGAGGTGCAGGGCTGTCCGGTGGGGATCGTCGCGAACAATGGCGTTTTGTTCTCGGAGGCCGCGCAGAAGGGCGCGCATTTTGTCGAGCTTTGCTCGCAGCGGCGGATCCCGCTGGTGTTTTTGCAGAATATCACCGGCTTCATGGTGGGGCGGAAATACGAAAACGAGGGGATCGCACGGCACGGCGCCAAGATGGTGACGGCGGTGGCGACGACCTCGGTGCCGAAGATCACCATGCTGGTGGGCGGCTCCTTCGGGGCGGGGAATTACGGCATGGCGGGGCGGGCCTATCAGCCGCGCTTTCTCTGGACCTGGCCGAACAGCCGGATCTCGGTCATGGGCGGCGAGCAGGCCGCCGGCGTGCTCGCCACGGTGAGGCGCGACGCCATCGAGCGGGGCGGCGGGGCGTGGTCTGTCGAGGAGGAGGCCGAGTTCAAACGCCCGACCATCGAGATGTTCGAGCGTCAGTCGCATCCCCTTTATGCCTCGGCGCGGCTCTGGGACGACGGGATCGTCGATCCGCGCAAGACGCGGGAGGTGCTGGCGCTGTCGCTCTCGGCCTGTCTGAACGCCCCCATAGAAGAGACACGCTTTGGCGTGTTCCGCATGTGAGCCGGGCGCTGTGCCTGTGGCGGGGCCGCGCCCCCGGCGGCGGTGCTCCCGCCCGCCCACCCCGCACCGCCGCCGGGGGCGCGGGATCATGAGCGGGGTGCCCGACCGGGTGTCGCGGCGCTGGCAGGGGGCGCAGGCCTACCGGCCGGGGGACAGCGCGGGGCTGAATGCGGAGATCCTGGCGCTGATGCGGGCGGGGGTGAAGACCGCGAGCTGCGAGGCCTGGGACTATTTCGCGGACACCGGCGAGGCGGTGCCCGAGGTCGGGCGCGTGGACATCGCGCTCGACTGGCAGGGGCGCCCGGCGCTGGCGCTGCGCACGCTGGACGTGTCGCGGCTGCGCTTTGACGAGATGAGCGAGGAGCTGGTGGCGGCGCAGGGCGAGTTTCGCGATCTGGCGGCGTGGCGGCGGGGCTACGAGGCCTATCTGACGCGGGCGGGGCGGTTTCGTCCGGATGTGGAGATGCTGCTGGAGCGGTTCGAGCTGGTCGCGGATCTGGCGCGGTGAGGGGTGCGGGGAGAGGTGTGCCTCTCCCCGGCCGGCTGCGCCGGGTGCGCGTATTTGGAAAGAGAAGAAGGGCGGGGTCTGGAGAGGGTGGAGATGTTCGACACGATTTTGATTGCCAACCGGGGCGAGATCGCCTGCCGGGTGATGGAGACGGCGCGCAGGCTGGGGCTGCGCTGCGTCGCGGTCTATTCCGAAGCGGATGCCGGGGCGAAACATGTGGCTTTGGCGGATGAGGCGGTCTGCATCGGCGGGGCGGCGCCGGCGGAAAGCTACCTGCGCGGCGCGCGCATCATCGCGGCGGCGCTGGAGACGGGCGCGGGGGCGATCCATCCGGGCTATGGGTTCCTGTCGGAGAATCCCGATTTCGTCGAGGCGGTGGAGGCGGCGGGGCTGGTGTTCGTCGGGCCCTCGGCAAAGGCGATCCGGGCGATGGGGCTGAAGGACGCGGCCAAGCGGCTGATGGCGGAGGCGGGCGTGCCGGTGGTGCCGGGTTATCACGGCGAGGCGCAGGACGCGCGGTTTCTCGCGGGCGAGGCGGAGGCCATCGGCTATCCGGTGCTGATCAAGGCCGTGGCGGGCGGCGGCGGCAAGGGCATGCGGCTGGTGGAGCGCGCGGAGGAGTTTGCCGAGGCGCTGCGGAGCGCGCAGGCGGAGGCGCGCGGGGCCTTCGGCAATGAGGCGGTGCTGATCGAGAAATTCGTGACCAAGCCGCGCCATATCGAGGTGCAGGTCTTTGGCGATGGCGAAAAGGCGGTGCATCTCTTCGAACGGGATTGTTCCTTGCAGCGGCGCCATCAGAAGGTGATCGAGGAGGCGCCGGCGCCGGGCATGACCGCGGAGATGCGCCAGGCGATGGGGGCGGCGGCGGTGCGCGCCGCCGAGGCCATCGGCTACAAGGGCGCGGGTACGGTGGAGTTCATCGTGGACGGATCGCGCGGGCTGCGCCCCGACGGGTTTTGGTTCATGGAGATGAACACCCGGCTGCAGGTGGAGCACCCGGTGACCGAGGCGATCACCGGGGTCGATCTGGTCGAATGGCAACTGCGCGTGGCGGCGGGCGAGCCGCTGCCTTTGCGGCAGGAGGATCTGGGCATCAACGGCCATGCCTTCGAGGCGCGGCTTTATGCGGAGGACGTGCCGGCGGGGTTTCTGCCCGCCACCGGGCGGCTGGCGCATCTGGGGTTCCCGGCGGATGTGCGGGCCGACAGCGGGGTGCGTTCGGGCGATGTGATCTCGCCGCATTACGATCCGATGATCGCCAAGCTCATCGTGCACGGGGCCACGCGGGAGATCGCGCTGCGCAAGCTGGCGCGCGGTCTGGCGGAGACGCAGGTGGCGGGCACGGTGACCAATCTGGCCTTTCTCGGCGCGCTGGCGCGGCATGAGGGCTTTGCCGCGGGCGAGGTGGATACCGGGCTGATCGGGCGGGATCTGGAGAGACTGACCGGGAGCGGGGCCGCGTCGCCGCAGGTGCTGGCGCAGGCGGCGCTGGCCGCCGCCGGGCTTTGGGAGACCGGCGACTGGGCGCGGGGTTTTGCGCTTTGGGCGCCGCTGGCGCGGACGGTTCTGCTGCGGCAGGGCGACGAGGCGCAGTCTCCGGTGCTGCGGGTTCTGGCGCCGGGCAGGGTCGAGATCACGCTGGGCGATACGGTCGTGCTGGCGGAGCGTGTGGACGGCGGCTGGCGGCTGGACGGCCGGCCCGCGCCGGCGTTGTTCTGCGCGGGCGAGGAGATCACGGTGTTTGCCGAGGGCGGGCAGGTGTTGCGGCGCGTCGATCCGCTGGCGCGGGCGGGGGCTGCGGGCGCGGGCGGCAATCTGATCGAGGCGCCGATGCCGGGACGCGTGGTGGCGGTGCTGGCCGAGGCCGGGCAGGCCGTGAGGGCGGGCGACCGGCTGGCGGTGCTGGAAGCGATGAAGATGGAGCACACGCTGACCGCCGCGCGCGACGGGGTGGTGGCCGAGGTGCTGGTCGCCGAGGGGGCGCAGGTCGAGGCGGGCGCGGCGCTGATCCGGCTCGAGGAGGAGGCGGAGGAGGCCGCATGATCCGGCTTTATCATGTGCCGCAATCGCGCTCGATGCGGGTGCTCTGGCTGCTTTATGAGCTGGGGGTGCCGTTCGAGCTGGAGCTGCGCGCCTTCGACAAGAGCCTGCGCGATGAGGATTTCCGCGCGCTTTCGCCCGCCGGGCGGGTGCCGGCGCTGGAGATCGACGGCGGATGCATGTTCGAGAGCCTCGCGATGATGGAATATCTTTGCGAGCGCTTTCCGGAGGCGGGGCTGGGCCGGGCGCCGGGGACGCAAGAGCGCAGGGGCTGGCTGAGCTGGCTGCAGTTTTCGGAGACGATCTCGCAGCATGTGGCGGCGCTGACCCAGCAGCATCTGATGCTGCACGAGGATCATATGCGCTCGCCCATCGTGATGCGGCTGGAGGCGAAGCGGCTGGAGAAATGTTATGCCGCGCTGGAGGCACGGCTGGCGGAGACCGGAAGCGGGGCGTTGTTGGTCTCCGGGTTTTCGGCCTGCGACATTGCCGTGGGGCAGGCGGTCTATATGGCGCGGCATTTTGCACCGGTCGAGGGGTTTGCGGCGGTGTCGGACTGGTACGCGGGCATCACCGCGCGAGAGGCGTTCCGGCGCAGCCTGCCGGGCGAGGGCGCGCGGCTTTACGGGGCGGCGTTCTACCCGGCCTGGGACGGGTGATCCGGCGGGGCGCGCCTTGCGGCGCGCGCTGGATGTCTCACCGCCCGCCTGTGGCGGGCGGTTCGGGCCGGTGCCTCTGGCGGGAGAGGCGAGACGGCTGAGCACCGGTGCCCGTGGCGCGGGCGGTGGTGCGTATTTGGAAAGAGAAGAAAGGGCAAGGGATGAGCGGGTTTGTCGAGATCTTCGAAGTGGGGCCGCGGGACGGGCTGCAGAACGAGAAACGGGCGATTCCCACGGTGGAGAAGATCGCGCTGGTGGAGTGTCTGGGCCGGGCCGGGTTCCGGCGGATCGAATGCGCCAGTTTCGTGAGCCCGAAATGGGTGCCGCAGATGGCGGATTCGGCGGAGGTGCTGGCGGGGATCGCGCGCGTGCCGGGGGTGTCCTATGCGGCGCTCACGCCCAATATGAAAGGGTTCGAGGCGGCGATGGCGGCGGGGGCCGATGAGGTGGCGATTTTCGGCGCGGCCTCGGAAGGGTTCAGCCGGGCCAATATCAATGCAACGATTGCCGAGAGCCTGGAGCGGTTCCGCCCGGTGGCGGAGGCGGCGCGGGCGCGGGGCGTGAAGGTTCGGGGCTATATCTCCTGCGTGGTGGAGTGCCCCTATGACGGCGCGGTGGCGCCCGAGGCGGTGGCGCGGGTCGCGGCGGCGCTGCGGGAGATGGGCTGCTATGAGATCTCGCTGGGCGACACCATCGGGCGCGGCACCGCGGAAGCGGTGGACGCGATGCTGGGCGCGGTGCTGGAGGAGATGGCGCCGGCCGCACTCGCGGGACATTTCCACGACACCAGCGGGCGGGCGCTGGAGAATATCGAAGCCTCGCTGGCGCGCGGGCTGCGGGTCTTCGACGCGGCGGTCGGCGGGCTCGGGGGCTGCCCCTATGCGCCTGGGGCCGCGGGCAATGTGGCGACCGAGGCGGTGGCGGCGCGGCTGGTCGAGCTGGGGTATGAGACCGGGCTCGATATGGCGGTGCTGGACGAGGCGGCGGCCATGGCGCGCACGATGCGCGGGTGAGGGGGCTTGTGGTGCTCTCCGGCCTGCCGGGCGTGGGTAAGAGCACGGTGGCGCGGGCGCTGGCGGTGAAGACGGGCGCGCTCTGGCTGCGGCTCGACGCCATCGAGCAGGAGATGCGCGGGTCGCATATGGTCTGCGCGGATCTGGCGGATGGCGGCTATGCGGCGGCGCGGGCGGTCGCGGCGCAGGCGCTGCGCCAGGGTTATGGGGTGATCGCGGACAGCGTGAACCCGCTGGAGATCACCCGCGCACCCTGGATGGCCGTGGCGGAGCGGGCAGGGGTGCCGCTTTGCACGGTGGAACTGGTCTGTTCGGACGCGGGCGCGCACCGGCGGCGGGCGGATACGCGCGTGGCGGAGGTGCCGGGGCTGGCACTGCCCGATTGGGCGGCGGTCTCGGCGCGGGCCTATGAGTGTTGGGAGGCGGCGATGCTGGCACTGGATCTGGCGAAGATGGCGCCGGAGGACGCGGCGGAGGCGATTTTGCGGGAGATGGAGGGAGAGGCATGACCCTGATCACGGTGGCGCGCGATGCGCGCGGGGTGGCGACGCTGACGCTGGCGCGGGCGGAGAAGCACAATGCGCTCTCGGCGCAGATGATGGGCGAGCTGGAGGCGGCGGCACGGGCGCTGGCGGCAGACGACTCGGTGCGGGTGGTGGTGCTGGCCGCCGAGGGGCCGACGTTTTGTGCGGGCGCCGATCTCGGCTGGATGCGGGAGCAGTTCGGCATGGACGGCGAGACCCGCAAGGCCGAGTCGCGCCGCATCGCCACGGCGCTGGAGGCGCTGGTGGCCTTGCCGCAGCCGCTGATCGGGCGGGTGCAGGGCAATGCCTTTGGCGGCGGCGTCGGGCTGGCGGCGGTCTGCGATGTGAGCATCGGCGCGCAGGCGGTGAAGATGGCCTTCACCGAAACCCGGCTGGGGCTGATTCCCGCCAATATCGGCCCCTATGTGGTGGCGCGCATGGGGGCGGTACGGGCGCGCGAGGTCTTTATGAACGCGCGCGTCTTTGACGCCGAAGAGGCGGTGCGGCTGAACCTGCTGACCCGCGCGGTGCCGGCGGAGGAGCTGGATGCCGCGGTGGAGGCGGAGGTGGCGCCCTATCTGTCCTGCGCGCCCTTTGCGGTGCGCGAGGCCAAGGCGCTGCTCAACGCGCTGGCGGGCGGCGTGACGCCGGAGCAGGTGGATTTCGCCATCGACGGGCTGGCCGCGAGATGGGAGACCGAGGAAGCGCAGGCGGGAATCGCCGCGTTTTTCGACAAGCGCAAGGCGCCCTGGCTGGGCTGATGTCTTGCCCGGCCGGCGCGGCCGGAGCGGGTGACGTCGCGGCAGTGCGATCCGGGCGGGACGGTGGCGGACCTGCTGCGTCACCGCGTGCCCTTGGCGCAGCGGGGGAGGGCGGGCTATGGCCGCTGTCATCGGCGGGGTTTGCGCCAGATGCGGGCGGGGAGAGGCAACCGTGACCACACAGATCGCACATCTTTATGCAACGCTTTGTCTGGCCACGATCTTTTTCCAGATCGCGCTGAGTGCGGGGGCGCCTCTGGCAGCGCTCGCACCGGGGGGACAGGGGGCGGGAGCCTTGCCTCCGGGGGCACGGCTGCTGGCGGTGCTCTATATCCCCTTGCTGCTCTTTCTCGCGCTGGCGGTGCTTTCGGCGGCGGGGTTTCCCGGGCTGGACTGGCCGCGCTGGACCGGCTGGGCCGCGCTGGTGGCCCAAGCCCTTCTCAGCGCGCTGCATTTCCTGTCGCGCGCGCCGGTGGAACGGCGCTTCTGGGGGCCGCTCGGAGGGGTGATGACGGCGATGATCCTGGTGGTGCTCAGCGCGTGAACCGGATGCAGCGCCGGATTTGTATGCAAAAGTAGACGATAAAATTGACGCATGACGGGGATTTTGCCCGGCATACGCCGGTATCCCGTTAATATTTCAGCAGTTTAACGTTTCTTGAATATGTTCCGCGCTTGTTGACCCCGTCCCGTCACAGGGATAAGTCACGGAGAGCAAGGCAACATCGCCATGGTCTCCGCGCCGGCCACACGGCGCGCCTCGCAAAGGAGCCAGCACGTGGAAGAGATGCTGCGGGAATATCTCCCGATTCTCATTTTCCTTGCCGTAGCCATCGCGCTCGGTGTCATTCTCATCCTCGCCGCCGTGGTCCTGGCCGTGCGCCACCCCGACCCGGAAAAGGTTTCGGCCTATGAATGCGGCTTCAACGCGTTCGACGACGCGCGGATGAAATTCGACGTTCGGTTCTACCTCGTGTCGATCCTCTTCATCATCTTCGATCTCGAGATCGCCTTCCTGTTCCCCTGGGCCGTGGCCTTCAAGGATGTGAGCATGGTGGGCTTCTGGTCGATGATGGTGTTCCTCGCGGTGCTGACCATCGGCTTTGCCTATGAGTGGAAGAAAGGGGCCCTGGAATGGGAGTGATGACCGGGGCGAACACCGCCCAGGGGGACCGCGAGGTCGCCACCCAGGCGCTGAACCGCGAACTTTCCGACAAGGGGTTCCTGCTGACCTCGGTCGATGACGTGATCAACTGGGCGCGCACCGGCTCGCTGCACTGGATGACCTTCGGTCTGGCCTGCTGCGCGGTCGAGATGATGCAGGCCTCGATGCCGCGTTACGACCTCGAACGCTTCGGCACCGCGCCGCGCGCCTCGCCGCGCCAGTCCGACCTGATGATCGTGGCCGGCACGCTGACCAACAAGATGGCCCCGGCACTGCGCAAGGTCTACGACCAGATGCCCGAGCCGCGCTATGTGATCTCCATGGGCTCCTGCGCCAATGGCGGCGGCTATTATCACTACAGCTATTCGGTGGTGCGCGGCTGCGACCGGGTCGTCCCGGTCGATGTCTACGTGCCCGGCTGCCCTCCGACGGCGGAGGCGCTGATGTACGGGCTGATGGCGCTGCAAAAGAAGATCCGGCGCACCGGAACGATCGTGCGCTGAGGGAGAGCGAGACATGACCAAGGCACTGAGCGAACTGGGCGCCCATCTCGAGCTGAAACGCCCCGATTGCGTGCTGGGCTGGGACGTCGCCTTTGGCGAGCTGAACGTCGATGTCGCCCCGGTGAACATCGCGGGCTTTGTCGAGTTCCTGAAGACCGACCCCTCCTGCCGCTTCTCCTCGCTGGTCGATGTGACGGCGGTGGATTACCCCGAGCGCGCCAAGCGCTTCGATGTGGTCTATCACTTCCTCAGCATGTACCAGAACCACCGCATCCGCCTGCGCGTCTCGGTGCGCGAGGACGAGACGGTGCCGTCGATCAGCGCGGTGCACCCTTCGGCCAACTGGTTCGAGCGCGAAGTCTTCGACATGTTCGGGATCGTGTTCTCGGGCCATCCGGATCTGCGCCGCATTCTCACCGATTACGGCTTCCGCGGCCATCCGCTGCGCAAGGATTTCCCGACCACCGGCTATGTCGAGGTGCGCTATGACGAAGAGCTCAAGCGCGTGGTCTACGAGCCGGTGAGTCTGGTTCAGGAATACCGGCAGTTCGATTTCATGTCGCCCTGGGAAGGCGCACAATACGTGCTGCCCGGCGACGAGAAGGCGGAGGCGAAGTGATGGGCGGATATGGCATGGGTGGCGGCGGCCTGATCTGGCTGATCGTCCTCGGTGTTCTGGTCGTTGTGCCGTTCTGGCGCCTGCTGCCGAAATTCGGCATTCCGGCATGGGTGGCGCTTGTGTCGATCATTCCGCTCGGCGCGCTGATCCTGCTCTGGATCATGGCCTTCAAGGACAAGACAAGCGGGGGCATCGCATGATGGACGGTTCGAAATTCGACGACGGCAGCACCGACGCGCTGTCCGGCGAGCAGAAAATCCGCAACTTCAACATCAACTTCGGCCCGCAGCACCCGGCGGCCCACGGCGTGCTGCGTCTGGTGCTGGAGCTCGACGGCGAGATCGTCGAGCGCTGCGACCCGCATATCGGTCTGCTGCATCGCGGCACCGAGAAGCTGATGGAAAGCCGCACCTATCTGCAGAACCTGCCCTATTTCGACCGGCTCGACTATGTCGGCACGATGAACCAGGAACACGCCTGGTGTCTGGCCATCGAGCGGCTGACCGGCACCGAGGTGCCGCGCCGCGCCTCGCTGATCCGGGTGCTTTACTGCGAGATCGGCCGTATCCTGAACCACCTGCTGAACGTGACCACGCAGGCCATGGACGTGGGCGCGCTGACGCCGCCGCTCTGGGGCTTCGAGGAGCGCGAGAAGCTGATGATCTTCTACGAGCGCGCCTGCGGGGCGCGGCTCCACGCCGCTTATTTCCGCCCGGGCGGGGTGCATCAGGATCTGCCGCCCGAGCTGCTCGACGATATCATGGACTGGTGCGGGACCTTCCCCGAGCTGCTCGACGACATCGACGGGCTGCTGACCGAGAACCGGATCTTCAAGCAGCGCAATGCCGATATCGGCATCGTCTCCGAGGAGGACATCCAGGAACACGGCTATTCCGGCGTCATGGTGCGCGGCTCCGGCCTCGCCTGGGATCTGCGCCGCGCGCAGCCCTATGAGTGCTACGACGAGTTCGAGTTCCAGATCCCGGTGGGCAAGAACGGCGACTGCTACGACCGCTATCTCGTCCGCATGGCCGAGATGCGCGAGTCGGTGAAGATCATGAAGCAGGCCATCGAAAAGCTGCGCCTGCCGGAGAACCAGGGCGACGTGCTGGCGCGCGGCAAGCTGACGCCGCCGAAGCGGTCCGAGATGAAGACCTCGATGGAGGCGCTCATCCACCACTTCAAGCTCTATACCGAAGGGTTCCACGTGCCCGCGGGCGAGGTCTATGCCGCTGTCGAGGCGCCCAAGGGCGAATTCGGCGTCTATCTTGTCGCCGATGGCAGCAACAAACCCTACCGTGCCAAGATCCGGGCGCCCGGCTACCTGCATCTCCAGTCGATGGATCACATCTGCAAGGGCCACCAGCTTGCGGATGTGGCGGCGATCCTGGGATCGCTCGACATCGTGTTCGGCGAGGTTGACCGCTGAGACGCATGATATAGGGCAGGGGCGGGTTCCGCGCCCCGGTCCATCCCGGCCTCTGCGGCCGCAACAAAGGAAAACGAGGGATTTGGGGACGTGATGCTGAAGAAAAGCCTGGCTCTGCTGCCGCTCTTCGCCACCGCCGGCTGTCTGGGAATGCCTCCCGAGGGCACCGACGCCGAGGATCTCGCCGCCTTTGACGAGGCCGTCGCCTCGGTGGGCTGCTCGCTCGAGATGGAATCCGATTACCTGCCGGTCGAGCTGCAAACGGGGCTGACCCGCGAGCAGCTCCAGCAGGTCGCCCAATACCGCATCGGCGCGAAGCAGGGGGTGCTGACGGAAAGCGGCGGCTTCCGTCTGCTCACCGGGCCCTGTGCGCCGACCGAGCAAGTGGCCGAGGCGGGCTGACCCGGGTGCCGGGCGCCGCCGCCATATCCTTTCCGGGCCGATGGGCCCCCGCGCCGAGCGCGGAACCGACAACTTACGAGAGGCCATCCGACTGATGCTGCGCCGTCTTCACCCCGAACAGCCCGAGAGCTTTGCCTTCACCCCCGCCAACCTGGCCTGGGCCGAGGGGCAGATCAGCAAATATCCCGAAGGCCGTCAGGCCAGCGCGGTCATCCCGCTGCTGTGGCGCGCGCAGGAACAGGAAGGCTGGCTGACCCAGAAGGCGATCGAGACCGTCGCCGAGATGCTGGGCATGGCCTATATCCGCGTGCTCGAGGTCGCGACCTTCTACTTCATGTTCCAGCTTCAGCCGGTGGGCTCGGTGGCGCATGTGCAGATCTGCGGCACCACCACCTGCATGATCTGCGGCGCGGGCGACCTCATGGCGGTCTGCAAGGACAAGATCGCGCCGAAGGCGCATATGCTTTCGGCCGACGGCAAGTTCTCCTGGGAAGAGGTGGAATGCCTCGGGTCCTGCGCCAACGCGCCGATGGCGCAGATCGGCAAGGATTATTACGAGGATCTGACCGCCGAGCGGATGGCCGAGATCCTCGATGAGCTGGCTGCCGGCAAGGTGCCGGTGCCGGGCCCGCAGAATGGCCGCTACGCCTCCGAGCCCAAGGGCGGGCCGGTGGTGCTGACCGCCCATGCCGAGGGCCGCGCGCCCTATAACGCCTCGGTGGCGCTGGCGACCGAGATCGGCGATACGGTCAAACGCATCGACGGCACCGAGGTGCCGCTGCGCACGCCCTGGCGCGACGCCGCGCCGAAAGCGGCGCCGGCAGCGGCGGCACCCGCCGCGCCTGCACCTGCCGCGCCGGCGGCGGAGACCGTGGCGGACGAGAATGTCGGCACCCGGCCCGAGGCGCTGGAGGCGCCGCGCGAGGGCGGGGCGGACGATCTCAAGATGATCAAGGGCGTGGGGCCGAAGCTGGAAGACCTGTGCCACAGCCTGGGCTTCTACCATTTCGACCAGATCGCCAACTGGAGCGACGCGGAGGTCGCCTGGGTCGATGCCAACCTGACCGGCTTCAAGGGCCGGGTGACGCGCGACGACTGGGTCGCGCAGGCCAAGGTTCTGGCCGCAGGCGGCGAGACGGAATTTGCAGCGCGTGTTAAGAAAGGCGATGTCTACGATACGTGACATCCGCCGCAAGACCGGTGACGAGGGAGTTCGGGAATGACAGACGCAACGATTGACGGGGCCTGCCGGGGCAAGTGCTGGGCTTTGGCCGCGGTGATCGGCCTGATTGTGGCGCTGTTCGCGCTGGGGGCTCACAAGGGCATCGTCGCGGCGATCCTTCTGGGGGCGCTTGCGCTGGGTCTTCTGGGTCTGTTGTTCATCTGGCTGTTCTGCGCGCCGGTTCCCAAGCTCGGCGCCCGCACGCCGGCCCCCGTCGTGCCGGTTCCCGCTGCCGCTCCTGTCGCTGCTGCCGCGCCGGTTGCTGCTGCTACGCCGGTTGCGGCCGAGGCGCCCGCACCGGTGGCGGCGCCCGCTGCCGAGGCTCCGGCGCCCGTCAAGGCCGACACCGCTCCTGCCGAGGTGGAGGCCGAGACGGTTGAGGTCGAGGCCGCGCCTGCCGCGGCGCTGGTGACGCCGAGCAAGGCGCTGGCCGGCGAGGAAGAGCTTGCCGCGCGCAAGGGCACCTGGCGCTACGAGGGCGAGGCAGAAGAGAAGGCCGAAGCCGCTCCGGCTCCGGTCGCGGAAGAGGCAGAGGCAGAGGATGCGGCGGAAACCCAGCCCGAGGCACTGACCGCCGCGCGTGAGGGCGGGCCGGACAACCTCAAGGAAATCAAGGGCGTGGGCCCCAAACTTGAATCGCTTCTGCACGCGCTCGGGATCTATCACTTCGATCAGATCGCCGGCTGGAGCGCCGCCGAGGTCGCCTGGATGGATTCCAATCTCAAGGGGTTCAAGGGCCGTGTCTCGCGCGATGACTGGATCGGTCAGGCCAAGGTGCTGGCGGCGGGCGGGGAGACGGAGTTCTCCAAGCGCGTGGACGACGGCAAGGTCTATTAAGGCCGCAGGATACAAGAGCGCACCCGGGCGGTATGGGCCGGGTGCTGGACGGAACAGGCAGACGGGCAGGGCCCGCGCGATGGAGACGAGCGTGATCGACGATATGATCCTTTCGCCCCGCGCATTCCCGCCGGCCCGGAGGCCGCAGGGATGAGCGACCAGGACCGCCACACCCGGCAGGGGCGCATCATCGCGCTGGTGATCGCCGGAACCGGGCTGGCCTGGATCGCGGCGACGGTTGCGGGCGAGACGCTCGGCTGGAGCCAGCGCACACGGGCTTTCTTCGATCTGGCCGCGCTGGCCGGGTTCGGGACGGCGATTTGGATGATCTACGGGCTCTGGCGTGCCCGCCAGAAGGACAAGGACTGATGCGATGCTGAAGGACGAGGACCGCATTTTCACCAATCTCTACGGCATGCACGACCGCACGCTGGCAGGGGCGAAAAAGCGTGGCCATTGGGATGGAACCGCCGGGATCATCGCCAAGGGGCGCGACTGGATCATCGACGAGATGAAGGCTTCGGGTCTGCGCGGCCGGGGCGGCGCCGGGTTCCCGACCGGCCTCAAATGGTCCTTCATGCCCAAGGAAAGCGACGGCCGTCCCGCCTATCTGGTGATCAACGCCGACGAATCCGAGCCCGCGACCTGCAAGGACCGCGAGATCATGCGCCACGATCCGCATACGCTGATCGAAGGCGCGCTGATCGCCTCCTTCGCGATGAACGCGCATGCCTCCTATATCTACATTCGCGGTGAATACATCCGCGAGCGCGAGGCGCTTCAGGCGGCCATCGACGAATGTTACGACGCGGGGCTGCTGGGCAAGAACGCCGCCGGTTCCGGCTGGGATTTCGACCTCTACCTGCACCACGGCGCGGGCGCCTATATCTGCGGCGAGGAAACCGCGCTGCTGGAAAGCCTCGAAGGCAAGAAGGGCATGCCCCGGATGAAGCCGCCGTTCCCGGCGGGCTCGGGCCTCTACGGCTGCCCGACCACGGTGAACAACGTGGAATCCATCGCGGTTGCGCCGACCATCCTGCGCCGCGGCGCCACCTGGTTCTCGGGCTTCGGGCGCAAGAACAACGCCGGCACCAAGCTGATGGCGCTCACCGGCCATGTGAACACCCCCTCGGTCTTCGAGGAGGAGATGTCGCTGTCGGTGCGCGAGATCATCGAAAAGCACGGCGGCGGCATTCGCGGCGGCTGGGACAATCTCAAGGCGATCATCCCCGGCGGGGCCTCCTGCCCGGTGCTGCCCAAGGACAAGCTGGAAGACGCGATCTTCGATTTCGACTGGATGCGCGAGAACAAGTCGAGCTTCGGCACCGGCTGCATGATCGTCATGGACAACTCGGTCGATGTGGTCAAAGCGGTCTGGCGCCTGTCGAGCTTCTTCAAGCACGAGAGCTGCGGCCAGTGCACGCCCTGCCGCGAAGGCACGGGCTGGATGATGCGGGTCATGAACCGCCTGGTGACCGGCGAGGCCGAGGTCGAGGAAATCGACATGCTGCTCGACGTGACCAAGCAGGTCGAGGGGCACACGATCTGCGCGCTCGGCGATGCGGCGGCCTGGCCGATCCAGGGTCTGATCCGGCATTTCCGCGAGGAGATCGAGGACCGCATCAAGGCCAAGAAGACCGGCCGCATGGGCGCGATGGCGGCGGAGTGAAGTGATGCAGCCTGACGGGCATCATCTGGCGGAATTCAACCTCGGGGTCCTCAAATACGATTGGGACGACCCTCGGGTGAAGGATTTTGTCGACGGGCTGGATCTCGTCAACGGGATCGCGCAGCGCAGCGCGGGCTTTGTCTGGATGATGAGCGGCGACGAGATGGAAGCCGAACAGCTTGCGCCCGAGGGCGCGCTGGGGGGCAATCCGCGCCTCGCCTCGACCCTGTCGGTCTGGGAAGACGCGGCGAGCCTCGAACATTTCGTCTGGAACACGGTTCACAAGCGATTCTATGACCGCAAGGCCGAATGGTACGACGCGGTTGACAGTCTGCGGCTGGTGATGTGGTGGGTGCCCGAGGGGCACCGGCCCACGACCGCCGAGGCGATGGCGCGGTTCCGGCATCTCGAAACCCATGGCGACAGCGCGTTTGCCTTTGGCTGGGCGCATCTGAAAGAGGCGGAGCTGTGGAAGACCAAGCAATGCGGAGAGGCGGCATGAGCGAGGGCATGCATCTGGCCGAGCTGAACGTGGGCCGCCTGCTGGCGCCGACGGACGATCCGCGCGTGGCCGATTTCATGAACGCGCTCGACCGGATCAACGGCATGGGCAAGCGTATGCCGGGCTTTGTCTGGATGATGGAGGGCTCGGGCGAGCCGGGCACCGGCAACACCGAGAACAACATCGGCGACGATCCGCAATTCGTGGCGAACCTGACCGTCTGGGAAGACGTGAAGAGCCTCGAAACCTTCGTCTGGAAGACGGTGCACAAGCAGTTCTACGACCGCCGCGAAGAGTGGTTCCAGATCCTCGGCAAGCAGCATTTCGTCATGTGGTGGGTGCCCGTGGGGCACAAACCCTCGCTCGACGAGGCGCTGGGGCGGCTCGAGCATCTGCGCGAGAACGGGCCGTCCGAGCATGCGTTCGGCTGGGCCGAGCTGCCGCAGGCCACCGCCTGGCGCGACAAAGGCTGCCGCGAGGTGGCGGCATGAGCCTGCGCTATGTCCTCCCCGCCGCCTTTGCGCTGCTCGCCGCGTGCCAGAGCACGACCGGCGCCGTGCCCGCGTCCAACGCGCCCGCGCGCGGGGCCACGCTGGCCGAGCGCTGGGAACAGCGGGTGGTGACGCTGAGCGTGGCCGAGCGCATCGCGGATCAGTGCTATGCGCAGGGCATCTCGCTGGCGCCCGCGCCCTGGAACGGCGCGGTGACGCGCGCCACCGAGGAACTGGCCGCTGCCGGCGCCGACCGCGCCGCGCTGAGCGCGATCTATGCGAACCATGACTTCAACAGCTCCGCCGCGCAGGCAGAGGCCTATCTGATGGCGCGCGGCGCCATGCCGGATGTGCCGGAAAGCCTTTGCGCGGTGGGTGAGGCCGAGATGGCGCAAGGCTCCGACGTGGGCCGGGCGCTACAGAAACTGTGACGGGTACGGTGAAGAACGTGACGACTCGGATCGAGATCAAGACACTGGTGATGCTGGGCTGCCTGGCCCTGTCTCTGACCGCCTGCAGCAAGCTGGGTGGCGGCGCGAACCGGTTTGAATATGGCGGCGTCTATTTCAGCGGCAATGCCAAGGCGGTAAAGGGCGACCGGGCGAGCTTTGTCGCCACCGCCAAGCCGGTCAGCGCCTCGCTGGACGGCGCCATCGAGGCGGCCCGTTACGAGGGCGTCAAATACTGCATCAAGTATCTGGGCACCTCCAACATCGCCTGGCAGGTCGGCCCCGATACGCCGAAAGAGCAACTGGTGGTCGAGAAGAATGGCCTGACCTTCCGGGGGACCTGCGTCGAGTGAGACAAACGGATGTCATATCAGGAGGTTGCGGGGCGTGTTATTGCATAACCGCCGGCCGGATCTCCACGTACCGGAGCGGAGGAGTCCGTCTTGCGGCGGGCTCCGGTTTCGCAAACGGGAGATATGACATGCGCAAGTTCAAAGCGGTTCTGCTTTCGGCCCTGCTGGCCCTGACCGCGCTGCCGGCCGCCGCCACGGCCAAATCCTCGCTGGGCGAGGTGCGCGAGATTCATGACGGGCTGCTGGCCGTCGGCATCGCCGACGAGATCCGCAACAAATGCGACAGCATCGGTGCCCGGATGATCCGGGCCTACAGTTTTCTCGGCGATCTCAAGGCGCGGGCCCGCAGCCTGGGATATTCCGACGACGAGATCGAGGATTACGTGACCTCGAAAGCCGAGAAAAAGAAATACCGCGCCGAGGGCGAGGCCTGGCTTCGGGCCCGCGGCGTGACGCTGGGCGTGGCAGAGGGCTATTGCCGCGTCGGGCGCGAAGAGATCGAGAAGGGCACGCCGATCGGCGTGCTGCTGAGGGCTTGGTGATGGGCGGCGCGGCTCAATATCCGCGCGCCGGGGCCATGCCCGCGACGGCCGGCCTGCCGGTCCGAGAGGAATTCTGTCTGGGAAGATGCCAATGAGTGACCTGCGCAAGATCGTCATCGACGGGAACGAGATCGAGGTGGACGGGGCGATGACTCTGATCCAGGCCTGCGAGCAGGCCGGGATCGAGGTGCCGCGCTTCTGCTATCACGAGCGGCTCAGCATCGCGGGCAACTGCCGGATGTGTCTGGTCGAGGTCGTGGGCGGCCCGCCGAAACCCGCCGCCTCCTGCGCCATGCAGGTGCGCGACCTGCGCCCCGGCCCGGAAGGCCAGCCGCCGGTGGTCAAGACCAACTCGCCGATGGTCAAGAAGGCCCGCGAGGGGGTGATGGAGTTCCTGCTCATCAACCACCCGCTGGACTGCCCGATCTGCGACCAGGGCGGCGAATGCGATCTGCAGGACCAGGCCATGGCTTACGGCGTGGACTTCTCGCGCTTCCGCGAGCCCAAGCGCGCGGTGGACGACCTGAACCTCGGCCCGCTTGTGGAAACCCACATGACGCGCTGCATCTCCTGCACCCGCTGCGTGCGCTTCACCACCGAGGTGGCGGGCATCACCCAGATGGGCCAGACCGGGCGCGGCGAGGATTCCGAGATCACCTCCTATCTGAACCAGACGCTCGATTCGAACATGCAGGGCAATATCATCGACCTGTGCCCGGTCGGCGCGCTGGTCTCGAAACCCTATGCCTTCACCGCGCGGCCGTGGGAGCTGACCAAGACCGAAAGCATCGATGTGATGGATGCGCTCGGCTCGAACATCCGCGTGGACACCAAGGGCCGCGAAGTGATGCGCTTCCTGCCGCGCAACAACGACGGCGTGAACGAAGAGTGGATTTCCGACAAAACCCGGTTCGTCTGGGACGGTCTGCGCCGCCAGCGGCTCGACAAGCCCTATATCCGCGAGAACGGCAAGCTGCGCCCCGCCACCTGGGGCGAGGCGCTGACCAAGACCGCCGAGGCGCTGAAAGGCGCCGCGAAACCCGCCGGTCTGGTGGGCGATCTGGCCTCGGTCGAGGCGGCCTTCTCGCTGAAGACGCTGATCGAGGGGCTGGGCGGCAATGTGGAATGCCGCACCGATGGCGCCAAGCTGCCCGCCGGCAACCGCGCCGGCTATGTCGGCAATGCCTCCATCGAGGACATCGACAGCGCCAAGTTCATCCAGCTGATCGGCACCAACCCGCGCGACGAGGCGCCGGTGCTGAACGCGCGCATCCGCAAGGCCTATCTGGCGGGCGCGCAGATCGGTCTGGTGGGCGAGGCGGTGGACCTCACCTATGATTACGCCCATGTCGGCACCGACCGCGCGGCGCTGCAAAGCCTGCTCGGCAAGGAGTATGGCGCGGTGCTCGACGCGCCGTCGGTGGTGATCGTGGGGCAGGGCGCGCTGCAGGAGGCCGATGGCGCCGCCGTGCTCGCGGCCGCGATGAAACTGGCCGAGGACACGCAGTCGAAATTCATGGTGCTGCACACCGCCGCGTCGCGTGTCGGCGCGATGGATGTGGGCGCCGTGACCGAGGGCGGCATGACTGCCGCGATGGACGGCGCGGATGTGATCTTCAACCTCGGCGCCGACGAGGTGGACATCGCCGCAGGGCCCTTCGTGATCTATCAGGGCAGCCACGGCGACCGGGGCGCGCACCGTGCCGACGTGATCCTGCCGGGCGCCGCCTATACGGAAGAAAACGGGCTCTTCGTGAACACCGAAGGCCGTCCGCAGCTCGCCATGCGCGCAGGCTTTGCGCCGGGCGAGGCCAAGGAGAACTGGGCGATCCTGCGGGCGCTCTCGGCCGAGCTGGGCGCGACGCTGCCCTGGGACAGCCTGGCGCAGTTGCGTCAGGCGCTGGTCGGGGCCGTGCCGCATCTGGTGCAGATCGACGAGGTTCCGGGCAACACCTGGTCGGCGGTCACCCCCGCCACGCTGGGCGATGCGAGCTTCCGCTACGCGGTCAGGGATTTCTACCTGACCAACCCGATTGCGCGGGCCTCGGTGCTGATGGCCGAGCTTTCGGCCAATGCCAAGGCGCGCAAAGAGCAGCCGCTGGCTGCGGAGTAAGCATGTGGGCGCGTCTCTCCATACCTCTGCTGGCGCTGACGGCGCTTTGCTCCTGCGAGGAAGCCCCTGCGCAGGACGAGGCGCCGTTCATGCCGGTCTACGAGGGGGTGGAGACGCGGCTGCTCGACGGGGATCTGGTGAATTTCTTCGTCGAGATGCGCGGTGCGCGCGGGTCGTCGGACGTGGAGGATTACGCGCGCTGCGCTGCGGCGCAATATGCGCTGATCCGCGGCTACGGCTTTGCGCGCCATCTGCGCACGAATGTCGCGCAAGAGGGTGGCCTCTGGCGCGGAGATGCTGTTTACACGATCTCGGCGGCGCTGCCCCGAGGGCTCAAGACCATCGACGCGGAAGTCGTCGCTCTGGCCTGTGCCGAGAACGGAATACCGATGGTGTGAGGGACACTTGATGGCAGACTTCTTTTCCAACACCGGCCTTGGGATCGCTCTCGTCATAGTCGGACAGATCCTGCTGGTTCTGGTCCCGCTTCTCGTGGCGCTGGCCTTTCTGATGTATATGGACCGCAAGGTCTGGGCCGCCGTGCAGATGCGGCGCGGCCCCAACGTGGTGGGCGTTTTCGGCGTGCTGCAAAGCTTTGCCGACTTCCTGAAATACATCGTCAAGGAAGTGGTGTTCCCGGCGGGCGCCGACAAGGCGGTGTTCCTGCTGGCGCCGATGATCTCGCTGGTGATGGCCTTCATCGCCTGGGCGGTGATTCCCTTCAATGACGGCTGGGTGATCTCGGACATCAACGTCGCCATCCTCTATGTCTTCGCCATCTCCTCGCTCGAGGTCTACGGCGTGATCATGGGCGGCTGGGCGTCGAACTCGAAATACCCGTTCCTGGGCTCGCTGCGCTCCGCCGCGCAGATGATCTCCTACGAGGTGTCCATCGGCCTGATCATCATCGGTGTGATCATCTCCACCGGCTCGATGAACCTGACCGACATCGTGCATGCGCAAGACGGGGCGGGGCTGTTGTCCTGGTACTGGCTGCCGCATTTCCCGATGGTCTTCCTGTTCTTCATCTCGGCGCTGGCCGAGACCAACCGCCCGCCCTTCGACCTTCCCGAAGCGGAATCCGAGCTGGTGGCCGGCTATCAGGTGGAATATTCCGCGACGCCCTTCCTGCTCTTCATGATCGGCGAACTGACCGCCGTGGTGCTGATGTGCGCACTGGTCTCGCTGCTCTTCTTCGGCGGCTGGCTGTCGCCCATTCCGGGGCTGCCCGACGGCATCCTGTGGATGGTGGCCAAGATGGTGTTCTTCTTCTTCATCTTCGCGATGGTGAAGGCGATCACCCCCCGCTATCGCTACGACCAGCTGATGCGGCTGGGCTGGAAAGTGTTCCTGCCGTTCAGCCTCGTCTGGGTGGTCTTCGTTTCCTTCGCTGCCAAATTCGGCTGGTTCTGGGGTGTGTTCACCCGCTGGACCACGGGAGTCTGATCCATGACGCAAATCGACTACGGCCGCGCCGCCAAGTATTTCCTGCTGATGGACTTCCTGAAGGGGTTCCAGCTTGGCATGAAATACTTCTTCCGGCCCAAGCCCACGCTGAACTACCCGCATGAAAAGGGCCCGCTGAGCCCGCGCTTCCGGGGCGAACACGCGCTGCGCCGCTACCCCAACGGGGAAGAGCGCTGCATCGCCTGCAAGCTTTGCGAGGCGATCTGCCCGGCGCAGGCCATCACCATCGACGCGGAACCGCGCGACGACGGCTCGCGCCGCACCACGCGCTACGACATCGACATGACGAAATGCATCTACTGCGGCTTCTGTCAGGAAGCCTGCCCGGTGGATGCCATCGTCGAGGGGCCGAACTTCGAATTCTCCACCGAGACCCGCGAAGAGCTGTTCTACGACAAGCAGAAACTGCTCGACAACGGCGCCCGCTGGGAAGCCGAGATCGCCCGCAACCTGGAGCTGGACGCGCCCTACCGATGAGCCCGGACCTGCCGCAGATGAACGCCTGTGCGCGTGGCAAGACCTTCACCGGGGGGAGCACTCCCCGGATGGACGCGGTTTTGCCTGCGTATGACGTGTCGCTGCGGCCGGGGCTGGCCGGTGGCCTTGACGCCATGGATCCGGAGGGGACCGCATGAGCGACATGAAGACCCCTTTCGAGCTGATGATGCAGCAGGCGCATGAGATGGCGCGGGCCTTCAACCCGGCGCTGGAAAGCTTCAGCCCCCGCGAGTTCGAGAAACTCTGGCCGACCATGCCCAAGGACTTCATGGAGTTCTGGTTCGGGCGCGGATTGTCGAAAGACGGGCTCGATTCAAAAACCCGTCTGCTGCTGACGCTTGCGGGGTTGACGATGCAGGGCGCGCAGGCCGATACGGCGGTGCGCATGACCGTGCGCCACGCCCTCGAGGCCGGCGCCACCAGGGACGAAGTTGCCGAGACCATCGCCCAGATGTCGGTTTTCGCCGGAATACCCGCCATGACCCGCGCCATGGAACTTGCGCGCGAGGTGATGGAAGACAACAAGGATGACGCTTCATGACCGTGTTCGCCTTTTACCTCTTTTCGCTCAGCGCCATCGTGGGCGGGCTGTTCACGGTGATCAGCCGCAACCCGGTGCACTCGGTGCTCTGGCTGATCCTGGCCTTCCTCAGTTCGGCGGGGCTCTTCGTGCTTTTGGGCGCCGAATTCGTGGCGATGCTGCTGGTGATCGTCTACGTGGGCGCCGTGGCGGTGCTGTTCCTCTTCGTGGTGATGATGCTCGACGTCGATTTCGCCGAGTTGCGCGCGGGGATGGCGAAATACATGCCGCTGGCGCTGCTCATCGGTCTGGTGTTCCAGATGGAGCTGGGTATGGCCTTCGGCGTCTGGGAAACCTCGGAGCTGGCGGCCTCGCAGCTCACCGCGCCGGTGCCCGCCGACATGCAGAACACCGCAGCCCTCGGCGTGCTGATCTATGACCGTTACTTCCTGCTGTTCCAGCTTGCCGGGCTCATCCTGCTGGTCGCCATGATCGGCGCCATCGTGCTGACCCTGCGCCACCGCACCGACGTCAAGCGCCAGAACGTGCTGGCGCAGATGTGGCGCGACCCGGCCAAGGCGCTGGAGCTGAAGGACGTGAAACCGGGGCAGGGGCTCTAAGCCTCCGCCCGCGCCCCGGACGTGATCCGGGGGACCGACCCGTCCCGGACCTGATCCGGGACCTCGCCGCCCGAGATGCGCGCGGCGGAACCAACAGGCCCCGCGCAGAAGCGCAGGGCGCACAAGACCCAGACGCCACCCGCAGAGGCGGCGTTTTGAACGGAACGATCAGGGCGAGGGCCCGGAGGGACAGTATGATCGGATTGGAGCATTACCTGACAGTGGCGGCGGTGCTGTTCGTCACCGGCATTTTCGGGATCTTCCTGAACCGAAAGAACGTGATCATCCTGCTGATGAGCATCGAACTGATCCTTCTGTCGGTGAACATCAACCTTGTGGCCTTCTCCTCCTACCTGGGGGATCTGGCGGGGCAGGTCTTCACGCTCTTCGTCCTGACCGTGGCCGCTGCCGAGGCCGCCATCGGCCTCGCGATCCTCGTCTGCTTCTTCCGCAACCGCGGCTCCATCGCCGTGGAAGACGTCAACGTGATGAAAGGCTGAGGCTGATGGCTCGATACAAGCCCAGAACTACGATTACCGGGCATTCGGAGGTCGAGACCAGCCACGGCATGACCAAGTTCAAATGCAACTTTTGCGGCTTAGAGTATCACTATCCTGCGGGCACGACTCCGCCAGTATGTGACTCTCCCAAGTGCCTCGAGATGAGGAGAAAAGACTAATGGAGACGATCATTCTCTTCGCCCCGCTGGTGGGCGCCATCGTCGGGGGCTTCGGCTGGAAGTTCATCGGCGAGACGGGGGCCCAGTGGGTCACCACCGGGCTGCTGTTTCTCGCCTGTATCCTGTCCTGGATCGTGTTCCTCACGCTGGGCGACGCGCATACCGTGCCGCTCTTCCGCTTCATCGAAAGCGGCACGCTTTCCACCGAATGGGCGATCCGCGCCGACCGGCTGACCGCGATCATGCTGATCGTGGTGACCACGGTCTCGGCGCTCGTGCACCTCTACAGCTTCGGCTACATGGCGCATGACCCGCAGTTCGAACACACGCCCTACAGGGCGCGCTTCTTCGCCTATCTGTCGCTCTTCACCTTCGCCATGCTGGCGCTGGTGACCTCCGACAACCTGGTGCAGATGTTCTTCGGCTGGGAGGGCGTGGGTCTCGCCTCCTACCTGCTGATCGGCTTTTACTACAAGAAACCCTCGGCCAACGCCGCCGCCATCAAGGCCTTCGTGGTCAACCGGGTCGGCGATTTCGGCTTCTCGCTGGGGATCTTCGCGCTGTTCTTCCTGACCGACAGCATCCAGTTCGACCAGATCTTCAACGAGATCCCGCGCATCGCGGAAACCCAGATCTCCTTCCTCTGGACCGAGTGGAACGCCGCGAACCTGATCGCCTTCCTGCTCTTCGTGGGCGCGATGGGCAAATCGGCGCAGCTTTTCCTGCACACCTGGCTGCCGGACGCGATGGAAGGCCCGACCCCGGTGTCGGCGCTGATCCACGCCGCCACCATGGTGACGGCGGGCGTGTTCCTCGTCTGCCGCATGTCGCCGCTGATGGAATACGCGCCGCAGGCCACCGCCTTCATCACCTTCCTGGGCGCCACCACGGCCTTTGTCGCGGCGACGATCGGTCTGGTGCAGAACGACATCAAGCGCGTCATCGCCTATTCGACCATGTCGCAGCTCGGCTACATGTTCGTGGCCGCCGGCGTCGGCGTCTATTCGGCGGCGATGTTCCACCTGCTGACCCACGCTTTCTTCAAGGCGATGCTGTTCCTCGGCGCGGGCTCGGTCATCCATGCGATGCATCACGAGCAGGACATGCGGAACTACGGCGCGCTGCGCAGCAAGATCCCGCTGACCTTCTGGGCGATGATGATCGGCACGCTGGCGATCACCGGGGTGGGCATCCCGCTTTCGGGCTGGATCGGCTTTGCCGGTTTCGTCTCCAAGGACGCCATCATCGAAAGCGCCTGGGCGGGCACCGAGGGTGGCTATGCCTTCTGGATGCTGGTCATCGCGGCGCTCTTCACCTCCTTCTACTCCTGGCGGCTGATGTTCCTGACCTTCTACGGCAAGGCGCGCGGCGACAAGCACACGCATGAGCATGCGCATGAAAGCCCCAAGGTGATGCTGATCCCGCTGGGCGTTCTCGCCATCGGCGCGGTGTTCTCTGGCATGGTGTTCTACAGCGTGTTCTTCGGCAACCACGACAAGGTGCTGAGCTTCTTCGGCATGCCCGCGCATCACGCCGAGGCCAGCGAAGCGGGCCACGGCACCGAGACGGCCGCCGCCGGTCATGGCGAAGAGGCCGCGCCCGCGGCCGATGAGCATGTCGCCGCCGAGACCATGGGGCTCGAATACGGGGCGATCTACATGGCCTCCGACAACACCGTCATGGACGATGCGCACCACGCGCCGGTCTGGGTGAAACTCTCGCCCTTCATCGCCATGGTGCTGGGCTTTGTGGTCGCCTACTGGTTCTACATCGTGAACCCGGTGCTGCCGCGCAAGCTCGCCGAACAGCAGCGTCCGCTCTACCTGTTCCTGCTGAACAAGTGGTATTTCGACGAGGCTTATGACTTCCTCTTCGTGCGTCCCGCCAAGGCGGTGGGCCGGATCTTCTGGAAGCGCGGCGACGGCAACATCATCGACGGCACCATCAACGGCGTCGCCATGGGGATCATCCCCTTCTTCACCAAACTCGCGGGACGCGCACAGTCCGGCTACATCTTCACCTACGCCTTCGCCATGGTGATCGGGATCGCGATCCTGGTGACCTGGATGTCGATCCTCGGAGGGGCCCACTAATGGATAACCTGCTGTCCATCGTCACCTTCCTGCCTGCGCTCGCGGCGGCGATCCTCGCGCTGTTCATGCGTGGCGGCGACGCCGCGGCGGACCGGAACGCCAAATGGCTGGCGATGGTCGCCACCACGGCGACCTTCGTGATCTCGCTCTTCATCCTGTTCCAGTTCGACGCCTCCGACACCGGCTTCCAGATGGTGGAAGAGGGCGACTGGATCATGGGGATGAACTACAAGATGGGCGTCGATGGCATTTCGGTGCTGTTCGTGATGCTCACCACCTTCATGATGCCGCTGACCATCCTGGCCAGCTGGGACGTGAAGACCCGCGTCAAGGAATACATGATCGCCTTCCTGCTGCTGGAAACGCTGATGCTCGGCGTGTTCATGGCGCTGGACCTGGTGCTCTTCTACCTGTTCTTCGAGGCGGGCCTCATCCCGATGTTCCTGATCATCGGCATCTGGGGCGGGCAGAACCGCATCTACGCAAGCTTCAAGTTCTTCCTCTACACCTTCCTCGGCTCGGTGCTGATGCTGGTCGCCATGGTGGCGATGTATGCCGATGCCGGCACCACCGACATTCCGACGCTGCTGGCGCATGAATTCGCCTTCGCCGATTTCGAGGTGCTGGGCATCCATATCGTCGGCGGCATGCAGACCATGCTGTGGCTGGCCTTCTTCGCCAGCTTCGCGGTCAAGATGCCGATGTGGCCGGTGCACACCTGGCTGCCCGACGCGCACGTTCAGGCGCCCACCGCGGGCTCGGTCGTGCTGGCGGCGATCCTGCTGAAGATGGGCGGCTACGGCTTCCTGCGCTTCTCGCTGCCGATGTTCCCGGTGGGCTCCGAGGTCATGGCGCCGCTGGTGTTCTGGATGTCGGCCATCGCCATCGTCTACACCTCGCTGGTGGCGCTGGTGCAGGAGGACATGAAGAAGCTCATCGCCTATTCGTCCGTGGCGCACATGGGCTACGTGACCATGGGCATCTTTGCCGCCAACCAGCAGGGCGTGGACGGCGCGATCTTCCAGATGATCAGCCACGGCTTCGTCTCGGGCGCGCTCTTTCTCTGCGTCGGCGTGATCTACGACCGCATGCACACGCGCGAGATCGACGCTTATGGCGGTCTGGTGAACCGGATGCCCGCCTATGCGCTGATCTTCATGCTCTTCACCATGGCCAATGTCGGCCTGCCGGGCACCTCGGGCTTCATCGGCGAATTCCTGACGCTGATGGGCATCTTCCAGGTCAACACCTGGGTGGCGGCGGTCGCGGCCACGGGCGTGATCTTCTCGGCGGCCTATGCGCTCTGGCTCTACCGCCGGGTGGTCTTTGGCGATCTCATCAAGGAGAGCCTCAAGACCATTCAGGACATGACCCCGCGCGAGCGCTGGATCTTTGCACCGCTGGTGGTGATGACGCTCTGGCTGGGCGTCTACCCCTCGGCGGCGCTCGACATCATCGGGCCCTCGGTCGGGGTGCTCGTGGACAATTACGACACCGCCGTCGCGGCCGCCGATCTTGGCGGGCCGGTCGTGGCGGAAGCCAACCACTAAGGGGGCGGGGATATGATCTCGGCTGATCTGAACATCATCCTTCCGGAGATCGTGCTGTCGGTCTTTGCCATGCTGGCGCTGGTCGGCGCGGTCTATACCGGCAAGGACAAGCTGGCCCCGGTGCTGGTCTGGGCCAGCGCGGCGCTGTTCCTGGCCGCTGCACTCTGGATCGGCACCAGCGGCGGCGGCGACCGGACGGCCTTTTCGGGCATGTTCATCGACGACGCCTTCTCGCGCTTCGCCAAGGTGATCATCCTGGTCTCGGCGGCGGCGGTGCTGCTGATGTCCGAAGGCTATATGACGCGCCACAAGATCCTGCGTTTCGAATACCCGGTGCTGGTGGTGCTGGCGGTTGTCGGCATGATGATGATGGTCTCCGCCGGAGACCTGATGTCGCTCTACATGGGGCTCGAACTGCAGTCGCTGGCACTTTACGTGGTCGCCGCCCTGCGCCGCGACAGCGAGCGCTCGACCGAGGCGGGCCTGAAATACTTCGTGCTGGGCGCGCTTTCCTCCGGCCTGCTGCTCTACGGCGCCTCGCTGACCTACGGGTTTGCCGGCACCACGCTTTTCTCCGGCATCATCGCCGCGGCGAGCGAGGGGCATCTCTCGGTGGGCCTGCTGATCGGCCTCGTGATGATGATGTCGGGCCTGGCGTTCAAGGTCTCGGCCGTGCCGTTCCACATGTGGACGCCGGATGTCTACGAAGGCTCGCCGACCCCGGTCACCGCCTTCTTCGCCACCGCGCCGAAAGTGGCCGCCATGGGTCTTTTTGCCCGGCTGCTCTTTGACGCCTTCGGCGGCGCCGTGGCGGACTGGAGCCAGGTTGTGGCGCTTCTGTCGCTGCTGTCGATGTTCCTCGGTTCGGTCGCGGCCATCGGCCAGCGCGACATCAAGCGGCTGATGGCCTATTCCTCGATCACCCACATGGGCTTTGCGCTGATGGGTCTGGCCTCGGGCACCGAGCTGGGCGTGCAGGCGATGCTGGTCTACATGGCGATCTACGTGACCATGAATGTCGGCGTCTTCGCCTTCATCCTGTCGATGAGCCGCGACGGCCAGCCGGTGACCGACATCAAGGCGCTTGGCATGTATTCCAAGAAGGAACCGGGCCGGGCGCTGGCGATGCTGGTGCTGCTGTTCTCGCTGGCCGGTGTGCCGCCGCTGGTGGGCTTCTTCGGCAAGCTCTACGTGCTTCAGGCCGCCTATGGCGCGGGGCTCGTCTGGCTGGCGGTGGCCGGTGTGATCGCCTCGGTGATCGGCGCCTTCTACTACCTGCGGATCGTCTACTACATGTATTTCGGCGAGGACCGCGAGGATGCGCTGGACGCGGGCGGCTCGCCGGTGCTCTGGGGCTTCCTGATGGCCTCGGCGCTGATCATGGTGGTGGGCGTCGTGAACCTCTTCGGGGTCGAAGGGGCGGCGGCGGCGGCGGCGGCGACGCTTGTCAACTGAGCCTGAAATCCTGGCCTTGCCAGAGAGTGACGCGCCTCTGGCGCGTCGCTTTTTTCATGGGGGTGCCTTTGGCACCGACGCCTCCGGCGGGAGTATTTTCCGAAAGATGAAAGAGCGGGTGCGATGAGCTGGCCGGCGGGCTATGGGCGGCGGGTGCTGGCGGAGGTCGACAGCACCAATGCCGAGGCCGCGCGGCTGGCGGGCACGCTGGCCGGGCCGGAGTGGATCTGCGCGCTGCGCCAGACCGGGGCGCGCGGACGGCGCGGGCGGGCCTGGTCGATGCCCGAGGGGAATTTCGCCGGCACACTGGTGCTGATGCCGCGCGAGGCGCCGCAGGTGGTGGCGCTGCGCAGCTTCGTGGCCTCGCTGGCGCTTTACGATGCCTTTGCCGCGGCCACGGGCCGGGTCGAGGGGCTGGCGCTGAAATGGCCCAACGACGTGCTGCTGAACGGCGGCAAGGTGGCGGGGATCCTGCTGGAAAGCCTTGGCGCGCCGCGCGGGCTGGCGCATCTGGCCATCGGCATCGGGGTGAACCTGGTGGAAGCGCCGGATGTGGCGCAGGTGGAGCCCGGCGCGCTGCGCCCGGTGTCGCTCTTGTCGGAGACGGGCGTGTCGGTCACGCCGGAGGAGTTTCTGGACCTGCTGGCCACGGCCTATGCGGAACATGAAGCGCGCTTCGTGACCTACGGGTTCGCGCCGCTGCGCGAGGCCTGGCTGGCGCGCGCCGCGCGTCTGGGCGAGGTCATCACCGCGCGCACCGGCACCACCGAGATCACCGGCACCTTCGAGACGGTGGACGAGGGCGGACATCTCATCCTGACCACACGCGCGGGCCGGCAGGCCATCGCGGCGGCGGATGTGTTCTTCTGAGGAGGAGGGGACGCCATGCTTCTGGCGATTGACTGCGGCAACACCAACACGGTCTTTTCGATCTGGGACGGGACGAAGTTCCTCGCCACCTGGCGCACCTCGACCGAACATCAGCGCACGGCGGATCAGTATTACGTCTGGCTCTCGTCGCTGATGAGTTTTCAGAAGATCGAGGCGGACATCACCGATATGATCATCTCCTCGACGGTGCCGCGCGTGGTCTTTAACCTGCGGGTTCTGGCGGACCGCTATTTCAATACGCGCCCCTATGTGGTGGGCAAGCCCGACTGCCTGCTGCCCGTCGATGTGCGGGTGGACATGGGCACCGCCGTGGGGCCGGACCGGCTGGTCAACACCGTGGCGGGTTACGATCTTTTCGGCGGCGACCTGATTGTGGTGGATTTCGGCACCGCCACCACCTTCGATGTGGTGGCGAGTGATGGCGCCTATGTGGGCGGCGTGATCGCACCGGGGGTGAACCTGAGCCTCGAGGCGCTGCACCTCGCCGCCGCCGCGCTGCCGCATGTGGACATCTCCAAGCCGCAGCGCGTGGTCGGAACCAACACCGTCGCCTGCATGCAATCGGGCGTGTTCTGGGGCTATATCGGCCTCGTCCGGGAAATCTGCAACCGCATCAAGGCCGAACGCGACCGGCCGATGAAGGTTATATCGACAGGCGGGCTGGCGCCGCTCTTCCAGCAATCCGAAGACCTGTTCGACGAATGGGTCGATGAACTGACCATGCACGGCCTGACCGTGATTCACGATTACAACAAGAGGCAGGAATCCTCATGAGCACTGAACGGATCATCTATCTGCCCCTTGGCGGCGCCGGCGAGATCGGCATGAACTGCTATGTCTACGGCTATGGCAAGCCGGGCGAGGAACGGCTGATCGTCGTCGATCTGGGCGTGGCCTTTCCGGATATGGACACCACGCCCGGCGTGGACATCATCTTTGCCGACATCGCCTGGCTGGTGGAGAACCGCGCCCGCATCGAGGCGGTGTTCATCACCCATGCCCACGAGGACCATATCGGCGCCGTGGGCCATTGTTTCGAACGGCTGGGGGTGCGGATCTACGCGCGCGCCTTCACCGCCAATCTGGCGCGGCAGAAGCTGGGCGAATACGGGCTGTCCGAGGACACGGTGCAGACCTGTTCGAAATGGCCCGAGACGGTGACGGTGGGGCCGTTCAGGGTCGGCTTCCTGCCGATCTCGCATTCCATTCCCGAAAGCTCGGCGCTGGTCATCGACACGCCCGGCGGGCGGGTGATCCATTCGGGCGATTTCAAGCTCGACCCGCACCCGGTGGTGGGCGAGGCCTTCGACCCGGATCTCTGGGCCGAGGTCTCGGCGCCCGGCGTGCGGGCGCTGGTCTGCGATTCCACCAATGTGTTCTCGCCCAATCCCGGCCGCTCGGAAATCGAGGTCGGCCCGGAGATCGAGAAACTGATCGAAAGCGCGCCGCAGATGGTGGTGGCGACCACCTTCGCCTCCAACGTGGCGCGGGTGAAGACGCTGGCCGAGGCCGGGGTCAAGGCGGGGCGGTCGATCTGCCTGCTGGGCCGCGCCATGCGGCGGATGGTCGAGGCGGCGGTGGAGACCGGCGTGCTGACCGGGTTTCCGAGCGTGGTCAGCGTCGAGGACGCCGCCGCGATCCCGCGCGAGAACCTCATGCTGATCGTCACCGGCAGCCAGGGCGAGCGGCGCGCCGCCAGCGCGCAGCTGTCGCGCGGCAAGTATAACGGGATCGAGCTGAAGGAGGGGGATCTGTTCCTGTTCTCCTCCAAGACCATTCCGGGCAACGAAAAGGACGTGATCCGCATCGTCAACAATTTCTCCGAACGCGGGGTCGATGTGGTCGATGACAGCAGCGGGCGTTACCACGTTTCGGGCCATGCCAACGGGCCGGATCTGGCGCGGCTGCACGACATCGTGCAGCCTCAGATCGTCATCCCCATGCATGGCGAGCACCGGCATCTGCGCGAGCATGTGAAGCTGGCGAAATCGAAGGGGCGGACCGGGGTGCTGGCGGTCAACGGCATGATGATCGACCTGAGCGGCAACGAACCCACGGTGGCCGAATGGATCGACGCGGGCCGCACCTATCTGGATGGTTCGGTGCAGATCGGCGCGATGGACGGCATCGTGCGCGACCGCATCCGCATGGCGCTGAACGGCCATGTGGTGGTGACGGTGATCCTCGACGAAGACGACGAGCCGCTGGGCGAGCCCTGGTGCGAGGTGAAGGGCCTGCCCGAGACTGGGCGCAGCCATGCGCCGCTGGTCGAGGTGCTGGAAGAGGATCTGAGCCAGTTCCTGGGCCGCGCGGGCGACAAGACGCTGATGGATGACGACAAGATCGAAGAGGGCATGCGCCGCATCGTGCGCAACACCGCCCAGAACGAGATCGGCAAGAAGCCCGAGGTGACGGTGGTCGTCAGCCGTCTGAGCTGAGGCCGTCGTCAGATCCCCGCGCCCCTGGCCCGGAACAAGGCGCGCAGCGCCGCCGGGCCCAGCGGCGGCCCGTCCGGGCGGGCTACCGCTTTGGTGACATATGCGCCTTGCTGTGAGGCCCTTCGGATGTGGCTGGGATAAAGTCAGGGATTCACCGGGCCCAGCGGCACCCCACGGGCCGCCGCTGGGCCCGGCTACCGTTGCATTTGCGAGCGCATCCGCCCACGCAAGCCGCCCAACCTGTCAGACCCCGTTGACGCAGACGCGGCTTTGCGCAATCTCTCCGTTATGACGGATCGTGATGCAGAGGCGGTGCTTGGCCGCATTCCCGGAAAGCTCAAGGAAGCGCGGCAGGCGCGCGGGCTGTCGCTCGACGCGGTGGCGAAGCTGTCCGGCGTGAGCCGTTCCATGGTCAGCCAGATCGAGCGCGGCGAGTCGAACCCGACGGTGGCGACGCTGTGGAACCTCACCCGCGCGCTCCAGGTGGATTTTGCCGGGCTGCTCGATCTCAACACCGCCGCGCGCGAGATAGAGGTGGTGCGCGCGGCGCAGGCACCCACGATCACCGGGCATGGGCGCGGCTGCCATATCACCATCCTCTCGGAGCCCGAAAATGTCGGCCGTTACGAGGTTTACGACATCCGCTTCACGCCGCGCGGGGCGCTGGAGAGCGAACCGCATGGCAGTGGTGCGCGGGAACATCTCACCGTCCTGGACGGGTCGCTGACCGTGCGCTCGGGTGACACGGAAGAAACGCTGCGCCCCGGCGATACCGCACGCTACGCGGCCGACCGGCCCCATGCGATCCATGCCGAGGAGCAGGGCGCGCGTTGCTTTCTGATTGTGGAGACGCCATAGCGGACGATTTTCCGTAATAGCGTATCTTTTATATTGACCGAAAATCCGTAATCGCGGATTAATGGGGCGATCCAGAAAAAAGGAGTCGCCCCCATGTCCGATGCTTTCCTGACCCATCTGCGCGAGACGCTGAGCCAGATCGCCGCCGAGGGGCTGATGAAGACCGAACGCGAGATCACCTCGCCGCAGGGCGCCCGTGTCGATGTGGCCGGGCGCGAGCTCATCAACCTTTGCGCCAACAATTATCTCGGGCTTGCCGATCACCCGGCGCTGATCGCGGCGGCGACGCAGGCGATGGCGGATCATGGCTATGGCATGGCCTCGGTGCGCTTCATCTGCGGCACGCAGGATCTGCACCGCGAATTGGAGCAGCGGCTGGCGGCCTATCTCGGCACCGAGGACAGCATCCTTTTCGCGGCCTGTTTCGACGCCAACGGCGCGCTGTTCGAGCCGCTGCTGGGGCCGGAGGATGCGGTGATCTCGGATGCGCTCAACCATGCCTCGATCATCGACGGCATCCGGCTCTGCAAGGCGAAGCGCTATCGCTACGCCAATTCCGACATGGCGGATCTGGAGGCGCAGTTGCAAGCCGCCCGCGCCGATGGGGCGCGGCATATCATGATCGCCACCGACGGCGTGTTCTCGATGGATGGCTATCTGGCGAAGCTGCCCGAGATCCGCGCGCTGGCCGACCGCTACGAGGCGCTGGTGATGGTGGACGATTGCCATGCCACCGGCTTCATGGGCCCCAAGGGGCAGGGGACGCCGGCGCATTTCGGCATCCGCGCGGATATTCTCACCGGCACGCTGGGCAAGGCGCTCGGCGGGGCGCTCGGCGGTTATATCGCCGGGCCGCAGCCAGTGATCGACCTGCTGCGCCAGCGCGCGCGGCCCTATCTCTTCTCCAACGCGCTGCCGCCGGCTGTGGTGGCCGCCGGGCTCGCGGCGCTCGATCTGGTGGAGCGGGGCGACGACCTGCGGGCAAAGCTCTTCGACAATGCGCGCCACTGGCGGGCGGGGCTCACCGAGGCGGGGTTCGATCTGCTCGACGGCGCGCACCCGATCGTCCCGGTCATGCTCTATGACGCGCACAAGGCGCAGGCCATGGCGCAGCGGCTTTACGAGCTGGGCGTCTATGTCTCGGGGTTCTTCTTCCCGGTGGTGCCCAAGGGCCGCGCCCGAATCCGCACCCAGATGAACGCGGCGCTGAGCCGCGACGATCTCGACCAAGCGCTCGCGGCCTTCGCACAGGCGGGCCGCGATACCGGGGTGCTGTCATGACCAACCAGATGATTGCATTGGAGAAATCGAAACCCGAGCCAGGGCTCTGGCAGGTCGAGGCGCCGGTGCCCGAGATCGGGCCGGAGGATGTGCTGATCCGGATCAACAAGACCGGTATCTGCGGCACCGACATTCATATCTGGAACTGGGACGACTGGGCGCAGCGCACGGTGCCGGTGCCGCTGATCACCGGGCACGAGTTCGCCGGCGAGATCGTCGAGCTGGGGCGTGACGTCACCGGGCTGGAGATCGGCCAGCGCTGCTCCGGCGAGGGCCATCTCATCGGGCGCCACAGCCGCCAGAGCCGGGCGGGGCGGTTCCATCTCGACCCGGAGACGCGCGGCATCGGGGTGAACGAGCAGGGGGCCTTTGCCGAATATCTGCGCCTGCCCGCCTTCAACGTGGTGCCGCTGCCCGACGCGGTGGATGACGAGATCGGCGCGATTCTCGATCCGCTGGGCAATGCGGTGCATACCGCGCTGAGCTTCGATCTGGTGGGCGAGGATGTGCTGATCACCGGCGCCGGCCCGATCGGTATCATGGCGGCGGCGGTGGCGCGCCATGTGGGGGCGCGGCATGTGGTGATCACCGATGTGAACCAGACGCGGCTGGATCTGGCCGCGCGGGTCGTCGATGTGGTGCCGGTGAATGTGGCGCGGGAGGATCTGCGCGATGTGGCCGGGCGGCTGAAGATGCGTGAGGGCTTCGACGTGGGGCTGGAGATGTCGGGCAGTCAGGCGGCGCTGGACCAGATGGTGGAAAGCCTCGTGATGGGCGGGCGCATCGCGCTGCTGGGTATCCCGCCGGGCAAGAGCCCGGTGGACTGGTCGCGCATCGTGTTCAAGGCGATCACCCTCAAGGGCATCTACGGGCGCGAGATCTTCGAGACCTGGTACAAGATGATCGCCATGCTGGAGAACGGGCTGGATGTGCGCGAGGTGATCACCCACCGCTTTGCCGCGCGCGATTTCCGCGACGGGTTCGAGACCATGCGCGGTGGCGCTTCGGGCAAGGTGGTGCTCGACTGGCGGCGCTGAGCCGGGCGGGTCCGGCGGGGGGCGGGTGCCACGGGGAAAAATGCTGCACCGCGGCCACTTTCCCCGACCGCCCTCGCGGGCTAGATTGGGGGTCATGACTGCCGAACCCTCCGCGCTGCCGCCCGATCCCGACGGGCTGATTGCCTGCCCGTCCTGCGACGCGCTGCACAGGCTGCGCGATGTCGCGCCCGGCGAGACCGCGCGCTGCGTGCGCTGCCACACGGTGCTGGAGGCGCCGCGCCGCACGGCGATGACGCGGATCATCATGCTGGCGCTCGCGGCGCTGATCCTGATGGTCGCGGCGATCTTCTTTCCGTTTCTGGAGCTCGAGGCGGCGGGGCGCATCCATCGCGCCTCGCTGCTCGACACGGTGATGGCGTTTTCCTCGGGGCTGACCGCGCCGCTGACCCTGGCGATGGCGGCGCTGATCGTGATCCTGCCGGTGACGCGCTTTCTGGCGCTGATCTATGTGCTGGCGCCGATGGCCTTCGGCTGGCGCCCGGCAGCACATGCGGCGCCCGCCTTCCGGCTGGCCGAGGCGCTGCGCCCCTGGGCCATGGCCGAGGTCTTTATCGTCGGCGTCGCTGTGGCGCTGGTCAAGGTGGCGGGGCTGGCGCATATCTTCATCGGGCCGGCCTTCTGGGCCTTTGTGGCACTGGTCATCGTGACCGTGCTGAAAGACAATTTCATGAGCAGGGTGACCGTATGGAAAACGCTGGAAGCGCGCCGCGCGTCCTGACCGCAAAGGCGGCGGGGCTGGTGGGCTGCACCCAGTGCGGCCGCGTCCACGCGCCCGGGGTTGCGCTGTGCAGCCGCTGCGGCGCGGCCATTTCCAGCCGCGACGGCACCAGCGTCCAGCGCGTCTGGGCCTGGCTTTTCGCCGGGCTGGTGGTCTATATCCCGGCCAATCTCTATCCGATGCTGCGCACCACGCTGCTGGGCAAGACCACCGACAGCACGATTTTCGGCGGGGTCGTGGATCTGATCCACCACGGATCCTATGGTGTTGCGACCATCGTCTTTGTCGCCTCGATCGTCATTCCGGTGTCGAAATTCATCGCGATCGCCTATCTGGCGCTGAGCGTCGAGCGCAAGGTCAGCCTCTCGGCGCACCGGCGCCATGTACTTTACGAGGTGGTGGAATTCATCGGGCGCTGGTCGATGATCGACGTTTTTGTGGTGGCGATCCTGTCGTCGCTGGTGCAACTCGATTTCGCAGCGCAGATCAATCCGGGGATTGCAGCGGTCAGCTTTGCGCTTTCCGTTGCCTTTACCATGGTTTCGGCCCAGAGCTTCGACTCGCGGCTGATCTGGGACGCAGACGGGGAGTAAGTCAGGATGAGTGACCCGCGACCGGCGGAGATGGAGATCGAGGGCCCGAAGCGGTCGGTCTGGCGCAACCTGTCGCTGGTCTGGCTGGTGCCCTTCGCGGCGCTCGCGGTGACGTTGTTCATCGCCTGGCAAAGCTGGGCCGAACGCGGCACCCGCATCGAGATCCGTTTCGAGAATGCCGCCGGCGTGGTGCCCGACGAGACCGCCATCCGCTACCGCGATGTGAGCGTGGGCTTTGTCGAGGATGTGGAATTCTCCAGCGATCTCGCCTCGGTGCTCGTGCATGCAAGGATCGACAATACCGTGGCCGGTTCGCTGCCCGCCGACGCGCAGTTCTGGGTGGTGCGGCCCGAGGTCAGCGCCTCGGGGATCTCGGGTTTGTCGACGGTGCTGTCGGGGGTCTATATCGAGGCCGCCTTCGAGCCGCAGACAGGTGCCGGGGCCACCGCGTTCGAGGGGCTGAACGAGACGCCGCTGGTCAAGCCGGGGATGAAGGGCACGCGGATCGTGCTGCGCGCCTCGGACGGCACCATGCTGACCGCCGGCGCGCCGATCTTTCATCAGGGCATCGAGGTCGGCCGGATCGAGACGCCGCGGCTGCTCGACTCCGGCAAGGGGGTGATCGTCGATGCCTTCATCGACGCGCCCAATGACAGACGCATCACCACCGCCACCCGCTTCTGGGACACTTCGGGCTTTGACGTGAATGTGGGGCCCAGCGGGATCAACCTCTCGGTGGGCTCGGTGGCGGCGCTGATCCGGGGCGGCATCGCCTTCGATACGGTGTTTTCCGGCGGCAGCCCGGTGCCGTCGCGCTATGTCTTCGATCTGTTCGGCGACGAGGCCTCGGCGCGCGACAGCGTGTTCAGCGAATCCATCGACAACGCGGTCGATCTGGTCGTCGAGTTCGACGAATCCGTGCGCGGGCTCGAGGCCGGCTCGCCGGTCACCTATCGCGGGCTCAAGGTCGGCTCCGTCATGGCGCTGGGGGCCTTCATCGAAGAGGTCCAGGGCCAGCAGCGGGTCAAGCTGCGCGCTTCGATCTCCATCGACCCGCGCGCGCTGGGGCTGTCGCCCGACGCGCCGCAGGCACAGACCATCGCCTTTCTGGCCGAGGCGGTGCAGAACGGTCTGCGCGCCCGGCTCGCGGCCGAGGGGCTGTTCAGCCAGGCGCTGATGGTCGAGCTGGCCGAGATCCCCGACGCCGCGCCCGCCGCGCTGGGGATCTTCGATACCGAGGCGCCGGTGATCCCCTCGGTGGCCTCGGATCTGCCGGATGTCGCCGCCACCGCCGAGGGGCTGTTCCAGCGCATCGACAACCTGCCGGTGGAAGAGCTGATGGATCAGGCCATCGCCACGCTGGCCTCGATCGAGAACCTCGCCGGAGACGAGAACCTGCGCAGCGCACCGGGCGCCTTCACCGCGCTTCTGGACGATGCGCGCGGGCTGATCGGTGGCGAGGCCGCGCAGGCGCTGCCCGGAGAGCTGACCGCGGCGGTGAGCGAGCTGCGCGGCATCGCCGAGGATCTGCGCCGCGCCGATATGGTGGGCAAGCTGGTGGAGACGCTGGAAAGCGCCTCGGCGGCCACCGATACGGTCAGCGCCGTGGCCGATGCCTTTTCGGAAGCCACCGGCGAGGTGCCGGATCTCATCAGCGATCTGCGCGGCCTGACCGCCAAGGCCAACGAGATGGAACTCGATGCCTTCATCGAGAAGGCCACGGCGCTGCTCGACAGCGCCGACCGGCTGATCGACAGCGACGCGGCGCGCGGCCTACCGGGCAGCCTGTCGGAGATGCTGGACGAGGCGCGGGCCGCGCTGGCCGAGCTGCGCGAGGGCGGGGTGGTGGAAAGCACCAATGCCACGCTGGCCTCGGCCCGCGATGCCGCCGCCGCCATCGAGGAGGCGGCGCAGAGCCTGCCGCGCCTGTCGACGCGGATCGAGCGTCTGGTGGCCGAGGCGGAAACCGCGCTGCAAGGCTACGGTGCCAATTCCTCCTTCAACCGCGAGACCGTCGCGGCGCTGCGCGATGTGCGCGAGGCGGCGGCGGCGCTCACCAAGCTCGCCCGCGCGATCGAGCGCAATCCCAATTCCCTTCTGTTCGGACGCTGACCCTCATGTATCGTATCCTGCCTCTCGCCCTGATCCTCGCCGCCTGTTCCGGTGCCGAGCCGCGCTATCTGATCGACACGCCGGTCCAGGCAGGCAGCGCGCGGCTGCGCGTGGCGACATTGGAGGTGCGCGAGGTCTCGCTGCCGGCCTATGCGGAGGCTTCCGAGATCCTGCTGGAAGGGGAGGATGGCGGGCTTACCCAGATCGACAACGCGCTCTGGGCCGACGATCCGTCCCGCGCGGTGACGCTGGCCATTGCCGATCATATCGGACGCGCCTCGACGGCGACGGTCGCCGCCGAGCCCTGGCCGCTGGAGGAAGACGCGCAGGCGGCGGTGCAGGTCACGGTGGCGCAGATGGTGGCGCGGGCCGACGGCACGGTGGCGCTGAGCGGGCAATACGCGATCTCGTCCTATGACCGGGTGGTGCGCGAGCGCATCGAGCGCTTTGCGATCTCGGTGCCGCTTGCCGAGGCGACGCCCGCGGGCATCGCCCAGGCGACCGGCGCGGCGATTGCGCAGCTTTCCGGAGAGATCACCGCGCGCCTGTCGCGGTAGGGCGGAGCGTCACAGGGTGGCGGTGGGCAAATTGCCCACCCTACGACTGCCCGGGTGCGGGATCGCAGCCGGGCGTTACCCCCGGCTGTCGGGCAGCGAGATATTCGCGACCTGCTCGGCGATGGGATCGGTGGAGAGCGGGTGGCGTTCCTGCTCGTACTCCGCCGGGTCCTCCATCCGCTCCCAGCAGCCGCGCCGATAGACCTCGAGCGCGTCGAACTGCGCCTTGTAGCCCATCTTGGAACTGCCCGGCACCCAATAGCCCAGATAGACATAGGGCAGCCCGGCCTCGCGGGCGATCTCCACATGATCGAGGATCATCCAGGTGCCGAGGCTTTTGCGCTGCAACTCGGGCTCGTAGAAGGAATAGACCATCGACACGCCGTCATCGAGCACATCGGTCAGGCACACGGCCTTGAGCGCGCCGCTGGTCGTGTCGCTGTATTCCACCACCCGAGAGCGGATCGGCGTTTCCTCGATCATCGCGGCGAATTCGAAAATATCCATATCGGCCATGCCGCCATCGGCATGGCGCGCGTCGAGATAGCGGCGGAACAGCGAGAACTGTTCCTCGGTGGCCCAGGGGCTCGAGGCGCGGCGGGCGAGATTGGCGTTGCGCTTCAGCGTGCGGCGCTGGCTTTTCGAAGGCGCGAAGCGGCGCACGTCGATGCGCGCCGACAGGCAGGCCGAGCAATCGGAACAGGAAGGGCGGTAAAGCACGTTCTGCGACCGGCGGAAGCCCTGTTTCGACAGGCTGTCGTTCAGCTTTTCCGCGCTGTCGCCCTGCAATGCGGTGAACAGCTTCCGCTCCATCCGGCCCGGAAGATAGGGGCAGGGTTGCGGAGCCGTCACATAGAATTGCGGCGCGAGTGGCAGCGAATGGCGCATGTCGATCCTGTTTGCTGATCCCGGGAAAACCGTAACAACGAATCGCAAACCCGCCAACCCCCCCGGAAACGGTGAGTTGGCGGAAATTAACCAGCCATTCCAGAATGCTGCCGGTCAGGGCCCGTTCAGGCCCGTTTGTTGAGCGCGACCGTGCCGAGCACCAGGTCGGTCAGGCCCTGACCGCGCTCGGTGGCGATCATGCAGATCATCGAGACGATCTGTAGCGGCGCGACGGCGACCGAGACGGTATAGCCCAGCGTATGCAGGAACGCCTGGCCGAGATCCAGCTTCTGGCCGCGCCAGTCGCGGAACTCGATGGCCATCATGCGCATGCCCCAGGTCGCCGATCCGCTGGCGATGGTGGCGACGCGGTAACCGAAGCTGATCACCATCCAGAGCGCGAAGAAGACGAAGGCGCCCACGAAGAAGGTGAGGACAAGCGCCAGCATCACCAGCAGCGCCACGATGATCGAGTCGATCACCCAGGCCAGCGCGCGCTTGATCGCGACGCTTTCGTAGAATGCGCTCTGGCGCACCGGGTCGGGCAGGTGGGTGTAAGGGTCGTCGGAATACATCTGGGGTCTCTCGGGCCTCGGGTCAGGTCGCAGTATATCCCATGGCCCCCTGTCGGGGCCATGGGCGAGGCGCGTCAGGCGTCCTCTTTTTCCTTGGCGTCCTCGTCGCGGGGCGCCGTGGCGCGTTCGTCCATGAACTGGTCGAACTCGGCCTTGTCGCGGGCTTCGCGCAGACGCTGCAGGAACTCTTCAAAGCTCTTCTGCTCTTCCTCGAGCCGGCGCAGCGTGTCCGCCTTGTAGGCGTCGAAGGCCGAGTTGCCCGAGGGGCGCATGGCGTTGAAGCCGTGGCGATAGGCGTGATTGTGATGGCGGCGGTGGCGGCAGGATGCTCCGAACATGCGTTTGCTCCAGATCATGTAGGCGAGAAGGAAAAGGCCGATCGGCCAGAAGAAGATGAAGCCAAGCACCATGGCCACGATCCAGGCGGGTTTGCCGCGGTCGTCGAGCCAGGCCTCGGCACGCTTGAGCCAGCCGGGGTTGGCGGGGCGGGCTTCGTAATGCACGGCGGCGGTCATGTGAGGGGTCCTTTGTCTCTCGTTGATGGATGTGAATGTCTTTCACATTGCAAGAGATCGGGATTGGGGAGGGGGTTATCAAGGGGTAATGTGAACGTTTTTCACATTATGGATAAATATGATTTTTAGTCAGTGCCTTACAGCAAGAATTTTCGCGAAAATTCTTGCTGCCGCCGCGCGGATGTGAAGGGTCACATCGGGATCGGCCGCTGTTCCTCGATGGCTTCCATGGCGAAATAGGAGGTCACCGTTTCCAGCTCGACCTCTTCGATGAGCTTTTTATAGACCTCGTCATAGCTCACCATGTCGCGGGTGATGATCTTGAGCAGGTAATCGTATTCCCCGCCGATGCGGAAGAAGTCGATCACATCGGGGATCGAGGAGACATGTTTGCGGAACCGCTTCAGCCAGGCTGCCGAATGGTGCCGCGTCTTGATCATCACGAAGACCACCAGCCCGGCACCAAGCTGCTGGCGGTCGAGCACCACCGTGTGGTTGCGGATCACCCCCGCCGCGTCCAGCGCCTTGAGCCGCCGCCAGCAGGCGTTTTGCGACAGGCCCACCCGTTCGCTGAGCGCGCGCTGGGATTGCGACGAGTCGCGTTGCAGCTCTTCCAGAATGCGGTGATCAATATTATCGAGCTTTATCGCCATTCTTCGTTCATATGATAGAATATTAGGAATTTGAAGGTGAAATTAGATCAACATTTTCGGTATTACGGGTGTCATACTTTGATCCACTTATCTCAGGATCGGAGCTTCCATGGCCCCCCTCGACGACTTCGCGCAATCGCTCAAGCGTCTCGACCTTCCCGACTGGCTACGCGCCGGCCTGATCGGCGACGGGGCCGAGATCGACGGCCCGTTCGGGCCCCGTCCGCTGATCTATGCCGATTATGTCGCCTCGGGTCGCGCGCTGGCGCAGGTGGAGGATTTCATCCGCGACCGGGTGCTGCCCTGGTATGCCAACAGCCACACCCAGGCCTCCTATTGCGGCGGGTTCTCGACCCGTCTGCGCGAAGCCGCCCGGGCCGAGATCGCCCGCATGACGGGCGCGGGGCCGGGGACGTGCGTGGTCTTCACCGGCTCGGGCTCGACGGCGGCGATCAACCGGGTGGTGGGGCTGCTGGACATTGCCGGGCTGGTGGCCGGGGGTGGCCGGGCGGTGGTGCTGATCGGCCCCTACGAACATCATTCCAACATGCTGCCCTGGCGCGAAAGCGGCGCCGAGGTGATCGAGATCGCCGAGAGCGCCGCGGGCGGGCCGGATCTGGGCCTGCTGGAACAGGCGCTGACGGCGGCGCAGGGCGCCGATCTGATCGTCGGCAGCTTTTCGGCGGCCTCCAATGTGACCGGCATCCTGACCGACAGCGATGCCGTGACGCGGCTGCTCAAGCGCCACGGCGCGCTTGCGGTCTGGGATTACGGCGGCGGCGCGCCTTATGTCGCCATGGACATGGGGCAGGGCAGCGACGCGCAGAAGGACGCCATCGTCTTCTCGCCGCACAAGTTTCCCGGCGGGCCCGGCGCCTCGGGGGTGATGATCGTGCGCGATGCCATCGCGCGCCGCGCCACGCCCACGCTGCCCGGCGGCGGTACGGTGAGCTATGTCTCGCCCTGGGGGCACGCCTATTCCACCAGCCTCGCCGAGCGCGAGGAAGGCGGCACGCCCAATGTGATCGGCGACATCCGCGCGGCGCTTGTCATGCTGGTCAAGGAGGCGCTGGGGCAGGACTGGCTCGACGCCCGCCATGCGGCGCTGCGTGCCCGGGCCGAGGCGGTCTGGCGCAAGAACCCGCATCTCGAGATTCTCGGGCTGCAGGGGCCGAAGGCACTGCCGATCTTTTCCTTCCGGGTGCGCGACGGGCAGGGCGGGCTGGTGCATCACCAGTTCTTCACCCGGCTGCTCAGCGATGTCTACGGCATCCAGGCGCGTGGAGGCTGTGCCTGCGCCGGGTCCTATGCGCATCGGCTTCTGGGGCTCGACGAGGCCGCCTCGGAGGCGATGTTCGACGCCATCGCCCATGGCGAGGAGGTGGCCAAACCGGGCTGGGTGCGGCTGAACTTCTCGGCGCTGATGTCTGAGGACAAGGCAGATATGATCATCGCTGCGGTGGACAATCTGGCCCGCGAGGCGTCAGACTATTTGTCGCAGTACCGCGTGGACGTGCACACCGCCCGCTTCGCGCCGGTCGAGACCCCACAGGAAAGCCTCGCATCGTGACAAGCCCCCTCGCCAATCGCGCCTTTCGCAGCCTCTTCGCCGCTCAGGTCTGTTCGCTCCTCGCCGTGGGGCTGCTGACCGTGGCACTGTCGCTCACCGCCTACGAGATCGGCGGGCCAGAGGCCGGGGGGCGCATCCTCGGGCTGCTCCTGGCGCTGAAGATGGTGGCCTATGTGGGGCTGGCGCCCATCGCCGAAAGCCTGCTCGCGCATCTGCCGCGCAAGGGGGCGATGGTGGCGCTGGATTTCGGGCGGATGCTGCTGCTTCTGCCGATGGTTTTTGTCGCCCAGACCTGGGAAATCGCGGCACTGGCCTTTCTGTTCTTCGTGCTGGCCTCGGGCTTCACGCCGCTCTTCCAGTCGGTGATCCCCGATGTGCTGCCCGAGGAAGAGAGTTATACCAAGGCGCTCGCCTGGTCGCGCATCGCCTATACGCTGGAATCCGTGCTGAGCCCGGTGATCGCGGCGGCGGTGCTGAAGCTGGTCGCGCCCGAGGCGTTGTTCCTCTGCGCGGCGCTGTCCTTCCTCGGTTCGGTCGCCTTCCTGCTGGCGACACGCTTTCCCGAACGCGGCCATGTGGTGCGCAAGGGGCCCTTCGTCTCCCGCGCCCTGCGCGGCATGAAAATCTATGCCCGCACGCCCCGTCTGCGCGGGCTTTTCCTGCTGAACTTCGCGCTGTCGCTGGCCATGGCCTGGGTGCTGGTCAATTCGGTGGTCTATGCGGGCGCCCGGCTGGGCGATGCCGAGGGGCTCTATCCGATCCTCATGGCAGGCTACGGCTTCGGCGCCGCGTCGGGGGCGATCCTGGTGCCGCGCCTCGTGCGCCGCAGCTCGGAACGCCTGTCGATGCTGACCGGCGCCTTCGCCTTTGCCGCCGTGGGCGCGGTCTTCGCCCTGCTGCCGCAGCCGCCGATGGCCGGGCTGCTGGCGATCTGGGCGGCGTTCGGGCTCGCCTCGTCGCTGGTGCTGACCCCCGGCGGGCTGGTCATCACCCGTTCGGCGGCGCGCGAGGACCGGGCGGCGGTCTTTGCCGCGCAGTTTTCGCTCAGCCACGCGGGCTGGCTGGTGGCCTATCCGCTGGCGGGCTGGCTGGCGAGCGTGGTGACGCTGGAACACGCGCTGCTGTCGCTCTCGCTGCTGGCGGCGCTGGTCGCGCTCATCGCCACCCGCGTCTGGCCCGCGCAGGATCCGCTGGAGCGTGCGCATGACCATCCGGATCTGCCTGCCGATCACCCGCATCTTCGCAACCATCCCGGGCATGGGCCCCGCCACAGCCACGCTCATGCCTATCACATAGACGATCTGCATCCGAATTGGGCAAAAACGCCCGCTTGATGCTGAACCGCAACACGCTTTTCCTGTAGGACGATTCGTATGCACACGAATGACACTTCCCCGATCGACGCGCAGGGCCTCGCCACGCTTGAGGCCCGCCTCCACGAAGACCTTGCCTTCCTCTGCTATCCCGGCAAGGACTGGGTGCCCGCGCAGGAGGGCGTGACGGATGTGGTGATCATCGGCGGCGGCATGTGCGGCATGGTGGCCTGGCTCGGGCTGCAAACCGGCGGCGTGCGCAATATCCGCGTGCTCGACCGCAGCCCGGCGGGTCTGGAGGGGCCCTGGCTCAACTATGCCCGCATGGAGACGCTGCGCTCGCCCAAGACCCTGACCGGCCCGGCCTTCGGCCTCGGCCCGCTGACCTTTCAGGCCTGGTATCGCGCCCAGCACGGCACCGAGGCGTGGGAGAAGATGGACAAGATCCCGCGTCCGATGTGGATGGAGTACCTGCGCTGGTATCGCAAGGCGCTGAACGTGCCGGTGGAAAACGGCGTCTCGGTCGACAAGGTCGCGCCCGAGGGCGATCTGCTGCGGCTCACCGTGTCGGGCGCCGAGGAGGGCACGATCCTCTGCCGCAAGCTGGTCTTTGCCACCGGGCGCGACGGCACCGGCGGGCCGAATATTCCGGGCTTCATCAAGGATTTGCCGCGCCGCTTCTGGGCGCATAGCGCCGACGAGATCGACTTCGACGCGCTGAAAGGCAAGCGCGTGGCGGTGATCGGGGTGGGCGCCTCGGCGGTCGACAACGCGGCGGAGGCGCTGGAGCACGGCGCCGCCGAGGTCCGCCATGTGATCCGCCGCAAGGAGATGCCGACCATCAACAAGATGATGGGCATCGGCAGCTTCGGTTTCACCGCCGGCTTCGCCGATCTGCCCGACGAATGGCGCTGGCGCTTCATGCAGTACAGCTTTGCCACCCAGACGCCGCCGCCGCATGGCTCGACCCTGCGGGTAAGCCGCCACAAGAACGCGCATTTCCATTTCGGCAAGGCGACGACAAGGATCGAGCAGCGCGGCGAGGCGGTGGAGGTCTTCTTTGCCGACGGCACCTCTTACGTGGCGGATTTCGTCATCCTCGGCACCGGGTTCGTCATCGACCCGATGGCGCGCACGGAGTTCGGCGATGTGGCGGGCAAGATCCTGCTCTGGCAGGATGTCTACACCCCGCCCGAGGGTGAGGAAAACGCCGATCTGGGACGCTTCCCCTATCTCAACCCGGATTTCACCTTCCGCGAGAAGGTGCCGGGCGAGGTGCCCTGGCTTAGTAAGGTCTATTGTTTCAACTACGGGGCCTCGGCGAGTCTCGGGAAGGTCTCGGGCGACATTCCGGGCGTGTCCGAGGGCGCGGCCTGGCTGTCGAAGGCGATGGCGGCGACGCTTTACGCCGAGGATCTGGAAACGCACTGGCAGGACATGCTGGATTACGAAACACCCGAGCTTGACGGCAGCGAGTGGGAGCCGACCCCGCTGCCGCAGCCGGCGGAAGGACAGGTGGCATGAGCATTTTCGACAGCACGACGCTGAAGGCGGCGGGCATCGCGATGGGGCCGGTGGCGGCTGCCGCCGAGACCCGCGCCAAGATCATGGAGGCGACGCAGGCCGCTGAGAACGCGGTGCTGAGCCCGCGCGATCCCGGCGCCTTCCCGCACGATCTGCGCGCAGCCCTCGCGGCACGGCTGGCCACCGCAGGCGGCGAGCCCGCGCTGGCCGCGCATTATCTCGACAGGGCGGGGGCCATGGCCGCGCTGGCCGATCCGATGCAGGATGGGGTGGCCGAGGGGTTTGGCACCGTCGTGGCCTTCTTCGACAAGGCCGCCAACCGGACCCGCGACATCGCCGCCGAGGACATCGCGGCGCTGCAAGAGGCGGGGATCTCGGATGCGGACATCGTCCGGCTCTGCGAGCTTTGCGCCTTCATGGCCTATCAGCTCCGTGTCGTCGCCGGGCTGCGCCTGATGAAAGGGGAAGCGGCATGAGCCGGATCGTTCACAAGTTCACCCGCAAGGTTCCGCACTGGCAGCCGCGTGTCACCCCGGTGAAGCTGGAGGAGGCCACCGAAGAGCAGCTCGATGCGCTTCAGGTGACGCCGTCGAACACCAAGGTCTCGGACTATGTGCTGACGCTGGCGCATGACGTGGAGAGCCTCAAGGTGCGCTCGCCGCTCTTCAACGCGATCATGTACGACCCCGGCGGCATGAGCCGGGCCGAGCGCGAGTTGGGCGCCATCGGCGCCAGCATGGTCAACCGCTGCATCTATTGCGCCGCCGTGCATGCCGATCGCCACGCCAAGCTGGAGAAGGACACGTCTGTCACCGAAGAGCTTTTCGCAAAGGGTGAGAAGGCCGATCTAAACCCCCGTAATCGCGCGATTTTCGACTTTGCGCGCAAGCTCTCGGAAAGCCCGGTCGATGCGACGCCCGAGGATATGGCCGGGCTGCGCGAGGCGGGGCTCAGCGACGAGGAAATTCTTGACCTGATCCTTTCGGCGGCGCTGTTCGGCTGGGCCAACCGGCTGATGCATGTGCTGGGCGATCCGGTGCGCCACGAGGTGCCCGCATGAGCGCCAAGGTCGGCATTGCGGGCGCGGGCTCCATCGCGTTCGGCACGGCGGCGCTGCTGCATCAGAACGGCCACGACCCGATGCTGTGGTCGCCCTCGGGCGCCTCGACCGCCGCTTTGCAGGACGGGCTGCTGACCGCCACCGGGGCCATCGAAACGCAGTTCGATCCGCGCGTGGCAAGCTCGGCGCAGCAACTGGCCGAGGAAAACGACGTCCTCCTGATCGCGCTGCCGGGCTATGGCCACAAGGCGGTGTTCGACGCGCTGGCGCCGCATATCCGCGATGGCCAGCACATCCTCATCAGTTCGCACGCCTCGCTGGGCGCCGTCTATCTGATGCAGAAACTCGCCGAGCGCGGCGTCGAGGCGGCGGTCACCGCCTGGGGCACCACGGTGGTGACCGGGCGGCGGGGCGAGGGCGCCTCCGTGCAGGTCAACACCGTGCGCAAGAAGGTCGATCTCTGCACCGTGCCCGAGACCCGCAGCGACTGCGCCCGTGCAATCTGCACCATGCTCTTCGGCGATGTCTTTGTGCCGCGCGACGGGCTGCTGGCGATCTCGCTATCCAATCTCAACCCGCAGAACCACCTTGGCATCGCGCTTGGCAACATCACCCGCATGGAGCGGGGCGAGATCTGGAGCCAGGGCCAGAACGTCACCCCCAAGGTGGGGGCGCTGCTGGAGGCGCTGGATCTGGAGCGGCTGGCCATCGCCGAGGCGCTGGGGCTGAAGACCAAGACCATCTTCGAGCATTTCAGCTTGAGCTTTCATGTGCCGGTCTCGTCCATCTCGGAGATGAACCAGCAGATGCACGCGCAGGGCAACGGCGGCACCGGGCCTGCCACCGCAGACAGCCGCTATGTCACCGAGGATGTGCCTTACGGGCTGCAACTGACGGCCATTCTGGGGCGGCTCACCGGTCGCCCGGCGGAGCTGCACGAAGCGGGGATCAAGATCTTTTCCGCCATGTATGCCCGCGATTTCGCCCGTGAAAACGAGCTTTTGAACGCGCTGGAGCTGGACCGCTTCAGCCTCGACGATCTGTGCCAGGCCGCCCGTACCGGCCTGCTGCGGAAGACGCCCGAACCGGCGTCGTGACCCCGACGATACGGCAAACAGACGACACAAAACGATCCAACACGGAGACGCGCAAAATGACCAAACTCATTCTCAACCGCCGGAAGCTGCTGACCACCGCCGCCATGACCGGCGCGGCGCTTGCCAGCCCCGCCTATCTGCGCCGTGCCCACGCGCAGGGCGGCGAGGTCAATATCTGGACCTATAACGATTTCGTCCCGGCGGCTTTCAAGGAGCAGTTCGAGGCCGAAACCGGCATCAAGATCAACATCCGTCTGGTGGACGACCAGGGCAAGCAGTTCAGCCTGCTCGCCGCCGAGGCGCCGAACCCGACCGTGGACATCATGACCGTCGCGGGCCACCGCTTCCTGCAATTCATCGACAGCGACCTTCTGGCGCCGCTCGACACCGACCGGATGAGCAACTGGGGCAACATCAACCCGACCTTCTCGGAAAGCGACTGGGCCACGATCAACGGCCACAAATGGGGCGCGCCGATCCTCTCGGGCATGGAGGTTCTGGCCTACAACACCGATTACGTCACGCCGGAAGAGGCCGAGACCTGGGACACGCTCTTCAGCGAGAAATACAAGGGCCAGACCGCCTATATCATCCAGGACATGATGTCGATCGTCATGCTGATGAAGGGCTATGACGGCAATATGGTCGAATATCTCGGCGACCCGGAAAAGGCCGAGGCCATCGTGAAGGAAGCCCGCGATTTTCTCATCGAGAAAAAGCCGCTGGTGCGGAAATATTACGATGGCGGCGCCGAGGTGCAGCAGATGTTCGTGAACCAGGACATCATGCTGGGCCATAGCTGGAACGGCCCTGCGGCGGCGCTGATCAACGACGGCTTCCCGCTTGGCATGGCGATCCCGAAAGAGGGCTCCTACGGCTTTGTCTACACGTTCAACATCGCCAAGAACTGCCCGAACCCGGACAACGCCTATACCTTCCTGAACGCCATCCTCGCCAATCCCGAGATCGGCGCGGCGATGACCAAGGCGAGCGGGTTCATCTCGACCTACAAGGGCGCGTCGGAGTATCTGACCGATCTCGAGAAGAAGTCGACCTCTTTCCCGGACGAGCAACTGGCCAATCTCCAGTTCTTCCGCGCCGAGGCCAACGAGATGAAATACGGCTTCGTCGATCCGGCCGTGGAAGCCATCAAGGCCGCGTAACCGCCAGACGACCTCAAGCCCTGTCCGCGCAAGACGCGGGCAGGGCCACTGCCACGCCTTTCGAAAGGGTCTGCCATGACCTATGACGCATCCGCGCGCGAAGACCGCGGTGCCGTCCCGGCAACGGGAAGCGACCGCACCTTCTGGGGCCGGCTGGCTTCCTGGGCGCCGTACCGGGCACTGGTGCAGCTTGCGACCGCCACGCCGCGCCGCCAGTTCCTGATCCTTGCCGCCTTGCCCGTGCTCTGGGTGCTGACCCAGCATCTGGGTCCGATGCTGCAAATGCTCCGCGTCTCGCTGACCGATGCCTATCCGGTCGCCGCGGGCACCGAGCAGCATTTCACCTTCGACAATTACCTGCGCTTCTTCGGCGACCGGCTGTTCTGGATGCCGTTCTTCCGCACGCTGGGGTTCGCCTTCGTCTTCACGCTCTGCACGCTGGTCCTGACCTATCCGGTGGCCTATTTCCTCGCGCGCCATGTCAGCCCCAAGAACCGCATGCTGCTGCTTCTGATGCTGCTCATTCCCTTCTGGGTGGGCGAGATCGTGCGCACCTATGCGATCATGATCCTGCTGGGCAATACCGGCGCCGTGAACCTCGCGCTGAAATGGCTGGGGCTGATCGACCGGCCCATCCCCTTCATGTACACAAGCTTCTCCATGGGCGTCGGCATCGTCTATCTGACCGCGCTTTACATGCTGTTGCCGCTCTATTCGGCGCTGGAAAAGCTGCCGAAATCGCTGAACGAGGCTGCGGCCGACCTGGGCGCCGGCGCCTGGACGCGGTTCCGCCGGGTGACGCTGCCGCTCACCATCGAGGGGATCTCCTCGGGCTGTACGCTGGTCTTCCTGATCTCGACGGGGTTCTACGCCACGCCGGTGCTGCTGGGCGGGCCCTCGACCACGGTCTTTGCCGAGACCATCGCCGGGTTCTTCCATGTCGCGGGCGATGAATGGCCCACGGGGGCGGCCTTTGCGGTGATCATGTTCCTTGCGGCGCTGATCCTCACGACGCTGTTCCAGAAATTCATGACCGGCCTGCGCAAAGGAGAGAGAAAATGACCCGCGGCAACCGCATTCTGCTCTCCTGCACCTACTGGGCCTTTGTGGCTTATGTCTTCGTGCCGCTGGTGCTCATGGTGCTGATGGGCTTCAAGGACAGCAAGTTCATCGGTTTCCCGATCCGCTCCTATACGCTGGAGTGGTATATGGGCATCTTCGAGAATGCCGAGGTGATTTCCGCCTTCGCCTATTCGGTGGCGATCGCGGTGCTGTCGACGCTGATCTCGGTCTTTGTCGGCACCTGGATCGCGGTGCTGCTGGAGGGGCGCAAGTTCTGGGGCCGGGCGGCGATCTTCGGGCTGACCGTGCTGCCGGCGCTGATCCCCGGCATCATCTCGGCCATCGCCTTCCGCATCTATGCGCGCTATCTCGGGATCGAGCCCGGCATGGGAGCCATCGTCTGGTCCCACGCGGTGCACAACGTGCCCTTTGTGGTGCTGGTGGTGATGGCGCGGCTCTCGACCCTGCCGAAAAGCCAGATCGAGGCGGCGCGGGATCTGGGCGCCGACCCGCTGATCGCCTTCCTACGCATCACGCTGCCCTATCTGATCCCCGCGATCATGGGGGCCAGCATCTTCTGCCTGCTGCTCAGCTTCGACGATTTCGTCCGCTCCTTCTTCCTCGGCGGCTACGAGCCGACCCTGCCGGTGCTGATCTTCGCCAAGCTGAAATCGGGCATGTCGCCCGAGATCAACGCCATCGCCACGGCGGCGCTGGTCCTGACCGCCGTCGTCGGCGTCTGGGCCGAGCGTTTCACCCGCCGCATGAACAAGGAATCCTGAGCCATGACCTCCGACGCGCTCGTCCGCATCCAGAACGTTTCCAAGCAGTTCGGCGATACTGTTGCGCTGAACGACCTCACCCTCGACATCGCGCGGGGCGAGTTCGTGACCTTCCTCGGCCCCTCGGGCTGCGGCAAGTCCACCACGCTGCGCATCCTCGGCGGGTTCGAACAGCCGTCGAGCGGCCGGGTGATCCTGGACGGCAAGGATGTGACCCGCTTGCCGCCCGAGAAACGCCAGGTGAACATGGTGTTTCAGGATTACGCGCTCTTCCCGCATATGACGGTGAAGCAGAACATCGCCTTCGGGCTCGAGCTGAAGGGGATGAGCAAGACCGAGATCCGCCGCCGTCAGGACGAGATCATGTCCTTTCTCGAACTCGACGCCTATGGCGACCGCTATCCGGCGCAGCTTTCGGGCGGGCAGCGGCAGCGGGTGGCGCTGGCGCGGGCTCTGGCGCCCGATCCGGCGCTTCTGCTGCTCGACGAGCCGCTGGGCGCGCTCGACGCCAAGCTGCGCGGGCAGGTTCAGCAGGAGCTGAAAAGCATCCAGCGCCGCACGAACAAGACCTTCTTCTTTGTGACCCACGATCAGGAGGAGGCGCTGACCATGTCCGACCGCATCGTGGTGATGAACAAGGGCAAGGTGGAGCAGGACGGCACGCCGGAAGAGCTTTATTTCCATCCCGCCTCGCGTTTCGTGGCGGAGTTCATCGGCGAGACCAACCTGCTCACCGGCGAGCTGCGCGGCACCGAGGGCGGCGCGGTGGTGATGGACTGGTTCGGCCAGACCCTGCGCGGCCACGCGCCGGGCGGGGTGCCGCAGGCGGGCACGCCGATCACCGCTTCGGTGCGGCTGGAACGGCTGGGCTTTCACATCGAACGCCCCGCGACGGCGAATGCGGTGCAGGGCAGGGTGGTCGGCAAGACCTTCCTCGGCAGCCGCATGGCGCTGGATCTTCTGGTGGAAGAGGCGCAGGGCGCGACGCTCAAGGCCTATGTCGATGCCGACACCGGCCAGTCGGTGGGCGAGGCGCCGGTGTGGATCGGCTGGGAGGAAAGCAGCATGGCGGTGCTGCGGGACTGAGGTTTCCCAGAGAGAGCGAGAGAGCGGGCCTACGGGCCCGCTTTTGCGTTTCTGAGGAAGGAGCTCGGGTGTAAGCGGCGCTTACAGTCCACGCTTGGAACGCCGGCCTCAGCCGGCACGGCGTTCCTCGAAGCTCAGCGCGATGAATTCGGGCATGTGATCGCCCATGCCCACGACGTTGTTGTCGCTCCGCTCCGACCGCCGCGACGAGGATTTCTCCTGCGCCGGCTTGTCGGATTTGCGCGACCGCGAGCGGGAGCTCTTCTTCTCGGTTTTTTCGGGCTTCTCGCTCTTTTCCGGCTTGCTGGCCGTGTCCGTGTCCTCGGCAACCGCCGCGGGCTTGGGCATGTTCGGCAGCTCGACGCGCGGGATCTCTTTCTGGATCAGTTTTTCCACATCGTCGAAGTTCTTCTCGTCCTTCGGCACGATGATGGTAAAGGCCTTGCCCGCGCGGCCCGCGCGGCCGGTACGACCGATGCGGTGCACATAATCTTCCGCATGGCTCGGCACGTCGAAATTGAACACATGGCTGACCGAGGGAATGTCCAGACCGCGCGCCGCCACATCCGAGGCGATCAGCAGCCGGATCGAACCGTCGCGGAACCCGTCCAGCGTCTTCATCCGCTGGCTCTGGTCGAGATCGCCATGGATCGGCTCGGCGTTATAGCCGTATTTCTTCAGCGATTTCGCCACCACGTCCACATCGACCTTGCGGTTGCAGAAGACGATGGCGTTCGAACAGGCCTCGCCCTCGCGGTCGATGAGCTGGCGCAGCACCTCGCGTTTTTCGCTGCCTTCGCGGTCGCGGCGCGACGCCTTGAAGAACACGGCACCCTGTTCGATGGTTTCCGAGGCGGTGGCCTGACGGGCTACCTCGATCCGCGCCGGGGCGGAGAGGAAGGTGTTGGTGATGCGCTCGATCTCCGGCGCCATGGTGGCGGAGAAGAACAGCGTCTGCCGGGTGAAGGGCGTCAGCGAGAAGATCCGCTCGATGTCGGGGATGAACCCCATGTCGAGCATGCGGTCGGCCTCGTCCACCACCATGATCTGCACGCCGGTGAGCAGCAGCTTGCCGCGCTCGAAATGGTCGAGCAGACGGCCCGGCGTGGCGATCAGCACATCGACGCCCTTGTCGATCAGCGCGTCCTGCTCCTTGAAGCTCACGCCGCCGATCAGCAGCGCCTTGGTCAGCTTCACATGCTTGGCATAGACGTCGAAATTCTCGGCCACCTGCGCGGCGAGTTCGCGGGTCGGGCAGAGCACCAGGCTGCGCGGCATCCGGGCGCGGGCGCGGCCACGGGCGAGCAGGGTGATCATCGGCAGGGTGAAACTGGCGGTCTTGCCGGTGCCGGTCTGGGCGATGCCCAGCACGTCCTTGCCTTCGAGCGCAGGGGGAATGGCGCCTTCCTGGATCGGGGTCGGGGTTTCATAGCCCGCTTCCTCGATGGCCTTGAGCACCTTGGGGTTCAGGTTCAGATCAGAAAACTTTGTCATGTGTGTCCGAGTTGGGTGCGGACACTGACTTGGCCCGCGCATCTGGTCAGGGATCGGGCCCGTTTGGCCCTGCGGTTCTTGGCATTTGCGATCCCGATGACGCGGCTTTTACCTGACTCACCGGGGAAAGGTCAATCAGGGCGGCAATTTGGCAGAGAAATCGTGGGTTTCAGGGGACAATCAGCGGTTTTTGTTTCGTTTTTCTCAACGATGAGTGGGTATTGTTTCGGTTATACGCGGTTCTGAGCCAGATCCGGCGCGGTTCGACCGGCGATGCGGGGCGGCTGGCGGGGAGTCAGCCTTCGGGAAAATGTTTCCGGCGCAGCGCCGGCAGGTCCATGCGGCGGCGGCGCAGCAGCCCGTGCTCGGCCAGCTTGCCGGTAAGCTGCGGCGTGGCGGTGCAGACCTCGTCATGGAAGAGCCGCAGCGCCTCTTCTCCGCCGGAGGCTTCGATCGTGGCGAACAGGTCGTGCAGATTGACCGCGCCCGCTTGCCGGACCTGCGGCTTCAGTTCGGCCCGGTACGAGCCCTGCGCCAGACGGAACCGGTAGAGGCGCAGGAAATGCGCCCAGTCGGCGGCGTGGAAATGGCCCAGCTCGGTGTCGGGCAGGGCGACTTCGCCGGGATTCTGCACCCCGTCGAGGATCACGTTATGGATCTTGATCTGAAGCCCCGCGGTGCCGGCGCGGAAGAACAGCTTGCCCGCCACATGCGACAGGAACCCGCCCGAGAGATGGCGGCCCCAGGTGGGAAAGCAGGCCTCGGCGGCTTGCTGGCGGACGGCCTGATCGAGATGGAAGGCCTTGAACGCGGTCTCGTCTCCGGGCGCCGCCGGGGCCAGCGCCTCGACCGGGCGCACGCGGGCGCAGAGGCACTCTGCCGGCAGCGCGGCAAGCTGGTCGGCGAGGGGGCGGGCCGGCAGGAGGAACTCATCGGTGTCGATATGGGCGAGCCAGTCGGTCTCGGGCTTGCGGTTGTTGGCGTGGCGGGCGTTGGCGGACTGGCGTGCCTGATGTTTCGCGGGACGGCCGTTGCGTTTCGCCCACCAGCGCTCATCGGTGCGGAAGACCCGGCATTTGGGGTGGGCCGAGAGCGCGGCCTCGGCCTCCGGCATGTCGGCGTCGAGATAGAGATAGATCCGGTGGGCGCCCAGTTCGAGATGCCAGGCGGCGAAGGCGAGGATCTCGGGCAGCGGGGCATTGGTGGTGGTGACGGTGCCCCAGCGGGTCATGGCAGCGCCCCGAAGACGCGGGCGACCGCCGCGTCGGGATCGAAGGGCCAGCTCACCAGCATGTCATGCGCGACGAGCCGCGCGCGCAGCTCGGGGGTGTCTGCGCAGACCTCGTCGAAGAGCAGGCGCAGACCGGCCTCGCCCTCGTCCTCTGCCAGAAAGGCGATGAGCTGGGCCTGACCCATCTCGACCCGCTCGGAGCGCGGCCGGTAAGATCCCTTTTCGCGCCGGAAGCTCAGGTGGGTCAGGAAATGCTCCCAGGAGGGGGCGTGCAGATGGGCGAGGCGGATGTCTGCGGGCCGTGCGCGGTTGGTCGCGTCGGCGCCGTGATATTTCATCGTGTGGATGCCGAGACGGGTGTCGGGGATGCCGGTGCGCGCAAAGACCTTGCCCGAGGTATGGCTGAGAAAGCCGCCGTAAAGATGCAGACCGAAGGTCGGGTAGATGTCTTGCAGGACGGCCTTGGGCTGATCGGCGTGGCGGTGGGTCAGCTTGAAATGCTGTGGCGGGCCGTCGTCGCGGGCCAGCGCCTCTGCCGGGGCGATGCGGGCCAGCGCGTGACGTGGCGAGACATCGGCGAGGATCCGGGCGACGGGGCGGTCGGGCAGCAGGAATTCGTCCACGTCGATATGGCCGAGCCAGTCGAGGCTGTCGGCCACGGCGCGCAGGCAGCGGGTGGCGTTATGGGCCTGGCGGAGCTGGTGGGCGTCCATCCGGGTCTTGCCCGTGGCCTCCCAGTAGCCGGCATCGCATTGGGTGATGTGCAGGCGCGGATGACGCGAGAGGAAGGCTTCGGCCCCGGGATCGGGGCTGTCGAGATAGAGATGCAGGGCTTCGGCGCCCAGCTCGAGGTGATGCGCGGCGAAGCGGGCGATCTGCGGCAGCGGCGCGCGGATGGTGGAGACGAGCCCCCAGCGCAGGGTCTCGGGCGAGAGCCGGCGATGGGCGGCGGGGACCGGGGCGGGGTTGTCGCCTCGTGCGGCGGGCGTGGCGGCGGGGGCGGCCTTTGCCTCCTTGCGGGCCTTGCGGTTCCGCATGGTCATCAGGCGGCGGAACAGCGTGTGCTCGTCGTGGATCAGCAGATCGAGCAGGTGATGGGCGAGCGGGCGCAGGACGGGGTCGTCCTCGGCCTCGGTCCAGAGCCGTCCGATCATGTTCACGTCGAGCCCGCCATTGGCGATGGCATAGGCGTCCATCTCCAGCGGCAGCGGGCCCTTGGCCTTCTGGTCGAGCGGGAAGGGGCGGTCGGCGGTGAGCCCGGAATAGAGCCGTTCGGATTCGTAGAGTTTCATCGTGCCGAAGAGCACGGTGAGGGCCAGCCCCACGGAGCGCTGGGTGGGGGTTGTGCCGTGGTCGCCGAAGGTGGTGACGGTGGAGACCAGCCAGCGCGGGTTGAGCCGGGCCAGCAGATGCGGACCCTGTTCGGCCCAGAGCCGCTGGAACAGCGCCGGAAGATGTGCGGGAAAGTCGCGCTTGCGCAGATGCGCGATGAGCAGCCCGTTGAGGAAGACCAGCTCGGTCTCGCCGGTCAGCTCCTTGCGCAGCGCATGGCGCTTGCGGTGGTAGGAGGAGCGGAAGGGCGGCGCCTCGGCCGGGTCGTCGTCGGGGTCGGCGACGATCTGATCCGCCAGCGGGGCGAGGGCGAGATCAGCGGGCGGTGGCGCTTCGGTTTCGGCATAGCTCAGCGCGTCGCGCCGGCCCTCCATCTGGGTCAGCACGGCCGAGATGCCGCCGGGCCAGGTCGGGCGCTTGCCGGCGCCCTTGTCGTTGTCGCTGCTCATGGTGCGCAGAGTGGCGCGGTGCGCGGTCCGGCGCAATCGCCGCGTTGCGGATTGTCGCACGGTGGTGCAGCCGCGCCGCTCTGGCGGTGGCGCGGCTCCTCGCCCGTTGCCGGGCTCTTCGCTCGCGTCAGAGCCGTTCGTAATCGCCCAGCATGGTGGGGCAGCGGCGGTGGGCGTCGGTCAGCCCGGCCTCGGCACCGTTCAGGATCAGGTGCCAGGTGGGTTTGTAGCCCGGCACCTGCGCGCGGGAATAGGAGCAGCCGCCCGGGGTGACATAGACCTGCCCCTGATAGCCTGCCCCGGGGTGCGGGTTCTGGGCATTGGGGTAGAGGCTTTTCTGTGTCGAGGAAAACGCGGTGTTGCCGGCCTCCGCCGCCGGGGCGGCAAGAAGCGCGGCGGCGGCAAAGGCGGGTGCGAGACGGCGCAGCATGTCGGAACCTCCGTTTGGGTGCTTTGCGCGGAGGATGCGCCGCAAAGGTGAACGGCACCTTCAAATTTACAATGCGCGGCTTTTTCCGCCGGGCCGCGGCGCGGGCTTGGCAAGCCGCCCGCTTTGCGGCAGAGGAACGGGCATGAGCACCACATCCTTTACCCTCACCGCCACCGATGGCGCCGCCCGCAGCGGCGTGATCGCAACCCCGCGCGGCGAGATCCGCACCCCCGCCTTCATGCCCGTGGGCACCGCCGCCACGGTCAAGGCCATGCTGCCGGAAAACGTGCGCGCCACCGGCGCCGACATCCTGCTGGGCAACACCTATCACCTGATGCTGCGGCCCACCGCCGAGCGCATCGCGCGGCTGGGCGGGCTGCACCGGTTCATGAACTGGGAGCGCCCGATCCTCACGGATTCCGGCGGCTTTCAGGTGATGAGCCTGGCCGGGCTGCGCAAGCTGACCGAGGAGGGGGTGAGCTTCAAGAGCCATATCGACGGCTCGAAACACATGCTGAGCCCGGAACGCTCGATGGAGATCCAGCGGCTGCTCGGCTCCGACATCGTCATGGCCTTCGATGAATGCCCGGCGCTGCCCGCCGACCGCAAGCGCATCGAAGAGAGCATGCGGCTCTCGATGCGCTGGGCGCAGCGGTCGCGCGATGCCTTCGGCGACCGGCCCGGGCATATGCTCTTCGGCATCATGCAGGGCGGGCTCGAGCGCGACATGCGCGAGGAGAGCGCAAAGGCGCTGACGGCCATCGGCTTCGATGGCTATGCGGTGGGCGGTCTGGCGGTGGGCGAGGGGCAGGAGGCGATGTTCTCGTGCCTCGATTACGCGCCGGGCTTCCTGCCCGAAGACAAGCCGCGCTATCTGATGGGGGTGGGCAAGCCCGACGACATCGTCGGCGCGGTGAAACGCGGCATCGACATGATGGATTGCGTGCTGCCCACGCGCTCGGGGCGCACCGGTCAGGCCTTTACCCGGCGCGGGGTGGTGAACATCAAGAACGCCCGCCACGCAGACGATCCGCGCCCGCTGGACGAGCAGTGTTCCTGCCCTGCCTGCACCGGCTATTCCCGCGCCTATCTGCACCATGTGTTCCGGGCACAGGAAATGATCTCGGGCATGCTGCTGTCCTGGCACAACCTTCAGTATTTCCAGGACATCATGGCGGGCATGCGCGCGGCCATCGCCGAGGGGCGGTTCGCCGCCTGGGAGGCGGGATTCCATGCGGGCCGGGCCGAAGGGGATATTCCGCCGCTCTGAGCCGTCGCGGCGCAGGATGGTGCATCTGCGCAAACTCGACTGTGCGTCTGCGCAGGTCTGGAGGCGTTGCGCCGCCCGATGCCATGCCTACCCTTGCCGTCGATCGCGCCCCCCGGGGGCGTGCGGCTGCCCGAGGAAAGGATTCCCATGACCGAGGCTTTGTTCACCCCCTTCACCGCCGGGGCCATCGAGATGCAGAACCGCATCGTGATGGCCCCGCTGACCCGCAACCGCGCCGATGACGAGACCGGCGAGGTCAACGATCTGCACGTGACCTACTACCGCCAGCGCGCGGGGGCCGGGCTGCTGATCACCGAGGCGACGCAGATCTCGCCCGCCGGCAAGGGCTATATCCAGACGCCGGGCATCCACACCGAGGCGCAGGTCGCCGCCTGGAAGACGGTGACCGACGCGGTGCACGAGGCCGGCGGCCGGATCGTCGTGCAGCTCTGGCATGTGGGGCGCATCAGCCATGTGTCGTTGCAGCCGGACGGGCGGGCGCCGGTGGCGCCCTCTGCCATCGCGGCGAAGAGCATGACCTTTACCCGCAACGGCTTTGAAGCCACATCGGAGCCGCGCGCCCTGACCACCGAAGAGATCGCCGCGACCGTCGAGGATTACCGCAAGGCGGCGGCCTTCGCGATCCAGGCGGGATTCGACGGGGTCGAGGTGCATGGCGCCAACGGCTATCTCATCGACCAGTTCCTGAAGACCGGCGCGAACAGCCGCGAGGATGCCTATGGCGGGGGTATCGAGAACCGCGCGCGGTTCCTCTTCGAAGTGCTCGACGCGGTGACCGCCGAGATCGGCGGTGGCCGCACCGGTCTGCGCCTGTCGCCGTTCTCGCCCGCGAACGGGATCAGCGACGAGGATCCGCAGGCGGATTTCGAATATGTGATCCCCGGGCTCAATCGCTATGGGCTGGCCTATCTGCACATGGTCGAGGGGGCCACCGGCGGGTCGCGCGATCTGGAGGCGGGGCAAAGCCTCGAGACGCTGCACGGGCTTTTCGACGGTCCCTATATGGTCAATAACGGCTATGACCGGGCGATGGCGCTGGACGCGGTGGCGAGTGGCAAGGCCGATCTGGTGGCCTTCGGGCGCCCGTTCATCTCGAACCCGGATCTTGTGGAGCGGCTGCGGCAGGACGCGCCGCTGAACGCCGCCGACCAGAGCACCTTTTACGGCGGCGGCGCCGAAGGCTTCACCGACTATCCGATGCTTGGTGACAAGACCGCCTGATCCTGCCATGGCTTGTGCGGCCCCGCCGCTTGCGGCAAAAGCGGGGCCCACACCTGCGGCAAGGAGCCGGATCATGGATTATTCGAAGATGGGCGGCGCGCGGGGCGGTAGCAACGCGCCCCGCTACGACCGCCACAAGGACGCGGCGGCGGGCAAACCCGCCGCGGGCGGCAAGGCCACCAAGGCCGAGCTTCTCGAGCGGATGAAGCAGGCGCAGCAGAAGCGCAAGGAAAGCTGAGCGCGCGCAATGCGGGGCAGGCGGGGTCAAGGCCGCGACCTGCCCGCCATGCGCTTGGAGGGGCGGTCGGCACTGCGGACCGCCCTGGCCGTAGCGTCTGCGTGCCGGGCCGCCGGAACGATTTTCCCGATTTCGCCACTCTCCCAATTGGTGCCTTGCGCCCGAAGCCCGGCTTCGTCATGCTTGTCCGACCGGAGCGCGGTGAGGTTGATTTCGTCAGAAGCTGACCCCACCTTATCCGGTGAACAGGGGATGGCGGGGGCTGCCGGAGAACCGGGGCCGGGCCGTCCTGCCAAGACGAAGGAATGTTTATGCAACAGCCTCTCAATTCCTCCTATCCAGTGCTGCCGCTGCGCGACATCGTCGTGTTCCCGCATATGATCGTGCCGCTTTTCGTAGGGCGCGAGAAATCGGTGAAAGCGCTGGAAGAGGTCATGGCGGACGACAAGCAGATCCTGCTTGCCGCACAGATCGACCCGGCGGTGGACGATCCCGCATCCGATGGAATCTACAAGGCCGGCGTGCTGGCCAATGTGCTGCAACTGCTCAAGCTGCCCGATGGCACCGTGAAGGTGCTGGTCGAGGGGCAGGCGCGCGTGCGCATCACCGAATATCTGCCCAACGAAGATTTCTTCGAGGCCAAGGCCGAATATATCAGCGAAATGCCCGGCGATCCGGCGGCGATCCAGGCGCTGGTGCGCACGGTCGGCGAAGAGTTCGAGCGTTACGCCAAGGTCAAGAAGAACATCCCCGAAGAGGCGCTCTCGGCGGTGTCGGAAACCACCGAACCCGCGAAACTGGCCGATCTCGTGTCGGGGCATCTCGGCATCGAGGTGGAGCAGAAGCAGGAGCTTCTGGAGACACTGGCGATCAGCGAGCGGCTGGAGAAGGTCTATGGGCTGATGCAGGGGGAACTGTCGGTTCTCCAGGTCGAGAAAAAGATCAAGACCCGCGTCAAGAGCCAGATGGAGAAGACCCAGCGCGAATACTATCTGAATGAGCAGATGAAGGCCATTCAGAAGGAGCTGGGCGATGGCGAGGACGGCCAGAACGAGGTCGCCGAGCTGGAAGCGCGCATCGAGGAGACCAAGCTCTCGAAAGAGGCGCGCGAAAAGGCCGATGCCGAGCTGAAGAAGCTGCGGAACATGTCGCCCATGTCCGCCGAGGCCACCGTTGTGCGCAATTATCTCGACTGGATGCTGAGCATCCCGTGGGGCACGCGCAGCCGGGTGAAAAAGGATCTGGGCCGCGCTCAGGAGATCCTCGATCACGACCACTATTCGCTTGAGAAGGTGAAAGAGCGGATCGTCGAATATCTCGCGGTGCAGGCGCGCTCGCAGAAGCTCAAAGGCCCGATCCTCTGCCTCGTCGGCCCGCCGGGCGTCGGCAAGACCTCGCTTGGCAAGTCGATGGCCAAGGCCACCGGGCGCGAGTTCATCCGCATTTCGCTGGGCGGCGTGCGCGATGAATCCGAGATCCGCGGCCACCGCCGGACCTATATCGGCTCGATGCCGGGCAAGATCATCCAGGCGCTGAAAAAGGCCAAGACCACGAACCCGCTCATCCTGCTCGACGAGATCGACAAGATGGGGCAGGACTTCCGTGGCGACCCGGCCTCGGCCATGCTCGAGGTGCTCGACCCCGAACAGAACGCGAGCTTCGTGGACCACTATCTCGAAGTGGAATACGATCTGTCGAACGTGATGTTCGTGACCACGTCGAACTCCTACAACATGCCGGGCCCGCTGCTCGACCGGATGGAGATCATCCCGCTTTCGGGCTACACCGAGGATGAAAAGCTCGAAATCGCCAAGCGCCACCTGCTCGACAAGCAGATCAAGGCGCATGGTCTGAAAAAGGGCGAGTTCTCGGTCACCGACGGCGCGCTGACCGACATCCTGCGCTATTACACGCGCGAGGCCGGTGTGCGGAACCTCGAGCGCGAGATCGCGCGGCTGACCCGGAAGGCGGTCACCAAGATCGTCAAGAAGGAGGCCGAGAAGGTCGAGGTCACCTCCGGGAACCTCTCGGATTTCCTGGGCGTGCGGAAATTCCGTTACGGTCTGGCCGAGGACGAGAACCAGGTCGGTGTGGTCACCGGGCTTGCCTATACCTCGGTGGGCGGCGACCTGCTGCATATCGAGGCGCTGAAACTGCCCGGCAAGGGGCGGATGAAGACCACGGGCAAGCTGGGCGACGTGATGAAGGAGAGCATCGAGGCGGCCTCGTCCTACGTGCGCTCCATCGCGCCGCAGATCGGGGTCAAGCCGCCGCGCTTCGACAAGATGGACATCCACGTCCATGTGCCCGATGGCGCCACGCCCAAGGACGGGCCCTCGGCGGGTCTGGCCATGGTCACGGCGATTGTCTCGGTGCTGACCGGGCTGCCGGTGCGCAAGGACATCGCCATGACCGGCGAGGTGACGCTGCGCGGCAATGCCTCCGCCATCGGCGGGCTGAAGGAAAAGCTGCTCGCGGCGCTGCGCGGCGGGATCAAGACCGTTCTCATTCCCGAAGAGAACGAGAAGGATCTGGCCGAGCTGCCCGACAACGTGAAGGAGGGGCTGGAGATCATCCCCGTCAAGCACGTGTCCGAAGTGCTGAAGATCGCGCTTGTCGGTGAACCCGAGCCGGTGGAATGGGACGAGGAGGCCGAAGAGGCCGCCGCGGCGCTGACCGCCAAAGGCGAGGACAGCGTGACGGGCGCCGTCGCACACTGACGCCGGTTATTAGACAGGAAAAAGCGCCGCACCCTTGGGTGCGGCGCCTTTTTTTGCGGTTTCGCGGTGGCTCAGGGCAGCAGTTTCGGCGTCACGTCGACCTTGCTGTAATCGACCATGAGGAAACCGGTCTCGGCCATGCGCACGGCGTCGGGACGGTGCTTCTGCACGTCCTGGGCCATGACGCCCTCGAAACGGTTGGAATCGCCCCGATAGCGGAACTGATAGATGCCGAACCCGTCGGGCGAGGTGCCGACGCGGGTGATGTCGGTCTTCAGCCGGGCGTCGCTATAGGCCTCCACCGCGTGGACATAGTGGTCGCCGCCGCTGGAGGCCGCCGCCGCAGCGATGATCGCAAGCATGAGCAGCGGCAGCCAGATGCCTGCGGACGAGCCCTGCGTGGATTGCGTCGAGACGATCAGATCGTCGCGCAATTGCTTCTCGGACATGCGCGGCGTGCGCTGGCTCTCGGCAAAGGCGGTTGTGGCGACGATGCTGGCCATGGTGATGCCCAGAACGATGGATTTCATGATTTCCTCCCCTAAGAACAATGGATTGCGGTGAAAAAGCGTAGAACAGGGTAACGTTGCGAGATGACCTAACGTAAGTCACTCTACAACAGACTCGCGAAATCTCCAAAATCTTGCTGGCGCACGGGGGTGCGGGGAGGGGCGGACAGCAAAACGCGGCCCGGAGACCGGGCCGCGTGACGGGCGCGCGCGAAGCTGCGGCGCGGTCAGATTCCCAGCGCCATGCCGTCCTTGCGGCTGTCGCTGCCGCCGGTGAGCAGGCCGGTTTCCGGGCAGATGCGGATCGCCTGGCTGCCGCCGATGGGGCTGGTTTGCAGCTCCAGCTTGTGGCCGCGTGCGGCCAGATCGGCGCGGGCGGCCTCGGAAACGCCCGGCTCGATCTGCAACACGCCGTCATGGGCAAAGCTGCGCGGCGCATCCATTGCCGCCTGAAGATCCATGCCGCGATCCAGCACGCCCGAGAGGAAGGCCGCGTGGCCCGCCGCCTGATATTGCCCGCCCATCACGCCGAAGGGCATGACCGCCGCGCCGTCCTTGCAGAGCATGCCCGGAATGATCGTGTGCATCGGGCGTTTCTTCGGCGCGATGGCGTTGGGGTGCCCCTCGATCAGCCGGAAGCTCGCCCCGCGCGAATGGAACAGCACGCCGGTCTGCGGATCGAGCCGGGTGGAGCCGAAGCCGTGGAAGATCGAGTTGATGAAGCTGAGCGCATTGCCGTCGCGGTCCACCACGCAAAGATAGATCGTGTCCTTGTGCTCGGGCTCGTCCCAGAGCGCGGGCGTGCCGGCGCGGGCCATGTCGATGCGCCCGGCGAGCGTATCGACCACGGCGTCCGAGAGCAGCGTCTCGGTCACGCCGGGGCAGGCGGCCGGGTCGGCGATCAGCGCGTCGCGGTGGTGATAGGCGAGCTTGGCCGCTTCGGCGTGCAGGTGGATGCGGTCGGCCTCGGACAGCCCCTCACCCATGTCGAATTTCGACAGGATGCGCAGCATCAGCAGCGCGGCGAGCCCCTGACCGTTGGGCGGGCATTCCATCACGTCGTAGCCCGCATAGGCGGTCGAGATCGGATCGACCCAATGGGCCTGATCCCTGGCCTCGTGGAAATCCTCTTCGGTGTGCAGCCCGCCGAGCGATTTCAGATGCGCGGCCATCTTCGCGGCGGTCTCGCCTTCATAAAAGCCAGCGGCGCCTTTTGCCGCGATCTCGCGCAGCCGCGCGCCGACAAGCGGCTGGGCGTGGGTCTGCCCGACCTTCGGTGCGGCACCGCCCGGCAGGAAAAGAGCTGCGGCATGCGGGTCTTTGCCCACCAGAGCGGCATTGGCCGCCCAGTCCATCGCCACGCGCGGGGTCACCGGATAGCCGTTTTCCGCATAGTGGATGGCGCGGGCGAAGAGCCGGTCGAGCGGCAGCGAGCCGTGATCCGCGTGCAGCCGGCACCAGGCGGAAATCGCGCCGGGGATGGTGACGGCATGCGGGCTGGTCTGCGGGATCTCGTCGGTGAGGCCGGCGGCTTTCAGCGCCTCGACGGTGGCGGCGCCGGGCGCGCGGCCCGAGCCGTTCAGCGCCTTCACCTTGCCGCCCTTGGGCGCGTAAAGCGCGAAACAGTCGCCGCCGATGCCGGTCATCAGCGGATCGACCACACATTGCACGGCGACGGCGGCGATGGCGGCATCCACCGCGTTGCCGCTGGTCGAAAGCACATCCAGCCCCGCCGCCGTGGACAACGGGTGCGAGGTGGCGATCATTGCCTGCGAGGCAAGCGTGCTGGGGCGCCGGGCGGAGAAGAAGTCGAACATAATGGATCGTCCTGTCAGTCAGTAAGGGCCTTGGGTCCGTGAGTGGTGGTTTGTAACCCTTAGCGGATTTCAGAGGCTTGCGCCCCCGTTTCGGTGAGCGGGTGCAGACAAGCCACTGCCCGCCCGGCGCCATGTTGGCCGAGCTGCGGGTCACGCAGCCGGCAATCCTCTTGCGCTGCGGTGCAGCGGCTGGAAAAGCGGCAGCCCTTGGGAAGATCCAGAGGGCTGGGGATCTCGCCGGGCAGTGGCTCGGGGATCGGTTCGAAAAAGCGCGGCGCGGCGGCGCGCAGCGCGGCGGCATAGGGATGCGCCGGGTGGGAGAGCACCGCGTCGGTGGGGCCGGTCTCGACGATGCGGCCCAGATACATGATGGCGATCTCTTCGCAGAGATAGCTCGCCACGCCCAGATCGTGGGTGATGAAGACCAGCGTCAGCCCCATATCGCGCTGTAATCCGCGCAGCAGCGTCAGAAGCTGCGCCTGGGTCGAGACGTCGAGCCCCGAGACCGCCTCGTCCGCCACCAGCACCGAGGGTTCGGAGGCCAGCGCGCGGGCGATGGCGACGCGGCGGATCTGGCCACCCGAAAGTCCGGAGGGATAGCGCGTCGCGGCATCGGCGGGCAGGCCGACGCGGTCGAGAAGCTGGGCGACGCGGGCGGCCTCTTCGCCTTTGGGCACGATGCCGAAATGGCGCAGCGGCTCGGCAACAAGCGCCCCCACGGTCATGCGCGGGTCGAGTGAGCCGCGCGCGTCCTGATAGACCATGGCGACGTCGCGGGCGAAGCCGGTGCCAAAGGCGCGCGCCTCGCGGATCGGCTTGCCGCGATAAAGCGCGCGCCCGCCGCTGGGGGCGTCGAGCCCCAGCAGCACCCGCAAGAGCGTGGATTTTCCCGAGCCGCTTTCGCCCACCAGCGCCAGCGAGGCGCCCTGCGCGATGCGCAGGCGCACCCCGTCGAGCGCGCGTAGCCCCACGGTGTCGCGGCTCATGAAAGGGCGGCCGGGGCGGGGCACGGGAAAGACCTGCTCGACCTCGATCAGTTCGAAGACCGGAGCGGTGGGCGCGGTGGTTTGCGTTTGGGTCTGCGCCATGATCATTCCGGGTTCCAGCAGGCGAAGTGATGGGCGAGCGGGCTTTCAGCGCCGTCCCGCGCGGGGATCAGCGGCGGCGCCTCGCCCGCGCAGCGGGGCAGGGCGCGCGGGCAGCGCGTGGCAAAACGGCAGCCGGCGGGCATGCGGTCATGTGGCGGCACGGTGCCTTCGGGCGCGGTCAGCTCGCGGGTGCCGATCTCGAGCACGCAGGATTTGAGCTGCTGCGTATATGGGTGGCGGTGGTGTTCGAGGATGTCGCGGGCAGGCCCTGCCTCGACCACCTGTCCGGCATAAAGCACCACGATCCGGTCGCAGGCCTGGCTGGCCAGCGCCAGATCGTGCAGCACGAAGATGCAGCTCGCACCGCGCGCGCGGGTCTGCGACAGGATCAGCCGCACGATCTGCGCCTGAATGGTCACGTCCAGCGCCGAGGTCGGCTCGTCCGCCAGCAGCAGGTCGGGGTTGCAGGCGAGCGCGATGGCCACCATCACCCGTTGCTGCATCCCGCCCGAAAGCTGGTGCGGATAGGCGCTCAACCGCCCCTCGGGATCGTTGATGCCGACCGAGGTGAACAGTTCGACGGCCCGCGCCCGCGCCTCGGTTTTCGAGAGCCCGAGATTGCGCCGCAGCACGGTGATCAACTGACGTCCGACGGTATAGGCCGGGTTCAGCGCCGCGCCCGCGTCCTGAAAGATCATCGACAGGCGGCGGCCGCGCAGCGTGACCATCTGCTTTTCGGACAGCGCCAGCAGATCGCCCGCGCCCTCCAGTTCGGCCTTGCCATCGACCTTTGCGCCGTCGAGCAGCCGCATCACCGCCGTGGCGATGGTGGACTTTCCCGCGCCGCTTTCGCCGACCAGCGCCAGCGTCTCGCCCTCGGCGAGCGACAGGTTTACTTTGTCGAGGATCTTGGCCGCGCCGCGAAACACGGTCAGATCCGTGAGCGTCAGAATGGGAGAGGGGATCATATCGGTCATGCGCCCCTCCGCAGTTTCGGGTCGAATTCCTCGCGGATGCCGTCGCCGACGATGGAAAGCGCGATGAGCAGCAGCGCCAGCGCGAAACCGGGCATGGCCGACATCCAGGCGGCAAAGCTCACAAAGGCGCGGCCCTCGGCGATCATCAGCCCCCAGTCGGGCGTGGGCGGGGTGACGCCGATGCCGAGGAAGGAGAGCGAGGACGAGACGAGGATCGCCTCGGAGATGCGGATCGTCACCTGCACCGCCAGCGGAAAGATCACGTTGGGCAGGATGTGGCGCCAGATCACCTTGAGATAGGGGATCGACATCAGGGTTGCGGCCTCGACGAAAAGCTGCACGCGCACCTGCATCACGTCGGCGCGCACCGTGCGCGAGAACGGGCCGATCATCGAGAGCCCGACCGCGATGACCACCTTGTCCACCCCTTGCCCGAGGATCGCGATGAAAGCCACGGCGAGGATCAGCGAGGGCAGGGCGAGGATCGAGTCGATGAGCCGCATCAGCGCCCATTCCAGCCAGCCGCCGGAGAGCCCGGCGGCAAGCCCGATCACCAGCCCGCCCGCCGCGCCGATCAGCACCGAGAAGATGCCGATGATCAGCGCGTAGCGGGCGCCGTAAATGACGCGGGAAAGGATGTCCTGCCCATAGCTGTCGGTGCCCAGAAGATGCGCCAGCGAGGGCGGTTTCATCATCGCGTTGATGTCCTGCGCCACCGGATCGTAGGGCGCGACATAGGGCGCAAAGAGGGCTCCCAGCACATAGCCCAGTGCCACGACCAGCGCGATGGTGAAGAAGGGCCTGCGCAGAAAGATCGAGCGGCGCGACTTGCGGATGGGGGCGGCGACGGGGGCCTCTTGGGTCTGGACGCTCATTTGCGGGCCCTCAGACGCGGATCGAGGACGGGATAGGAAAGGTCCACCAGCAGGTTCACCCCGATAAAGAGCGTGGCCGTCATCATCACGCCGGCCTGCACGACCATGTATTCGCGGCCGAGCACGGCGGAGGTCAGCATCTGGCCGATGCCCGGCAGGTTGAAGACCGTCTCGGTCAGCACAGTGCCTTGCAGCAGCGTGCCGAGCTGAAGCCCGAGGATGGTGACCAGCGGCATCGCGATGTTGCGCACCCCGTGCACCCAGATCACCCGCCAGGCGGGCTCGCCGCGCGCGCGGGCGGCGGCGATATAGGGCTGCTCCATCACCTCGATCAGCGTGGCGCGGGTCAGGCGGGTGATCATCGCGATGAAATAGGTGGAAAGCGTCAGGCCGGGCAGGATGATGTGATAGATGCCGGTCCAGAAATCCTGCCAGGGCGAGACATAGCCCATGACGGGAAAGAGGCCGAGCTTCACCGCGAAGAACCAGATCAGCAGGATGCCCAGCAGGAAGGAAGGGAAGGCGGTGCCGGTCAGGGCCAGCACCGCCGCGCCCGCGTCGAACGCGGTATCCTTCTTGACCGCCGAGAGCACGCCAAGCGGCACGCCGATCAGGATCGCGAAGGCGAGGGAGAAGGAGGCGAGCGTCAGCGTGACGGGCAGCGCCTCCTTGAAGGCATAGGTGAAGATGTCGGTCCGGGCGACATAGGAAGTGCCCCAGTCGCCGGAGACGAAGCGCAAAGCCCAGTCGCCGTATTGCACGAGGAAGGGCCGGTCCAGCCCCAGCTCGGCAGTCAGCGAGTCGTAGGACTCCTGCGAGAACTCCGATCCCAGCATGATCTGGATCGGATCACCCGGCGCCAGCTTCAGAAGTCCGAAGCTGGCCACCGAGACGATGAACAGGACGACAAGCGTCTGCGCGATCTTTCCCAGTGCCTGTAGGAGCATCAGGCGAGACTCACCGTATGCAGGTTGACGAGGTCGGCCGGGATGTACTGGAAGCCCTGCACCTTGTTCGAGAACACCTTGTAGATCGGCATATGCGCCATGACGGCGATGCCGGCCTCATCCATGAGCAGGTCTTCGGCCTTGTAGTACAGCTCCTTGCGCGCCTCGGGATCGAGCAGCACCTGCGCCTGGGCGCAGAGATCGTCGAACTCGGTGTTGACCCAGCCTCCGAAGTTCCACGCACCGTCCGAGCGGAACTCGGGGTAGAGCGTTTCGTCGGGGTCGAGGTCGGCCACCCATTCGAAATCGTAGAGGTCGAAATCGCTGGCGTTGCGGCGTTTCACCCAGGCGGCGGGTTCGATCAGCTCGAGCTTGGCCTTGATGCCGATCTGCGCCAGCATCGGGGCCACGGTCTGGGCGATCCGCGTGCCGACCGGCCCGCGCTCTGCCATCATATAGACGGCTTCGACCTCGCCCTGGTTGGCGGCCTTGGCGCGGAACGCCTTGGCTTTTTCCAGATCGAACCACTGGCCGCGGCCCGAGCTGGCGATGTTGGGATCGAAGAAATCCGTCATCGGCGGCGAGATCGGGGTATAGGCCGCCTGAGCCCGCCCGAAATAGGCCTGTTTCACAATGGTGTCGCGGTCGAGCGCCCAGGCCACCGCGCGGCGCAGGTTGATGTCGTCGAAGGGGCTGCGTTTGCAGTTCATGCCGACGAAGGTGTAATTGCCTTCGATCTCGCCGTAGAGCGTGGCGTTCGGGAAGGCATCGACCTGATCCACAAGCTGCATCGGGCAGTCGGTCATGCCGTCGATCTGGCCGGCGAACAGGGCTGCCAGCGCAGTGGAGGCCTCGTTCATCAGCACGAAGGTGACCTTTTCGAGCTTCGGCAGGCCGGGCTCGAAATACTCGGTGTTGGCTTCCAGCTCGATCGCGTCGTTCTCGCGCCAGGAGACGAATTTGAACGGGCCGGTGCCCACCGGGTTGCGGCCGTAATCGGCGCCGTATTTCTGCACGGCGGCGGGGCTAACGATGGTGCCCGCACGTCCCGTGGATCCGTTCAGCGCGACCGGCAGGAAGGCATAGGGCTGGGAGAATTTCAGCTTGATGGTCAGCGGATCGACGATCTCGATCTCGTCGAGCAGCGCCAGTTTCCAGGCATGGGGCGATTTCGGTTCGCCCTCTTTGACGCGCAGCAGCGAGAACTTCACCGCCTCGGCATCGCAGGGGGTGCCGTCGTGGAATTTCACGCCGTCGCGCAGCTTGAAGACATGGGTCTTGTCGTCTTCCAGGTCCCAGGTTTCCGCCAGATCGGGTTCGAACTTCACAGCAGAGCCGTCATAGGTGATCTTGAGCAGACCGTTGTGGATATTGTTGATGATCTGGATTGCAGACAGGAACCCGGTGAAATGCGGGTCGAGCGTGTCGATCACCTTGATCGAGGCAATCTTGAGATGGCCGCTTTGCTGGGCCCGGGCGATCGAGGGGACGCCGCCGGCGGCGGTGGCGGCAAGGATGCCGGCGCCAAGCCCCTTGAGGACGGCCCTACGCCCGAATCGCGCCGAGAGGCGTTCGGCCAATACCTTCTTGTGGTCGATCTCTGTCATTTTTTGTCTCTCCTGTTGGCATGGTCTCCTCCCTTTTTTCTTCAATCGGACCAGCGCGTTTGGGTGTTCCGGTTGGTCCGGAATCGTCCCGCGCGGGCACAGATACGAGGCAGTTTCCTGTGAGCGTTCCCTTCCTTTGGGATTTGAAGCTAATTCAACTTGAAAGAACATGTATACATATGCAAGATAAAAGTGCACCTAAACCCGAAGGCGGACGACAAGTGTCCAATCGCACGGCAGAAAATATCTTCGACACGCTGGTCGACGGGATTGTCGCGGGCCGGATGACGCCCGGCGAACCCCTGGTCGAGCAGGCGCTGGCCGAGCAGTTCGGCGTGTCGCGCACGCCCGTGCGCGAGGCCCTGCACCGTCTGGAACAGGCGAATCTGGCCGAGCGGGGCGCCCGCCGGGCCTTTGTCGTGCGCAAGATGGCGCCCGAGGATCTGGCCGAGCTGTTCGAGGCGGCGGGCGAGGTGGAAAGCGCCCTGGCGGCGCTGGCGGCGAATCGCATGAGCGAGATCGAGCGGCGCCGTCTCGAGGCGATTCTCGGTGAGGGCGATGCCTGCAACGATCCGCAGAGCTATGGCGACATCAACGCGCGCTTTCACGGCACCATCCAGAGCGGCGCGCGCAACGGCATTCTCGCCGCCACGCTCGACGAGCTGAACCTGCGCACGCTGGCGTGGCGTGCGGCGAATTTCCACGAGGACAGCAGCCGTCTGGCCTCGTCCCGGGCCGAACATCGCGCCATCGCGCAGGCCATCTTCGCGCAGGACGGCGAGGCGACGCGCCGCCTGATGCGCAGCCATGTGGCATCGTCCTACATCATCGTCGCCGATATTCTTGCCAAGCGCGCGCCATGACCCAGGCGCGCCGCAGCCCGGCGGCCCGACCGCCCTTCAGGAGACTTCCATGCCCGATCTTACGCTGACGCTCGAACTTCTCGCCTTTCTGATCGTGATCGGGGGCGTTGCCGGTGTGCTGGCGGGTCTGCTGGGTGTTGGCGGGGGCATCGTGCTGGTGCCGGCCTTTTTCTTTACCTTCCAGATGATGGGCTATGACGGGCCGCAGATGATGCAGGTTTGCCTGGCGACCTCTCTGGCCACGATCATCGTGACCTCGCTGCGCTCGGTGATCAGCCACAACCGCAAGGGCGCGGTGGACTGGGGCATCCTGAGAGGCTGGGCGCCGGGGATCGTCCTCGGGGCGATCGTTGGCGTGCTGACCGCCTCGGCGCTGCGCTCGGCGACGTTGCAGATGATCTTTGGCGTTCTGGCGCTGGTGATCGGCGCCTATATGGCGCTGGGCAAGAATAGCTGGCGCATCGCCGACGAGATGCCGAGCGGTGGCAAGCAGTATTTCTATTCGCCGGTGGTGGGCTTTCTGTCGGTGCTGATGGGTATCGGCGGCGGCAGCTTCGGCGTGCCGCTGATGAGCCTGCACAATGTGCCGATCCACCGCGCGGTGGCCACGGCGGCCGGGTTCGGCGTGCTGATCGCGGTGCCCTCGGCGGTGGGCTTCCTGCTGCTGACCATCGAGCCCGGCTCGCGCCCGCCGCTGACGCTGGGCGCGGTCAACGTCCCGGGCTTCCTTGTGGTCATCGCAATGACGCTGCTGACCGCGCCGCTGGGGGTGAAGCTCGCCCATGCGATGAACCCCGCACCGCTCAAGCGGCTCTTCGGCGCCTTCCTGATCCTCGTGGCGCTCAACATGCTGCGCAAGGCGCTGATGGGCTGAGCGGGCAGGGCGCGCGGACCGCGCCATATGGACCCTTCCGTCTCAAGGCTCTAGGCTTCGGGCGAGCCCCGCCCGAAGCCGTTTTCCCTTGCACGGATCCCCGATGCCCGCCGCATTCCGACCGATGGCCCGTCTTTGCCTGGCGCTTGCGCTTTGCGCCGCCTGTCCCGCATGGGCCGAGCGGGGCGAGGCGCTGCGGATCGGGGTGCTGGATTTCATGGGCGCCGAGGCGGCGCTGGCGCGCTGGGGCGCCACCGGCGCGGCGCTGAACGCGGCGCTGCCCGACCGGCGGTTCGAGCTGGTGGCGCTCGACATCCCGGCGCTCGAAACAGCGCTGGCGGCGGGCGAGCTGGATTTCGTCATCACCAATCCCGGCCATTACGCGGCGCTGGAATACCGCCATCACATCAGCCGCATCGCCACCGCCGAGGGCGACGACCCGGTGGCCTCGACGCTGGTGGCGCGGGCTCCGCTCGGCGGGCTGGAGGCGCTGGCGGGGCAGCGTCTGGCCATCGTCTCGCCCGAGGCTTTCGGCGGGTTCCAGGTGATCTGGGCCGAGATGGCCCGCGCCGATACCGGCCTGCCCGGACGGGTCGAGCTGGTGGTGACGGGCTTTCCGATGCAGGCCGCCGCCGATGCGGTGCTGGAGGGCTCGGCGGATGTCGCGGTGCTGCGGGGCTGCCTGCTGGAAAGCCTGCAAGCCGCCGACCCGGCGCGCTACGGCGCCCTGCACCCGGTCGCGCAGCGCGACAGCGCCGGGACGGGCTGCGCGCTGTCGAGCCCGGTCTATCCCGGCTGGCCCTTCGCCAAGACGCCCACGACCCCGCCGGATCTGGCCAAGGAGGTGGCGGTGGCGCTGATGCGGATGCCGGCGGGCAATCTCTGGACCGTGCCGCTGGATTATCAGCCGGTGCACGATCTGCTGCGCGCGCTACGCATCGGCCCCTATGCGCGCACCGGCCCGGTCAGCCTGTCGGAGTTCATTGCCGATTACCGCGACTGGCTGATCGCCATCGCCATCGCGCTGGCCTTTTGGGCGCTGTATTCCGTGCGCATCGAGACGCTGGTGCGCCGCCGCACCCGCGCGCTCGACACCGCCAATGCCGGGCTCAAGCGCGAGATGGCCGAGCGCCGCCGCGCGGAAGAGGCCGACCGGCTGCATCGGCGCGAGCTGGAACATGTGGCGCGGCTGTCGATCCTGGGCGAGATGGCCTCCTCCATCGCCCATGAGCTGAACCAGCCGCTGGCGGCGATCTCGAACTACGCCCAAGGCGTGCTCATGCGCGTGAAGGTCGGCAATTGCGCCCCCGCCGACATGGAGCGCGCGGCGGGCGAGATCGCGGGGCAGGCGGACCGCGCCGCGCTGGTGATCAAGCGTATCCGCGCCTTCGTGCGCAAGCGCGAGAGCCTGCGCGCGCCGGTGTCGCTCGCCGCGCTCCTGCGCGAGACCGAGGCGCTTTACGAGGGCGTGCTGCGCCGCGCGGGCGTGGCGGCGGAGATGCAGGTGGAGAAGGATCTGCCCGATGTGATGGCCGACCGGGTGCAGCTCCAGCAGGTGCTGCTGAACCTCGTGCAGAACGCGGTGGACGCCATGGAAGACACGGTGCCGGACGAGCGCCGGATCACCCTGCGCTGCGCGCGGTTTACAGATCCGAAGCGCGGGCCGGGTCTCTGCCTGTCCGTGCGCGACCGGGGCTGCGGGCTGGGGCCGGAGGCGCTGGAGCGGTTCGCCGAAGCCTTCTACACCACCAAGCCGGAGGGCATCGGTCTGGGGCTGGCGCTCAGCCGCTCCATCGTCGAGGCGCATGGCGGCTGGATGCGCGCAGAGACGCCGGAGCAGGGGGACGGTTTGCGCGTGCTGGTCTGGCTGCCGGAAAGGGAAGAGACATGAGCGACGCGGTGATCCATATCGTCGACGACGACCGCGCGGCGCGCGAGGGGCTGGGCTTCCTGCTCTCCTCGCTGGGGCTGAGTGTGGCGGATCACGGCTCGGCGGCGGATCTGCTGGCAAGGCTCGACGACAGCGTGCCGGGGGTGATCCTCGCGGATGTGCGCATGCCGGGCATGACCGGGCTGGAGCTGCTGGACGAGCTGCAGCGGCGCGGCTGCCCGATGCCGGTCATCATGATCACCGGGCACGGGGATGTGCCCATGGCGGTGCGGGCGATGCGCGCGGGGGCGATGGATTTCTTCGAGAAACCGGTGAACGGCATGGCCTTGGTCGAACGCATCAACGAGGCGCTGCGTCTGGCGCGCGAGCGTCAGGCGGCGGCGCGGGCGCGGGCGGGGGTGCTGGCGAAGGTCGCCAGCCTGACCGCCCGCGAGGCCGAGGTCGCCCGCGCGGTGATGGCGGGACGTCAGAACAAGCAGATCGCCTTTGAGCTGGGGATCAGCCTGAAGACGGTGGAGATCCACCGCCACAACGCCATGGACAAGCTCGGCGCGGGCAGCGCGGCGGAGCTGGTCCGGCTGCTGGTGACGGCGGGGTGGGGGGAGTGAGGGCGGCGAGCTGACTTTCGCTGCGCCCTAGATGAATGGCAGCTGGACGCAGGGAAGCGGCCCCGAGCAGGTGCAGTAAGGCTCAAACTTACGCAGCACATCGTCACGCTTCTTGGCCTGGACGAGGGACGTGGCTATTCAGGTATCAAAGCTGACCTCGCCCACGTCCTCACTTTTCGGAGCGACAGCGGAAAAACGAGCTAAAACTTGTTTCTCAATTCCGTGTAGTTGCGATGATCGAATCGCATTCCCCAAGTGCATCATGGACGACACTTCAATTTTCGGATTTTGCTGCAATACGATTTTGCCGTCGCTTGCAATCAACGGACCACTATAAAGAACACCAACGAACTGGATCCTACTTGCCCCGATATGGTAATTGTTAGTCTTTCGGTCTAGGTATCCATTACGGTCATATACGAAGATTGGCGAACCAGACGAGCCTGGAAAGCAGGCCATATCTACCATGAACTCCTGCTTCCCACCGTATAGTTTGGATAACGATGAAGCTGTATTTCCTCGCCGCGTTATCGGTAGGTTGTTAAATTCGTCAAATATGCCTCTGGGGCATCCAATCATGATGACCTCTTCCAAGGCATCAAAGTATTGCCAATCGTCGTCTTGCGGCACGATGTCAAAGCCTAAGCCAGTGTAAAATAGCGGAGTGCCATTGGCCTCAGCTTGGTTCAAAATAGGTCCAAATGGTATCGCGCAGAGATCAATATCCGGATCGGGGTGCGCCAAGATAGCACCAGGTCGAGCATCTAAGTGGCAGGGGATAAACTCTCCAGAAGGCTCAGACCCCTTTGCAGTATGGCAAACAACAGTGATTTGATCGCAGCCGTTAACGACATGCTTGTTTGTAATGATAGCTGGGATGATCTGCTGATCTGAGATCTTGAAATTAAAGAAAAATCCGGTTCCGAATCCCACCTGGGCGCCGTCTTGGAAGGCTGATATGCGTGTCGTAGTTAGAGTTAAACGCTCTGCTAAAGTCAACTCAGCCATGCCGGACTCAGCTCCCCAATCATGATGGATTGCGTCTAGCATTATGCTATTGGAGGCAGGATTCAAGAGATCTTGCATCTTCTGGTTGGTGTGGTGCTATTTACTCCTGTGCAGCGCACTTCCGAGAGTGAACGTCCGAGATGGACTGGGACCGGCCATCCGCCGCGCGAGTCACGAAGGTCGGCTCAGGGCCGTTCACCATCCCCTAAGGGTTAACCCCTAACCCCTCCGGGTTTCCTCCAATACCGGGCAACGGCGGGCGGGCGTAGTCTTCGGGACAGACAGGAACCCGAAGAGGATCAGCTTTATGGACACGAACCGCCGCGGCTTTCTGGGTGCGATGGGGCGGGTGACCATCGGTGCCGCCGCCTCCATGGCGGGCGCCGGCCAGTCCGCGCAAGCCGCCACAGACCAGCCGCACATCCCGCATTGGGGCATGGTGGTCGATCTGCGCAAATGCATCGGCTGCCAGGCCTGCACCGTCGCCTGCATCATGGAAAACGACGTGCCGGAGGACAGTTTCCGCACCCATGTCAGCGTCTACGAGGTGCTGAAGGAGGGCGGCGATCCCGCCATGGTCATGCTGCCGCGCCTCTGCAACCATTGCGACGATCCGCCCTGCGTGCCGGTCTGCCCGGTCGAGGCGACCTTCAAGCTGGAGACCGGCGAGGTGGTGGTGGACAACACGAAATGCGTGGGCTGCGCCTATTGCGTGCAGGCCTGCCCCTATGACGCGCGGTTCATCAACCACGAGACGCAGACCGCCGACAAATGCACCTTCTGTTTCCACCGCACCAGCGCCGGGCTCTTGCCCGCCTGCGTGGAGACCTGCGTCGGCGGCGCCCGCAATTTCGGCGATCTTAACGATCCCGAGAGCGAGGTGTCGCGGATGCTGCGCGAGAACGAGGTCTCGGTGCTGCGCCCCGAGATGCACACCAATCCCAATGTCTATTACATCGGGCTCGATGCGGTGCTCGACGGGCGCGTGGCCGGGGAGGCGGCCTATCGTCCGCCGCTGACCGTGGAGCCCGAGCCTCACGGGCTCGCCGCCGAGCCCCAGCCCCACGGGGAGGATGCGTGATGCAGATCCATGAACTTGTCGGTGCCGTGCACGAGGCCGCCTGGCTGCCCTGGGCGGTGCAGTATTTCTTCCTCATCGCGCTCTCGGCCACGGCGCTGCTGATGGCGCTGCCGGGGCTGGCGCTGGGGCGCGTCGCGGCGCTGCCGCGCGCACGGCTGGCGCTGATGGTGGCGGTGACCACCGGCATCACCGCGCCTATCGCGCTGCTGGCCGACCTGCACCAGCCGGGGCGGTTCTGGGAATTCTTCCTCTACACCAACAGCAGCTCCTGGATGGCCTGGGGCGCGTGGTTCGTGCCCTCCTATGTCGGGCTGACCGTGGCCTTCGCCTGGGCGGTGCACCGTCCGGGGCTTTACGCGCTGGGGCAGGAGGACTGGCGGTTCAACTGGCTCTTCCGCTGGCTGTCGCTGGGCGGCGCGTCCAACGGTTTTGCGAGGCCGCTGGGGATTGCCGCCGGCGCGGCCGCGCTGCTGGTGCTGATCTATACCGGCGCCGAGGTCTATGTGGTGCGCGCCCGTCCGCTCTGGAACACGCCCTTCCTGCCGCTGCAATTCGCCGCCACCGGCTTTGTCGGTGCGCTCGGGCTGATGCTGGTGCTGGAGCGGGTGCTCTGCCGCGAGCCGGCGCTCGAGGCGCGGCTCAACCGGGCGCTGGCCGCAGCGCTCGGGGTGGTGGCGGTGCTGGGGGCGGCCTGGTTCGCGCTGGCGCTCTCGGGCCTCTCGCCCCGGCACAGCGAGGCGCTGGCCTCGGTCGCGGGCTTTCCGGTCTGGCAGAAGATCGCGCTCTGGGGCGCCGTCTCGGTGGCCGTGCCCTTCGTGCTGGCGCTGGTCTCGCCGTCGCGCACCGGCTGGGTGACCGGGCTCATCGCCATTCACGCCGCCTGGATGTTCCGCTGGACCGTCTTCATGGGCGGGCAGGCGGTGCCGAAGGTGGGCTCGGGCCTCTATGACGCGCTGCTGCCTGCGGGGCTCGACGGGCTCATGGGGGTGATCGGCACCTTCGGGCTCTGGCTCTTCCTGCTCATCGCCTACACCACCTTCATTCCCTGGACCGAGGCAAGCGCGCCCGCCGATGGCGCAGCGCCCGCCCGTCCCGCAACCTCGCATTGAGGAGAGACAGCCATGTCCACCCGCCGCAACATCCTGAAAGGCGCCGCCGCCACCGGTGCGCTCGCCACCTTCGGTGTGGGCTATGCCGACACGCTGAAGAAGCTCGCCAAAGGCCACTGGTCGGGCGAGAGACCCGACAAGGCGCTGGCCGGCAATGCGCCCGACCCGGAATACAGCATTGACCCGGAAACCGGCGATCTGGCGCTGAACCCCGATCAGGCGCTGAGCTACACCATGTGCATCGGCTGCACGACCATGTGCGGCGTGCGCGTCCGGGTCGACAAGACCCGCAACGAGGTGCTGCGCGTCGCGGGCAACCCCTATTCGCCGATGAGCACCGATCCCTTCATCCCCTACGAGACCTCGGTGCGCGACAGCTTCAGGGCGATGGCGCAGACCGGCGCGGGGCAGGGGCTGACCAATCGCTCCACCGCCTGCGGACGGGGCAATGCGGTGCTGCAACAGGTGACCAACCCGCGCCGGGTGCTGAAGCCGATGAAACGGGTCGGGCCGCGTGGTTCCGGCGAATGGCAGACGATCAGTTTCGAGCAGCTGGTCGAGGAGGTGGTCGAGGGCGGCGATCTCTTTGGCGAGGGTCGGGTGGCCGGGCTGCGCGAGATCTGCGATCTCGAAACCCCCGCCGTCGAGGGCGCGCCGGAATACGGGCCGCGCGCGAACCGGCTGGTGCTGATGAACTGCGTCGACGACGGGCGCGACAATCTGGTGCTGCGCTGGCTCAAGCAGAGCTTCGGGTCGAACAACTTCACCCGCCACGGTGCCTATTGCGGCGGGGCGTATCGCTCGGGCTCCGGCGCGCTCTTCGGCGATGTGAAGGCGATGCCGCATGCCAAGCCGGATTTCTCGGAAGCCGAGTTCATCATTTTCGCCGGCACCGCGCCGGGCAATGCGGGCAACCCGTTCAAGCGGGTGGGGGCGCTGGTCGCGCAGGCCCGCGCCAGCGGCAAGCTGAGCTATGTGGTGGTCGATCCGGTGCTGAACAATGCGCAGAACGCGCCTTCGGGCGACCGGGCGCGCTGGCTGCCGATCAAGCCGGGCACCGACGGCGCGCTCGCCATGGGCATGATGCGCTGGATGTTCGAGAACGACCGGATCAATGCTGCCTATCTCGCCCAGCCCTCGCAGGCCGCCGCCGATGCGGCGGGAGAGGCCAACTGGACCAATGCCACCCATCTGGTGGTGGTCGAGGAGGGGCACAAACGCTTTGGCCGCATGCTGCGCGGCTCTGACATGGGGCTCGCTGTCGCGGGTGAGCCCTATACCGACGCCGACCCCTATATGGTGGCGTCGGACTCCGGCCCCGTCCCTGCCGGAGCCTCGGCCGCGCCGCTCTTTTTCGACGGCGTGGCCGGGACGGCGGGCGGCCCGGTGGCGGTGAAGACCGCGCTGACGCTGCTGCGCGAGGAGGCTATGGCGCAGAGCCTCGACGCCTATGCGCAGGATTGCGGCATCCCCGCCGAGACCATCGCCGGGCTGGCCCGCGAGTTCACCTCGCACGGGCGCAAGGCGGCGGTGAACAGCCATGGCGGCATGATGAACGGTTCGGGCTTTTACAACGCCTGGGCGCTTACGATGCTCAACACGCTCATTGGCAATCTGAACTGGAAGGGCGGCACGATGATCGCGGGCGGCGGTTTCCCCGAGAACAAGGGCCCGGCCTACGATCTCGCGAGCTTCCCCGGCGCGGTGACGGCCAGGGGGCTGCCTTATGGGCGCAACGCGCCGTATGAGAAGACCGCCGAGTTCAAGGCCAAGCAGGCGGCGGGCAAGCCCTATCCGGCGGATGGTCCCTGGTATCCGCAGGCGCCCGGGCTTGCCACGGAGTGGATCAGCTCGCTGGTCAATGGCTACCCGTACCATGCCGAGGCACTGATTTTCCGCAACACCAACCCGGTTTACGGCATTCCCGGCATCGCCCATGTGATGGACAAGCTGAAGGATCCGGCGGTGGTGCCGCTGATCCTCTCGGTCGATCCGTTCATCAACGAAAGCTCGGCCATCGCCGATTACATCGTGCCGGATTCGGTGATGTACGAAACCTGGGGGTTCACCAAACCCTGGGGCGGGGTGGCGACCAAGGCCACCACGGCGCGCTGGCCGGTGATCGAGCCGCGCATGGCGCAGAATGCCGAAGGAGAGCGTGTGGGGCTGGAGAGTTTCCTCATCGCCACCGCCAAGCGCATGGGGCTGCCGGGCTTTGGCGATGCCGCGATCCCGGACGCCGAGGGCAACCTGCACCCGCTCAATCGCGCCGAGGACTGGTATCTGCGCGGCGCGGCCAATGTGGCGCTGATCGGCACGCCGGTGGATGATGCCAGCGATGACGATATCGAGCTTTCCGGCGTCTCGCGCATCCGCGCCGATCTGGAGGCGGTGCTGAAACCCGGGGAATGGCGCAAGGCCGCGACGATCTATGCCAAGGGTGGGCGCTACGAGAATATCGAGCGGAGCTATACCGGCGAGCGCGCCACCCATGCCTTTGCCGCGCCGATGCAGATCTGGAACGAGGGGGTGGGCAGCTTCCGCCGCGCCTCGACCGGCAAGCGGATGCCCGGCACCGCATGCTGGCGGGCGCCGGAGTTTGCCGACGGCACGAAGGTGGCGGAGCATTACCCCGAGGCCGACTGGCCGGTGAAGCTGGTGAGCTTCAAATCGCCGCTGCAGAACTCCTATTCGGTGGGGGCGAAGGCGCTGCTCAGGATCGTCGCCGCCAACCCGGTGATGATCGGGCGCGACGTGGCCGAGCCGCGTGGGATCGCGACGGGTGACATGGTGCGGCTCACCACGCCGGGCGGGCAGCTCGACAGCGTCGCGGTGGTGCGCGACGGGCTGGCGCCGGGCACGGTGGCCATCGAGCACGGGTTCGGCCATCGCGGCTTTGGCGCCGAGGACATCACCATCGACGGCCACACCACGCCCGCCGATCCGCGCCTTGCCGCCGGGGTGCTGCTGAACGATCTGGGCATGATGGACCCGACACGCGGGAAAGCCGGGGTCTGGGTCGATCCGGTCTCGGGCACCGCCGTGCGCCAGGGCCTGCCCGCGCGGGTGGAACGCATCGGCTGAGCGCCGGGGCTTGCAACTGGCACCTGAACCGCCCGCCGCCGGCACCCGGCGGGCGGTTTTGCGATGAGAGCCCCGGAAGGACGCCGCATTCCTCGCCAGTCAGCGCGCCGGGGGGCTTCCGGAGACACAGAATTTCCGCCGTCCCCCTTGCGCAAACCGGGCGCTTGCAGAAGAGATGAGTCATAACGGACCGGTCCCGCGCAAGACCGGCCTGACCGTCACAGAAGAGGGACCGCGCCCATGAAACATTTCCTGACCGCTACCGCGCTGAGCCTCAGCCTCAGCCTCGCCGGGGCGGCTTCCGCCGAGACCGTGCTGACCGTCGCCAACTGGCTGCCGCCCTCGCATCCTCTGGTCTCCGAGGTCATCGTGCCGATGACCGAGCAGATCGCCGAGGCCACCGGCGGCGAGGTCACCGCCAACATCCTGCCCGCGCCGCTTGGCCCGCCGGGTGCGCATTTCGACTTTGCCGTCAACGGTGTGGCCGACATCACCTTTGGCGTGCAGGGCTATAATCCGGGCCGCTTCAAGACCACCAATATCGTCGAGCTGCCCTTCCTCGGCGACAGCGCCGAGGACATCTCGGTCGCTTACTGGCGCGTCTTCGAGGACAGGCTCCAGGCGGCGGGCGAATATGACGGCGTCAAGGTGCTGGCGGTGTTCAGCCACGGGCCGGGCGAGATCTTTCTGAAATCCGGCGACGTGACCGCGCCCGATGTGATGCAGGGCCAGAAGATCCGGGTCGGCGGCGGCATCGTGCACGAGGTCGCCTCGGCACTGGGCGCCGTGCCGGTCGAGGGCCCGTCCTCCAAGGCCTACGAGCTGCTGAGCCAGGGCGTCGCCGACGGCATCCTCTTCCCCTATGAATCGGTGAATTTCTTCAAGCTGATCCCGCAGCTGATCGACGCCATCTCGGTGCCGGGCGGGCTCTATAACACCTCGTTCTACATCGTCATGAACAAGGCGAAATGGGACAGCCTCAGCCCCGAGGTTCAGGCCCAGATCGACAGCGTGACCGGCGAGGCGCTGGCGCGGATGGCGGGCCAGATGTGGGACAGCGCCGATGCAAAAGGGCTGGCGGCGATGAAGGGCAAGATTGCCATCTCCACCGCCACCGAGGCGCAGATGGCGGCCTGGGGCGAGGCGCTGGCGCCGCTGGTCGAGGCCAAGCTGGCCGAGGCGGCGGAAACCGGCGTCGATGCGCAGGCGGCCTATGACATGCTCAAGGCCGAGATCGCCAGGGAAGCCGCGGCGGAATGAGCCGCGCCGCCCCGGACGACAGGCCCGGCTCGGCCAGGGGCCGGATCGGGCTGCGCGGCGCCCTGGCGGTGCTGGGCGGCCTGCTGCTTCTGGGGCTCATGGGGATGACCGTGGTCGATGTGGTCGGCCGCTACCTCTTCAACGCGCCGCTCAGGGGCGCGACCGAGCTGACCGAGCTTTTGCTCGCGGCGGTGGTCTTTCTCGGCCTGCCGGCGGTGGCGCTGGCCGACGAGCATGTGACCGTCGATCTGCTGACCGAGCGGATGCCGCGCTGGCTGCATCCCTGGCGGCTGGCGCTGACGGGGCTGGTGTCGGCGCTGGTGCTGAGCATCGTGGCCTGGCGGGTCTGGGTCTATTCGGGCCAGATCGGCGGCTATGGCGGCACCACCACCACGCTGGCCATCCCAATCGCGCCGCTGGGCTACTTCTGCGCCATCTGCACCGGCGTGGGCGCCGCGCTCTCGGCGCTGGTGCCGGTCGCGGGGCTTTTCAAACGGAACGAGGCCTGAGCCCATGGAATCCTGGCCCATCGGAATGGCCGTGCTGGGCACGCTGCTGCTGGTCGGCGTGCCGATCTCCATCGCGCTGGCGGGGGTGGGGCTGGTCGGCGTCGCCTCGATCATCGGCTGGACGCCGGCGCTGTCGCTGCTGGGCTCGGCGTTTTTCGACAACGGGCGGGATTACTCGCTCTCGGTGCTGCCGCTCTTCCTGATGATGGGGAATTTCGTGGTGCAGTCGGGCATCGCGGAGGAGCTTTACAATTCCGCCTATGCCTGGCTGCGGCACCGCAAGGGGGGGCTTGCCACCGCCACCGTCATCGCCTGCGGCGCCTTCAGCTCGGTCTGCGGCTCCTCCATGGCGACGGCGGCGACGATGACGCGGATCGCGCTGCCCTCGATGCGGCGCTTCGGCTATCCCGACCGGCTGTCCACCGCATCCATCGCGGCGGGCGGCACGCTGGGCATCCTCATTCCGCCCTCGGTGATCCTGGTGTTCTACGGGATCATGACGCAACAGGACATCGGCAAGCTGTTCCTTGCCGGGCTGATCCCCGGCCTGATCGGCATCGCGGGCTATGCCATCGCCGTGCGGATCTCCATCGCCTGGCAGAAGATCGACCTGCCGGTGGAGCCCAAGCTGCCGCTTCTCGACCGCATTCGCGCGCTCAAGGGCACGGCGGGGGCGCTGCTGCTCTTCGTCTTCGTGATGGGCGGCATCTATCTGGGCGTCTTCACCCCCACCGAAAGCGCCGGGATGGGCGCGGGCGGGGCGTTTCTGCTGGTGTTGCTGTCGGGCCGGTTCAGCACGGAAAAGCTGATCGCGGTGCTGTATGACACGATGAAGACCACCTCGATGATGTTCTTCATCCTCTTCGGCGCGCTCACCTTCACCAATTATGTGAACATGTCGGGCATGACGCGCGACATTCAGGGCTTTCTGGCGGTCTTCGGAGACACGCCGCTGATGACGATCCTCGTGATCCTCTGCATTTATCTGGTGCTGGGCTGCGTGCTGGAAAGCTTGTCGATGATCATGCTCACCGTGCCGGTCTTTTATCCCATCGTCGCGGCGCAGGGGATCGACCTCATCTGGTTCGGTATCTTCGTGGTCATGGTGACCGAGATCTCCTATATCACGCCGCCAGTGGGCATGAACGCCTTCGTGTTGCGCTCGGTGGTGCCGGACGTGTCGCTGGGCACGATCTTTCGCGGACTGCTGCCCTTCGTGGCGATGGATGTGCTGCGGGTGGCGCTGCTCACGGCGGTGCCGGGGTTGGTGCTGCTGCTGACCTGAGCGGGACCGGTGGCGCGCCGGCGGTTTTCGGGTAGAAACGGTGTAGGGTTCTGGCGTCCGCTGCGTATCAAACTAAACTGCGCCGTACAGATCCGAGTCTGTTCTGCGATGCCATAAGGAGGCCCGCCCGTGACCCGCTCATCCCGTTTCGCCCTGTCTCTGGCGCTCCTGCTTGCCCTACCGGGAGCCCCGGCGCTGGCAGAGACGAAGTTCGAGGCGCTTCTGGCGCGGTTCGGTGGGGCGGACCGTTACGAGGGTATCGCCAGTTCCAATGGCAGGATCGAGGCGCAAAGCGTTGATGTGGCGACGAAATATGCGGGTCGCGTGACCGAGGTTCTGGCCGGGGAAGGCGATATTGTCGAGGCGGGCGCGGTGCTGGCACAGCTCGACGACCGCGATGCCAAGGCGCAGCTTCTGGCGGCGCAGGCGACGGTGCTTCAGGCGCAGGCCAGCAAGCAGATGGCCGAGGCCAGCGTCATGCAGGCGCAAAGCGCGCTGGCGGTGGCGCAGACCAGCTTCGACCGGGTGAAAACGCTGAATGCCGACGGCCATGCCAGCCAGGCGGCGCTGGACGATGCCACCAACGCGCTGAACACGGCCAAGGCGGCGCTGGCGACCGCGAAAGCGCAGATCAGCAACGCCGATGCCGCCATCGCCGCCAGCGAGGCGGATGTGGAGCGGCTGAAGATCGGGCTCGACGACCTGACGATCCGCGCGCCGATCCGGGGCCGGGTGCTCTACAAGCTGCGCGAGCCGGGCGAGGTGATGGCGGCGGGCGCGGCGGTGGTCACGCTGCTGGATCTGACCGATGTCTACATGAACATCTATTTGCCCGCCTCGGTGGTGGGCACGCTGGCCTCGGGGGACGAGGCGCGGATGGTGCTCGACCCGATCCCGCAATATGTGGTTCCCGCGCGGGTCACCTTCATCTCGCCGCAGGCGCAGTTCACCCCGAAAAGCGTCGAGACGGCGGAGGAGCGCGAGGATCTGGTGTTCCGCGTCAAGCTCGCCATCCCGCGGGAACTGCTGGAGAAATTCGAGGCGCAGGTGAAATCCGGCGTGCGGGGCCTGGGCTTTGTGCGCGCCGCGCCGGGCGCCGAATGGCCCGCCGATCTGACGGTCAACGTGCCGGAGTAGGACCATGGATCTCGTGGCCGAGCTGGACGGGGTCAGCCATCGCTATGGCAGGACGACCGCGCTCGATGCGGTGACGCTGGGCATTCCGGCGGGCGTCATGGCGGGACTGATCGGGCCTGACGGCGTGGGCAAATCCACGCTGCTGGCGCTGATCGCGGGGGTGCGGCGGCGGCAGGACGGCCGGATCGTCACGCTGGGCGAGGATATGGCGCAGGCGGGGGCGCGCGGGCGGGTGGCGCCGCGCATCGCCTATATGCCGCAGGGGCTGGGGCGGAACCTCTCGACCACGCTTTCGGTGCGCGAGAACCTGGATTTCTTCGGGCGGCTCTTCGGCCAGCCCTCCGAAGAGCGCGCCGCACGGATCGCGATGCTGCTTGAGGCCACCGGGCTCGCGCCGTTCCCCGACCGTCCGGCGGGCAAGCTCTCGGGCGGGATGAAGCAGAAGCTCAGCCTCTGTTCGGCGCTGATCCACGACCCCGACCTGCTGATCCTCGACGAGCCCACCACCGGCGTCGACCCGCTGTCGCGGCGGCAGTTCTGGGATCTGATCGACCGCATTCGCGGCCACATGCCGGGCATGAGCGTGATTGTCGCCACCGCCTATATGGAAGAGGCCGAGCGCTTCGACTGGCTGGCGGCGATGGATGCGGGCCGGGTGATCGCGCAGGGCGCGCCCGCCGAGCTGCGCGCGCAGGGCGGCGGCAACACGCTGGAGGAGGCGTTTATCCGCCTGCTGCCGCAGTCCGACGATCACAGCCCCGTGGTGCTGCCCCCGCGCGAGGACAGGGACGGCGCCACGCCAGCCATCGAGGCACAGGGGCTGACCAAGCGCTTCGGCGATTTTACCGCCGTGGACAACGTGAGTTTCACCATCCCCGAGGGCGAGATCTTCGGCTTTCTGGGCTCGAACGGCTGCGGCAAATCCACCACCATGAAGATGCTCACCGGGCTTCTGGACCCCAGCGAAGGCGAGACCCGGCTCTTCGGGGAGGAGCTGAAAGCCTCCGACATGCAGAGCCGGCTGCGCATCGGCTACATGTCGCAAAGCTTTTCGCTCTATACCGAGCTGACCGTGCGCCAGAACCTGACGCTGCACGCGGAGCTTTACGCCATTCCGCCCGAGACCCGCGCCGCGCGGGTGGACGAGGTGCTCGACGCCTACGGGCTGCGCGACGAGGCGGACATGCTGCCCGACGGGCTGCCGCTGGGCCAGAAGCAGCGGCTGCAACTGGCGGTGGCGGTGATCCACAAGCCGCGCATCCTGATCCTCGACGAGCCGACCTCGGGCGTCGATCCGCTGGCGCGGGACGATTTCTGGCGCAGGCTGATCCGGCTGTCGCGCGAGGAGGGGGTGACGATCTTCATCACCACCCATTTCATGAACGAGGCTGAGCGCTGCGACCGCATTTCGCTGATGCACGCGGGCAAGGTGCTGGAGATGGGCGCCCCGGCCGAGATCGTGGCGCGGCGGGGCGCGGAGACGCTGGAAGGCGCCTTCATCGACGCGCTGGAAGACGAGATGGGCCGCGACGAGGCGGGCGCCGAACCGCCGGTCTACAACGCCGCGCCGCGCAGGCGCAGCGCCGCGCGGCAGGCGCTGACCCGGCTCTGGGCCTATAGCTGGCGCGAGACGCTGGAGCTGATGCGCGACCCGATCCGGCTGTTCTTTGCGCTGGCGGGGCCGGTGATCCTGCTGCTGACCATGGGCTACGGCATCTCCTTCGACGTGGACGAGCTGAGCTTTGCCGTCAACGATCAGGACCGCAGCCCGGAAAGCCGCGCGCTGATCGACGAATTCGCCGCGATTCGGCAATTCGCCGAGGGGCCGCCTTTCGCCTCCTTCGACGAGATGAACGACCGCATGGGGCAAGGCGAGCTGGCCGTGGCGCTGGAGATCCCCGACGGCTATGGCCGCAGCCTGCATCTGGGCGAGGTGCCCGAGGTCTCGATCTGGATCGACGGCGCCATGCCGTTCCGGGCCGAGACCGCGCGCGGCTATGCCATGGGGCTGCTGCAATCCTATGCGGCGCGTCAGGCCGCCGAGACCGGCACCTCCGGCGCCACCCCGGTCGACATCGAGACGCGGTTCCTGTTCAATCAGGCCTTCCGCAGCGCCAACGCCATGGTGCCCTCGCTGATCATGCTGATCCTGATGCTGATCCCGGCGATCATGTCGGCGGTGAGCGTGGTGCGGGAAAAGGAAACCGGCACCATCGCCAATTTCCGCTCGACCCCGGTGCGGCGGACCGAATTTTTGATCGGCAAGCAGATCCCCTATGTGGTCATCGCCTGGGGCAGTTTCTGGGTGCTGGCGGCGCTGGGGCGGTGGCTGTTCGACGTGCCCTTCAGCGGCAGCCTGACGGCGCTGTCCGGGATCGCGGTGCTCTATGTGATCGCCACCACCGGGTTCGGGCAGCTCATTTCCAGCTTCACCCGCACGCAGGTCTCGGCGGTCTTTGCCACGGCGGTGATCAGCATCATCCCCACGGTGAATTTCTCGGGCCTCATCATCCCGGTCTCGTCGATGAGCGACACGGGCCGCATGGTCGGGCTCGCCTTTCCCGGCGGCTGGTTCCAGCCGGTCACGGTCGGCACCTTCGTCAAGGGCTTCGGCTGGTCCGAGGTGGCGCTGAACGCCACGGTGCTGGCGGGGTTCTGCCTGATCTATCTCGCGGTCGCGGCGCTGGCGCTGCGCAAGCAGGAGGCATGAGCATGCAGGCGGTGATCAATACCCTGCGCCTGACGCTCAAGGAGCTGCGCGCGATCCGCCGCGACACGGTGATGATCGTGCTGATGATCTATGTCTTCACCGTCGCGGTCTATCTGGTGACCAACGCCGCCTCGACCGAGGTCAAGGATCTGTCGGTGGCGGTGGTGGACGAGGATCATTCGCAGCTCTCGCGCCGCCTGACCGATGCCATAAGGGGGCCGCTCTTCCTCGATCCGGTGCCGCTCTCGCCCGAGGCGGCGGCAGCGGAGCAGACCGTGGGCAACTATGTGCTGGTTCTGGCGATCCCGCCGGAGTTCGAGCGCGACCTGCGGTCGGGCGGCAGCGCCACGCTTCAGATCCTCGTCGATGCCACGGCGGTGGCGCAGGCGGGCAACGGCGCGAGTTTTCTGCAGCAGGTGCTGGCGCAGGAGATCTCGGACTATGCCGATCCCGGCGGCGACAGTGCGGCGCTTGTGGATGTGGTCTACCGCACCCGCTTCAACCCGAATTTCACCGCAAGCTGGTTCACCGCCGTGATGCAGCTCATGAACAACGTCACCATCCTGACGCTGATCCTCTCGGGCTCCTCGATGATCCGCGAGCGCGAGCATGGCACCATCGAACATGTGCTGGTGATGCCGATCCGCCCGGTGGAGATCGTGCTGTCCAAGATCCTGGCGACCGGCGCGGTGATCCTGCTCGGCTCGGTCCTGAGCCTGACGATCGTGGTCGAGGGGATCATGGGCGTGCCGGTGCAGGGGGCGCTCTGGCTTTATGTGCTGGGGGCGGCGCTTTACGTGGTGGCGGTGGCGAGCATGGGGCTGATGATGGCGAGCTTCACCAGCAATATGGGCCAGTTCGGGCTGCTGGTGATCCCGGTGATCATCGTGATGTTCATGCTCTCGGGCGGGATCACGCCGCTGGAATCCATGCCCGCCTGGCTGCGTGTCGGCATGCAGTTCGTCAGCCCCTCGCCGCATTTCGTGGCGTTTTCGCAGACGGTGCTCTATCGCGGCGGCGGCTTTGGGCTGGTGGTGGGCCATCTGGCGGCGATGGCGGTGATGGCGGTGCTGGCGCTGAGCATCGTGCTGGCGCGGTTCCGGCGGGTGCTGGCGAATTGAGCGCCTCTGTTTGAGGCGTTGCCACGTCCTTGCCCTGCACAAGCGCAACGCCCGCCGGCAACACATCGCTTTGCGATGTGTGAGAGGCGCCTTCGACCTGATCCCGGGCCGGAGGCGCGGGGATTGATCGACGTGATCGGTGGCGTTCCTGCCGTCGCGGAGACCCCGGCGCGACACCGCGCGCTTGGGCAGGTAGGGTGGGCAATTCTGCCCACCGCCCGCTAACCGCTCCGGCGCGTCTTATCCCTGCCGCACCAGCTTGCCCGGGTTCATCAGGTCCTTCGGGTCCAATGCGCGCTTGATCTGCCCCATCACGTCCCAGCCCTCGCCATGCTCGGCCTCCATATAGGCCATCTTGCCCAGACCCACCCCGTGCTCGCCGGTGCAGGTGCCGCCCAATCGCAAGGCGCGTTCGGCCATGCGGTGCGACAGCCGCTTGGCCTCCTCCATCTCGGCGGGCTGGTCGGGATCGACCAGCAGGATCGCGTGGAAATTGCCGTCACCCACATGGCCGAGGATCGGCCCCGGCACGAGGCTCTGCGCGATGTCCGCCTGGGTTTCCTCCACCGCCCGCGCAAGCTGCGAGATCGGCACGCACATATCGGTCACCACCGCCCGGCAGCCCTTGCGCGCGGCCAGAATGGCGTAATAGCCGTTGTGGCGCAGTGCCCAGAGCGCCCGGCGCTCCTCTTCCCGCGCCGACCAGCGGAACGGCGAGGCGTCGTGATCGGCGACGATCTCGCCGAAGCGCGCGGCATCCTGCGCCACGCTTTCCGGCGAGCCGTGGAATTCCACCAGCAGATGCGGCGCCTCTTCCATCTCCATCCCGGAATAGGCGGTGAAGGCCCGCGCCGTCGCGGCATCGACGAATTCGATCCGCGCCATGGGGATCCCCATCTGGATCACCTCCATCACCGCGGTGACCGCCGAGCCCATGTCGGGGAAGGCGCAGATGCCCGCGCTGGTCGCCTCGGGGATGCCATGCAGCCGCAGCGTCAGCTCGGTCACCAGCCCCAGCGTGCCCTCCGAGCCCACCAGCAGCCCGGTCAGATCGTAGCCTGCCGCCGTCTTGCGCGCCCGCGTGCCGGTGCGGATCACCCGCCCGTCCGCCAGCACCGCCTGGCAGGCCAGCACATTGTCGCGCATCGTGCCGTAGCGCACCGTTGTGGTGCCCGAGGCGCGCGTCATCGCCATGCCGCCCAGCGAGGCGTTGGCGCCCGGATCCACCGGAAAGAACAGGCCGGTCGCCCGCAGCTCTTCGTTCAGCGCCTCGCGGGTCACCCCGGGCTGAACGGTCACGTCCATATCGGCGGGGCGGATCTCCAGCACCTTGTTCATGCGCGAGAAATCCACCACCACGCCGCCCTTGACCGCGAGGCCGTGGCCCTCGAGCGAGGTGCCGGCACCCCATCCGATCATCGGGCAGCCATGCTCGGCGCAGATCCGGACAAGCGCCTGGACCTCCGCGACGCTCTCCGGATAGGCCACGGCATCCGGCGGTGTCGGCGGGAAATGCGATTCCGACCGTCCGTGCTCGGTCAGTTCGGACTTGGACCGGCTGAGCCGTTCGCCTAGGAGTAGGGCAAGAGCCTCGAGGGCTGTAGCGATGGACATTAAGAACCTCCGGGTCGATCGGAGGCGACTTTAGCCTCGCCGCGCGCCCTGCGAAAGCCAAAGGGGACAGGGGAATGCTGCGCGACATCGCCCGGCAATGGCGGGAAACCCGCGCCGCCTGCGGGCGGGGATGGGACATGCTGCGGCACAAGGCGCCGGGGCAGATGACCTTCTGGCTGATCGCGCTGGTGGTGGGCGCGGCAGCGGGCTTTTCTGCGGTTCTTTTCCGGTTCGCGATCAACAGCTTGCAGGCGTTTCTTTACGGAACCGAGGACGTCAACACCCTGGCGAGCTTCGCCGAGACGCTGCCCTGGGTCTGGGTGCTGCTGATCCCGGTCTGCGGCGGGCTCGCGGTCGGGCTGATCGTGCAGTTCCTCACCCCGGACGGGCGCGTGCGCTCGGTCTCGGACGTGATCGAGGGCGCCGCGCTGACCGACGGGCGGGTGGAAAAGAAGGCGGGGATCGCCTCGGTCCTGTGCTCCTGGATCACGCTGTCCACCGGAGGCTCCACCGGCCGCGAGGGGCCGGTGGTGCATATTGCGGCGATGATCTCGTCCTGGGTGTCGAACCTGCTGCGGGTCGATGGCATCACCGGGCGCGACCTGCTGGGCTGCGCTGTGGCCGCCGCCGTCTCGGCGAGTTTCAACGCGCCGATCGCGGGCGCGCTCTTCGGGCTCGAGGTGGTGCTGCGCCATTTCGCGCTGCACGCCTTCGCCCCCATCGTGGTGGCCAGCGCCGCCGGCACGGTGATCAACCGCCTCAGCTTTGGCGATGTCACCGAATTCGTGCTGCCCGGCACCACCACGGTGGAATTCTATCTGGAGCTGCCGGCGTTCTTTCTGATGGGGCTGGTCTGCGGGCTGGTCGCCGTGCTGATGATGCGCGCGATCTTCTGGTCCGAGGACATCGGAAACCGCGTGCAGCGGCGGCTGGGCCTGCCGCACTGGCTGCGTCCCGCCGTGGCCGGGCTGCTGCTGGGCGCCATCGCGATCCGCTTTCCGCATATCATCGGCGTCGGCTACGAGACGACCTCGCGAGCGCTGACGGGCAATCTGGTGCTGGCGCAGGCCACCGTCTTTGCGGTGATCAAGGTGGCGGCGGTGTCGATCACCATGGCCGGCCGCATGGGGGGCGGGGTGTTCTCGCCCTCGCTGATGCTGGGGGCGCTGACCGGGCTGGCCTTCGGTCATATCGCGACCGGGCTCTTTCCCGATCAAAGCTCGGCCTTCACGCTCTACGCATTGGCGGGCATGGGGGCGGTGGCGGCGGCGGTGCTGGGCGCGCCGATCTCGACCACGCTCATCGTCTTCGAGCTGACGGGCGACTGGCAGACCGGGCTCGCGGTGATGGTCTCGGTGTCGATGTCCACGGCGGTCGCTTCGCGGCTGGTGGACCGCAGCTTCTTTCTCACCCAGCTCGAACGGCGCAACGTGCATCTGGCGGCGGGGCCGCAGGCCTATCTGCTGGCGATGTTCCGGGTGGCGGGCGTCATGCGCAAGCCCGACGATCCCGGCGCGGCGGATGAGGAGGCCTGCCTGCGGATGATCGAGCAGGGGCTTTACGTGCAGGTCTCGGCGACGCTGGAAACCGCGCTGCCGCGTTTCGACAAATCCGGCGTGGCCTTTCTGCCGGTGGTGGTACTCGAGGGCGAGGCGCAGACCCCGTTGCTACAGGGCGCGCTGTTCCATGTGGATGCGCTCAAGGCCTATAACCGGGCACTGGCGGCGACGGCGGCGGAAGAGCATTCCTGACCCGGCAGCGGGCCTTCCCGGTGAGCAGGGCGGAGAGAATCGGGGCCCGCAGGTGTGCTTTGGCAGACCGGTACACGCCAGGGGAGAGGCGGCGGCGGCGAGCGGGGGAGACCCGGTTTGACCGTTCCGCAGGCGAAACGGCCTTCAAAACCGTAACATATTCAGGAAAATGCGCGGATTTTTGCCGAGTGACTCCACGTCCTCTTTGCAAAATCCCAAGGATCGACAAAGACTTTGTCAGCTTCGGAGACAACGAGGCAAGGCAGATTAGTATCGTCGAGGGACTCATGAGCGTGACTGGCGCGCGAAAGGCACGGCTTGGCCTGCCGATTCTCTGTGCACTTCTCCTGACCACCGCGGCCTGTTCGACCAAGGGGCCGGACATCGCCTATACATCCGAAGGCATCGACCTCGACCGCCGCGCCATGGCGCTGCGCGAGGTGGACGTGCTGCATGCCAAGGGCCAGCGCGTCTGGTGCGTGCCCTTCGCGCGCAATGCCAGCGGGGTCGAGATCCGCGGCAATGCCGACACCTGGTGGGGCAAGGCCCGTGGCCTTTACGAACGCGGCAAGCAGCCGGTCGTGGGCGCGGTGATGGCGTTCTCTGCGACCCGGGGCATGCCGATGGGCCATGTCGCCGTGGTCTCGGATGTGGTGTCCGAGCGCGAGGTCCGTGTCGATCACGCCAACTGGACCCACAATCAGGTGTCGCTGGGCATGTCGGTCAAGGACATCTCGGCGAATAACGACTGGTCCTCGGTCCGGGTGGAAAGCACTCCCGGCGCTTATGGCAAACCCTATCCGATCAGCGGATTCATCTATCCCAGCCGAGTGAACTGAGCTCTCTTTCGCGAGGATTGCCCTGGCGAGTGGTGGGCAGCATTGCGCACCCTACCGGCTTTGGTCTCCCAAGTGTAGGATAGCTTCCGCTGAAAGTAGCTCAGTCTGATATGTAGCGAGAGGCTGTTGTCCGAATGCGGTCGGCATGGTCGTAGATGTCGGCCAAGGACGAAATTGCGACGCGCTCTTCTCGTTCTGAGTCGAAAAGCCCCAGATACCACTGCTTTCGATTAAAATGCAGTCTTGCCAGAGGTTTGCGGTTGTTGTCGTCTACTAGGATAGCACAGTACGACTTCGCATCTCGGAGACCGACCCGCGATGCTGCGATTACATCTCGGACAATCGCACGCACAGTCAGCATGCCCTCGACCTCGTCCTGTGTCGTTTCGATGTCGCTTTCCGTATCGTCGTTGGTCAATGTGGAATCTTGTGTTTCCTCTTCAGCGTTTTGATCTAGCGCCGTTGACAAACGCGACCGAACCGCATCGCGGATAATTTCTGTGAATGCGGCCTTCGTTGCGCTTGAGACCGTTTCCTTCACGCTCGCAGTGATGCGCCCTTCATGCACATGCGATGCAATCAGGCGCACCAAATCTTCGCTGGGCGCTTCCATCTCCACAGCAATGAACTGCTTTATTGAGGAGGTGTACTTGAGTCTTTCGGCTGTTGCGAGAATGCGGTCGACATCGAAGCTGCTCTTTTCAAACTTCTTTAGCTCGTTGGCGTTTGACGTGCTATAATCCAATAGATCAATTGAAAAGAATGGACGATTGTCGAGCTTGTTCGGTTCTTCCAGGTCCGAATAGAACTGAAATACCTGACCATTTGTTAGGATTGCGAACTTGGCGTGGGTGACCGAGAAATATCGGTAGAGCTGCGAAAGATGCTTCTTGTCGAGCTTTGGAACGTCTGATCTACCGTTTTGGCTGTGCCGATTTCCATGCAATCGGGCTTTGATTTAGCATACAGGGACCGATTTTGGGCTCGTAGCG
>NZ_JAMDHK010000019.1 GCF_024721115.1 Salipiger pentaromativorans | reverse complement strand
GGCAGATTGCCCACCCTACCCTTGCAGGTTTCGCCGCTTGATCCCGTAGGGTGGGCAATCTGCCCACCGCCCCGTTCAGTTCAGCTTGTCCACGTCCGGCAGGCTGTCGAGCATCTCCTGGGCGTTCTCGATCCGCGCCCGCGCCGTGTCTTCGCGCAGCGGCAGCAGCTCGGGCGCGGCGATGGTCAGGCCGCGGGCAATGTCGCCCCAGCCCGGCAGTTCGGTGAGGCTGGGAAACTCCTGCGCCAGCTCGGCGGTCTTCGCGCTGTCGCCGTTGCGATGCGCGGCCAGCAGATAGCGGATCGCGTCGGGCAGCGGCAGCGCATCGCCCAGCCGATCGCGCAGCGCGCCATAGGCGGCCAGCGCCGCCGGCCAGTCCGCGCGCTCGAACTGTGCCTGCGCCCGCAGCCGCAGGATCTGCACCGGCACTTCGCCGCCCTCGTCCTTCAGCAGCTCGCCCGTCTGCCCGGTCTCTTCGAGATAGCGCGCCGAAACCAGAGCATAGCGCCGCGCCAGATCCGGATCCGCCGGCGTCACCGGCTGCGCCAGCAGCGCGCCCAGCGTCTCGATCTGCCCGCCGGCCAGCAGCGCCTCGGCCTCCTTGACCGACAGCCGGTCGAGCTGACCCGGCTCGGCCTCGGCAATGCCCAGATCCTGCGCGGCGGTCAGATAATCGTGGATCGTGGCATATTCCCGCGCCGCAACCGTGGTCGCCCCGGCGGCGAGAAAACGGTCGGCAAAGCGCTCCGATGACAGCGCAAAACCGACCGTGAAGCGGAAATAGGGCGCAATGCGCTCGTGCCAGCCCATGAATCGGCCCAGCGGCACCTCGGCGCTGGCGCCGCTTTGATAGAGATCGTCGATCAGCGCCCGCGCCTTCTGCTGCGCGACATCGGCCAGCGGCGAGTCCGCCTGGCGCTGGATCAGGCGGCCATAGCTTTCGATGGCCGACACCGGATCGCCCGAGATCGCCTGAAGCGAGGCCAGATCATCCAGCGTCTCGCCGCCATAGCGGTCGCCGCGCCACAGCTCGGTCTCCAGGGACAGCATCGTCACCGCCTCTTCGGTGCTCACCGCCTCGTGCCGCAGGCTCAGATCCACCAGCGCCCGCCGCGCCCGATGCGCCCAGAGATCGCTGCCGTCCTGCGCCTGCACATAGCTGTCGAAGGCCGCCAGCGGCTCGTCGCCCATCTCGGCCACCCGGCCGAGCAGGAAGTGATAGGCCGGGCTGTCCTTGAGGGCGGGATAGCTGTCGAAGGCGCCGGCAAGATCGCGCGCCAGCCGCCACTGCTCGGTTTCGATGGCGCATTCCAGGAACCCCGGCAGCACCCGTTCCTGCACCGGCTTGGGAAACCGGGCGAGCCGCATCACCGCATCGGTCAGCAGCGGCCCCGCCCCGGCGCAGTCGGCGTCGCGCAGATGCGAAAGCGCCAGAAACAGCGGCTGATCCGCCCAGCCCGCATGGACCGGCTCCAGCAGCGCCCTGGCGCGTTCGGTCAGCGGGCGGTCGCGCGGGTCGATGAGCCCCAGCGCCAGCTCGAAGGCGCCCGCGCGCAGCTCATGCGCAGGCGGCACTTCGGTGCCGCCGACATGGCCCAGCACCGAAAGCCCCTCGGGCGCCATGGCATGGGCAAAGAAGAACTCGGCCAGATCGGTGAGCGCCCGCGCCAGATCGGGCTGGCGGTCGCCCGCCGCGATCACCGCCTCCATCAGTGCCTTGCGCTCCTCCAGAAACGGCTGTGCCTGGCGCTGTGCAAGATACAGCGCCGGCGGGTCGATGACCCGCATCGGGCTCAGCAGCGCGGGGGTGAGCTGGTCGGCCGCGTCCACCGGGCTGCGCTGCGCCAGCACCGGACAGGCGCAAAGCAACACCGCCATGACCGCCGCGTGACGCCCCCGGAACGCACAAGAATAGGCCACTTTATTTGTTTGCCTCACCATGATTATGCTTGCTTTATCTTATCTGAAATCGCATTCTCGGCAAGAAAAGAATGTTCGGGCAAATATTGGCGAGTTTGGTGCATGGATAATTCGACCTATGTCGCGCTGTCGCAGCTCACGGCGCTGGAGCGCCAGCTTGACGTGACGGCGAACAATATCGCCAACGCCAATTCCACCGGCTTCAAATCCGAACGGGTGCTGTTCGAAAGCTATCTCCAGCAGGACGATGCCGCGCTGGCCGGGGACGGCACCAATTACCTCATCGACCGGGGCTCTTATCTCGACGACACGCCGGGCGCGGTGGTGCGCACGGGCAACGCGCTGGACATGGCGCTGAGCGGTCAGGGCTGGTTCGCCTATGCGCTGGCCGACGGGCGCACCGGCTATGGCCGCGACGGCAGCCTCGTGCTCGACGCGCAGGGCCGCGTGGTCACCGCCAGCGGCGCGCAGATCCTCGACCTGGGTGGCGCCCCGCTGGCGATTCCGCCGGAATTCGCCAGCACGGTGAGCATTTCCGAAGACGGGGTGATCTCCTCGACCGAGGGCGGCGTTCTGGGGCAGGTCGGCATCTTCGCCCTGCCCGACCGGCAAAGCCTGGGCCGCGCCGGCGGCGGGATGTTCATCCCCGAGGAGGGCACCGCCCAGCTCGACCCCGACGAGACCGGCACCCAGATCATCCAGGGCGCGGTGGAAAGCAGCAACGTGCAGGCGGTGAGCGAGGTCACCCGGCTGATCGACATCCAGCAGGCCTATCAGCACGCGCTCAACCTCATCGCCTCGGACGATGAGCTGAAAAAGCAAATGCTGAGCCGTATCGGCCAGACCAGCTAAGCGAAGGAACGCAATATGAAAGCCCTGAGCATCGCGGCAACCGGCATGATGGCGCAGCAGACCAATGTCGATGTCATCTCGAACAATATCGCCAACGCCAACACCACCGGGTTCAAGAGCGCCCGCGCCTCGTTCACCGATCTCATCTACGAGAACATGTCGCGCGAGGGCGCGGTGACCGCCGAAGAGGGCAACACCCGGCCCGTGGGGCTCGATGTGGGTCTCGGCGTACAGACGGTGGGCACGGTGCGGCTCAACACCCAGGGCGGGCTGGCACAGACCGAAAACCAGCTCGACCTGGCGATCGACGGGCGCGGCTATTTCACCATCAACCTGCCGGATGGCGGCCAGGCCTATACCCGCGACGGCAGCTTCCGCCTGTCGGCCGAGGGCCAGATCGTCAACCATCAGGGGTTCGAGGTCGATCCGGGCATCGTGCTGCCCGACAACACCACCGCCGTCGAGATCAGCGAGACCGGAATCGTCAGCGCCTATGTGGAAAACGACCCGATCCCCGTCGAGGTCGGCCAGTTCACCCTGACCACCTTCGTCAACGACGCGGGCATGCATCCGCTGGGCGACAACATGCTGGAAGCGACCGTCGCCTCGGGCGATCCGATCCCGGCGCTGCCGGGCGATGCGGGCATCGGCATTCTGCGCCAAGGCTATCTGGAAAGCTCGAATGTCGACATCGTGCGCCAGATCACCGATCTCATTCAGGCGCAGCGCGCCTATGAGATGAACTCCAAGGCCATCGAAACCGCCGATCAGATGATGTCTGCGGCCAACCAGATCAAGTAAGCCATGCTGCGCCGCCTCTTTCCCCTGATCTGTGCACTTGCCCTGACGCCCCTCGCCGTGTTCGCCGAGGCGCCCGAAGTGCTGATCGAGGAACAGGCGCGGCAGAGCTGGGGCAACGATCTGCCGCCCGACGCGCGGGTTCATGTGCGCTTTACCGGCGGCACGATCGAGGAGGCCGAGATGATCTCGGCCTTCTGGATGGACCGCGACACCGGCCAGTTTCTCGCCAATGCGGTGACGCCCGAAGGGATAACCCACCGGCTGCAAGGCCGGCTGCTCGCCATGCTCGAGCTGCCGGTGCCCACCCGCCGCCTGATGCCGGGCGAGCTGGTCGGCGCCGGCGACGTCAAGACGGTGGAGTTGCCGGTGAAGCGCGTCGGCGCCTACACCATCACCGATCCGGGCAAGCTCGAAGGCATGCAGGTGCGGCGGATGCTGGCAGCGGGTCGCCCGGTGATGACCCAATCGGTCATGGAGCCGCTGGTCATCGACCGCGGCGACAAGGTGAACATTCTTTACGACGACGGCCGGCTGGTTGTGACCGCCCCGGGCCGCGCGCTGGACGATGCCCATCGCGGGCAGGAGCTGCGCATCGTCAATCTGGTCAGCAATGCCCCGCTGGTGGCTGTCGCCCGCGGAGAAGGACTTGTCGAGGTGATCCGATGACCCGCCCCCGCGTCGCTCTTTTCAGCGTGTCCGCGCTGGCCATCGTGGCCGGTTGCAGCACCCCGGTTTTCGACCGCGACCCCGAGCTCAGCCGGATCGGCGTCGATAGCGACGATCTTGCCGCCGCGCGCAGCGTCAACGTGCCGATGCCGCCGCCCGAACCCGCGCGTATCCCCTACCGCGCCGAGGCGGCGTCGCTTTGGGAACACGGCTCGACCGGGTTCTTCGGTGATCAGCGCGCCACCCAGGTGGGCGATCTGCTGACCATCGTCATCGAGATCGAGGACGAGGCCAGCCTGCGCAACGCCTCGGACCGGACCCGCACCGGTTCCAGTACGATGGCCTATCCGAAATTCTTCGGCTACGGCACCCAGATTGACAAGATCCTGCCCGGGGTCGAACCCGAGGATCTGCCCTCGGACAATATCGTCGACATCACCTCGACCACCGGCGCCTCGGGCGATGGCACGATCAACCGCAACGAATCGATTTCGCTGCGCATGGCGGCGCTTGTTGTGCACGAGCTGCCAAACGGCAATTTCGTGGTGGTCGGCCGTCAGGAGGTCAAGGTCAACGAGGAACTGCGCGAGCTGCGCGTCTCGGGGATCATCCGGCCGCAGGACATCGACATGGGCAATACCATCCCCTACGACAAGATGGCCGAAGCACGGATCAGCTATGGCGGGCGCGGTTCCATCAGCCGACAGCAGACGCGCGGTTATGGCGAGGATGTCATGGACATTATCCTGCCTTATTGATCCGGAATTTGGTCACCATTTAAATAAACTATCGCCAGAATTGCCCTTCATACCGGACGCTGACTCAGGAAGCGCGGGATTCGGATATGAAGAAAGCATACGTTGCCTTTGCCGCCCTGCCGGTGCTTTGCGGCGCCGCAGGATACGGGGCAGGACATTTTCTGCCCCCGGCGGAGGAACATGGCCCGCAACACGCGGCGGTGACCGATGATGGCGGGCGCAGCGAGGCCGAAAAGGTGCTCGATGAGATGGCCACCAAGGCATCCGAGCCCGTGGTGACCGAGGAACACGATCCCCATATCGCGAACCCCTCGTCGTCGCATGGCGAAAGCCGCCCGGCGCACGAGACCGAGGCGAGCCTGATCCGCGCAAGCGCCTATTCCGACAGCAGCGTGGTCCGGCTGGGCCGCGTCAGCGTGCCGGTCTACCGTGCCAACAGTGTGACCTATGTGGTCTCGGAAGTGGGCGTGGCGATGCGCGACACCAAGGTCGCCGAAGTGTTCAACGAGGCCGAGAACGCTTCGCGCCTGCGCGACGCGGTGCTGACTTCGATGCATCGCGCGGCCAGCACCTCCTCGATGCAGGGCGTGAACATCGACACGCACAAGCTGTCGGAAACCCTGGCCTCGGACCTGCGCGCCGGGTTCGGCGAGGACGTGTCCAACGTGCTGTTCCTGTCGCTCGTGAAAGCAGACGTGCCGCGGAGCTGATCCGCGGCCTTCAACCGAACGCAAAAGGGTCGCCGCGCCATTCCCAGCCCGGCGGCCCTGTGCCGTTCGGCACCACATCGCTGTTCGATAAGAAATAAGGCGGCTTCGCCTGTCCCGCGCCAAAGGCAACGGGTATGCGCTGCCTCAGCGCACCTCTTCGATCATCCCGGCCAGCACCGTGGCGCTATTGGCCAGATGCAGCGTGGCAAGCCCGCTCTCATAGGTCATGCTCATGACTTCCGACGCCGCATAGGTCTGCGAGGCCACCGCGTCGCCCTTGCCGTCGACCGCCTCCAGCACCATCACATATTGCCCGTCCGGCAGCGGCAGCCCTTCGTAGTCCAGCCCGTCCCAGGTCAGCTCGTGCAGCTCGCCCGGGGTCACCGGCAGCCCGCCATAGCTGCGCAGGACGGTGCCGTCTGCGGTCTTGATCGTCAGCGTCACGCTGTCGGCCTCCTGCCCCAGCCGATACCCCAGCTCGGCGATACCGCCGCTCAGCCCCACCTGATTGGTGGGCGCCACAACGGTCTTGCCGATCAGCGACAGCCCGGTGATCGCCGAAAGGCTGGTGAGCTGCGAAGCGATGCCTTCGAGATTGGCGTTGGACGCCACGGCCTGTTCCACCTGGCTAAGCTGCGCGAGCTGCGACACGAAGGTCGTGCTGTCCATCGGCTCCAGCGGATCCTGGTTCTGGATCTGCGCCGTCAGCAGGGTGATGAAGCTCTGATAATCCTCGCTGAGCTGACTCATCGCGGTGGAAGATGTGCTGCTGGCACCACTCGCGGTGCCAAGGCCGAACGGGTCGATCGCCATACGGGCCTCCTCTCGGTTAAACCTGAATATCGACGCCGCCCGCCGGGGGGCGCCTCACCAGCCTGGGCTCGGGATCGGGCTCGGCCGCCTCGCTGGCGCGCTCGCTGCCCGGCAAAGGCCCGGCGCCGGCGCGGCTGCCCCCCTGCCCCGGGGTCTGGCCCTGTCCGGAATCCCGGGCGCCCAGATCGGAAAAGCTGAGCCCGCGCGCCTCCACCTGATGACCGGCGTCGCGCAGGACGGTCAGCAGACCCTCGCGGTCGGCGCGCAGCAGGGACAGGACCGAGGATTGTTCGGCCCGCACCGCCACCCGAAGGTGACCGCTGTCATCCGGGCCGATTTCGATCTCGAGCTGGCCAAGGCCCTCGGGTTTCAGCGCCACTCGGATCTGCCCCTCATCCCCGAGCCGGGCCCGGATCTGCCCGAAAATCGGCTCTGCCCCGCCGGGCGCCGGGGCGGGAGCCGCCGGGCGAAGCGCCTCGGCGGGTCGCGGAGCGACAACACCGCCAAGCGGGGTCGTCATCGCGACCGCCACCGGCGGAACGGAGGATCCCGAAGCCTCGGTCAGCGCGCCTGCGACAACCGGTGCGGCCACCACAACCGCCTCGGCGGCGGCCTGGGCCGGCACCGGCGCGGTGTTCTGGGGCTCGGCCGGGACGCCGGCGGCCTGCGAAGCCGCGGCAAAAGCCGGCGTTCCGAGTCCCAGCTCGGCCCGGCGCGGAATGAGCTGCGGCGTGCCATCGGCATCGGCCCCCATCTCGGCGCCTTCGGACCGCACCGCCTGCAAGAGACCGGTCTTCGGATCGGGGTCCGGCGGCAGCGCGTCAAACGCGCTCTGCTGCGCGGCCACGGTGATACGGTAGGCCCGGAGCGGTTCGCCCGCACTGACCGAAACCGCCTCCGCCGGGCCGCCACCCTGCGCCATGCCGGTTTCCGCAACCGTGCGGACCGCCGTCAGACCCAGGTTCGAGGGCGCCACAAACGGCACTTCCGGCGTCTGGGGCCGCGCCGGAAGCGTCGGCAGCCCCTGCCCCGCAGCGGCCCGGCGCGGCTCGGGCGTCGTATTTTCCGAGGGATCGTCGGCAGCCGCGACCAGGGCAAGTTCCGCCTCGCCCTCGACCGGAACAGGCTGCGGCGCGCGGTCCGGAACCGGCGCCACGTCAGCAGTGGTTTCAGGCATCGCCTCCACCGGCACGCCCCGATCCGCACCGCGCGACTGGCGCAGCGACCCGGCCGCGCCCTGCGCCAGCACGGCGCTCAGCATGCCCGGCACCGGCGCTTCGGGCCGCGACAGCGCCACCGCCTCGCTCACCACCCGCGTCACAAGCGCCTGCAATGCCGCACCCGGATCGGCGCGTTCGGCGTCGACGGGCGGCACCGGCATGTCGCCCTCTTCTCCGGCAAAGAGCTGCGCCAGCCCGGGCACGGCGTCGGCCAGCGCCCGCCAGTCCGGCTCGGCCGCGTCGGAGGCGAGAAGATCCGGGGACGCATCCTCGGGCAGCGCAGCGCGCAGCCGCGACAGTTCCGTCGGTGCCTCGGCCAGCATCCCGGCCAGATCCGCGATCAGCGGCGCAACGATTTCAGCGAGCTCCGCATCGTCCAGCTCGGGATCGGACAGCGCCGTCTCGGCCTCGGCCAGACGCGCCTCGATCCCGGCCCCGCTGTCGTCGGAAGCGCCCTCCTGCCCCGCCTCGCTCTCTTCCGGGCGCAGCAGCGACAGCAGCGAGGCAAAAAGCCCGTTCTGCGGCAGCTCGCGCGCCGGAACGGCCTTGGCCGGTTCCGGAACGGCGGCGGTGAGCAGGGAAAGCAATTTCATCATGACAATACGTTTCGTGAAAAGCCGCTGTCGATCAGGTTGCGCCGCAGCCGCAGCATGGCGCGCTTTTCGAGTTGGCGGAGACGGTCCTGCGACATGCCCAGATCCGAGGCGATGGCGCAGAACGGTTCGGGTTCGGGCGAAAGCCGGCGGCGGCGGATCACCTCTGCCTCTTCGGGGTGCAGCGGCGCCAGCGCATCGGCCAGAATCCGGTGCAACTGCTTGTGGCGGCTTTGCTGGCTGACCCATTCCTCGGGGCTCATATCGCCTGAGACCAGCGTGTCGCGCGTCTCGGGCGCGTCGTCGATGCTGCCGCTGTCGATGGTCACCGTCGCCTGCGCGGCCAGCCGCACGAGCATGCCCTCGTCCTCCGGCAAACGTCCGAGCTGGGCGTCGAGATAGGTGCGCGCCGGGATGTCGATCACCGCCTTGATCCGCGACAGCGCACTGGAGATGCCGTTCCTGACCCACCAGGCCGCATAGGTGGCAAAGCGCACCTCTTGCGCGCGGTCGAAACTATCCGCCGCGCGCAGCAGCCCCAGCATGCCCTCGGCAGCGAGGTCTTCGAGATGGGTGGGGTTGTCGGTAAAGCGCGACGCCTGCGACCAGGCCTGACGGGCATGCGCACGCAGCAGCAGTTCGAGCGCCTTGCGGTCGCCACGATCCTGCCAGCCGCCGATGGCCTCGCGCTCCTGCTCGAAACTGAGCAGGGGCTCGCGCATCGCGGCCTGATACGACATGGACATCATGAAGAAAGGCCCGCCCCATCCTTGCCTGCAAGGACAGGTAATCATAATTCTTCATGTGTCGGAAGAATTTAATGATTTACTGAAGGTTAAAGCGGGAAGGAAACCCGCTTTGCAGCGGCAGGTTTTCGCGCTCCGGCGCGCCCAGTACCGCCCGCAGCACGATTTCCATGCGCTCGGCCCAGTCGTCGAGCCCCAGCGGATCGTCCGACACACAGAGCAGATCGTCGTCGATCATATGCGGATCGGGGGCGGAGAAGCCCGGATCGAGCTCCGTCAGATAGGCACGAAGCTGCGGCTGCCAGAGGAAATCCGGGCGGGCGAACAGGTTGGGATCGGGCAGCAACGAGCGCTGATCGGCAAGCCAGTATTGCCCCAGGCTGCGCCCGAGCCCCTCGCAGAAGGCGCGTATGTCCAGCGCGGCCCCGCCGGCGCGCAACGCGGCGGCACGGCGGGCGGCGGCATGGGCCATAAGATAAAGCGCATCGGTCTCGCGCTCCATCGGCAGGTTGCCGAGGCTGAGCATGAGCTGAAGCGTTTCGCCGACGGCACCGCCCATCAGCCGCGACAGGTCGGTCTGGCTGCGCGGCAAGAACAGGACAAGCGTGTCATAGGGCAGATCCAGCGGCAGTTCCTCGACCAGCACGTCGCCCAACGGCAGCGACGGCGCCAGTTCCAGCCCGTCCGCCATGGCCAGCGGCCGGCTGCATTCGCCCCCCGCCAGAAGCGCCGTGCAGCGCACCGGGAGGATCTGCGAAAACAGCGCCTCGAAGCCGGTGTAACGGTCTTCCGCCGGCAGCGATACCTCACCCTGCCAGATCAGATTGAGCACATTCCCCCTGCGCATGTTCGACCCTGTCCCACGATTTTTTGTCCCTGAAACCACCGTATTTCCCGGTTAAACCTCGTGAAACCCACCAAATGTAAAGCACTGCACTAAATATAGCGGAGCCTGCGCATTCAAACCCAATATGGGGTTTCTGAGAACGTCCGGCTAAGCCTTTGTCTTTGCCGTATTTTGTGGGCTGCCCAAAGAAGAAATGCAGCTCGAAACCCTTAGCCACATCCCCTGAGTTTTCTTAACATTTCTGAAAAAACTTGTGGATATATGGCGGGCATGAGGAAGCCGAACACAAAATATGGCCAAACTCGTGCCTCAACCCCTAGATTCCGTCAGCATTACGCCGGGTCAGCGTGTGCCACGGCGCCGCCCGGGCCCGAATCCGGCCCCCGGGCGTGAACCACAAGATCTGGTAGGCGGCGTGTTACGGATGCGGGCGGGCGCTGTCCGGGTAAAGCACCGTCACGCTGATGCGGCGGTTTTCCGGTGCATCGGGTGTCGCGGGATCGAGCGGCGCGGTATCCGCAAGGCCGGAGATGCCGGTGATGCGCGCGGCACTCACCCCGTTTTCCACCAGCACCCGACGGGTGGCATTGGCACGGTCGGCGGACAGCTCCCAGTTGGAATAGGTGCCGGACCCGGAATAGGGCACCGAATCCGTGTGGCCCGAGATCGTCAGATCGTTGGGCAGCTCGGCCACCGCCTCGCCGATGATGCGCAAGAGCTCGCGGGTCTTGTCGGCGATGCGCGCGCTGCCGGTGGCGAACATCGAGCTGCCGGTCTTGTCGACGATCTGGATTTCCAGCCCGTTCTCCGTCCGGTCGAAGCGCAGGTTCTCGGACAGCGCCTGAAGCTCGGGGTTGGAGATCACCTGTTCGAGAATCTGATCCTCGAGCCGGGTCTGCGCCTCTTCCCACTGCTGCTGCGCGCGCTCCGCCTCGGCGGCGGCCTGCGCCGCTTCGATGCCGTCCTGGCCCTCTTCGTTGACGGTGGTCGTATCGCGTTCGCCCTCGGGGCGGGTGTCGTATTCCACCACCGCTTTCGGGCTTTCGTCGCGCAGCCGGCTGTCGAAGACCGCCAGCGGGTTTTCCTGCCCGAAGCTCGGCAGTTGCACCGGGGTCGCGGGGCCGTCGGTGCCGCTCATCACCCCGTCCTGCGCCAGCACGGTGCCGTCGAGAAAGCCTTCGCCACGCCCGCCGCTTTCCGACAGGCTGGGGGTGAAATAATCCGCCAGGCCGCGCAGCTTTTCCTCATCCGAGGCGGCGAGAATCCACAGCAGCAGGAAAAACGCCATCATCGCGGTCATGAAATCCGCATAGGCCACCTTCCAGGCACCGCCGTGATGGCCGTGCCCGTCGTCTTCCTCGATCCGCTTGATAACGATCGCCTGTTCGTTCTTGCCCGCCATGGATCAGCTCATGCCTCTCCGGCGATGACGGAGCGGTCGTATTTGCCCAAGCCCGCCTCCTTGGCGTGGCTCGCCTTCTTGCGCGAATAGCTGGGGGCGACCAGCGGCATATCCTCGGGCAGACCAAAGGCCGCGCGGTATTCCGCCTCGGTCATGCCATGCTCGGCGCCCAGATGCCGCTTGAGCATCTTGAAGCCGCGCCCGCAGCACAGGCAATACACCTTGTCCTCGGTCACAGCCTGTTCGATGGGCAGCGCCGGGCGCATGCCGGGATTGGCCTGCGGCGCGGGGGCGACGGCGGGGGTGCCGCCCATCTCGCCGGTCAGGCGCCGGTACAGCGCCACGATTTCATCGGGGGTGACATCCGGGCGCGAGGCATAAGCCGCGACAATGCGGCTTACCATGTCCTGCTTCACATCCTGTTCGCTCATCTGCATCCCTGCCGTTTCTTCTTCGAAAGCGCCTGCCGATCTTGGTCGGTTTGCTCTTGCGCATCATCGAGATTGTCTTTGTCGGGTCCTGCCGCAGCGGGTGTTGTTCCAGCTATCCTAGCGGAAGCCGGGCTATTTCGGAACACTATCCTTGAAACTTCATGGACCGGGCGGCTTTTCGCCGTTCCGCATAGGCGCGCGAGACCATGGGATAGTCCTCGGGCAGCCCCCATTTTTGCCTGTACTCTTCCGGGCTCATGCCAAACGCCTCGCGAATATGGCGCCGCAACAACGGCTTGCGCTGCCCCGTTTCAAGGCAGGTCAGATAGCGTTCACCCGGCTCGGGCGCCGCCTCTGCCGGGGCCTGACGGGTCAGGCGCCCCAGAAGGCGGTGCAGGAGGGTCTTCATTTGGCAGACCTCTTCTTGTTCGTCTTTTTCATATCATCTACCGGGAAATAGGATCCCAAGGTTAATCCTTGTTGAAAACATCAGAAAAACTTCGCACAAACCTTGACGTTCTGAACAGGCCCACGAGGGAGCGGGATGGCGACGGCTGAGAGGGCCTCTTTCGCGGTGGTGGTCGAGCGCGACACGGCGCGGCGCAACGCCTGGGCGGCGCTTTTGCGCAATGCCGGGATGCGGCGGGTGCTGCGGCGCGCGCGGCCCGGAGAGATGGCCGAGCTGATCCGCCCCGGCACGCCGCTCACGGCGATGATCGCGGGGCTGTCGGCGCATCTGCCGCGCGACGACGACATGCTGGCGCTGATCGCCAGCGCCCGCCGCCACGCGCCGGGGGCGGTCATCCTTGCGGTCGATCATGGCAACCGGCCGCGCGGCCCCGCCGAAGCCTTTGCCGCCGGCGCCGACGACGCGCTGCGCGCCGATCACGACCCGAGCGAGCTGCAGGCGCGGCTCGCCGTCCGGCTGCGCGCCGCGGCCCAGGTCAGCCAGCCCGCGGCCCGGCTGGTGCAGCTGGGGCTCACGCCTTTGGAGGAGCGTATCTTCAGCCATCTCAACGCCCATCGCGGCGAGATCGTCGACCGCCCGACGCTCGCCCGCGTGCTGGGCGAGGCGGATTGGAGCTATGGCGACCGGCGCTTCGACGTGCATATCGCGCGCATCCGGCAAAAGCTGGAAGCACAGTTCGGTGACACCCTGCGCGTGCGGACGATCCGCGCGCAGGGCTATGTGCTCGAGGGCGACGCGCCGTTCTGACTTTACCGGGCCCATCGCGCCGCCAGCTCTGCCAGCGGCCCCGACCAGTCGCCCGCCCGGCGCTGCCGGTGCAGGGTCAGCGTTGCGTACCATGGGTCTTCAGAGCCCTCCCCGCCCCAATACCACATGCATTCCGATCCCGCCGGCAGCAGCAGATGCGCATCGGCAAGGCCGAGGGCACCCGCCAGATGCGCCGTCGTGTTGTCGATGGTGATCACCCGATCCAGCGCCGTCAGCTGCGCGGCGAACCCGGCGAGATCCGTCATCTGGTCGATCTGCGGATCGCTGTGGAACAGCAGATCCGGGCGTGCGGCTTTCGCGGCGGCGATCTCGTCGCGCGTGTCGCCATATTGCAGGTCGACCACAAAGGCGCCCTCGGGCAGAACCGCGACCAGCTCGGACAGCGGCAGCGAGCGCAGCGCGCCGATCAGCGACCGGCTGGCCCAGGCGAGCCCGAAGATCGGGCGCCCCTCGGCCAGCGCCTCATAGCGCGTGCGGATCGTATCGACCGCCCCCGCATCGGGAGTGAGATAGGCCCCCTGCCGCGCTGCGGGGGCGGCATCGGGCAGGTATCGGGTCAGATCGCCGAGAAACACCATCTCGCCCGGCGCCACCGGCGGCGTCACGCCGTTGAGATCGCTCTGCGCCATATGGCCCAGCCCCAGCGCGTTTCCGTCCAGCAGCGGCCCGTGACGCGGATCGCCGACAAAAGTCACCTCGGCCCCGTCCTTCAGCGGCGCAAGACGCAAAAGCGACATCAGCGCGATCTGGTCGCCGATGCCCTGCTCCGCCATCAGGAACACCCGGTCCTGCATGGCGAGATTTTCCGGCGCCGCGTTCTCCACCGCCACCTGACGGCGCTGCAACGCGGGCAGGCGCTTTTCGTAATGCGCGGCGCCTTCGGCATAGCGCCCGTCGCGATAGCAGAAGACGCCATAGGCCTTGCGGATACGCGGTTGCTCTCCGGCGATGTGCATCGCCTCCTGATAGGCGGCCTCCGCTCCCGCCATATCGTCCTGGTCCTGCAACACGTTCGCCACCATGCCACGCGCCTGGGCAAAGCCTTCGGGCGTGGCGAATTCGAACGCCTCGGCAAAACCCAGCGCCTCGTCACCCTTGCGCTGAAGCCGCAGCGCGGTGAGCAGCACAAGCGCCAGCTGGTCGCGGTCCTTGAGCGTCTCAAGCAGTTCCCGCGCCCGTGCCTCCGCCTCTTCCACCCGGCCCGTATAAAGCAGTGCCTGCGCCTGCGCGATCTGATGCGCCTCGGGCGCGGGATCGAGCGCATAGGCGCGTTCGAAACAAATCGCCGCGCGTTTGGTCTCGTCCACCTCCTGCAGCGACAGGCCCAGCTTGTAGGCCAGATCGGCGCTGTCGAGCTTCTGCGCCAGCGGCTCCAGCCGCTTGGCCGCGTGCAGGCGGCGGCCCAGCCGTCCGGTCAGATCGAGATAGAGCAGCATCATGGGCACGTCCTTGCTGCCCGCGTCGATGGCCTGCTCCATGATCGCGCAAGCCGGCTCGACCTCGGCACACAGCACATGCGCCTTGCCAAGCCCGGCCAGAGCACGCGCGCCTTTGGGGGCGCATTCGACCGCCTTGGCAAAGAACGCCTTGGCGGTCTCGCCCTCGCGCTGGCTCAGCGCCGCGCTGCCCAGCAGGATCCAGCCATGGGGGTTGCCCGGATGGCGCTGCGTGACCGGGTGGGCAAGCCGCAGCGCGCCGCCCAGATCGCCCTTTTGCATGGTCAGATAGGCGTTGTGGATCGCCAGCGCGTCGTCGCCTTTCAGCCCGTAGAGTTTCGAAGCCCTGGCGATGGCGGCGCGTTTTTCCTTGCGGGAAAGCGTTTGCGTGGTCATGGCCTGTCCTTCGGTACGGCGAAATAATCCATGGTGTTGCGGTAGGGCGTGCTGTCGGCCACCCGATACCCGGCCTTGCGGCACCAGCTCTGGACAAAGCCCATCACATTGGGGCGCAGCACCTCGACCCAGATCACCGGGCGGTCGCGGGCGATCAGCTCTGCGGCGCCCTCCAGCACCTCAAGCTCCATCCCCTCGGCGTCGATCTTGATGAAATCGACCCTGTCTTCGCCCAAAAGCGCATCCAGAGAGCGGGTCTCGATGCCGCCATCCTCGGCCGCGACCAGCCGCGTGGCGCCCAGGTTGTCGGCGTCGGCGGTCTCGGTCACGAAGCGCCCCTCCCCTGCCCCGGCGCCGAGGCCCATGCCGCGCCGGTCGATGACCGCGTCCAGCCCGTTGGCGGCGATATTGTCGTCGAGCAGCGCCAGCGCCTCGGGGTTCGGCTCCACCGGGTAAATTTTCGACGCGCCGAGATGCCGGGCATACCAGACGACGTGGTTGCCGATATTCGCCCCCACCTCGACAATGCGCGGCGCCGGGCGGTCGATCAGCCTTTTCAGCTTTTCCAGCGAGTCCGTCTCGAAATACCGCCCCTGAAGGTAAGACGCCTGAATGAGATCGCCGGGGTTGGTAAGCCGCATGCGCACCGGCGTCTCGCCGCCATCGTCGAACTCGGCCCAGACCGGCAGCTGCGCGAGCTGCGCCTTCCACTGCTCGGCGACGCTGCGCGCCCAGTCGGCGCCGGTGGCAGACCGCGGGCCGGTGGAATGCTGGCCGCGCTGGTTGACGAAAAAGATCTCGGGCCGCTTGGCGCAGCGCGCCCCGGCCCAGAGCTGGCAGTAGAACTTGTAATCCTCGCCGGTATCCATGGCGGCATCGAAGCCGATCCGCGCCGCCAGCTCCGTGCGGAAGAACCCGCCGATCTGCACCGCGTTATAGGGCTGCACTGCAAGAAACGCCGCGCGCGTGTCGATCCGCTCCGGCTGGCCCTCGCGGAGCTGCGGCTCTCCGCCCGCGTCAAGCGTGCAGATCAGACCCCAGACCGCCTCAAGATCGGGTTCTTCAGCGATCACCCGCCCGAACGCCTCAAAAGCGTTGGGGGTCAGAAGATCGTCGGCATCGAGGAAAAAGACCCAGTCCACCCCCTCGGCCAATGCCCGTTGCAACGCCTCGTTGCGCCGCGCCGAGCGTCCGTGGCGGCCCTGCGTGTCATCCATCGCATAATGGCGGATCTCGGCGAACGGGCCCTTGTTCCAAGCCTCGGCCTGCGCCACCGACGGGGCGCAAACCTGCTGAAACAGAGCCTCATGGCCGGGGCCGATGGGGGTGATGATGGCGCAGATCACCGGTCCGTCTCTGCCACCACCTGCTGGAACAGCGCGTCAAATTCCTTGGGCAGCTCGACGGCATTCATCATCGTGCCGGTTGCCACACCAAGCCCCACAAGCGCCACCATGGCCGCCCGCCCCGGCGTGAAGAAGCGGCGGCGTTTCTTGATCGGCGCTTCTTCGGCGACCTCAGGCTGCGGGATCGCCGCACCAGGCGCCACAAAGACGCCCTGCGCGGTCACCGTCACCTCGGCCACGCGCGGCCCCTTGGCAAAGCGCTGCCGCAGACCTTCGGGAAAGCGCGTCTCGGGGATGTCGATCACCAGCGGGTCGCCCGCCTGCCAGCCATCGACCGCCTTGCGCGGCAGCACGAAGCGCGAGAAATCGTCGCGAAAGCCGATCTCCTGCACAAGCTGGGTGCGCGTCTTGATGGTCACCTGATCTGCCGCCAGCATCAGCCGCACGCCGCGATGACCGAGGCTGATTTCACCCTCGGCGATACGGCATTCGCTGTCCTTCACGGCCTCGGCAGCGGCATAGCCCTGCGGCATCTCGGGGCCTTTGACCGGCTTGGATTTGGGCTGCACGGCCTTGCGCACCTCGGAGAAATGCAGCCGCGGACGCCAGCGGAAAGGTTCGACCGGCTTCGGCACGGCGGCAGCGATCGACGGCGCGGTCACGGCCTTTTCCTTGCGCGCCTTCTGGAAGCGGTAATTGATCAGGTAATCCGCCGCCATCTCGGCCAGATCGCTTTCATCCTCGACCAGCGCCAGTAGCTTCTGCTCGTCACTGAACATCACCCGGCGTGTCGGATAGCCCTCGATCTCGGGCACCACGGCGAATTGCCCCACCGGACAGTTCAGCACTGCGCCCGCCTTGCGGATCACCGCCCGCCCCTCGTCACGATGGTGCAGAAGCATCTCGCAAGTGCCCGCATCGTCCAGACACAGAACCAGCCCGATCTCCTCGGGCCAGTCGACAAAGACGCTCATGAGGTCGGTGGCCTCGAAGAAATAAGCGAGTTTTTCGGCGATCATCATCGTCAGCCCCGGACTGTCCTTCTATTTCTACAATCTATCCTTGTTTATACTTGAAAGGAAGTCAAATTTACCTATGATTTAACATGTATTGCCGGGGGATCCCGGCGCGGGACCTTCAAGCAGAGACCACATCCAATGACGCTGATTCTCGGACTTGTCCTTGTGTTTGGCCTTGTTTTCGGGGGCTTCATCCTGTCGGGCGGCAAGATGGACATCGTGCTGCACGCCCTGCCCTTCGAGGGCATGATGATCGGCGGCGCGGCCCTTGGGGCCTTTGTCATCGCCAACAGTATCGACGTGATCAAGAACTCTTTCCTGGGGGTGATCAAGGTTCTGAAGGGCCCAAAATGGAAGGCCAAGGATTACACCGATCTTCTGAACCTGATGTTCGAGCTGACGCGGATCTACAAGGCCAAGGGCATCCTGGCGCTGGACAGCCATATTGAATCTCCCAAGGACAGCGAGATCTTTTCCCGCTATCCCAAGGTGGCGGGCGATCATTTTGCCATCGACCTGATCCGCGACAGCTTTCGCATGCTCTCCATGCAGTTCGACGACAAATACGCCACCGAGGACGTGATCAACCGCAAGATCAAGAAGCACCATCATGAATCGCAAGCCTCGGTCCACGCGATCCAGCAGGTGGCCGACGGGCTGCCCGCCATCGGCATCGTCGCGGCGGTTCTGGGCGTGATCAAGACCATGTCCTCGATCGACCAGCCCCCCGAGATCCTCGGCAGCATGATCGGCGGCGCGCTGGTCGGCACCTTCCTCGGCGTGTTTCTCGCCTATTGCATGGTGCAGCCGATCTCGGGCCGTCTGAAGCAGATCGAGGAAGAGGACAGCGCCTTTTATCTCATCATCCGCGATGTCTTTGTCGCGATGGTCTCCGATCATCCGCCCAGCATCTGCGTCGAGATCGGGCGGGGCAATATTCCCACCCGGATGCAGCCCGACTTCTACGCCGTCGAGGCCGCCCAGAAAGAGCTGCCCGCCGCATGACTCTCTGGCGCGCCCTTCCGCTGCTGTTTCTGGCGGGGGTGGCCTGGGCCGCCGGTGCGCCGGACCCAACGCCCGAAGCAGAAGACGATCCGGGCTTTGCCTCGGCGGCCGTCGGCGGTGAGTTCGACGCGCTGCCCCCCAGCGACCGGGGTTATCCGCTGGATCTGCTCGCCCGGATCCGCATCAAGCTCGGCGGCGAAGATCCCGCTGCGGCGGCGCCGGCGGACGAGCCGGAGGCCCGCACGAATGGCCACTGACACCGACCGCCGGCGGATCAAGGCGCTCGAGATCATGGAGCGGGTCAAGCGGCTGGATACCGAACGCCAGGCCCGCGCCACCGGCGAGATTCGCGCCCGCATGGATCGGCTCGATTCGGAAAAACAGGCTCTATTGCAGCGTCTTTCCGGTGAATCGCATATCGAGGGGCTGGAAGGCGCGCCCTATCTGGGCCGCTTCATTCACTCGATCCGCTCGGAACTGGACCGGATTTCGCACGAGGCGGCAAAGCTCGCGCCCGAGCTGGCCCGCGCCGAAGACCGTCTGCGCATTGCGCTGTCTGAACAAAAAACCTATGAAATTCTGAGGTTTACAAGGCTTACCGAAGCCCGCAAGCAAGATGCCAAGCGCGAGGCCGCCGCCCAGGACGAGCTGTCGCTGCTGCGCTGGAAGCGCTAAGCCCTTCTGATTGCTTTAGTGTCTGCTCTCTGCCCTGCACACTAGATGTGGCAGAAATATCTTGCCCGAATCTGGAAACGCAGGCATTCAATTACGGAGAAAAGCAAATAAGACGACAATAAGCGTAACAAACGCTTTGGGCACGAGGGCAGACCTGATGACCCGACAGAACCGGATCGACCGTCTTGTGGGCGATCACGCGGCACGTTTATCCGAGCGCCTGCAGGCGCACCGGTCACAACTCTTCCCGCCGCATGCGCGCAAGGAGCTGCGCAAATTCACCAGCGGCGAGGTTGCCGCCATGCTGGGGGTCAAGGACGCCTATCTGCGCAAGCTGCATCTCGACGGCAAGGGGCCGGAGCCCGAGATCCGCGGCAACGGGCGGCGCTATTACACCTCCGCCGACATGGCCATGCTGCGTGAGTTCCTGGAAAAAGGCACGAAGTCGCCCGGAACCTACCTTCCGGGCCGCCGCGAGGGCGATCATCTTCAGGTGATCACCGTCATCAACTTCAAGGGCGGCTCGGGCAAGACCACCACCGCCGCGCATCTGGCGCAGAAGGCTGCGCTGGACGGCTATCGCGTGCTGGCCATCGACCTCGACCCGCAGGCCTCGCTTTCGGCCCTGCACGGGTTCCAGCCCGAGTTCGACCTGCTCGACGGCGGCACGCTTTACGACGCGATCCGCTACGAGGATCCCGTGCCGATGCGGGACGTGATCCAGCGGACCTATTTCCACGGGCTCGACATCGTGCCCGGCAATCTCGACCTGATGGAATTCGAACATGAAACCCCCCGCGCGCTGGCCGAGCGTTCGGGGTCTTTGTTCTTTACGCGGGTCGGCGACAAGCTGGCCGAGGTCGAGGCGGATTACGACGTGGTGGTGATCGACTGCCCGCCGCAGCTGGGCTTTCTGACCATGTCGGCGCTCTCGGCGGCCACCGCCGTGCTGGTGACCGTGCATCCGCAGATGCTCGACGTGATGTCCATGTGCCAGTTCCTGCTGATGACCTCGAACCTGCTGGGCGTGGTCAGCGAGGCGGGCGGCGACATGAGCTATGACTGGCTGCGCTATGTGGTCACCCGCTACGAGCCGGGCGACGGGCCGCAGAACCAGATGGTGAGCTTCATGCGCTCGATGTTCGGCGAATATGTGCTGAATCACCCGGTGCTGAAATCCACCGCGATCTCGGATGCAGGGATCACCAAGCAGACGCTTTACGAGGTGGAAAAGAGCCAATTCACCCGCTCCACCTATGAGCGCGCCATGGAAAGCCTTGATTCAGTCAATGGCGAGATCCTCGATCTCGTTCAGAAAAGCTGGGGGCGTTGAGATGGCACGCAAGGATCTGTTGAAAAACCTGATGGGCGACGCGACAGCCCCGCCGCCGGACAGCCCCGAGGCCCCTGCCCCGCGCCAGCCGCGCTATACCAAGGGAGCCATCGGGGCGGTGAGCCAGTCGATCGCGCAGCTCAAGAGCCGCGCCATGGTGGATATTCCCGCCGATCAGATCGAGATGGGCGGGCTTCAGGACCGGCTGGGCGAAGACGCCGCCGAGCATGAGCGGCTCAAGGCGTCTCTACAGGAATACGGCCAGCAGGTGCCGGTGCTTCTGCGCCATATCGAAGGCACGGAGGACCGGTTCCAGATCGTCTATGGCCGCCGCCGTGTGGCGGCGCTGCGCGATCTCGGCCTGCCGGTCAAAGCCATTGTGCGCGACCTGTCGGACCACGATCTTGTGGTGGCGCAGGGCCAGGAAAACAGCGCGCGGCGCGATCTGACCTTTATCGAAAAGGCCAATTTCGCCCGCCAGATGCGCGACGAGGGCTTTGAGCGCAAGGTGATCTGCGACGCGCTGCACATAGACAAGACCGTCATCAGCCGGATGCTGAGCGTCGCCGACACGGTGCCCCTGGTGCTGATCGAGGCCATCGGGCCCGCGCCCGCCGCCGGGCGCGATCGCTGGCGCAAGCTCGCCGACGGGCTGGGACCGAGCGGCAAGTCGCCGGCTCGGGTGGCTGCGTTGCTGAGCGGCGAGAATTCCGACGCGCGCTTTGAAGAGGCGCTTCAACTGATCACCCGCAAACCCGCCAAATCCCCCGCCCCCGTGGCGCAGGAACTGCGCGGCAGCGCCGGGCGCATCGGCCAGGCCAAGAAATCCGGCCGCAAGACCACGCTGACCTTCGACGCCACAGAGGCGCAGGGCTTCGAGGACTGGCTGATCGAGAATATTTCCGAGCTTCACCGCAACTGGCGCGACCAGAGCGGCGAATAGGGGCCCTGCCCCACTTTTCAGAGCAGCAACGACAGGAGGCACATCCCGGCAAGACCCAAAAGAAAAGCCCCCCAGGACATGACATCCCGAGAGGCCTGTTCGTTCTCGCACTTCGAATCTAGCCCCTCTTGTTGACAGCTGTCAACGCCGACTGAGTCCGGCGGGTAGAAAAGTTTTGCCTCGTGAAATCACAATGCAGAGAGTCACCACGACGCCCTTCGGGCGGCGGCCGGTATCGGCTTGCCAAATGGCGACATGCGCGCGCATGGACCGCCCTGCCCCCGTCACCTCCATAGATAAATGGGAGGTTCTGTCCTGGCTATCCGCCGCGCGCGAGAGCTTTGGCCTGTCGGACCGCACCCTGCGCGTCCTGTCCGTGCTGCTGAGCTTCCACGGCCCGCGCGAGCTGAACGAAACCGACGGGCTGATCGTCTACGCCTCCAATGCGCGGCTGAGCGAGCGCGCCCATGGCATGCCCGAGAGCACCCTGCGCCGGCATCTCGCGACGCTGGTCGAGGCCGGGTTGCTGATCCGCCACGACAGCCCCAATGGCAAGCGCTACCTGCGGCGGGATACCGATGGCGGCGCGCTGCGGGCCTTTGGCTTCGATCTGCGCCCCCTGCTCCACCGCTGCGGAGAATTCGCCGCCGAGGCCCGGGCCGCCGATCAGCGCCGCAACGAGATCGCCTTGCTACGGGAAGAGTTCGTGCTGCTGATGCGCGACGCCGCCAAGCTCACCGACCTCGCCGATGACGACAACACGCTGCAAGATTTCCTCACCCTCGGCAAACGGCTTCTGCGCCGCAAGCTCACGCTCGACGAACTCACCCGGATGCGCGACACCCTGAAGCCGATGGTCGAGGCGCTTGTGGAAAAACTCACGCCAGAGACCCCGGAAATCGACCCTGTGACGCCCGAAATGAGCGCCCTCGGCAACCAGAATGAGCGGCACATACAGGACTCAGATAAGAGTCTTATTGATTTGAAAGCGCCGCAGAGGAAATCTCTGTCCCCCATCCTCCGGGCCTGCCCCGATGTTCTGCCTTATGCAGAGAAAGGGCTACATAGCTGGGAGGAATTCGTACAGCTTATGGCCCGTATGGCGCCCATGACAGGCATAGATAGAGCCACATGGCAGGAAGCGTGCCGCAGTATGGGCTCGGTGGATGCGGCCACGACACTGGCAGGCATCATCCAGCGGATCGGCAGCATTCGTTCGCCCGGAGCCTATCTCAGAAGTCTGTCGAAAAAGGCGCGAGACGGCGGGTTCGACCCTGATGATATGATTGCCGCTCTTTCCCGGCGGGCAGCCTAGACCATGCGGCTGCCCGAGTTGACAGCTGTCAACATTCCCCTGTCACGGTCAGACGGGTTTGACCTGTATACCGGCATCCGCCAGACATTGCGCGAGCGCGGCAAAGGTCTCTTCCGGCTCCATCGCGTCACGCTTGGCCTGGGACAACAGCGCGTCGAGCGGCTCGGCCAGACGGATGGCGGCATCGACCTCGGCATCGCTGCCCAGACGGTAGGCGCCGATGCGGATCAGCTCTTCCATATCCGCGTAGCGAGCGACGGCGCGGCGGGCGGCACGGTAGAGCGCGTATTCCTCTTCGCTGTGACAGTCGGGCAGCATTCGGGAGATCGAGCGCAGCAGGTTCACCGCCGGGAAACGTCCTTGCTCGGCGATCTTTCGATCGAGCAGCACATGCCCGTCGAGGATACCGCGCACCGCATCGGCGATGGGATCGTCCATGTCGTCGCCATCCATCAGCACGGTGTAAAGCGCGGTGATGTCGCCCGCCGTGTCAGAGCCCGGACCCGCGCGTTCCATCATGCGCGGCAGCTCGGCGAAGGTGGTCGGCGGGTAGCCCTTGGCGGTCGGCGGCTCGCCCCCGGCCAGGCCGATTTCGCGCTGCGCCATGGCAAAGCGGGTCACGCTGTCGATAAGCAGCAGCACCTGTTTGCCCTGATCGCGGAAATGCTCGGCCACGGCGGTGGCAGTCCAGGCGGCCTGACGGCGCATCAGCGGCGGCTCGTCCCCGGTCGAGACCACGACAACGGCACGAGCCAGACCGTCTTCGCCCAGATCGTCCTGGAGGAAATCCTGCACCTCACGTCCCCGTTCGCCGACGAGGCCCACCACGATCACATCGGCCTGGGCATTGCGCGCCAGCATCGCCATCATGGTCGATTTGCCCACGCCCGAGCCCGCAAAGACCCCCATGCGCTGACCACGGCAGAGCGGCGCGAACACATCCATCACCTTGAGGCGCGTGGCCAGACGCGGGCCGACGCGGCGGCGCTGGAAGGCCGGGGGAGGGGCCGCGCGGATGGCGCGCGGCGTGCCGCCTTCGGGCAGCCGTCCCTTGCCGTCGAGCGGACGCCCCAGCGCATCCAGCACCCGGCCGATCCAGGCCTCGTCCGGGCGGATGTCGGCGGCGGTGTGGGTGACTGCAACCGGGTCTCCGGCGCGCACGCCGTCCCAGCTTCCGAAGGGCAGGAGCCGGGTGCCCTGCGCGTCGATCCCCACCACTTCGGCCAGCACCGGCCCGCCGCTGCCCTGCACCACACAATGCGCCCCGATGCCCATGGCCCGCTCAAGACCCGAGACCGTGAGCACCAGACCCAGCGCCGAGGTGACCTGACCGGTTATACTTGCCCTTTCAATGGTCCTTGTAAGGCTAGAAAGCTCTGAAAAGGCTGTATGCATGGTCTCTATCCATTGCTATCCCGGATTTATTCATGCTATCCTTGTTTTGACGAAAAGGGAACTGTTCATGAAGCTCACCGGTATGTCGTTTTTCCAGCTCGCGTCCCAGCGCATGAAGTGGCTTGGCGCGCGGCAATCGGTGATTTCCGAGAACATCGCGAATGCCGATACGCCGGATTACAAATCCAAGGAGATCAGCTCCTTCGATGCGATGCTCGAAGGGTCGAACGCGATGCGCGGGCTGAACGTGACCAATGCCCGGCATATCCAGAGCGTGGGCGGCGCCCCGAACGGCGTGCGGGTCGAGCTTGACGAGGACGCCTGGGAGGCGAGCCTCGACGGCAACACCGTGGCGCTGGAACAGCAGACCATCAAGGCGGCCGAGGTGGCGGGGAATTACCGCCTTGCGGCCGAGCTTTACCGCAAGGGTCACACGCTGCTGACCATTGCGGTGACGGGCATTCGGTAAGGGGGCCACATGGACACGCTGAAATCCATTCTTTCGGTTGCGGCAAGCGGGATGCGGGCGCAGGGCGAGCGGCTCAAGGTCGTTTCGGAAAATGTCGCCAACGCCAATTCCACCGGCACCACGCCGGGCGAGGAACCCTATCGCCGCAAGGTCATCTCCTTCGAGGAGATGGTCGATCGCGAAAGCGGCGCCTCGATGGTCGATGTCTCGGGCATCCGGCGTGACGATACGAATTTCGAGCTGCGCTACGATCCGGCCCATCCGGCGGCGGATCAGGACGGCTTCGTCAAGGTGTCGAACGTCAAGACGATCCTCGAGATGAGCAATATGCGCGAAGCCTCGCGCAGCTATCAGGCCAATCTCAACATGTTCGAAACCGGGCGCAACATGCGCTCGCAACTTCTCGATTTGCTCAAGTAAGGTAAAGATCTATGGCAGAGCCTTCCTCCTCGCTTTTGTCGGTAAACGCAGCCTCGGGGGCCTATCGCGCCTCGCGGGACATGGAGAGCGCCCCGGCCGTGGCCGCGCCGGCGGAGGCCGACAAGCCCAGCTTCTCCGACATGCTTGCGGATGCCGGGCGCGATGCGGTGCAGACCGTGCGTCAGGCCGAGGCCGTGGCGCAGACCGGGTTGCAGGGCAATGCCGACACCCAGGCGGTGGTCGAGGCGACGCTGGAGCTGGATTCGACCGTGAAAGTCGCCGTGTCGGTGCGCGACAAGCTGGTCGAGGCCTATCAGGAAATCATCCGCATGCCGGTCTGAGCAGCGGTCTGATCGGGCAGGGGGCACTGTGACCGAGAGCGACACCCACACAATCCTGTCGGACGCCTTTCTCACCGTGCTTTACGCGGCGGGCCCGATCATGGCGATTGCGCTGGTTGTGGGTCTGCTCATCGCGTTTTTCCAGGCTCTGACGCAGATCCAGGAAATGACTCTCACCTTCGTGCCGAAGATCGTCGCGATCTTTCTCGGGCTGCTGGTCTTTACGCCCTTCATGTATGCCATGGTCAAGGCGCTGTCGGACCGCGCCTTCGATCTCATCGTCAGCGGGGGCTCGTGATGACCTGGCTTCGCGGGGTGATGCTGGCGTTGATCGGGGTGCTTCTGGCAGGGCAGGGCGCCAAGGCGGACTGGAGCAATTTCTACCGCCCCTCGGCAGGGGCCGAAGCCGCCTCGCCACGGCGTGGGCCGGTCGATCCGGGCGGGGTCTGCATTCAGGAGATCCTGCGCGCGCAGCTTCGTCACAAGATCCCCGGCAATCTGCTGCTCGGCATCGGGCTGCAAGAGGCGGGGATGATGCATGAGGGCGAGTTGACCGTCTGGCCCTGGGTCGCCAATGCCGATGGCGACGGGCGCTTCTTCAACAGCCCCGGCACGGCGGAAAGCTGGGTCCGCGCGCGGCAGGCGCAGGGGGTGGAGTCGATCGACGTGGGGTGCATGCAGGTCAATCTGCGCTGGCACCCCGACGCATTTCCGGTGCTGTCCGACGGGTTCGACCCGGCCCGCAACGTGGATTACGCGGCGCAGCTTCTGGTGCGGCTTTATGAGCAGACGGACGACTGGATCGAGGCGGCGGGGCGTTATCACTCGGCCACCGATCAGTACAAGGACGCCTATCTGACCCGGCTCAAGCAGAATGTGGACATCGCGAATGACCGGCTCGACATCTTTCGCGCGCTGGCGTCGCGCGGGGCAGGGGCGGGCTCGGGGCAGACGGTGACGCTGGCGGCCGAACCGCTGCCTGCGGGCCATTTCTGGACCTCCGAGCTCACGCGCCGCTCCGGCGCCGCGGAGGAGGGCGCGCGCAGCCTCTTTGGCCGTCAGGTGATGGAACCTGTTCTGCCTGCCTTCCGAAAGATGTTCTGATGGCGCTTTCCGATTCCTTCCCCTCCACCGGCGCCGCAGGCTGGCTGACGCGCGGCCGCAGCAACCGCGACGTGGGCTTCGCGGTGGGCGTCATCCTCATCCTGGCGGTGCTTTTTGTGCCGCTGCCCGCCGTTGTGCTCGATTTCGGGCTGGCGGTGTCGCTGGCGGTTTCCGTGCTGATCCTCATGGTGGCGCTGTGGATCCCCAAGCCGCTGGAATTCAACAGCTTCCCCACGCTGCTGCTGGTCGTCACGATGATGCGCCTGTCGCTCAACGTGGCCTCGACCCGGCTGATCCTGTCCGAAGGCCATACCGGGGCAGGGGCCGCCGGCGGGGTGATCGAGGGGTTCTCGCGCTTCATCGTCTCGGGCAATTTCGTCATCGGGATCGTGGTTTTCGCCATCCTCGTGGTGATCAACTTCGTGGTGATCACCAAGGGCTCGACCCGGATCGCCGAAGTGTCGGCCCGCTTCTCGCTGGATGCGATGCCGGGCAAGCAGATGGCCATCGACGCCGATCTGGGGGCAGGGCTCATCGACGAGGAACAGGCCCGCACCCGGCGCAAGATGCTGGAGGATGAAAGCAGCTTCTACGGCGCCATGGACGGTGCCTCGAAATTCGTGCGCGGCGACGCGATGGCGGGGCTTATCATCACCCTGATCAACGTGGTGGGCGGCATCCTGATCGGTGTGGCGCAGCACGATCTGAGCCTGTCGGAAGCGACGAATTTCTACACCTCGCTGACCATCGGCGACGGGCTTGTGACGCAGGTTCCGGCTCTGATCGTGTCGCTGGCCGCCGGCCTCATCGTCACCAAGGGCGGCACCGTGGGTGCCACCAACGAGGCGGTTCTGGGCCAGCTCTCGCGCTTCCCGAAGGCGCTGTTCATGGCCTCGGTGCTGCTGTTTGGCATCGGCCTGCTGCCGGGCTTTCCCAGCGTCGTCTTCACGCTTCTCGCGGGGCTGATGGTGTCGCTGGGGGTGGTGGTTGCGCAGCAGGCGCGGTCTGAAAAGGTCTCTGCCGCGCGGGTCGAGGCGGCCAAGCAAAAAGCCGAAGCCGCGGCGCCCGAGGACAACATCAAGGACACGCTGAAACTCGACAGCCTGCGGCTGGAGCTGGGCCAGGCGCTGGTGCCGCTGATCTCCAGCAGCGATGCGGCGCTGGCGGGCAAGATCAAGAGCCTGCGCAACCTCTTTGCGCGTGAATTCGGCTTTGTGCTGCCCTCGGTGCGGATCAAGGACGAGCCGATGCTGCCCGCGCAAAGCTATGCGTTGGTGGTGCAGGGGGTCGAGGTGGCGCGCGGCGAGGTGCGGCCCGCCGGGCTCATGGTGGTGAACCCCGGCGATTGCGGGCTGCCCGGCGAGCGCGGCAAGGACCCGACCTTCGGGCTCGATGCGCTTTGGGTCGACGCCGCCACCGCGCCGCAGGCCGAGGCGATGGGGCTGACCGTGGTCGATCCGGAAAGCGTGATCATCACCCATCTGACCGAGGTGGTGAAGGAACATCTGCCCGAGCTGATGACCTATGGCGCGACGCAGGATCTGATCGACGGGCTGGACCGGGAATATCAGAAGCTCGCCAACGAGATCCCCGGCAACGCGCCGGTGGTGCTGATCCAGCATGTGTTGCAGAACCTGCTGGCCGAGCGTGTCTCGATCCGCAACCTGCCGCTGGTCGTGGAATCCATCGCCGAGGCCAAGCGCAGCACCTCGAATGTGGTGCAGATCACCGAGCTGGTACGGCGGCGTCTGTCGAACCAGATCTGCAAATCGCTGATCGACGACACCGGGTTCATTTCCGTGCTGTCGATGTCGCCCGCCTGGGAGAAGGAGTTCCTCGAGGCGTTGCGCGTCAATGGCGACGACCGGAATTTCGTGATGTCGCCACAGCGGGTGCAGGAATTCGTGTTGCAGGCCCGCCGCGAGATCCAGAAATTCGCCGAGCAGGACATGTGGCCCGCGCTGCTGGTCAGCCCCGAGGTGCGCAGCTTTGTGCGCTCGATGCTGGAGCGGGTGAGCCCGATGACCGTGGTGCTGTCGCATAACGAGATCCACCGCAAGGCAGCGCTGCGCACCGTGGCGACGATCGGGCAGTAGCATGAACCTCTCGGCGCTGCTCACCGTCGAGTTCCTGGGGGTGGCGATGGTCTTTGCCCGGATCGGCGGCGTGCTGATGTATATGCCGGCGCTTGGCGAGAGCTTTATCCCCATGCGCCACCGGCTGGCATTCGCCGTGCTGCTGTCGCTGGCGCTTTATCCGGCGCTGCCCGTGGGGCCGTTGGCGCTGGATGCGCCGGGGCCGATGATCGCCGCGTTCGGCATCGAGCTGACGCTGGGGCTCTGGATCGGCATGACGGCGCGCATCCTGATGTCGGGGCTGCAATTCGCGGGCTATCAGATCGGGCTGATTGCGGGCCTGTCGAACGCGTTTTCCCCCGATCTGGGCTCTTTTCAGGGCTCGACGCTGATCTCGACCGGGCTGATGCTGGGGGCGGTGGCGGTGATCTTTGCCACTGATCTGCATCACCTGATCATCGGCGCGATGGTGATGAGCTATGACATGTTCCCGCCGGGCCAGATCCTGACCGGCGATCTGGCGCAGCAGATCGTCAAGGCGGTGGGACAGAGCTTTTACCTCGGGCTCTCGGTGGCCGCGCCTTTCTACGTGATGGGGCTTTTGATGAACCTCGGGATGGGGCTTGCGGCACGGATGATGCCCTCGCTGCCGGTGTTCTTTGTCGCCGCGCCGGTGCTGATCCTCGCGGGGCTGCTGGTGCTGGGCATTGCCGCGCCGATGATGATGCGCGAATTCGCCGAGCGTTTCGCCGACTGGCTCGGCCTGCTGGTGTTCTGAGCCATGGCCGACGAGGACAAGGACAACAAGACAGAAGAGCCGACAGAGCGCCGGCTGCGAAAAGCGCGCGAGAAAGGCGACGTTGCCTCTTCCAAGGAGGCGGGCACGCTGATGGCCGTGCTGTCGCTCTTCGCGATCACCGCCTTTGTGCTGCCCTCGGTCTCGGCACCGCTCACCGGGCTTTTGCGCGGCGTGTTCGAGACGGCGGGGCAGGTGGAGATCGGCGGCGATCTGACCGGGCTGCGCGATCTGGGCGGTGTGACGCGGGGGCTCTTGCGCGGGGTGATGCTGATGCTGGCGCCGCTTATCCTGCTGATGGTGCTGGGCGCGCTGGCCGGGGTCGCCTTGCAGGGCGAGGTGGTGGTCGCCGCCGAGCGTCTGCGGCCGAAATGGTCAAAGATTTCGCCCGCGGCGGGGCTCAAGCGGATGTTCTCGCTGGCGGCCTTCGTCGAGTTCCTGAAAAGCGTGAGCAAGGTGCTGGCGGTGGGGGCGATCGCGGCCTGGGTCACCTATCGCGCGGTGCGCGAGATCTGGCAGGGGCAGGGGCTCTTTCCCGAGCTTTTGGCCGATTACGCGCGTCAGGCGGCGGGGCAGATGCTGCTGATCACCCTCGCGCTGGTGGCGGTGATCACCATCGCCGACATTCTGTGGAAGCGCTTTGACCACCGCCGCAAGCAGCGCATGTCGATGCAGGAAATCAAGGACGAGATGAAGGAGACCGAGGGCGACCCGATGATCCGCGCCAAGCGGATGACCCTGCGGCGCGAGCGCGCCCGGCAGCGTCTGACGGCGGCGGTGCCGCGCGCCACGGTGATCCTGACCAACCCGACGCATTACGCGGTGGCGCTGAAATACGAAAACGGGGTCGATCTGGCGCCGGTCTGTCTGGCCAAGGGCACCGATCTGATGGCGGCGCAGATCCGCCGGCTGGCGCGCGAGTCCGAGATCCCCATCGTCGAGAACCGCCCGCTGGCGCGGGCGCTTTACGACGTGGCCGAGATCGACCGCGAGATCCCCGTCGCGCATTGGGAGGCGGTGGCGGCGATCATCGGTTATGTGCTGGATCTGGAGCGCAATATCCGCCGCGCGCCGCCCGCCGGCTCGCGCCTGCGCGACGAGGACGAAGCCTAGCGCGGCTCACCAGACGATTTGCAGTTCGGAGCGTCCGGCAAAGGCCGCGTCACGGGTGATCAGCGGCAGCCCCGCCTCGGCGGCGGTGGCTCCGATGATCCGGTCGAACGGGTCGCGATGCACCCAGTCCCAGAGCGCGGCGTGCAGGCTGATTTCGGGCGTGAAGGGTGCCAGCAGTCCGCCTTGATCGCGCAGGATCTGCGGCAGATCAGAGACCATTCCAGCCATTTCGGGCCATTTCCCGATGCGCACCTTCTGGCCGATCTCGAAAAAGGAGATCGGGCTCACCAGCACCGCCTCGGCACTTAGGATCGCGGCACGGGCGGCGGGGGAGAGAAGGCTGTCGTCGGCGAAGGACCAGACCCAGGCATGGGTGTCCAGCAGGACGGCGGGCATTCAGCGGCCTTCCCAGAGATCCAGATCTTCCGCATCCTGCGGTTCGAGGAAGTCGGGCAGGGGGCCCAGCTTGCCCTGTTGCGTGCCGAGCCGGAACCCCGATTGCGCAATGGGCACCAGTCGAACCACCGGCCGCGCACCCTTGGCGATGACCACCTCTTCGCCGGCAAGCGCGGCTTCGATCAGGCGCGAGAGCTGGCTTTTGGCGGTGTGGACGGTGAATTGCATGGCGAGGGCTCCGGGAAAGCGATGTAGCTAACTTAGCTAATTCCGGGGCGGATTTCAAGATGGGACTGTCCGTACAGGCGCAGCCCGGATGCCCTGTTATTGGACGTAAGGGAGGGCAGACAGGTGGGGCGGTTTGAGTTGGATTTTTACGGAAAAAGCGCCGCTGGGGAAGGCTTGCCTGGGATGCGGCCTGCGCGTGCGGTCGTCGGATCGCGTTCCGGCACGATATGCCGGATCTGTCTGCCGGTCATGGGGGTTTGTGGAAAGCTTTGAAATTGTGGCTTTTCGGCCAGGGCGATGCGGGTCGCGCCGGAGCTTTGCGCCGGGGGGCATCCAAAGCGCGCCATACATCTAGCCGGGAGCTGCGCGGGGGGTTATCCCCGCATCCAGCCTTCCGCAAAGGCCAGATCGTCACAGCCCGCAAGCGGCAGGATCCGCTCCAGCTCGGCCAGCAGCCCGGCGCTGCGGGCCTTGCCCATGCGAATGCCGGTCTCGGGCCAGAAGGCCTGCACTTTCAGTACCGGCCCCTCGCGCTTGACGTCCATCCGCCCGATCAGCCGGTCGCCCTGCAACACCGGAAACACGTAATAGCCGTAACGCCGCTTGGCTTCGGGCACGAAGATCTCGATCCGGTAGTGGAACCCGAACAGCCGTTCCGCCCGCGCCCGGTCGCGCAGCAGCGGATCGAAGGGCGAGAGCAGCCGCACCCGTGCCGAAGGCTCGGGCAGCGCCGCCAGCCCGTCGAGCGTCGCTTGGGTCGTGACGCAGCGCCGCCGCGTATCATCGGCCATCGCGACCTCGGCCTCGACGATCCGGCCCGAGGCCAGCGCCCCGGCGCACCAGGCTTTGGCTTCGTCGCGCGTGACGATCTCGAAAAACGCCGCCAACTCGCCGCTGGTGCCGAACCCGAGCCGGGAAAGCGCCTCCCACATGGCCCAGTCCACGATCTCTGCCGTCTGCGAGCGGGCGGCGAAGGGATCCTCGGGGATCACCCGCTCGCTGAGATCGTAGACCTTGCGGAAGCCCTCGCGGTGGCAGATCGCCAGACGGCCCGAGCGCCAGAGAAATTCGAGCGCGGTCTTCGACGGGTGCCAATCCCACCACCCCGACGAGCCCTTGGGTTCGCCCTCGCCCACATCGCGCGAGGAGGTGGGGCCGTTGTCGGCCACATGCCGGAGCACGGTGTCGACCTCGTCCGCCCAGCCGTCCCGCCGCCATTGCGGCCAGCGCGCCCGCATATGCGCCTCGTCGCGGGTGAATTTCAGCCGCCACATCGGGTAGAACGACATCGGGATGACGGCGGCATCATGGGTCCAGTGCTCGAACGCGGTCCGGCTGCGCGCGACCAGCTGGTCGAGCGCCCGAGGCCGGTACTGCCCGCGCCGGGACCAGAGGATCAGGTCATGCGCCCGCGCCAGCGTGTTGACGCTGTCGACCTGCACAAAACCCAGCCCGTGCAGCACCCCGTCGAGATCCGCGCCCCTGCCCGGCCCGCCTGCCGGACGCAGCAGAAGATGCCGGTCGAGAAACAGGCGGCGGGCGGCGCGGTTGTCGATGACGGGCAGGGGCAAGCGGTCACGCTCTTTCAGAGGCAGGCACCCGGCAAGTGGTACGCGCTCGGGCGGCGGCTTTGCAAGCCCGCCGCCTTAGTAGAGCGCTGCCAGCCGGGCGTCGCTGGCCGCCGCCCCGGCAAGCTCGGGGAAATGCGCCACATGCAGACGGCCCGCCGACCAGAGCGGCACGCCATCGACACGCACCGTCGCATCCATGATGTTCCAGCTGATCTCGCCCGGCGGTGCGGTGCCGCAGGTGTGGAAATGCAGCAGGCGCGGGCTGGAGAACACGGTGTTCGACCAGTAATCACGATCCCGCCCCACCGGCGGAAAGAAACGGCAGCCGGGATGCAGCCCCGCGTGCCAGCTGTGCACGACATAGGGGTCGATCCCGAAAAGCTCGCCGACCCGCTCGTGATGGGCGCGGATCGCGCCGACATCCCGCGCGGCGCCCTCGAACCCAGCGATCCGGCCGTTTTCGATCTGCGCGACGACGGGGGTTTCCAGCAGCAGCACCGGAGTAGCATAGGCGCGGTTCCCGGTGGGCGTGAGGCTGTCGGTCAGCACGATCTCGCCGGAAAAGCCCGCCGCGGGCACCGGCGCTGGCACGCCGAGGGGAAAGCGCAGCGTGGTCACATCGGGCGGGCTGGCCGGGCTGTCGCCCGCGGCCCTGCCGGTAAGACGGGTGCCGTTCGGGCACAGGATCTCGATCTGCCCGGCGCTCAGCAGGATGCGGTCGACGGCCTGTTTCACCGCATGGGTCACGCGGTAGGGCACCTGCCCGAAGGGCGAGGCGAAATCGGCGGCGTTGCGGGCATAGACCATGACGCGCCGCCCGGCCTCGGCGGCGGCAAACCGCCCCTGATCGCCAAGCCGTGCGAAGAAGATCACCGTTTCGGGACCGGCCAGCAGCGCGTCCACCTCGGCGGCCTGCGCCTCCTGCGGCGGGCGCACCGCGCAGAAGGTCACCGCGATGCCAAGCCGCGCGGCCTCTTCGGCGACGGCAAAGGGCGTGGCGGCATCGTACCAGCGATCCGCCGCATCCTCGACGCAGATCACCGCCCGGTCGCCCGGCACAAGCCCGGCGCAATCCAGCAGCAGATTGCGCGCGGCTTCGGTCAGGGCCTGCGCCTCCGGTCCGGGAACGACGCCGTCCATGCTCAGCTCTTCCCGTAGGTAAAGGCCTTGCCGAAGCGCCAGACCAGATAGTCGCCGCAGGTGATCGGCTCTTCCGCCGCGCCATGCTCCGGGCCAAAGACCTCGCGCGGGTCGATGCGGGTTTCGGGGTTGGGATCGTAGGCCACCACCAGCGACATGCGTTCCCGGCCCGAGGCGTTGACCACCCGGTGGGGCGTCGATTTATAGGCGCCGTCCGTCCAGCGGGCGAGCAGATCGGCGACATTGACCAGCAGCGTGCCGGGGATGGGCGGCGCCTCGATCCACTCGCCGGTCACGTCCTGTACCTGAAGCCCGCCCACATCGTCCTGGCAAAGCACGGTCAGCACGCCGAAATCCGTATGCGGCCCAACGCCGAACTGATCGGCGCCATGGCTGGCATCCTGCGGCGGGTAATAGACGAACGACCCGCGCGACAGCGGCTTGTCGGCGGTCTTGAGGAAGAACCCCTCCTCCAGCCCGAGCCCGCACGCAAAACCCCGCATCAGGTGATGGGCCACCTCATGGGCGGCGCTGAAATAGGTCATCGCGGCCTCTTCCAGCTCCGGCTGGAAACCGGGCCAGCGGTTGTTGCCGCGCAGCGGGTGATCGTCGGGGGTGACGCCATCGGCATCCTGAAACCCCCAGATAAAGCTTTCCTTGAGATCGGCCTTGGCGCCGTCCTGCATCTTGGCCCCACCCTGAGCGAGCCAGCCGCGATGGTTGCTGCCGGCGCGCACCTCTTCCTTCTGCGCGGGGTCGGCATGGAAGAACGCATAGGCGGCGGCGCGCGCGGCGTCGATCGCCGCCTCGGGGATGCCGTGCCCGCGCACATAGATAAAGCCCAGCCCGGTGCTTGCGGCGTGCAGCGCATGGGCCACCCCGTCGGGATCGCTGCCATCGCGCAGCGGCGTGATGTCGATGACGGGGATTTCGTCCGCAAGGGTCTTGCGTGCGGTGGCGTAGGTCATGGGGTTGCTCCTTCTCCGGGGCCGCTCTCGGGGATCTCCGGGGCGACGAACATCAGGAAATCGCCTTGCAACACGGCGGCACGGCGGGTCTCGGCGAGGATGAGGCCGGAGACCGTGGCAAGGACCGGCAAAGCGGGGCGGGCGGGGGTGTCGGGAAAGCGCAGCTCGCCCAATGGGGTGCCTGCTGTCACGCTCTCCCCCGCCTCGACGAAGGGCACAAAAAGCCCGCGCTCGGGTGCCACGACCCGGTAACCGGGACCGGCAAGCTCCACGCATTTCTGCTCGCGGCACGGCGCCGGACCCTCGGCCAGCACACCCAGATGGGCGAGCGTGCCGCGCAGCCCGGCCTCTGCCGCGCCGAGCGCCGCCAGCCCGACCGAGCCGCCGCCGCCAAGCTCGGCAGCGATGCAGGGCAGCCCCGCCGCCGTGGCCGCGCCATTGACGGACCGGCTGTCATTGGCGGCGCCCAGCACCCAGACGGTTTTGGTGCCGAAAGCCGCCGCCATCGCCATATTCGCCGCGTCGAGCCCGCCATCGGGGCGCCGCGCCGCCAGCGCGCAGGGCACGAACCACGAGGCCGCGCCGCCGGAATGCAAGTCGATCACCGCATCGGCCACCGGGAACAGCACATGGCAAAGCAGGTCTGCGATCTGTTCCGTGGGTGTGCCCTCGGCGGAGCCGGGGCAGAGCCGGTTGAGGTTGCCGCCGTCGAGCGGCGACACCCGCGTGCCCGCGCGGCAGGCGGGGGCGTTGAGTTGCGGCAAGATGATCAGCCGGCCCGTTATGTCCGCGTCCGAGAGCGCCTCGAAAAGCCGCATCAGCGCGGCGGGGCCTTCGTATTCGTCGCCATGAACCCCGGCGGTCAGCAGCACCGTCGGGCCGGGCCGCCCGGCGATGCAAAGCGCGGGGATCGGGTAAAGTCCCAGCGGGTTGGCGTTGTCCGAATGCACCAGACCGAACCAGCCGCTGTGCTTGCCGCGCCGGGACAGCTCGATCTCGGGCGAGAGGCGCGTGGCGCTGAAATCTGGCGTGGCGAAGCCTTCGGTCATGATGCCTCGTCCGGGGCGTAGTAGCCCACCACATCCCCGGCGGTGCTGACGCCAAGCCCGTTCAGCAGCCGGTTCACATAGTTGAAATAGCCGACGATCTGGTTCGCTTCGAGGATCTGCCCGTCGTCGCATCCCGCCTCGCGCAGCGCCGCCACATCGGGCTCGGCCATCTGGCCGGGATGCAGCGTCAGCTTTTCGGCATAGCGCAGCAGCGCCAGCTCGCGCCCGTCGAACGCCGCGTCCGGGCTCCGCCGGTCGAGCGCGGCCTTGATGGCCTCCGCCCGTTCGGGATCGCCGATCAGGTGGCTGGCGTTCTTCCAGTGGTTGGCCAGCGAATAGGGGCAGTCGTTCAGGATCGAGACGTAGGAGCTGATCGTCTCCTGCAGCCATTCGGGCAGCGTGTTGGCCGGGTCGTGCAGCGCGGCGCGATAAAGGATCACATGGCCGCGCATCGTGTTGGGGCGCAGCGAATGCACGCGCATCACATTGTCCACCGTGCCATGCGGGGTGCGCGCCAGATCCAGCACCTCGCGCAGCGTGTCGTCCGCCTCGTCATCGGGGATCATCTTGATCCAGGCTGTCATTCGCGTTGCCTCCTAGAGAAAGACCTGCACCGTGCCGTCCACCACCCGCGCCTCGATCATCCGCAGCGGCACACGCGCGGGCGCCGCCCTGGGCTGGCCGGTGCGGGCGTCGAACAGACCCTGATGCAGCGGGCATTCGATATGGCGCCCGTCGAAATAGCCGTCGCAGAGATTGGCCGCCCCATGGGTGCAGCGCGCGAGGCTGACGAAGATGCCGTCCACCGTGTCGTAAACCGCCAGCTCGCGCCGCCCAAGCAGGGCCGGTGTCGCGTCGCCGGGTTCGAGATCGGCCACGGCGATCAGATCCTGCCAGGTTTTCTCGCGCCGGGCCGTGGTCATGCGGCGCCGCCCTCTGCGGGCGTGTCACTGCGCGGCTTGCGCCCGCGCAGCTGCGCCAGGATGTCGAGATGCGCGCCGAGATAGCCGCGCGGCTCCACATAGACATAGCCGTCGAGCTTCTTGTGCAGTTTCGGCAGCGCGTAATAGGGCACCGAGGCGGCGTAGTGATGCTCGGCGTGATAGTTCATGTTCCAGCTCAGAAAGGCGAGCGGGGCCGAGATCAGGTTGGTGCGGGTGTTCTCGCGCATGTCGCGCACATTGGGCCGGCCCACATGTTCGGTCAGCCGGATCCAGCGCATCACCGGCTCGCCCAGCAGCACCGGCAGCCACCAGTACCAGAGCGGCGCCCACCAGCCGGTGGCGATCATCAGCACGAGGATCGCGGCATAAAGCCCCGCCATGATCCGCGCTTCCCAGAACACCGTGGCATAGGCCTCTTTCGGCACGAAGACCTTGTCGCCCTCCGACATCCTGCCCGCGATATGGCGCGAGAATTCTTTCACCTTCGCGGTCCAGTAGGGGACCGAGGAGATATACCAGAGATATTTCCACACCGAGATCGGCAGTTCGATCAGCTCGGGGTCGTAGCCCTTGAGCTGGGTGTGGGTGTGGTGGTCGCAATGCTCGTAGCGGAAATACTGATGCGGCAGCCCGATCAGGAAGCCGCAGATATTGCCCACCACATCGTTCAGCCAGCGGGTGCGGAACGGGGTGTAATGCACGCATTCGTGTTGCAACGCGAAGTGATGCACCATGAGAATGCCGTGCAGGAACATCGCGGGCCAGACCAGCCATGTGCCCATGGCGAGCCAGACCAGCGAACCGGTGACGCCAAGCGCCGCGATCCAGATCGCCAGCCGCGCAAAGGTCGGCCCGTCGGAGCGCCGCATCAGCGCCTTCAGCTCGCGCCGGGTCAGGGCACCGTCGTTCAGCGCCTGGGTGATGGGGGTCAGGACCTCTTGGGCCATGGGAAAGATCCTCCGATACGCATATCGGAGGTATACTCAGGGGATAATTTTTTCTTCAAGTGAAATTTTTGCCGGTACGCGAGATAACCGTCAAAAATTGCACCCGCGCTGATTCCATACGCACAGGGCCATGCGGCACCGTCGCCTGAAAGGTCAGCGTATCCCCTGCCTTGAGGTCGTAGATCTCGGCGCCGACCCGATAAGACAGCGCGCCTTCGATGAAATGCATGAGCTCGACGCCCGGATGCAGAAAGATCGGCGTGCCCGTCACCTCGTTCTCAAGCGTGATGAGATAGGATTCAAAGGACTGCCCCTCGATCTCGATCCGGCCGATCTGCTTGTAATTGTGCCCATAGGTCGAGCCCGCCCGGCGCACCGAGATCCCCTCGCCCGCGCGCACCAGAGAGACCTCTCCGATCTCGACCGTCGCCGCGAAGAAATTGATGATCGGCACGCCCACGGCACTGGCCAGCGCGTTGAGCGTGCTCAGCGAGGCCGAGACCTGGCCGCGCTCGATCTTCGAGATCATCGGAGTGGAGACGCCGGAGCGCTCCGAAAGCTCGGACAGCGTCAGCCCGGCCTGATTGCGATGGCTGCGCACCGCAAGCCCGACCAGCACATCGAGGCTCTTTTTCTGCGCTTCCCGGTCGCCCTCGTCACCCATGGCGCTACCATCCTTTTCGCGAGTATCCGTCGTTCAGACCGTATCGGAGAGGCTTTTGCAAGCTCTGGCCCCGCTGGCGGTCCGGCCCGGGAGAGCGCCATGAACGCCGTGATCGTCTGCCCGCAAAGCCACCGCCAGGACTCGGCGCCCAAAAAGTAACACACCTTGAGAAGAAAACTGTTTCATCAGAAGAAAATTTCACCATGCGGCTGGGAAAAATTACCCACACGCAATATGCATTTTCTGAGGTAGCCCGGGCAAGACATGACGATGACCGATACAGATCACGAGGGAGCGTTTCTCGAGCACCAGCGCCGCACGCGGCTGGAACTGCGCAAACGCAACCTTTCGGACTGGCTGATCTTCGCCCTGGGCAGCGGGCTGATCCTCTGGGGCGTCGTCGCGGGCGCCCAGTCGATGCGCTACAACTGGCAATGGTATCGGGTGCCGCGCTATTTCTACCGCGTCATCGACGGCGAGCTGATCTGGGGGCCGCTGATGCGCGGGCTTGGCGTGACACTGCAAATCACGCTTTGGGCGGCGCTGCTGGCCTTTGCCATCGGCCTCGCGGTGGCGCTGATGCGGCTGTCGCGCTCCTTTGCCGGGCGCTGGCTCTCGACCATCTATCTCGAGGCCATCCGCAACACGCCGCTGCTGGTGCAGATGTATCTCTTCTATTTCGTGCTCTCGCCGATCCTCGGGATCGAGCGGTTCTGGACCGGCGTGCTTTGCCTCGCGGTTTTCGAGGCCTCCTTTATCTCCGAGATCATCCGGGGCGGCATCCTGTCGGTGCCCCGCTCGCAATGGGAGGCGGCCTCCTCCCTCGGTCTGCGGCCCGGCCCGGCCTATGCCAAGGTGGTGCTGCCGCAGGCGGTGCCGCTGATGCTGCCGCCGCTCACCTCGTCGCTCGTGAACCTGACGAAAAGCTCGGCCATCGTCTCGACCATCGCCGTCTTCGACCTGACGAACGAGGGGCGCAACGCCATTGCCGATACCTTCATGACCTTCGAAATCTGGCTGACGGTGGCGGGCATGTATCTCCTGCTCACCGTCAGCCTGTCCGCGGTGGCCACATGGCTGGAACGCCGCACCCGGCGCAGCCGGCAAGACCGATAACCAGCCACCAAGACCAAACAAAAACCAGACCCAACACCAACAGGAGTTCCCAATGAAACCGATCCGGAAGATATTGCTCGCCGCGCTGGCCGCGGTCAGCCTTGCGGCCCCGCAGGGCGCCGTCGCGCAGGACACCCAGTCGGCGCTGTCGCAGGACAGCGTCATCGAATCCATCAAGCGTTCGGGCGTGCTCAAGGTCGGCATGTCCACCTTCGTGCCCTGGGCGATGCGCGACAAGAACGGCGACCTGATCGGCTTTGAGATCGACGTGGCCACCAAGCTCGCCGAGGACATGGGCGTCGAGGTGGAATTCGTGCCCACCGCCTGGGACGGCATCATTCCGGCGCTGATCGCGGGCAAGTTCGACGTGATCATCGGCGGCATGTCGGTGACGCCCGCGCGCAACCTGACGGTCAACTTCACCGCGCCTTACGCGCACAGCTCGGTCGGTGTCATGGCGCATATCGCCGAATCCGAGGGCAAGACCTGGCCCGACGATTTCAACGCGAGCGACGTGACCTTCTCCTGCCGCCGGGGCGCGACGCCCTGCGAATATATCAAGGCGCATTTCCCCAAGGCCACGCTGCGGCTGTTCGACGATCAGGCGCAGGTGGTGCAGGAAGTGCTGAACGGCAACGCCACGGTCATGCTGTCCTCGCAGCCGCTGCCCGCCTTCACGATCTATGAAAACCCCGATGTGGTCTTCGCCCCCACCGACGTGATGATCGACCCGTCCTCGGAATCCTTTGCCGTGCGCAAGGGCGACCCGGACGCGCTGAACTTCTTCAACAACTGGATCCTCGTGCGCACGCAGGACGGCTGGCTTGAAGAGCGTCACGATTACTGGTTCGGCGGCCGCCCCTGGGCGGATCTCGTCGCGGAATAATCCCCGGACGGGGGCGGCCCACCCGCCCCCGCCTGACAAGGACACGCGCAGGACATGTATCCCGATCCCGACCGGAAAAGCCGCTTCGGCCTTGTCGATCTCGTCATCGTCGGCGCGGTGGCGGGCTTTCTCTTCTTTCTCTGGTACCGGGTGTCGGAGGTGCTGGTCTATCGCTGGGACTGGTCCTTCCTGCCGCGCGCGCTGGTGCGCCCCAATCCCGAAACCGGCTGGTGGGAACCGAACCTTCTGGTCGAAGGGCTGCTGACCACGATCCGCATGTCGATCTGGGCCATGGTTCTGGCCAGCGTCCTCGGCATTCTTCTGGGCGTCTTCGCCAGCCGCAAGCGGCTGCTGCCCCGGCTCGGCAGCAGCGCCTATGTGGGGCTCATCCGCAATGTGCCGCCGCTGGTCTTCGTCTTCGTCTTCTATTTCTTCGTGTCGTCCCAGATCATCCCCGCACTCGGGGTCGACAGCTGGGCGCGGGGTCTCGGACCCACCGGCGAACGTGTTCTCGGCCTGCTCGCCGGACCGCCGGAACGGTTCGAGAATTTCATCGCAGGGGTTCTGAGCCTCGCCATGTTCGAGGCCGCCTATATCGCGGTGATCGTGCGGGCGGGCATCGAGTCCGTGCCGCTGGCGCAGACCGAAGCCGCGAAGAGCCTCGGGCTCGGGCCCTGGCAGACCTTCCGTCTGGTGGTCTTTCCGCAGGCATTCCGGGCGGTCACCCCGCCGCTCGCCAACCAGTTCATCATGCTGGTCAAGGACAGCTCCATCGTCTCGCTGATCTCGGTGCAGGAGCTGACCTTCGTGGGCACCGAAATCGCGGTCTCCTCGCAGCGCCGTTTCGAGACCTATATCGTGGTCGCGCTGTTCTATTTCCTGCTCTGTTTCGCGCTCTCCCGCCTCTTTGCGCGGCTCGAGAAAAGGCAGCGCGCGCGCTCGGCGGCGTAGCGCGATAGAAGCCGGGCGGCGGGCGTCCTTCGGGGGGAGCTGCCGGATTGCCCTGCGTTTTCCTGCATGCTGGGTGCTGGCGAGGCGGGCCGGATCGGTTCTGCTGCAAGGCTCGCTCGACCTGCCGCAGACATCCGTTCTCTGGAACGGTGGGGCAGGGGCCGCAGGGGGTGGCCGGCTGTCGCGTGTGACCCGGCAAGGGGCCAGAAGGTGCGGAACGGGGTCAGGCGCCCTGAAACGCGCCTCGGAAAAAGATCAGCGGGGCGCCTTCTCCGGTCGAGCGGGCGCCTGCCACCTTGCCGATCACGATGGCGACATCGCCCTCTTCGATGACGCGGGAGACCTCGCAATCGAAGAGGCCAAGCGCGGTTCTGAGAACGGGCGCGCCGGTTGCAAAGCTCTCCCACAGCGCGTCATCGAAGGGTTTGGGACCGCTCTTGCCGAACTGGGCGGCCAGGTCCATGGCCTCGGCGGCCAGGAAATTCACCGCGAAGCGACCGCTTTCCAGAATATCGGCCAGCGCCGAGGTCTTGCGGTCGATCGAGACCAGAAGCGTGGGAGGGCTTGCCGAGACATGGGCGGTGGAGAGGCCGAGAAACCCGTTTGGCCGCCCGTCGCGGCTGCGCGTGGTGACAACCGTCGCCCCGATGGCGCGTTCGCCCAGCACTTGCCAGAACGCGCCGATCCCCATGCCCTGCGTCAAGCTCTCCCCCATGCGGAGTCCTTTCCGATCTCATATATTCCCGCGCCCGGCGGGTTTCGGGATTTTCCGCAGGGTTTCATGGCTTTCGATATTCTGAAATCATCCTATTGGATGACAGTGGGGCGGTAATCGCAAGCCCGTCATGTCCGGTCTATTGAAATAGACCGGAATCCACGGTCTCGTTTTATTGCCGAGATGGAACTATCGAGAGGGAGAATTTCAGATTTGATATTATAACCGCCTCGCCATATGTGAAGGATGAGGCGGCGGACAATCCTGCGGGGGTCTCCGGAGACGTCATTATTAGGATGAGAGTTTTTATTTTGCAGAGCGTTGTCTCTCTCATGCGCGGCTTTGCCGCGAGATGAGACGTACAGTCTTTCGTTCCGGAAAGCTCTTTTCTGCAACCGGATTCTGCAATTCCGTTTCCTGAAGCGCACCGCAGGTATTTCTATAAATACCCGCAATGAACCTTTCTCTTCAATCATACTTTCGGCTGACATAATTTCCTATTGAATAACGAAAGTTTTTTCCGCTAGGTCATGTCTGTAAATTGATAAATAGTCCGCCAATTTTCACGCTTCATTTGATGCGTTCGAAAATCGGAGCCTATTCAGACACCCCACCTTGTTCGAAACCCGGCCGCAGGATCCGCGACCGTGGACCGGGCGGGTTTGGCCATCAGAACGGAAAGACCGCATGACACGCAGACAGAGCCCATTGGGGCGCAGCACCGGGGCGGGTCGGAGATGATCCCCGATCGCTATTTCTTTGCGCGCCTGTCCTGCATGCTGGCGATCATCGCCTCGCTGATGGGCAGCACGGCGCCAAGCCCGCTTTACGGGGCCTATATCACCCGTTTCCAGATGAATGACGTGACCGTCATGGCAATCTTCACGCTCTATGCGGTGGGTATTCTGGCCTCGCTGACGCTCTCGCCTTTGCTCGACCGTCATATCCGCAACCAGCGCTATGTGCTGGTGCCGGGGCTTATCGTCACGGCGGCCGGGCTGCTGGTCTTTGCGCTGGCCGAGAATGTGGCGATGCTGTTCGCGGGCCGGATCCTGAACGGGGCGGGGGCGGGGATGATCACCGGCATCGCCTCGGTACGGCTTTACGAGCTGGCGCCGGAACACCGCCGGGCGCGGGCGGCGACGGTCTCGACCCTGGCCTTCAGCCTGGGCGCCGCCATCGGGCCGATGCTGACCTCTGCCGCGCTTGCGCTCGATCTCGCGCCGACGCGGCTGCCCTTCCTGCTCATCACGCTGCTTTGCGCCCTGGCGCTTCTGGGGGTGATGCTGGCCCGCTGGCCGCGCCATGTGCAGCCGGTGGGCGCGGTCGAGATCGGGGAGGCGGGGCAGGACGCGCAGCCCCTCCCCGATGGGCTGCCGCTGCGGTTTTTCGTGCTGGCCTGCGCCGGGCTGGGGATCGGCTGGTATGTCGCCTCGGTGCTGATGGGGCTGGGGCCGCATATCGGCGTCACGCTCTACGGGCTTGGCTCGGCGGGGCTGGCGGGCATGCTCCCGGCCTTGTTCCAGCTGGCCAGCGGCGCCGGGCAGATCGCGCTCGGGCGGGTCGGGACGGTGCGGGCGCTGATGACCGGGGTGATCGGGATGGCGGCGTTTCTGCTGCTGCTGATCCTCGGTCTGCCCGGCGGGTACGGGCCGCTGCTGCTGGGCATCATGCCGGTGCTGGGCTTTTTCTACGGGGCGGCCTTTGTCGGCGCGCTGGGGCTGGCGAACCAGGCCTCTCCGCCGGAGCGGCGCACGGATTATATCGCGCGGTTCTATATCGCCGGGCATATCGGCGGTGTGACCCCGACGATGGGGATCGGGGTGCTGGTCGACAGGATCGGTCTGGAACCGGCGGTTTATCTCTTCGGGGCCAGCGTGCTGGCGGTGACGCTGGGGGCGGCGCTTTTCGCGGTTTTCGCGCGCCGGGCAAGGCCGGGAGGTGCTGAGGCGCGGGGTTAGACCCGCGCCTCCTCTGCCGTCACGATGCCGGGCCAGAGATGCGCCCAGGGCCGCGCGGCCTCGAAGGCGGCAGAGGCCGCCATGACCAGCGGATCGTCGAGATGGCGCCCGGCGATCTGAAGCCCCACCGGCAGCCCTTCCGAGGTCCAGCCGCAGGGCACCGAGGCGGCGGGCTGGCCGGTGTGGTTGAAGGGCCAGAGCGAGGGCAGCCCGCCCGACAGGCTTTCCACCGGCGCGCCGCCGATATGGCTCGGGCCATAGGTGTCGATGTCGAAGGCGGGATAGGCCACGGTCGGGCAAAGGAAGAGGTCGTATCGCGCCATGAAGCGCCACATCCGGTTGACCACCTCCTGCCGCAGCTTGGCGGCCTCGGTGAGATCCTCGGCGCTATGGCTCTGCTCCATGGCAGCGCGCAGATGCGGCATGTAGATGAGGCCCTGCCGGTGCAGATCGCGCATGCCGACAAGGTCGCTGTCGCGCAGGATGATCATCCAGTGAAGGTCCAGCACATCCATCAGGTCCGGCGCGTCCTCGACCACCTCGCAGCCATATTCCCCGGCAAAGACCTGTGCGGCGGCGGCGGTGAGCGCGCGCACTTCGGGATCGACGCGGCAGCCGCCGAGATCCGGCGTATAGGCGATTTTCTTGCCCCGGATGTTGCGGCGGGGCGTGTCGGCCCAGTCGAATTCGGGGCCGGGCAGGGAATGGCGGTCGCGCATGTCGGGGCCGGAGACGACCGAGAGCATCAGCGCGGCATCCGCGACGGTCCGGGTGAGCGGGCCGATATGTTCGGTGCTTTCCCAGGAGGACAGACCGGGATAGCGCGGGTCGCGGCAGCCGGGATAGGCGGGCACGCGCCCGAAGGAGGGTTTCATCCCGAAGAGCCCGGAAAACGACGCCGGGCTGCGTATCGAGCCGCCGCCGTCGCTGCCGAGCGTCAGCGCGCCCATACCGGCGGCCACCGCCGCAGCACTGCCCGCGCTCGACCCGCCGGGCGTCTTGCTCAGGTCCCACGGGTTGCGGGTGGTGGGCGAGATATTGTTGTGCCCCACCGCGCCATAGCCCAGCTCGGCGGTGTTGGTCTTGCCCAGCAGCACCGCACCGGCCGCGCTCAGCCGCTCGACGACGATGTCGTCCTCGTCGGGGATGAACTCCTTGTAGGCCTCCGAGCCCAGCATCGTGCGCACGCCTTTGGTGCAGATCAGATCCTTGACCGAGACCGGCACGCCATGCAGCGGCCCCAGCGGAGCGCCCGCCATGACCGCAGCCTCGGCGGCGCGGGCCTCCTGCAAGGCGCGCTCTTCGGTCAGCGTGCAGAAGGCGTGCAATACCGGGTCGAGCGCGTGAATGCGGTCGAGAACCGCGTTTGTGACCTCGACCGGAGAAAGCTGTTTCTCGCGGATCAGCCGCGCCTGTTCGGTGCCGCTCATGCGGCAGATGTCGTCGCCGCTCTTTGTCCCGGTCATGACGCGATTTCCGCGAACCGTCCGAAGCGGCCGCTCTGATAGAGCAGGGGGTCCTGTGGCGCGGCGCCGATTGCGGTTTCGATCGTGGCGATGAACAGGCAATGCGTGCCGTGGTCGAAATGGGTGTCGACGGTGCAGAACAGCGTCGCCTCGGTCTCTGCCAGCCAGGGCAGGCCATGGCTGCGCCGCTCGGGTGCGTCGAGTGTCTGCCATGTGCCGTGGTCGAACCGCTCCGCGCCCGGTGCCCGCGCGATGGCCGCCCCGGTTCCGTGCTGCGCCGCAGGCAGGATGCCCAGCGAAAACGCCCCCCGCGCCTCGAGCGCGGCAAAGGCCGAGGCATCGCGGTTCACGCAGACCAGCAGCGACGGCGGCGCCATCGACACCGAGGTGACGGCGGTGGCCAGCATGGCGTGACGGGCACCTTCGTGTTCGGTGGCGATCAGCGCAACGGTCGCGCCGACGCCGCGCCAGAGCTGGCGGAAGAGATCGGCTGTGCCGTCGGGAAGCATCTGGGCGGCGGGTTGCGCCGCCGTTTGGATTGAGGTCATGTCGTTCGCTTTCGCTTGGTCTTATGGGATGTCGCCAGTCGGTGGCTCACCCGGTTTTGCGGTCCAGCAGCGCCTGCACCGCAAAGGGGCAGGCGACGCGGTGGTCCGGCCCGATCTCCTGCAAGGGCATGTCGCGCCTGGAACAGACCGGCTGTTCGATGGGGCAGCGCCCGGCAAGGCGGCAGGCCGCGGGCGGATCGACCGGGGTCGAGATCTCGCCCGCCAGCCGCACGCGGTGGCGCTCCACCCCCCATTGCGCCACGGGGGCCGCCGAGATCAGCGCCTGCGTGTAGGGGTGGCGCGGATGGCGGAAAATCTCCTCCGTCGGGCCCTGTTCGACGATCCGGCCCAGATACATCACCGCCACCTCGTCGGCGACGTGGCGGACGACCTGCAAGTCGTGGCTGATGAAGAGGAAGGCGAGGTTCAGCTCGCTCTGCAACCGCTTCAGCAGATCGAGGATCTGCCCGCGCACCGAGACATCCAGCGAGGCGGTGGGCTCGTCCAGCAGCACCACCTCCGGGTTGATCGCCAGCGCCCGCGCGATCCCCACCCTCTGGCGCTGGCCGCCGCTCAGCTCGTGCGGGTAACGGTCGAGATGCGCGGCGGTCAGCCCCACCATTTCGATCAGCTCGCGCAGCCGGGAGGCGCGGGTGCCGGCGCTCATGTCGAGATGCAGTTTCAGCGGCTCTTCAAGCACCTTGCGCACGGTCATTCGCGGGTTGAGCGAGGCGTTGGGATCCTGAAAGACCATCTGCAACTGACGGTACTGCCGCGCCATTTGCAGCGAGGTCAGCGGCAGGATCGAATTGCCGTGCAGCACCACATCGCCGGAACTGGGCTCGATCAGCCGCACGATGCAGCGCGCGACGGTGGATTTGCCCGAGCCGCTCTCGCCCACCAGCGCCAGCGTCTTCCCCGGACGCAGATCGAAATCCACGCCGTCGATGGCGTGCAGGTTCTGACCGCGCCCCACGGGGAAGAGCTTGTGCAGGTTGCGGATCTGAACGATGGGGTAATCTTTGGGATAGGTCCTCATTCGGCGGCCTCCGCAAGCTGGCTCGCGCCCAGAAGGCGCTTTGTGTAGGCATCGCGCGGCGCGGTGAAGATGCGCTCGGTGGGGCCGGTTTCGGCCACCACGCCCCGGTTCATCACCACCACATGATCGCAGGTTTCCGCCACCACCCCGAGGTCGTGGGTGATCAGGCAGACGGTGAGATTGCGCGCGCGGGCGAGATCGAGCACCAGATCCATGATCTCGGCCTGTGTTGTCACGTCGAGCCCGGTGGTGGGCTCGTCGAGGATCAGGAGTTCGGGGGTGCAGATCAGTGCCGCCATGGCGATCATGGCGCGCTGCGCCATGCCGCCGGAAAACTCGTGCGGATATTGCCGGGCGCGGCGTTCGGGCTCGGGGATATGCACGCGGCGCAGCGCGTCCACCGCCTGCGCCATCGCCGCCCGGCGTGAGCCGCCATGATGCAGCCGGTATGTGTCGGCCAGCTGCTGACCGATGGAGAACACCGGGTTCAGCGCGGCGCGTGCGTCCTGGAACACCATGCTGATGCGGCTGCCGCGCAGGGCCCGCAGTTCTTTCGGGCCAATTGCGGTCAGGTCGGTGCCGTCGAAAAGGATACGGCCCGAGAGGCGCCGGAAGGTCGGCGCCTGAAGGCCCAGCACCGACAGTGCGGTGACGGATTTGCCGCTGCCGGTCTCGCCGACCACGGCGGTGATCCTGCCGCGCTCCAGCGTATAGCTGACATCGTGCAGGATCCGGGTCATCTCGCCGGTCTTGCTCAGAAACCCGCCGCTGAAGTTCTCGACCTGAAGAATGGGGTCGCTCATCCGCGCCTCCTTGGGTCAAAGAGATCGGACAGCGCGTCGCCCAGCATGTAGAACGCGCCGGTCATGCCGAGGATGGCGATGCCGGGAAAAAGCGATACCCACCACTGGCCGGTCATGATGCCATCCTGTCCGCGAGCGATCATATTGCCCCATTCCGGCGCGTCCGGGCTGAGTCCGATGCCAAGGAACCCGAGGCTTGCGATCACCAGCACCGCAAAGGCGGCGTTGATCGAGGTGAAGGCCAGCAGCGGCCCGAGGCTGTTCGGCAGCAGGTGCTTGAAGGCGATGCCCCAGGAGCTGTTGCCGACCAGCCGCGCGGCCTCGGCATATTGCCAGTCGCGCCGCGCCCGTACCTCGCCGCGCGCGAGGCGCAGGTAGTCGGGCATGCCGACAAAGGCGAGCACGGCAATCACATTGACCACGCCCGCGCCCACCGCCTGCACGATAAGCATGGCGAAAAGCAGCGCGGGAAAGGCCTGAAAGATCTCGACCATGCGCATGATCGCCGCATCGGTGGCACCGCCGAAATAGCCCGCGATGGTGCCCAGCACCGTGCCGATGCTGAAGGACAGGACCACGGCGGCGATGCAGATCCCCAGATCGTAGCGCGTGCCCGCCATGAGCCGCGACAGAAGATCGGTGCCCAGCCGGTCGGTGCCGAGCGGAAAGGCCAGGCTGGGCGGGGCATAGCTGGGCCCGGCGCCGGGCAGGTTCGGGTCGTGCGGTGTCCAGACCAGCGACAGGAGCGCGATCCCCAGATAGAACAGCAAAAGCGCCGCGCCCAGCCGCATGGATAGCGACAGCGGTGCCCGGCTCCGTGTCCGGCGGGACGAAAGAAACGCCAGCACCCGCCGGCGCGGCGGGACGGGGTCTGGGCTGTGTATGTCGGTCGGTGTGGTTGGCATCGCATCTTTCCGTTGGCGTCGGTCTGTCCGCCTGCCGCGCGTTTTGAAAGCGCAGTGGCGGTATGGGCACGGAGCGCGATGCTCCGGCGCGGTTGCAAACGCGGGGAATGCGGTATGCGTGCCTGTAATTCGAAAGGTTGACATGCAGTGCTGCCAAAAAGGCAGTGTCCGCAATTCTGAACAAAACTTATGCGAAAAATAAACATTTGCCGTTTACAGGATTCCGTTTTGCCGTGTTCGTTTCGTTCCGAAACCCGTCCACCGAAAGTATGATTGTGGTCCGCGGGCGCTCGGATACCTTTTTTGACAGCGAGGCCACCGCCTCCGTCGAATAAATTCGTGAGCATTGCGATTTTCCGGATGGCATATGTCGGATTCCGATATGTCCCGAAAAATCGTGTTCCCGGTAATTGCCCGTCTGTCAGAGAAACCGAAATAGGTTCCAAGCATGAAATCAATATTCAGGATAAAACCCGCGGTCCTCGGCGCGCTTTCGGCGGCTGCGGTCCTGCTGTCGCTGGCGAGTGTCCAGGCACAGGAGGACCGGCCGCTGGTGCGCGCCGTCGCCGCCGATTTCAACAGCATCGACCCGGCGGATACCCGGTCTTCGCAGGATCAGGATCTGGTGCTCAACCTCTACGACAAGCTGGTCGAGGTGAAATTCACCGAGCGCGAGGACGGCGCCATGATCGGCGATCCGATGGAGGTCATCCCCAACCTCGCGGCTTCCTGGGAGGTCGATGGCCCGGTCGTCACCTTCCATCTGCGCGACGACGTCAGCTTCTATCCGACCGGCAACCCGATGACGGCGGATGACGTGATCTACAGCTTCACCCGGCTGGTGTCGCTGCCGACCAACGGCAAGAACCAGGCATCCGTCGCCGGGCTCTATACCGCCGATCAGTTCGAGAAACTCGACGATCACACCGTCCGCATCACCTATATGGATGGGCCCGAGGGCAACCCCGCCGAGGTGGCGGTGCGCCTGACCTCGATGAAATTCCTGCAGTTCGGGATCATCGATTCCGTTGAAGCCAAGAGCCACGCCACCGAGGACGACCCGTGGTCGCGTGAGTGGCTGCAAAAGAACGTGGCCTCAACCGGCCCGTACTACATCTCCAGCCGCACGCCGAACCAGGAGATCGTCCTGAGCGCGGTGCCGGACCGGAGCTGGGGGCCGCAGTCGCATTTCGACAAGATCATCCTGCGGGTGACGGGCGACGCCGACATCGTGTCTCTGGTGCGTGGCGGCGTGGTCGACTATGCCGGCGAAGGCATGACCGGGCGGCAGTATTCCGCTCTGGAAAATGCCGGTTTTCCGGTGATTTACGGCGACACACCCGACCTTCTGCGGCTGTCGATGGCGGTGGACAAAGAGCCGTTCACCAACCAGACCGTGCGACAGGCGATGCTGTATGCGATCCCCAAGCAGCAGATCATCGACGTGGCGCTCGGCGGGCGCGGCACGGTTGCCACCTGCCAGTACAACCCCAGCGACGCAACCTGCAACGACAGCTTTGCCCGCTATGACTACGATCTCGACAAGGCGGCGGCGCTGCTGAAAGAGGCCGGTGTCGAGGATCTGCAATTCGATCTGTGGTATTCCAACGCGCTGCCCTACAACGACGATGTGGCGATCCTGATCAAAAGCGCCCTGGCGCAGATCGGCGTGACCGCGAACCTCAAGAGCACGCCCGAAGTGCAGATCAAATCCGCCGTGCGCGACCGGATCTATCGCGAAAACGAGACCATGAGCGGGATGTATTTCGAGGACGGCGTGTTCTGGCTGCCCGACCCGGTGACCCAGACCAACTGTTGCCTGACCAGCTGGTCGGACCGTGGCGGAAGCTGGAACTGGTCGCGCTTCGACGATGCCCAGATCGACGACTGGCATTACACCTTCCGCAACTCCGGCGACACCGAGGCTCGGACCGAGGCCTATCACAAGATCCAGGACCGTCTGGCCGATGCCGCGGCGAACCAGGTGCCGCTGGTCGTGATGGGGCGCACCATTGCCACCAGCAAGCGCGTCGAAGGGGTCACCTTCACCCAGGAGCCCTACGCCCGCTACACCTATATGAAGCTGCGGGAGTGACCTGAACAGCGCGACCGCCGGGTAAACGGCGGTCGCCACCCGGAACGCGCGCGGAGGGTTTTCATTGCTCCCTTTCGCTCTCCGCCGCGTTCCAACTTCGGCTTCGGACATATATCGAGCGCCGCGCCTCGTGAAATGCCACAGGATATAAAGAACACCTGCGTCATTTCAGGAAGCGCGCATGGCTACCGGGAAAACCCCTGTGGCTTTTCGATCTCTTTTGAAAACGAAACCCAATTCCATTTGACGGACCTGGAAGCCCCGAGGTGCCGATAAAGTGGAATAAGACCGCCCGGAACGCCAATGGCCGACCGGCAACGACCAGGAGTAATAGAAAGACATGGCTCAATCTCAGTTTCACCTCGGCTGGTTCCTTGGCAACAGCTATGGCGTTCACGGCTGGCTCGACCAGTGGGGCGGCGGAACCGCGCGGAACTGGTCCGACCCCAGCCTTCAGATCGACCTCGCCCGCGCCATCGACCGCGCCTGTTTCGATTTCGTGCTGCTCGAGGATTCCTCCTTCGTGCCCGACAACTACGGCAGTTCGATGGATTTCTACCTCAAGCGCGCCAGCCGTGCGCCCAAGAACGATCCGCTGCCGCTGGTGCCGCTGATGCTTCAGGCGACGAAACATGTGGGTATCGTGCCGACGATTTCCACCTCCTTCTACCCGCCCTTCCTGCTGGCCCGGCTGATGGCGACGCTCGATCTGATGTCGGAGGGCCGCGTCGGCTGCAACTTCGTCACCTCGACCGCCGAGCGCGCGGCGCAGAATTTCGGTCTGACCGAACATATCGAGCACCACACCCGCTATGAGATGGCCGACGAATTCGTCGAGGTGGTCAAGCAGCTCTGGGACTCGTGGGAGGCCGACGCGGTGGTCGCCGATGAGGCGGGGCAGATGTTCGCCGATCCCGGCAAGGTGCAGCCGATCAATTTCGAGGGCAAGTTCTTCTCCTCGCGCGGGCCGCTCAACACCGCGCGTCCGGCGCAGGGGCATCCGGTGCTGGTGCAGGCGGGCGGCTCGCCGCAGGGCCGTGCCTTTGCCTCCAAGCATATGGATGTGGTGATGGCCGCGGTCTCCACCGTCGAGGAGATGAAGAAATTCCGCGAGGATATTCGCGCGCGCGCCGCTGCCAACGGGCGCGACCCGGACAGCTGCAAGGTGGTCTATCAGTTTCTGCCCATCGTCGCCGAGACGGATTCGCAGGCGCAGGAGATCCTCGCGGCGCGGCAGGCGGCCAAGGATCCCGCCGATATTCTCGCCGCCATGGGCAGCATCTTCGACATCGACTTTTCCATCTACGATCTGGACGCACCGCTTGCCGAGCTGACGACCAACGGCCAGCAGGGCACGTTCCAGCGCTTCATGGCCATGGGCAATACGCTGCGCGAGATCGCCGACAGTTTCCATTTCGCGCTCGACGAGGTGGCGGGGTCGCCCGACACGGTGGCGGCGCAGATGCAGGAGATGATGGAAGAGGCGGGCGGCGACGGCTTCCTCATCGCGGGCGATCTGAACCGGCGCTACGTGGCCGAGATCACCGACGGTCTGGTCCCGGCGCTGCAAAAGCGCGGCCTGGTGCGCACCGGGTTCAGCAAGACGCAGTTCCGCGAGAACCTTCTGGAATTCTGAACTCCGTCCCGACGGAAGGACATGCCCATGGCTTTGTTACGCGTTCTTTTCAAGCGTATCCTCTGGATCATCCCGGTTGCATTCGGGGTGGTCACCATCACCTTTTTCACCGCGCGCCTGTTCAACGGCGACCCGACCGAGCTTTATGCGCCGACCGAGGCCAGCACCGAGATGCTGGAGATGATCCGCGCCGATCTCGGGCTCGACCGGCCCTTGTCGGTGCAGTTTCTGAGCTATCTTGGCGAGGTCGTGCGGGGCGACCTGGGCACGTCCTTTTCCACAGGTAACCCGGTGCTGGCGGATCTGAGCAACCGTCTTCCGGCAACCATGGAGCTGGGCGTGCTGGGGCTGATCATGGCGGTGGTCTGCGGCGTGCCGCTTGGCGTCATGGCGGCGGTGAGCCGCGAGCGCTGGCCGGATTTCCTCGTGCGGATCGTTACCCTGATCGGCATGGCGATCCCGCAATTCTGGATCGGGCTCATTCTGCTTCTGGTGTTCTTCGTGCAGCTCAACTGGCTGCCCGGCCCGGTGGGGCGGCTGCCGCTCTGGGTCGAGATGCCGCCGAGGGTGACGGGCTTCCTGCTGGTCGACACGCTGCTCGACGGCGATCCGGCGAAATGGGTGCAGGCGCTGCGGGCGCTGGTCCTGCCGACGGTGACGCTCGGGCTCTGCACGCTGGCGCCCATCGCGCGGGTGACCCGCTCGGCGATGGTGGAGGCGCTGCAAAGCGATTACATCCGCACCGCCTATGCCATGGGGCACCGCACGCGGGTGGTGCTGTTCCGCTATTGCCTGCGCAACGCGCTGCTGCCGATCATCACCCTGATCGGCGGCGTGATCGGTTTCATCTTCGGTGGCGCCGTGCTGATCGAGGCGATTTTCGGCTGGCCGGGGGTGGGGCAATACGCGTTGCAGGCGATCCAGCAATCGGATTTCGTGGCCTTGCAGGGGTTCGTGATCTACGCCTCGCTGCTCTATGTCCTCGCCTTTCTGGTGGTGGACATCCTTTATATGCTGATCGACCCGCGCATGCGGGCGTGACCCGACGCGGAAAGGCGCCTTGCCATGGCTTTCGACACGATCCTCGCGCATGTCCGCCTGCCCGGCCACGAGGGGCTGGTGGATCTCGGGTTCCGGGCCGGAAAGATCGCCGCCATCGCGCCGGATCTGCCGGGCGGGGCGCCGCGCTGGGAGGCGGGTGGTGCGCTGGCCTTTCCCGGCTTTGCCGACAGCCATGTGCATCTCGACAAGGCCTGCATTCTGGACCGCTGCGCGATCTGCGAGGGCACGCTGAGCGAGGCGATTGCGCAGACGGCGGCGGCCAAGGCCGGGTTCACGGCAGAGGATGTCTATGCGCGGGCGAAAACTGTGCTGGAAAAGGCCATCCTGCACGGCACCAACCGGATGCGCAGCTTTGTCGAGGTCGATCCGCGCGCGGGCACCCGCTCCTTCGAGGCGCTGACCGCGCTGCGGAAGGACTACGCCTATGCGGTGGATCTCGACATCTGCGCCTTTGCGCAGGAGGGGCTGACGCAGGAGATGGCGACCTATGACATGCTCGATGCCTGTCTCGGGCAGGGGGCGCAGATGGTGGGCGGCTGCCCCTATGCCGACCCGGACCCCGAGCGCCATATCGCGCTGATCTTCGATCTGGCCGAAAAACACGGCACCGATGTGGATTTTCACCTGGATTTCGATCTCGACCCGACGGGCTCCACCATTCCGGCGGTGCTGCGCGAGACCGAGGCGCGCGGCTATGGCGGACGGGTCTCCATCGGCCATGTCAGCAAGCTCTCGGCGATGGCACCGGAGGAGGTGTCGCGGATCGCCCGCCGCCTTGCCGATGCGGGGGTCGCGCTGACCGTGTTGCCCGCGACGGATCTCTTCCTGATGGGGCGCGGGCGGGACAGGCTGGTGCCGCGCGGCATGGCGCCGGCACAGGTTCTGCGCGAAGAAGGGGTGGTGACCAGCATCGCCACCAACAATGTGCTGAACCCGTTCACGCCTTATGGCGACGCCTCGCTGGCGCGGATGGCCAATCTTTTCGCCAATGTGGCGCAGCTCTCGTGCGACAGCGATCTCGCCGCCGCCTTCGCGATGGTGACGGAGGAGGCCGCGCGGCTGATGCGCGTGCCCGATTACGCCATCGCGGTCGGCGGCGCGGCGGATGTGGTGCTGATCGACGCCCCCGACGCGGCCTCGGCGGTGCGCGGGGTGGCGCCGGTGCTGGCCGGGTGGAAAGCCGGGAAGCAGACCTTCGAACGCCCGCGCGCGCGGTTGATCGGGCGATAAACGGGCGCGTTCATGCGGAGCGCAGCCAGTGCTCCGGTTGCAGCAGCATGCGCATGGTGGCGGTCCGGCTGCTGACCCCGAGCTTGTCGAAGGAGCGCTGGATATGGGTCTTTACCGTCGCCTCGCTGATCCCCAGAACGACGGAAATATCGTGGTTCGACGCGCCGTCCGCGATGAGCCCCACCACCTCGCGCTCGCGCCGGGACAGGCCGAATTTCACATCGAGCTGCCGGTCCACATAATGCCGCCGGATGCCCGGATGGTGGATGAGATTGGTTTCGAGATAGCTCTGGATCGCCTGGGCGACGGCGGCGGTTTCCTCGGTCATCGGCGGATCGTCATGCGTCTTCATCACGCCGACGCCGATCATCGGCCGGTCCCCGTCGCGCAGGATGAATGTCATTGCATCGGCAAAGCCGCAATCGGACATGAAATGCATGAACCCGCCAAGGCGGCTGCGGTCGAGCGTCTTGAGCGTCTGGCTCAGGAACGCGAGCCGCGATCCCTGCCGCACGACCGTCTGGAACGAGATCGGATCGTCCCGGCCCGCGCCCTGCTCGTAACGTTCGAAATAGGCGTTTTCATAGCCATGATGGGCGATGGGAGAACCTTTGGTGGCGTCGATCCAGTAGACCACCGTCGCCGAAGCCCGAAGCGACTGGCTGAGCAGAGTCAGCACGCCATCGAGACCGCCGGAGAGATCCGGCCGGGGAGCCTGTGTCATCATAGCTTTCCTCGTGTTCAGATGATTGAGCGTTCACATGTCGGATGCGGGGGCGACCGGAAGGATCTTGCCGCGGGCATGGGATGCGGAAAACCTCCCGCGAGAGAGGCCGCCGACACGGAACGCTCAGGCTCAGTCGGCCGCCTCCAGTGCCGGGAAATGCGGCAGCACATCGCGTTCCAGTTCGAAGAGCACCTCTTCCATCGGGCGCCGCGTGTAGCGCGGGTTCATGGCGAAGTGATTGACCCCGGCGGCGCGGGCCTGCTCCATGAAGCGGGCCAGTGCCCGGCTGCCGACGTGAAACCCTTCCCGGTCCCGTTCGAAGGGCTGATCGGGATCTTCCTCCAGATGCAGGAAGCCCACGATGCAGAAGGGTTTGAAGGTGCCCTCGGGCTGGGCCGCGCGCCATTCCGCGGTCATCTCGGCCAGCCGCTCCGGCTCGCTGATCGGCACCATGATGCCTTCCATCTCGCGGGCGACCCAGTCGAGGCTTTGCCCCGCGCCGTTGATGGCAATCGTCGGGGTGCGGGCGAAGGGCGGCTTGGGCAGCATGTCGAACCCGCCGGGAGAAGAGCCGAAGAGCTCGGAGGCAAAGGCGGGACGGTCGTGTTCCGACACCGTGCGATAGAGGCGGAAGATCTCGCGGAAACGCTCTGCGCGGGTGTCGAAATCTATGCCAAAGAGCGGGTATTCGTCTCGGCGGTCGCCCAGCGACAGGCCGGCGAGACAGCGCCCGCCCGAAAGCTGGTCGACGCTGGCCATCTGCTTGGCGAAGAGATGCGGGTCGCGGAAGGGCAGCACGATCCCCGTCGTGCCAAGCGCGATTTTCTCGGTCTGCATCGCCAGCGCGGCCATATAGGTGAGCGGTTCGAAAAGCTGCCCGGCGGCGCCATAGCTCGGATCGAAGAACGGAATGTCGAGAAGCCAGAGACCGGGAATGCCGATCTCCTCCGCGTGGCGCGCGGTGGCGAGGTGGTTCCGCATGGTCGGCATGCAGCCCTCGGCATAGGTTTCCAGCGGCATGATGAGGCCCAGCGTGATCTCGCCCGGCGCAAACAGGCGGCGGTAGCCGGGATGCGCGGCCATCGCTTGCCTGATGTCCGGCTGGTACTTGGTTCTCGCGGTCATTCCACACTCCCCTTCGGAGGACAGTCTCTCCATATGCACTAGTAGAATAACACGACCTGAATTCCATTCTTTCTGTAATGCGCGGAGAAACCGGCGCGGCCCGCTGCATGGTTTTCGGGCGCGCCTCCGGGCGGCAGGACGGGGCCGTATCCGGCCTCCCTGTCCTGCCAGGCCGGTCCGGGACAAGCGCGCGCATCGTTCGATCCTTTCGTTGCAAGCGGAGAGAGGCCCGGCACGGCGCCGGGCCTCCGAAGGGTCAGGCCTCGACGCTCATCTCGTCGTAAAGCGTCATGCTGGGCGGGAAGGGCAATGCAAGAATGATGGTGCGGAAGGGCGTTTCCTCGGTCACTTCCCAGCGGAATTCGCAGCCGAGCGGCAGCATGAAAAGATCGCCTTCGCCCAGCTCGCGCCGGTATTCCTCGGCGTAGAGCGGCGGCATGCGGTAGACCATGGTCGCCTTGCCGCCCAGCACATACTGGACCTCGTCGAACCACATGGTCCAGCTGCCGACGGGATCGCCTTTGCGCACTTCCTGAAAGCCCGCGTAGCATTCCTTTTGCGCAATCGCGATGTCGTTCCAGGTCACGATCTCGTTCGGGCCGGGGCGGACGTGAATGCGTTTGAGCCTGTCGGCGTCGAAGCGGTGGACCGCGACCGGGCCGGGGTTGGTTTCGCTCATGCTGATGTCTCCTGTAAGTCAGCGTTCGGGTAAAAGGGGGCCCTCGCCACGCGAGAGCCTCGCGCGGCGCTGGTGAATTTCTCTCGGGATGTCTGCGGGTCAGCCGGCCGGTGTGAACCGCTCCTCCTCGACCGCCATGGCCTCGTCGAGATGCCGCAGGATGCTCTTGCGGATCTCCAGCGCCTCGGGGCCGTTCAGCGTGTCGGTGCCGCGCGGACGGGGGAGGTCGACGGAGACGTCGTAGACAACCGAGCCGTTCGCGACCACAAGCACGCGGGTGGCCAGAGCAAGCGCCTCGTCGATGTCATGGGTTACGAAAAAGATCGTGTTGTTCTCGCGGCTCCAGAGGCTGGTGACCACATCGTGCAGCACCGCCCGGCGGGCGTAGTCGAGCCCGACAAAGGGTTCGTCCATCAGCAGAACCGGCGGCTCATTGGCAAAGACCGCCGCAATCGCCGCGCGCCGCCGCATCCCGCCCGACAGCTGGCGCGGCCAGGACGAGGCAAATTTGGTCAGCCCAACCGCCTCCATCAGCTCATCGGCCTTGGCCGTGCGCTCTGCCTTCGGGACGCCGCGCACCTTCATGCCGTATTCGATGTTGTCGCGGACCCGTTTCCACAGAAACAGCGTGTCGCGCTGAAAAATCACGCCACGGTCGGGGCCGGGGCCCTTTACCGGATCGCCATGGGCTTCGACGCTGCCCGCGTCGGGTTCGAGAAACCCCGCAACGAGGTTGAGCAGGGTCGATTTGCCGTGCCCGGAGGGGCCGAGGACGCAGACGAACTCGCCGGGCTCGATGGTCAGCGACAGGTCGGAGACGGCGGTGAGCGTTTCGCCGGTTTCCAGCTCGAAGACCTTGGAGACGTCCCGGAGCGCGATGGCCGGCGGGGTGGAGGCGGCGCTTTCGCGCGCGTGCGGCAGATCCTTCATGGACGCGGTCCTTTGTTCTGTGTCGTGTCTTGCGGTGGCGGTCTGGGTCATTCCTGCCACCTCACCAGCCGGTCGAAGCCACGCGCGGCGGCGACATAGGAAAACCGCCCGTAGATCACCAGAATGCAGCCCATCACCGCCAGCGTGTTGATCTGGCTGAACTCCTGCGCGCGGCTGACGATGAAGCCAAGCCCGTTGCCCTGCGAGATGTATTCGACGGCGAGCACCATGCTCCAGCCGAAGGCCACCGAGAGCAGCACGCCGGGGCGCAGGCCGGGCAGCGCTGCGGGCACCACGACCGAGAGATAGATCCGCGCCGAGCCCGCGCCGAGGCTGCGCGCGTAATTCGTGTAATAGCCCGGCACATGGTCGATGGCACTGACCGCGACCGGGAACATCACCGCGAAGGTGGCGAAGGCGAGATAGGCATAGGTGCCGGTCTGGCCGGAGCCGAACCAGATCCCGAAGAGCGGCGCCAGCGCGAGCAGCGGCAGCATGCGGAAGGCCTGCGCCGGAAGCATGAAGGCGCGCCGGATCGTCCGGTTCCACGAGATCAGAACGGCGGCCAGACAGGCGATCGCGATCCCGGCCACGAGGCCGATCGCAAGGCGCAGCGCGGAAACCCCGGTGTGATAGAGCAGCGACTTCAGGGCGGCACCCACAGAGGTGCCCGCGCCCGAGGAGGCGAGCAGCGCGTCGGGGCTGCCCGGCGCGTAATAGGCAAGGTTGGGGAAAGACCGGATCACGTCGAGCGTGCCCGGCACCAGCCTGTCGCCGGTGATCGGGCTGACGCCCGCCAGCAGCGAGGCGGCGTTCCAGATCAGCAGCGTGGCCAGCACCGAGAGCGCGACCATCAGGGGACGGTCTTTCGTCTTGCGGCGCGGTTTGCGCTTTGCGGCGCGGGGCCTTGCGGGTGCGGATGTCGCCATGGAGCGGGTGTTTGTCATAGCCTGCGAGGACATCAGTCTTCCTTCCAGCGGGTCAGGACGGCCCCGAGACCGGCCACGGCGGTATCGACCGCCAGCGCGACGACAAGCATGGCGAGGACCACGGCAAAGAGGTCGGTCGTCGCCTGCTGCCGGGCGGTGATCTCGATCACCCGGCCGATGCCCGAACGTCCGCCAAGCAGCTCGGCCACCGCCTGAAGCCCCCATCCCAGCGCCAGCGCGACGCGCACATTGGCGATGGTCGCGGGCAGGGCGGCGGGGAACACCACGTCGCGCAGCGTCTGCGCGGCGCTTGCGCCCAGACAGGCGGCGTAGTTGGCGTAATGACCGGCCACGGCGATGGCGGCATTCTTGGTCGCGAAGGTCACGGTGGTCATGGTGAAGACGATCACCAGCATGGATTGCGCGATCCGGTCGGTGCCGAACCACAGGGTGATGAAGGGCAAGAGGATCAGCAGCGGCGTGGTGGTCAGCAGCAGAAGCGGCCCTTCGAACAGCTCGCGCACCAGCCGGTTGCGCGCAAGGATGAGGCCGAGCACGATGCCCAGAACCGTGCCGAGCGCCACGCCCACCATCACGTTGACGGCGGTATAGCTGACGGCGGCGGCCACGCCGAGCGGCCGGAAAAGCACGTATTGCACGGCGGGAATGGTGTGCCAATTGGCCTGGATGGCGGCGATCACCGCGCCGGGGGCGGGCAACTGGGTGGGGTTGCCGACGGCGCGGGCCAGCAGGGCCCAGGCCACGATCACGGTCAGCGCCCCCGCGATGGCATAGGCGCCGGTGACGGAGGCGCGACGGAGTGCACGCCTCCCCGGTGCGGTGCCGCCTGCGGATGCTGCGGTCGTACTCAAGGTCACTCTCCCTCTGCGGCGCTGCGCAGGAAGCGGTAGGCGTCGAGATAGTTGCGACCATCGTAGAACGCTGCCGCCTGTTCGACCAGCGCGCCGCTCAGATCGGGGTGATCGGCGAGAAGCGTTTCGTACCCTTCCTTCAGCGCGACCATATCCTTGTAGATGCCCGGTGCGGCGGTGATCTTGTCCGCCGTCAGCTCCAGCGCCGCGGGCACCACGCCTCCGGCCTGGGCGGCGGCGATCTGCGCGCCGATGATGGCCTCGTAGTAAAGCTCGGAACTCTCGTCCGCTTCCAGCTCGGCCTGCCGCCCGAAGCTCCACGGCACGTAGAAATCGCCGCCGGTCCACAGCCGTTCGAGATCGCCCAGATCGACATCCTCGCCGGTGGCGGCGGAGAGATAGGGGATCAGATAGGACAGCGCGGTGTTCGGGTCGTTCTCGATCTGGTCGAGAATGCGGTAATAGACCGAGACGAGGCGCAGCACGGTCTCGCGGTCCTGCGCGATCATCTCGCTTTGCAGGGTCAGCCCGCCGAAGCCGAAAGCGTTGATCACCCGCGAGTCGCCCGCCGGCAGGCCCGCGATAAGGTCGGGCACGCCGACCATGCGCTGATAGCCGATGTCCTGCACCTGCACGTTCTGCGCCGCGCCGCCGGGGATCGCAAAGTCGATCTGGCCGGATTGGGCAAGCTGTACGATCCGCGAATCCGCCAGCACATCCACCTCGACATCCGCCGTCGTCAGCCCGCCCAGTTCGAGGATGGTGTTGACGAAGGGCCGGGTGCCCGCATTGGTCGAGAAGACCACGCGCTTGCCGCGCATCTGGCCGATGACAGAGCGGAACGCCTCGTCCTTCGTTTGCCCCTCGGCGATGAAATCGCTCCAGGACCGCACGCCGAGTTCCGGGTTCGCCAGTACGTGCTGGCCGACGAAAGTGGTCATGGTCAGCACATGCTGCACATGCGGCATGCTGGCATAGACCTCGATCAGCGCGGGCACGTAATCTTCCGAGGCGTCGAGCTCGCCATTGGTCAGGCGCGCGTTCGACTGTTCGATGGAGACGATGGCATCGCCCTCGGGAAGCGCGATGCCGACCTCTTCGAACCAGCCCTGCTTGAGACCGATGATCCCGAGCATGTTGTTGGCATAGGGCCACATGGCCAGGTTCACGTCGACCTCGGGGATCTCGGTGCCGGACGAGGGCTCGAACTCCTGCGCGGCGGCGGGTTGGGCCAGCACAAGCCCGCCGAGGACGAGCGCGGCGACGCCGGCCGTGGCCCGCTTGAGCGCGGACCTCGCGTGATGGAACTGCATGGTGATCTGCATGGGCGGTCTCCTGTCGGAAGTTGGGTGGCAAGGGGATACCCGGCCGGGGCGGTTCTGTCGCCGCAGGGGCTGTGCCGCGTGTCCGGCCGGGCAGGTGGCGTCAGCCTTCCGCCGGGACGAGCCCGAACGCGTCGCACAGCTCGGGCACGTCGATCACCGCGATTTCGGAGTCGAAGGCGCTTTCGACCACAACGTCGGAGCCGCTGCAGAAGAAGACCTTGGCATAGGACGGGGTCCAGTAGATGGCGCGCGAGAGGGTGGGCAGGTGCAGCATGTCGCCCTTCTTGGCGATGATCACCTCGCGGGTTTCGACATCGACAATCACGATCTCGCCCTCGATGACGTATTTGCCTTCCTCGAACTGGTGCTGGAAGATCATGGCGTTTTCCGAGCGCGTCATCTCGAAATAGCCGACCTGCAGCGGTTCGGGCGCTTCGGGGCCGCTCGTGTAAAAGGTCAGATGGTTGGTCTTAACGCCGGTCTTGTCGGTGTAGCTGTGCAGCGTGAGCTCTTCGAGCGATGTTTTGCGCATGCCAGGCATGGGGGCTCCTTCGGATAGGTGCGGGTTGTTGTTTGCACGGGCGCTTGCCTGCGGGGCACGACGGAACGTCGGGACCAAAGAGCAGCTGGGCGCTGGCACCACCTTGATTATGAGAAGGAGACCTCTTTTATAAAATTAGTATCCTAATATTTGAAACAGAATCCTAAGATTGCTCAATACTTGCTCTATTTTTCGGCAATCCGTCTGTATTTTGGGCGAAATTTGCGTCGCAGGGCTGTGTCCGGAAGTTGATCTTCCTGGGCGCGCCGCAACCCGTGCCCTGCGGTCGCGAGCCTCCCGACTCACGCGGGGTGTCCCGCGTGCCGGTCTGGGAGCGGGCTCGGTTGCGCTGGGGTTGAGAGCGGGAGGGGCGGGGCATTGGCGCTCTGCCTGTCTGGTGCGGCGGGCCTTCCGTGCGGCATGCATGGTCTGCGCCCGGGGGCATAGGGTTCCAGGTAACGTATTTATTTTCAGTATATTGCGGTTTTCTTGCCGCCGGTTCGCGAAGAATCTGCGCGCCGGGCGCATGAGGCGTTCTCCGGATTTCGCGTCTCGAAGCTGGCGTTGGGCCATGTGCCGCAGAGGGCGCGTCGCCTGGCCGATTGTTCGCGGCGACCCGATCTGGCGCGTCGAGTCGCTTGCGACCGGCATCGCGCCGACCCGCCGCGCCCCATGCGGGCGCTCGCTCTGCGCCAAAAGGCCGCCGGGCGCTCCGTATCGGGCGGGTCTCTGGGGGGAGGTGATGCGCATTGGCATCAGAAAAGGCGATCGAAACCTGAAAATAGGTATCTTATTTTTGATAAGAGTGCTAATTCTAAAGTTGGGGCCAGTTTGCCTTGGTCGGTGTGGGGTATCCCTGGCGGCCAGAGCAAAGATCCTGAAAAATATTCTCTCTTTGCCAAGAGGCTGGGCGAAAATCACAGCGTGCGCGCGATTTTTCCGAGGATGGTGGTGTGCGGGAAAACTTGAGATCAGGGTGCTGATCTGAAATAACCCGAACGACTGAGACGGCGCGAGAGCAACCTGTAGGCGAGGCACACGTAGGGTAATGGACAGCCAGGCGCTTCAAGACGACAATTTTGTGGTATTCGAGCGCGGCGTGAAAGACGAAGTCGAGGCCGGTGCCACCGTTGAACTGATCTCGGTCGGCGAGCCCGGCTCCTGGGATGTCGAGGGCTGGTACATGATGGTGCGTCGCCCGGACGGTCGCGCTTTGCTGCTGCTCACGACCATCAACCCGAAGGCCAAGTTCATCCGGACCACCAAATCCATCATGCGGCTTTTGCGCCCTCTGCCGCTGCGCAACATCAACTTCCCCATGACCCCGATGATCCATCACCACGAGGACATCTGGAATTACCACAATAAGGCGAACCAGCACCGGCGCCCGATGAGCTGAGCGCCCTCAGACCGGAACGCCCTGCGACATGGAACGTGTCGCGCCCATCAGCATCGGGGCGAAGCGGCTGACGATCTGCTGCGCATCGTAGCGGAAGAGCGACGCGCCGAGGCTGACGGCGGCCACCCGGTCGCTGCCGGGCAGCCGCAGCGCCACGGCAATGGTGATGTCGCCCGCATAGATCTGCTCTTCCACCATGGCAAAGCCGCGCGTGCGCGCGGTCTCCACCGCCGCCTTGATCCCCTCGCGGTCAAAGATCGTGCGCCGGGTGAAGGCGCGCAGGTCGGAGGCGTCGAGCAGGGCATCGACCTCGGCATCCGGCATCGTCGACAGGATCGCGAGCCCGCCCGCCGAACAATAGGCCGGCAGGCGCGAGCCGATCATCACATCCGTGTCCAGCACGTTGGGCGACAGGTAGCGCGAGAGGTAAATGACCTCGGTCCCGTCGAGGACGGTCAGCGAGATTGTCTCCTCGGTCGCCTTGTTCAGATGCGACAGGTAGGGGTGGGCACGCAGCACGATGGGGCTGGAGCGCGTGTACTGATAGGCGAGGCTCAGCGCCTTGGGCGTCAGTTCGAAGGTCTTGTTGCGCTGATCCTTGTGCAGATAGCCGAGCTTCCACAGCGTATGCGAAAAGCGCTGCGCGGCGGAGCGGTCGAGCCCGGCGCTTTCCGCAAGCTGCGTCAGCGTCTGCCGGGGCCTGCTTTCGTCAAAGGTGGAAAGAACGCGGAACGCCTTTTCCACCGCCCTGACCATCAAAGGATCATTTTTTTCGCCGGTGTTCGCCATGCTCGCCCTTCCTGACGGAGTCGCATTGACACCGCCAATGCGGCGCGATTAACTGTCAATACTTTGTATTGCATTGCAATAACAAGTTCAACGGGAATTTTCGCTGTATCGGCGAGAAAAGAAGGCAAGATGGCATTGACATCCAAAAATTGGGAAGGTGACGGGTTTCTGCACCTGCTGGAGCGGGCGGCCCCCGAGCAACCCTATGCCAGCGAACCGGAGAACGGCGTCTGGACAAGCCGGACCGTCGGCGACCTGACCGCGCGCGCCCGGCTGATCGCCTGCGGCCTGTCGGCGCGCGGGATCGGTGCCGGGGACCGCGTCGCGCTGATGCTGGGCACCCATTTCGACTATTGCGCCGCCGTGCTGGGGCTGGCGATGCTGCGCGCCGTCTGGGTGCCGGTCGGGCTGCGGCAGATAGGCAGCGCGGTCAGCTTCGCGGTGAGCGAGGCACAGGTCTCGCTGCTGATCGCCGAGGACGCGGTCGCCGACGTGGTGCAGGAGGCCGGATGCCCCGTGCTGCTGCGCCCCGAAACCGGGCTCGACGGGGTTCTGGGCGGCGCGCCCGAGATCGCCTTTGCCGCGCCCGATCCCTCCGACCTGATGATGATCAGCTTCACCTCCGGCACCACGGGCAAGCCGAAAGGCGTGCCGGTGACCCATGCCATGCTGCGTTATTCCGCCGAAAGCGCCGCGATTTCCTCGGCCGCCGAAGACGGCGCGGTCTATTACACCTGGGAGCCGTTCCACCACATCGGCGGCGCGCAGGTGATCATCCTGCCGCTGATCCGCAAGGTCTCGCTGGCACTGGCGCCGCGCTTTACCGCCTCGGGCTTCTGGAACGAGGTGCGGACCACCGGCGCGACCCGCATCCACCATCTGGGCGGTATCCTGCAAATGCTGCTGAAGCAGCCGCCCCGCCCCGACGACCGCTACCACAAGGTGAGCGTGGCCTGGGGCGGCGGCTGCGACGCCGACACCTGGCGGGCGGTCGAGGCGCGCTTTGGCGTGAAGGTGCACGAGGGCTACGGCATGACCGAGGCGTCGAGCCTGACAACGGTCAACACAGAGGGGCTGCCGGGCCTTGTGGGCCGTCCGCTGCCCTGGTTCGACGTGGCGATCCTCGACCGCGACGGCGCCCCCGTCGCGCAGGGCGAGAAGGGCGAGATTGTCGTCACGCCACGCCCCGGCCGGGAGAGCGCGCTCTTCGCAGGCTACACCAATTCCGACGAGGCCACGCGCGAGGCGCTGCGCGGCGGGCGCCTCTTTACCGGCGACATGGGTTCGCTGGATGCCGAGGGGCGGCTGCGCTTTCACGGGCGGATGAAGGACACGATCCGGGTGCGGGGCGAGAACGTCTCGGCCTGGGAGGTCGAGAACGTGGTCGAGCAGCATGACGGGGTTGCCGCCTGCGCCGCGATCCCGGTCAAGGCCGAGATCGGCGAGGCCGACATCAAGATCTATGTGCAGCCGGTGGCCGGCCAGCAGCTCACGGGCGAAAGCCTGTTCGACTGGCTCAAGGGGCGTCTGGCCCCGCACCAGCTGCCGCAGTTCATCAGCTTCGTCACCGATTTCGAACGCACCCCAAGCCAGCGGATCATGAAGCACAAGCTTGATCCGATGCGCGGCGGGGACTGGACAAGACACTGATACCGAAAGGAAAGACCATGACCGAAGAAACCGATCCGATCCTGCTGACGATGGATGGCAACATCCGCGTCATCACTCTGAACAAGCCCAGGATCCTCAACGCCTGGGACAAGCCCATGCGCGACGATCTGGTGCTGGCGATCCAGCGCGCCGGGCGCGACCCCGAGGTCGAGGCGGTCGTGCTGACCGGCGCCGGGGCGCGGGCCTTCTGTGCGGGCCAGGACCTGAACGAAGGCAAGGATTTCGACGCCGACCGCGCCGAGCTCTGGATCGAGGAATGGCGCATCCTCTACAACGCGATCCGCCGCTTCGAGAAACCCTTCATCGTGGCGCTGAACGGCATCGCCGCCGGGTCGGCCTTTCAGGTCACGCTGCTGGCGGATATGCGGATCGGCAGCGCCAACTCGCCGATGGGGCAGCCGGAAATCAAGCAGGGCATCGCCTCTGTCACCGGCTTCTGGATCATCAAGGAAATGCTCGGCCTGTCGCGCGCCATCGACCTGGTGCAGACCGGCCGCATCGTCTCGCCGGAGGAATGCCATCGCGTCGGCCTGATCAACGAGCTGGTCGCCCCCGAGCAGGTGCTGCCCCGTGCTCTGGAGCTGGCACGCGAGCTCGCGGCCCTGCCGAAACGGGCCTATGCGCTGAACAAGCAGCGCATCTGCGCCGCGACCCAGCACAGCTTTGACGAAACCTTCGAGCTGGCCCGCCAGATCCACCACCGGGCCTTTGAAGAGGGCGACACCCAGAAACACATGAAGAAGTTTCTGGACCGCAAGCGGGCCTGAGCCCCGCGCCGGAACGTCAGGACAGGCGGCCTTCGGGCCGCCTTTCTTTTTTGCCCTGAGGATTCCAATGAAAAAGGGCGGCCCGAAGGCCGCCCTTTCCGGGTCTCACAAGGGATGCGAGGGATCAGAACTCGATGCCGGCGGGGATGTTGGACACATCCATGCCCGCGGCGGCAAAGCCGTCGATGATCAGCGGCGCCACGGTGCCTTCGGCGCGGTGTCCATCGGCCCAGGCCTGCACGAAATCGCTGAAACGGCCATCGTCATCCTTGCGGATGCCCGCCGAGGACGGGCTGCCATGCTCCGGCTTGGGCACGGTGTAGGCTTCGAAGATATTCGGCGTCGTGGTGAAGGTCTGGAGGCAGATCGGCAGTTCCTGCACAAGATACTCCGCCCGGCCTGCCTGAACCGCCATGATCGACTCGCTCATTTCCTTGAGCGACATGATCTTCGCTTCCGGCACGTCGGATTCGAGGAAGGCCACCTGCGCCGTGCCCGTCACCATCGCAAAGGTGCTGTCGGCGGTATTGTACTCTTCCCAGGTCGCCATCGGCTCGGTGCCCTTGCGGGCGATCACGCAGTCGGTCATGCGGTAGAGCGGACCGGCCATATCCAGCGCCTTCTTGCGCTCTTCGGTGGCGGTCATGCCGGGGAAGAGGTCGATCCGCCCGGCCTGAAGGTCCAGAACCACGCTCTGCCAGGTGGTTTCCTTCCAGACGACTTTCAGCTCCTTGCCCATTTCCGCGCCCAGATCGGCAACGATCTGGCGGCAGATGTTCGGGCCGTAGCCCGCGTATTCCAGGTCGCCGCCCACATGGAACGAGGTCGGCGGGTAGTTCTGGATGCCGCCGCAGACGACTTCGCCCGAGGCTTCGATGTTCTCCCAGATGGAATCGGCCAGCGCCGGGACGGCGGAGAAGCACAGCGCGGCGGCGGCCACAGTCAGTTTGAAGGTGTTCATTATGGTTTCCCTGTCTCTGTCGGCCGGCACCTGGCGCGGCTCTGAGGCTACTCAAGCGACGCGAATCAGCGGATGGCAAGGCAAACCGCCGGGGCCGGGAGGGGAAAAACGCCCTTTCCAGGGGAGTGATGTAAAAATGATAGACTTTTATTGCAATGCAATATTTTTATCGAAATTTTGGTGTATTTTGCTAGTGTCTCAGAATGTGCTCTGGCGCAGCCGCCGCTCGCGGATGTAGGACTGTCCTGCCGCAGCACCCTGCCTGTCCGTCGGCGCGGCGCGAGATGGAAGGAAACCTGATGTATGAATTCGACTGGTCGGTGGTCCTCGACGGGGCACTCTGGCTGAACGCCATCAAGATCACGCTGGCCTATGCCGTCGTCACCTCGATCGCCGGGCTTCTGATCGGAGTGGTCTTCGGCCTGATCCTCGTCGCCCGCGTGCCGGTGCTGCGCTGGGTCGCCTCGGCCTATGTGCTGCTGTTCCGCAGCACGCCGCTGCTGGTGCAGATCGTGTGGTTCTTCTATGCGCTGCCGATGGTGACAGGCTATGCGCTGCCCGACTGGTTCGCCGCCGGGCTCGGGCTCACGCTTTATATGGGCGCCTTCTCGGCCGAGATTTTCCGCGCCGGTGTGATCTCCATCGAAAAGGGCCAGTGGGAGGCCTCGACGGTCCTGGGCTTTTCCTACGCCACCAAGATGCGCCACATCATTCTGCCTCAGGCCACCCGCCGGATGGTGCCGCCCATCGTCAGCCAGTCGATCCTGCAGCTCAAGAACACTTCGCTGCTCTCGGTCGTCGCCGTCCCCGACATCATGTACGCCGCCAGCAGCCTGACCATGTCCACCTACCGGCCGCTCGAGGTCTACACCTTTGCGGCGCTGCTGTATCTGGCGATCCTGACGCCGGTGACGCTCATCGCCAGCCGTTACGAACTGAAGCACTGAAGGAGGACGCGACATGATCCATGTAAAGGGCCTGAAGAAGAGCTTTGGCGACATCCATGTGCTGAAAGGGGTGGATCTGAAGATCGAACGCGGCGATGTCGCGGTGGTGATCGGCCCGTCGGGCTGCGGCAAGTCGACCTTTCTGCGCTGCCTGAACCTGCTGGAAGAGCCCACCGCCGGACGGCTGGAGATCGCCACCCAGCGGCTGGAATTCGAGCCGGGCGGCAAGGTCTCCGAGCCGCGCAAGGCCAAGTTCCGCGCCTCGACGGGCATGGTGTTTCAGGGCTTCAACCTGTTCCCGCATATGACGGTGCGCGAGAACGTGATGTCGGGGCCGTTCCTGAACCGCATTCTCAGCCGCAAGGCGGCGGGCGAAAAGGCGGATGAGCTGCTGGCCCGCGTCGGCCTGTCGGAACGCGCCCATCTCATGCCGAACCAGATTTCCGGCGGACAGGCGCAGCGGGTGGCGATTGCCCGCGCCCTGGCGCTGGACCCCGAGGTGATGCTGTTCGACGAACCGACCTCGGCGCTGGACCCGGAGCTGGTGGGCGAGGTGCTGGAAGTGATGCAAGGGCTTGCCGAGGACGGCACGACCATGGTCGTCGTCACGCATGAGATGTCCTTTGCCCGCGACGTGGCGACCAATGTCGTCTTCATGGATGGCGGCAAGGTCGGCGAGATGGGCCCGCCCGCGCAGGTGCTGGACGCGCCGCAGTCGCCGCGGCTCCAGTCCTTCCTGTCGAAAGTGGTTCACTAGGTTTGCGCCGCCACGGCCCGAATACGACGGTGCTTTCCTGGGGGCAGGCCACGCTGCAACGGCGTCGGGATCGGTCCCTGTTTCCCCGATAATCCATCTTATGTAAAATGCAGATCGCCTTGGCCCCGCCGACAATGCGGGACCAGGGCAAAACCCGAGCTTGGGCCGGGTTAGAGCCGAATATCGTCCAGACGCTGATCGCCGGGCAGCTTGGAGCGCTCGAGGATGATCTGCGAAATTGCCCGCGCGCGCACCGGATTCAGCGCCGCGAGGATCGGGGCCGCGTCACGCTCGTTCATCGTGCCCAGCACCATGACGGACACCTCGATGTCGAGATCGTTCATGATCGCGGCGGCATCCTTGGGCTTCATGTTCTGATAAAGCGCCACCAGACGGTCGACATCCGAGGTATGCGCCGCCTCGACCTTGGCCAGCAGCCCTTCCAGCTCGGTCTTGAGATCCGCCAGCCGCTGCTGTTCGAGCGCCAGCGTCTCGCTCGCCAGGTCCAGCTCGGCCTCGTGCTGCGCATTGCGGTCCTTCTGCGCCTCCAGAAGCGCGCGCTCCTGCTGGATCGAGGCCAGAAGATCCTCGGGCGCATCGCATTGCAGCGGCTCTGCCGCCACCGGCTTGGGCGCCGGGGCTGGCTCGGTGCTGGTGGCAGCGGAAGCGGCCGAGACAAAGGCCGTCTGCTCGGTTTCGGCGGGAATCACCGAGGCGCTCCGGGGCTCTTCCATCAGCGCTAGGCCGATCTTGGCGGCACCGGCCACAGCGAGACCGGCAAGAATAAGCGTAAGCGGCCGCATCGGATCTTATGCCTCGCGCTGACGGACGGTTTCGAAAAAGCCGCGGACCAGCTCGGATTTCCCCGGCACCGGGGTGGCGCCGATGGGGCGCGACGGACGCTCGCGCGTGGTGCGGAAGGCCGGCTCTTCGCGCGGGGCCTCTGGCGCCGGCTGACGCGGGCTGCCCAGCGGCGGCTGGCCAATCGAGCGCAGCGCCGAAACGGTGCTTTCGCTGCGGTCCACTGCGGCCGAGAACGTGCCGATCATCGGCTCCATATCCTTCAGCACCTGCATGAGCAGGCGCACGCGGCGATCCACGATCCAAGCATAGGCCATGGTTCCGGCAAGCAGCACAAGAATAGCTACGTCAATCGCGAAGGACATTGGGGAGTTCCTCTTCTTCGTAGAGCTTTTCCGAGAGTTTCAGCGCGATCCGGCCGTTTTTGCGGCGGCCGACCTCGGCCCGCGCGATTTCCTTGCCGGCGCAGCAGATCGTGACCGGATCGTCCACCTGAATCCCGAGATCGAGCACCTGGCCCGGCACCCAGGCCAGCACGTCGCGCATGGGCAGCTCGGCCTGGCCCATCACCGCCGCCATCGCCACGCTGGTATGGCCCAGCATATCGGTCATCTTCATCCGCCAGCCGGTATCGCCGCCAAGCTGGCCGCCGGTGAAGTGCTGGGACAGCACGTCGCTGACCTTTTCAAAGGCGGTGTTGGGCAGGACAAAGACCATCTCGCCCACGCGGTCCTCGATGTCGATGCTGAGCACGGCGCGCACGCAGGCGCTGGCCGGCGGCGCCAGCAGCAGACCCTTGGGATTGGTCTCAAGATGGTCGATCTTGAAGGTCACCGGAGAGACATTGGCGAAAGCGTTCGACAGTTCCTTGAGCACTTCCTCGCAGAACCCCTGCCCCACCCGCTTTTCGATCCCGGTAAAGCTGCGCGGATTGCGCGCGCTGCCGGGAACCGCACGGCCGCCAAAGGTGATCTCGAGAATGCTGAACAGCAGTTCGGGCCGCAGGATCGCGGCGATGGTGCCGCCCCAGTTCTCGGCGTCGGTGACCGCGATCAGCGCCGGATCGGGCAAATCGTCCAGCGCATCCTGACAGGTCAGATAGTCGATCTGCTTGACGCTGATGTCGGCCATGGCGCCGAGATAGCTTTTCAGCACCTGCGCCATGGACAGCGAGAACCGGTCAAAGGCCACTTCCAGCATCGGCAGCCGCGCATACGAGTATTTCGCGCGTTCGACGATCAGCTCCTGAACGGCGCGGGTGTCGGGCTGGATGGGGGTTTCGATGGTCATTGCACGATCAGATCCGCGATGAGGAATTCCTGAGGCGCGTCGCTGTCCGAAATGGCGCGGGCGCGGCGGAGCAGCTCGCTTTTCAGCCGCACCAGCCCGATGGTCCCCTGAAGATCGCTTTCGTTGAGCTGCCGTAGATAATCCTGAAAGCTGTCGCGCAGGAACAGCTTGCGCTCTTCGATGTTCTCGGCGCCGGGCAGGCGCGTGTCATAGGCCAGCGCGAGGTTCAGCTTGAGAAACCGCGTCGTCTGCCGCCCGGTGGCGGTGGTCGAGGTGATGTTGACGATGATCTCCTTGAAGGGCGTCACCACGATGTTCTTCTGAGTGGTCGCACCATGACCGACCGCTTCCGGCGCCGCATGAGCCGCGGCTTCGGTTTCATGCGTGGCGGCGGGGTCCGCCTCGCCGCCGCCGAAAAGCGCCAGCGCCCGCTGCGGGCCGACAGCGGCCACCAGCCCGCCGGCCAGCGCCAGAAGGCAGATCGCCAGCAGCGCGACGACACGCAGCAGCCGTCCCTTTTTGCGGGGCGCGGCGTCGCTCTGGGAGGTCTGAGACGAATCGGCCATGAACCGTCACTTTTGCAGTCGTTCTAATCTTGCATCACCATGCGGGAAAAACTGGGTTTAAGCAAGTATAAATCCCCATGAACTTCTTGATAGACAAGAACAGTTGTGTTTATTCTTGGGGGACATTTGGACATAGGCAGAAACAGACGTGCAGGCGATTCTCGACAATCTGAAGTCGCTCGGATGGCGGCGACTCTCGGTTCTTGGCGGGACGGGGGTCGCGCTGGTTCTTGCGATGTTCATCGGACTTTCAGTGGTTTCCACCCCGGACTACGTGTCGCTTTACCGTGATTTGTCGCCGGCCGAGGCTGGGCGCATCACCGAATCTCTGGAGCAGGCGGGCATTCCCGCGCGGGCCGAGATGGCGGGCACCGCGGTGAGCGTCCCCGCCGAGGATCTGGCGCGGGCGCGGATGGAGCTGGCCGGCGCCGGGCTCCCCAGCGACGGCACCCCCGGCTGGGAGATCTTCGACGAGGCCAGCGGGCTAGGCATGAACAGCTTCATGCAGCGGGTGAACCGGCTGCGCGCCATGGAGGGGGAGCTGGCCCGCTCGATCCAGACCATCGACGGGGTCGAGGCGGCGCGGGTGCACCTTGTGCTGCCCGAGCGCGAGCCCTTCAGCCGCGAGCGTGCCCGCCCCTCCGCCTCGGTCATCGTGCGCGGCGCGCGGCAGGTCAGTCTCAAGCAGGCCCATGCGATCCGCTCGCTGGTGGCGGCGGCGGTGCCCGATCTGGCGCCGGCGCAGGTGACGGTACTGTCGGCGTCTGGCGAAACCATCCTGGCCGACGATGGCGAGGCGGGCAGCGAGGCCTCGCTGCAATCGGCGCGGGCGCAGATCGAGGACCGGCTGGGCCAGCGGATCACGCAGATTCTGACCGCGCGCGTGGGCGCGGGCAACGCGCGGGTGCAGGTGAGTGTCGATCTCTCGACCGAACGGCAGGTGTTGCAGGAGCGGACCTTCGACCCCGATCAGCGCGTCGTGCGCTCGACCGAGACCCGCGAGGAAACCCGTGAGGATCAGAAGGCCGCCGGCGGCGAGGTCGGCGTGGCCGACGACATTCCCGCTGCGCTGGCCGACGGCGCCCCGGGCACCAATCGCAACAGTTCGAACAGCACAAACGAGATCGTCAATTACGAGATCGGCGGCACCACCTCGGAAACCGTGCGCGAGCCGGGCGAGGTGCAGAAGGTCTCGGTCGCGGTGCTGGTGAACGGTATCTACAACGTGCAGGATGGCGGCGCGGTCGATTATCAGGAGCGCAGCGCCGAAGAACTGCAAAGCCTCGAGGCGCTGGTGCGCAGCGCGGTCGGGTTCGACGAGGCGCGCGGCGACAGCGTCGAGGTGGTGAGCCTGCGGTTCATGGATTATTCCATGGATGTGGGCGAGCCGGTGTCGCGCAGCTTTGGGCAGATTCTTTCGGAAAACATCGGTACGGTGCTGCGCGGGCTCTTTGCCCTTGCGCTGGTGGTGGCGGTGCTGGTGCTGGGCGTGCGCCCGATGCTCAACCGCGCCTTCGGCCAGGCAGAGGCGGCCGGCACGGGCGGCGATCTGCCCGCCCCCGAGACGCCCGCGGCCCTTCCCGGCGCGACCGCCGAGGGCGGCACCACCTCGAATGTCACCCATATCCACACCGCGCGGCAGGGGGCGACGGATCAGACCGTCTATCACAGCGGCACCGTGCTCGACCCGCTGCCGCCGGGGAGCGAAGACGACACCGTCTCGGTCGCCTCGGTTCAGGGCGGGGTGCAGCGTGGCTGGATCAACACCGTAGGCGGGCTGATCGAGCGCGAGCCCGATGACGCGATCAAGGTCGTCCGGGCCTGGCTGGCAGAAGGGCCGAGCGCATGAGCTTTGTTTTCGACCGCAATTTCGACGCCGAGGAGGATGCCCTCCGCCGCGGCGAAGCGCCGGTGATCGGCGCGGTCTTTACCCGTGCCGAATATGAAGACGCGGTTGCGCTGGCCCGTGCCGAGGGCTTTCAGGCCGGGCTTCAGCAGGGGCGGGCCGAGGCATCGGAGACCGCGCAGAGTTCCGAGAGCGCGCGCCGTCTGGCCGTTGCCGAAGCGGTGCTTCCGGCGATGCAGGCGTTGTTCGCCGATGCCGACCGGCATCATGCGGCGCTTGAGGCGCAGATGGTGGATTTCGTGTTGTCGGTCTTTCGTCAGGTGGCGCCCGATGTGAGCGCGGCCCTGGCCGGGGACCAGGCGCTGCGCGAGGCGAAGGGTGCCGTGCGCATGGCGCTGGGATCGGCGCAGCTCATCCTCTGGGTGGCGCCCGAGGCGCTTCAGACCGCCAGTACCGAGCTAGAACTGGCGGCGCGTCAGGCAGGTTTTGGCGGGCGGCTGACGGTCAAATCCGATCCGGCGCTAGGGCCCGGTGACGTGCGCGCCGACTGGGATCAGGGCGTCATGGAATACAGCTTCCGGGAAATCTGCGCCCGCATTCTGGGCGCGCTCGGAGTGGCGCGGCAGGACATCGCGCTGAAGCTCGGGCAGACACAGGCAGGAGAAAACGCATGACCGACGAGGTGGAAACCCCCGAGGGCACCGTCGCAGAGGCAATCGCCGAAGAGGCCGCCGCCGGGGCCAAGCCGGGCGAGGCGGGCAAGACCATCGACGCGATGCTGAACGTGGGGCTGAACGTGCAGATCGTTCTGGGCCGCACGCGCATGCCCATCGCGCATCTGCTCAAGCTCAGCCGCGGCTCGATCATCGAGCTCGACAAGAGCATCGGCCAGCCCGTCGAGGTGGTGATCAACGACCGGCTCGTCGCGCGCGGCGATCTGGTCAAGCTGCCCGACGACCGCCTTGGCGTCTCGCTGATCGAGATCGTCAAGGATTACGTGTCCGAAGAATGACCCGATGCGGCGGTCTTTCGCGTGCCCTGCCCCTCTGCCTGCTGGCAACGGGGCTTTGCGTGCTGGCCGCCTCTCAGGCACAGGCGCAATCGGCGGGTTCGGACCTGCTGGGCGCCATCGGCGACGCGCTGAGCAGCGCGCCGGCGGGCTCGGACGAGCGGGCCACGCTCTCGGGCCGGATCATCCAGCTTATCGCCGCGATGACGGTGCTGTCTCTGGCGCCCGGCCTGCTGGTGATCATGACCAGCTTCACCCGCTTCGTGATCGTGTTTTCCATGCTGCGCTCGGCGCTGGGGCTGAACCAGACCCCGCCCAATATGGTGCTGACCTCCATGGCGCTCTTCATGACCTTCTTCGTCATGCAGCCGGTCTTCGAGGATGCCTGGGAGGGCGGCGTGCAGCCGCTCATGGACAACGCGATCACCGAGGAACAGGCGCTGGGGCGGATCGGCGATCCGTTCAAGAGCTTCATGTTCGCCAACACGCGCGAGAAGGATCTGGCCCTCTTCCACGACATCTCTCAGCGCAGCGACGCGGGCGGGGCCGAGATCGAGCCCGGCCCCCTGCCCGCCACGGCGCAGGAGGCGGGCTGGCGCGAGCTGGTGCCGGCCTTCATGATTTCCGAGCTGCGGCGTGCCTTTTCCATTGGCTTTCTCATCTACCTGCCGTTTCTGGTCATCGACCTGATCGTCGCATCGGTGCTGATGAGCGCGGGCATGATGATGCTGCCGCCGGTGCTGATCTCCTTGCCGTTCAAGGTGATCTTTTTCGTTCTGATCGACGGCTGGTACATGCTGGCGGGCAGTCTCATGGAAAGTTACATCCCCCTCTCCGGGGGTGGGTAAGACAGGCAGGAGAGCAGGACCATGGCAGTTGCAAATCTCAAACGCGCCACCTCAACCGGGGCGAACGCGGCCGCCGCCCGGCGGCGCAAGCTGACCGGCCCGCAAAAGGCCGCGATCCTGTTCCTGTGCCTCGGTGAAAAGCGCGGCTCGGCGCTGCTCCAGCAGCTCGACGATGTGGAGATCCAGCAGGTCACGCGGGCGATGTCGGGGCTGGGCTCGATTTCCTCCGAGACGGTCGAGCAGGTGCTGAGCGATTTCGTCGAGGACATCACCAATGGCGGCGGCGTGGTCGGCTCTTTCGCCGTGGCCGAAAACCTGCTGCGATCGCTGCTGCCGGGCGATCAGGTGGAGGGCATCCTCAAGGATATTCGCGGCCCGCTGAAGGAGCGCGATCTCTGGGCGCGGTTCGGGGCGCTGTCGGAGAATGTCATCGCCAATTACCTCAAGGGCGAGCATGAGCAGACCATCGCGGCGATCCTGTCGAATGTGAAAACCGACGTGGCCGCCAAGGTGCTGCCGATCCTCGGGCCCGAGAAGATGCAGAACGTGGTCGAGCGGATGATCCGCATGGAGGCGGTGCCGCATCACATGATGAAGCAGATCGAGGAATCGCTGCAAAGCGACATCATCAACGCCGGTGCGCAGCCGACCACCACGGAACAGCACCAGCGCATGGCGGATCTCTTCAACAAGCTCGACCGCAATGCGTTCGACGCCATGGCCCCGGCGCTGGAAGAGTCGATCCCCGACACGTTCGACGCCATCAAGGCCAAGATGTTCACTTTCGAGGATCTGGTGAAGATGGACGCGATGGATCTGGCCAAGATCATGCGCGGCATGCCGGGCAACACGCTGCCCACGGCGCTGCGCGGCGCCAGCCAGGGTGCGCGCGACGCCTTCCTCAACGCCCTGCCCGCGCGGTCGCGCGACATGCTCCAGGAAGAGATGGACAGCATGGGCCCGGTGCGCCGCCGCGAGGTGAGCGCGGCACAGTCGATGATGCTCGATTACGCTCGCACGCTGGCCGAGGAAGACCAGGTCCGCCTGCCGATCAACGACGAAGACGACGAGATGTTCTGAGGCGTGCGGTGGGCAGATTGCCCACCCTACAGGGCCGCGCACCGGAAACCGCAGCAAGATGTCCGTATCTTGAGGTGCCGCCGCGAGACCCCGCGATCAGATCCGTAGGGTGGGCAATCTGCCCACCGCTCCCGGAAAACAGCTCAGCGCAGCTTGTAGCCGCTGAAGCCTGCGATCGCCTCGATGTCGATGGTCACCGGCACGAAGCTGCCCGATCCGGCGCTCAGCGCGCCGGAAAGAAGCTGAACCGCGCCGTTGGTGCTCGAGAAATCCGTGTTCGCATCGGAAATCGCCACGTATTTCCGCACCAGCTTCTCGACCTCTTCGGGGTCCTTCAGCGTCGCGAGGTCGATGCGGTCGGTCAGCATCGCCGCCTGACGGTCGATGTCGAGCGCGGCCATCTCGGCGGGCAGCCCGAGGATGGTGCGGAAAAACTCCGACATCTCGGTGTCCTTGAGAATGTCGAAGGGGCTCTCGATCTCCGCCGCCTTGCGGCGGAATTCGAGCACCGTGCCAAGCGCCTCGTTCTCGTCGGTCTTGTCGTTCACATATTGCGTGTCGACATATTTCGCGACGACCCGATTACGCCAGGAATTCAGCGCGGTGTTGATATTGCCCTCGCCATCGGTGCCGAATCCCATGGCGTTGTAGAGCTCCTTGAAACGCGGATCGGTCAGCCGGTTGATCAGCGCATCGGGCTCTTCGATATTGCTCTTGAGGATCTTCTCCATCATCGCCTTGCCGAAGATCTGATCCTCGAGATCGTAGGCTTTCATCACGAAGCTGTAGAGCTGGTAATCCCCCATCAGATCGTCGACGCTTTCGACATCCGAGATGTTTTCGAGGAAATAGTCGATGGCGCGCGCATGTTCGGGCTCTTCCCGCAGAAGCGCCTGTTCCTTGTCCTCGGTGGCATCCACCAGTTTCAGGGCGACCAGGGTCGACAGGCCCGAAATCGAGATCATGCGCGTTTCCTTTCGGGATCGGCGGCCTCGGCGGCCAGTTGCGTCGGATCGAGCCCGACCGCCCCCAGCACCTCGGCCTCGCGGGCGATCAGCGGGCGCAGATCGCGCAGCGCGGTGTAATATTCCATCCGGCTGACGTTGTTCGCCGCGCTGAAGACGTGAAACCGCAGATCGGCGGAAAACACGGTGGCCAGCTCGGCCAGCCGCTTTTGCGCGGCCTTGGCCAGATCCTCGCGCTTTTCGGGATAGATCAGCGCGCTCTGGATCAGGAAATAGACCGCCTTGACCGGCGTCGCCGCCGCCTCGGGTTTCAGCAGGTCGGATTCCCGGATGATGTCTGCGCGGTTTTCGACGGTGATCGTGCTTTTGCGGCCGCCGTTGCGCATCATGCAGCCGTTGACGACCAGCCGTTCAAAGGGTTTCAGCGTGAGATTGAGTGCCATGATCCGATACCGCTGCCAGTGCCGGGCGCGAGGACAGCCCGGCGAGAATGCTGGAATTCACGTCGATCAGCGCGCGCAGGCCGGCCCCGCCGCCCAGCACCTGCTGGCTTTGGCGGTCGACCCAAAGCGCGATGGAGATCAGCTGGGCGCGCAGCGCGGGCGGAAAGGTATTGCCGCTGTCGGCGAGATCGTCGCGCAGGGTGATCCAGAGACGGCGGTTGTCGGCCAGCGCGTCGCGCAGCCCATCCGCCAGAACCGTGTTGCGCGCCTCGTTGCTCTCGGCGGCCTCGTAAGCCTCGCGATGCGTTTGCAGCGCGCCGGTGACGCGGGCGAATACGCGCGCCTCGATCTGGCGGGGAGACTCGCTTTCGCGAATCGTCCGCTTGTATGCGTTGATGCTCATTCCGTTCCTGCCTCTGCTCCCCCCGGCTGATCCCGGAGGCGATTTGATAGCCGACCCCGGTTGATCCGGGGTTGCGACGAAGAAAGGGCGCCTTTCGGCGCCCTTTCACTATGCCATCATAAGTTGTGCATTTTCCAGAGAAATTACCGGAACAGCGACAAAATATTCTGCGGCGACTGGTTGGCGATCGAGAGCGATTGCGTGGCCAGCTGCTGTTGCACCTGAAGCGCCTGAAGGCGGGCGGCTTCTTCTTCCATGTTGGCATCGACCATGCCGCCGACACCGGCGTCGATCTTGTCGGTCAGTTCCGAAAGGAACTCTTTCTGCATCTCGACCGATTTTTCGGCGATGCCGAAAGCGGTGGCCGAGTCGATGGCGTCCGACAGGGCGCCTTCGGCGTCTTGCAGGGCGGTTTCCATCAGCGCGGTGGTCGAGGCCGCAGTCAGGTCGATATTCGCCAGGGTGGACTGGATCGCGCCCAGATCCTGCTGGTCGAAGCTCACCGTGGTGGTGGTGATCGAGCCCGAGGCGTCACGGCTGATGCCGGTGACCACGGTCACGGCCGAGGTGCCATTGACGAGGTCGGAGCCGTTGAAGGTCGACTGGTCGATGGTGGTCTGGATACGGGCGGCGAGCTCGTCCAGTTCGGCCTGCACTTCGGCGCGGGTTTCCGCCGTGCCGCCCTGTGCGAAGGCGACGCGCTCGACGAATTCCGAGGCCAGATCCTTGACGGTTTCAGCGCCCAGACGAGCGGCCGAAATCGAGTTCTGGGTCAGGGTCAGGCTTTCGTCGATGGCCTTGTAGATACGCGAGTCGCTCGACATCGTCTCGGAAATCGAGAAATACGCTGCGTTGTCTTTGCCCGACGCGATTTTCAGGCCCGAGCTGATGCGGTCCTGGGTCGATGCGAGGCTGTTGTTGATATTGCGCAGCGTCGAGAGCGCGGACATTGCGCTCGCGTTGGTGTGGATAGAAGACATTTTCTGCTCCGATTTCTATCGTTATTGGTCTTCGTCTTTCTGACGAAAACGGTCCTGCCGTGAGACGATCCGTAACACGGCAATTTCGGGCAGAAGGTTAAAACAGGGTTAAACCTAAACGGACTGGTCAAATCGTTGCGGAGAGGACACAGATTTCTGCGGCTGACTGCCGTCGCGTTCGTAAAGCCCGCTCAGGCTCTGACGGTCGCGAATCCGGTCGATTTCGCGAGCCACGGCGCTGGTGGCATCGGTCATCCGGCGCAGCATCGACAGGTCGGTCTGGATCAGATCGCGCAGATCGCTCAGCTTGCGGCGCAGTTTTTCCGCCGCGGCGCTCTCTTCGGTGAACAGATGTTCGGCATCTGCAAAGGCGGTCTCGATCTCGGCCAGAAGCTCTTGCTTGCGGGGAAACAGCTCTTCGACGCGGGCAAGCTGGCCCTGACCGATGGCGGCGATCTCGTCGCGCAGCAGGCGCGCAAGCCGGTCGATCAATTGCGTGGCGCGGGCGTGGGTCGTTTCGCTCATGAGCGCTGCTCCATGGTCCGGCTTTCGGTATAGGCTTCGAGGGCGCCGCGCAGGCTGGCGGCGATGCCGGCGCCGCCCTGTTCGGCGATCTCGCGACCGAAGGCTTCGGCGAGAAAGTAGCGCCAGGTCTCTTCCGCCTGGCCGCCGCCGAAATCGCCGATATCGACCTGCTTCATCATCTCATCGACCATCTGCGTGAGAAACATCGCCTCGAACTCCCGCGCCGCGCTGTTCGGGGCATCGGGCGCCGCCGCGCCGGGCTCGGCAATCTGTGCGCTGGTAACCTGAAGCGCGGCCATACTCGTCTTGATATCCACAGGGGCCCTCCGTCAGATGATTTCGAGATCGGCGTGCAGCGCGCCCGCCGCCTTGATCGCCTGGAGAATGGAGATGGTCTGCGTCGCCGTCAGGCCGATGGCGTTGAGCGCATCGACCAGCCGTTGCAGGCTGACATCGGCGCCTTCCAGAATGGTGAAATACGCCTCTTTGTCGTTCACGCCGACGCTGGTGCGGGGCACCACAACGGTGGTGCCGCCGATGGTGACCGGGTTGGGCTGGCTGACCAGCGGGTCCTCGCGGACCATCACCGTCAGCCCGCCCTGGCTCACCGCCACCCGGTCGATGCGCACATCCGCGCCGATCACGATGGTGCCGGACCGCGCGTCGATCACCACCTTGGCGATGCTGTCCGGTTCGACACGGATGTTCTCGACATCCGAAAGCACACCGGCCACGTCGCCCTTCCCCGCGCCGAAAAGCGCCACCTCGACCGTCGCCGGATCGAGCGCCGTCGCGGTGTTCGAGCCCAGCCGGTCGTTGATCGCGTCGGCCATGCGGGTGGCGGTGGTGAAATCCGGGTTGCGCAGGTTCAGCCGGATCGAGTTCAGCGAGGAAAGCTGGAAGTCGATCTCGTTCTCCACCGTGGCGCCGTTCTCGATCCGGGCGACCGTGGGCACGCCCTCGACCACCGAGGCGGCGATGCCCTGCGCCGCATATCCCGCCACCGCAATCGGCCCCTGCGCCACCGCATAGACCTCGCCATTGGCGCCGGTCAGCGGGGTGACGATCAGCGTGCCGCCCCGCAGCGAGCTGGCATCCCCCATCGAGGACACCACCACGTCGATCGGCGAGCCGCGCCGCGCGAAGGGCGGCAGCATTGCCGTCACCATCACTGCGGCGGTGTTCTCGGTTTTGATCCGGTCGTCCGAAAGATTGCCCACGCCCAGACGTTCGAGCATCGCCTCGATGCTCTTTTCGGTGAAGGGGCTGTTGCGCAGGCTGTCGCCGGTGCCGTTCAGGCCAACCACAAGCCCGTAACCCACAAGCTGGTTTTCCCGCACGCCCTCGAAGGTGGCGATGTCCTTGATGCGGACATCGGCCACAGCCGGCAGGGCCAGGCAAAGCGCGGCGATCAGGGCGCCAATGCAAGCTGCGATGCGCATGAGACTCCGAAGGCAAAGAAGGGGCTCTCTTGGCAAAGATTAAACATCGTGGACACAAAAATCGCAATGATTAAATCATAGATAATCATGCTATCCTTGTCTAATGCTTGACCAGAAGCAAAATACTGCGCATGATCGGTCTATCCGTTCATGGATAACAAGAATTAAAGCCCCCATCGGGAGAGCGTGGTGCACATCTACCTTTACGAGCCGCGATCCAACGCCCTGCACGGCTTGCTGTCCAAGCTGGACGAGGCGCAATGGGAGCCCGTGGCGGTGAACGACGACTTTTTCGAACGGCAGCTCGATCTGCTGACCGCCGATGGCTATGCCGACCGGCCGGTGCTGCTGTCGGGGCATCCGCGCATCGTCGAACATATCGCGCGGCTGCGGAAATCCGGCTGCCGCAACCCCATTCTGGTGCTGCGCGACCAGCGCGATCCCGAAGCGGCGATGGAAACGCTGGATGCGGGCGCCGATGACGACATCGTGGGACCGGTGACCGGGTTCGAGCTGCGCAGCCGCGTCAACGCCATCACCCGGCGTTTTCACGGTCACGCGGCGGCCTCGGTCCATATCGGCGACGTCACCGCCTATTTCGACGGGCGCGACCCGGATGTGGCGGGCCAGCCGATGAAACTGTCGCAGCGCGAACTGGCGATCTTCCAGCAGATCGCGCTGGCGGCGCCGCGCGTGGTGTCGAAATCGCGGATCTACGATGCGGTCTACGGCATGGCCGAGGAGCAGCCGTTCGACAAGGTGATCGACGTCTATATCTGCCGGATCCGCAAGAAGATCGAGGAAATGTCGCCGCTGGGCGATCCGCATATCCGCACGATCCGCGGCCGGGGCTACAAGCTCGCACCCGAAAGCCCCGACGAGCAGCCCGTGCCGCTCGCCCTGGCCGCGTCAGAACATGAAGTTCAGAAAGCTCAGCTGGGATAGGCTCGCGGTCGCGGCATAGCTGGCCTGAAGCTGGGTTTCCAGCGCGGTGATCCGGGTCGCGGCCTCGTAGCTGTCGACCCCCACCAGATCGAAGATCCGGCTGTTATAGAGCTTTGCGCGGTCTTCCATCCGCATATTGGCGGTCTCGATCCGCCCCGAGGCGGTGTCGAGCTGGGTCTGGCTGTCGAGCAGACCGGTCAGCCCGGCGTTCAGCCGCTCGGCGGCGGTGCCGACCCAATCGGCATAAGCCTCTGCGTCGGCGATCTCGGTCGGGTCGGTGGCGGCCAGCATCGCGAGACCCTGAAGCACCTCGCGGAACGCAGCGTCATTGGCCTGCACACCATAGCTCAGCGTTTCGCCATCGCCGATGCTCGCGGACATGCGCGCGCTTCCGGTGCTGCCGGTGAAGAACAGATTGTCGAAATTCTCGTCGGGATCGGCGGCGCTGTTGCCAAAGATCGCGTCCAGCTCGGCGATTCGGTCGGCGGCCTCTGCCGCGCTGCCGAGCCCCTGGGCAATCACATCCTCGATCACGCCCTGCGGCGACAGGCCGGTGTCGCTGCGCGCGCGATCCCAGACCTGAAGCGCGGTGGTGCCATCGGCGATCCCCGCGAACATGGGCAGGCCGCCATAGTTCAGATTGGCCTGCGCGATCACCGTATCCAGCGCGGCGCGCGCCGAGGTCTGCAACCCGTCGGCCGTGCCGCCGTCCGAGGCGGCGTTGGCCAGCGCCAGTTCCAGCGTCGACTGCACCGCCTCGCGCATCGTGCCCAGGGCCTGGCTCATGGTGTCGAGCCGGCTGCCGAGCAGCGAATTGGCGGCGATCTGCGCCTCGTCGCGCTCCAGCGCGGCGTTGAGGTTCAGCGCCTCGGCGGCGCTGGCGCCGAGCGACCGGTAGATGTCGCTCTTCACCCCGTCCGACAGTTCCTTTTCGGCGGTGACAAGCTGGGTTTGCAGCTCGGCATTGGTGTTGCGGCGCAGCAGGTTGCTATAAAGCGTCGAAGGGCCCCGGTTCATCAGGTAGATCATATGCGTCTCCGGGCTCAGAAGGCGTCGATCAGGGTGTCGATCATCTGGGCGACAACCGTCAGGACCTGCGCATTCGCGTTGTAGGATTGCTGGATGGCGGTGAGCTGCTGCAACTCGTCATCCACGTTCACCCCCATGAACGACAGACGTGTGCTTTGCACCGTGACCGCCCCGGCCGCCAGCGTTTCCGCGGCGCCTTCGGCTTCGGCGCGGGTGCTGTTCTGGCTGGCGATCAGCGTGGACACATAGCTCGACAGCGTCCCGCTGTCGCCCAGCCCGACGCCGGAGTCGAACGGCATATCGCCGTCCAGAGCCCCGATGAACGCCTCGATCTGGGTGTTGTCGCCCGCAGCGCCCGGCATCTCGGCGCCGACGCCATCGCGGATGCGCCAGTATTCGCCACCGCTTTCGGGCAGAACCGCACCGTTCACCGCGATGCGCATGGCCAGCCCCGGCGCAAAAGGATCGCTCAGCGCCGCGCCCGCGTCGGTGAACAGCCCCGGCTCGCCGTCCGCGAGGCTGGCATCGGCGCTCTGCAAGCCCTCGATCAGCGCGCGCGCCACCTCGTCGAGCTGTGCCTGCATTTCCGGCAGGACCGTGTTGTAAAGCTCGATCTGCCCGGCGAGCGCGCCTTCCGAGATGCCCCGCACCCCGGCCACGCCGGGGGTGATTTCGGCATCCCCTGCCATCAGCGTGCCGGTGGCGGCGTCAAAGCGCAGAAGCTCTGCCTCGCCGCCGGTCAGCAGCGGCGCGCCGCCTGCGGCGAAGAGTTCCATCCGGCCCTGGCTGTCGGTGCGCAGGGTGAAATCCATATATTCCGCCAGCGCATCGAGTTCCGCGCCGATCCGGTCCTGAAGCGCAAGCTGCGCCTCGCTGGTCCCGAGCCCGCCCGAGGCGATCTGTTCGTTATAGCCCTCCAGACGGGCCAGCGCCGCGTTGATCTCGGCGATGTCCGAGGCAATGCCGCCTTCGGCACTCTCCACGGCCTCGGCCAGCTCCGATCCGGCGCGATTCAGCGCGCCTGCCAGTTGCTGCGCGTCCGACACGGTGCTGCGCTGCAAGGCGGTGTCCGAGGGCGAGACCGTCAGCAACCCCATCGCGTTCCGGAAATCGGTAAGCCGGGTGAGGATCGTGTCGCTGCTCTCGCTGTCGCCCAGCAGGGTGGTATAGGCCGCGAGCCCGGTGGCAATCGCGTCCTGCCGGGCGGTGCGGCCCACCTCGGTGCGGTACATCGCATCGAGCGAGGCATCGACCGCGCGGGTGATCTCGCTCACCTTGGCGGCGCCCTGCCCGTCCGTGACGATCTGCGTCTCGCGGCGGGCAAAGCTGGCATTGTTCGCGTTGGCGATATTCGACGAAACGCTTTCGGCCCAGCGGGAGGTGACACTCATCCCGCTGCGCGCCGCGTTGAAGGCGGATGTCAGACCCATAACATTGTCCTATCCAGCGCCTCAGCGCTTGAGGTTCACCGTTTCGGTCAGCATCTCGTCGGCCGTGGTGATGATCTTGGCGTTCGACGAATAGGCGCGCTGGCGCTGGATCAGGTCGGTCAGCTCTTGCGCAATGTCCACATTGGCCGATTCCACCCCGCCCGAAGTCAGCGATCCGGTGTCGCCGCTGCCGGCCTGGCCAAGATAGAAGGCGCCGGAATCCATCGACATGGTGAAGGTCGAGTTGTTGGTCGTCTCCAGCCCGTTGGGGTTGGCGAAGGTGGCCAGCGGGATCGAGTAGAGCGCCTTGCGCGCGCCGTTGTCGAACACGCCCCAGACATCGCCGAATTCGTCGAACTCGACGCGCGAGAGCGTGCCGCTTTCGCTGCCATCCGCCTCGACGATCATCGGGGTGTAATCGCCGGAGAACTGGGTCAGCCCGTCGAAGCTGTCCGGCGCGCCGAGCGACAGGGTGATTTCCTGCGGAATGGTCGCATTGTCGATGGTCAGCGTCATCTCGCCGGTGGCGGCGTCGAAGGCAAAGGCGGCCGGTGCGGTGGCGGTCGAGACGATGTCGGTGTAGCTCGCCGGCGAGCCGACATTGGCGCCGCTGTCATTGAAGGTGACGGTGACGGTGCCGTAATCGGTGGTGTCGTCCGAGATCGTCACGACCCATTGGTCATCGGTGTCGGTCGGCTGGAAGGAAAGCGTGACCCGCTGGGCTTCGCCGAGGGCGTTGTAATATTCCACCGAGGAGACAAAGGCGTCGCCGGGGGTTTCGAGCCCGGTTTCCTGCGAGGGCAGGTTGCCGCTGACCGAGACGTTCTGGGTCATCGCGCCGCTGATGGTCTGGTTGGCGATGTTCACCGGAACCAGATCGGTAAAGCTGCTGCGGTCCACCGCGCCAAGCGTGCCATCCGCGCCATAGGCGTAGCCCATCAGGTAAAGCCCGGCGGCATTGACCAGGTTGCCGTCCTCGTCGGGCTCGAAGCTGCCGACGCGGGTGAACATATTGCCCGAGGTATAAGAGGCGTCGATGTTCGAGTTCACCACGAAGAAGCCGCTGCCGCTGATGGTGAGGTTCGAGGCGACCGAGGTCTCGGAATAGCTGCCGTCCACCGTATTGGAATGGGTGATGCTGGTGCGCACCCCGGTGGCCTGGCTGCTGCCCGCCGCGGTCGACCCGGAGGTGACCATCTGCGCAAAGCTGCGGCGGTAGCCCACCGTATCCGCGTTTGCGATATTGTAGGAGATGCGCTCGACTGCCGTGGAGTTCGCCAGAAGGCCGCTGACTCCGGATGCCATCGCGTTGGAAATGCTCATAACCGCCTCGCCGTTTGGTCGATGATGGGTTCACCGTTCGTAAACGAGATAGCAGATTGCGGTTACACCATGGTTAAAGGTTTCTTTACTTGTTGGTCTTTCTGCAAGTCTTGCCTGTTTTTGATAAAGCGTTGTGCAAAGGATGTACCGGCGGCATGGCCTTTGGATCAAAGGTGCGGTGGGCAGATTGCCCACCCTACCCTTGCAGGTTTCGCCGCTTGATCCCGTAGGGTGGGCAATCTGCCCA
>NZ_JAMDHK010000018.1 GCF_024721115.1 Salipiger pentaromativorans | reverse complement strand
GTCCAGCAGTTCCTTGGAAATCGTCATGCATGCTTCCTTTCGAAGAAGCATGGACCGGATCACTCATACACAGAAGATCTGACACTCTCGGCTCTTCGAGATGCCGGTCCCGCCCATCGCCTGGACCAGATCGTCCATGGATCGGGTCGAGACGCCGTGGACATAGGCCTCCTGAATGACCGCCGTCAGGGCCTTCTCGGTGGCCCGGCGCGGCTCGAGAAAGGACGGGAAATAGCTGCCGCTGCGCAGCTTTGGGATGCGCAACTCCACGTTCCCGGCCCGCGTCTGCCAGTCCCGATCTCGGTAACCGTTCCGCTGCACAAGCCGTGCCGGATTCTTCTCGCCATAGTCGGCGCCTGTCTTCGCGCCAACCTCGAGTTCCATCAGCCGCTCGGCGGCAAAACCGATCATATCTCGAAGAAGATCGGCGTCTGCGCTCTTCTCCACAAGCTCTCGCAGGTCCATCATGGGTTTGGTCATCGGGGTCTTCCTTCGGTTCAGGTTGGTTCAGCAACCCGACCCTACCGAAAATTTTCCGATGACCACCGCGCCCTTGATGCCGTCCTACAGCGCCTCATGCGGAACGCGGACGCCATCAAGGGCGCGACCCAGAGTTACACCTCTCCAAGGGACGTGACCCATTCATCTGGCTATATGAACCTGCCAAGGACGACGCACTGCCACAAATGCGGTCCAAATCACCAGCGTCCGAGACCCTTTCCAAAGACCTACGAAAGCTTGGCTTCAAATTCGTGGGACCGACCACCGTATATGCATTCATGCAGGCCATGGGATTTATCAACGATCACGCAGAAGTCTGTTGGATGCGAAAGGACGTCGAAACAGCCCGAAACACCCTTCGCACACCGACATAGGCAACTGTCGGCCAATTAACGTGAAAAAAAATTCAGGGCCACTTAGCGTGGAAAGTCACAGACAGGTTTCGCGTCAGTCGACCGAGACTTCAGAGCCTTGAGAGTAGCGTGGCCAATTGAGCGGCGTCTTTGGGTTTCAGCTTTGCGCCGATCCTTTCCGACAGAACCCGTTCATAGATCGGCCACATCGCCCTCCTGACAGATTTACCCTTTTCAGAGATAGAAATGTTTTGACCTCGCCCATCTTCCAAGCAGTCCTGTCGGTCCACCAGCCCTGCTTTCACCATACGGTTCAGCAACCGCGATGTACCGTATTGGGGTAACAAAATCCGGTCTTTGAGTTCGAATGGCCGGAGTCCGTCTGGGCCTGCCTTCTCGAGTTCCAGAAGCGCGTCATACCATGCAAGTGGCGGGTATCCTGCCGATTTCAGAGACGTTTCGACAGCCTCAAGCAAAACGCGGCTTTTAGTCATGAGGGCTGTCCAGGCGGCCTCAGTAGCATGGTCAATCTCGTTCATACCCAGCACCTATCATGTACATGTAAGTGCATCAACCTTGACGTCGCATGTGACGCGCTATATATAGATGCAAATGCATCGACATATGGGATCATATCATGTCACAATCGCACCTCACAGAATTTGGGATATTCCTGCTCCGTATAGCACTCGGTATCATGTTCCTGGCGCACAGCCTGTTTCTCAAGCTCTTCATTTTCACACTTCCCGGAACGGCGCAGTTCTTCGTTTCGATCGGGCTGCCCGGCTGGTTTGCCTATATGATCTTTGCAGTCGAGGCGATTGCCGGTGCCCTTTTGGTCCTCGGCGTACAGGCTCGGTGGGTCGCGTCGGCGACCGTGCCCATCTTGGCCGGAGCAACCTGGGCTCACTCAGGAAACGGCTGGATGTTCGGATACGAGAACGGCGGGTGGGAATACCCGGCCTATCTGACGCTGCTTGCCGTCGTGCAAGGACTTCTGGGCGACGGCCGTTTCGCCCTCAGCCCCTCCTTCGCGCCCGGCAACGTGCAGATGGAGGGAGAGACAACATGAGCCTCCACCTCATTAGCCATGCGCTCTGCCCATATGTGCAGCGCGCAGCGATCTCGCTCACTGAGAAAGGTGTCACGTTCGAGAGAACTCACATCGATCTTTCGAACAAGCCCGACTGGTTTCTTGCCATATCTCCGCTGGGCAAGACGCCTGTCCTGGTTGTGAACGGGACGCCGATTTTCGAATCTGCGGTTATCCTCGAATATCTTGAGGATACACAACCCCACGCGCTCCATCCGCACGACGCTCTCGATCGCGCCCGCCACCGTGCCTGGATTGAATTTGGATCTGCTGTCTTGAACGACATTGCGGGGTTCTACTCGGCGCCGAACGAGAAAGCGTTGGAAGAAAAAGTGGCGGCGCTCCGCTCAAAGTTCCTTCGGCTGGACGCGGAGCTTGGGGAGGGACCATGGTTCGATGGCCACCGGTTCAGCCTCGTCGATGTCGTATTCGGCCCGGTCTTCCGCTATTTCGACGTTTTTGACACCATCGGAGAGTTTGGCGTCTTCACAGGGCTTGCCCGTGTAAGGGCCTGGCGACATGAACTGGAGCGTCGGGTTTCTGTGAAGAATGCCGTCAGTGAAGATTACCCGACCCTTCTGCGTGACTTCATCAGACGGCGCAATTCTTACCTGTCCCAGATCATGCAGACAGGAGGGCCGAAGAAGACAGTTACACAGGTGCGATCGGCTGACCGCTGATCACTTGATATCGTTTTGTCGGGCCGCAGTACAGAACCGGACGTTTGAGGTCGCTTGGCGAATGTCCGCTTTGTCCCGCACATCGGATAGTCGCCGACTTTCCCTTGAAGGCCCGCAGCAGCGTCAACCGGCACTTGCCGGCATTCCATGCCCGTCCGTGCGAAGCGCCGGGTTACCTGCTGCTCCCACAGCGCAACCTGGAACAAACCACCGATCGCGCTGATTAATGGCTTAGGGATCGAAGAATCCTCCTGAGCTCAATCCCCCGGAATACCCGCAGCCCTGTGGTCCGACAGAGGGCAGCACATCAATCGCGGGTCAATCTATCCCAGTTGGTGGACCTCTTTCAGGGGGCTACTCCAAAGGGCGGGGATGAGAAGCTCATCGCAACGATGAAAGGAACGCTTATATCGCTAGTGGGGCGAACGGGCGTGGCGGGGTGACGATCGGGTCAGAGCGAAAATTAATCTGCGAGCCGGGCTTCGAGGATATGCCGCTGGACCTTTCCGCTGGTCGATCTGGGAAAGTCCTCGAACGCGATGAAGCGAATTTCGCGCGGTCGCTTATAGCCAGCCAGGCTTTCGCGGCACAAGTTCAGCAGCGCCTCGGCATCCGGCCCGTCATCGTCACAGGCGACAAAGGCCACCGGGCTTTCCCCCCATTTCGCGTCGAAGGCCCTGACCACGGCAGCATCGATCACATCGGGATGGGAAAGAAGCACACGTTCGATTTCCGCCGGATAGACGTTTTCACCTCCGGTCTTGATCAGGTATTTCGCCCGATCCACAAAGTCGACGGTGCCGTCCGCATTGCGCCGGAACAGATCGCCCATGTGGAAAAAGCCGTTGCGAAAGTCACGGGCATTGGTGTCGTCGGCGTTCCAGTACCCGGAAAACAGCGTCGAACCCCGAAGCGCCATTTCGCCCGGCGTTCCATCGGGGACTTCGCGGTCGTCGGGATCGACCAGCCGCACCTCGCAAAAGGCGCTGATGCGCTTGGACAGCCGGTCCGGGGTCACACCCGGCGCGATCAGATCGGCGGTTCCCGGCGGCAGGCCGGTTTCGGTCGCCCCGAAGGAATTCAGATAGGGCGTGTCCAGAAGACCGGTCAGTTCCGCGATCTGATGCGGCGGCACCAGATCAGCCATTGCGCCGCAAACCTTGATCCCCTTCAGCGGCAAAGGGTTGGCGTGCCGTTCGTTAATAAAAGCCTCCAGTGCCCCGGGCATCATCACGAACCAGCCGATCCTGTGGCGTGACAGCGCCTCGTTGATGACGGCGGGCTGCAGCCCGTCCACCATCACCACGGTCCCGCCCCGCAGGATCGTTGCCAGCGCATGATCGGTGGAGGCCATGTGGAACATCGGCGCCCAGGCGATGAACCCGTCGCCGGGATCCAGCGCCAGCTGGGCCGCAAAAACCATGGATCGGGCGATATGCGCGCGGTGGCTGATATGCGCCCCCTTGGGCAGGCCCGTGGTCCCCGAGGTATAGAGGATCGTCAGACCGGCCTCGGGGTCGTCAACCATGGTTCCGGTGCGCGGGTCCGGCTCGACCCCGGCAATGGCCGTTTCCAGGTCTGGCCCGACGGTTAGACAGGGTGTCGACGCGACGGCGCGGTAAGCTTCTGAAAGTTCCGGTTCGACAACCGCGAGAACCGGCTCGACCAGATCGATGCAGTGCCGCAGTTCATCGGGGGCAAGCCGCCAGTTCAGACAGGCGACGATCGCGCCGATTCCCGCTGCTGCAAGTTCGACCTCCAGGTATTCTGAGCGGTTATGCGACAGGATCGCGATCCTGTCTCCGGGCGCCACGCCTCGTGCCAGAAAGACAGCCGCCAGACGATCGACCCGCTCCAGCAGTTCTGCATAGGTCAGTTTCCTGCTGCCGTCCTCGATGGCGAGGGCGCGGGCGCAGTCATGTGCGCGGGTTCGAAAGATCGAATACAGATCAGCGCGCCCCGCGCGGATGACGTCGGTCAGCATAGTTTCCCCCTTGCCCGAGCCTCGGTTCAGAGATCCTGCGCCAGGCGCACGCCCTCATCAATGGCGCGCAGCGCATCCAGTTCGGCGGCCTCCTTTGCCCCGCCGATCATCGTAACCGGGACGCCGCGCGCTACAACCTCTTTGGCCAGGGCTCGTTCCGGTTCCTGACCGGTGCACAGCACAATTGTATCGGCTGCGATGACCGTCGGGTTTCCGTCCGCGACGATGTGCAGCCCCGCATCGTCGATATGTTCATAGGTCACCCCGCCCATTGCCTCGACCCCATGTTTGCGCAGCGCGTTGCGCAGGATCCACCCTGTCGAAACACCAAGCCCCGCGCCCGGTTTAGCGGTCTTGCGCTGCAGCATGACGACCTTGCGGCGCGACGGCTTCGGTGCCAGAGGGTCGCCCGCCAGGGCACCCGAGGAGACAAATTCGGGGTCCACACCCCAGGTTTCGCAAAAGACGTCGGAATTCGCGGTCTCGGCGGGTTTGGTCACTAGGAACTCGGCCACATCATGACCGATGCCCCCCGCCCCCATCACCACGACACGGTCGCCCGCCTCGCGGTCACCGGACAGAATTTCGGCGTAGGTCGCGACGCTGGGATGGTCGATACCCGGCAGGTCGGGAATGCGCGGCGTGACCCCGGTGGCGATGACCACATGGTCAAATCCCTCAAGATCGCTCGCCTCTGCCCGCTGTCCCAGACGCTGCGTGACCCCGTGTTTCTGCATCTGACCGGCATAATACCGCAGGGTTTCGTCGAATTCGTCCTTGCCTGGTGCGGCGCGGGCCAGATTCAGCTGACCGCCCAATTTGTCCTGCGCTTCGAACAGGGTGACATCGTGGCCCAGCCGCGCCGCCTCGGCGGCTGTGGCCATGCCCGCGGCACCACCGCCAACGACGGCCACTTTCTTTGGCGTGTCGGTTGGCGTATCCCGGAATTCCGTTTCACGCCCGGCCCTTGGATTGACCAGACATCCGACCGGCCGGTCCGAAAAAATGAAATCCAGGCAGGCCTGGTTGCAGGCAATGCAGGTGTTGATCTCGTCTGCGCGGCCCTCGCGCGTCTTTTTCACGAAATGCGGATCGGCCAGAAACGGGCGCGCCATCGAGATCATGTCCGCATCGCCAGAGGCAAGTATGTCTTCTGCAAGCTGGGGTGTGTTGATCCGGTTCGAGGCGACTACCGGGATCGACACCGCCGCTTTGACGTTGGCTGCCGCCTTGCGCCAGGCACCGCGCGGCACCGGGTAGGCGATCGTCGGCACGCGGGCCTCATGCCAGCCGATGCCGGTGTTCAGGATATCCGCACCCGCAGCCTCGATCTTGCGGGCCAGTGCGGCAATTTCATCGGCGGGCGCGCCGCCCTCGACCAGATCGGCCGCCGAAATCCGGTAGATGACCAGAAAGTCGGGGCCGCAACGTTCGCGCACCGCGCGCACGATCTCGACCGGGAATCGGTGGCGGTTCGCGGCGCTGCCGCCCCAGTCGTCTTGGCGCTTGTTGGTGTGGGTGACGGTGAATTCGTTGATCAGGTATCCTTCGGACCCCATGATCTCGACGCCATCAAAGCCTGCGGCCTGCGCATTGGCGGCCGCCACGGCAAAATCCTCGATGGTACGGAGAATGTCGGCTTCGGTCATTTCACGCGGGATGAAACGGTTGATCGGAGCGCGGATCGGCGACGGGGCCACACACCCTTCGATCTTGGCATAGCGCCCGGCGTGGAGGAGTTGTGCGCAGATCAGGCTGCCTTCGGCCTGCACCGCCTCGCAGATCGGGCGCAGGTCAAGCGCTTCTTCCGGGTCATCGATTCTCGGACCTTCTGGATCGAATATGCCCTCGGCATTGGGCGAAAACCCGCCGGTGACCAGAATCGCCGCCTCCCCCCGCGCACGCTCGGCGTAAAATGCGATCTGTTTGGCTATGCCGTCGGGCTCGGTTTCCAACCGCGTGTGCATCGACCCCATGATGACACGATTTCGCAACGTATGCTGGCCTGCGCGGATGGGCGAGAGCATGGTTTCAAAGCTTCCATCTGGTCTATTTTTCACTTTGGTTCTCCTCCTCAAAACTGCACTTGATCTACATTCTAACATTTGTTAGATTTTTTTGGAAAGAAGATTTTCGCTCATGGGGAGGAGCACCGATGCAATTCCAGCCTACAGACGATCAGAAGGCGTTTCGCGAGACCGCAAAGCGCTTCGCAACTGAAAGGCTTGCGCCCACATATCAAGAACGCGCCAGCGGCCATACATTCGACCGTGCGCTGATCAAGGAGATGGGCGCACTGGGGCTGATCGGGGCCGATCTGCCCGAGGAATTCGGGGGACTCGGCGAAAGCTCTGTCACGTCAGGGCTGATCGTCGAAGAGATCGCCTATGCCGATTTCAACGCAAGTTACGTGCAGCTTCTGGGCTCTCTCATGGGCGGAATGGTTGCCAAACATGCCTCCAAGAACATCGCGTCGGAATGGGTGCCCAAGGTTGTTTCGGGTGATGCCGTCATTGGTCTGGGCCTGACAGAGCCGCGTGGCGGTTCGGATGCGGCGAACCTGATTCTGAGGGCCGAGAAATCCGGCAACGGCTGGCGGCTGAACGGTGAAAAGACATCCATGAGTTTTGCCAGTCAGGCGGATGCGGCGGTCGTCTTTGCCCGTACCGGCGATCCTGACGGCGGCTCACGCGGGGTCAGCGCCTTTTTCGTCGATCTGAACCAGGAAGGCATCAAGCGCACCCATTTTGACGACATCGGCACCAAGCCTGTCGGGCGCGGCTCGGTTTTCTTTGACGATGTTTTCGTGCCGGCTGAAAACATGATGGCGGAACAGGACCGTGCTTTTGGCACGATCATGGCGGGCTTCGACTATTCCCGCGCACTGATCGGGCTGGAGTGCCTGGGGGCCGCGCAAGCGTCGGTGGATGAAACCTGGGCCTACGTTCAGGAGCGCGAGGCATTCGGAGCCCCGATCGTGCAGTATCAGGGTGTCAGCTTTCCCTTGGCCGAGGCCGAGACCCAACTGACCATGATGCGCCAGCTTTGCTATTACACGCTGGACCTGCGCGACTGTGGCCTGCCCCACACCTCTCAGGCTGCCATGTGCAAATGGTACCTGCCCAAAACCGCCTGCGAGATCCTGCACCAGTGCCTGATCCTGCACGGACATTACGGCTACACCACCGACCTGCCCCACCACCAGCGTTACAACGACGTTCTCGGCCTTCAGATCGGCGACGGCACCGCGCAGATTCAGAAGCTGGTGATCGCCCGCGAGAAGGTCGGTCGCATGGCGCTGCAGTATGACAAGAAGGCGAAGGGAGCCTCGAAATGAGCGACCCCATCCTCGTCACTTCCGAGGGCAACACCGGCATCATCGAACTGGCCCGCCCCGAGAAATTCAATTGCCTATCACTTGAGGTGCATGAGCGTATTTCTGTCGCGCGTGCGGAATTCGAGGCGAACCCCGCTATTCGGGCGATCCTCATCCGGGCGCAGGGCAAGCACTTTTGCACCGGTGCCGATCTGGTGGAAGTGAAAGGTAAATTGAACGATCCCGCCGCGCTGGACCATTTCATCGCCTTTGGCATGAACAACCTGCGTGCGCTTGAAACCTCCTCCCTCCCTGTCGTGGTGGCAGTGCAGGGGTTGTGTCTGGCCGGCGGGATCGAACTGATGCTGGCATGCGATGTGTGTTTCGCGGCCGAAAGCGCCCAGTTTGGCGATCAGCACGCGCAATTCGGGCTGATTCCCGGTTGGGGTGGCTCGCAGCGGTTGACACGGTTGATGGGGCAGCGCAGGGCGCTCGACCTGATGTTCTCGGCCCGCTGGCTCAAGTCGGACGAGGCCAAAGAGGCCGGATTGGTCAACTACATCGTGCCGGATGCGGACCTGCACAAGTCTGCGCTGGAATACTGCGAGAAAATCGCCACCCGTTCACGTCCCGGCATCGCCGAGATGAAGCGGTTGGCGCGCGAAGGCGCGGACCTTGGTATCGACCAGCAGATGCGGCTTGAGCGCGATGCCGCCGTGCGCGCACTGCCCAGCGATGACGTGGCGGAGGGCCTCGATGCATTCGAGAACCGGCGCGCCCCCGAATTCAAGGCTTGAGGACGAAACATGGATTTCATTTTGAACGACGAACAACGCCAGATTTACGACTATGGCGGCCAGCTGGCGCAGAAGTTCGACAACGATTACTGGCTGAGACACGCACGCAAGCACGAGTTTCCGCACGAAATGTTCCGCCAGATCGCCGATGACGGCTTCCTCGGCATCATGGTGCCCGAGGAATATGGCGGCGCGGGCCTTGGTATGACCGAAATGGCCCTGTTCATGGAGGGCACCGCCAATCACGGCATTCCGCTTTTGATGATGGTGGTCGGGCCGACCATGTCGCTGGCCCATATCGCCAGCCACGGAAGCGAGTTCCACAAGAAAGAACTGCTGCCGGCTGCCTGCCGCGGTGATATCCAGTTCTGTTTCGCGATCACTGAACCGGGGGCCGGGTCGAACACGATGAAGGCCACTACGCTGGCCAAGCGTCGAGGCAACCGGTTCAGCCTGTCGGGCGAAAAGACCTTCATCACCGGGGCCGAAGTGGCCGACTACTGCCTCGTGGTGGCGCGGACCAAACCGCATACCGAGGTCAGCCGCAAGACCGACGGCTTTACCCTGTTCGCCGTGGATCTGAAGAAAAAAGGCGTCGACAAGCAGCGGGTGAAGATCTCGATCCCCCTGCCCGAGGAGCAGTGGACACTGTTCTTCGACGATGTGGATCTCGGCCCCGAGGATGTGGTCGGCGAGGTGGACGAAGGGTTCTCGATCCTGTTCGACAGCCTCAACCCCGAGCGTATCATCCTGGCCGCCTTGTGCTGCGGCATCGGCCGGTTCGCCCTGAACAAGGGCGTGGCCTATGCCTCCGAGCGCAATGTGTTCGGCCAACCCATCGGTGCGCACCAGGGCGTGCAGCACCCGATGGCCAAGGCGCACACAGCGGTCGAGATGGCCAGCCTGATGACCCGGCGCGCGGCATGGGAGTTCGACAACAAGCTGCCTGCCGGTGCGTCGTCGAACATGGCGAAATATGCCGCCGCCGAAGCCGGGATCGAAGCGGTCGACGCGGCGCTTCAGGCGCATGGTGGATCGGGCTTTACCGAAGATACGGGGCTTTATGAGATGTACCCGCTGGTCCGCCTGCTGCGCACAGCGCCGGTGAACCGCGAACTGTGCCTGAGCTTTATCGGCGAAAAGGTCATGGGGCTGCCACGATCCTATTGATCGCCACGGCTTGGAACGGAGAACGACATGCAATTTGGAATGCGCTTCCGGCGGGAAGATGCCGCCGACAAGGTAAATGATCGCTTCTGGCACGCGATCGAGGGCACGCCGCTCGACGAGGTGCGCCGTATTCAGGAAGAGCGGCTGCGCGATCAGATGGCCTATCTCAAGGCAAACTCGACTTTCTATCAGGAGAAGTTCGCGAAAGCCGGTGTGGAATTCGACGATATCCGCACCATCGAAGACCTCCAGAAACTGCCCTATACCTACAAGACCGAGATCCGCGAAAGCCTGGCCGCCGAACCGCCGTTCGGCAAACACCGGGCCGCGCCGATGGCCGATATCATCCAGATGCAGGCCTCGTCCGGCACCACCGGAAGCCCGTCTTACGTGGCGCTGACCGAAGCCGATACCGAGATGTGGCACGAGATGACGGCGCGCTGTTTCTTTGCCAATGGCGTGCGGTCCGGCGATATGGTGCTGCATGCGTTTTCGCTGGCCAAGGGTTTTGTCGGCGGCATTCCGGTGATGCAGGGGTTGCAGTACATGGGCGCAATCGACGTGCCTGTGGGGGCGGATGGTGGCGTGGAACGGCTGCTGCGCGCCTGCGCCGACACGCGCCCGCGTTGCATCGTCGGCGCGCCGAATTTCGTGCTGCACCTGGCTGACAAAGCGCCCGAAGTGCTCGGCTGCAAAGCCAGTGAACTGGGCGTCGAACAGATCATCGTCGGTGGCGAACCCGGCGGCGGCATTCCCGCCATCCGGGCCAAGATCGAAGCGGCCTGGGGCGCGAAATGCTGTGAGATGCTGGGCGGCACCGATCTGGGTGTGACCTATTGGGCTGAATGCGATGCCCAGTCGGGGATGCATATGGTCAACATGGACTACATCATTACCGAATTGCTCGACCCCGAAAGCGGAGAAATCATCCCTTGGGAAAAGGGTGCCGAGGGCGAGATGATCTATACCGCGCTCGGCCGTCGGGCGAGCCCGCTCGTGCGATTCCGGTCGGGCGATTACATCGAGGTTCTCGACACCGACTGCACCTGCGGGCGCACCGGGCCCAAGATCCGCTGCACCGGCCGGACCGACGACATGCTGATCGTGCGCGGGGCCAATGTCTTTCCCTCGGCCATCAACAGCGTGATCACCGAGATGGTGCCGGAGACCAACGGCGTCATGCGCATCGTGGCCGATTTCGAGGGTCACACCACGCAGGGCGCGCTGACGGTGATCGTCGAACGCGGTCCCGACCGCGACGCCGCGGATGACCAGGCGCTCAAGAAGAAAATCGAGCAGCGCCTGCGCGATGCCCTTGTCTTCAAGGCCGACGTTCACCTTGTCGCGCCCGACACCTTTGAGAAACCCGGTGCCGCCAAGGTCGCCTTCGTTCTGAGAGAATATCCGGACCTGCCATGACAAGAATGAAATCCCTTCTCGACACCGGGTCCGACGACTTCCGCGCCAACGACGTGTCTTACCGCGAAAAGGTCGATGAACTACATGCCCTCCGGCTCAAACAGCGCGTCGGCGGCCCCGAAAAGGCGCGCAAACGTCATGTGGACAAAGGCAAAATCCTGCCGCGCGAAAGAATTGAAAGGCTGATCGACCCGGGTACACCATTCCTGGAACTCGGCGAGCTGGCCGGGTTGAACAAATATGAAGGCGTGCCACCGGGCGCGGGCATCATCACGGGCATCGGTGTGATCGAAGGCCGTCAGTGCATGATCATCGCCAATGATGCCACCGTAAAGGGCGGCACCTATTTCGGCATGACTTCCCGCAAGCATGTGCGCGCCCAGAAGATCGCATGGAAGAACCGTCTGCCCGTCATCACCCTCGTGGATTCCGGCGGTGCCTTCCTGCCGGATCAGGAAAACATCTTTCCTGACGAAGGCCAGTTCGGGTCCATCTTTCACCAACAGATCGGCATGTCGGGCGATGGTGTGCCGCAAATCGCCGTGGTCATGGGGCCCTGCACCGCGGGTGGCGCATATATTCCCGCGCTCTGTGACGAAGTGGTGATCGTGCGCGGTCAGGGCTTTATGTATCTGGGCGGACCGGAATTGACCTTTGCCGCAACCGGCGAAAAGGTCGAAGCCGAAGAACTGGGTGGCGGCAAGATGCATTCGTCGGTGTCGGGCGTGACCGACCATCTGGCCGAGGATGACGCCCACGCCCTGGCCATCACCCGCGAGATCGTCAGCCATCTGGGCGAAAAGCCCCGGCCCCGCAAGACGCCCGCCGCGCCGCGCCCGCCGGCCTATCCGGTCGAGGAAATCTACGGCATTGTCAGCCGCGATCCCAGGGTGCCGACAGACAACCGCGAGATCGTCGCGCGGCTGGTGGACGGCAGCGATTTTCACGAATTCAAGCCGCTTTATGGCGACACGATCATGACCGGCTGGGGGCGCATCCACGGCCACGAGGTCGGGATCATCGCCAATACAGGCGTGCTTTTCGTCGAAGCCGCGCTGAAGGCGACGCATTTCATCAATCTCTGCGTCCAGCGTGATATTCCGCTGCTGTTCCTGGCCGATGTGAACGGCTTCATGGTGGGCCGCGAGGTCGAGCAGATGGGCATTGCCAAGGCCGGTGCTAAAATGATCACGGCCATGTCTTCGGCCCGGGTGCCGAAATTCACAATCATCACCGGTGGCTCTTACGGCGCGGGATACCTGGCGATGCTGGGCCGCCCGTTCCAGCCGGACGCAATGTTCGCCTGGCCGACGGGACGGTCGGCAATCATGGGGCCGGAACAGGCCGCCAGCGTGCTGGCTCAGGTCCGCGCGCAGATCAACGAACGCGAAGGCAGAAACTGGACCCCCGAGGAGGAGGAAGCCTTCAAGGCACCGATCCGCAAGGAATACGAAGATTTTCAGGGGGCCTATAATTTTGCTTCCAACCTTTGGATCGACAGCGTGATCGAGCCCTGTGAGACCCGTGACGTCATGGCGCTGATGCTGGATGTAACATCGCGCAGACCCAAGGTCGAAACCAACTTCGGCGTGTTCAGGATGTGAGGAGCGAACCGTGAAAATCAAGACGCTTCTGATCGCCAACCGCGGCGAAATTGCCTGCCGGATCGCGCGCACTGCGCGGGCAAGCGGTATCATTCCCGTCGGCGTGCATTCGCAGGCCGACGTCAATGCCCTGCATGTCCGCGAGATTGGCAAATCTGTCTGTATCGGCGCCGGACCTGCATCCCAGAGCTATCTGAAAATCGACGCGGTGATTGCCGCTGCGCAATCAGTGGGCGCGGATGCGATCCATCCCGGTTATGGCTTTCTGGCCGAAAACCCCGATTTTGCTCGTTCGGTCGAAGCCGCCGGCATGATCTTCATGGGGCCGACGCCGGAAACGCTTGAACGTTTCGGCGACAAGGCCAGCGCCAAAGAGGCCGCCGTGGCGGCCAGCGTCCCGGTGATTTCGGGCGCCGAAGGTGCGCGGTCCGATCCCGAGCAGATTGCCGAGGAGGTGCGCCAAATGGGCCTGCCGGTGCTGCTCAAGGCGGTCGGCGGCGGTGGTGGGCGCGGACAACGGCTCGTCACTGACGAGACCACGCTGGTCGAGGACATCGAAGGCGCGCTGCGCGAAGCAAAATCCACCTTCGGCTCCGAAGGGCTGCTGTTGGAGCGTTTCCTGCCCGAGGCGCGCCATGTTGAAGTGCAGATCGCAGGTGACGGCAAGGGCCATGTGGTGCATCTGTTCGAACGCGATTGCACGCTTCAGCGCCGCCACCAGAAGGTCATCGAGGAAGCCCCGGCCTGGGGTCTGCCCCGAACGCTTCTGGACGACATCGCACGCGACGCGGTGCGCTTGGGCGAAACGCTGGACTATCGCGGGCTGGGCACGGTCGAATTTCTGGTCGCGGGTGGCGAGTATTTCTTCCTTGAGGTGAACCCGCGCATTCAGGTGGAACATCCCGTCACCGAAGCGATCACCGGGCTGGACCTTGTCGCGCTTCACCTGCGGATTGCCGAAGGCGCGGGCCTTGGACTGGTGCAGGACGATCTGACGATCAACGGCCACGCGGTCGAGGCGCGGCTTTACGCCGAAGATCCGGCGATGCAATTCGCCCCGTCGACGGGCACGCTCTCCACGCTCAGCCTGCCATCGGGCCTGCGCATCGACAGCGGCGTCGAAGAAGGCGATGCCGTCACGCCCTACTACGACCCGATGATCGCCAAGCTGATCGTGCACGCGCCCGACCGGGAAACCGCATTGGCACGTCTAGCCACGGCGCTTGATCATGTCGCGGTCGAAGGTGTCGAAACCAATCGCGCCTTTCTGACGGCGCTGGCGCGAAACCATGAATTCGAACGGATGCAGGTGCATACCCGCTGGATCGACGGCAGGCTGGATGAGCTGACACAGGCACCCGGCCTGACCCGCCCAGATCTGTGGAAGGCGACCGCTGCCATTCTCTTCGTGACCCAGTCGCGCAGCGACACAGACGCCAATCCCTGGACCAACCGTGATGCCTTTACCGGCTGGCGGCTTGGACTGGGCGGCGATGCGATTGAAGCGGGGCAGCGCGTGACGCTTACCGATTCTGACGAGGTATCCGAAGAACTGCGCGTCAGTCCTGTCAAACCGGGTGCCAAGTACACCATCCGTTCGGAGAAAGGCGAGGCGCTGATACTGTCGGCACGTGAACTGACCCCGGGCCGTTGGCGTGTCGGCGAAGGCGACACCGTCCATCTGATCGACGCGCGCCTGCACGCGGGCGTGATCGAACTGGATACGCCCGAAGGCCGCCTGGTCTTTCGGCCCGCCGCGCCCCTTGCCTTTGCCGGCGGCGATGCCGCGGCGGATCGCGCCGTGACCTCTCCGCTGACCGGCATGATTGTCGAAATCAAGGTCTCCGACGGTCAGAGCGTGGCCGAAGGCGACGTGGTCGCGGTCATGGAATCCATGAAACTCGAAATCTCGATCCGGGCGGCCGCGGCCGGGATCGCCAGCAATATATCCGTCTCGAATGGGGACATGGTCGATCGCGGCCAGGTCATCGCCGAGATCCTGCCATCCGAGGAGTGATGAAATGAGCGACTTTCCCAAATTCGTAGAATTTCGTGAAGAAGGCCCGCGTGAGGGTTTTCAGATCGAAAAGAAGATTTACCCGATCGAAGAGCGGATCGAACTGATCGACATGCTCAGCGAAACCGGCTTGAAACGCATTCAGGTCGGCAGCTTTGTCAGCCCGAAATACGTTCCTCAGATGGCGGACACCGGCGAGTTGTTCCAGCGTATCAAGCGCAAACCGGGCGTGAACTACACATCGCTGTGGCTGAACGACAAAGGGTTTCGCAAGGCCCTGACCGCGCATGAGGTCGATATCGACCCGCGTCTGCTGTTCTATCCTTCCGAAGCATTCGCCCAATCGAACAACAATTGTTCCTCGGCCGAGATGCGGGAAAAACAACGTGACTGGGTCCGTCTTTACAAGGAAGAGGGATATACCGTCGACGCGGCCTATGTGATGACCGCTTTCGGCTGCAACCTCGAGGGCCCCATCCCCCAAGAACGCATCTTGGACGATTTCCGCTTTATCCTTCAGCTATGCGAAGAAGAGAACATCCCCGTGCCGATCCTCGTGGTCGCCGACACCATGGGTTGGGGAAACCCCGAGGCGGTCAAACGGATGATCGGCGCCCTGCGCGAATTGGCGCCCGAGGCGCGCATCGGTATGCACATCCATGACACACGTGGGCTGGGGATCGCCAACGTTTATGCGGCCCTGTCGATGGGCGTGGACATGTTCGAAAGCTCCGTCGCCGGTCTTGGCGGCTGTCCTTTCGCGGGCCACGGCCACGCGCGCGCCGCAGGAAATGTCTGCACCGAGGATGCAGTGTTCCTGTGTCACGAGCTCGGCATCGAAACCGGCATTGATCTGGACAAGCTGATCGCAGCGGCGGTCAAAGCAGAAGAGATCATCGGTGTGCCGCTCATGGGCCGGGTCATGCACACCGGCGGGTTGGACAAATACCGCAAGTCACGCTGAGGGAGCAAGAAGATGACAAAAGCACTTGACGGAAAGGTCGTTCTGGTCACCGGGGCCGGCGGTGGGATCGGGCGTGATATCGCCTTGATGGCAGCTACCGAAGGCGCCGCCGTGGTGGTCAATGATCTGGGCGCATCCCTGAAAGGCACCGGTCAGACAGAAACTGCGGCGCAGAAAGTCGTCGAAGAGATCAGGGCCGCTGGGGGCGATGCCATTGCCGATGGCGGCTCTGTCACCGATCCCGATGCCGCGCGCGCGATGATCGAAGCCGGGGTCAAGGAATTCGGTCGCATCGACGCGGTGGTAAACAACGCCGGCATTCTGCGCGACGGTTACTTCCACAAGATGACCTATGAGGATTTCGACGCGGTGGTGAAGGTCCATCTTTATGGTGCCTTCAATACCAGCCGCGCGGCCGCCGACTATTTCCGCGAACAGGAAAGCGGCGCGCTCGTGCACATGACCTCGACCTCGGGGCTGATCGGCAATCTGGCGCAGGCGAATTATTCGGCGGCAAAGCTGGGCATCGCGGCCTTCTCGAAATCGGTAGCGCTCGACCTGAAACGCTGGAACGTGCGGTCAAACTGCATCGCGCCCTTCGCCTGGAGCCGGATGATATCGTCGATCAAGACCGACACGGAGGAACAGAAGGCGCGGGTCGAGAAGGTCAAGAAGATGACCCCCGCCAAGGTCGCGCCGATGGCCTGTTACCTGATGAGCGACCGCGCGGCGGATGTGTCGGGGCAAATCTTTGCAGTGCGGATGAACGAGATATTCCTGTTCAACCAGCCCCGCCCGCTCCGGTCCGTCCACTCCGGTGACGGCTGGACCGCCGATGAAATCGCCGAGCGCGCCATTCCCGCGCTCAAATCGCAATTCACACCGCTCGAAGTTTCGGCGGATGTCTTTTCGTGGGATCCGGTCTAATGGGAAAACGCAAAGAAAAAATCAGCTCCGACATTGCCTGGAGCACCCCCGACAAGATCTGCGTGCGCGGGCTCGACTTGCCGAACGAAATCCTCGGCCACATGAACCTGGGCGATCTGGCCTTTCTGCAATTGACGGGCCGCAAGGCCACGCTCGAGGAAAGCCGCGTCTTCAACGCCATCATCATCACCCTTGTCGAACATGGCATCACGCCATCGGCCCTGGCGGCGCGGATGACCTATATGGGGGCGCCGGAATCGCTTCAGGCGGCTGTGGCGGCTGGCTTGTGTGGGCTGGGCACCGTCTTTGTCGGTTCTATGGAAGGTGCCTCGAAAATGCTTTACGAGGCACTGCCACAGGACAAGTTGGGCACCGGTGTCGATCTGGATGCGCTGGCCGTCGAGACGGTGGAAAAATTCCGCGCCCGCAAGATGATCGTGCCGGGGCTCGGACATCCGGTGCACAAGCCGGTCGATCCGCGCACACCTCGCCTGTTCCAGATCGCTGCCGAGAACGGCAAGTCCGGTGAATACATCGAGTTGATCCAGAAAATTCAGGCCGTTGCCGAAGAAAAATCGGGTAAGATGCTGCCGATTAACGCCACCGGGGCGATCGGAGCAATCTGCTGTGAATTTGGCTTCCCCTGGAAGATCGTGCGGGGCTTTGGCGTCATGGCACGCGCCATCGGTCTGGTCGGTCATATCCTCGAAGAGAGCGAAAACCCGATTTCCTATGAGCTTTGGCAGCGTGCCGAGCAGGAAATTCTTGAAACGTCGGGTTCAGGAGCGAAGTAACCGATGCAGACGTCAGCCCCAGACACTCACACCGATCTGCGCGACGCCTTGCGCGCACTTTGCGCGCAGTTTCCGCCAGAATATCATCGCAAGTTCGGCGAGGATGAAACCTACCCCGAGGAATTCGTCGATGCGCTGACCCGCGAGGGCTGGCTCGCCGCGATGATCCCAGAAGAATACGGCGGCTCGGGTCTGGGCCTGACGGAAGCCTCGATCATCATGGAGGAGGTGAACCGCTGCGGCGGCAACGCGGGCCATTGCCACGGGCAGATGTACAATATGGGCACGCTGCTGCGGCATGGTTCGGAGGAGCAGAAACAGAAATATCTGCCCGGCATCGCCAGCGGCGAATTGCGCCTGCAATCCATGGCCGTGACCGAACCGACCACCGGCACCGACACCACCAAACTGAAGACCACGGCGGTGAAAAAGGGCGACCGGTATGAGATCAATGGCCAGAAGGTCTGGATCAGCCGTATCCAGCATTCCGACCTGATGATCCTGCTGGCACGCACCACGCCGCTGGCCGAGGTCAAGAAGAAATCGCAGGGCCTGTCGATCTTCATGGTCGATCTGAAAGAGGCGATCGGCAACGGCATGGAGGTCCGCCCCATCGCCAATATGCCCGGCCACGAAACCAATGAAGTGTTTTTCGACAACCTGGAAATCCCCGCCGAGAACCTGATCGGGACCGAGGGGCGCGGATTTTACCATATTCTTGACGGGCTGAACGCCGAACGTACCCTGATTGCGGCGGAATGTATCGGTGATGGATACTGGTTCGTCGACAAGGCCCGCACCTATGCCGGCGACCGCATGGTCTTTGACCGCCCCATCGGCCAGAACCAGGGCGTGCAATTCCCTATCGCCAGGTCCTATGTGAACATCGAGGCCGCCAATCTGATGCGCTTTGAAGCCTGCAGGCGGTTCGATGCTGGGCTGGATTGCGGAGCACAGGCGAATATGGCCAAGCTGCTGGCTTCGGAGGCCAGCTGGGAAGCGGCCAATGCCTGCATCCAGACCCATGGCGGCTTCGGTTTCGCACGGGAATACGATGTCGAGCGCAAGTTCCGCGAGGCGCGCCTCTATCAGGTCGCCCCGATCTCGACCAACCTGATCCTGTCATATGTCGGAGAACATATCCTCGGCATGCCAAGATCGTTCTGAAGGCCAGGATTATGGGTGAGATCGACCTTGACGCGCTGGCGCCCTGGCTGGGACGCACCGAGACTAAAGAAGACGTTCTGACGGAGGGGCTGATCGACAAATTCCGCGCCACGCTCGGTCCGCATCTTTGGGACGGATCAGGCGATGTCCCGCTGGGAATTCATTGGTGCATTTCCCTTGATACCGTGCCAGCGACCGCCCTGTCAGAAGACGGCCATGCCGCAAGGGGTGGATTCCTACCCCCTGTCCCGCTGCCCGCCCGGATGTGGGCCGGCGGCGATGTTAAACATATCGCGCCGCTGAAAATCGGCGAAACCATCACCCGGCGCTCTTCGATCAGGGATATTGTGGCCAAGCAGGGCCGTAGTGGACCATTGGTGTTTGTGACCGTCGAACATGAGTATCTGAGTGGCAACCGGCTTTGTATCCGGGAGCAGCAAACGATCGTTTATCGTGAGATTTCCACCCCCCGCACGGGCGAGAGCGCAGCTGACGCGGGTGACCCCACCACGCTTAGATCGACGCTGACACCGGATCCTGTTCTTCTGTTTCGCTATTCGGCGCTGACGTTCAATGCCCATCGCATTCACTATGATTACGTCTACGCCACCGAAACCGAAGCCTATTCCGGGCTTGTTGTGCATGGCCCATTGCAGGCCACGCTGCTTCTGAATCTGGCGGCGGATGCGTTGAAAACATCGCCCCACCGGTTTTCGTTCCGCGGCCTCGCGCCACTCACCCTGCCCTGCGAATTGCAACTGCACAATGAAGAGACCGGCACCTCCGGGACAGTCTGGTGTCAGGATCAAAACGGTCTTCGAAGCTTTTCCGCAGAGTACGCGGCTGTCTGATCGGTTTCCTTTGGTAGCGGATTCAGTTGTTGACCAATTTTTCTAACATCTGTTAGGCTGCGCGGAGAGACTTGGTAAAATAGACCAGGCAAACCTCTGAATTAAGAGGTGGGAGGAGGAACGATGCGAGGAAAACTCGTAACCAACGGAAAACCGTGCGGTCAGGCTATGCGTGCCTCCATGAGGTGTTGGGGAAAAGCACGGGTTGTAACATGACCACGAATAACGGGCACGTATCGTCACCGCTTGCGGTGCGTGGCGCAACTTTGAAATTTGGCGGTGTGACCGCGCTCGACGATGTGAGCATCTCCGTGGCCGACGATGAATTGCTTGCAATTATCGGTCCGAATGGTGCCGGAAAAACATCACTTCTGAACGTGACTGCGGGCTTCTACCGTCCGCAGAAGGGCCGTGTCGAATTGTCCGGGCAGGACGTGACCGGCCTGCGTGTTGACCAGATCGCCCGGCGCGGTCTGGCGCGGACGTTTCAGGGCACCCATCTTTTTGCCGGGCAGACGGTGGTGGAAAACATTATGATCGGCCGCCACATGCTGATGAAATCGAATGTAGTCCAGGCCTTTTTCCAGTTCGGTCCCGTGATGCGCGAGGAATCGGAACATCGTGAAGCCGCAGAGGAGATCATCGATTTTCTCGAGATCGAGGCAATCCGCAACCGGCCCGTGGGCACGTTGGGGTATGGGTTGCGCAAGCGTGTCGATCTGGGCCGTGCATTGGCGCAGGAACCGTCGATCCTGCTGATGGATGAACCGATGGCCGGCATGAACTCGGAGGAAAAAGAAGACCTGGCGCGCTTCATTCTCGATGTGCGCGAGGCGCGCAAGATTCCGGTAGTTCTGGTGGAGCACGACATGGGCGTCGTGATGGACCTTGCCGACCGGATCGTGGTGCTGGATTTCGGGCGGGTCATCGCCGAAGGCACCCCGGAAGAAATCCAGAAGGACCCGGCTGTCATAAAGGCATATCTGGGGTAGCGGCATGGTCAAACAACGGACAGCAATGGTCTTTTCGGACCCAGCAGTGACACATAGCGAAACCCTGCCGCAGGTTTTGCTCGCGCGAGCGACATCCACACCGACCAACCTCGCCGAACGGCACAAGCGCCTGGGCATCTGGCGTGAATTCACCTGGGCCGATGTTCTTGACAGGGTTCGCGCCCTGGCTCTCGGGTTGGAGAACCTGGGCTTGTCGGCTGGCGAATCCGTCATGATGATTGGCGAAAACGAACCCGAACATTTCTGGGCTGAATACGCCGTCCAGTCGTTAGGCGGCAAAGTCCTGTCTGTCTATCCGGATCAAAACGCTGAAGAGATTCTGTATCTGGCCGAAGACTCGCAAACGCGGGTTTTTCTGGCGCAGGATCAGGAGCAGGTCGATAAATGCATCGAGATTGCGGGCAAGTACTCGGGCGCCCTGGCGGTCGTTTACTGGGACGATTCCGGTCTGTGGGGCTATGATCATCCCCTGTTGCATTCGTTTGAAAGTGTGAGCGCGGCAGGGCGTCAGATCCACGCCAAGGAACCCGCCAGATTTGAAGAACACGTAAAACGTGGACGGGCGGACGATACCGCCTTGCTGTCCTATACTTCGGGGACCACGGGAAAACCCAAGGGCGTTGTCATCAGCCATCGCTACCTGTTCGACAATTGCTCGCGGGTGATGGGGGCAATCGAAATCGCGCCGGGCACCGAATACCTGACCTACATTTCGCCTGCCTGGGTCACGGAACAGATTTTCGGCCTGTCGATCGGTTTGATCGCGCCCATGGTCGTCAATTTTCCCGAAGGCCCTGAAGACGTACTGACCAACATTCGCGAACTGGCGGTTGATGCACTGGTGTTCAGTCCGCGCCAGTGGGAAAACCTCGCCTCCATCGTTCAGGCCCGGATGCTGGGCGCGGGCAAGTTCCGCAATGCGATGTACAATTGGGGCATGAAGGTTGGCCGCAACGTTTACGTCGAGCGGCTGGAAGGGCGTAGCCCCAGCCTTGCCGCACGCCTGCAGCTTCCCTTTGCCGAAGCTCTGGTGCTGCATCACCTGCGCGACAATCTTGGCCTTGGTAAGGCCAAAAACGCAATGAGCGGCGGCGCCCTGATGGCACCTGACGTCTTTCGTATGTTCCACGCGATGGGGGTTAAGCTGCGCAACGTGTATGGCGCGACCGAAATCGGCCTTCTGACCGCGCATGTCGGCGAAAGCTATCAGCTGGAAACCAGCGGCAGCTGGATGCAAAGCAACACGAACTACGGCGAACCGCTGGAATACAGGGTCTCGGACGAAGGGGAGCTTCAGGTGCGTGGCGGATCGGGCTTCGGCGGCTATCACGGCAAGCCCGAAAAGACCGCAGAGGTGCTGACCGAAGACGGTTGGTACAAGACCGGTGATGCGGTCTCGATGACCGACGACGGCGAGCTATTGTTCTTTGACCGTGTCAAGGACATGCGCCGCCTGGCAAACGGTCACAGCTATCCGCCGCAGTTCATCGAAACGCGGTTGCGGTATAGCCCCTTCATCAAGGACCTCATGACATTGGGCGACGAACGCCGGAATTTCGTCAGCGCGCTTATCAATATCGATATGGAAGTTCTCGGGCGTTGGGCGGAAGAGAACAAGATCAGCTTTTCGACCTACACCGATCTGTCGCAGAAACCCGAAGTTCTGGACCTTATCAAAGGCGAAGTGGCGCGCATCAATGCGCTCCTGCCCGAAGGCTCGCGCGTGGCACGTTTTGCGAATTTTCCCAAGGAACTCGACCCGGATGAAGGCGAGTTGACCCGCAGCCGAAAGCTTCGCCGGGCCTTTCTGGAGGAACGGTATGCCAAGCTCGTCGAGGCGATCTATGCTGGCGATGACGAGACAGATCTCGAAATCGCTGTGACCTATCAGGACGGTCGTCAAGGCGTTCTCAAGACCACGGTTCGCGTGTCGGATGTTGAAAACGCATCGAAGGCTGCCAAGCGGCAGTCCAAATCTTAAAGGAGGTCGGCGACAATGGTCTATTTCATCAATGACATCATTACCGGGGCTTTGATCGGCCTTCTGTATTCGCTGGTGGCCATGGGCTTTGTTGTGATTTATCGCGCCAGCAAGGTGTTCAACTTCGCGCAGGGCGAGCTTGTGATCATCGGCGGGTTCATCGTCTGGTTCACAACGATGCAAGCGGGGCTTAGCCTTTGGTTGTCGATACCCCTTTCGCTGGTTCTGGCCGGGCTGGTCGGGTACGCAATCGAACGGATTTTCCTGACAAAGCTGATCGGTGAATCGGTTTTCTCGATGGTCATGGTCACCGTCGGTCTTCTGATCCTGCTGCGCGGTCTGGTGCTGCTTGTGTTCGGTCCCGCCGTGCGGCCCTTCCCGATCATTTTCCCGCTGAAACCCTTGTTCCTCGGCGACATGTTGATCCCGATGAACCTCCTGATAGGCGGGATCATCACCATTGTCGCCGCCGTCGGCCTGTCGTGGTTCTTCAACCGGACCCGGTCCGGCCTGCGGATGACCGCCGTGGCGGAAGACCACGTCGTGGCCTCCTCGATGGGCATTTCGGTGAAAGGCTCGATTGCCTTTGCCTGGGTTCTCGGGGCAATCCTGTCCACAATTGGTGCGATGATCTTTCTCAGCGGCAAATCGCTGACCTTCCTGGCCTCGGATATCGGGTTCGCGGCCCTGCCGGTGGCGCTGTTTGCCGGGCTGGAATCCATCGGCGGGCTGATCCTTGCGGGCGTGATTATCGGCATCGTCCAGAGCCTGACAACCAACTATCTTGACCCGCTGATCGGAGGGTCACTGGGCAGCGTTGTCCCCTATATCATCATGCTTGCCATTCTGCTGATCCGACCGACCGGCCTGTTCGGCTGGCGCACAATTGAACGGGTGTAATCCATGGACCCTTCCGGCGTATTCCCGACAAGCTATCGCAGTGACAGACGTTTGATCCGAACGCGCTGGCAGTTTCTGGCCCTCGTCGTATTCATGGCTCTACTGCTGTTGGCGCCTTACCTGGTGAGCAGCCGTATCATCGCTATCCTGAATATGATGATGATCAGCGCCGTCATCGCCGTCGGGCTTCAGATCTGCACCGGCTATGCGGGCCAGATCAACCTGGGTCAGGCGGCTTTCATGGGGGTCGGGGCCTATACGGCCTCGATACTGGCCTCGAAGACCGGCCTTACGTTTCTGCTGACCATTCCTCTGGCCGGGCTCTCGGCTGCGCTGTTCGGCTTTCTCTTTGGCTTGACCGCGGCGCGGATCAAGGGGTTCTATCTGGCACTGACCACGATTGCAGCTCAGTTCCTGTTCCACTTTGCCGTATTGAACCTGCCGTCTACCTGGCTGGGTGGATCGAACGGTATCACCGTGCCCCCGGCCGAGCTTTTCGGGCTGCGATTTGTCAGCGAATCTTCGCAGTTCTATCTGAATTTCGCGGTCACCGCGATCATGGTGGCGGGCGCGTTCGGGATCGTTCGGTCACGCTTCGGCCGTGCCTTCGTGGCGGTCAGGGATGATGACGTGGCCGCGGGTATAATGGGGATCAATGTCGCGGCCACAAAGGCAAATGCCTTCCTGATCGGCGCTTTCTATGCGGGCGTCGGCGGGGCGCTTTGGGCCTATCTGATCCGCTTCGTGGGGGTAGACCAGTTCACCCTGTTTCACTCGATCTTCTTCGTCGCGATGATCATCGTCGGCGGGATGGGTTCAATCGTGGGGGCCCTGATCGGCGTCTTCATTATCCGCATCATCCAGGAAATTATCGCGACGGTCGGCCCCAATATCGCCGACTCGGTATCATTCCTTGGCGGTGACATCGTGTTCGCTGGCATGAATGTCGTTCTTGGCGGCGTGATCGCATTGTTTATGATCCTCGAACCCAAGGGGCTGATGCACCGCTGGAACATCCTGAAGTCGTCATACCGTATCTGGCCGTTTCCTTACTGAGAAATAGAGCGGCTCTAAACCTGGGAGGAAGAATATGACTTACCAATCGAATCGAGGTCTTCGCGGCTTTCTGGCTGCGGCTGCCTTGGCGGCCGCGGCGACCATGCCTTTGAAGGCGCAGGCCGAAGAGACCTATAATCTGGCCCTGCTGTCGGACTTTTCCGGCCCTTATGCTGACATCATGCCCATTCTGGCCGGCGGACGTGAGGCTGTGTTCACCTGGTGGAATGAAACCCGCGGCAAGGAACTTGGCGTCACGCTGAACTACAAAAACTACGAAACCCGCTATGACGCGGCACAGGTGGCAAGTCTCTGGCCCGGGATCAAATCGGAACTGGACCCGATTGCGGTTGTCGGCCTCGGCGGGCCCGACGTCGCGGCCCTTTCCGAACGCCTGCCGGAAGACAAAATCCCGATGTTCATGGCCACAGCGGCCTACGGTTTTGCCTGGCAACCGGATGCCTGGATTTTCAACCCACGCCCGACCTATTCGCACGAAAGTGTCGGCTTTCTGAACTGGATGCGTGAACAGCGCGGCGGAGACGAACCGCTCAAGGTTGCGATCCTCGCCTCAGAAGCATCGCCTGCCTATGTCGACATGGCAAAGGGCATTGAACTCTATGCCGAAGAGCACCCCGAGGAGATCGACCTCGTCGAGGTCATCTATACCGAAGTTCAACCCACCGATCTGACGGGGCAAATGCGCCGCGTTGTACGAGCCGGGGCCGAGGTGCTGGTAATCCAAACGAACACCTCTATCGTGGTTGCCGCGAAACGTGGGCTGCAGGCCAACGGGGCGAACATCCCGATCATGATGAGTTCGCATAACGGGCTTCCAGCCTCGGGTAGCGCGCTTGGCGGGCTTGAGCAAATGGAGGGGGACTTTGAAGCCTACGGCATGGTGATTGCGGCCGATGAGGACACTCCCGCGCGACAATTCTACGAGACATTGGTTGCCGATTACGGACTCGAAGCACCTTGGAACGTCGTGACCGCAATGGGCGTATCTCAGGGTCTCTATACCGTGACCGTGATCGATCACGCGATCGAGGCGAACGGCGCCGAGGGCCTGACCGGAGAGATGGTACGTGAGGCGCTTTTTGCCAAACCGATCACCACCGAAGAAACCCATGGGTTCCTGCCGACCTTGTCCTTTACGCCAGAAGCACCGTTCCCATTGGAAGGCCTCAAAGTGAATGTGGGCACCGTCAAAGATGGGAAAATCACCATCGCGGCAACGGGTGTCGACGTTCCGCAAGTTGAGAAATGGTGAATTAATCCGGGCGCCGCAGTCGCGGCGCCCGTTCTGATCCTTAGCCCCGGGCAATATGACCATGCTGGAACTCAACAACGTAGAGGTGACATATTCCGACGTCATCCTGGCGCTCAAAGGCGTGTCCATGACAGTCCGTGCGGGACAATGTGTTGCTCTGCTCGGTGGCAATGGCGCAGGAAAAAGCACGACGCTTAAAGCCATCTCGGGAACGCTCAAATCCGAGGATGGAACCGTTTCGGCGGGGTCCATCGTTCTGGACGGAACTCCCATTCAGAACATGGAAGCCTCGGAAGTCGTGAAGAACGGTCTCATCCATGTGATGGAAGGGCGGCGCGTTTTGCGGCATCTGACGTCAGAGCAAAACCTGATCGTCGGCGGGCACATGGTGCCCAACTCCGCCGAGCTGAAAAAGCGCCTGGACCATGTTTACACCTTGATGCCCCGGCTTGCGGACCTGCGCAACCGCACCTCTGGCTTCATGTCTGGTGGCGAACAACAACTGCTGCTGATCGGCCGGGCCATGATGGCCAGCCCCAAGATCATCGCGATCGACGAACCGTCGTTGGGATTGGCCCCGATGATGGTCCGGGATGTTTATGAAGTGCTCAAGCAGCTCAAGTCAGAAGGCACGACCTTCTTCCTGGTCGAACAAAACAGCGCCGCGGCGCTATCGATCGCCGACTATGCCTATGTGATGGAGAACGGCCGGATCGTGATGGACGGCCCTGCCGACAAGCTCGCTGACAACGAGGACATCAAGGAATTCTATCTCGGCGTAACCGCATCGGGCGAGCGCAAAAGCTATCGAGATATCAAACACTATCGCCGCCGGAAGAGATGGCTGGGATAGAAAGGAGCGAAGATGAGTAACCTGCTTTCCATCAAAGGTCGTACCGCATTTGTAACCGGAGCGGGGCAAGGCGTTGGTCGGCAAGTCGCGCTTTATCTGGCGGAACACGGAGCCGGTGCCATCGTTGTCAACGATTTTCACGCCGAACGGGCCGAAAGCGTTGCCGCGGAAGTGGAGGCAGCGGGTGCAAAGGCTCTGCCGCTCGCCTTCGACGTCTCGGATTTCGACGCGGTTGGCGCGGCGTTTGCCGAAACGCAGACCACATTTGGCGGCGTGGATATTCTGGTCAACAATGCGGGCAACGCCGGGCCGACATCGCGGCTCGACGATCTGGTCCCTTTTTGGGAATCCGATCCCGATGAATGGCGCCGCTGGATGGCCACCAATTTCGATGGGGTGCTGAACTGCACCCGTCACGCCATGCCGTTGATGGTTAACAGTGGCTATGGGCGCATTGTGACCGTCATTTCCGACGCCGGCCGTGTCGGTGAACCGCATCTGGCGGTTTATTCCGGGGCCAAGGCCGGTGCGGCCGGCTTCATGCGGGCAATTGCAAAGGCCGGCGGCCGGTTCGGGATCACCGCGAATTGCGTCGCCTTGGGGGGCACAAGAACTCCGGCTGTCGCCGACCTGATCCCGGATGCAGAGACCGAGAAGCGGGCATTGTCGCAATACGTGATCCGCCGTCTGGGCGAGCCGGAAGACCCCGCCGGAATGATCCTGTTCCTCTGCTCGGATGCTGCCAGCTGGATCACCGGACAGACCTATCCAGTGAATGGTGGGTATTCGTTTGCCTGCTAGAGTAGACATCGACCAACCGCCGCCTCTAGGTGGCGTCGTCCGAAAAAACGCTGTCATTATCTGCCCCGAGTTCAGGGGGCAGATTCGGTGTTGCGGTTTCGAAGCCATCAAATTTCAACGGCTGGACAATAAAAGTCTCGGCCTTGCCGCCGTCATGCGTAATCTTGCGCAGCAGCTGGCGCGCACGCACATGGGGGTCGTCCAACGTTTCGACCAGGGAATTGACCGGACCCCATGGCACCCCCGCCTTATCCAGAAGGTCGCCCCATTCGGCGCGCGTCTTGCCAACCAGAATCGCCGCGATTTCTTCGCGCAGCGCGGCCTTGCGGGCGACACGGTCGCGGCCTGTCAACGGCGCAAGATCCGCCCTGTCGATCACATCGCAGAACGGTTTCCAGAACCAGTCCTCATGCGCGATGGACAAGGTCAAGAGCTTGCCGTCTTTGCAGGTGAACACGCCATAGCCCGGCTCGGCGATAAATTCGCCCAGCGGTGTTCCATTGGCGGCGGGAACGAGGAATGCGGTCAACATCGAAACCACCGCATCCGACATGGACACGTCCACGTAACGCCCCTGCCCTGTGCGCTGGCTCGACACCACCGCCGACAGGATTGCGATCGCCGCGAACAACGCCGCGCCAACATCCGCAAGGGGGATCGGCGGCACAGGGCCGGGCTGCTTTGCATCGGCCTGATCGGCCAGCAAACCGCCAACCCCTTCATAGCTCAGGTCATGGCCAGCCCTGTCACGATAGGGGCCGTCCTGCCCGTAACCCGAAATCGATACATAAACCAGCCGCGAGTTGACACTACGCATGTCCTCGAAACCGGCACCCAAGGCCGCAAGCTTGCCAGGGCGGAACCCTTCGACGATGACATCCGATTCCTTGGCCAGTTCGCGAAACCGTGCCAGCCCCTCGGCCGATTTCAGATCCAACGCAACGCTGCGCTTGCCTCGGTTCAGTGCCCGGAACAAGGGCGGAAATTGCCGGGCCGGATCACCGATGCCCGGGCGTTCAATCATGATCACCTCGGCTCCCATGTCGGACAACAGCATTGTGGCATAGGGACCGGGAAACTGTTCGGCAAGGCTGAGGATTTTCAGGCCGGCCAGGGGTGCAGTGCTCATATCAATCTCCAGTTCTTTTGTTTTCCACGTGCGGGTCCGCCCGAGTGCAGCGTAAATCGCCGCAAAAGACAAGGCGAAAAACCAATAATATGTATAATTATCAGGAGCTTAGCATGAGTGAGGCAAAGCAGACGCTATTCGTTGAGCGGGTCGCAAAAACTGAATGGATTACCTTCCAGCGCACCGAACAGCTCAACGCAATGTCAACGCAGATGCTGCGCGAGATGGCGGCAGCACTGGAATCGGCGCTGGCCGACGATGGGGTGCGTACAATTGTCCTGACCGGCTCTGGCCGGGCATTCTGCGCCGGTGCCGATCTGAAAGAAGTTGCTGGCGCCAAACATGCACCAGGCGAGCCGGATCTTCTGGATCTTGTCGATCACACGTTTGGGCTTATGCGACATGGCCCGAAACCGGTGATCGCCGCAGTGAACGGGCTGGCGATGGCGGGCGGTTTGGAAATGGTGATGGCCTGCGATCTGGTCTTTGCCGCCGAAAGCGCGCAACTGGGCGACGCACATTCCAACTTTGGCGTCTTTCCCGGGGCCGGCGGTGCGGCGATCCTGCCGCGTAGGATTGGCCTGAACCGCGCGAAATACCTGCTGTTCTCGGGCGAGAACGTTTCGGCACGGGACATGATGGACTGGGGACTGGTGAACAAGGTCGTCGCGGACGAAGACCTGCGACAAGCGGTGCAGGCCTTTACCGACAGGCTGGCAGAAAAAAGCCCGGCGGTCTTACGCCGCATGAAGACGGTTTCCAATCGGTCGCTGGACGTGGACGAAACCGCCGCGCTTTCCGAAGAGATGCTGAACCTGCGCGCGCACATGCGATCCTGGGACATGCACGAGGGTCTGTCGGCGTTCAATGAAAAACGAAAACCGCAGTTTCGCGGATACTAGGTCAGGAGGACAAACGATGCAGGACATTTACATCGTTGGCATCGGGATGACGCCGTTCGGAAAGTTCCGGGACAAAACCATCAAGGACATGACCGGCGAGGCCGTCGCCGCCGCGCTTTCCGATGCCCGAGTGACGGCAGATCGTATCGACGGCGCATTCTTCTCGAACGCGGTGCAGGGCCACATGGAGGGCCAGCACATGATCCGCGGCGAAATCGCGCTGCGTGAAATGGGCATTCAGGGCATTCCGGTGGTGAATGTCGAAAACGCCTGCGCCAGCGCCTCGACCGGGTTCAAACTGGCAGTCGATTTCCTCAAGGCCGGCAATGGCGACTGCTGTCTCGCCGTGGGCGCCGAAAAGATGTATTCTGACGACCGTGCGTTGATGTTTTCGGCCTTCGACAGCGGCTGGGACGTCAGCAACAGCGAAGAGGTCGCGCAACGGCTGGCCGATCTGGGTGCAGGGGTCGAGGAACCCGAAGGATCGAAATCGCCCAAGCCCTACAGCGTGTTCATGGATGTCTACGCAGGCTTCGCCCGGCTGCACATGAAGACCTTTGGCACAACTCAGGAACAGTTCGCCGCCGTCGCCGCCAAGAACCATGCGCATTCCGTGCATAATCCACTGGCGCAATACCGAGAAGCCATGAGCGTCGATCGGGTATTGGCCGCGCCGCCGATCACCTATCCGCTGACCCTGCCGATGTGCGCCCCGATCTCGGACGGGGCCGCTGCGGCCGTTTTATGCACCGGCGAGGGGATAAAACGTCTGGGCCTAGATCCCGCGCGCGCGATCAAGGTCAAGGCCGCGATCCTGCGCTCGGGCACCGATCGTCCGCCGGAAGATTACAAGAACCACCTGACCCGGCTTGCCGCGCTTGAGGCCTATGAACAGGCCGGGATCGGCCCCGAGGATATATCGGTGGCCGAAGTGCATGACGCCACGGCCGTGGGCGAAGTGATCCAGATCGAGAACCTCGGATTTGTCGAATTCGGCGAGGGCGGTCCCGCCAGTCTGCGCGGCGAGACAAAGATCGGTGGACGCATTCCGGTGAACCCCTCGGGCGGGTTGGAATCCAAGGGCCACCCGGTCGGTGCCACAGGGATAGGGCAGGTTTTCGAACTGGTCACGCAACTACGCGGCGAAGCTGGCGCGCGTCAGGTCGAAGGGGCAAAGAACGCCATCGCCGAAAACGGCGGGGGGTTGCACGGGGTAGAAGAAGCGGCCGCCTGCGTCACCATTCTGGGCCGTTGAAACAAGGAGACGAACCATGGAAAACGTGATCGCCGCCGCTCAGGCAATCTATACAGATGAGCAACGCATGTTGCTGGAAAACTTCCGCAAGATGGCCGAGGCAGAGTTCGCGCCGCTGGCCGAGAAATACGAGAACCTCGGCCACCCCCCCGATGCGAAAACCCTGAAGTCCCTGTTCGCCAAGGTCGAGGAATTCGGGCTGATCAGCGGCCTGATCCCCGAAGAGGACGGCGGTGCCGGAATCGACCGCATGACCTATGGCATCCTATACGAGGAACTGGCCCGGATATGGGCCGATCTGGCAATCGCGGTGCTGATTCAGGGTCATGCCGTGTTCGCGGTCAACCTCTTGGGAAATGTGGCGCAGAAAGAGGCCTATCTGAAGCCGCTCCTGCGCAGCGAACGGATCTGTGCCACCTGTATTTCCGAACCAGAGGTCGGTTCGAACGTACGCGAGGTCAAGACACGTGCGGACCGCGAGGGCGATAAGATTTTCGTCACTGGCCAGAAGCTCTGGATTTCCAATGGGGCCCAGTCGGATTTCGCCATCGTTGTCTGCAATCTGGACGACGGTATTTCCATGGTCATCGTCGACCGCGATACCGGCAACTACGAGAGCCGCGAATTGCGCAAGCTGGGGCTTGTCGGTGCATCGACCTGCGAATTGTTTTTCGACCGTGCCGAAACCAGCGCTGACCATGTTCTGGGTAATGCAGGCGGCGGCCTGTTCCAGACATTGAAACTGTTTGAGAGCGCTCGCGTGTTTGTCGGCCTGACGAGCATTGGCATAGCGCAGGCGGCGTTGGAATGTGCCGTCAAATATGCGCAGGATCGCCAACAACATGGTAAGCCGATCGGCGGGCACCAGTTGATTCAAGGCTACCTGGCCGACATGGCCACGCACCTGGATGCCGCGCGCCTGTTGTGCCAGCGCGGGCTGCAACTTCTGGACCTGGGCGTGCGCTGTGACACCCAGACCTCGATGGCGAAATGGTATGCAACCGAAATGGCCGTCGAAATCGCCGGCAAAGCGGTGCAGATCCACGGCGGCAACGGCATCACCAAAGAGTTCCCCGTTGAACGGCACTTCCGCAATGCAAAGGTCATGCCGATTCCCGATGGCACCACCGAAATCCAAAAACTGGTCATCGGGCGCAACCTGACCGGGCTTAACGCGTTCTGAAAAGGGCCTTGGCCGCCCCACCGTCGGCGCTCGTCAGCGTCGAGGGTGGGCACGACCCGGAGTGATCGCGATACGGGCGAAGAGTCAGTAGGACTTGGGCATCCCCAATGCCTTCTCGGCCACGTAGGAGAGGATCAACTCCTCGCTGACCGGCGCGATGAAGTTCAGTACGCTTTCGCGAAAGTAACGCTCGACGTGGTATTCCTGCGCGAAGCCAAAGCCGCCGTGGGTGCGCACCGCGCGGAATGCCGCTTCGTAGGCCGCCGAGCCGGCGAGGTTGCGCGCGGTATTGGCCTCCAGCCCGCAGGGCTTGCCCTGATCGTAAAGCGTGGCGGCTTTGTAGGTCATCAGTTCCGCCGCCTGAAGGCGCATCCACACCGAGGCCAGCGGATGCTGGATCGCCTGGTTCTGGCCGATTGGACGGTCGAAGACGACGCGTTCGCGCGCATAGGCGGCCGCCTTTTCCAGTACGTACATCCCAAACCCGACCGCAGCCGCGGCGACAATGATCCGCTCGGCATTCAGCCCGTGGAGCAGGACCTTGAAACCCTCACCTTCCGCGCCGATGCGGTCCTCTTCGGGCACCTCCAGCCCATCAATGAAGATAGCGTTGGAGTCGACCGCCTTGCGGCCCATCTTGGCAATTTCATGCACGTCGATCTTGCTGCGGTCGAAATCGGTGTAGAACACTGACATGCCGTCGGTCGGTCGCTCGCAGTCCTCGATGGGCGTGGTCCGGGTCACCAGCAGGATGTGATCTGCGCGCTGTGCGGTCGAGGTCCAGACCTTGCGCCCGTTGACCACATACCCACCGTCTTCGCGTCGGCGCGCAAAGGTCGAGATATGCGTGGTATCAAGGCCGGCGTCCGGTTCGGTTACGCCGAAGCAGGAGCGGTGCTCTCCGCGGATCAGAGGCGGCAGCATTCGAGCCTTCTGTTCGTCGGTGCCGAAGCCGACCACCGGTTGCAGCCCAAAGATATTGATATGCACCGCGGAACTGGCCGCCGCGCCGTAACGCCCGATCTCCTGCATGACCAGCGATGCCTCTGTGATACCCAGGCCCGATCCGCCATACTGCTCTTCCATCGTGACGCCATAGAAACCGCCCTTTGCGATCTCGGCCGCAAAATCTTCGGGGAAGGTCCCGGTTCGTTCGCGTTCCAGCCAGTAGGCATCGTCGAAACGCGAGCAGATCCTGGCCACCGCGTCGCGGATGGCCCGTTGCTCTTCGGTGAGATCGAAATCCATGCGATCACTCCTTCTTCTGACGTGGGTGTGGTTCGCCCGAATGCTCGGGCGGGGCGGGTTCCGCCATATGCGGGCGCCAGGAGCCGGGATCTCCTGTGGCGAGATTGCCGAACTGGCGCTCGGCGGAAAAGACGTCGCTGCGGATCTGCACGAGGTGAGCCATGACCGGGCGGCCTTCGGGATCGAACAAGCGCGAGACCACATGGGCCACCGGCTCGCTGAGGGTGATGCCCAACAGGTGCGCGGTGGCGATGTCGGCCCGAACGATGGTGATGATCTGGTCGCCCGACAGATCCGTCATGCCGGTGTGGTCGCGCAGCAGTTGCGAATATAGCTGCGTTTCGTCAGCGCCCTCGGGCAGCATCTCGAAATAGCGTTGCGGCAGCCACAGATCGACCAGCGAATACGGCTGCTGCCCGGCGTGATGGCGCTTGCGCACATGAACCAGCGGCGTTTCCATCCCCGTCAGGTCGCGGCCAAGATCGGGAAGCTCCTTACAGGGCGCACGCGACAATATATCTATACGCACCTGTGCCCCGAGCGTCAGCGGATCGTAGGCGGGCGCACGTGGCTCGCTCTCCTCGGCCGCCGCAGTCACGAAGGTGCCCAGTCCGCGCGTGCTGTCGATCATGCCCTCATTGCGCAGAACCCCAAGAGCCTGGCGGACGGTTTCGCGCGCCAGGCCGTATTCGTCGCGCAGGGCCGGAAGGGTTGGCAACTGGCTGTGTATGGGCCAATCGCCGCAGCGAATCTTTTCGCGAAATAGGCTTGCGAGCTTGAGATACAAGGGGATGCCGTCACGCTGCCGAAGCAGTTCCCTGGCCGAGCCTTCCTCCGGGCGGGGACAGTGGCCGACGCCGGTGGTCCGGGTGCCGCTCAAGGCTGGTCGCCGGACCGAGGCACCGCTCCTGTCAGACCGTCGTTTACCGACGAGTCCTGCTCGGGTTGCACAACGACACCGGCCTTTATCAGTTGAGCAACCCTTTCCGGTGAGAAGCCGAACTCTTCCAGGATCGCCGTGCCCTGTGCGCCAAGGGCAGGTGCCGGAAGATCGGGGCCCATCTCGACGCCGCGCATCGTATAAGGGCTTCGGACCCGGCGCATCGGCCCCTGCTGGGGATGGTCATAATCTTCTATCAGGCCAACGGCGCGGACATGCGGATCGTCGGGCAGGTCCTCCATCGCCATCACTGGGGCATTGGGAATATCGAGGGCATCGAACAGCGCCTGCCACTCTGCGGTGGTCCGCTGCGGCAGGATATGCGTTACAACAAGTTCATAGAGTTCGGGAAAATGCCGCTGTGCGGTCGCCGCGTCGGTCATCATGGGGCCGTCGGCCACGTCGTCGCGACCCACAGCACGCAGAAACCGCTGCCATTGATCGAATTTGTAGATCCCGTGCGCGATGAAACCGTCGCTGGTTTGCGCTGGTTTGCGGAATGGACTCATGACCCGCGCATAGCCGAACCCGCCTTCCGGAGGCCGGAAGGCCGCCCCGTTGAAATGCTGGCTCAACATCACCGATATCATCGTTTCGAACATCGGCGTTTCGATGTAGCACCCTTCGCCGGTGGTGCGCTGCCGGAACAGGCCGGCCAGCATCGCCTGACCCAGCGCCAGCCCGGTGATCTTGTCGGCGGCCACCATCGGCACAAAGGCGGGGGCACCTGCGTTGCGCCCGTTGGCCTCGGCCAGACCCGACCGGGCCTGAATCAGGTCATCGAAGGCGGGCAAGTCGGCATAGGGCCCGTCCTGCCCGAACCCGATCGCGGCGCAGTAGACGATGCGCGGATTGACCTCCCGCACGGCGTCATATCCAAGACCCAGCCGCTCGATCGCAGGCACTCGCATATTGTGAACCACGATGTCCGCCTGACTCAGCATCTCCAGCAGCGCCGCACGCCCTTCGGGGGATTTGAGATCAAGCGCAATGCTGCGTTTGTTCCGGTTCACCGCCATCCACTGAGCGGTCATACCCGGCACGCGCGAGGCGCCGAGGCGCCGATAATAGTCGCCTTCCGGCGCTTCGACCTTGATCACATCAGCGCCGAAATCGCCCAGGAACTGGGTGGCGTAGGGGGCCAGGAGAATATGGCCCAGCTCTACCACGCGCACCCCGTCGAGCATTTGAAACATGATTCCCCCCCCCGGCACCGGATCGGCTGCACCGACCGCACGCTACAAAAGACTAAAAGACTGTATTGCTAGTTTTTTTGCACGGGGAGCGTTGACATGCAAGGGGGCCTTGCTAAGTTTGGCGCCACAATGAGGCTAAGGCGGCTCGTTTCCGGCGTGGAAATCGCCGATGGAAATGGCCCGAAATAGCGCCAAAAAAAAGGGGGGGGGTGGCCGCAATGGAACCGCCGAAGAAAAGGGGGGGCGCGCGCGGCCTGTTGGCCGTTTCGCGGGGGCTGGCCGTGCTAGAGACCGGGTTTGCGGCGCTGGCCTGTGTCGCACTGGCGGTGATCATGCTGATCGTGGTCGTGGATGTTGCGATGCGCTACGCGCTTTCGATGCCACTGGGCTGGTCCTACGACCTGATCGGTCTCTACCTTGTGGTCACGGTATTCTTCCTGATGCTGCCCGACACACTCCATCATCACGGGCACGTGGCAATCGATCTGTTCCAAAACATACTTCCGCGACGGGTTCGCCATCTGGGGCAGGCGGTGGGCTATGCTGCAGGGGCAGTTGTCATGGCGCTGATCGCGTTCGAGGCCTGGGGCCGCTTCCAGAGCGCCTATGCCGGGCAGGACCGGATCGCCGCGCTGGTCCCATGGCTGACCTGGCCGGCCTATCTGGTCGTCCTGATTGGCACCGCGCTGCTGACGCTGCGCCTGATCTACCGGGTGGTCGGGCACGCGTTTTCCATCTTCTCGCGCCACGATCTGGTTGAAATGCCGCCCCCGCCCGAGACCACCGCGCTCCAAGGGGAGGACGTCCTGTGACGGTGGCTCTGGTAATTGCGCTTCTGGCCGGGCTGCTTGTGATCGGGCTGCCGGTGGCCTTGGCAATGGCGATTTCGGGGTCTGTAGGGCTCTATCTGTTCGGCGGCATGGCGGTACTGGGCGGCATCCTGAAGACTGCACCCCTAAGTACCGCGAATTCCTACGAAATCATCACCATCCCGATGTTCATCCTGATGGCCGAATTCGTGATCATCTCGGGCGTGGCGCAAGATCTCTTTCGCGCTGCAACCATTTGGGTCGGCCGTCTCCGCGGCGGCCTGGCCATGGCTACCGCGGTAGCCGGGGCGGGCTTTGGCGCGATCTCGGGGTCGAGCACGGCAGCGGCGGCAACGCTGGCATCCACTTCGATCCCGGCGATGATCGACGAAGGCTACGACCCCAAGCTGGCCAGCGGCGTCGTGGCGATTTCGGGCACACTGGCGATGTTGATTCCGCCATCTGTGGCGCTGATTCTCTATGGGATCATTGCCGATGTCTCGGTCGGACAGCTGCTGGTGGCGGGGGTGATACCGGGGATTCTGGTCGCTCTGACCATCATGGCCACGGTCGCGGTTCTGGTGCGGATTGATCCCTCGGTCGCGCCTGCCGGCCAGCCTTACAGCTTTCGCGATAAATTTGCGTCGCTGTCGCGTGTCGGGCCAATGCTGCTGCTGTTCCTGGCCGTCACCGGCACGATCTACTCGGGCATTGCCACGCCGACCGAGGCATCGGGGATCGGCGCCTTCGGCGCGATGCTGCTGGCGCTGCACGAGCGCAAACTGGGATTCAGCCAAGCCTGGGGTTGCCTGAGACGGGCGGCGCAGACCACCTGCATGATCCTTTTCGTGATCCTCGGCGCGCATATCTTTGGCTATTTCTTCACCCTCACGCGGGTGACCAACGATTTGACCCAATGGATCGGCGGCCTTGGTATTTCGCCGATGGGGGTGATGGTGGTGATCCTGATCATCTACGTCTTTCTGGGTGCCTTCATGGACCAGATCGCCATCCTCATCCTGACGGTGCCGGTGCTTTTGCCGCTGGTCCTGTCGCTGGGCTTCGACCCGATCTGGTTCGGGGTGATCGTCGTGGTGACGGCCGAGGTCGGCATGGTCACTCCGCCGCTGGGCATGAATGTCTTTGTGGTGGCCCGATATACCCGGCGACCCTTGGGCGAAATCTTTCGCGGGACGTTTCCGCATGTTCTGGCGCATTTGCTGGTGATCGCGTTGCTCACTGCATTTCCCGTGCTGGTGCTGTGGCTGCCCTCGACAATGAACTGACGACGTCGGCCTGCGCAATAGCGCCAGTCCATAACCCTAAAAGACAGGAGGAGAATGAAATCATGACCAGAATATCCAAATTCCCATCGCCCTTACGGACAGCGGGCTGGGCCCTGAGCGTTGCCTTGCTACCGCTCGCCGTGCAGCCGGTTGCAGCGCAGGAGATCGAACTGCGCGCGGCCGACAGCCTGCCCACCGGCCATTACATTGCCCAGAGCCTGATCGAACCTTTCATGGAACGGGTGAGCGAGCGGACCGGGAAAACCGAGTTCGCGTACTTCCCGGCTCAGCAACTCGGCAAGGCCAAGGACCTGCTCTCGCTGACCCAGACCGGCGTGACCGATATCGGCTATGTCGGCCCCTCCTATGTCAGCGACAAGATGCCCCTTTCGGCGGTCGGGCAGTTGCCCGAGGCGTTTTCGACGTCGTGTGAGGGCACGATGGCCTATTGGGAGATCGCCAAGCCCGGCGGCGCGCTAGACCAGGCCGAATTCGCGCCGAACGGCGTGCGCCTGCTGATGGCGATGGTGCTGCCGCCCTACAACCTGCTGACGTCGAGCCGTGAGATCACCGGTTTGGACAGCATGGACGGCCTGAAGATCCGCAGCACTGGCGGCGCGCTTGACCTGACCGTCCAGAAAATCGGCGGCGTGCCGGTGCAGATGCCGGCGCCCGAAGTGCGCGAGGCGCTGTCGCGCGGGACGATCGACGCCGGGCTCTTCCCCTATCCCAGTGTCACCCCTTACGGAATGGAAACATTCCTTGACTGGGGTACGCAGGGGATGAACTTTGGTTCCTTTGTCGCGACCTACGTGATCAGGCAGGAAAAGTGGGACAGTCTGCCCGAAGACGTCCAGCAGGCGATCACCGAGATCGGCGAAGATTTGACTAGGGAAGGATGCGAAACTGCCGACCGCCAGAACCTTGAAGTCAAGCAGCAGATCGCCGAGGCGGGCGTGACCTTCGTTGACCTGCCCGCCGGAGATGTCGAAAAGCTGAACCAGATCCTGTCGACGGTTGGGTCCGAATGGGCCGAGCAACTCGATGCCCAAGGCAAGCCCGGAACCGAGATCCTGGAAGCCTTCCGGTCCGCGCTGAAAAGGAACTGATACCAGATCGTGGTCGGCCCGGCTCCTGTGTCGGGCCAGGCCACCAAAAACGCGCAGAAGTCAGCCGGTGGGTGCATCTGAATCCTGCCCTTCGACACTCAGCCTGGTCGTCCGTTATGCAGCTGAAGTCCGGGCGAGCCGTGCATACGTTCGGCCACATTGATCTGGCGTAGATGCGCCTCGCCGGTCCCGATCTCGGCGACGAGTTGATGCGCGAACGGCGCGGGCGAATTGGGTTTCGGCGATATGGCGCAGATGGGCGGCAGCGAGAGTGTCCGACCTTTTGTGTATGACTGATCCGGTCCATGCTTCATCGAAAGGACGCATGAATGACCATCTCGAAAGAAATCCTGGATGGATAACGTACAGGATCTTCCGCACATTTGATTCCGGCGATGGTTCCTTTCAGACTGGCTGACCCGGACGGTCAGAAGGATATACTTGGGACAACGATCATGCAGCGCCCGGCCCAACCGGAAGAAGTAGCCGGGGCGGTGCCGTTTCTGGCGTCCGACGAGGCATCCTATATGACCGGATCCGAAATGGTGGTCGATGGCGGCTATACCGCGCAGTAAAATGGGCGGAGCCGGAAGCTTGGGACAGGCGGGTCCGGTTGGCCGCGAACCGATCCTGGCCAGCCGGGCACCGGCTGCCCGCCTGGCCTGGTTCCGTCAGGCGTCGGCGCGCGGAAGGCGGATTTCGGACAGAACCTCCTCCGTGTGCTCGCCCAGCCGCGGTGGCAGCCGGCGCACCCGGCCGGGGCTGTCCGAGAACTGGACCGGTATCCGGAGCGTCACGACGGCGCCCTCTGTCGGGTGCTCGTGGCGCTCGAAATACCCGGTTTGAACCAGATAGGGATCAACCAGCAGATCCTCCAGGCTGTTGGCCGGTCCATTCGGCACGTCGGCCGCGTCGAACCGGCGGCGCCACTCGGCGGTTGTATTCCCCGCGATTGCCTCGGCGAGGAACCAATATAACTAGTCAATGTGATCGGTGCGCAACTCTGCTGTGGCAAATCGTGGATCGTCGCGCAGCTCGGGCCGGCCTATGGCGTCGAAGAGACGCAGCCACTGGTTGTCCATCGCCGCCATCACACAGATGTGCCCGTCCTGCGTTGGATAAGGCCGATGATGGGGCGAGAATACCCGGCTGTAACCCATGCCCAGATCGGGCCGGTCGAGCGTTGCGCCCCAGAGATGCTCGATCAGATTGAAGTTGACCATCGCATCCATCATCGGCACGTTTACCTGCTGCCCGTGGCCGGTGCGCTCGCGCCAGACGAAGGCCATCGCGATGGACGATGCCTGGATGTAACCGCATAGTTGTCGGCGATTACCGTGGGTAATAGCGCGGCTCATCGGTGGCCCGGGCCATCATCCCGGCTACGCCGCTGGCGCCCTGGATCACATCGTCGAAAGCAAGCCAGTCGCGGCGCTCACCATCCAGCCGGAAGCCAGAAGACGAGGCATGAATGATGCGGGAATTGACCGCGCGGATCGCCTCGTAGTCGACGCCCAGCCGTTCGGCGGCGCCGGGGCGTATCGAATGCACCAGCACGTCCGCGGAACGCACCAGATCAAGGAGCGCGGCCCGCGCGTCGGGTTTCTTCAGGTCGAGCACGACCGAGCGTTTGTTGCGGTTTGTATTGAGGAACAGTGCCCCCATCTTCGGGTTGCGCGACGGTCCCACCTGGCGTGTGTAGTTGCCGTCGGGTGACTCGATCTTGATGACGTCGGCCCCCATGTCGCCGAGGATCTGGATCGCCACCGGTCCAAGCACGTTGACCGAAAGATCAAGCACCCTGTAACCCGCAAGCGGTCCGTCCCCCTCGGCTGGCTGCTGCGGCTGACTGTCCATTTTCTTTTCCCTTTGCGGTATCGCACCCTTCGAGTCAGCAATGCGCGCCGTAGTCTGGCGGTCAGTCGACCCGCGACCCAAGGGCGCAGCGCCGCGAGCGAAGCTTGCGATCGCTGTATTGCTGTTCTGACGGCGTGCGTGGTCGTGGCGCTTCCGTGACGAACTTGTCCCATAGGGCCTCCTTCCATTCCTGCGAAAGGATCACACCATTAAACCGTGGGATCAAACACCTAAGCCGAAGAAATCGTGATGCCGGCGATCGTCGCCATGTCGGGAGCGATCGCCGTGACCGGACAGGATGCGCAAAAGGGGATCGCAGTTGCCCTTGAGCACATCAACGCCGATGGCGGCGTCGCCGGTCGGCCGCTGAAGATCCAACTTTACGACACACAGGGCAATCCCGGGGTGGTGCGCCAGGTGATGGAGCGGTTGACCCGCCTCGAGCGGGCTCCGGTCATCCTTGGCTGCGAGATCAGCGCAGGCACATCGGCTGCGGCGCAGTTCGCCGAGCAGGCGCGGGTTCCTCACCTGAACTCGCCGGCGGTGTCGGCCGAGCTCCTCGAGCGCGGTTACAAATGGTATTTCTCCGATCAGATCACAGCCGATACCGAGGCGGCCACGGTCGTGGAATTCTTCGAACACCTGATGACGCAAGGCGACGTCGTCCCGGCGTTGCTTTATGAAGACAGCCCGCGCGGCGCCGGAACCATCGAGCGGATCGAAGTTCTGCTGGAGGAGCGGGGCATCGAGATCGCCGCCAGCGCGCCGTATTCGCGCAGCGATCGCAACCTTCTGCCGCCGGTCAAGCGGGTGCAGACATCGAGTGCCAACATGGTGATCTGGGCCGGCTACACCGAAGATGTGGTGACCAAGCTCCAGGCAATGCAGCAGCATGACTTCAAGCCCTACATTGTCGGAATCAGTGGCGGTCCGGTTGATGTGCGCACCCCGCAACTGGTGGACAGGGGCTTCGTCGAGGACGTCAATCTCAGCACGGTGGACTACTTAAATCCCGACATGGACCGCGCCCAGCGTTTTGTGAAGGCTTACGAGTAACGGCACGGCATCGTGCCGTCAAGCTATGCGTCGATGTGCAACCGCGGTGTCTACACGCTGAAGGCCGTGCTGGAGAAGACGCTTGAGTCCGGCCAGAAACTGACGACCGAGAACCTTCGCGCCGCCATCCTTAAGATCGACATCCCCGGCGATCAGCTGATCTCGCCGTTCTCGCGGATCAAATTCGACGAACACGGCAGGAACGTCGGATCGCAGAACCTGATCGCGCAATGGAAGAACGGCGGCACGAAAAAGGTCACGATCTGGCCGCCAGAGGTGGCTGTGGAAGAGCCCAATCCTCTGAACTGATGCGAAAACTATAACCGGGGCCCAAGATGAAGCTGTCGATCGAGTCTCTCGTCTCCGGTTACGGTCTGCTCGACGCGCTCCACGGCGTCAGCATCGAGATCGGCCGAGGGCGAGGTCGTGGCTGTGATCGGACCGAACGGCGCGGGCAAATCCACCCTTCTGCGCACGATTTCGGGCCTTGTGGCCGCCCGTTCCAGAGCGATCCGCCACGATGGCAAGGAAATCGGCGGTTTTGCCGCCAGCGAGATTCCGCGCCTCGGCCTCGTCCATGTTCCTGAGGCGCGGCACGTCTTCGGGTCACTCACGGTCGAGCAAAATCTGATCGTGGGTGCGAGCGCCGCACTCGACGCGAAAGACCGAAAGGACGCCCTTTCCGATGCTGAGCCAGAAGGCCCGCGAACTTGCCGGAGGGCTCTCAGGCGGTCAGCAGCAGATGCTGGCGATCGGGCGCGCTTATGGCCCGGCCCAGCATGATCATGCTCGACGAGCCGTCGCTCGGCCCCGCGCCTCTGATGGTCGAGCAGATGTACGAGGCCCTCGACGGTCGGCGCCGCACCGGCCTGAGCATTCTTCTGGTGGAACAGGATGTCTACATGGCGCTGGATTTCGCCAGCCGCGCCTATGTTCTGGAAAACGGGACAATCGCCCTCGCCGCAGCCTCTGACGTCTTGCGCCACGACGATCACGTGCGCCGTTCGTATTTGGGAATCTGACCCGCCCTGTGCCCGCATTCCGCCTGCCATTCAGACCGGCAGCGGCGACAGACCGTGCGCAAACTGCGGACCGATCAGCCCCGTAGCGCCGAGATGCCCAGGGCCCCCTGTGCCAGAAGCAGCGCCTGAAGCTGGTTGGTGCCTTCAGCGATCGTGAGATGTCGCACATCGCGATAATAGCGCTCGACGGGGAAATCACGGGTGTATCCGGCCCCGCCGTGCACTTGCAGGGCAGTCTCGCAAACCCGCAGAGCCGTATCGGAGTTGTGACGCTTGGCCATGGAACAGGCCCGGCCGCGATCCGGTGCCCCGCGATCCAGCGCGTCAGCGGCCCGGCACGCCAGCAACCGCGAGGTTTCCACGCCAGTCAACATATCTGCGATCATCTGCTGGACCAGTTGAAACCCGCCGATCTTGCGTCCGAACTGTTCTCGCGCGCCCGCATATCGCAGCGCCGCCTCATAGGCGGCAATTGACAGGCCCAGGCAGGTGAAAGAAACGAAACAGCGCCCCACGTTCAGATAATGCTTGGCGATGGCGAACGCCTCGCCCTCGGCGCCGATCAGGTGGTCTGCGGGCAGCAATACGTCCTCAAACAGCAGCTCGCCTAGCGGGCATGAATTCATGCCCATGCTGCGGACCTCTCGGGTTGAAAACCCTGCTGTTCCCGCCTCGACCACGAAGGCCGATACCTCCGCGCGTTCGCCGTCGCCCGACCGCGCGAAAACCACCCCGAGATCGGCCCCGGTCCCGTTGGAGATATACAGTTTGCGTCCGTTCAGCCGCCAGCCATCACCGTCGCGCCGGGCCCGTGTTTCCACGTTGCTGGCGTCCGAGCCGACGTTCGGCTCGGTCAGCGCAAAAAAGGCTGTCTTGCGACCCGAAACCAGATCGCCCAGCCACCTTGCCTGTTGCTCCGGCGTTCCATGCTGCGCGACGATCATCAGGACAAGGTTCGACGTGCTGACGATGCTGCGCAGCGACGGCCATACCTGAGACAGCTCGCACAGCAGCGCGCAATATGTCAGATAATCAAGCCCGGCACCGCCTTGCGCCTCTGGCAAAAGACCGCCCAGCAGGCCGAACTCGCCCATCTTCTGCAACACTTCGGGCGGCGGCGGACGGTGGGCATCCTCGTGCGCCTCGACCAGGGGCGCCACCTCGGCGTCAAGGTATTTGCGGAAGCTGCGCCGCGCCGTTTCCTGCCAGTCGTCCAGCTCAAACTGCATCGGTCCTCACTCCAGCTTTTCGGCTTGGTCCAGAATTTCGGCCTGATGCTCGCCCACTGCCGGGACGTGGCCCGCCGGATCACTCATCCCAGCCATCGGCACCGGGAAGGCCATCACCTGGGCCGCGCCGGCTGAGCGCACCATCCCGCGCGCCTTGAGCTGCGGGTCCCGGGCCAGATCCTCCAGCCCGTTGACCGGGGCGAAGGGAACATCCTCGGCCTCGAAGATCTCCGCCCAATGCGCATAGGGACGCGCGGCGATCAGCGGGGTCAGGGCGGCGCGGATATCATCCGTGCGGTCGGTGCGTGCGGCGAAGTCGTCAAGCGCAGGATCGTCGAAGCCCGTCATCCCGGTGGCACGGATCAGGCGGCGGAAGAAATGCGTCTCGATCGCGCCGATGGTGATGTATTTACCGTCGGCGGTCGCGAAGATACCATAGGCGGCGCGGCGCAGGATATCGGCCTTTGTGATCTCGCGCCCGGCCTGGCGTCCGGCGTCCCACACACCGTAGCGCGGGGCGACCCAGCTGGCCAGCGCGTCGGTGATCGCCACGTCCAGATACTGGCCCCGCCCCGTGGCGTCGCGTCCGTGCAACGCAGCAAGAATGGTGATGATGGCATACATGGCTGCCGAGAGATCCCCGATCGGCACGCCCGTCGTGTATTCAGGCGGTCCGTCGGGCGCGCCCGAGATCGCCACCGCGCCCGCCATCGCCGCGTAGTTCAGATCATGCCCCGGCCAGTCGCGCGCCGGCCCGGTCTGACCATAGCCGCTGACCGAACAGTAGACGAGGCCGGGATTGAGCGCCGAAAGCGTCTCATAGTCGATGCCCAGCCGCGCGGTCACGCCCGGGCGATAACCCTCGATCACGACGTCCGCCCGTTTGGCCAGCCGCAGGAAAGCCGCGCGGTCTGTGTCATCCTTTAGGTTCAGGGCGATGCTTTTCTTGCCGCGGTTCACGGCGGCAAAGAGGCCGGGGAACATGGCGCGCGCGGCGTCGCCCGCAGGACGTTCGACCTTGATGACCTCGGCCCCCATCTCGGCCAGTTGCTGCGTTGCATAGGGCCCAGGCAGAAGCTCGGTCAGATCGAGAACGCGAAGCCCCGAAAGCGGTGCAGTGCCGGTCATTTTTGCTCTCCTGTGCTGTCTGCGCGGTCCGGGTCGGCAATCCCGGCGCATTCCGCCGAGTCGTCCTGTTCCAGGATCATGTCCCAGATCTTCTGACCCTGCGGATTTTCGAGCTCTTCCATCAGATGCGCCAGAAGCCCGGCGGATCGGCCAATCAGGGCGAAGGCCCGCGCCCAGATCGGGGCAAGCCCCATGTCCGAAACGGTGGCCCCGACCGCGCCGGCGGCGTTGATGGGCAGCAGACGTCCATATTCCTCGCGGGCGGCGGCCTCGACGGCCGCCATGAAGCGCCAGTGCCGCCCGTCGAACCCATTCTCGCCGGCGATCCGGCGCAGGACCGGCGTGCGGGGGTCGCCGTCGACATGGATCGGATGACCGAGGCCTGGCACGATCCGGCGCGCCGCGCGAAAGGCGCGCACGGCCTCTTGCGCGCGGGCGGCATAGGCTGCGTCGTCGTCGCTGTCGGACAGCTCGCCGATCTCGTCGCGGGTAAAGGCCGCGGCGTTCTGCATGGTGCCGAGAAAATGGTTCCCCGCGCCCAGCAAGCCCGCGGCCACCGCACCCTGAAGCGATTCCGGCGCGCCGAGAATGGTCATCCGCGCGGCGATGGCGCTGGGGGTAAGGCCGTGATCGGTGGCGGTGACGATGATCGCGTTGGTCATCGCGCGGGTGCGGGCATCCGGCTCTTTCCCCGTGGCGGTGAAATAGATCATGTCGACGAAATCCATCTTGCCCAGGATCTCATCGGCCAGATCGCGCCCGCGCACATAGATGCGGTCGCGGGTGGTGAAACCGATGTCCGTCTTTACCGTCATTGCCTTGCCTTTCCTTCTATCTCGGTCGGAGCGCGCAGGATCACCGCGTCAAGCACCGTCGCACCCGCCGGACCGGCGCGCACCGGATTGAGATCCATCTCCGCGATGTCGCCGCGCGCACCCAGGGCGGCCAGGATCACGAGAAGATCGGCCAGCGCGCCCAGATCGGCGCCGGGGCGGCCGCGCAGCGGACCCAGCAGTGCGCGTCCGCGGATCTCGTCGATCATCGCCAGCGCCTCGTCCCGCCCAAAGGGCGCGGCGCGGTGCGTGACGTCAGAAAGCGCCTCGACCATCACGCCGCCGAGGCCGAAGCTCACCACCGGGCCGAACACCGGATCGCGGTGCAGTCCCGCCATCACCTCGACGCCCGGCCCCTGTTCCATGCGCTCAACCAGAGCGCGCTCCAGCCTGTGCCCCTGTGCTGAAAGCGATGTCATCATCGCGCCCCAGGCCGCCGCCAGCGCCTGCTCATCCATCAGCCCGACGGCCACGGCCCCGGCTTCGGTCTTGTGCAGAAGACCGGGCACCAGCGCCTTGAGCACCACCGGAAAGCCGATCCCGCGCGCCGCCTCGCCTGCCTGTCTGGCACTGGTCACGACCCGTCCTTCGGGCACGGTCAGACCCAGGTCGGCCAGCACCGCCTTGGCGGCAGCCTCGTCAAGCTCGCCGGGCGGAAATGCGGGTAGAGCAAGCGTGGAGGTCCCCGAGGGGCTCCAGTCGCCGCGCCAGATCAGCCGCTTCAACGCCGTCACTGCCTTGCCGAGGCTGCGAAAAGGCGCCAGCCCTGCCGCGTTCAGCGTGGCATAGCCAGCGGCGCGATGCCCGCTCATCCAGACCGGCAGGAGCAGAGCCGGGCTGTCCGGCGCCAGCGCGACCATGTCGTCGGCGGACCGGTCGGTGATCGGGCCGTAGTCGGCGGGAATCGGCAGAAGCACAACATCGGTGGCCGGGTCCCGCGCCACCAGCGACAGGCAATCGCGGTTGAGCTTGTCTTGGGTGAAGACCTGGGTGGTCAGGTCCACCGGGTTATCGACCGCCGCATAAGACGGGGCCAGCGCACGCAACCCCGCGCGGGTGCCGGGGGCCAGTTCGGACAGGATCAGCCCGGCGCTGCCCACCATATCGGCGGCCAGCGCCGCTGTGCCACCCGAGAAGGAATAGACGCAGATCCCCCGCCGCGGGGCGATGCCGACGCGCTCGAACAGCGCCACCGTATCGATCAATTCGTCCAGATCCTCCACCTCGACGATGCCATGCTGGCGAAACAGTGCCGAGGTGACCGCCGCCGATCCGGCAAGCGCGGCGGTGTGCGAACGGGTGGCAGCAACGCCATAGTCCGACTTGCCCACCTTCATCGCCACCACCGGCTTGCCGGCGCGAGCAGCGGCGCGGGCAGCTGCCAGAAAGCGCGGCCCGTCGCGGAAGCCTTCGGCGAGAAGGGCGATTACCTTTATGTCGGGATCGCCCACCATGTGGTACACGACATCGGCCATGGTCAGGTCGGCTTCGTTGCCGGTAGAGCACCACAGGCCAACGCCGATACCCCGTTCGCTTGCCTGGATGAAGGCGCGGCCAAGTCCGCCGCCCTGGGTGACAAGCCCAATGCCGCCGCCCAGCGTGTCGTTCTTGAATACCGGTGAAAAGGTCAGCCCAAGGCGGCGGTTGATGTTGCTCAGCCCTGGCGAGTTCGGCCCGTAGATGCGCATCCCGCTTTGCCGGGCGATTTCAGCCATCTCGGCTTCGACGGCACGGCCCTCATCCCCGGTTTCGCCAAAGCCAGAGGTGAAGACCACCGCAAACCCCGTTCCTGCTGCCGCGCAATCGCGCAAGGCGCCCACCACCGCATCGGCTGGAAGGCACACCACCGCCACATCGACGGGGCCAGGCAAGGCCGACATTGCAGAATAGGCGCGCAAACCATGCACCCTTTCACGCCCGGGGTTGACCGGAAAGATCTGCCCATCGAAGTCGGAATGCTCGGCAAGGTTCAGCAAGGTGTCGCTGCCCACGCTACGGGGCCTTTCACTGGCGCCCAGGATCGCCACGCTGCGTGGCGACAAGAGCCGCGAAAGATCGGGAAAGTCGCGGGCGACCACCGGCTCAGCCACCTTGCGGCGCCCGCCGGACGAGCAGTTTCCAGACCCCTTCCACCACGGTTTCGCCACGCTGGTTGATGACCTCGCGCCGGAACGACAGGATGCCGCGTTCGGGTTTCGAAGTCTCGCGCTTCTCGGCTACGGTAACGCGCACGCCAATCGTGTCGCCGATGAAGGTGGGGTTGGGAAAGCTGCACTGCATGTCGAGCAACCCCAGAAGCGAGGGTTCCAGGAACGTGTTCATCAGCATCCGCGTGGTCAGCCCGGACATCACCGACACCACCAGAAGCCCGTGCGCGATACGCTGGCCAAAGGCCGAATCGGCGGCATATTCGGCATCGACGTGCAGCCGGTTGAAGTCGCCTGACAGGCAGGCGAAATTAGCCACGTCGGCCTCGGTGATGGTACGGGTGGGGCTATCGAACTGGTCGCCTTCGTTCAGGTCCTCCCAGTAGAGTTGCTGGCCCTTGAGGGCCGAAAGATCGGGCCGTGTCATTGGGTTTCCTCCTCTGGCAGCGCTAGCACTGCCTCTTTCAGTTCAGCCTTGAGAACGCGGCCGGTCAGGTTGCGCGGCACCGCCGTCATAAAGACCACGCGCCGCGGGCGCTTGTATCGGTCAAGCCGGGTTTCGGCATGGGCGATCACATCGGCCGCTGTCAGCTGCGCGCCCGGCGCGGGCACGATCACTGCGCAGATCGCCTCGGTCCAGTGCGGATCGGGCAGGCCGATGCAATGCGCCTCGGCAATCGCCGGGTGGCCGGCCAGCGCCTCCTCGATCTCGGGGGCGTAGACATTGATGCCGCCGCTCTTGATGATGTCGCGCTTGCGACCCGTGAACCAGAGCAGCCCTTCGTCGTCGATCCGGCCCAGATCGCCCACGGTCAGATAGTCGCCGCGCCGGGTTTCAGCGGTCAGCGCCTCATCCTTGTAATACCCGTCGTAGCGGCTTTCGCTGCGGGTGCAGATCTCGCCGACCTCGCCCTGCGGCACCTCGTTTCCATCGTCGTCCAGCAGTTTGAGTTCCACCCCGAAGAAGGGGCGGCCGACGCAGTTGCCCGCAAGGTTGCGGCGCAGATCCCGAGCGGTCAGGTTGGCATAGGGTCCTGCTTCGCTGGAGGCGGCATAGATCATCAGCGCATCGCCGAACTTGTCGAGCGCGGCACGCTTGAGGTCGAGATACATCTCGCCGCCGCCAGATTGCAAAGTCCCCAGCGACGACAGATCGGCGCTCGCGAACCCCTCGGCCTCGACCATCCGCTGGAGCATGGCGGGCAGCAGCATGGTGGCGGTCAGCCGCTCGTCTTCGATCAGCCGTAGCGCGGCGGCCCCGTCGAAGCGGCGCATCAGATAGACGCTGGCACCCAGATAAAGCGGCAGCAGCGTATAGGTGCAGCCGGCCGACAGGCAGATCGGCAGCGCCGACAGCGCCCGGTCGTCGGGGCGGAAACGCTGCTCGATGGCGCGTTCCTCCATGCCGAAGAGACTGCGCAGCGCGCCCTTGGGCTTGCCGGTGGTCCCCGACGTGTGCAGCATGATCGTGGTGCCGTCCTGCCCTTGCGGCGGATCGGGCGGTGTGTCTGCCAGAAGGTCCGACAGGCGCGGCAGTCCTTGCGGGGCCCCGTCGCCGATGGTGACGATGTCGTCCACCACGGTCCGGAACAGATCGGCATGATCCAGCGCCGCATCGCCCAGCAGCAGGGTTTTGCTGTCCGAGCGGGCAACCACATCGGCCATGACTTCGGGCGCGATGCGATAGTTGATCGGTGCGGGAATTGCGCCTAGCCCCGTCACCGCCACATAGGCGGCAAGGAAATCGGGATGATTTTCCGAGATCACCGCCACCTTGTCGCCCGGTCCGATGCCGCGCCGCGCCAGCACCGTCATCATCCGTTCCACCCGGTCAAGGAAATCCGTATAGGTCTGGCTCCTCCCCTCGAACACCACCGAGGGTTTCGTGGGGAACCGCCGCGCGTTCAACCTCAGGGCCTGGAGAAAGGTCATCGGCATGGCCGCCTCCTCAGGTGAAGGCCGAGATCCCGAGAACCTCGCGCCCTATGATCAATGTCTGGATTTCCGATGTGCCTTCGGGGATCAGCCCGCCGCGCGTGTCGCGGAACAACCGTTCGACGGGGTAGTCGGTCGAATAGCCCAGCCCGCCGTGCGCCTGCAGCGCCATCGAGGCCACCTCATGCGCCGCCTCGCTGGCATAGAGCTTGGCAATCGAGCATTCCTTGCGCCCAGGCAGACCCGCGTCCAGCGCTTGGGCGGCACGGTCAGTCAACGCGCGCGCCGCTTCGGTGCGGATGGTCATGTCGACGATCAGCTTCTGCACCAGCTGATAGCTTCCGATCACGTTGCCGAACTGCTTGCGCGTCTTGACGTAATCGGTGGACAGGTCCAACGACCGCTGCGCCGCGCCCACCGCGCCCGCCGCCACGTTGAGCCGGCCATAATTCAACCCCGTAAGGATCGCCTTGAGGCCCTTTCCCGCAGGACCCAACAGGTTTTCCTTTGGCACCTTTGCGTCTTGAAAGGCCAGCTGCGATGTCGCGGTGGCCTTGATGAACATCGTGCCCACCCGCGAAGCTTCGAAATCGGTCTCCTCGAGGTCCACGATGAACAGACTCAGATCGCCATCACAGCCTTCCGTGAATGTCCGTGCCACCAGGATTCCGACCCGGCCGTTGACGCCGTTCGTCGTCCACAGCTTGCCGCCATTGATCAGCCAGTGGTCGCCCTTGTCCTCGGCGCGGGTCTGCACCGAGGCAACATCAGAGCCGTGGTCGGGTTCGGTGATCCCCACCCAGACCGGCATCTGGCCAGCCATGACGGGTTTCAGCCACTTTTCCTTCTGGCGCGCATCGCCCAGGTGGTGGAACAGTGCGATCACGATGTTCACGGTGTTGAGCAGAACCCGGAGTGAAAGCCAGCGGTATCCTGCTTCCTCCATCATCATCGCCCAGGTGCGATAGCTGAGGCCGTAGCCACCGGCCTCTTCCGAGAGAAGCCCGCCAAGATAGCCGAACTGGCGTAGCTCGCCCATTATCGCCCAGGGCAGATCGCCCGTCGCCTCGCATTGCGAGATGCGCTCTTCGGTCAGCTCGCGCGCCATGAAGCCCCGGATGCTGTCTCGCAGCATCCGCGTCTCTTGATCCTCGACACAGGCGGAGGCCGGGACATGTTTAGCCATATCGCCCCCCGGTGATGTGAAGCGTCTCGCCCGAGATGTATTCCGCCGCATCCGAGGCGAGGAACACCACGCCGTTGGCGATGTCGCGTTCGTTGCCAAGGCGCTGCACGGTATTCATTGCCAGAGCGCGCGACTTTATCCGGTCGTAGTTTGGAAGCGCCTCGATCATCTCGGTGGCGATGAACCCCGGCGCGATGGCATTTACGGTGACATTGAAGCGCCCCTGTTCCATCCCCAGCGCCCGGGTGAAGCCGATGATGCCGGCCTTGGCGGCGGCATAGTTGGTCTGTCCCGGATTGCCGAGATAGGCGCGAGAGGAGATGTTGATCACCCGGCCCCACTTCTGTTCCATGAAGTACGGCACCACGGCGCGCGAGCAGGTATAGGCACCCTTCAGGATCACGCCCACAACAGCGTCCCAGTCCTGTTCGGGCATCTTGGTGATGTAGTTGTCGCGCGGAAATCCGGCATTGTTGACCAGGATGTGGACGGCGCCAAATGCTTCGATCGTGCGCGAGACGAGGGCTTCGACCTGTGCCTCGTTCGTGACATCGCAGACCACGCCGATCGCGTCGTATCCGTCGGCCTCAAGAGCGGCGCGGGTGGCTTCTGTGGTTTCGGGGTCGATATCGGTGATCACCACCTTCGCCCCCTCTTCGGCCAGCGCGCGGGCGGTCACTGCGCCGATCCCGCGACCCGATCCGGTGACGATAGCCACCTTGTCCTTTAGTCCCAGTTCCAAGTTACGCTCCTTCAGGTTGTCAGTATTCGCCCGAGAACACGGTTACGATCTCGGGAAAGAATGCGATCAGGGCCAAGACCGCGAACTCGGCCAGCACGAAAGGCAGCACCCCGACAAAGACCCGTTTAAGAGGTACGCCGGTGATCGAGCTGGCGACGAAAACGTTCATTCCGATTGGGGGGGTAATCAGCCCGATTTCGACCGTTTTGGTCACCAGGATGCCGAACCAGATCGGCGAATAGCCAAGCTCCATGACCATTGGAAAGACGATCGGCATGGTCAGGATCAGGATCGCCAGCTGATCCATCACGCAGCCCAGCAGGATGTAGATCAGGATCAGGATTAAAATCACCACGCCCGGCCCGATCTCAAGCCCTTGCACGTACGAAACCAGCGCCTGCGGTGCCATGGTCAGGGTGACAAAATAGCCGAAAATGTGCGCCCCGATAATAATGGTGAAGATCATTGCAGTCGGGCGCGTTGTACGTTCGAGCGCCCCCATGAATTCGCGCCAGCCCATACGTCTGAGCAACACGGCGGCAATCATGATCGCGCCAAAGCAGCCGACCGCGGCGGCTTCGGTCACGGTGACAGCGCCAGAATAAATCCCGGCCACGACAAAGACGAACAGCAGAACCACCGGCCAGATGTCGCGCAGTGACGCGAAGCGCTCACGCCACCCATGGCTTTGCACTGGTGGCGCCAGATCGCGGTTCAGCGTCGCCCAGACCATCGTGATCCCGGCAAAGCTGAGCGCGGTAATGAGACCCGGCAGAATGCCGGCAATGAACAGCCCGCCGATCGAGGTTTCGGTGATGATACCGTAAACCATCAGCACAACCGAAGGCGGGATCATGATCGACAACGTCCCGGCGGCCGCAACCGTGCCTACGATCATGCCGCGGTCATAGCCATATTTCTCAGCCTCGGGCGCGACGGTGCGCGCCATCGTGGCCGTCGCCGCGGTGGACGAGCCCGAAACCGCCCCGAAGCCTGCGCTGGTAAAGACCGTGGCCACGGCCAGTCCGCCGGGCAAATGGCCCACCCACCTGTTGGCGGCGCGGAACATGTCCGACGAAATCCGACTGGCCGACAGGATCTCGGCCATCAAGATGAACAAGGGAATGGCGGTCAACAGCCAAGAGGCGGTGTTGCGATACGGGGCCACCGACAGGATGCCGAGCGCCAGATTGAGCCCGCCGATCAGATACAGGCCGACGGTGCCGGCGATGCCCATCGCGAAGCCTATCGGCATCCCGACGACGAGAAGCCCCGCCAGCAATAGCGACACAGGTGCAAGAAATTCCATACTCAGCCAATCCGATCCGAAGCGCCGCGAAGGTGCTGAACGTCACCCGCCGCATTTACGAGAAGGCGCAGAACGATCAGCACGCAGCCAATCGGCGCAATCACAAGCGTGGTGACGAGAGGCGCGTCGATGTCGCCGGATGTGCGATATCCGAAGTCCCACGCCTTAAGCGCCTCGCGCGAGGCACCGTAACAGATCAGCGCAAAAAACGCGGCCGCTGCCAATCGCAAGACGACATTGAAACCGGCCCGCAGCCCTTCGGGCAGAGCATCAAACACTATCCCCACTCGCACGTGGCCATCATACATTTCCAGATAGCTCAGGCTTCCGAACACGATGATGGGCATCAGATATAGCTCTGTAGCGCCAATGACCCCTTCGATCGGGTCATTCAGGATATAGCGCGTAAAGACCTGTATGAGGATCAGCACCAGCATGACCATCATCGCAGCGCGCGACAGCCAGTTCATCCCGGTATCCACCCGGTCCATCGCTCGGCCCAGAGGACCGTGCAATCCAACTCTCGGCGACGGCACGGCGTCCTCTCGGGGATCAAGATCGTGACGGGACACGGTTGCGCGCCTTACTGCGTCTGGTGCTTTTCGATGTTCGCACGAAACATCTCCAGCACTTCGCCCGCAGGCAGTCCGCGCTCTTGCAGACCAGAGACCCAGGCATCGAACACCGGCGCTGTGGCCGATTTGACCTTTTCGCGCTGCGCTTCATCCAGAACGATGACCTCGATACCGCTGTCCCGCATCTTGTCCTCAAGCTCGGCGGCCGATCGGTCGGTTTCTTCGGCAACTCGCTGCATCGCCTCCTGCGACGCCTGTTGAATGGCCTGTTGATGCTCTGGCGACAGATCCTGCCAGACCTCCTCGCGGATCGCGTAGGGCGCCCAATACACAAAAACATCCAGACCCAGAACGGCGGTATCGATTACCTCGTCCAGCTTGTAGGAATAGATGCTGGTGGTGGGAAAGATCGTGCCGTCGACGGTGCCGGTGCGGATGGCCTGATAGGTTTCCGGGCTGGGAATATCAACCGGCGCGCCCCCTAGGGCCTTGACCGACTCCGCCATGTTCCCGGCAATGGTTTTCAGTTTCAGCCCTTTGATGTCATCAATGCCGCTAACATCCTGGTCGCGGGTGAACAGGTTGTAGGTCGAGGTCATTACACCCCAGACTGGGCGCATCCCGTTGGCCAGGAAGTCGTTTTGCAGGATCGGATCCGACGTCACCGTTTCAAAAAAAGCGGGCGTCCCGACAACGCTCTGCGAGAAAAGGCCAGGAAGCGTGTGCACGCCCGCCAGCGGCATCGTGCCCCCGTTATAGGCCGGCGGAACATAGCCGATGTCCACCACGCCTGTCTGCACCATCGAGAACATATCGCGCAGCGAACCCAACTGACCGGCACCGAAATACTGAAACTTGACCTCGCCATCGGTCAGCTCGGTTACGCGGTCCATCCAGTAGGTGGTGCCGGTCTCGACGATGTAGTGGCCGGGCGGAAAGGTATCTGCAACCTTGAGTGTCACTTCGGCCGCCGCAATTTGCGGCATCGTTCCGACCGCGATCACCAGCGCCGCCCCTGCGGCAAACCGATCGAGTTTTGTGTTTCTTGTCATGGCAGTCTTCCTCCCTGTGGCGTTGTCGATCAGCGCACCATGGTGCGGTGAACCGGTCAATGTTTATGGGTGGCCGGGAGCGCAACTGTCGCGAGATCACACATATATGCGAATACGCGAACTGAATCCGCGGCGACGCAACAGAGAAGATCGAACGCCAATCGTGGGTGGGAATCTCCAGCGCTTTCACGGCCGAAAGAAAGGATTCCGTGGCCTGCCGATCAACAGTAAGCGGCGGCTGCGCCCCACGTTGTAGATGAGCTCCGGCACTGCGAGGTGATATCCATCTCATGATGGGGAGTGTGTTTCGCAATGTGCGCGACAAATTCGTTTCTCAGATCTCTGGGCGTCGAGATCTACGGGTCAGGTCATCGGCGCTGGCCGGACGACGTGAAGGCTCGCGCTGTGGCAGAGACTTTGGAGCCGGGAGCGACCGTGAATGCGATTGCCGAGCGATATGACATCCGCCCAAACCAGCTCTCGGCTTGGCGGCGTCTGGCAAAGCAGGGCCAGCTGGTTCTTCCTCCGGCGGAACTCGGAGAGCCGGTCTTCGCGCCTCTGGTCATTTGCGATCCGACTGAGACGCCCGAGCTTTCCGACGCGAAGCCCCAGCAGGTGATCCGGATCGTCAAGGGAACAACCCGGATCGAGCTGTCTTCTGACACGTCGGCAGGTCAGATCGCCGCGATCGTGCGCACTCTGGAAGCGCCTGCATGCTGATGCCGTCTCAAGGGGTCCGCATCCTGGTGGCGACGAAGCCGGTAGACTTCCGCAAGGGGCATGATGGACTGGCAGCCTTGGTGCAGTCGACCTTGACCGAAGATCCGTTCACCGGGACGGTCTTTATCTTTCGGGCGAAGCGCGCAGACCGGATGAAGATCCTGTTCTGGGACGGCAGCGGTCTCGTCATGGCCTACAAACGGCTGGAGGAGAGCACCTTCACCTGGCCCGCGATCCGGGATGGTGCGATGACCCTGAATCGCGCCCAGTTCGAGGCGCTGTTCGCCGGGCTGGACTGGCGGCGGGTGCGGTCTCTGGAGACGCGCGCCCCCGCTGTGGCAGAGTGACTCAGGGCGGGGAAAGCCGGCCTGACAAACGCAGGAGCGGGATATGATGCCGCCATGTCCAGCGCCCTATCCCTCGACCTGTCGGCCATTCCGGAAGACCAGCGTGACGCTGTTCTGGCCGTCCTGCGCGAGCGTGATGCACTCAGGGAAGCCAACAAGCGCCTCGAGCACCTCGTCGCCGAACTGAACCAGGTCGTGCATGGCAAAAGGTCCGAGAAACTGAGTGAGGACGAGCGGCAGCTGGCCTTCGAAGATCTGGAAACTGCCGTCGTCGAGGCAGAGGCCCAGCAGGATGAAGACGCCACGGCCTCGTCCGGTCCGCGGCGATCCAAGGTCGCCCGCCGCAATCGGGGCAATCTGCCTGAGAGCCTCCCCCGGATCGAGCAGATGATCGAGCCGGCCAGCCTGGAGTGTCCCTGCGGCTGCGGCACGATGCACCGGATCGGCGAGGACCGCAGCGAGCGGCTGGACATCGTGCCGGCCCAGCTCCGCGTCATCGTGACGGTTCGACCCAAGTATGCCTGCCGTGCCTACGCCGAAGGGGTCACCCAGGCGCCAGCCCCTGCCTTCCTGATCGAGGGCGGGCTGCCGACCGAGGGCGCCATTGCGTATGTGCTCGTCGCCAAGTTCGCCGACCATTTGCCTCTCTATCGCCAGAGCCAGATCCTCGCGCGTTCCGGGATCGACCTTCGGCGCAGCACGCCCGCCGATTGGGTCGGCACCGCGGCCTTCCACCTTGCCCCGGTGGTCGACCGGCTCGCCGAGCACCTGAAGGGCTCGGGCAAACTCTTCATGGACGAAACGACGGCGCCGGTTCTGGAGCCCGGGCGAGGCAGGACGAAGACTGGCTTCCTCTGGGCGCTGGCCCGAGATGATCGGGGCTGGGGCGGCGATGACCCGCCCGGCGTGGTCTTCACTTACCGCCCGAGCCGCGCCGGCGTGAACGCGGAGCAGATCCTGCAGGGCTTCGACGGCATCCTGCAGCTGGACGGCTATCCCGGCTACGATCGGCTGACGCGCCCCTCGCGCAAGGGCGGCGCGCCGATCACGGTTGCGCACTGCTGGGCACATGCCCGCCGGAAGCTGAAGGAAGTCTTCGACCGTGATGGATCGGAGATCGCCGCCGAGGGGCTGCGCCGGATCGCCGAGTTCTACCGGATCGAAACCGAGATCCGCGGCATGGGACCGGGACAGCGCCTGTCGGCGAGACAGACACGCACCGCGCCGCTGGTGGCCCAGTTCGGCGAATGGTTGCAGAGCCAGCGCCGCCGGATCTCCGCCAAGTCCCGCCTCGGAGAGAAACTCGCCTATATCCACCGGCAGTGGGACGGGCTACAGACCTTCCTGCAGGACGGACGCGTCGAGATCGACTCCAATGCCGTGGAGAATCTCATCAGGCCGATCGCCCTGACGCGGAAGAACGCACTCTTCGCCGGCCACGACGAAGGTGGTCGGACCTGGGGCCGCATCGCCTCGCTCATCGCCACAGCAAAGATCAACGAAATCGTACCCTTTGTCTATCTCAAGGCGACGCTCGAGGCGATCGCGGCAGGGCATCCCGCGAACCGGATCGACGAGTTGCTACCCTGGAACTTCAAGCCGTCGAGCTGAACTCCGGTGGGGCGTAGACGCCGCTTACGATCAACACGATGATGGTCGGCCTCTTTCGCGGCGCCTCTCTTCAAGCCGGTATTCTTGGGGCGGGCCGAAACCGTGGTCGCACTGCTCTGGGCAGCGCATCCTACACCGCCCGGCCTTCGGGGATGCCGGTGCTAACGACGCCCCGCCGGTCAGGCTCAACCTTGAGCCTGACGCGAAGAGGCTATTTCCGCCGCCTGAAAACGGACCCTGACATTGGCAAGTGGCGCGTTTCGTCCGCGCCCCCCAAGTCCCGTCTTCGTCAAGCCGGGCCATTTTTTACGGCGCTGGCTGATCCAGGCGGTCAGGCGGTCAGGGACTGTTGACCCATCTTCTTCAGATTTCGAACGATTTCTTCGTGCATGATCCCTACGATCTCTTTTTCGGATCTCAAGATAACATCAGTTGGAGCGCCAACCCCGACAGCGAAAAGCCGCGAGTTCAGATGGTTAGGAAACGGCATGGAAATCAAGCCGCTCCCTTGAACCACCTGATCGGTTGAGAGGTAATAGCCCTTGGCACGGGTTTCTGCCAACGAGGCCACGAAAGCTTTCACATCCACTGCCGGTTTGTCGGGCGCGCGATAGGCGTTGATCCTGCGGAACAGACTGCGCACTTCGTCGTCACTGAAACGACTCATCAGAACGCGCCCGACACCTGAGTTACCCAGCGGACGACGTGTCCCGAGCGATATGTGGTGGATCGGCGAATCTTTCGGGCGGACAACTTGCACGTACTCGGCTTCGTCCCCATTCTTGGTTGCCAGAACCACCACATGCCGTGTGCGTTCCGAAATTGCCTTGAGCAGCCGGTGGATGGTGCCTTCGCCGAACAGATCTGGATTCATCCACGACCCTAAAAGCGGAACGCGCTCGGTGGGAAAATAACTCTTCTTTCGGGCATCGTGGGTCAGAAATCCAAGCTTCACCAAGCTTTTGAGCAGCGCCGAGGTACTTGACTGCGGGTACCCCAGTTCCTTGGACACTTCCACGACCGAAAGCGGTCGCTGAACTTCATCGAAATACACCAAAGTCTGACAGGTGCGCGCCACCGATTTCACAATTTGATCGCCGCCTGTTCTTGCTGAAGTCTGATGCGCGGTTTCCATGATCTCCTCCCTTCGTGTGCAGTTATATGCACAGCGTTCCATACGGAAGGATGGCCGCGCTTGTAAATTCTGTCAACTGTTAGAAAACTGCCGGGGGCACGCCGCAAGCGGCTTGGGGATCAGGAAAGATTTCGGGTTCGGTTGTCAGTGGCCTCCTCGATTGGCGGGTATGATCACACCGTCAGCGGCGACGGCTCCCTGCCCGCTTGCTCCGACGATCAATGGATTGACATCAATGGTCTCAAGCGCGGCCCCGTGATGGGCGGCAAAAGCAGACAGTCGGGCAAGGGCGCCGGCGAGGGCGTCGATGTCGCGTTCGGGCGCGCCCCGGAATGCGTCCAGCAGTTTGCGGCTGCGGATTTCGTCAATCATACGGCGCGCTTCGACAGGTCCGAATGGTGCGACGCGGAAAGACACGTCTTCGAGGGCCTCGACAAACACCCCGCCCAGACCGAACATGACCACCGGGCCGAAAGCCGGGTCCTGGGTCACGCCGAGTATAGCCTCCAGTCCAGGTGCTGCCTGTTCCGCCACGACCAGCCCGTCGATCCGCGCACCGGGCATCTTCTCGGACGCCAATTCCAAGATTCGTGCCCCGGCAGAGCGGACATCTTCGGCCGAACGCAGATCAAGCGCGACGCCCCCGATGTCGGATTTGTGCAAGATGTCGGGCGAGGCAATCTTCAGCACGACCGGGAATCCCATTTCTTGCGCTGCCTGAGCTGCCGCTTCGGGGGTGGTGGCCAGGGTTTCGCGCACGATCCCGATTCCGGCCTCTGCAAGCAGGGCCTTGGCCTCGATCTCGTTCACAATTCCGTCCGGCAACGGCGACAGGTTGGAGAGTTCGGGTATCGGGTCCTTTTCGCCTGCCCGCGCGAAGGAACGGGCAAAATAGCGCAATGCGGCCATCGCCCGGACTGCACGGGTCGGTTCCTCGAACACGATGAACCCCGACTTTTCGTACGCGGCGCGCCCCTCTGGCTCTGTCAGCGAACAGAACAGCATTGGCCGATCGGGATATTTCTCGCGAATGCGCTCCAGTCCGCGCCGAATGGCTTCGTTCAGGTCGGCGACAAGTCCGACCGTCGACATGAAGATGATGGCCCCATCGATCTCGCCGTCACCAAACAACACATCCATGTTGGTTTCCAGAAGATCGATCTGGTTGACCAGCTGCGCCGTCACATCGACCGGGTTTCGGACACCGGCAAATGGCAGCACCTCTTTCAGCTTTTTCTGTGCATGATCGGGAAGCGCAGGCACGTCCAGTTTCAGCTTTTCGGCTTCGTCGGCCATCAGCACCCCGACCCCGCCCGAGACTGTCACAAGGCCCAGCCGGTCGCCCTGCATCATCGACGCGGATTCGGCACAGGCATAAGTCACATCGAACATTTCATCGACCGATTGCGCCCGGTAAACGCCGTACTGCCGGAACGCCGCGTCATAAACCGCGTCTGCCCCAGCCAATGAGGCGGTATGCGACTGCGCGGCCTCTGCTCCGACCGCGCTGCGCCCGACCTTCATCATGACCACCGGCTTTCCCCGGGCCCGCGCCAGCTCAAGTGCCTCGACCAGCCTGTCGCGATCGGTTGCCCCTTCGAGATATCCCATGATGACGCGGGTATCGTCATCCTGCGCGCAATAGGCCACGGCATCGGCAAAATCGACATCGCAGGAATTGCCCGTCGTCGCCCAGATATTGACCCCAAGTCCGCGCATTCGAACGAGCGTCATGCAATACGAGCCGAACGCGCCGCTTTGACTGACGATCGACACGCCGCCGGGTTTTGGCAGGTGTTTTTCGACCCCGGGCGTGAATGTCGCATAGAGGTTGTGGCGCACATTCGCGATGCCAAGGCAGTTCGGCCCCACAAGCCGCATGCCGCCCTCGCGCGCGATGTCGACCATGCGCGCCTGAAGGGCGGCCCCGTCGGCATCGACCTCCGAGAACCCCGAACTGAAGATCACCGCCCCCCGCACACCTTGGGCCGCGCACTGTTCGACCGCCTGAACGGCCAGCGGCGCGGGCAGCGCGATCACGGCCAGGTCCGGTGTCGTGGGTGCCTCCGAGATCGACGGATACGCCGTCAGGCCCTGCACCTCTGGCGATTTCGGGTTGATAGGCAGGATCGGGCCGTCGAAACCGTGCCGCTTGAGAAAATCCACCGGCCTTCCGCCGATGCGCTTGGGATCGCTTGAGGCGCCAATCACCGCTACCGAGCGAGGGTTGAAAATGGCATCCATTCCATGAATTCGCATGGGACTTCCTTTGATGTTCGTAACTAGTAGGATTTTGGCAGGCCGAGGGCATGTTCCGCGATAAACGAAAGCACCAGCTGCGGGGTGACCGGCGCGATGCGGAACAGGATGGCCTCGCGAACAAGACGCTCGACATGGTATTCCTTGGCGTATCCGAACCCCCCGAAGGTCAGCTGCGCGGTCTGTGTCGCCTTCACCGCCGCTTCGGCGGCCAGATATTTTCCTGCGTTGGCTTCATTTCCGCAGGGCTTGCCCGCGTCGTAGAGCGCGCCGGCGTGCATCGCCATCAGGTTGGCCGCCTCCAGTTCCGCCCAGCTGGCGGCCAGGGGGTGCTGTACACCCTGATTCTGACCGATTGGTCTGCCAAAAACGACGCGCTCATTGGCGTAATCCGCGGCGCGCCGAAGCGCATTCCGCCCGATTCCGACTGCTTCAGCGGCAATTAGAACCCGTTCGGGGTTCAGCCCGTGCAGGATCTGACGAAAGCCCTGGCCTTCTTCGCCGATCAGATCCCCGGCGGGGATCGGAAGCCCGTCGATGAACAGTTCGTTCGAGTCGACACATTTGCGGCCCATCTTTTCGATCTCGCGCACGGTGACGAAAGATCGGTCCAGATCGGTGTAAAAAAGGCTTAATCCTTCTGTCGGTTTCTTGACGTCCTCAAGCGGGGTCGTGCGCGCCAGCAACAGGATCTTGTCGGCCTCCTGGGCGGTTGAAATCCAGACCTTCTGGCCGTGCACCACATATCGGTCACCCTGTCGCACGGCGCGTGTTTTCAGTTTGGTGGTGTCCAGACCGGTTGTCGGCTCGGTCACCCCGAAACACGCACGTTCATCGCCTGCCACCAAAGGCGGAAGGTATTTCTTTTTCTGGTCATCGGTGCCGAATTTCACGACTGGGTTCAGACCGAAGATATTCATGTGAATCGCCGATGCGGCGCTGTTGCCGCCGCCGGATTCCGCAATGGCCTGCATCATGATCGCGGCATCGACGATGCCAAGACCGGCACCTCCGTACTCTTCGGGGATTGCAATCCCCAGCCAGCCATCGCGGGCCAGCTTTTGATGCAGCTCTCGCGGGAAACCGCCTACGCGATCGCGTGTCAGCCAGAATTCGTCGTCGAATTCTTCGCAGATCCGCAGGATCGCATCGCGGATTCCCTGCTGTTCGGATGTCATCTGATAGGTCATGATTTTCTCCTCACGTCTTGCAGACCCGGCTCAGCGGCCCGGTTCGGCCACAGTGCCTTGTTCGATTAGGGTGTCGATTTGCCCGGTGTCGTACGCGAGCTCTTGTAAAATCGCCCGGGTGTCAGCACCCAGTTCGCGGCGCCCAAGCCAGCGCAGCCGTCCCGGCGTCTTGTCCAGCTTTGGCACGGGTCCGACGACCTTGGTGTCGTCGCCCTCCACCCCAACAATGTCCCTTCGCGCGGCGATCTGCGGATCGGCCAGGATGTCATCGACGTCATAGACCATCGCAGCCACGGCATCGTGGGCCTGGAAGATGTCAATCGCCTTCTGCGCGTCATGCTGTGCCACAAATGCGCCGAGACGGTCCACAATCTCGTCCATGTGCTCCGCGAAGCCATCGAGGCTTTGGAATTGCGGCTGTTCCGCCCATTCCTTTCCGCCCGCGGCTTCCAGAAGCCGCCGCCCGGTCGCGGCACTGCCTGCGCTGATTGTGACCCATTTCCCGTCGCGGGCGCGAAACACCCCCGCCGGGGCGTAGGAATTGGGCGCCTGGAGCCCGTTTCGGTCAACCGGCAGCCCCGCGCCGGTTCGCGTCGGAACGTGATAGTCGATCAGGCGCAACAGCGGCTCGAAAATAGCCAGGTCCACCACTTGCCCCCGGGCGCGGCCGTTCTGCACCGCATGCAGCGCCATCATCGCGCCGTAGGCCGCCATCAGGCCTGTGGTCGAATCCGCAGCGGGAAAGCCGGGGTGCATCGGCGCGTTGTCGGCAAAGCCGGTGATGTGCGCCAGTCCGCTCATGGCCTCGCCGGCCCGACCGAAACCCGGCCACGAGGCGCGCGGCCCCGTCTGGCCATAGCCCGAGATCCGCACGATCACCAGATCGGGGTTCCACTCATGCAGGACCTCTGGGGCCAACCCTGCCCGTTCCAGAACACCGGGTCGAAAGTTCTCGATAAGCACATGGGCGTTTTCGACCAGCCGGCGCAGAATGGCGCGGCCGTCTTCACTCTTCCAATCCAGCGCCATCAGACGCTTGTTTCGTGCCAGGGTCTTCCACCAGGCGCCAACGCCATCACTGGCCCGCGCGCTCAGTACCCGCAGCATGTCACCCTGCCCCGGACGCTCGATCTTGACCACGTCGGCGCCAAAATCGGACAGCAATGCGCCGCACATCGGTGCTGCGATCACATGCCCCAGTTCAATCACCCTGACATCGCTCAGTGGCCCATTTTCCATTTTCACGTGTCTGCCTCGTTCTGCGAATTTTCCGACGTCAAGCCCTAGTTTGCGGCTCTGAAAGCCTCATTCTGCTCGGAACTAGAATCCATTGCGAGAACAATCGAACAACCGTTAGATCGCCGAAACGAGCCGATGTTTTTTCACTTGACGGAGGAAAGAATGGCAGAGCCAAACACGAATCGAATGACGGCATGCCGGCCCACGGTAGCCGACGCACTGGACGGGTTGTTCGACCCTCGCACCATTGCGGTGGTCGGCGCGTCCCGCACCAAGGGCAAGTTGGGGCAGGCCGTCATGGCCCTGCTGAAGAGCAACGGTTACAGCGGCACGATTATCCCCGTGAACCCTTCGGGCGGCGAGATCGAAGGCCTTCCGGCTGTGCGCAGTCTGGACGAGATTGACAGCCCGATCGACGTGGTTGTGCTGGCAACGCCGGTCGGGGTCGCGCTGGACGCTCTGGAGACCTGCACCAGGCTCGATGTAAAGGTCGTGGTCGGGGTCACCTCGGGCTTTTCCGAAGCCGGGGAAGAAGGGCATGACAACGAAGAGCGCTTGCGCCGGATCATGCAAGACGCGCCCTTCAGACTGGTCGGACCGAACTGCGAAGGCGTGGTGCGCCCCGCGGCGGACCTGCAACTGACCTTCAGCCCGATGTTCAACGATCTTCGGCCTGGTCCCGTGGCCATGATTTCCCAGTCCGGCGCGCTTGCGGGCCTTATGGCGTTGCGCCTGGGCGAACGCGGCGTGGGCATCAACGCCATCGTTTCCAGCGGCAACGAAACCGACCTGACCGCAGCGGACCTGCTGGATTATCTGGGCAACGACCCCCAGACGCGGGTGGTTCTTTGCTACGTCGAGGAACTGCGCGACGGACGCCGTTTTTCCGAAGCGGCCCAGCGGCTGACACAGGCGGGGAAGCATATTGTCGCGGTCAAGGGTGGGCGCAGCCGCGCCGGGTCACGCGCGGTCCAGTCGCATACCGGCGCCATGGCCGGGGACGACCGGGTGATCAGCGCGGTCTTTCGCGAAACCGGTGTCATCCGCGCCCGTGAATCCGTCGCCGCCGTCGATGCCGTGACGGCGCTCGCCGCGGGTCGACGACCTGCCGGAAACAGGGTCGGGATCATTTCTGTCACCGGCGGGCTTGGCGTCGAAATGACCGACTTGGCCGAAAGCGCCGGCTTCGAGGTTCCGGTGCTGGATGAAACGACGCAGACGGCGCTGTCGCGCTATGTGCCCTTTTATGGGTCGGTGACAAACCCGGTCGATCTGACCGGTGTGGTTTTGGCGAATCCCACATATGTCGGACGCTGTCTGGAGGCCGTTGCCGCCGATCCGGGCGTGGATATTGCCATCGCAATTATCACATTTGTGCCAGATCAGCAGTTCATCGAGGCCTTGGCCGAGGCGTTCGACAGCACAGACAAGCCGATTCTGATCGTCTGGACCGGTTCGGCACGCAGCAATGCCTCGGGCGAGGCGCTGCGCGAACGAGCCGTTCCTGTCTATGATTCGCCCGCTCGGGCGGCATCGGGCCTCGCCGCACTCGCGGTCGCGACAGGAGAAGTGGCATGACCCAAAGAGAAACGCTGGAAAACTGGCAGCGTGCCGGGCGCACGGTTATCCACGAGGCCGATGCGAAGGATCTGCTGCAACGGATTGGAATCCCGGTGCCCCGACGTGACCCCGACCACGGGCGCTGTGTCGCCAAGCTGTGTCACGATGACTATCCGCATAAGTCCGATCACGGGCTCGTCCGTTTGGGTCTTTCCCCCGACGAGGCGAAACAGGCCGCCGCGGAAATGGCGGAACGTTTTGCGGGCGGCACGGCGCTGATCGAGGAAATGGAAGAAGGGTCCGTGGCCGAATGGATTATCGGCTGCAAACGCGACGACACCTTTGGTCCGATCGTTCTGGCCGGTCCTGGCGGCATCCTTGTAGAACTGATTGATGCCGCCGAAATCAGGCTTGCGCCCGCCACCCCGCAAACTGCCGCGGCCATGCTGCGATCGGGTCCGGGGGCGCGGTTGCTGACTGGACTACGCGGCGCAGAACCGGCCGACAAAGATGCCCTGGCAGACCTGATTTCACGCATATCTGTTTTCTTTGCCGAGAACGCCGATCTGATCTCGGAAATTGAAATCAACCCTGTGATGGTTCGGGCCGACGGGAAGGGATTGGTCGCCGCCGATGCCTTGATCGTTTTGTCATCAAAGGCGGACGGACAGGAGAAATCAACGTGATACGTCACCCTTTTGGAGAGTTGTCACTTGGCCAGACCGGCATTTCGAGCGGTCGGACGATGACCGAAACCGATGTCGTCAATTTCTGCATGTTGACCGGGAACTGGCTGGAACTTCACTCCAACGTCGAGCACGCCAAATCGTCTCTGTATGGCCAGCGCCTCGTGCAGGGCAGCCTCGTGTTCTCGATCGTCAATGCGATGATCCCCTTCGACAGTTCCGTGCTGGCCGCTTTCTATGGCTGTGACAAGCTACGCTTTTTGCGGCCCACTTTTATCAACGACACCCTTTGGGCCCGCACCGAAATCATCGACCTGAAGGACCATGACGAAAGGCACGGCGTCGTGACCAGCAAACTGGAAGGCATCAACCAGCGGGACGAAACGGTCCTGCGCTGCGAGTTCAGCCTGCTGATCCGCAAGTCGCGTCTGGATCGCCCCGGAGAACCGGCCAAAATCCGTGCGGCGCACGACAAGACACAAGGACAGAGCGCATGAACTTTCTGACACCCGAGCAAGAGATGTGGCGCGCCACCGTCGAGCGTTTCGTCGACGAAGAGATCGGCCGCGATTATATCCGCAATTGCGACCGCGAGCGCAAATACCCCTACGAAGCCTATGAAAAAGTGGCCAAGCAGGGCTGGCTCGGCATCCTGTTTTCAGAAGAGAGCGGCGGTCTTGGCGGTGACATCATGGATTATGCCCTGATGTGCGAAGGGTTGGCCAAATACGGCTTTGACTTCTCGACCGGGTTGATGGTGGCGACGTTCACCGCGATGAATGTCGAGAAATTCGGCACGCCCGAGCAAAAAGAGCGGTACATCCAGCCCTTCCTCAATGGCGACATCCGCTTTTCGATCTCGATTTCCGAACCGGGCGCGGGGTCGGATGCGGCATCGACAAAGACCCGCGCGCGGCGCGACGGCAACGGCTGGGTCGTCAACGGGCAGAAACTGTGGTGCTCGGGCGCTGCGGCCGATAACGCAATCCTTGCAATGCTGACCCGGACCGACCCCGACGCGCCCAAACACAAGGGGCTGTCGGTTTTCCTGATCCCCAATGACACCGAAGGTCTGGACATCCGCAAGCTGCCGACCATGGCGCGCCGCGCAACCGGCACCACCGAGATTTTCGTGGACGACGTGAAACTGCCGGCCGATGCGCTGCTGGGCACGGAAAACGATGGCTGGAAGATCATCACCGACCATCTGGAACTGGAACGCGTGGCCGTGGCCGCCGCCTATGTGGGCAATGCCCAGACAGCCGTAGACGATGCTCTGCGCTACGCCCACGAACGGATTCAGTTCGACAAGCCGATCTTCGACTTTCAGGTGATCCGCCACATGCTGGCCGACATGCAGACCCAGGTCGATGCCGCCCGGCTGTTGGTTTATCGCGCCGCCAGCCTGGCCGCAGCCAAGACGCCCTGCACGCGAGAGGTCTCGATGGCAAAGCTCTATGCCTCCGAGACGCTGCAGACGGTGACGCGCAACGGAATGCAGATCCTGGGTGGCCACTCGATGCTGCCCGAAGCAGATATGGAGCGGTATTTCCGCGAAGGGATGCAAAGCACCATCGGCGGCGGAACCTCGCAGATTCAGCGTACGCTCATCGCCAAGACCATGCGCCCGGGCTAACAGTTCGGGGCGCACCGGGACAGCCCGACAAGAAGGAGAAAGAGCATATGAAGAACGGACGAGAACCGGTGGTCGTCGGCATCGCCGACGCGCCGCTGAAGGACGGCAAGTTCGTCACCAAGGCTTCGGTCCTTGGTCATGCCGCATTTGTGGCAAAAGCCGCCGTCGAAGAAGCAGGACTGAAGTTGAGCGATGTCGACGGTCTTCTGACGGCCGGCATGTGGGGGGTCCCCGGCCCCGGCCAACTGGCCACGGTGACGCTGGGCGAATATCTGGGCATCATGCCGACATTCGTCGATGGCACGAATATTGGCGGTTCGGCATTCGAGGCCCATATCGCACATGCCGCCATGGCTCTTCGCGAAGGCTATTGCGAGGTTGCGCTGATTGTCTACAGCTCGGACCAGAAATCCCTGCGCAGCCGCAATCTAGGGGGTCGGCCTTCAGTCCTGTCCATGCAGCATGAAACGCCTTACGGAATGCCCACGCCTGTGGGCGGCTATGCGATGGCCGCACAGCGCCATATGCATGAATTTGGCACCACGTCCGAGAATCTGGCCGAAATCGCCGTCGCGACGCGGAAATGGGCACAGTTGAACCCCGAGGCGACGCGTCGCGATCCGCTGTCCATTGACGACGTGCTGTCCAGCACGATGATCTCGGAGCCGCTGCATCTGCTCGATTGCTGTCTCGTCACCGACGGGGCCGGCGCCCTCGTCATGACCACCGCCGAGCGGGCCAAGGACCTCAACACCCGTCCCGTCGCGGTCAAGGGCTATGGCGAGGCGCATACCCACTGGGCCATCGGCGAAATGCCGGACCTCGCCCGCCTGCTTCCCGCGCAAAAGGCCGGGGAACGCGCAATAAAAATGGCCGGGGTGAGCCATTCGGATATCGACCTGGTCGAGATCTATGACAGCTTTACCATCACCGTGCTGCTCTCGCTCGAGGCTCTCGGCTTCTGCAAGATCGGCGAAGGCGGGGATTTCGTGTCGGGCCAGCGCACGGCACCAGGCGGGGCGTTCCCAATGAACACCAGCGGCGGCGGCCTCTCGGCGCTGCATCCGGGCATGTTCGGAATGTTCCTGCTGATCGAGGCCGTCCGGCAGCTTCGCGGCGAAGGCGGCGAGCGCCAGGTCAAGGGCGCCGAGACCGCTCTGGTGCATGGTACCGGGGGTACGCTTTCCTCAGGTGCGACCGTGATTTTGCAGAAGGGCTAAGACGATGAGCATTGAAAAACCGCTTCCGGTGATCGACCATGACAGTGCCCCCTATTGGGAGGCCACGCGCGAGGGCCGCCTCGACATCCCGCTTTGCGGCGATTGCGGCAAACATCATTTCTATCCCCGCTCTATTTGCCCGTATTGCCATTCCGACAATCTGCGCTTCAACACCGTGAGCGGACGCGGCAAGGTGCATACCTTCACCATCGCGCGCCGTCCGGCAGGGCCGACTTTCGCGGATGACGTGCCATATGTCGTGGCATTGATCGAGCTGGAGGAAGGCCCCCGGATGATGAGCCGGATCCAGACCGGCGACCCCGAGAAGGTTCATATCGGGGCCAAGGTGGAAGTGACGTTCGTCAAGGCAACCGACGAAGTGACTTTTCCCTACTTCAAAATGACCTGAGGCCAGAGGCACCGCCACTTCGGGGCCGAATGTGGAAGAGCCGTCGCAGAGGTTGTCTGCGGTGGCTCTTCGCTTTTCGGAGGTCACCCGGCGCGGCCGGGCTGCGGTGCTCCGCGCAAAAACCGCCACGCCAAGAGCCCGGCCAGCGCCAGCCCACCAACGATGTCGGCCGCAGGCGCGGCGTAAAACAGCAAGCCGGCAGCCGACAGGAACAGCAACCGGCCGATGACCGGCACCTTTCCACGAAACCAGCCGCTTGTGCCGACGCTGACGGCAAAAACCGCGGCGCAGGCCACGCCCATATCCAGTAGGATTTGCACCGTGCCGCCCTGGGCCAGTATGCCCGGCCGGAACACAAAGAGAAACGGCACCACATAGATCGCTCCGGCCAACATCAGCGCGCGACCCGCCACCCGCCAGAAATTGGCCCCTGCCAGGGCGGCGGCGGCATAGACACTGGCGCAGACCGGTGGCGTGATGGCCGACAGGATCGCATAGTAGAAGACAAAAAGATGAGCCGTCAGTTCGGGTAGGCCAAGCCGCACGAGACTGGGCGCGGCGATTGCCGCCGCCAGCACATAGGAGGCCGTCGTCGGCACGTCCATACCCAGCAAGATCGCCAGCACCGCCGCCAGCAACAGGGCCACGATCAACCCCTGACCGGACACAGAGAACAACAGGTTCGAGACTTTGACCCCGGCACCCGTCGCCGTCAGAACCTTGACGACGATGGCGGCGCAGGCTAGCAGCGCGGCGATCATCACCAACGCCCGCCCTGCTTCGATCATCCCCTCATAGAGGTCGCGCGCCAGCTTGGCCCAAGAGGCCAGCACGCCCTGCTCTCTTCCGTCACGCGCGAACGGGCGCACCACCACACAGGCCAAAACCAGTATGATAACAGCACCGGCACCTGCAAAGCTCGGCGTGTAGCCGTTGAACAGGAAGTAGACCATCGCCGCGATGGGAAGAAACAAGGGAATTGACTTGTCCGGTGCGAGGAATTCCGCCGGTTCGGGCATTTCGCTCCTCGGTGTCGGTTGCAACCCTGTGCGACGCGCATAGAGATCCACCCCGAGCCATACCGCCAGGTAGTAGAGAAATGCCGGACCGATCGCCGCAACGACAATGTCGGTATAGGGAATGTTCAGGAACTCAGCCATGATGAAGGCCGCTGCCCCCATCACCGGCGGCGTAAGCTGGCCGGCGGAGGAGGCAACGGCCTCGACCGCCCCGGCAAAGGCCGGTGGATAGCGCAGCCGCTTCATCGTGGGAATGGTGATCGAGCCGGTCGCCATGACGTTGGCCACTGCCGAACCGGTCACCGTCCCGAACATCGCCGAAGACAGGGCACAGACCTTTGCCGGGCCGCCATACGTTCGACCGGCGATCCACGTTGCCATTTTCATGAAAGCATCCGTTGCCCCGGTCGACAGCAGGAGCGCCCCCAGAAGCACATAGATCACGATGACCCGTGCCCCGATATCCGCAAGGTAGCCGAACAGGCCGGTGGTCGAGCTGTAAAATGTCTCGACAGCGGTACGTGCCGAAACGCGCGGCGGGCGCCAGGCGCCGTCGATCAGGTCATAGCCGAAATAGAAATAGATCACGGTGCAAAGGGCCAGCAGCGGCAGGAACCATCCGATCACCCGGCGCGCGGCCTCGAGGGTCAGCAGAACAGCTATCAGACCTGCCGCCTTGTCGATCGGCCCATAGCGCACCATGATATCCGAAAAGCGATCCCGGTTCAGGATCACGTAGAGGCAAACCGCGAACGCCAGTAGTCCCAGCATGATGTCCACAGCCCGTTCAATCCCGCTTCGCGCACCGGTCCGCGAGGCGCGTGCCGCATAAAGAAAGAACGCGCCGCCGATACCGAAACCGATAAAGATCGGCCGCTGAACCAGCGGTTCGAACTGCCCGAATAAGGCATTGTAGAAATGCAGAGCGACGAATGCCGCCAACAATACTCCAAGCGCCTGCCCTCCGCGCCGTTCCCAATTGGGTATTGCGGTCGATGTCTGCGTCATGTTCTCTCCGAGAGCGGTAACGGCGGGGTGCCCGCAGCACCCCGTCTGGATCAGCCTATGGCCGCCGTCGTGACGGCCCGCGATTCCGGTCAGCTTCCGGCCGCCTCTCTCCAGTAACGTTCCGCACCTGGATGATAGGGTATACCGGTCTCGATTGTGGCGACGGCATCGGCGGCGATGTCGTAATCCGCAAGCTGCGGCCAGGCTTCGACCAGCAGGTCCATGTTCTGGTGGATGCTGCGAGCGATGTCATAGGCGCTCTGGTCATCCATGACGCCGGTGCGGGTCAGGAAGAAGACGTTGAGCTTGGGTACCCGCATTTCCTCGGATCCCGGAATAAGCCCTGCGGGAAGAGTCGTGAAACCGACGCCCTCCATGGCTTCTGTCGCCGCTTTCTCCTGCTCTTCGGTGAAGCCGATCAACCGCATCTTGGTGCTTGTCATCAACTCTTGCAGGGTTGCATCGACAGAGTTTGCGGCCCCGTATTTGCTATAACCGATGATCTGGCGGTTCTTGATGCCTTCCACCGCGTCGCCAACGGCGCCATGCACCAGGTCCGCGTTGATATCGAACATGGACAGGACACCGGTCGTCAACGTCTCGGCCGCCGATCCGCGGATGCCGGGATTGAACTTCTTTCCGTCCAGTTCGTCCAGCGTCGTCACACCAGACTCTTCGGTGACCGCGATCAGCAGGATCGAGGCGCTGTAAGGATAAAGCGCAACCGTATCTGGGATTGCGTTACCTTCGAACTTGCCGGTCCCGTTTCTGGCGGAGATCAGAATGTCGGTGGTGGCAAGCCCAAGGTCGATCTCGTCGCGCGCCAGCCGCAGCACATTGTCCACGCTGGCCCCGGTTTCGATCACGCTGACATTGGTGCCTTCCATGCCGGTCTCGATCGCCTTGCTCATCGCAACCGAAATGGTGAAATGGCTCGACGTCGGGCTGGTCGTGCCCATCGTGAGATCCTTGGCAGATGCCGCGCCGCCAAGGGCTATCGCGCCCATGGCCGCGATAGCACCCACCGCCGCCCGGTATCCGGTCAACTTGCGTTGGATCATTTTATCCTCCCGTTTTTGCCTTTAAAGTAACGTCAGCCCGGTCGCTTAAGCACGCAGGGCCCCCGATGTATCGATCCGCTCTCTCAGAACGCGCAATTCTTCCTCCGTTGGTGGCCGCGTTTGCGGCACCTCGCCTCTGATCGCCAGATCGAACCCCGTATGACGCTGGACCTCTTCGGGCGTATTTCCCGCATGCACCGATTTCAGTCGCATTCGCAGCGTCGTCTTGTCGAAATCCATAACCGCTCGCGGTGTCACCACCAGGCGCGGTCCTTCATTGACCAGCCCGGCGTCGCGTTTCGCGGCAGGCCCGGACAGATGTCCGGGTATTGTGATGAAATCGACCGTTTCCACAAAGTTTCGCGCCGTATGCACGGTGGGGCAAATGTAATACCGCGACGAGGTGTGGCAGTATGACAGGTTTGCTGCCCCCGGCCCGCGCATCTTTGGTGCGTGCAGCGTGCCGCCGACGTGGTGCAGGTTGATGTTGCCGTACACATCGTGCTGCAAGCCACTGTGAAAGAAAAAATCCAGCCCGTGATGGCTGTGGCCGAACAACTCGATAAAGGTCTCGGCGGCCTCGCAGCGGCCGAGCGCACGATCGTCCAGCATCGACGGATACAAACGCCCCGGCTCGGGGTTGAAGAACATCTCGCCGCCGACCGTCAGGTTCGGTGCATGCAGCTCGCGGGCTAGCGCAATGGCCGCCATCGGCACCAACGCGGCTGCACCCGCCGCACCCAGTTCTCCGTCGGCCAGATCGCGGGCCAACACGACGACCATCTGTTCAATTGGGGAAACCGCTGCACTCATTCGTTCCGTGCCTCGGCTTCGAGCACGGCGAAATACCCGGCTCCCCCGACCGCTTCGATGTAGTCGCTCTGGTTTTTCGGTCCGGTCACATGGCGGGCGATATAGGTGTCCAGCCCCGTGCTGTCGCCGGTCCGGGCGGCATCCCCCAGATCGGCGTAGGCGTCGATATGGTCCTCGTCCATCGCATAGTTGGGAAAGCTCGCGGTTGGGTGCGCGCCATAGGGCACCTCGACCACGGCATCGACATAATAAGACGGCACGGTAACCCGCGAGGGATCGTCCAGAACGACCTCGTCCGGCACGATCCGGTCCACGCTGGCAATGACCATGTCAGACGCGCGTGCCATCAGCTGATCGGCGTAGACCATCGTGCTGAGATGGCGCAGGTTTCCCCAACGGTCGGCTTCCTGCGCGTGCAAGAACGTCACTCTGGGGCGGATCGGCCCGACGGCGTGAATACGGCGGCCGGAGAACGGGCAGTCGATTTCGTGCAAAAGCGGGTTGTGCTTCAGAACGTCCGATCCGCGCAGCGCGTCGATTGGCTGGAACGGCACGCCATGAGCCGACGCCATCAGCCCGCCCACCACGGTCAGCGCATCCAGCGCGTGCGCGGTCACCTGCCCTGCCTCGACCGCGCGGCGGAAATTGGGGCAAAGCCGGTTTTCCAGCGTAACGCCGGGAATAAAGACCTGTGCGACCGCGCCTGCCGCAATCATCAGGTCGACATCATACCCCGCGCCCGGCGAGGAATACACATGCAGACCATCTGCGCCCGCGGCCAGCAACGCGCGCACCAGTGCGACAGGGCGGCTTTGCTTGAACAGACCACCGAGACAAAGCTCGGGGCGTTCTTCCAAAGCGCCTCGTGCCAGCCGGGCTGCGTCTTGCAGGCCTGTGACCTTGCTGCGACGTGTGGGTTTCGCTTGGCCTTCCATCGTTGGGCGTGCCACTCCGATAGTGATTGCGCTGACCCATCCTAGTTGACGCTATGGGGTCCATCACCTTCCGACTAGCGCAAAGCCTGATCGAACACATATGTGGAAATGCTTGCGCCCGGTTCCTGACAGGCAATTGAGACCGGTCAGAACCACCCTGCCGCGACACCGCCGCCAACGATGAGCGTGATGAGGAGGATGCTCGCAACACCGAAGATCCCGTTCCACCGCAAGCCGATGGTCAGCGGCCGCTCGCCCACGATGGAGGAGGCGTAGACCACCGCCGTGATGGCCGGTCCCATGCAGATGATGCTGCTCCAGCCACCAGCCAGTGCAAGGCCCAGAGCAAGCGGCGACAAACCTTCCACGCCGACGCGGTTGACCACCTCTGCCAGCAGGACCACCGAGATCATCGGATGCACGCCCAGCAGCCCCGTCAGAAACACCGTCATGATCAACAGCACGACGGTCAGCACAGGCCGCGTTGCGATCCAGCCAAGATGGTCGGCAATCCATTCGACCGGAACGACCTCCAGCGCGACGAGGCCGATGAACCCCGCCGACGCGATGACGCTCATTTCGGTCGCGAAACCCGGTGCCTGGGTCACAAACCGGCGCGATATACCGGCAAGGCTGCCACTGCCGCTGCGCATAACCGACCAGAGCAGCGCATAGATCGGCACGATGGTGATCAGGACGGTCTGGAAACTGTACTGGGTCAACCGGTCCAGCGTGACCACGGCGGCGCCCAAAAAAAGCACATGCCCGGACACGATCAGGACGGCCCAGGGGCTCCAGTCCGGCAAGTCACCGCTCAGGGCCGGTGCCCGGCCGCGCGCCGAGGGCGGGCGCCACCATTCCACCGTGTCGAACAGCCATCCCAGAAGAAACAGAATCCCGGCCAGAGCAATCCCGTAAGGCGCCAGGGTCGTCCATTCGAGCCCCGGTATTGTGAGAATCATCAGATTGAGAGCGATTCCGAACGGCGTCCAGAACGCGATCGAGGAAAACCCCCGCATACAGGCGCTCACCATCCTGCGCTTGCGAGCCTGGAACACGAATTCGTCCATCTCGTGCCGATGCGCCGCCAGCCCTTTCATTATGATCTCCAGCATCACCCCAAGCCCGCCGAGATTTAGAAGCACCCCGAACAGATGCCCGCCCGCACCCAGAGAGGCGTAGCGACGGGTCGGCGGCTGCAGTGTCAGGAATTCACCGGCAACCTCGACAATCGGGTCTTGGGTGGCCGCGATGCGCAGGAAGGCGACAGCCGTCAGCAGAGCGGACAGGAACACGACGCGCCCCGCCGCCTGGACGAAGATGCCGGGGTCGATTCCATTGGCCAGCGCCAGAAGGGCGATCGCGAGCGAGAAGAAAAGCAGCACCCATCCGACACGGGCGATGTAGCGGGACGAAATGGCAAGATAGATGCAGAAAAACGGCGCGGCAGCGATGGACGCGACGGCGGAGGGCAAGACACCCTGAATGATGGCAGCGCCAAGACAAATCAGCAGACAAATGGCCGTAAACCTGTTGCGCTTGCCGGAACGTTTCAGGCGCTCGACAGGCGACATCTGCCCCCCCTTTTCCGAAGGCGCTCGTTGTGTCTGTGACGCAACGGCAGATGCGGTCTTTCATGGCACGACGGCGGAAATGCGATGCCGACAATTTCCCATTCACAGGCAAGGACACACAAGGTGCTCATCTTGTCGGCGCAGGGCGGACTAGCCCGGATTTGTGGTGGCACTGACCGCCTTGGTTCCGGGCCTCCGAGGATACATCGTCTGGCGGTCAATGACACAACGATGCCTCGAAATGTCTCTCCGCACATGCGTGCTTGTCTGCCCGACTTTTCACGCCGATACCCTCAACCACGTCTGTTCTTCTTTCCGAAGTTCTACGGTCACGTCCAACGCCCGATCCTGCACGGAAACAGAGGAAGGATGAGCACCCAGAATATCCAACGGCAGCAAGGATCACAACGCAAGCATCCCGCTCCAACACATATGTGCGAAAGAGTGGGGCCGAGAGTTGATAGCGCCCGCCTTGATGAGGCAATATGCAGTGTCAGAGAAAGAAGTGGATGATCAGCGATTTCACCATCCGTTTGTCGCGGTTCGTCGCCGCGCCGCACCGGCTGAGCGTTGCAGACGCCGAGCAGGCCGCGCTTTGCGTTGAGGATACCATAGCCGCCATCTATGGCGGGTGGCATGAACCGGTGGTTCGCCGGCTGGCGGCGCTTGACGCGGGCGGACCGGCAGTCCCGGCAGGAGCTGCTGAAGGTGGCAGTCCCGAACAGGCCGCGTTCCTGAACGCGGTTGCCGGTCATGCGCTCGATTTCGACGATGTCCATACGGTCAGCGTCACCCATCCCAGTGTTGTAATCGTGTCGGCGCTGCTGGCCACCGTGGATGTCCGGCCGGACACGGCCGGCCGCATTGCCCCCGCGCTTGCGGTCGGAACAGCCGTCAATGTCGCGCTCGGTCAGATCCTGGGTTTTGGCCACTACAACAAGGGCTGGCACGCAACGTCGACCATCGGGGTTCTGGCATCGGCGGCAGCGGTCGCGCATCAGCTTGGGCTCGACGACGACGCAGTCCGCAACGCCCTGTCCCTGGCCGCGTCGCTGGCCGGGGGAATGCAGATCAATTTCGGCGCCATGGCGAAACCGATCCAGGCCGGAAACGCCGCCCTTGTCGGATTGCGGGCCACCCGGATGGCCGAGGCCGGCATCACGGGCGCCCCGGACATCTTCGCGGCGCGCGGCTTCTTCGACCTTTATGCCGGCCCGGACGGGATTGCGGCCGACCCCGCAGCGGTGGAACCGCGGATCGATCTGGGCACGGTGTCCCGCAAGCTGTATCCCTGCTGCTACCTCACCCACAGGATGATCGCCGCCGGGCGGCACCTTCACGCCGAACGCGGCGGCGAGGCGGTGCCCGAAGGATCGGTGATTGAAATGACAGTGCCCGAAAGCGTCATGGTCCCGTTGCATGTCACCGACCCCAAAGATGGAATGCAGGCCAAGTTCTGTGCCGCCTATACGCTCGCCGTGGCCCTGCAGCAGGGCCAGGTCGGGCTGGTGGATTTCGAAGGGGACAGCCCCCATCGCCCCGCGGTGCGCCGGCTTATGGACATGGTGCATATCCAAACCATGCCGGAAGCGGGGCGGGATCACGCTGGCGTGGACCATGGGACGGTCCATGTCCGCCTGCGCAAAGGGAACGTAACCCTGGCCGAAACCTCGGTCGCGGCGCACCCCGGCTCTCCCTCGGATCCGGCAACCCCTGCCGCGATCGGCGACAAAATCGCCGATTGCCTCGGAAAATATCGCAGGGACGGGGGCGCGGCGCCCTCTGCCAGTGCGTTCCGCCGGGATCTGCGCACGCGGCTGCATCTGCCGCCACTGCGAGAGGCGTCGGCCCCCGACGGGCAAAAAAACCATGCGCGGCAGGACAAGCCCGTGAAGGAAATGTCCAGCGCCGATCAAACACCGTCTGAAAGGACCGTCTGATGGAATCGATGATTCATGACATGGCAGAGCGACTGTTCCGCGACCATGTCACCCACCGCATGCGCGAAGACGCCGCCTCGGGACAATGCCCCGAGGCGCTCTGGACGCAGATCGAGGAGGCAGGGTTAACCATGGCGCTGGTGCCAGAGGACGCAGGCGGTTTCGGCGTGCCACCGGCCGAGGCGCTCGGTCTTGTGCGTATTGTCGGGGCGCATGGCCTGCCCTTGCCTCTGGCTGAAACCCTGATCGCAAACGCCGTTCTGGCGGCCGCGAATATGGCCCTTCCCGGTGGCAGGCTGACCATCGCCGAAGGCGAAGCGCTGCGGTTGGAACGGCGCGGCAAGAAGATCCATGCGAGCGGGCATCTGACACTGGTGCCCTTTGCCCGCTGGGCGAACCGGATCGTGACCATTGGCGTCCTGGACGGTGTCGATCACGTCCTGTCCCTGCCGGTGAAGGATCTGATCGTTGACCCGGCGCAGGATTTTGCCGGGATGCCACGCGACGACATCGAACTCGATTATACCCTGACAGAGACCGATGTCACCCCCTTGCCACGACCCGTGGGAGGGATGCGCGGGCTTGGTGCACTTATCCGCAGTCTTGCCACCACCGGGGCGATGGAGACCATCCTGAAGATGAGCGTTCAATACGCCAACGACCGGGTGCAGTTCGGACGGCCAATCGGCAGGTTCCAGGCGATCCAGCACAATCTTGCGACAATGGCCGGAGAAACCGCAGCCTCGCGCACGGCCGCCGAGATGGCGGCCGGCAGCTATGACACACCGGCCTTTGCGCTGGCCGTTGCCGCCGCCAAGGCCCGCGCCGGAGAAGCGGCCGAGAAGGTCGGGGCCCTGGCCCACCAGATTCACGGGGCCATCGGTTATACCCAGGAACACGCGCTTCACCATTTCACCAAACGGATTTGGGGCTGGCGTGACGAGTTCGGCACCGAGCTTGACTGGACCAGGGAACTTGGGCGGGCCGCCCTGTCGAGCCCCCACGACACCTTCTGGCATTTCATCACAGACAGCGCTGCAAAAGGGACCCAGGCATGACCCTCACCGCTTTTTCTCCCCCCCCGCCCGGCGCCGACTATGACGACCTCCGGCAAGAGGTCCGCGCGTTCCTGGCCGACGAACTGGCCGATTTCCCGCCCATAAAACGCGCGCAGTCGTGGAATGGGTTCAGCCGTGATTTTTCACGAAAGCTGGCGCAGCGCGGCTGGGTCGGCATGACCTTCCCAAAGGAATACGGCGGCCACGCGCGCAGCGCGCTTGAGCGGTATGTCGTGTCCGAAGAGCTACTGGCCGCCGGTGCCCCGGTGATTTCGCACTGGATCGCAGATCGGCAGAGCGGTCCGCTCATACTTGCCAAGGGCACCGACGATCAGAAACGCCGGATCGTGCCGCGCATCGCCGCGGGCGAACTGTGTTTCTGCATCGGGATGAGCGAGCCGGATTCCGGCTCGGACCTGGCGGCGACGCGCACGATGGCCACCGAGGTCGACGGGGGGTTCCGGATCAACGGCACGAAGGTCTGGACGACCTATGCGCATGTCGCCGATTACATGATCCTGTTCTGCCGCACCGGCAAGAGCGACGACCGCCACGGCGGGATGAGCCAATTTCTGGTCGATCTCAAGGCCACCGACAACATTCAGATCACCCCGATCATCGACTTGGGCGGTGAGCATCATTTCAACCAGGTGGTATTCGACGATACCTTTTTGCCCTCCGATGCGCTGCTGGGCGAAAAGGGCGAGGGCTGGTCGCAGGTCATGAGCGAACTGGCGTTCGAGCGCAGCGGCCCCGAGCGGTTCCTGTCGTCGTTTGCCCTGATCGAGGAACTGATCCGATTGCTGCGCGACGACGCAACCGAAGCGCAGCAGGCCGAGATTGGCCGTTTGTCCGCGCATCTGATGGTGCTGCGGCAGATGTCACGATCGGTGGCCGGAATGTTGAACGAAGGAGAGAACCCGTCACTTCAGGCTGCCATTGTCAAGGATCTGGGAGCGCTTTTCGAACAGGACATTCCGCGCCTGGCCCGAAGTCTTGTGTCGCGCCCGGCGGTGCCTGGCGGGAGCGATAGCTATGCGGCTGTTCTGGCGTATACCGAACTCGCCGTTCCGTCGTTTTCGTTGCGCGGCGGCACACGCGAAATTCTTCGCGGTATCATTGCGCGGGGACTCGGACTGAGATGATCCCGCCTGCGGAATGACAACAACGGCGGGCGGCACACGTCTAGTGCCGGCCGGTTTCCCCAACCTCCGAACGATAGCCGAGTGCTCGGGAGAGCTGTTCAGCGGCCGTTTTGGCAGCGGCAACATATCGCTTCTTGTTACGCTTGGCGCGCTCCAGAGGAGCACCAATCACCAATGCTCCTGCCAAGTGTCCGTCGGCGCGAAAGACCGGAACCCCGAACCCCGCTGCATCTACATGCGCGGTTCCAGCTGTACTGGAATACCCGGTTTTGCGAATCTCCGAAATTAACCCGCGCAGTTCATTTTCATCGGTGATCGAATTAGGCGTCAGCGGCTTTAATTCAGTGCGCCGAAAATAATCGTCCAGTTCCTGCTGCGTGTCAAAGGCCAGCATGACCAGCCCCGATGCCGAACAGAACAATGGCCGGTTGATCCCCTGTTGGGCGACATACCGAACGGGCTGGGGGCTTTCGATGACCGACGAATAAATGACTTTCTCGCCGTCCCGGACAGCAAACAGGATGGTTTCACCGGTCTGGTTAACCACATCATTCATCACCCCGCGCAGGACCGATTCGAACGGGTGGTTGGTCAGAATTGACTGGGCGAACTGAAAAATCCTCGGACCCAGAAAGTAATTGTCTTCCTCGCGCATCAGATACCCCTTCTCGGTGAGGGGCCGAAGCAGCACCAGCAAACTGCTCTTGGGGCAATCAATCGCGATGCTGAGTTCCGAAAGAGACATGTGACGTTTGCAGCGCGCCAAAAGATCGAACAACGCAAGGATACGCGTCAAGGACCGGGGCCCTTCCGATGTGCGCCCGGCGGCTTCGGCTGGGCCAGATTGCGCGGTTTTCATAGTCATGTCTCCAGTGCCGCTATCCGGAACAGCCCTATGCCTTTCCTGGCTCTTTATCCGTCATGCGGGCCTTGATCATCCGCAACGGCGTATACTCCAATACCTGTTCTCCGGTTTGCTTGAACACCTTGTTTCGCGTCCGCACCAATCCGCGGTTCGGACGGCTCTTCGACCGGCGCGATTCTGTTACCTCGACCTCACAATGGATGGTGTCCCCGGCAAATGTGGGCCCCATGACCTTCAGTTCCATGTCCAGAAAGGCAAAGCCGGTATGTTGCATTGTGGATTGGGTCAAGAGCCCTTCCATAAAGGTATAGACCAGCGCACCGGGCGCGGCGAAACCGGGGATATTGGATTCCTTCTCTCGGAAGTCACGATTGATGAACAAGACCTCAAGCATGCCGGTAACACTTACAAAATTCGTGATATCGGTTTCGGTGACGGTGCGGCCAATGGTCCGAAACCTGCGCCCCACTGGCAAATCTTCATAACAAAACCCGAGTCCTACAGTTTCCATTTCGCACAATTCCCTTGATCAGTTCCATTTTCTGAGAGGGTTCGGCCACATCTGTCCTGCGCCCGGAACACGCCCCGGTTCCTTCACGTTAGGCGGCAAGCTCCGCAGCAATCAATCGACTGCCTCGTTTTTGCGGCTTTCACGTCGATTGAGCACATTCTTGATGAATCGCATTCTTCGCTCCAGTGGCCCCTTTTTCCACGCCACAGCACATATGTGGTTTTACGCGGCTGGTGCCGGATAGCGTTTGGGACATACCGAACGCGTACCTTACCTTTTTGTGAACAGGCGCCAAATGCCATGACCCGAAGAGGACCAGCATGAATTTCGGCTTTTCCGACGAACACGATGCCATACGCGACACGCTGGCACGAATGCTGAGCGATCACGCCACTCTCGCGGTGGCGCATGACTGTCTTGAGGCTGCCGACGGGTTCGATTCCGCAACCTGGACCGCCTTGGCGGACGGCGGATGGCTGGGCCTTGCAATTGCCGAAGACTACGGGGGGGCGGCGATGGGGGCGATCGAACTGGCCATTGTCGCCGAAGAGATCGGCCGTAGCCTGGCCGCCATACCTTTTGGCCCGGTTCTTGGCCTGGCGATCCCCGCGATTCAGGACTTGGGCACGCAAAGCCAAAGGGAAAATCTGCTTCCCCGGATCGCCGAAGGCCGCATGATCGTTACCGTCGCGCTTGCCGAGGATGGAGGGTCTGCACCGGAACGGGTCTCGGCAAAAGTGCTGCAGGATCGCCTTTCGGGACGGAAATCGCCAGTTTCGTTCGCATCCGATGCGTCATTCGCGATCGTCGCCGCCCTGGACGAAGGCGGCACCGCGCGCCTTTATCTGGCGGATCTTTCGGACCCCTCGGTGTCGATCAGCGCGCTGGATGCGATCGACCGCACCCGTCCGACGTCCGAGATCGTCTTTCACGACACGCCGGTTGAACTGCTTCCCGGGTCCGATCCCGCAGCGATCCGGACTCTTCTGGACGGCGCCGCAGTGTTGGCCGCCTTCGAACAGATCGGCCTGGCCGAGCGGGCGCTTTTCCTGACCAGAGACTATGCCTGCGAGCGGCAGGCGTTCGGACGCCAGATCGGCAGTTTTCAGGCGGTCAAGCACCGGCTCGCGGACATGTTCGCCAAGATCGAGCTGGCACGGTCCAATGCTTTTTTCGGCGCCTGGGCGCTGGCGAGCGGGGATGAACGGCTGTCCGAAGCGGCGGCGGTAGCACGCCTCGCGGCTCTCGATGCAGTGCAATTCACCACTGAGGAATCGGTGCAGCTTCACGGTGGGATCGGGTTCACCTGGGCGGCCGACCCGCATTTGTTTCTGCGGCGAGGATGGCAGTTGAAGGCCGAACTCGGCCTGGCCGATTTGTGGCGCGAGCGGCTGCTTTGCAATCTGGCGGACGGCCAAAGGGCCGCGAACTGACAAGGACAAAGTGCAGATGGATTTCAGCGACAGCCCGGAAGAAGCCGCGTTCCGCGCCAAGGCGCGCGACTGGCTTGATGCCACCGCGACCCGCCGCAATGGAAGCGAAAAGGCCCAGGACCATTTCATGGCCCGCGACGCCGACGAAGTTGCCCGTGCGCGCGACTGGCAGGCACGAAAGGCCGACGCAGGCTGGGCGGGGCTGACATGGCCCCGTGCTTTCGGTGGGCGTGACGCCACTCCGATCGAGCAAGTGATCTGGAATCAAGAGGAAGGGCGCTACGCCGTCCCGCCCAACGTCTTTCTGATCGGGATCGGGCTGGTCGGGCCTACGGTCATGATCCACGGCACCGAAGACCAGAAAACAAGATTCCTGCCCCGGGCTCTCACGGGCGAAGACATCTGGTGCCAACTTTTTTCCGAACCCGCCGCCGGGTCCGATTTGGCCGGTATCCGCACCCGTGCACGCCGCGAAGACGACGAATGGGTGATCTCCGGTCAGAAGGTTTGGACCTCGGGGGCGCATTATTCCACTCACGGCATCCTGCTGGCGCGCACCGATCCACAGGTGCCCAAGCACAAGGGAATGACCATGTTCCTTGTGGACATGTCCGACCCGGCCATCGAAACCCGTCCTATTCGCCAGATTTCGGGCAGCTCCAGTTTCAACGAAGTGTTCATCGACAACCTGCGCGTGCCAGACAGCGCCCGCTTGGGCGGTGTATCCGAAGGGTGGAAAGTGGCGCTGACCACACTCATGAACGAACGGTTCAGTATTTCCGTCGGCCGGGCCAGTGGCGGTGCGCGGGCCGAGGAATTGATTGATCTGGCTACCCGTGTCGAACGGAACGGTCGCCCGGCCATCGAGGACGACGAGGTGCGCGCGCGCATTGCCGATTTCATCGCGCGTCAACGCGGACTGGAATTCACCTCTTACCGGGTCATGACGTCGCTTTCGCGCGGCCAGGCACCGGGTGAAGAGGGCTCGATCGGCAAGCTGTTGCTGGGCAAGCTGCGGCAGGAAATGGGCGCTTTCGGGATGGATCTGGCGGGAACTTCGGCGGGCATATCAGCCAAGGTCGGGGATGACGTGGCGCGCTGGCGAAACGAATACCTGACCGCGCCGGGCAACCGGATCGCGGGGGGATCGGACGAGATCCAGCGCACGATCATTGGCGAACGCATTCTCGGGCTGCCGCCTGAAATACGCGTCGACAAGGATGTCGCGTTTTCAGAGCTTTGATCTGAATGGGCGCCACCCGGGACCAACGACCAACAAGGAGGAGAATATCATGAAGTTCAAGATAACCGGGATCGCTGCCGCATGCCTGGCAATGGCCACCTCGGCTGGCGCGCAAGACATCGATCTGCCTGACGTGATCGCTTGGTCGGCCTATGACACGGGATCGGCCGGTCATGCGCATTCCATAGCCATCGGCAACATGATGCGCAGCAAATACGGATCGACGGTCCGCGTGCTTCCGGGGCGAAACGACGTCTCGCGGATGACGCCGCTCAAAAACGGGACGGTCGATTATTGCCTGTGCGGCATCGCCTCCTATTTCGCTGCCGAAGGGGTTTTCCTTTTTGCTGCGCCTGAATGGGGCCCGCAGCCGATCCGCGCGGTGCTTCAGGCTGTCGGCGACTACGGTCTGGGTGTCGCCGTCGCGGCCGATGCCGGCATCGAGACGATTACGGACCTCAAGGGCAAACGGGTCGGTCGCGCCGTCAGTTCGCCGGCGATCGATGTCAACATGGAGGGGCTGCTGGCCTTTGCGGACCTGACATGGGACGACGTGGAGGCAGTGGAATTCTCGGGCTATGTGAACACGCTCCAGGGCATTCTCGAAGACCGTGTGGATGCCGCCTTTGCACTGACGACGACCACCGTAAACTACCAGATCGAGTCAAGCCCGCGCGGCCTGAAATGGCTTGAAACACCCGCGGACCAGACAGAAGCATGGGAACGCTACACCAGCGTAACGCCCTTCGTGACACCGCATATGGTGTCTGTGGGGCCGGGCATCGACCCTGCCTCCCCACTGCCCATGGCGCAGTACCCCTATCCGATCCTGGTCACTAACTCCGATCAGGATTCCACCGAGGTGCGCAACATCGTAGCCGCGCTTGACGCAGGGTTCGACGATTACAAGGATGCCGCCCCCGGTGCCAATGCGTATGCGATTGATCGCCAGATCCTGTCTTGGGTGATGCCATGGAGCGATGGCAGCGTTGCCTACTTCAAGGAAAAGGGTCTGTGGACACCGGAAGCCCAGGCAAACCAGGACAAATTGGTGGAACGGCAAGAGGTGCTCTTGCGGGCCTGGGGCACATTTGTCGGGGACGCTCCAGAGGGTGAAGAAGAATTTGCCGCTGCATGGATGAAAGCCCGTGCCGACGCACTGGAAGCGGCCGGCCACGAAGTCTTTTTCCGCTGATGCGACACAGCGCGGCGCCCCACAGGCGCCTTGCACAAAGCAACGCAGCACAAAACTGGAATACGGGCATGGCACAGGAAACACAGGAAGCGCCGGCGCAACCGACCGGTATGGGCACCCTGCCCGCGTTTGTTCGCTGGTCGCTCGTCGTCTCGGCGCTGCTTTTGACCGCGGCGTCGGTCAACCATCTGTTCAATCTGGGCTTCTTCATGAACGTCCGGTTGCTTGAAATTCACTACCTCTACGTGATGCTTCTGCTGACGCTGCCACTGGTGTTCCTTGTCTTTCCCTGTTCAAAGTCAGATCCTTACGGATCGACGCGATGGTGGGATTACTTTCTGGCCCTGCTGGCCCTGATCACCTGCGCCTTCTTTGCCTACTACGGGCGCAGCGTGGTGAACAAAGGGTGGGATTTCGCCGCTCCTCTTAATGCCGTGATCGCCAGCTTCGCCTTCTGGTTCCTGCTGCTCGTGGCCGCGCGCCGCACCGGCGGCTGGACGCTGTTCGCGGTAATCCTGGTATTTTCCATCTACCCCATGATCGCCAACTATGCGCCCGGCCCGATCCAGGGCTTCCAGCGCTCGCCCGTCGAAACGGCGATCTTCCACGCGATGAGCGGCGAAAGTGTGCTGGGCATACCGATGCGCAGCTTTGTCAATCTTGTCGTGGGGTTCATGATCTTCGGCGTTGCGATGCAACATACCGGCGCAGGTCCGTTTTTTATCGACATCGCCTTTGCCGCGCTCGGAAATGTCCGGGGCGGGCCGGCCAAGGTAGGAGTTCTGACCAGCGGGCTGACCGGTTCGATGAGCGGCAGCGTGATCACCAATGTGCTGACGACCGGATCAATTACCATTCCAGCGATGAAAAAGGTGGGGTTCAGGCCCACTTATGCGGCGGGGATCGAAGCGGCGGCGTCGACGGGGGCGGTGCTGATGCCCCCTATCATGGGCGCCACGGCCTTTGTCATGGCGACATTCCTGGCGACCGACTACACCAACATCGTTGTGGCGGCGGTGCTTCCTTCGCTGTTCTACTTTTTCGGCCTGTTCGCACAAATCGACGCATACTCGGCGCGCAACGGACTGAAAGGCGTTCCGCGCGCCGACCTTCCCAGGATCGGCAAGGTGCTGCGCGAAGGCTGGTACTTTCTCGCCGTCTTCGGGCTGCTGATCTGGATGTTGCTCTACCTCAAGCGCGAGGCGATCGCTCCATTCTATGCGACCGCGCTGCTTCTTGTCCTGAACCAGCTGCTCTCAAAATCACGCTGGGGGCGAAAGGAGCTGATGAATTTTCTGATCGCCACGGGACAGTTGTTCGTCGAACTTGTTGCCATTCTTGCGGCGGTCGGGCTGATCGTCGGCGGACTGGCGGTGACCGGGATGTCCGGGACGATCTCGAACGATCTGCTGTTCATCGCGGGCGGCAACATCTTTCTGCTTCTGCTGCTGGGGGCTTTGACCAGTTTCATTCTTGGAATGGGCATGACCGTGACCGCCGCCTATGTGATTCTGGCGGTGTCGCTGGCACCCGCCCTGGTCGCCGGCGGGCTCGATCCGATCGGCGTCCATTTATTTATCCTTTACTGGAGCATGCTGAGCTATATCACCCCCCCCGTCGCGCTCGCGGCTTTCGCCGCGGCGGCCATCGCCCAGGCCAAACCCTTTGCGACGGCCTTCGAAGCGATGAAGCTTGGAAGCATCGTCTATATAATTCCCTTCTTCTTCGTCCTTGATCCGGCGTTCATCCTGCAAGCCGGTCCACTCGAAAGCCTGCTTACGGTTCTGCGCGCCGGTCTCGGCATTCTGCTGATCTGCGCCGGTATTCAGGGGTATCTGTTTGGCGTCGGGCGGATCGAAACCGGACTGCCAGGAACAATCGCCCGCGTCCTTCTTGGTATTGCCGGTCTGGCCTTCGCCTTTCCCTCGAACGCGGGTCTGGCGGTTCCGATCCTCGGCGCGGTGGGCGCAGGTGCCGCTATGGCGGCAGTGGCTGTCGCTTTGGTGATGGTCTCGGCCAAGCAGGAGACAGCGTAATATGAGCGCACAAGACGGCAGACCGGACATCCCCGCCCCGTTCAACGCATTGCTCGGCGTGCGCTTCGTCTCGTGGTCCGATGGCAAAGCCGAGCTGCGGTTGGCCATCGGACGCGATCACCTGAACGGCGCTTTTTCGGTGCATGGCGGTGTCTACGCGACCATGCTGGACAACGCGGTCACCTTTTGCGCGGCCTACGCGGGGGATGGCCGCCCAGGTCATCGCTGCCTTACGCTTTCGCTTACCACCAGTTTCGTCGCCCCGGCGACCGAAGGAGACACGCTGACGGCCCGCGCGCGCATTGTCGGGGGCGGACGCAAACTGGTTTTTGTACAGGGCGAGATCTTCAATCAGGACGGGCACCATCTGGCCCATGGCGATGCCGTGATCAAGCGGCTCGCACCACCGTCGTGACCACCTGAGTGAACCGATGGTGAGCGAGACCAAACAAACGAAGGACAAAAGGAGACAGAAATGATCAACCCGATGGCATTGGACAATCAAGTGGTTATCGTCACAGGCGCCGGACAGGGTATCGGCCGCGGTGTGGCGGCGCTGTCGGCAGAGCTGGGCGCCAAGGTCGTGGTGAACGATCTGAACGAGGACGGCGTCAAGGAAACCGCCGAACAGATCGGTGGCAATGCCCGCGCCATCGTGGGGAATGTGGCCGACCCGGACTTTCCCGGGAAGCTCGTGAAATTCGCCTTCGACGAATTCGGCGACATCAACGGGCTTGTGAACAACGCCGGGATCGTGCGCGCCGCGATGATCCACAAGATGGACCGGGCCACCTGGCAACAGGTCATCGACGTGAACCTCACCGGTGTCTTCGCCTGCCTTCAGGCCGTGGGGACCTATTACAAGGACCGGGTCGAAAAAGACCCCGAAAGCGCCGCGCGCCGTGCCATCGTGAATATCTCATCCGATGCCGGGCGTCGCGGCACCATCGGTCAGATCAATTATGGCGCGGCAAAATCCGGGGTTCTGGGCCTGACAATGAGCGCCGCGCGTGAATGGGGCCGTTACCGCATCAACGTCAATTCAGTCTGTTTCGGAATGGTCGAGACACCAATGACTGAGACCATCCGCTCTGAAAAATTCGCCGACAGGTATATGGCGCAGATTCCGATGGGACGGATGAGCACCCCTGAAGAAGTCGCGCAGCCCGTCTGTTTCCTGTTGTCCAACGCGGCATCCTATATCACCGGCCAGCACCTGAGCGTGAACGGTGGCTTCCACATCGGGTTCTGAGATGGCCGGCATTGGACAAGGCCCAGGGCCGGACGCCGTCTTCGCCGCGAAGCTGGCCGAGGGCGTCTTCGAGATTCAGAAATGTGGCGGCTGCGGCACCCATGTATTCCATCCGCGCGTGATCTGTCCGGCCTGCGGCAGCGCGGATCTGGGATGGTTCGCGCCAACCGGGAGGGGCACCGTCTATGCGCGAACGGTCGTGCGCCGAAAACCGGAACGAGGCGGCGATTACAACGTGGTTCTGGTGGACCTGGAGGAAGGGGTACGAATGATGTCGCGCATCGACGGTATCGCGCATGACCAGATTGTCGCCGGGCTGAAAGTAACCGCGTCGATCGGCGAAGGCGCCGAAGGTGACCCCGCCGTGGTTTTCCGGCCAGAAGGAGAAGCAAATTGAGTTTACGGGGAAAAGCCGCCATCGTCGGTGCAGCGCTGGCAGGCTGCGGCGAGGCCCATGGCAAAAGCTCGATGGAGATCACAATCGAGGGGGTGCACGGCGCGCTTGCCGATGCGGGGATCGCACTTGGCGAGGTCGATGCCGTTGCCACCTGCCAGCCGCTGGATATGCTGTCGGGTCTTACACTGGCGCAGGAATTGGGCTTGAACCCCAGGTTCACGATGAACAACCGCATGGGCGGCTCGTCGTTCCTGTCGCACACGCTCTGGGCCGCGATGCTGCTCGAATTGCGGCTCGCTGATACCGTGTTGATCTGCTACGGATCGAACCAGCGCACCGCCTCGGGCAAGCTGATGACTGCGCTTGGCCTGCCGACCTACGAGGCCCCCTACCGACCGTTGTTCCCGCTGTCGTCCTATGCGCTGGCCACAGACCGTCACATGACGCAATTCGGCACAACGCGCGAACAGCTGGCCGACGTGGCGGTGGCGGCCCGGGCCTGGGCCCAAAAGAACCCCGACGCTTTCATGCGCGATCCTCTGACGCGCGAGGATGTCATCGCCTCGCGGCCGGTTTCCGACCCTCTGCGGGTGCGCGACTGCTGCCTTGTGACCGATGGCGGTGGCGCGATTGTGATGCGCCGGGCCGAGACGGCCAAGGATCACCCCAGACCTCCGGTGTATTTGCTGGGCGGCGGCGAGGGCACGACGCACCGCGACATCTCCGAAATGGCGGACCTGACCGTGACCGGCGCTGCGCAATCAGGGCGAACGGCCATGGACATGGCGGGTGTCAAACCCGCGGACATCGACGTGGTCCAGCTCTACGACGCGTTCACCATCAATGTGATCCTTTTTCTAGAAGATCTGGGCTTTTGCAAGAAAGGCGAAGGCGGTGCGTTTGTGGCGAACGGCGGCATCGCGCCTGGCGGCCACCTGCCGGTCAATACCAATGGTGGCGGCCTGTCATGCGTGCATCCCGGGATGTACGGCATCTTCACGCTGGTCGAGGCGGTGCGGCAACTGCGCGGCGATGCTGGCGATCGCCAGATCGGCAGTGCCGAACTGGCCCTGGCCCACGGCAACGGCGGTGTCCTGTCCAGCCAGGTGACGAATATCCTGGGCACCGAAGCCACCCTCTGAACAGACGAAGGAAGCAATGAAGCGGCCCTTCTTGCGAAGGGCCGCTGTGTATTCAGGCCTGAAACGGCTCAGTTCGGGTAGGTTGCGAAGTCGATCTTGGAATAAATCTCCTGACGCAGAAGGTCTGCATAAGGCTGATGATTGTCCCGGATCGGTTGCAGCGGCTCAACCAGACCGTGCCATTTCTCGATCAGCTCGCGATAGGTTGCGATCAGCGGTTCCGGATCTTCGATGCCGCGTTCCTCGCGCGAGATGCGGGCGATCTCTTCAAGATCGGCGGTGCGGAAATCAATGAGATCCTGAAGAAACTCAGGCGACGGCTGGTGTACCTGCAGGCCAAGCCCACCCGCCTCTTTCAGCACGTCGAGATCGTCGGTTTCGTAGTACACCTCGGTCTGCGCCACGGCCTCGGGTATGTTCTTGACGAATTGCTCGCGTTGCTCCGGCGAAAGTGAGATCCAGAATTTCGGGCCGGCGGCAAAGATCGAACCGGAATGATAGGTGCCCAACGGCAACTCCGTCAGGTGCTTGGCAACCTCGATCAGACTGTGCCCCTTGAGCGCACCGACCGGCTGCACCGCAGCGGTGACGACACCGTGGCTCATCGTGTCGTACATCTCGCTCGACGGCACGTTTACCGGCTCTGCCCCAAGGCGTGTCGCCCAGCGGTCCCAGACCGACCCGCCCGTGCGCAGCTTGACCCCTTGCATATCGCTGATTTCGACGATCGGCTTGGTGGTCAGCAATACATAAGGCGCAGTGCTGATCCCGCTCAGCGCCACCATGCCGTTCTTTGCGAACTCGTCCTTGCACGGCTGGCAGTGCAGCATCACGAATTCGCTGGTCGCGCCGGCCATGGCATAGTGGTCCTCGCCCAAAAGAGCGAGATCGGCGACGAGCTGCGCATAGGGCATTTCCGACCTGAAATAGGTCAACGCCAGCAGACCTACATCGGCGACGCCGTCGCGCAGGCCGGACAGTGTTGGCTTGGGGCCAAGCAAGGCGCCGCCGGCAAACAGCTTGAAGTCGAAGGCATCCGGAAATTCAGATTCGGTCATTTCGGCAAAGGCGGCATGGCCACGCGATGTCGCGTGATTGGGTGACGTCCAGTTGGATATAGTCACCCGCTTTTCGGCCAGGGCCGGTGTCGCCGCTAGAACGGTCGTCGCCGCCAGCGCGGCAAACGCATTGGTCAGTTTCATGTGGTCTCCTCCTCTTTTTCAAGACCCCGCTATTGCGCGGGGTTCGTCACGGCCGGGATGGCCAAATCAGTTGCCGAGCTCTGGCAGGAACATGATCAGTTCGGGAAAGGCGACCATGATGATCAGGACCACCACATCCGCAGCCAAAAACCACAAAACACCCTTGAAAATCAGTGAAATCGGGACCGCATCACCGACGATGCCCTTGATCACGAACACGTTCAGCCCCACCGGTGGGGTGATCAGAGCCATCTCGACCAGCTTGGTTGCAAGCACGCCCAGCCAGATCAGGCTGATATGGTTCGCCTCGTAGATCGGCAGAAGGATCGGCAGCGTCAGCAGCAGGATGCCCAGCGGATCGAGGATCATGCCCAGCAGACAAAAGATCACGGCCGTGCCGAAAACCAGCATCACATAGCTGGCCCCCATATCAATCACCAGGTCGGTCATCGCTTCGGGGATACCGCTGATCGCCAGAAACCTCGAAAACAGGTTGGCACCGACCGCGATGATGAAGATCGCCGCAGTCATTTTTGCAGTGTCCATCAGCGCGATCCTGGAAACTTTCCAGTTCAGGGTGCCGCGCGCCGCCGCAATCACGAAGGACAACGCCGCCCCGACAGCCCCGGCCTGCGTGGGTGTGAATATCCCGGTGAACAGACCGCCGAAAACGCCCACCACCAGCAAGATCACGGGCCATGTCTCGCTCAGGGCCTCCAGCCGTTCGGACCATGTCGCGCTTTCGTCGAGCGACGGCGCGAGCGCGGGATTGATCCACACACGAACGATGATCACGGCCCAGTACCCCAGCATCGTCAGTACGCCCGGCACGATCGCGGCCAGAAACAGCTTGCTGATCGCGACCTCGGCAAAAATACCGTAGATGATCAGAAGGATGCTCGGCGGGATGAGCGACCCCATGGTGCCGGCTGCGGCAACCACGGCGGTACTCAGCCCGGGATCGTAGTCGCGCTTCAGCATTTCCGGCACCGCGATCCGGCCCATTGCCGCGGCGCAGGCCAGGCTGGAGCCGGCCGCCGCCGAAAACAGCGCCGCGCCGCCCACGCTGGCGACCGCCAGCCCGCCCGGCAGGAATGACAGCCAGACCCGGGCGGCCTTGAAGATCCCGCGCGTGATGTCGGTCTGGTAACAGACGTATCCCATCAACAGGAACATCGGGATCGAACTGAGGGTCCAGTGCGCGGCAAAATCATAGGGCACCGCCGTCAGCAGGCCGAAAGCCGCGCCGCTTCCCAGCATCGCCCAGAACCCGAAGAAGGACACGATACCCAGCGCGACCGCGATCGGAACGCGCAGCAAGACCAGCAGGATGACAGAAACGATGCCGCAAAGGCCGATCTGGAAAAAGCTCACCGTTCCACTCCTATTCGTACATGTCGTGATTGGGGCCGGCCATGCCAGCGTCGGTGAAAGGCCTCTGGATCAGCTTGGCCAGCAAGAGCAGAACCATCAGCCCCGCACCAAGAGGCAGACAGAAGCGACCGGGCCAGACGGTCACCGCCGCCATGCCCATGGATTGCTCGCCGATGAGGTATTTTTCGACGGCATCGATCCAGGTCTGCCAGGTGAGCAGCCCGTAGAACACCGCAGACAGCGCCAGAGCCAGCATGTCGAGAGCGGTCCTCGCCCCCGTCGGGAGCAGATCGTGGATCAGGTCGACCTTGATGTGCTCGTTGGTGTATTCGACGAAGGGAAGCGGCAGAAAGACCAGCCCGACCATGTAATAATACGACACGTAATCCACCGTGCCCGGCAGGGGCTCGGCGATGAACTGGCTCAGGATGACATCGAGCGTGACGTGGACCATCATCAGGGCCGCCAGGGCAGTCGCAATATAGGTGATAATCCGCGACACCCTGCCAAGTCGTGCAATGACTGTTTCCATCACTATCTCTTCCCTGTCGTAAAAAGGGCCAATCCGCTTGGTCATACGCCACGGAAAACCGGTTTTCTCTTGCTCAGAAAGGCGTCGATGCCTTCGGCGTGATCCGCGCTCTTGATGATTTGCCCCTGAATGATGGCTTCTGTTTCAAGAAAGCTCTCCAGAGACGGTTGCATCGCGGCGCGCATCAGCCGCTTGGTACCGGCCAGGGCAAAGGTTGGCCCCGCGGCCAGGTCTGTCGCATAGTCCAGGGCCGCCCGGTCGAGGGCATCATCGGGATGAACCTGGCTTGCCAATCCCAGGCTCAGGGCTTCATCCGCCGGCACCATCCGCGCTGAGAAGGCAAGGTCCGTCGCACGTTGCCGACCGATCAGATTCTGAAGGAAAAACGCCGCGCCGCCATCGGGGGCCAGCCCGATCTTGCGAAAAACCTGACCGAATCTTGCCGTCTCGGAGAGCAGGATAACGTCGCAGGCGAGCGCCATGCTCAGACCGATCCCGACCGCCGGACCGCGCACCGCGGCAACCACAGGCTTCTCGCAATTGAATATGGAAAGGATCATCTGGTGCGCCCTGTACAAGCGCGCCCGATCACCCCAGACATCGTCCTTGCCCATGGTCGAAATATCCGCACCCGCACAAAAAGCGCGGCCCTCGGCCCGCAGTAATACGGCGCGAATCCGCGGGTCAGTTTGGATATCGCGAAACGCGTCCAGGAGTTCGACGCGCATGTCGAGGGTCAGCGCATTCAGCTTGTCGGGCCGGTTCAACGACACGACGGCCAGACCTTCTGAGTGTTCCACAGTGATATCGCTTGTCATGACCACCCCTCCCTTTGGCGAAGATTCGTCAGTCAGTGAACAGCGCCCGAGCAATCCCGTTCTTATGTATCTGGGTCGTTCCCCCGGTGATCGTCAGCATCCGCACATCCCTCACCATCCGCTCCAACGGAAGCGAACCGAAATAGCCGTAGCCACCGAACATCTGCATGGCGTCATGGGTGACGCGCTGTGCCATTTCGGTGGCCTGAACCTTGGCGATCGAAGACAATGTTGGATCGGGCTGGCCGCGGTCGATCAGCGACAGCGCCGTATAACACAACGACCGCGCGGCCTCGATCTGCACCTTCATGTCCGACATCATCCATTGCAGCCCCTGCATCTCGGACAGCGCCTTGCCGAATTGCCGGCGGGTCTTCATGTAGTCGCGTGCAAGGTCGAACGCCCCCTCGGCGACACCAAGCGCCAGTATCCCCATGCCGACGCGCGTGGCGTTATAGACACCCAGCGGGCGGACAAAGCCGCTGGAGTTGCCGGCCAGCCCTTCGGTCACGACGTTTTCGGACGGCACCCGCACATCGTCGAAATGGATCTCGCATTCGTTGCAGCCGCGCGCGCCCATCTTCTGTTCAAGAATATGGACCGAAACGCCGGGGCTTTTGCGGTGCACCAAAACGGTTCCGATGCCTCGCGCGCCTTTGCTTTCGCAGAACCGAGCATAGACCAGAAGGTAATCGGCCCTGTCGCCGAAAGTGGTAAAGATCTTGCCGCCGTTCAGCACAAACCCGTCCCCGTCCGGGCGCAGCGATGTCGTCACCGCGGTGGCGTCCGACCCGGCCTCGGGCTCGGACCAGGAGATCGCGCATTCGATCTCGCCCGCGGCGAAGCGGGGCAGGAAAGCCTGCTTCAACGCCTCGCTGCCGCAGGTGGCGATGATCCGGGGCGAGACGTTCTGATCGTGAACGATCAGCGCGGTATTGAAATCCACCTTGGCCAGTTCTTCGATCACGAGATAGCAATCCACCAGCGGCGTACCGCCACCGCCGTATTCTTCGGGAATGGTCATGCCCAGATAGCCAAGCGCGCCCAGGCGATGGTGGTTTTCCTCGGGGTAGATGCCGTCGCGGTCCCAGCGTGCGGCGCGGTCCCGGAATTCCCCGAGCGCCAGTTTGCGCGCGGCATCCTTGAGAGCGACCTGTTCTGTCGTTAGCAACGAGGGATGCATCCGCCCTACCCCCGCCGCTGGTCGAAGCTGTGGCCGTAGACCATGGCGGCGATCGTATTGCGCAGGATTTCGACGGTGCCACCGCCAAGCGCGAAGCCGCGCGCGTCACGCACCATACGTTCCAGCGGGTATTCGCGCGTGTAACCATTGTGACCGTGGATCTGCAGCGCTTCGTTCGTGACCCTCTGCGCCATTTCGTTGGCGTAAAGCTTGGCCATGGTCGCATCCATCGGATCGGGAAAGCCGTTCGGCGCGGGGTTGGTCGCGGCCCGATAGACCATCAGACGCGCAGCATGGATCTGTGTGGCCATGTCGGCGATTTTCCATTGCAGGCCCTGGAATTCCTTGATCGGGCGCCCGAACTGATGGCGAATCTCGGAATACGACTTTGCAGCATCGAAAGCGCCCTGCGCCAGCCCCACGCACATCGCTGCGTTGCCCACCCGCTCGGGTCCGAAACTGCTCATCAACAGCGCGAAGGAGCGCGAGCTTTCCGGGTCCCCTTCGACCAGCACATCCTCGGGACCGGCCTTGTAGTTTTCAAGGATAATCTCGGCCTCGGTCAGCCCCCGGCCACCCATCTTCAGCGATATGTGGCCGATCCGCGCGCCCGGCTTCTTCAGATCGACGACAAAGGCACCAATCCCCTTCGCCCCGCTGGCCTTGCCGAAACGGCAGAAGACCAGCGCATAATCGGCCACATGGGCGCCCGTGGACCAGCATTTGTTGCCATTCAGCACCCATCCGTCGCCGTCCCTTGTGGCCGTGGTGCGCAGGTCTGTCACCGCCGACCCCGCCTCTGGCTCGCTGATGGCGATTGCGATGAATTTCTTGCCGGCCGCCATGTCTGGCAGGAACCGCTTTTTCTGCTCGTCGCTGCCCAGAACGCTGATTGCCCGGGATGGGCCGTTCAGGTAGAGTTGCGAGACCAGCGCCGTGTTGAAACAGACCCGCGCCATTTCTTCCAGAAACACCGTGCCCTGGATCACTGGCGCGCCGGAGCCGCCGTATTCTTCAGGGATGAACATTCCCAGATAGCCAAGTTCGGCCAGCTTGTCGCGGTTCGCGGCTGGAAACTCTTCGGCTTCGTCCCAATGGGCGGCCCTGGGAGCAAACTCGCGCTCAGCCAGCTTGCGTGCCTCGTTGCGAAAATCCTCCAATTCCGGATCGAGCTTGAACATGTCAGTAGGTGTCCTTTGATTGAGCAGAGGGCAGGTCCTGTTCCAGCGCGGCCAGGATGCGCGCCGTATCGGCGCCTACGGTTGGTGCGGGGATAGGGGCGACCTGTGGGTGAGCCGCGAAACGCATCGGCAGCCCTGGAACAGGGACCGTGCCCAGGTCTGGATGCGGAAGGTCATGGATCATGCCGCGGGCGCGCATGTCATCGTCCGACACCACCTCAGCGAGCGTGCGCACCGGGGCGCCCGGCACATGTGCGCTGCTCAGGGCCGCGAAAATCTCGGCGCGGGTCTGACTTGAGGTCCACGCCGTCACCCAGCCATCGACTTGGGCACGCCGCGCGCAGCGCGCGGGTCCCGCGGCCAGTTCGGGATCTTCGGCCAGATCAGGGCGACCCATGGCCCGGGTCAGCTGCTGCCAGTGGCGATCATTCAGGCACATGATGGCCACCTGCCCGTCGCGCGCCGGAAACAGGTCGTAGGGTGCGACCTTGAGCACGGCCTGACTGTTGCCGGCCCGGTCGGCGAACCCGTCAGGCGCCAGCAGATAGCTTGCGATATTCGACGCCAGCGCGTGGTGCGTGACGTCCTGCATCGCGATCTGGACAAAGTCCCCGCGCCCTGTCGCGCCGCGCGCATGCAACGCCGCCATAATGCCACCAAAAAGGTGGATACCGCCCAGAAAATCGGTGATCGCTGCGCCGCATTTCACCGGCGGACCATCGGGAAACCCGGTCACCGACATCAGCCCGGTCAGGGCCTGAATAGGAAAATCCATCGCCGGCGCATCGCGATAGACGGAATCGGCCGCGTAACCCTTTCCTGACCCCATGACCAGGCGCGGATTGCGGGCACAGAGTGTTTCCCACCCCAGCCCCAGTTTCTCCATCGTACCGGGACGGAAATTCTCGATTAGAACATCGGCCGAATCTGCCAGCGCCAGCAGGGCGCTGCGCCCGCCCTCGGACCCCAGATCAAGCGTCACGCTCTGTTTGCTGGAATTGAGCATCATCGCTGCGGGGTTCTCGCGCCCGCCCGCGATGCCGCGGATACTGTCGCCGCCGGGCGGCTCGACCTTGATGACCTCGGCCCCCATGAGCGCGAACATCAGACCGCAATAGGGCCCAAGGTAGACCTGCCCGAGGTCGATCACCCGAAGACCGGCCAGCGGGCCACAATCGGGCGCCGCGTTCATGATCCGACAAAGCCCGGCGGGCGCTTTTCCTTGAAAGAGGCGACCGCCTCGCGGTGATCTGCGGTCTGCATGATATGGGCTTCGGCGGTTGCCTCGATCTCGAGATAGGTCGCGAAATCGCAATCCATGCCACGGTTCAGCATCGACTTGCCCAGCCCAAAGGCTCGGGTCGGCCCTTCGGCCAGACGCACGGCCAGCGCATCGGCCTCTGCGTCGAGCGCGTCTTCTTCGTGGATTGCGTGGACGATCCCAAGGTCGTGCGCCTCTTGGGCATCGATCACCTGGGCCGTCAGGAACATCGCCTTCGCCCGCTGCGTCCCGACCGTCCGCGCCAGCAAGTAAAGCCCGCCACCGTCGGGCACGATCGCCACGCGCGCATAGGCCTGGCAAAAGCGGGCCGAGGGCGCGGCCAGGATCACGTCAGCCAGAAGCGCAATGTTGAACCCCACGCCAAAGGCCGGCCCGGCAACCGCCGCGACGACCGGCTTTTCAAGATCATATAGCATCCGGGTTACGCGGTGCTGTTGTTTCATGCGGTCCCGCATGGCCACAGGCGAAGAACCGGCGAAGGTGCTGATATCGCCTCCGGCGCAAAACGCGCCCCCGGCACCCGTGATCAACAGCGCGCGCACGCGGTCATCGTCGCGCACCTGGGTGACGATGCGTTCCATCTCTTTGCGTGCGTCTTGATCAAGGGCATTCTTCTTCTCGGGAAAATCGAAAGTCATCCGACCAACGCTTTCCGAGCGGCTGTAGAGCAATGGCACCGCTTCCTCCTCCCAGGAATGGGCTAGCATGGAACACGATAGGAGTGGCATTGAGCGACGGGCAATAGTCCGGTGCGGAAAATCAGACATGTGTAAAATTCACCCGTTCTGTGTATTTCCTTGCGGTCTGCTGGCACGTTTTTTCGGCTTCCCTTCCCATGCGCGCCCGTCACGGCTACGGGCCTCGGCACCCCCTGTTGAAACAGCAAAGAAGAAATAGACAATGTACTCCGACACCCCTCTCGGCCGCTTGCGCCTGCCTGTGATCTGCTCGCCCATGTTCCTGGTGTCCGGGCCGGATCTTGTCGTCGCCCAGTGCAAAGCCGGCGTCATCGGCAGCTTTCCGGCGCTGAACGCACGCGAGTCCGAAGGTGAACCGCCGCTGCTTGAAGCCTGGCTCAAGCGCATCACTGAAGAGCTTGACGCGCACAATCAGGCCAATCCCGATCGGCCCGCCGCGCCATTCGCGGTCAACCAGATCGTCCATCGATCGAATGATCGGATTGAGCGGGACGTCGAAATATGTGCGCGCTGGAAAGTGCCTGTCTGGATCACATCAATGGGCGCACGGGAAGACGTCAACCAGGCGGCACATGAGTGCGGCGGCACTGTACTGCACGATGTAATCAACAACAAATACGCCAGGAAAGCGATCGACAAGGGCGCCGACGGCCTGATCGCGGTCTGCGCCGGCGCTGGCGGCCACGCCGGGGCCTTGTCACCCTTTGCGCTGGTTCAGGAAATCCGGGAATGGTTCGATGGTCCGCTTGCCCTGTCCGGGTCCATCGCGACCGGGCGCTCAATTCTGGCGGCGCAGGCCATGGGTGCGGATTTTGGGTATATCGGATCCCCCTTCATTGCCATGACCGAGGCGGTCGCGTCGGAGGAGTACAAGCAAATGATCGTCGAAGGCGGGGCCGATGATATTGTCTATACCGACTATTTCAGCGGCGTGCATGCCAACTATCTGAAACCGTCGGTGCGGGCGGTCGGTCTCGATCCGGACAACCTGGCCGGGATCGGCAACAAACTCGATCTGGCCACCGGCGACATTCGCCCCAAGGCCTGGCGTGACATCTGGGGCAGCGGTCAGGGGATCGGAGCGGTGAAAGAGGTGATGACCACGGCGGACTACGTCGACCGTCTCGACCGGGAATACCAGGTCGCCAAAGATGCGCTCTGTTCCTGACGAAAGAGGGCGGCCGGTTGCCCGGCCGCCCATCTGTTTCTGCGGTTGTCGCGAATGATCGAGACCCGATCTTAGCGGTCCTTTTGGTTGACGATCAGTTCTGCATTTTCGGGTAGTTCCGAAACAATGTTCACTTCGTCGACACGAATTCGTGTATGCAGTTTGAAGTTTTTGGCGGCGGCTGCTTCCGCAGCAGAAGCGTCGGCACCGTCTTCCAGCACAAGCGAGAGGCGGATCATGTCGCGATCGTTCTCGCGCGTTACCACGGCCTGCGCGGCCTTTGCGCCCGGCGTGCCGATGACAACTTCTTCAACCACGCGCGGATAAACGAAAATCTCGCGCACTTTGACCGCTGCCCCGACCCGTCCCTGCAATGCTGAAATCCGGCTGACGGTGCCATCCGCGTTGCTTTCCAGGGCAAAGGCGCTGTCGCCGGTGCCGAACCGGATCATCGGCCAGGTGGCATCGCGCGCGGTCACGACAACCTCGCCCGGTTCGCCATGGGCGACCTGTTCGCCGCTGACCGGATCGCAGATCTGCACCACGCGGTCGGGATGAACCAGATAGCCTTCGCCGCCATCCTCATAGGCGACAAGGCCTAGATCGGCGGTGGCATAGGCGGCCCAGGTGGACACGCCGTATTCGGCCTCGATCCGGCGGCGCTTGGCCATCCAGTCGCCCATCTCACCGCCGAGGAAGGCTGTCTTCACCTTCCATGCGTCGCGGCCATAGGTTTCGATCACCTTGTCCGCCAGCGTCAGGAAAAACGCGGTCGAGGCGCAGATCGAAGTCACGCCGGTTTCGACGATGATCTGCGCCTGAAGCTCGGTATTGCCCACGCCGCCGGGAATCACCGTGGCACCTGCGGCCTGTGCCGCTTCGTCGAACAGCAAGCCTGCGGGCACAAGATGATACATCCAGGTGTTCAGGATGATATCCCCCGGCCCCACGCCTGCCGCCTTGAAAAGCAGGTCCAGGCCATGACCTCCCTCGCCCGAAAGGGCCGGCTCGAAAATTGGGCCAGGGGACACGTAGATCCGTCCAATATCCTTCAGATCCGAGGCAAGGAATCCGCCGAAAGGCGGGTTCTCGCGCTGGATCTTCAGAAGCTCTTCTTTTTTCATCACTGGAAGTCGCGAGAGGTCCGCCACCGATGTGACGGCTGCCGGATCGAATCCGGCAGCCGTAAATCGCGATTTCAGGCCAGGAGCTTTTTCGGCCGCAGCGGCATAGGCTTGCGCTATATCTTTGTAGATATCATCAGACATTTCCATGCCTCCTCGTCCAATCGGGCGTTAAAGCGGGCAGTCCTTGCGGAAGTTTGGCGCGCGCTTCTCGCGGTGCGACAACACACCTTCCTTGACGTCCTCGCTCATAAAACCAAGCATCTCCAGCGCGGTCGACGCATCAAAGATCGGCCCGGCCTGGCGCAGCCAGTTGTTCAGCGAATACTTGGTCCAGCGGATCGCGCTTTGCGAGCCGTTGGCCAGTTCGACAGCCGTGTCCAAAGCGATCTGCTGAAGCTCGTCATCCTCGACGCACATTGACACCAGACCGATGCGCTCGGCCTCTTCGCCCGACACCGGCTTGCAGGTCATCAGATAGTATTTCGCCTTGGCCATCGAGGTCAGCAGCGGCCAGATAATCGCCGCGACATCGCCAGCGGCAACGCCCAGACGCGGATGACCATCGACAATCTTTGCCCGTTTCCCGGCGATCGAGATGTCGGCCAGGATGGCAACCACAAGGCCCGCGCCTGCCGCAGGGCCATTGATCGCGGAAATGATCGGCTTGTTGCAGTTGATGATGTTGTAGACGAGATCCTTGGCTTCTTTCCACGTCTTCATGATCTCGTGCGAGTCGCCGATCATCTTCTCAATCAGGCTGAAATCGCCGCCCGCCGAAAACGCCTTGCCCGCGCCGGTCACGATGACCGCGTTGATGTCGGGGTCGCGGTCGATGTCGATCCACATGTCCGTCATCTGGGTGTGGGTTTCGGCATCGACCGAGTTGAATGTCTCGGGCCGGTCGAACGTGATGCGCAGGACGCGATCCGCCGGGTAGTCAAATTTCAGTTTGTCGTACTTTGCGTAACGCTCCGACATAGGTCTTTTCCTCCTCAGGGTATGGGTTCAGCCAGGCAGTCCCAGGACGGCCTTGGACAGGATGTTTCTTTGGATTTCGTTCGATCCACCGTAGATCGTGGTAGGTCTGGCCTTGTAGAAGCTCGACAAAACGTCGACGCTAACATTGCCAACCTGAAGCGGCCCGATGGAGCCGCCATCGGGACCGGCTGCTTCGATCATCAGCTCGGTGATGCGCTGGAAGCATTCAGTCACCCAGATCTTCAGCATGGACACATCCGCACCGAGCGTCTCGCCACGTTTGAGCTGATCTGCAAAACGGGCATAAAGCGCGGCATGATCTTCCACATCCAGTGCCGCTTGGGCAAAGCGGTCACGGAACACCGGATCGTCAAACGCGCCACGGCCACGGGCAAAGCTTTCAAGCTGTCCCAGAGCGTTCTGGGCCAGACTTGGCGAGCCGATGAAGATGCGCTCGAAGCTCAAAAGCGCCTTGGCCATCGTCCAGCCCTTGTTCAGTTCGCCGACCAGGTTTTCCCGGGGAGTGCGGGCATTGTCGAAGAACACCTCGCAAAATTCGGTCTCACCCGAAAGGGTGGTGATCGTGCGCACCTCGATCCCCGGCTGATCCATCGGAGCAAGAAGGAAACTGATGCCCTGCTGTTTCTTCGGCGCATCGGGATCGGTGCGCACCAGCATGAAGATGTGCGTGGCATCATGCGCCATCGTCGTCCAGATCTTCTGGCCGTTAATGACGAAATCGTCGCCGTCAATTTCCGCGCGTGTGCGCAGATTGGCAAGATCGGACCCGGCACCGGGCTCGGAATAGCCCTGGCACCAGATGTCCTCGCAGCTCAGAATACGTGGCAGCCAATAGTCTTTCTGGTCCTGGGTGCCGAATTTGATGATCAGGGGCCCGACCATCTGCACGCCCATGTCGCGACCGCGATTGACGCCCCAGCGCTGCTGCTCTTCATAAAAGATCAGCAGCTTAGCAGCGTTTAGGCCCATACCGCCGAATTCAGCGGGCCAGGCTGGCGCAACCCAGCCCTTGGCGTGAAGCTTGCGGTGCCAATGTTCGATCTCGGCGAACTTCGGTCGGTGCGGCAGGTGGCGCAGCTCTTCGGGATATTCCGCCTCGAAGAACGCGCGCACTTCCTTGCGGAAATCCGCATCGCTCATTGCGTTCCAGTCGGTCATTGTGCGGCTCCTTCCTGTTCTCGCGCCTCGAACCAAAGCCGTCTGTGGTAGGCGTCATCGCCCAGCCAAGCGGACAGAACCAGCGCTCGGTTCAGATAAAGCCCGATGTCGAACTCGTCGGTATAACCGACGGCCCCGTGCAGCTGGATGGCGTCGCGCGTGATCTTCTTGGCGGCGGTGACCGCGCGAGCCTTGGCCCGGCTGGCAAGCCGCGCCCGGACTTTTGGATCGGTTTCGCTGTCCATCTGCGCAAGCGCCTCCCGCACTCCGGCCTGCGCGACCTCGCACATCACGTTGAGGTCGACGGCACGGTGCTGGATGACCTGGAATGATCCGATCGGCTTGTCGAACTGCTCCCGCGTCTTGATGTAGTCGAGCGTGATCTCGAAGGCGCGCTCGCTCACGCCGACAAGCTCGGCCGCGGCAAGCGCCGTTGCATCGGCGACAGCCTCGGCCAGTGCAGTGAGAACCGCACCGCTGCTGGCCAATTCCGCGGCCGGAGTTCCCGAAAACGAAAGCTCGCCCAGAGAGCTGCCATCCGCCTGCGTCCGCTTGTCGATGACAAGCCCCTGCGCGTCTGCCTCAGCCAGAACCAGAACCGGACCATCATCCTGTTCGGCCACGACAAGGAACCCGTGCGAACCGATCGCACCGACGACCCAGGCCTTGCCACCGGTCAGCTTTCCGTCCGCGTATCGGCAGGTCGCATCGGCAGGCGCCCCGTCGGGGCCGCGTTCCTGCCAGGCAACCGCCAATGAAATTTCGCCGCCGATGAGCTGTGCCATCTTCGGATGATCCGGACAAAGGCGGCGCAGAAGGCCGAGGCTCAGACCTATCGTCGACACGACCGGTTCCGGGGCAAACACACGGCCGACTTCCTCGGCGATGACACCCCCGGCGGCTAGGCCCATGCCAAGCCCGCCCTGATCTTCGGGCACCGCCACGCCGAAAACACCGGCCTCGGCCAGTTCCCGGACCATCTCCGGATCGAAACCGCCCCCGGCATCACGGAGTTGTCGGGCTCTGTCACTTCCGCCCGCCCGTTCAAACAACGTGCGCACGCTCTCGCGCAACAGGCGAAGGTCTTCTTGTTCGCTGGAAAGGAACTCAGTTTGTGTCATTTTGTTTTCGCTGGATCATCACAGGGGTGTCGGTCGAAAAAACGACCTCGCCCTCGGGGTTTTTGGCGCTGAGCGTATAGTGCAAAACACCTCTGTCGGGCTTGCTTTTTGACGGTGTGACCGAGTTGACCGTCAGTTCGACATCAAGGGGTTCGTTCGGGTGCACAGGCCGCAGCCAGCGCAAATTGTCAAAGCCCATGCCGCCGATATTGGCAACATCGACCATCATCTCGGTCATGACCGGCTTGAACACCTCAAGCATGGTCTGAAAGCCCGAGGCGATCAGGCTGCCATGTATGGCGGTTGCATAGTCTTCATCGGTGTGCAGCCGCTGCGGATCCCATTCCTTGGCAAAGGCCTTTATCGAATCCGCGCTCATCGGAGCGCTGCGAAAGCGATAGACTTGGCCCGGCGAGAAGTCTTCCAGATACCTCAAGAGGCACCCTCCTTTGCGAAACCGTCATCGTATCCGCTCGCATCCTTGGATATCCGGATGCGGTTGAATTCTTCCAGCTTCGGATAGGTTTCCTTGAACGCCATCAGGAACTCACCCATCGGCGCGTCGAAATAGAGACCACGGTCGTTCACATATTCCATGTGCCGGTGATTCTGTTCGTCGAACTCATGAAAGAGCGCGTCGTGATAGCCGTCGAAGACCAGGGGTTTGACCCCGAATCTTTCACACAGTTCCATGTTGAATGCAGGTGTCACCTTGTAGGCCTCATTCCCCAACCACAGCTGAACATAGCCGTGGTAGATAAAGAGATCGGTCCCCATCAACTCCTGCAACTTGGGTGTATTCAGGTGGTTGCGCACATCCGCGAACCCCAGAGCGGCGGGGATACCCACAGCACGCAAACAAGCCGCCAGAAGAATTGCCTTGGGAACGCAAAACGCCGCTTCCGCGCCAGCGATACGGCTGGCACGGTAAGAGTCCTCATCCAGCGCAAAACAATAGGGATCATAGCGAATATCGTCGCGCACCGCTTCGAACAGGCGGATCGCCTTGTCTCGATTGGTTGCGTCCACAGGAAGATCACGCAAAGCCGATGTCACGAAACCCTGCACTTCCACGCTATCGCTTTCCACAAAGCGCGATGGCATGACATAACGCTCAGCTTCAGTCGGCAGGTCATCGTCAGACTTGTCCATTGGCCCCCCCTTTTTCTAACAAATGTTAGATTACCGATTCAAATCCTGCCCGTCAACGGGATTTACTCTGTTTTCGGTTGGTCCACGCCATAACGCGGATTGTCTTCGCCCAGAGTGGCTGCAACTCCGACCGAATTTCCGGAAGAACGGAACTCCGGGGCAATTGGCAGCGGCAAAGCGGGCGCGTCCCGGCCGGAGATTTTTACGGTCCGCCCGAACACGTCACGCGCTTTGAAATGCGGGTCACGCGCCGCCTCGGCGGGCGTCTTCACGACCGAACAGCAGCAATCTGCCGCAGCCAGCAAAGGCTCCCAATGGGTCGAGGGGTGTTCCCTCAGACGACGTGCAACCTCTGCGGCACAGGCATTTGGATCGGACCAGTCATCGCGAAGGGCCACAGGCAAACCAATGACATCGCAGAACGACTGCCAGAACTTTTCTTCCAACGCGCCGACGGCGATCTGACGCCCGTCCGCAGCCGTATAAAGCCGATACCGGGCCAGGCCACCCGTCAGACGGCTGCCACCGCTTTCGATGTTCTGCCCGGCAATCACACCTTCGGCATGGGCCCAATAGGCAAAGGCGAACGCCCCCTCGGCCATTGCGATATCCAGATGCGTCCCCTGCCCGCTTGCCTGCCGCGCAATCAGGGCCAGCAGGATATTCATCACCGCAGGATAGGTTCCGCCTCCGATATCGGCGACCAGCCCGAACGGGGCTGTTGGCTGGTCATCCGGTCCGCGACTGAGCGACAGGATACCCGCATCACCGACGTAGTTGAGATCGTGGCCGGCGGCGCTGGCCTTTGGTCCGGTCTGGCCATAGCCGGTGATCGAACAATAGATGAGACCGGGATTGATCTTTCGCACCGCTTCATAACCAAGCCCCAGCCGGTCCATCACGCCGGGACGAAACTGCTCTACCAGAACATCGGCCTTCTCGATCAAGGGGCGCAGACGTTCCACTGCGCCCCTTGACTTGAGGTCGATGGCCACCGATCGCTTGCCGTGGTTCAACACAGCAAATCCGATGCTCTCTCCGTCGATCTTTGGCTCCGTGTGGCGCGCGTCCTCGCCGGCTCCGGGCCGTTCGAACTTGATCACTTCGGCGCCAGCCTCGGACAGCATGAGCGTCGCCATCGGACCGGGAAGAAGTGTGCTGAAATCCAGCACCAGGATATCCTTGAGCGGTTGAGCCATCTTCACTGCCTCAGGCAAAGCGCGCCGCGCCGTTGTTCAGAACAACCACGTCGCGTGCAGGAATAGACGCTCGAAACCGGGCCTCGCCGTCCTCTTCCCAGATTTCGAACCGCACGGTTTCGCCGGGATAGACCGGAGCCGAGAACCGAACATCCAGACCGACAAGCCGGGCAGAATCATAGTCCAGCAACGTCTTGAGAATCGCCCGGGCGGCCAGACCATAGGTCGCCAAACCGTGCAGGATCGGGCGGTCGAACCCGACCGACCGCGCGACATCGGGGTCGGCATGCAGCGGGTTCATGTCGCCGCTGAGCCGGTAGATCAGCGCCTGGCGCGGAAGCGTCTCGATATCACATATGTGATCGGGCACCCGGTCCGGCAGCACCGCCGGCGTCGGGCCGGGCCTGTTCTCGCCGCCGAATCCGCCGTCGCCCCGGGCGAAGGCCGACATCGCGACGCGTGCCAGCTTGTCGCCGCTGTCCGCGTCGATGATCTCGCGGCTTTGATAGATCACAGCGCCCTTGCCCTCGCCCTTGTCCGAGATGAAGTCGATCTGGCTGCGGCCGACAATCCGGCCATGTGTCGGCAGCGGCTTGTAGATGTCGAGCCACTGTTCTCCGTGCAGCACTTTTTGCCAGTTTACGCCGGTCTTGGGATCGCGCAGCCAGAAGCCGGGATACCCCAAAATGACCGCCATCGAGGGAACCGCCTTCAGACCGTCCTCATAGACAAAGGCCAGTTCTTTCTTGTCTGTCGGATCTTCGCCGAACCCCAGCCCGAGTGCGTAAAGGATGGTATCCCGCTCGGTCAGAGTCTGCTTGATCTCTTCGAAATCCCAATTCGAAAGTGCTTCGAAATCCAGTGGCATGATCTTTCCTCCCTTAGTTGCCGTCAGAGCGTGTTTTGCGATCCAAGTATGGCCGTGACCTGACTGGACAGCACACCGCCGTTGCCATGCGCCAGCGCCAGATCAATATCCTTCAACTGAATGCCCGGCGCGTCGCCACGGATCTGACGAGCAGCCTCGATCACTGTGAAGATACCGTACATCCCGGGGTGCACACAGGACAGGCCTCCGCCATTCGTGTTCACCGGCAAGGCCCCGCCAGGCGCGATGCGCCCGCCCTGGACAAAGGCCCCGCCATCGCCCTTGGCGCAGAACCCCAGATCTTCAAGAAACAGGATGGTATTGATGGTGAAGGCATCATAGAGCTCGACCGCCTGGATATCCGCAGGGGTCACGCCGGCCGTCGCAAAGGCGCGCGCGCCCGAGTCGCGGGCTGCGGTCACGGTGAAATCCTTCATCTGCGAAATCTGCCGGTGCGAGCTTGCCGCAGCACTGCCCAGCACATAGACAGGCGCCTTCGGGAAATCCCGGGCGCGGTCCGCGCGGACCATTACGATCGCGCCGCCGCCGTCGGTGACAAGACAACAGTCGCGCACGGTCAATGGATCGCCCACCATGCGCGCACCCAACACGTCCTCGCGGGTCAGCGGGCCGCGCTCGAACGCTTCGGGGTTGTGCTGCGCCCAGGCCCGCGCAGCAACGGCCACGTCGGCCAGCTGTTCGCGGGTGGTGCCATATTCATGCATGTGCCGCGCCGCCGCCATCGCATAGGCCGAGATCGGATAGCGCGGATTATACGGCGCCTCGTAGGCCGGCGGACGTGAAGCGGTCACGAGTCTGCCCGACGCGGTGCGCTGGTTGGAGCCATAAACAATCAGCGCGACATCACACAGACCGGCGTCCAGCGCCATGGTCGCGGACGTCAGGTAGTTTACGAAAGACGAACCGCCCGACATCGTGCCATCAATGAAACGGGGCTGGATGCCCAGATACTCCGCCGCCATAAGCGCCGGCATGCTGTCTTCCATCATGGTGCAAAACAGCCCGTCGACGTCGGACAGTTTCAGCCCGGCATCGCCAAGCGCCGCAAGCGCAGATTGCGCCATGACATCATAGGCCGTCAGGCCATGGGCTTCTCCGAAACCGGCATGACCGGTACCTACGATGGCGGATTTCCCCCGAAGTTCAGTGGTCATGGCTTATCCCTCCGACGGCTTGAAAAGCACGGCCGGAACACCCTCGGCCTCGCCCACGAAGGCGGTTACCGGCATGTCGATGGCGACCTCACCCGGAGCAATGCCCTCGACCCGGCTCATCATCCGGACACCCTCATCCAGCTCGACGACGCATACGTTGTAATCGCCGCCCCGTTCGGGCTTTCGGCGCACAACTGTTGTGGTGTGGACCCGTCCCTTGCCGCTAGCCTTCTTCCAAGAAATCGCGCTGCCATGACAATGGGGACACAGGACTCTCGGGAAAAAGTGATATCCCCCGCAGTCGTCGCACTTGGGCAGCAGGATCTCTCCCTCTGCCAGCGCGCGTTGGAAAAACTGGTCTGGTCGTTTGGCGTCCTGCACCGGCGTTCTCCTTCAAGCGATCCAGTCTTTGTCTAATCGTATTGATTATGTTTCTAACAATTGTTAGATTTAGTCAACCTTTCAGGATCAATTGAGAGAAACTCATGCCAGGTTCAGATTTAGCCCCCCTTTCCGGCAAACTCGTCGTTGCGCTGGAACAGGCAGTCGCCGCGCCTTTTTGCTCCTCGCGGCTGGCCGATGCCGGCGCGCGTGTGATCAAGATCGAACGCAAGGGAGCCGGCGATTTCGCCCGCGCCTACGATACCGCCGCCAACGGTGAAAGCGCCTATTTCACATGGCTGAACCGAGGCAAAGAATCGGTCGCCTTGGACATTAAAGCCGACGAAGACCGTGAAATCCTGCTCAGGATGCTGGAAAACGCGGATGTGTTTATTCAGAACCTGCTGCCCGGCGCGCTGGCCAAGCTCGGGCTCGATTCCGCAAGTCTGCGAGAGAGGTTTCCGCGTCTGGTGACCTGCGACATCACCGGCTACGGAGAGGACGGCCCGATGCGCAACGCCAAGGCCTATGATCTTCTGGTGCAATGCGAAAGCGGCCTGGCATCGGTGACCGGCACGCCGGATGGACCGGGGCGGGTCGGCGTGTCGGTCTGCGATATCGCCACCGGCATGACAGCCCATGCCGGGATCTGCGAAGCGCTGGTCGGGCGTGATCGAACCGGCAAGGGCAGCGGCCTCTCGGTGGCCATGTTCGACGTCATGGCGGACTGGATGGCGGTTCCGCTTCTTTTTCACGACTATGCCAATCAGCCCACGCCCAGAACCGGGCTTGGTCACTCTGTCATATGCCCCTACGGCGCATTCCACTGCCGAGGCGGTGAACAGGTCGTCATCTCGGTCCAGAACAGCCGCGAATGGAACCGGTTCTGCGTACAGATTCTCGGCGACCCGGCCTTGGCCGATGATCCGCGATTCCATGATAATTCAGCCAGGATCGCGCACAAATCGGAACTCGAAGAGCTTATCAAGACCGTGTTCGGCGCGCACGAACGTGCCGAATTGTTGAAGCTGCTCGATGGCGCGGGCATTGCATCGGCGGCGGTGAACGACGTTGCCGCGCTGTCGGATCACCCGCAACTTGATCGGGCGACCATCGGCACGCCCTCGGGACCTGTCAGCATCGCAATGCCCCCGATACGACGCGGCAGCACCGAAGCCGCGATCGGACCGTCCCCCGCATTGGACGCCGATGGAGCGGCCATTCGCGCGGAATTCGGTTCTCGTTCCTAGAACAGGAAATCAACCCATGACCAATGCAAAGAACACCGCAATCCTGCAAAGCGTCAGGATCATCGACCTGACGTCGATCATCTTCGGTCCTCTGGCCACGCAGATGCTGGGAGATCTGGGAGCGGATGTGATCAAGGTGGAAGCGCCCGAGGGCGATCTTCTGCGCCAGGTTCAGCCATCGCGGCACAGGTTGATGGGCGCTGCGTTTCTAGGGGCCAACCGCAACAAGCGCAGCGTCGTACTCGACCTGAAAACGCAAGCCGATCGCGACCGTCTGCGCAAGTTGCTGGTCGATGCCGATGTGATGATTTCAAGCATCCGGCCCGCGGCGCTTGCCAGATTGTCTTTGGATCCGGAAACCTTACGGAACGAGAACCCGAGCCTGATCACGGTTTCTGCAACCGGATACGGGCAGGACGGGCCTTACGCTTCGAAACCGGCCTTTGATGACATCGTCCAGGCGGTTTCGGGTTTGGCCAGCCTGCCCACCCTTCGCGATCCAGAGGCAAAACCCGATTATTCCCCGACCATTCTTGCCGACAAGCTTGGCGGTGTTACCACGGCTTATGCCGTCATGGCAGCCCTGTTTCATCGGGAACGCACGGGCCAGGCACAGCATGTCGAGGTGCCGATGTTCGAAACGCTGACGGCGTTTCTGCTGGCCGAACACATGGACGGCGCGACATTCGACGAGGTGCCGAGGAATTTCGGATATGCCCGCATGTTGGTGCCGCACCGCCGCCCGCTCCAGACGGCGGACGGGTTCATCACGATCCTGCCCTATACCAACGCCCAATGGGCGCGGTTTTTCAAGACGGTCGGGCGCGACGACATGATCAACCACGTCTGGGTCACCGACATGGACACCCGCAGCCGTAACATCGGCGCCCTTTACGACATGGTTGCTCGGATTGCGCTGACGCGGACAACCGCCGACTGGCTGGCCCTGATGGAGCAGGCCGACATTCCCGCCATGCCGGTGAACACCCTGTCGGATCTGCCGAACGATCCGCACCTTTCCGTAACCGGTTTCTTTCAGAAGGTCGAACACCCCACCGAAGGTACGATCTGGATGACACGCCCGCCCATTCGATTCTCGGCGACACCGGCGCGGCATGACCTGCGCCCCGCCCCCGGACTGGGCGAACACAACGACGAGATCATCGGTCCGGGGGGCGACTAGTCTCCGACCCGGCACCCGACGGATCAAACATCCAGCGAACGTGCGATCAGTTCCTTCATGATCTCGTTGGTGCCGCCATAGATCATCTGGACCCTGCTGTCGGCATAAAGTCGCGCGATGGGGTATTCCATCATGAAACCGTAACCGCCGTGAAGTTGCAGGCATTCATGCATGACCTCGTTCTGCGTCTGGCTGCCCCACCATTTCGCCATCGAAGCCGTGGCCGCATCAAGTTCGCCCGCTTCAAGACGCGCGATCCCGTCATTTACGAAAGAACGTAGCAATTCGGCCTTGGTTTTGCATTCCGCCAGTTTGAAGCGTGTATTCTGGAAGTCCATGATCCGGCTTCCAAATGCCTTGCGGTCCTGAACATATTTCACCGTTTCATCGATCGCAAAATCAATAAAACCGAGGGCGGTAATGCCGATCATCAGCCGCTCCCAAGGCAGCTGCTTCATCAGCTGGTAGAACCCCTGCCCCTCTTCCGGACCAAGCAGGTTCGCCGTGGGCACGCGCACATCCTCGAAGAACAGCTCAGCAGTATCCGAACCTTTCATACCCAGTTTCTTCAGGTTCCGTCCCCGGCGAAAGCCCTCGGTGCCCTCGGTTTCCAGAACGATCAATGAAACGCCCTTAGCGCCGGCGTTGCGATCGGTCTTTGCCACGATAACAACGAGATCCGCCGTGTGCCCGTTTGTGATAAAGATCTTCGAACCGTTGATCTTGTAGTGGTTGCCATCCTTTTCCGCATAGGTTTGTACGTTCTGGAGGTCAGAGCCCGTTCCAGGCTCGGTCATGGCAATCGCCGCAACGCTGTCGCCGCTGACCAGTTTCGGCAACCACTTTTTCTTCTGTTCCTCACTGCCATATGCGTTGAGATAATGGATTACGATGGACTGGATCCCATAGCCCCAACCCGTATCACCGGTGCGCCCCTGCTCGTAGACGGTAATCGCGTCGAACCCGATGCCGCCACCGAACCCACCATATTCTTCGGCAATCGAGCCACCCATGACACCCTGCTGACCGACTGTTTTCCAGAAGTCGCGGTCAACAATTCCCTGCTCCGCCCATTTTTCAATCTTCGGAGCCATCTCTGCATCGAAAAGCCTGCGTGTACTATCGGCGAACATCTTGTGTTCATCCACTGCCCAACTCGGGGAGTTCTTGATCAGAGACATGTTTTATTCCTATCGAGTCATGCTTGCATTGAAAAAATCTAACAAGTGTTTTTTTCTCACAATGAACCCGAGCCGTTCTGACGGGGCGTCACACGGCTTCGGACCGTGCGCATCCGGATTTATCCAATCAACGCGCCGCCCATTCGGCTCGTATAAAAAGGCCCGACAAAACAGGCGGGCCTTTTTATAGGAAGGTCTGAAAAACCTCGCGCTCTGAGGGGTTTGGTATAGACTTTGCGGGACGAAGAAGGAAGCCCCATCATGCCCAAGCAGCCCGC